>NZ_JBVYHQ010000020.1:0-344 GCF_056032945.1 Lelliottia sp. RD5 | reverse complement strand
ATAAGCAGTAAAGAATCTCTGCAGGCTTGTAGCTCAGGTGGTTAGAGCGCACCCCTGATAAGGGTGAGGTCGGTGGTTCAAGTCCACTCAGGCCTACCAAATTCGCCTCCGGACTGCGTTATGGCAACGCTCGCATACAGCAGTATGCTTCGTGTTACCACGCCTTGCCCGGAAACGAATTAGGGTACAGAGATTCAGTATTACGATGGGGTTATAGCTCAGCTGGGAGAGCGCCTGCCTTGCACGCAGGAGGTCTGCGGTTCGATCCCGCATAGCTCCACCATCCTTTTACTGCTGAAAACAAGAAAACTTCAGAGTGTACCTGAAAAGGTGCGCTGCGAAGT
>NZ_JBVYHQ010000019.1:0-1068 GCF_056032945.1 Lelliottia sp. RD5 | reverse complement strand
CGTGCATTCGACCAGATCGATAACGCACCAGAAGAAAAAGCTCGTGGTATCACCATCAACACTTCCCACGTTGAATATGACACCCCGACTCGCCACTACGCACACGTAGACTGCCCGGGCCACGCCGACTATGTTAAAAACATGATCACCGGTGCTGCTCAGATGGATGGCGCGATCCTGGTTGTTGCTGCAACTGATGGCCCTATGCCACAGACGCGTGAGCACATCCTGCTGGGTCGTCAGGTAGGCGTTCCTTACATCATCGTGTTCCTGAACAAATGCGACATGGTTGATGACGAAGAGCTGCTGGAACTGGTAGAAATGGAAGTTCGTGAACTTCTGTCTCAGTACGATTTCCCGGGTGATGACACGCCAATCATCCGTGGTTCTGCTCTGAAAGCGCTGGAAGGCGAAGCAGAGTGGGAAGCTAAAATCGTTGAGCTGGCTGGCTACCTGGATTCTTACATCCCGGAACCAGAACGTGCTATCGACAAGCCATTCCTGCTGCCAATCGAAGACGTATTCTCTATCTCCGGCCGTGGTACTGTTGTAACCGGTCGTGTAGAGCGCGGTATCGTTAAAGTTGGCGAAGAAGTTGAAATCGTTGGTATCAAAGAGACTGCTAAGTCTACCTGTACTGGCGTTGAAATGTTCCGCAAACTGCTGGACGAAGGCCGTGCTGGTGAGAACGTTGGTGTTCTGCTGCGTGGTATCAAACGTGAAGAAATCGAACGTGGTCAGGTACTGGCTAAGCCAGGCTCAATCAAGCCGCACACCAAATTCGAATCTGAAGTTTATATTCTGTCCAAAGATGAAGGCGGCCGTCATACTCCGTTCTTCAAAGGCTACCGTCCACAGTTCTACTTCCGTACAACTGATGTGACCGGCACCATCGAACTGCCAGAAGGCGTAGAGATGGTAATGCCAGGCGACAACATTCAGATGGTTGTTACCCTGATCCACCCAATCGCGATGGATGACGGTCTGCGTTTCGCAATCCGTGAAGGCGGCCGTACTGTAGGCGCTGGCGTTGTAGCTAAAGTTATCAGCTAATCGCTGATAACATTT
>NZ_JBVYHQ010000018.1:0-1299 GCF_056032945.1 Lelliottia sp. RD5 | reverse complement strand
TGTATGAACCGGTCACATGGGTAACACTTTAAACCGGGCACATGGGTAACAGGTTATAACAGTACGGTAAACAGCTGACGGAGGTTTACCGTGCCCTGGACTGAGACTGTTACCATGCAACGTTTGCAGTTTGTCGCGGCCTGCCTTGAAGGCAACCTTCCCGTTGCCGAGGTATGCCGCCGCTTTAATATCAGCCGTAAGACCGGTTACAAGTGGCTGGCCCGTTTTTCACCGGATGATGCAGCCTCCCTGGCTGACCGCTCCCGGGCGCGCCATCACCAGAACTCAACCCCTGAACCCATGGTGCAGCTGTTGCTGGACACTAAACAGCAGCACCCGCTATGGGGGCCGGAGAAAATCAGGCAGCGACTGCTTAACCTGAATATCATCTGCGTGCCTGCGGCCAGTACGATTGGAGAGCTGTTTCGGGTTCACGGGCTGGTTAAAAAGCGTCGGCCTCCGGCTTTTAAATCCACACGTCCTCATGAACTACATACTGTCGTCCACCCGAATGAGGTCTGGAGTGCCGATTTCAAGGGTAAATTTACTCATACCGGCGGGCGCTGGTGTCATCCTTTCACGCTGACCGACAACTGCAGCAGGATAGTGCTGGCGTGCGATGCCACCTATATGCCTGACGGCCGGTTTGTCATTCCCTGCCTTGAACGGGTGTTCCGGGAATGCGGTATGCCGCAGGTGCTGCGTACGGACAACGGACCGCCGTTTGCCGGTGCTGGCCTGTGGGGGCTGAGCCAGATGTCCATCTGGCTGATTAAATGTGGTGTCCTGCCGGAACGTATCCGGCCGGGTAAACCCACGGAGAACGGGCGGCATGAGCGGATGCACCGGACCCTGAAGGATGCACTAAAGCGGCATACAAAGTTCACGTCCCTGGAAGAGCAGCAGGCCTGGCTGGATGCCTGGCGTAGTGAGTTTAATGACATTCGCCCCCACAAGGCGCTGGGCGGAAAAACACCCGGCTCGGTCTGGTATCCGTCAGAGCGCATCTTTACCGGCCCATGGAAGGCAATGCCGGTACCGGATGATGCACGGACATTACGCGTCTCAGTAAAAGGCGATTTATGCTTTAACAGTACCCGGATATTTTTATCGGAGGCGCTGAGGGGAGAATGGATATGGATGAAGCAGGTCGAAGAAGATCTGGATGAGATAGGATTTGGTGAACTGATACTGGCCCGGTACGACAGACGAAATCATCGTATAATCCGGGCCGATTAAGTCAAAAAGTGTTACCTGTGTGACCGGTCAGATCTGTAACCCATGTGACCGGTTCATACA
>NZ_JBVYHQ010000016.1:0-3260 GCF_056032945.1 Lelliottia sp. RD5 | reverse complement strand
GCAGTTCCCTACTCTCACATGGGGAGACCCCACACTACCATCGGCGCTACGGCGTTTCACTTCTGAGTTCGGCATGGGGTCAGGTGGGACCACCGCGCTAAAGCCGCCAGGCAAATTCTGTTATCAACATGCATCTCTGCACGTCAATTAATCTGTTATCAAGCTGAATATCGTCTCTTTCGCCAAAACAGCTTCGGCGTTGTAAGGTTAAGCCTCACGGTTCATTAGTATCGGTTAGCTCAACGTATCGCTACGCTTACACACCCGACCTATCAACGTCGTAGTCTTCAACGTTCCTTCAGGACTCTCAGGGAGTCAGGGAGAACTCATCTCGGGGCAAGTTTCGTGCTTAGATGCTTTCAGCACTTATCTTTTCCGCATTTAGCTACCGGGCAATGCCATTGGCATGACAACCCGAACACCAGTGATGCGTCCACTCCGGTCCTCTCGTACTAGGAGCAGCCCCCCTCAATTCTCCAGCGCCCACGGCAGATAGGGACCGAACTGTCTCACGACGTTCTAAACCCAGCTCGCGTACCACTTTAAACGGCGAACAGCCGTACCCTTGGGACCTACTTCAGCCCCAGGATGTGATGAGCCGACATCGAGGTGCCAAACACCGCCGTCGATATGAACTCTTGGGCGGTATCAGCCTGTTATCCCCGGAGTACCTTTTATCCGTTGAGCGATGGCCCTTCCATTCAGAACCACCGGATCACTATGACCTGCTTTCGCACCTGCTCGAGCCGTCACTCTCGCAGTCAAGCTAGCTTATGCCATTGCACTAACCTCCTGATGTCCGACCAGGATTAGCTAACCTTCGTGCTCCTCCGTTACTCTTTAGGAGGAGACCGCCCCAGTCAAACTACCCACCAGACACTGTCCGCAACCCGGATTACGGGTCTACGTTAGAACACCAGCCATTAAAGGGTGGTATTTCAAGGTTGGCTCCACGCAGACTGGCGTCCACGCTTCAAAGCCTCCCACCTATCCTACACATCAAGGACCAGTGTTCAGTGTCAAGCTATAGTAAAGGTTCACGGGGTCTTTCCGTCTTGCCGCGGGTACACTGCATCTTCACAGCGAGTTCAATTTCACTGAGTCTCGGGTGGAGACAGCCTGGCCATCATTACGCCATTCGTGCAGGTCGGAACTTACCCGACAAGGAATTTCGCTACCTTAGGACCGTTATAGTTACGGCCGCCGTTTACCGGGGCTTCGATCAAGAGCTTCGCGTTGCCGCTAACCCCATCAATTAACCTTCCGGCACCGGGCAGGCGTCACACCGTATACGTCCACTTTCGTGTTTGCACAGTGCTGTGTTTTTAATAAACAGTTGCAGCCAGCTGGTATCTTCGACTGATTTCAGCTCCACGAGCAAGTCGCTTCACCTACCATCAGCGTGCCTTCTCCCGAAGTTACGGCACCATTTTGCCTAGTTCCTTCACCCGAGTTCTCTCAAGCGCCTTGGTATTCTCTACCTGACCACCTGTGTCGGTTTGGGGTACGATTTGATGTTACCTGATGCTTAGAGGCTTTTCCTGGAAGCAGGGCATTTGTTACTTCAGCACCGTAGTGCCTCGTCATCACACCTCAGCGTTAACAAGCGTCCGGATTTACCTAAACGCTCCGCCTACATGCTTAAACCGGGACAACCGTCGCCCGGCTAACATAGCCTTCTCCGTCCCCCCTTCGCAGTAACACCGAGTACAGGAATATTAACCTGTTTCCCATCGACTACGCCTTTCGGCCTCGCCTTAGGGGTCGACTCACCCTGCCCCGATTAACGTTGGACAGGAACCCTTGGTCTTCCGGCGAGCGGGCTTTTCACCCGCTTTATCGTTACTTATGTCAGCATTCGCACTTCTGATACCTCCAGCATCCCTCACAGGACACCTTCGACGGCTTACAGAACGCTCCCCTACCCAACAACGCCTGAGCGTCGCTGCCGCAGCTTCGGTGCACAGTTTAGCCCCGTTACATCTTCCGCGCAGGCCGACTCGACCAGTGAGCTATTACGCTTTCTTTAAATGATGGCTGCTTCTAAGCCAACATCCTGGCTGTCTGTGCCTTCCCACATCGTTTCCCACTTAACTGTGACTTTGGGACCTTAGCTGGCGGTCTGGGTTGTTTCCCTCTTCACGACGGACGTTAGCACCCGCCGTGTGTCTCCCGTGATAACATTCTTCGGTATTCGTAGTTTGCATCGGGTTGGTAAGCCGGGATGGCCCCCTAGCCGAAACAGTGCTCTACCCCCGAAGATGAGTTCACGAGGCGCTACCTAAATAGCTTTCGGGGAGAACCAGCTATCTCCCGGTTTGATTGGCCTTTCACCCCCAGCCACAAGTCATCCGCTAATTTTTCAACATTAGTCGGTTCGGTCCTCCAGTTAGTGTTACCCAACCTTCAACCTGCCCATGGCTAGATCACCGGGTTTCGGGTCTATACCCTGCAACTTAACGCCCAGTTAAGACTCGGTTTCCCTTCGGCTCCCCTATACGGTTAACCTTGCTACAGAATATAAGTCGCTGACCCATTATACAAAAGGTACGCAGTCACCCTGATAAATCAAGGCTCCCACTGCTTGTACGTACACGGTTTCAGGTTCTGTTTCACTCCCCTCGCCGGGGTTCTTTTCGCCTTTCCCTCACGGTACTGGTTCACTATCGGTCAGTCAGGAGTATTTAGCCTTGGAGGATGGTCCCCCCATATTCAGACAGGATACCACGTGTCCCGCCCTACTCTTCGAACTCACAGAATGTGCATTTTTGTGTACGGGAGTATCACCCTGTACCCTGCGACTTTCCAGACGCTTCCACTAACACACAAACTGATTCAGGTTCTGGGCTGTTCCCCGTTCGCTCGCCGCTACTGGGGGAATCTCGGTTGATTTCTTTTCCTCAGGGTACTTAGATGTTTCAGTTCCCCTGGTTCGCTTCGTTAAGCTATGTATTCACTTAACGATAGTGCAACGGATTGCACTGGGTTTCCCCATTCGGAAATCGTCGGTTATAACGGTTCATATCACCTTACCGACGCTTATCGCAGATTAGCACGTCCTTCATCGCCTCTGACTGCCTAGGCATCCACCGTGTACGCTTAGTCGCTTAACCTCACAACCCGAAGATGTTTCGTAAAACACCCGCAGTGTTGCGAAAATTTGAGAGACTCGAACACACCGCTTATCTGCTCTTATTACGGAGAGCAGACACAGTGTGTCGTTTCAATTTTCAGCTTGATCCAGATTTTTAAAGAGCAAA
>NZ_JBVYHQ010000015.1:0-16135 GCF_056032945.1 Lelliottia sp. RD5 | reverse complement strand
GTTCCGTCATTCCAGAGAAACACGGATCTGGAGGTGAACGGAATAGACCACAGAGCCGCATGTTGATCTCACCAAACCCGCAGGCCAACTGATTGTGCGGTCTGATGCCCTCACCCCGGCCCTCTCCCACGGTGAGAGGGAGAAAACATTAAAAAAGCAACGTGCGTTGCCTTTTGCTTTGAGCGGATGCGGCCTGATGCCCTCACCCTTGCCCTCTCCCCGGGAAGAGGGAGAAAACACTAAAAAGGCAACTGACGTTGCCTTTTTGCTTTTACCTCACCCCCAACTCCGTCTCCCAGAGAAAGGGAAAACATCACCCCTTCATCCACGCCCGGATCCCATCCAGGAACATCTGCGTCGCCATCATCACCAGAATCAACCCCATCAGGCGCTCCAGCGCATTCACCCCTTTCTCGCCCAGCAGGCGCAAGAACAGCGACGATTGCAGCAAAATAATAAACGTTCCGCCCCAGGCGATCAGCAGGGCGATCACCAGATGGCTCATCTGATTGGGATACTGATGCGACAGCAGCATCAGCGTGGCGAGAATCGTCGGACCGGCGACCAGTGGGATCGCCAGCGGCACTATAAACGGTTCTTCGCCCGCGGGCAGGCCGCTGCTGCTGCCTTCGGCACTGGGGAAAATCATCTTAATGGCGATCAGGAACAGAATAATACCGCCGGATATTGAAACCGTTTCAGCGCGCAGGTTCAGGAACGCGAGAATTTTTTCACCGGCGAACAGGAAGATAAACATCACCAGCAGCGCGATAAGCAACTCGCGGATCATGATCGCCCGACGGCGCTTGGGTTCAGTGTGTTTCAGCACCGACATAAAGATGGGCAGGTTGCCGAGTGGATCCATAATCAGGATCAATAGCACTGCGGCGGAAATGATTTCAGTCATTATTTTTATCCCTGATAAAGCTTGTGGTTTCTGGTGTAATTAGTGGTATTACTGATCGCAGCGCCATCATCGATTAATTTCGCTTGCGACTTTGGCAGCATTTTGTAATGTGAAGCATATCCCAGTTGAATACTGGTTTGCACAAACAGCACACACCTCTGCAGGAAATAATAGATATGAAAAACGTTGGTTTTATCGGCTGGCGCGGTATGGTCGGCTCTGTTCTCATGCAACGCATGGTTGAAGAGCGCGATTTTGACGCCATCCGCCCGGTCTTCTTCTCCACTTCCCAGTTCGGGCAAGCTGCGCCCGCGTTCGGCGGCGCGTCTACGGGCACGCTTCAGGACGCCTTTAATCTGGAAGCGCTGAAGGCGCTCGACATTATCGTGACGTGCCAGGGCGGCGATTATACCAACGAAATTTATCCAAAGCTGCGTGAAAGCGGCTGGCAGGGCTACTGGATTGACGCGGCGTCTTCCCTGCGCATGAAAGACGATGCCATCATTATTCTCGACCCGGTTAACCAGGGCGTCATCACCGACGGCCTGAACAACGGCGTAAAAACCTTTGTGGGCGGCAACTGTACCGTCAGCCTGATGCTGATGTCGCTGGGCGGCCTGTTCGCACAGGATCTGGTTGAGTGGGTCTCTGTGGCGACTTATCAGGCAGCTTCCGGTGGCGGTGCGCGTCACATGCGTGAACTGTTGGGGCAGATGGGCCAGCTGCATCATCACGTGGCAGATGAGCTGGCGAACCCGGCTTCAGCCATTCTGGATATCGAACGTAAAGTGACTCAACTGAGCCGCAGCGGCGAGTTGCCGGTCGATAACTTTGGCGTGCCGCTGGCGGGCAGTCTGATCCCGTGGATCGACAAACAGCTTGATAACGGTCAGAGCCGTGAAGAGTGGAAAGGCCAGGCTGAGACCAACAAAATTCTCAATACCTCCACGGCGATCCCGGTTGATGGTCTGTGCGTTCGCGTCGGCGCGCTGCGCTGCCATAGCCAGGCATTCACCCTCAAACTGAAAAAAGATGTGTCGATTCCGACCGTGGAAGCGCTGCTGGCAGCGCACAATCCGTGGGCGAAAGTGGTGCCAAACGACCGCGACATCACCATGCGCGAACTGACGCCTGCGGCTGTTACCGGCACGCTGACCACGCCGGTGGGCCGTCTGCGTAAGCTCAACATGGGGCCGGAGTACTTATCGGCCTTCACCGTCGGCGACCAGCTCCTGTGGGGCGCCGCCGAGCCGCTACGCCGCATGCTACGCCAGCTGGCGTAATAATTTTTTCAACACAGGGGTGATTTTCACCCCTTTTTTTTGCGTACTACATGGAGTAAAAACGCAGATGTCACATTTTTTATCGGGAGTGATGTAGAGCGTTGGCTATGCTTTAAGGGAGATTGAATTCTTACCTGAGGGTGGGACGGAGCAGATTGGACAATTTTGCTGCATCGTTCAGGTCACATTAAAAGTCGTTCCGGAGCGCTTAAATAGGACGACATTAAAAAAACAGGATGAATACCATGTCCGATCGTATTGATAGAGACGTGATAAATGCGCTAATTGCGGGTCATTTTTCCGACCCATTTTCTGTGCTGGGTATGCACCCAACAGAGGTGGGGCTGGAAGTCCGTGCGTTGTTACCTGATGCCACTGAAGTGTGGGTCATTGAACCCAAAACTGGCCGAAAAGTGGGCAAGCTTGAGTGCCTCGACTCGCGCGGTTTCTTTTCTGGCGTGATCCCCCGCCGTAAAAATATCTTCCGTTATCAGCTTGCCGTGCTCTGGCATGGACAAGAAAACCTGATTGACGATCCCTACAGCTTTGGCCCCCTGATCCAAGAAATGGACGCCTGGCTGCTGTCCGAAGGCACCCATTTACGCCCCTATGAAACGCTGGGCGCGCATGCTGATACGATGGACGGCATCACCGGAACGCGTTTTTCCGTGTGGGCACCCAACGCGCAGCGCCTCTCGGTTGTGGGTCAGTTCAACTACTGGGATGGCCGCCGCCACCCGATGCGTCTGCGTCGTGAGTCCGGCATCTGGGAGCTGTTCATCCCCGGCGCGCACAACGGTCAACTCTATAAGTTCGAGATGATCGATGCCCACGGCAAGCTGCGCGTCAAAGCCGATCCGTATGCCTTTGAAGCACAAATGCGCCCGGCCACCGCCTCGCTGATTTGCGGGCTGCCGGAGAAAGTCGTTCAGAGCGAAGAGCGCAAACAGGCGAATAATTTTGATGCGCCGATTTCGATTTACGAAGTACATCTGGGCTCATGGCGTCGTCATACCGACAATAATTTCTGGCTGAGCTATCGGGAACTGGCCGATCAGCTGGTGCCGTACGCCAAATGGATGGGCTTTACCCATCTGGAACTGCTGCCGATTAATGAACACCCGTTCGACGGTAGCTGGGGCTATCAGCCCACGGGTCTTTACGCGCCAACGCGCCGTTTCGGGACGCGCGATGATTTCCGCTATTTCATCAACGCCGCCCACGCCGCCGGATTGAGCGTCATTCTCGACTGGGTGCCGGGCCATTTCCCGTCCGATGATTTTGGTCTTTCGGAATTTGACGGCACCGATTTGTACGAACACAGCGATCCGCGCGAAGGCTATCATCAGGACTGGAATACCCTGATTTATAACTACGGGCGTCGCGAAGTGGCGAACTATCTGGTCGGCAATGCGCTGTACTGGATTGAACGCTTTGGTATCGACGCCTTGCGCGTGGATGCAGTGGCGTCGATGATTTATCGCGATTACAGCCGCAAAGAGGGCGAGTGGATCCCGAATGAGTACGGCGGCCGCGAAAACCTCGAAGCCATTGAATTCCTGCGCAACACGAACCGTATTCTCGGCGAGCAGGTGCCGGGAGCGGTGACGATGGCGGAAGAGTCGACCGATTTTCCTGGCGTGTCGCGTCCGCCGTCAATGGGCGGGCTGGGCTTCTGGTACAAGTGGAATCTTGGCTGGATGCACGACACGCTGGATTATTTCAAGCTCGATCCCGTGTTCCGTAAGTATCACCACGACAAACTCACTTTCGGGATGCTTTACAACAACACCGAAAACTTCGTGCTGCCGCTGTCGCACGATGAAGTGGTCCACGGTAAGAAATCGATTCTCGACCGCATGCCGGGCGACGCGTGGCAAAAATTTGCCAACATGCGCGCCTACTACGGCTGGATGTTTGCCTTCCCGGGTAAAAAACTGCTGTTTATGGGCAATGAATTTGCTCAGGGACGGGAGTGGAATCACGACTCCAGCCTCGACTGGCATCTGCTGGAAGGCGGCGACAACTGGCACCACGGCGTGCAACGTCTGGTACGCGATCTCAACCTGACCTATCGCCATCACAAAGCCCTGCACGAGCTGGATTTTGATTCGTACGGGTTTGAATGGCTGGTGGTGGATGACCACGAGCGCTCGGTGTTTATTTTTGTGCGTCGCGACAGTGCGGGCAATGAAATCATTGTGGCCAGTAACTTTACGCCTGTGCCGCGCCCGCATTATCGCTTTGGTATTAATCAGCCAGGTAAATGGCGCGAAATCCTCAATACCGACTCCAGCCATTATCACGGTAGCAACGCGGGCAATGCGGGTGCGGTTCACAGCGATGAATATGAAAGTCATGGCCGACCTAACTCGTTAAGCCTCACGCTGCCACCGCTGTCCACCATCTGGCTCGTCCGGGAGGGTGAATGACCCAACTCACGGCAGGAAAACCCGCACCGCTCGGCGCCAGTTTTGACGGCAAAGGGGTGAATTTCACCCTCTTTTCCGCCCATGCGGAGCGGGTAGAACTCTGTGTGTTTGACCGCGAAGGCAACGAATATCGCTACGATCTGCCTGCGCGCGAAGGGGATATCTGGCACGGCTATCTTGAAGACGGCAAGCCAGGGTTGCGTTACGGTTTTCGCGTCCATGGCCC
The DNA here is from genome assembly GCF_056032945.1 of Lelliottia sp. RD5. Lineage (NCBI taxonomy): Bacteria > Pseudomonadati > Pseudomonadota > Gammaproteobacteria > Enterobacterales > Enterobacteriaceae > Lelliottia > Lelliottia sp. RD5. Next base: position 11,287 of record NZ_JBVYHQ010000015.1, on the reverse strand, counting down.
CTGGCAGCCTGAGCACGGGCTGCGCTTCAATCCGGCTAAATTACTGCTCGACCCCTGCGCGCTGCGCGTGGAAGGCGATGTCAAAGACGATCCCCTTTTTCTGGATGGCGAGCAGCAGCCCGATCCCCGCGATAGCGCAGCCATTGCGCCCAGAAGCGTGGTCGTGAGCGATGTGTATGACTGGGAAGGCGACAGCTCACCCGACATTCCATGGGGCAACACGGTGGTTTACGAGGCCCACGTAAAAGGGCTGACGTATCTGCACCCGGCGATCCCGAAAGAGATCCGCGGCACCTATAAGGCGCTCGGCCATCCGGTGATGATTGCCTATCTTCAACATCTCGGCATCACCTCGCTTGAACTCTTGCCGATCTGGCATTTTGCCAGCGAGCCGCGTTTGCAGCGGCTTGGGCTGACCAATTACTGGGGCTATAACCCGCTGGCGATGTTTGCCCTTGATCCGCGCTACGCCTCGCATCCCGAGAGAGCGCGGGACGAGTTTCGTGATGCCGTAAAAGCGCTGCATCAGGCGGGTATTGAAGTGATTCTGGACGTGGTTTTGAACCACAGTGCGGAGCTGGATCTCGACGGACCGACGCTCTCCCTGCGCGGAATCGATAACCGTAGCTATTATTGGATCAGGGAAGATGGCGATTATCACAACTGGACCGGCTGCGGTAACACCCTCAATCTCAGTCATCCAGCAGTGGCGGAGTATGCGCACGCGTGCCTGAAATACTGGGTTGAGACTTTCCATATCGACGGTTTCCGCTTCGATCTGGCTTCGGTGATGGGCAGAACGCCGTCGTTCAGCCAGCAGGCGCCGTTGCTAGAGGCGATTAAAAACTGTCCGGTACTTTCGTGCGTGAAGCTGATCGCTGAACCGTGGGACATCGGTGAAGGCGGCTATCAGGTGGGGAATTTCCCGCCGCCATTTGCGGAGTGGAACGATCATTTCCGCGATGCGACGCGCCGTTTTTGGCTCGAAAGAAGTTTGTCGCTGGGTGAGTTTGCCGGACGATTTTCCGCCTCCAGCGATGTGTTTAAGCGTCAGGGGCGAAAACCGTTCTCCACGGTCAATCTGGTGACGGCGCACGACGGATTTACCCTTCGCGACTGCGTTTGTTTCAATCAGAAACACAATGAGGCGAACGGTGAGGAAAATCGCGATGGCACTAACAATAACCACAGTTTCAATCATGGTATAGAAGGATTAGGCGGCAGTCAGGATGTCATCGAGCGGCGACGCGCCAGCGTCCATGCGCTTCTGACAACATTGCTGCTTTCACAGGGGACGCCGATGTTGTTGGCCGGTGATGAACAGGGTCACAGTCAGCACGGCAACAACAATGCGTATTGTCAGGATAACCCCTTAACCTGGCTCGACTGGGAACAGGCGAATAGCGGGCTCACGCATTTCACGGCGGCGCTGATTCAGCTTCGCCAGCGCATTCCCGCACTCACTGCGGATACGTGGTGGGAAGAGGGTGACGGTAACGTCCGCTGGTTAAATAAAGATGCGCAGCCGTTGAGCGCGCCAGAGTGGCAGAACGGTATCCCGTGCCTGCAAATCCTGCTTTCGGATAACTGGCTCATCACGTTTAACGCGACGCAAGATGTCGTTGAAATTGTTTTACCTGACGGGGAGTGGCGCGCCATTCCTCCTTTTGCTGGAGAGGATAATCCGGTAGTGGCGGCTGTCTGGCACGGGCCTGCGCACGGAGTGTGTGTATTCCAAAGATGATAAAAAAGGAGTTAGTCATGGTTAGATTAGAGAAGAACGATCCCTTGATGTTAGCGCGCCAGTTACCCTTAAAAACGGTTGCGCTGATTCTTGCCGGTGGACGTGGTACCCGTCTAAAAGATTTGACCATCAAGCGTGCTAAGCCTGCCGTTCACTTTGGTGGTAAGTTCCGCATTATTGATTTTGCATTGTCGAACTGCCTTAACTCCGGTATTCGCCGTATCGGTGTCATCACTCAGTATCAGTCGCACACGCTGGTGCAGCACATCCAGCGCGGCTGGTCATTCTTCAGCGAAGAGATGAACGAGTTTGTCGATCTGCTTCCGGCCCAGCAGCGCGTTCACGGTGAAAACTGGTATCGCGGCACGGCGGATGCGGTCACGCAAAACCTCGACATCATTCGTCGCTACGGCGCGGAGTACATCGTTATCCTTGCGGGTGACCATATTTATAAGCAGGACTACTCGCACATGCTGATCGACCACGTCGAAAAAGGGGCGCGTTGCACCGTCGCGTGTCTGCCAGTGCCCGTTGCTGAGGCGACGGCGTTTGGCGTGATGGACGTAGACGAAAACGATCTCATTATTGATTTCGTCGAAAAACCGGCGAATCCGCCGACCATGCCGTCAGACCCGACCAAATCGCTCGCCAGCATGGGTATCTATATCTTTGATGCAGAATACCTTTACGACCTGCTGGAAGAGGACGACAAAGACGAGAGCTCCAGTCACGACTTTGGCAAAGACATCATCCCGAAAATTACCAAAGCTGGCATGGCTTATGCACATCCCTTCCCGTTGTCCTGTGTGCAGTCTGACCCAACAGCAGAACCGTACTGGCGCGACGTCGGCACGCTTGAAGCTTACTGGAAAGCGAACCTGGATTTAGCGTCTGTGACGCCTGAGCTGGATATGTATGACCAGAACTGGCCGATTCGCACGCATATGGAATCGCTCCCGCCCGCGAAATTCGTGCAGGACCGTTCCGGAAGCCACGGCATGACCCTGAACTCGCTGGTGTCGGGGGGCTGTATTATTTCCGGTTCAGTCGTTGTGCAATCGGTGCTGTTCCCGCGTGTGCGGATCAATTCCTTCTGCAATATTGATTCGTCAGTATTGCTGCCGGATGTGTGGATCGGGCGTTCGTGCCGATTGCGTCGCTGCGTCATTGACCGCGCCTGTATTATCCCGGAAGGCATGGTGATTGGCGAAAATGCGGAAGAAGACGCGCGTCGTTTCTACCGTTCAGAAGAGGGCATTGTACTGGTCACGCGTGAAATGCTGCGCAAACTGCAGATCAAACAGGAGCGATGATGCAGGTTTTACATGTCTGTTCAGAGATGTTCCCGCTGCTGAAAACGGGCGGGTTGGCGGATGTACTCGGCGCATTACCAGCGGCACAAATTGCAGAGGGCATCGACACGCGCGTGTTGTTGCCCGCTTTCCCTGATATTCGTCGTGGCATCCCCGACGCGCAGGTGGTGAGCCGTCGCGACACGTTCGCCGGGCGCATCACCCTGCTGTTTGGACATTACAATGGCGTCGGCATTTACCTGATTGACGCGCCGCACCTTTACGATCGTCCAGGGAGTCCGTACCACGACACGAACTTATTCGCTTATACCGACAACGTGCTGCGTTTTGCGCTGCTCGGTTGGGTCGGGGCGGAAATGGCGACCGGTCTGGACCCGTTCTGGCGTCCGGATATTGTCCATGCACACGACTGGCACGCCGGTCTTGCACCCGCTTACCTCGCGGCGCGTGGCCATCCGGCAAAGTCGGTCTTCACGGTGCACAACCTGGCGTATCAGGGCATGTATTATGCCCATCACATGAATGAAATCGATCTGCCATGGTCGTTCTATAACATGCACGGCCTGGAGTTTAACGGGCAGATTTCGTTCCTGAAGGCCGGACTGTATTACGCCGATCATATTACGGCGGTCAGCCCGACGTATGCCCGCGAAATCACCGAGCCGGAGTTTGGATATGGGATGGAAGGGTTGCTGCGTCAACGCCAGCGTGAAGGACGCCTGACGGGTATTCTGAACGGTGTGGACGAAAAAATCTGGAACCCGGAAACCGATCTTCTGCTGGCATCGCGCTTTAGCCGCGATTCGGTTGAAGATAAGGCCGAGAACAAACGGCAACTGCAAGTGGCGATGGGACTCAAAGTGAACGACAAAGTCCCGCTGTTTGCGGTGGTTAGCCGTCTCACTAGCCAGAAAGGGCTGGATTTGGTGCTCGAAGCGCTGCCTGGATTGCTGGAGCAGGGCGGCCAACTGGCGCTTCTTGGCGCGGGCGATCCGGTATTGCAGGAAGGTTTCCTTGCTGCTGCCGCGGAACACCCGGGGCAAGTCGGCGTGCAGATTGGTTATCACGAAGCGTTCTCCCATCGCATTATGGGCGGTTCCGACGTGATCCTTGTGCCGAGCCGCTTTGAACCGTGTGGCTTAACCCAGCTCTACGGATTGAAATACGGCACGCTGCCGTTAGTACGACGCACGGGTGGGCTGGCGGATACGGTGTCCGACACCTCGCTTGAGAATCTGGCGGACGGCATCGCCACCGGATTTGCGTTTGAAGACAGCAATGCCTGGTCGCTGCTACGGGCGATTCGGCGGGCATTTGTATTATGGTCGCGTCCCTCTTTGTGGCGTTTCGTGCAACGCCAGGCGATGGCGATGGATTTTAGTTGGCACGTTGCGGCGCAGTCCTACCGCGATCTTTATCAACGCTTGAAGTCGTAAGGCGGAGTTACTGATATGAATGCACCATTTAGTTATGCATCCCCGACGCTCAGCATCGAGGCATTAAAACATTCCATCGCCTACAAGCTGATGTTTACGATCGGGAAAGATCCCGTGATCGCCAACAAACACGAGTGGCTCAACGCCACGCTGTTTGCTGTGCGTGACCGTCTGGTGGAACGCTGGCTGCGCTCTAACCGCGCCCAGCTGTCACAGGAAACGCGTCAGGTGTATTACCTGTCGATGGAGTTTTTGATTGGTCGCACCCTTTCCAACGCGCTGTTATCGCTCGGTATTTATGACGATGTCAAAAACGCACTGGAAGAGATGGGGTTAGATTTAGAAGAGTTGATCGACGAAGAGAACGACCCCGGTTTAGGCAACGGCGGTTTGGGGCGTCTGGCGGCCTGTTTCCTTGACTCGCTGGCCACGTTGGCGCTGCCTGGGCGCGGGTACGGCATTCGCTACGATTACGGTATGTTCAAGCAAAATATCGTCGACGGGCGTCAGAAAGAGTCACCGGATTACTGGCTGGAATACGGCAACCCGTGGGAATTCAAACGCCACAACACGCGCTATAAAGTGCGGTTTGGCGGGCGTGTCCAGCTCGAAGGTAAAAAGAGCCGCTGGCTCGAAACCGAAGAGATCCTGGCGGTGGCCTACGACCAGATTATCCCTGGCTACGACACCGATGCGACCAACACATTGCGTCTGTGGAACGCGCAGGCCAGTAGCGAAATCAACCTCGGTAAATTCAACCAGGGCGATTACTTCGCGGCGGTGGAAGATAAAAACCACTCCGAAAACGTCTCGCGCGTGCTCTATCCGGATGATTCCACCTATTCCGGGCGCGAGCTGCGGCTGCGTCAGGAGTATTTCCTGGTGTCGGCGACCATCCAGGATATTCTCAACCGCCACTATCAGTTGCACAAAACCTACGACAATCTGGCAGAAAAAACGGCGATTCACCTCAACGACACCCACCCGGTGCTGTCTATTCCTGAGCTGATGCGCCTGCTGATGGATGAGCATAAATTTAGCTGGGAAGAGGCATTTGAAGTCACCTGCCAGGTCTTCTCGTACACCAACCACACGTTGATGAGCGAAGCGCTGGAAAGCTGGCCTGTCGATATGCTCGGCAAAATTCTGCCGCGCCATCTGCAGATCATCTTTGAAATTAACGACTACTTCCTGAAAACGTTGCAGGAACAGTACCCCGAAGATACCGGCTTGCTGAGCCGCACGTCGATCATTGATGAATCCAACGGGCGTCGCGTGCGCATGGCGTGGCTGGCGGTGGTCGTCAGTCATAAAGTGAACGGGGTGTCTGAACTGCACTCGAATCTGATGGTGCAATCGCTGTTTGCCGATTTCGCGAAAATCTTCCCGATGCGTTTCTGCAACGTGACGAACGGCGTCACGCCGCGTCGCTGGCTGGCGCTGGCGAACCAGCCGTTGTCGGAAGTGCTGGACGAAAATATTGGTCGCACGTGGCGAACCGATCTCAGCCAACTGAGCGAACTCGAACAGCACATGGATTTCCCGCTGGTGAACAAAGCGGTGCGTGATGCCAAGCTACTGAACAAAAAACGCTTAGCCGTTTATATGGCGCAGCATCTGAACGTGGTCGCGAACCCAAAAGCGCTGTTCGACGTGCAGATTAAACGTATCCACGAGTACAAACGTCAGCTGATGAACGTGCTGCATGTGATTACGCGCTACAACCGCATTAAGGCCGATCCGACGGCCGAATGGGTGCCGCGCGTGAATATTTTTGCCGGAAAAGCCGCCTCGGCGTACTACATGGCAAAACACATCATTCACCTCATCAATGATGTCGCAAAAGTGATCAACAACGATCCGCAGATTGGCGATAAACTGAAGGTCGTGTTTATTCCAAACTACAGCGTGAGTCTGGCACAGCTGATCATTCCGGCGGCGGATCTCTCCGAACAGATTTCGCTGGCGGGTACGGAAGCGTCCGGAACCAGTAACATGAAGTTTGCGCTGAACGGGGCGTTGACGATCGGCACGCTGGATGGTGCAAACGTGGAGATGCTGGAGCACGTTGGAGCGGATAACATCTTTATCTTTGGTAACACGGCGGAAGAAGTGGAAGAACTGCGCAAGCAGGAATACAAACCGCGTGATTACTACGAGCAGGATGAAGAGCTGCGCGAAGTGCTAACGCAAATCGCCACCGGCGTGTTCAGCCCCGAAGAGCCTGGACGCTACCGTGATCTGGTCGATTCGCTGATTAACTTTGGCGATCATTATCAGGTGCTGGCGGATTTCCGCAGCTACGTAGACTGTCAGGAAAAGGTGGACGAGCTTTATCGCCATCAAGAGGAGTGGGCTGCCAAAGCGATGCACAACATCGCCAATATGGGTTATTTCTCGTCTGACAGGACCATCCAGGAGTATGCCGAGAAGATCTGGCATATTGATCCGGTGAGGTTATAAACCTCAAACCCTCTCCCCTAAGGGAAGAGGGGCTGCTCAGCGCTGTTTTATAGGGCTGGCACACCGCACCGAAGTAAAAGCAAAAAGGCAACGTAAGTTGCCTTTTTTAATGTTTTCTCCCGCTCCACTATGAAAGCCAGTAGGAGAAGATCTGGGTCTGCGCCTTCCCCAGTGGGCGATTTCAGCTTTGCTCCAGCTCCCGGGGGGAAGGCGATCTCAGCTTTGCTTCTGCTCCCAGTGGGAAAGCGATCTCAGTATTGCTCCCTCTCCCTGTGGGAGAGGGTTGGGGTGAGGGCATCAGACCGCACCGACTCAGGACGCTAACGACAGCTCACCCTTTCCCGCATTTTGCGCCAGCCATTGCGCTACGCGAGACTGCTGCTCGGCATCAAGCCACATCCCTTCTTTGGTACGACGCCAGATTGCATCGTCCAGGCGACGCACCCATTCGTGTTCAACCAGATAACGCAACTCTGCTTCATAAAGCTCATGCCCAAAATGCTCGCCCAGATCGGCAATACTTTGCGCTTCACCGAGGATCAGCTCGGTATTGCTGCCATAGGTGCGTGCGAAGTGGCGGGCCATCGATTCGGTAATGAACGGATAGCGGCGGCGCAGTTTTGCGGCGTAATCATCGCGGTTGCTGCCGATGTCTCCGCCAGGCAGCGTTGCGCCTTTCGTCCAGGCCGGACCGATATTTTTGTAGTACGGCGTCAGTTTTTCCAGCGCATGTTCAGCCAGCTTACGGTAGGTCGTCAGTTTACCGCCAAATACCGACAGCAGCGGTGCCTGGCCATCCACGTCGTGAATATCCAGCGTGTAGTCACGGGTGATTGCCTGCGGTGAATCTGACTCATCATCGCACAGCGGACGCACGCCAGAGTAAGTCCAGACCACGTCATCACGCCCCAGCTGTTTCTTGAAGTGTGCGTTGTACACCTTCAGTAAATAGCCAATTTCATTCTCGTCGATCTCGACGTTTTTCGGATCGCCGTTGTACTCCACATCAGTGGTACCAATGATAGAGAAATCATCCATCCACGGAATAACAAACACGATGCGTTTATCTTCGTTTTGCAGGATGTAAGCCTGTTTCTGGGTATGCGCACGTGGAACGACGATGTGGCTGCCTTTGATCAGGCGAATACCGTACGGGGAGGGCAGATGCATACCGTCGTCAAAGAACTGTTTCACCCACGGGCCGGTGGCGTTGACCAGACCGCGCGCCTGCCAGCTGAATTTCTCGCCGGTATCAATATCTTCGGCATCGACAATCCACAGGCCGTTTTCACGGCGAGCGGCGGTCGCACGCGTGCGGGTTTTCACTTCACCCTCTTTCTTCACCACCATCTGCGCATTCGCGAGTACGAGGCGGGCATCGTCCACCCAGCAGTCGGAATATTCGAAACCGCGCACGATTTCCGGTTTCAGCACCGAATCTGCGCCAAAACGCAAACCGGTAGAAGCGGGAAGACTGGTGCGTTTACCCAGATGATCGTACATAAACAGACCGATACGAATCATCCACGCAGGGCGCAAATGCGGGCGATGAGGCAGGCGGAAACGCATCGGAATCGCCAGATGCGGAGCCATTTTCAGTAAAACTTCACGCTCGGCCAGCGCTTCGCTGACCAGACGGAATTCGTAGTGTTCCAGGTAGCGCAGGCCGCCGTGGATCAGTTTGGAGCTGGCGGACGATGTCGCACAGGCGAGATCGTTGGCTTCCAGCATCAATACAGATAAACCGCGTCCTGCGGCATCTGCCGCGATGCCGGCACCGTTGATGCCGCCGCCTATCACAATCAGATCTTTGGTTTCCATATCACCCTCATGCACTTTCGTTAAAGCTCATAAATGTTCGATATCGCTCATAATAGCAAAGGAACGCGTTTTTGGTAACATCAAAAAAACAATTTTGAGTGATAGAGATAACATAATGGCGTTTAGCCGCCGCCAGGACGTACACTACGCGGTAAAATAGTGCGGTCTGATGCCCTCACCCCAGCCCTCTCCCACGGAGATAGCGGGCAGATTTCCTCTACCCGGGTGTATTTTTCTCCCTGGAGGAGAGGGTAACGTCGCACCAACCTGAATAATGAAAAGAGAAAACCATGGATCAATTTGAATGCATTAACGTTGAAGAAGCCCATCAGAAAATGCATCAGGGAAAGGCGGTGTTGGTGGATATCCGCGATCCGCAAAGCTACGCGATGGGACATACGCCGGGTGCGTTCCACCTGACGAACGACACCCTGGGCGCGTTTATGCGCGATAACGATTTTGAAACGCCAGTGATGGTGATGTGTTATCACGGCAACAGCAGCAAAGGCGCAGCACAGTATCTGCTCCAGCAGGGATACGACGCGGTCTACAGCGTTGATGGTGGCTTTGACGCTTGGCATCGCCATTTCCCGGCGGAAGTTGAGCACGCGTTTGGGGGCTAAAACCTCTATACTGTCCCCCTTTGTGTGGAACTAAGCGACTGCCGCCCATGTTGATGATTACCTCTTTTACCAATCCGCGCGTCGCTCAGGCGTTTGTCGATTACATGGCGACGCAGGGCGTCGTTCTGACGATCCAGCAGCATACGCAAACTGACGTCTGGCTGGCGGATGAAAGCCAGGCTGAGCGCGTGAATGCTGAGCTGGCGCGTTTCCTTGAGAATCCCGCCGACCCGCGTTATCTGGCTGCGAGCTGGACCACCGGCCATATGGACAGTGGATTGCATTATCAGCGCTTCCCTTTCTTTGCCACCGTGCGCGAACGCGCAGGGCCGTTTACGCTGCTGCTGATGGCGGCCTGCATTCTGGTGTTTATCATCATGAACGTGGTCGGTGACCAACCTGTGATGATCGCCCTGGCGTGGCCGTACGGTCCAGCAGTGCAATACGACGTCTGGCGCTACTTTACCCACGCGCTGATGCATTTCTCGGTTCTGCATATTCTCTTTAACCTGCTGTGGTGGTGGTATCTCGGCGGCGCAGTTGAGAAACGACTCGGCAGCGGCAAGCTGATTGTGATCACCCTTATCAGCGCCTTGCTCAGTGGCTATGTGCAGCACAAGTTTAGCGGCCCGTGGTTTGGCGGTTTGTCGGGCGTGGTGTACGCCTTGATGGGATATGCCTGGCTTCGCGGTGAGCGTGACCCGGAAAGTGGCATTTATATGCAGCGCGGTTTGATAACCTTTGCATTAATATGGCTAATTGCCGGATGGTTTGATCTGTTTGGTATGTCTATTGCGAACGGGGCACATGTCACCGGGCTGGCCGTTGGGCTGGCGATGGCCTTCGCTGATACGCTGAATGCGCGAAAACGAACATAATTCCAGGGATATTTCATGAAACAGACACAGCGACATGACGCCATTATCGAACTGGTTAAAAAACAGGGATACGTCAGCACCGAAGAGTTGGTTGAGCAATTTGCCGTTAGCCCGCAGACCATTCGCCGTGATTTGAACGATCTGGCCGACCAGAACCGAATTTTGCGCCATCACGGCGGCGCGGCTTTGCCGTCCAGCTCGGTGAACACGTCATGGCACGACCGTAAAGCGACGCAAACGGCTGAGAAAGAGCGCATTGCCCATAAAGTGGCAAGCCAAATTCCTAACGGCGCGACGCTGTTTATCGATATCGGGACTACGCCAGAAGCGGTGGCGCATGCGCTGCTTAACCATGAAAATCTGCGCATCGTGACTAACAACCTGAACGTGGCCAATACGCTGATGCAGAAAGAAGATTTCCGCATCATTCTGGCAGGTGGCGAATTGCGTAGCCGCGACGGCGGAATTATCGGTGAGGCGACGCTCGACTTTATCTCTCAGTTCCGCCTCGATTTCGGCATTCTGGGGATCAGCGGCATCGACAGCGATGGTTCGTTGCTGGAGTTTGATTATCACGAAGTCCGCACCAAACGCGCGATTATCGACAATTCCCGCCACGTTATGCTGGTGGTGGATCACTCCAAGTTTGGGCGTAATGCGATGGTGAACATGGGCAGCATCAGCATGGTGAATGCGGTATATACCGATGTGATGCCGCCAGCGGGCGTGTTGCAGGTGATTAAAGATAACAATGTGCAACTAGAGCTGTGCTGAAGTAAAAGCAAAACGGCAACCTGAGGTTGCCGTTTTTGGTTTTGCTCCCGAGTCTCTTGGGTGAGGGACGGGCGCATCAGGCAGCACCCGAAAAACAGAACGGCACCGAAATTACCTTTTTGATGTTTGCTCCCTCTACCAGTGGATGAGGGTATCAGGCATCATTACCCTCGCAGACCGCAGACCGCAGACCGCAGACCGCAGACCGCAGACCGCAGACCGCAGACCGCAGACC
>NZ_JBVYHQ010000014.1:0-25840 GCF_056032945.1 Lelliottia sp. RD5 | reverse complement strand
TCCCAGTTTTTAGCACAAGGCTTTTTTGGATCTTTTTTTCTGACTGCTGCTTTTCCACTCTTTTCGCTGAAATCCCACCCGATCTGCTTAAATATTGATGCACTTATCTCTTGCCCCAGCCGGATAATGCGATCAAAGTCTTCTATATAGTGTTAATCAGTCGAGGTAGATATGTCCGCCGTATTGCGTCCCTTCAAAGATCTGTTCCCTCAGAAAGGCGATCGCGTGATGATCGATAGTAGTAGCGTCGTCGTTGGCGATGTCAGGATGGCCGACGATGTAAGCATCTGGCCGTTAGTCGCCATCAGGGGCGATGTGAACCATGTCATGATTGGCTCACGCACCAATATTCAAGATGGCAGCGTTCTGCATGTCACTCACAAGTCGACCCATAACCCCGAGGGGTGCCCTCTGATCGTTGGTGAAGATGTCACTATTGGTCATAAAGTGATGCTGCACGGCTGCACCATCGGTAATCGCGTGTTGGTTGGTATGGGATCGATTCTATTAGATGGGGTAATAGTAGAAGACGATGTAATGATAGGAGCCGGAAGCCTGGTCCCACAAAACAAACGCCTGGAAAGCGGCTATCTCTATTTAGGCAGCCCAGTAAAACAAATCCGCCCCTTAAATGAAGCGGAAATCGCAGTCCTACAATACTCAGCGAATAATTACGTGAAATGGAAGGACGAATACCTGGCTCAGGAAAACCAAATCCAGCCCTGATCGTCTTCCTGCTGATCCCGAATCAAATCGCTGGCTTCTTCTTCCAGATCCCAGCGATTATCTTTGAACACTTCAAGCGGCGCAGCGCCACCAAAACGACGGAATAATACTTCGCTTTTGATCGCGCAGATCAATTGCACACCATTTACCAAAACTGGAAAACAGACGGCCTGTTTATCTTCATCCCAAATTTCTCTATCGGGAAAGTGGATCGCCTGATTCACGCCAGTAATTCCTGTTTTAGTTTTTCAATAACAGGTTCCACTGCAGGTAATACGCCATGCCAAAGTAGCACCGCATGCGCGGCCTGGCCCACCAGCATTCCCAGTCCATCCGACAAATGTTTTGCCCCATGCCCTTCGCACCAACTCAGGAAAGGCGTACTTCCTTTTTGATAGAACATGTCATAGAAGTAAACGTGTGGTTTCACCAGAGAGGCTGGAATGTCGGGTACATCACCGGCAATACCGCTGGATGTGGCATTAATAATAAGGTCGAACTCATGCCCTTCCAAATCCTTCATCGGCACGACATTGATACTCCCCGTGTGAGCAAACAGCGTTGCCAGATCTTTCGCACGGGAATATGTACGATTGGTAATCGTCACAGCACAATCTAACGATAGAAGCGGAAGCAAAACTCCACGAGATGCCCCGCCGGCTCCAATCAGCAAAATGCGCGACCCTGGTTTAATGAAAGAGAGTCTTTCCAGATCGCTTAATAAACCGATGCCGTCGGTGTTATCACCAAGCAGACGTCCATCATCCAACCGTTTAAGTGTGTTCACCGCGCCCGCAAGCGATGCACGTTCGGTCAACTCATCCGCTCGCTCAAAAGCTTCTTCTTTAAATGGCACGGTAATATTTGCGCCTCTCGCCCCCTCGCAGAAAAAAGCGTTGAGCGTAGCGAGGAAATCATCAACAGGCGCCAGGACACGATCATACGAATAGTTGATGTGCATTTGTTGAGCAAATTGCTGATGAATAAATGGCGATTTACTGTGCGCAATTGGGTTACCAAATACAGCGTACTTATCCATCATATTACCCCTGGCGAAAACGCTCGCCGGTCAACGCATCTCGGATTTCTGAAGGATTCAGTCGGCCACCGGTTTCACCAACGACCACTGGAAAATCGTCACCAAACTGGGTCAGCACTTCTTGCGATGTACGGCAAGGCGGCAATCCCGTGAGGTTGGCACTGGTTGAAACGAGCGGCTTCCCAAAAGTCTCGCACAGTTCAATAACCAACGGATGGTCTGTTACGCGAACAGCAAGCGAGTCAAAGCGCCCTGTCAACCAGCTCGGCGTGGTGGGTCGCGCCGGGAAAACAAAGGTGACCGGACCAGGCCAGGCGGCAAAAATGGTATTGCGCTGCTGCTCAGTCAACATTGAATCATCGATATAGGGTTTGAGCTGCTCAAAGTTTGCAGCAATCAAAATTAACCCTTTTTCGACCGGGCGCTGTTTGAGCTTCAGTAAACGAGTCACTGCCGTTTCACTATCAGGATCGCATCCAACCCCAAACACAGCTTCAGTGGGATAAGCGATGACTTCTTCATTTATTAGTACGTCCACCGCCTGTGCGATAGAGCCTAATGGATAATTATTATTCACAGGTTTAATCCGCCGAATCGGGCTTTCCACATTGTTTACTGGCGCAAAAGCGTTTGATGCCTTGTGCAGTTTTCTTCTCTATAAGGAGCGGATAATCGCAATGAGAGCATATACCCGCAACTGGCTTAAAATTGATAACGAACTGGCATTCAGGATAGCGATCGCAGGAATGAAAAGTTTTACCGAAACGGGAACGTCGTTGGACTAACTGCCCCTGTTGACACTGTGGACAGGCTATCGCTGTTTCATCTGGCTTATCGATCTGTTCAGTATGTTCACATTCAGGGTAATGGCTGCATCCGATAAACATGCCAAAACGCCCCTGACGCAGCGCGAGATTCGCACCACATACTGGGCACGTTTGCCCTTCCAGAATTTTTACGATATGCCCGTCCGCCTGATTTTTCAGGGGACGGACATAATCACATTCCGGATAGTGTGAACAACCGAGAAACGGACCGTGTTTCCCGGACCGAATGACAAGTTCAGCCCCACATTGTGGGCAGGGCTCTTGATTAGGCACCGTAAACAGTGCTGATTTGGCCATAACAACTCTTGGAGCAATGTAATGAATTAATGAAGCATACCTTCATTCACTTCAAAGAGTAATTCTTCCATTTGCTGATAGGCGTTTTCACAACCAGGGATGTTAAACAGAACCATCAGAATGACCCATTTCAGGTCTTCCAGTTCAAATTCTGCAGTATCCAGCGCCATAACACGCTCTATCACCATTTCTCGCGTGTCGAGGTTTAGCACCTGAATTTGCTCCAGGAATAAAACGAATCCCCGGCAGCTGGCATCCAGCCTTTCACACTCTTCAGCCGTGTAAATACGCACGGACAGAGGATCGGAAGCAAGCTGCATGGGTTCGACAAGCCCTTCCTGATAATCAGCCAGTTTTTCTAGCCACAACAATGCGTTATAAATATCTTCCCGTTCAAATCCCGCATCGGTAAGATCCCGCGTCAGTCGGTCCTGGTCCACGCGCATTTCTGCTTCGTTATGGATGTAAGTCTCAAACAAATACATCAGTACGTCGAACATGGCATGCCCTCCTTAATCGGACATAGCCGCCGGGTACAGCTGCGATCCATCCTGCTAACTCCAGTTCCAGTAGCTGTGCTACCGTGACTGGCACAGATTGGCCGGCACGTTCAGCGACAACGTCAACAGGTGTTACCTCATCTCCTACGTTAGCCAGGAGCTCAGGAAATGGCAATGCTACCTCCTCCTGATCTGATGAATAAAGTGCCTTTTCTGGTTCCTTGGGAAGCCAATTTAATCCAAATCGCAAATTTTCAAGAATTTCCTCGGCACTTGTGACAGGCGTTGCCCCCTGCTTAATCAGCCAATGAGGGCCTTCACATCCAGGGTTGCCTATCGGCCCCGGCAACGCAAAAACTTCACGCCCTTGCTCAAGCGCGCATTTGGCTGTCACTAGCGATCCGCTTCGCAATGCCGCCTCGATGACTAATACTCCGTGGCTCAAACCACTAATAATGCGATTACGGCGAGGAAAATTACCGGGCCACGGTGGGGTGGCGAGAGGAAACTCAGAAATAACCGCCCCTCCCGTTTCAATAATTTTGTCCGAAAGAGGAACATGCCGTTTAGGGTAAATACTGGACAGGCCACTACCCAGCACCGCGATAGTTTTGCCCTGCCCAGAAAGTGCAGCCCGATGAGCAACACCATCAATGCCACACGCCAACCCACTGGTAATTGTGACGCCATTTCGCGCCAGATATTCGCAGAATAGACTCCCCCACCTTTCGCCGTACCAGGAAGGAGAGCGGCTGCCGACGACGGCAAGTTGAAAGCGACTTAACACGTCGATACTGCCATTCACAAACAACGCGCCGGGATAGTCGGATAGGCTTCGCAGACGTGGCGGGTAGAGAGGGCTGTCAGCTGGAACCAGATAATGCCCCGGTCGTTCTAGCCAGTGAAAAGAACGTTCGAGTTCGGCTTCTTTTACACACAAAAAGTTTCGGGCCTGCTTGCTCGTTAGACCAACATTCTTCAACGTCATTTCGTCGATATTTTCGCGAGCGGCCAGATTTTGTGCAGCCCCCAGCATCGTGTCACCACATAAATCCCCGACGTGCATCAGACGTAACCATATCTCTGTGGAAGTCATCCTTTTCCCTGCCATAAGCAGCCTCAGCAATCTTTGCGATTGGTTAGGGATGCTGTCAATCAGCAGGGGATTTGTCTAGAATAGAGGTAATAATCTTTTCAACTCCTGAACACGACTCTGGAAATTTATGGCAGTTTTGCAAGTGTTACATATCCCGGACGAGCGCCTTCGCATCGTTGCTGAACCGGTAAAAGAAGTGAATGCAGAAATTCAGCGTATCGTTGATGATATGTTCGATACGATGTACGCAGAAGAAGGCATTGGTCTCGCGGCAACGCAGGTTGACATTCATAAACGCATCATCGTTATCGATGTATCTGAAAACCGCGAAGATCGCCTGGTATTGATTAATCCAGAACTGCTTGAGCAGAGCGGTGAAACCGGAATTGAGGAAGGCTGCCTGTCTATTCCAGAACAGCGCGCGCTGGTTCCTCGTGCCGAGAAGGTCAAAATCCGTGCGCTGGATCGTGACGGTAAGTCATTTGAACTGGAAGCCGACGATTTACTCGCAATCTGTATTCAGCATGAGATGGACCACTTAGTCGGTAAACTGTTTATCGATTATCTCTCTCCCCTGAAACAACAGCGTATTCGTCAGAAGGTCGAGAAACTGGATCGTATGCGCACACGCGCATAACGTGCCCCCTCGGATACAAGGAATAACGTGTCTAAAAAGCTACGCATAATTTTCGCGGGAACACCTGACTTCGCAGCGCGTCATCTCGATGCGCTGCTCTCTTCTGGCCACCAGATTGTTGGTGTGTTTACCCAGCCGGACCGCCCTGCTGGTCGTGGCAAAAAACTGATGCCTGGCCCGGTTAAAGTCCTCGCTGAAAAACATAACTTACCGGTATTTCAGCCAGTATCCTTACGTCCTCAAGAAAATCAGCAACTTGTCTCTGATCTTAATGCTGATGTCATGGTTGTCGTGGCATACGGATTGATTTTGCCAAAAGCCGTACTTGATATGCCACGTCTCGGCTGTATCAACGTGCACGGTTCTCTGCTTCCTCGCTGGCGCGGCGCGGCACCTATCCAGCGTTCACTGTGGGCGGGTGATAGCGAAACGGGTGTCACCATCATGCGGATGGATGTCGGGCTGGATACAGGTGACATGCTTTACAAACTGGCGTGTCCGATCACGCCAGAAGATACCAGCGCAACGTTGTATGACAAACTGGCGGATCTCGGCCCGCAAGGCTTAATCGAAACATTGCAGCAACTCGCCGACGGTAAAGCGCAGCCAGAAGTACAGGATGAAGCCTTCGTGACCTACGCTGAGAAGCTCAGTAAAGAAGAAGCTCAACTCGACTGGTCACTTTCTGCAGCACAGCTGGAACGTTGTATCCGCGCATTTAATCCCTGGCCAATGAGCTGGATGACCATTGACGAGCAGCCAGTGAAAATCTGGAAAGCTTCCGTTATCAGTGGAGAAGCTAAAGCGGAGCCAGGCACTATTATTGAAGCAACCCGAGAAGGTATTCAGGTTGCAACCGCAGACGGCATTCTCAATCTGGAATCGCTACAACCTGCGGGTAAAAAAGCCATGAGCGCGCAAGATTTGCTGAATTCACGTCGCGAGTGGTTTACCCCAGGCACGCGTCTCGCCTGATTATATTTAATCTAAGGCCCGGTTTTTCCGGGCATTTTTATTTTTGCGGTTATGAAAAAACAAAATCTTCGTAGCATGGCAGCAAGTGCCATCGAGAAAGTGGTCGAACAGGGTCAATCTCTGAGTAATATCCTGCCACCGCTTCAACAAAAAGTTTCAGATAAAGATAAAGCCCTGCTCCAGGAGCTGTGCTTTGGTGTCCTACGCACGCTCCCACAACAGGAATGGCTCATCAGCAAGCTGATGTCCAGGCCAATGACAGGCAAGCAGCGCACCATCCATTATTTAATAATGGTGGGTTTCTACCAGCTGCTTCATACCCGCATTCCGCCTCATGCGGCATTGGCCGAGACCGTTGAAGGAGCGGTTGTGATCAAGCGACCGCAATTGAAGGGTTTGATTAACGGTGTTTTACGTCAATTCCAGCGTCAACAGGAAGAGCTGCTGGCTGAGTTTGCAGATTCTGATAAGCGTTTTCTACATCCTGAGTGGCTACTGAAGCGCCTGCAGAAAGCTTACCCATCACAGTGGCAGGCAATAGTTGAGGCAAATAATCAACGTCCTCCTATGTGGCTTCGCGTAAATCGAAACCATCATACTCGCGATGAATGGCTGGCTTTGCTGGAAACAGCGGAGATGAACGGCTTCACGCATGATGCCTATCCTGATGCAATACGCCTTGCCTCTCCAGCTCCGGTGCAATCATTGCCAGGTTTCGAGCAAGGATGGGTGACAGTCCAGGACGCTTCAGCACAGGGCTGTATGACGTATCTCGAGCCGCAAAACGGCGATCGTATTCTTGATCTCTGTGCAGCACCTGGCGGTAAAACGACACATATTCTTGAAGCCGCCCCTAAAGCCAGCGTCATGGCTGTCGATATTGATGAACAACGACTTTCTCGCGTGTACGACAACTTAAAACGCCTGGGCATGAAAGCAGAAGTCAAACAGGGTGACGGACGGACGCCTGCTCAGTGGTGCGGGGATGAACAGTTTGATCGTATTTTGGTTGATGCTCCCTGCTCTGCGACCGGCGTTATTCGCCGACATCCAGACATCAAATGGCTACGCCGGGATCGTGATATTAACGAACTGGCGCAACTTCAAAGCGAAATCCTTGATGCCGTTTGGCTACACCTTAAGCCTGGCGGTACGTTGGTTTACGCAACCTGCTCAGTCCTTCCGGAAGAAAATAGCCAACAGATTGCTGCATTCCTGAAACGCACGCCTAATGCCACTCTGCGGGCTACCGGTACTCCCGATAAACCAGGCATACAAAACCTCCCTGGAGCAGAAGACGGTGACGGCTTCTTTTACGCTAAGCTAATCAAAGAGTGATATTTAAAACAGGTCGCAATCTATGAAGATTATCATTCTGGGTGCTGGGCAAGTCGGCGGAACGCTGGCCGAAAACCTCGTGGGTGAGAATAACGATATCACCATCGTTGACGTCAATGGAGATCGCCTTCGCGAGCTGCAGGATAAATTCGATCTGCGCGTTGTTCAGGGACATGGCTCCCATCCTCGTGTACTCCGTGAGGCAGGTGCGGATGACGCTGACATGCTGGTTGCGGTCACCAGTTCTGATGAAACGAACATGATTGCCTGTCAGGTCGCTTTTTCGCTGTTCAATACCCCGAATCGTATTGCGCGTATACGATCTCCAGATTACGTCCGTGATGCGGATAAACTGTTCAATTCAGAAGCCGTTCCCATCGATCATCTCATCGCTCCGGAACAGCTGGTTATCGACAGTATTTATCGATTAATAGAATACCCGGGGGCGCTGCAGGTTGTGAACTTCGCTGAAGGCAAAGTTAGCCTGGCGGTAGTTAAAGCCTATTATGGCGGGCCTCTGATTGGTAACGCATTGTCTACTATGCGTGAACACATGCCGCATATTGATACTCGCGTGGTAGCAATATTTCGTCATGACAGACCGATTCGTCCGCAGGGTTCAACCATCGTCGAAGCGGGTGATGAGGTGTTCTTTATTGCAGCATCTCAGCATATTCGCGCCGTAATGAGTGAACTCCAACGTCTGGAAAAACCTTACAAGCGTATCATGCTGGTTGGCGGCGGTAATATTGGCGCAGGTCTTGCCCACCGACTGGAGAAAGATTACAGCGTAAAATTGATCGAGCGCGATCAACAACGTGCCGCTGAATTAGCAGAGAAACTGCAAAACACGATCGTTTTTTATGGCGATGCTTCGGATCAAGAATTGCTGGCGGAAGAACATATCGATCAAGTTGATCTCTTTATTGCCGTTACCAATGATGATGAAGCGAACATTATGTCTGCGATGCTGGCTAAACGTATGGGCGCTAAAAAAGTGATGGTGCTCATTCAGCGTCGTGCTTACGTCGATCTTGTGCAAGGCAGTGTTATTGATATCGCAATCTCTCCACAGCAGGCAACCATTTCGGCTTTGTTAAGCCATGTGCGTAAAGCTGATATTGTGGGCGTTTCCTCTCTTCGCCGTGGTGTAGCAGAAGCGATAGAAGCGGTCGCACATGGGGATGAAACTACGTCTCGCGTTGTGGGTCGTGCCATCGATGAAATCAAGTTGCCGCCAGGCACAATTATTGGCGCCGTCGTTCGGGGTAATGACGTCATGATTGCTAATGATAATCTTCGTATCGAACAGGGCGACCATGTCATTATGTTCCTGACAGACAAAAAATTTATTAGCGACGTTGAACGTTTATTCCAGCCCAGTCCTTTCTTCCTTTAGCGATAAGCGGTGCTTTTCAAGAGCACCTCTTTCATTAACCATTTATTTTATAATGATTAACTTTCGTAGCGATTATTTATCCTCAATGGAAATTGGCTAATCATTTGTTAGACTTAACTTTATCTGTTGGCTTAAGGAGAAAGAAAATGAGTATTGTTAAAGAGTTTCGCGAATTTGCGATGCGTGGGAATGTAGTAGACCTTGCTGTGGGTGTGATTATTGGTGCAGCATTCGGCAAGATTGTTTCATCTTTGGTTGCCGACATCATTATGCCGCCGTTAGGTCTTTTAATTGGTGGGATTGATTTCAAACAGTTCGCCGTCACTTTGAGGGATGCGCAAGGCGATATTCCTGCAGTAGTGATGCACTACGGCGTGTTTATTCAAAACGTTTTTGATTTTGTCATTGTTGCGTTTGCAATCTTTATGGCCATTAAGCTTATTAACAGATTGAATCGCAAGAAAGAAGAACCGGCAGCGGTGCCTCCGGCCCCTTCCAAGGAAGAGGTCTTGTTGACTCAAATTCGCGATCTGTTAAAAGAACAGAACAACCGTATTTAATCGGCCGCGTAAAGTCAGAAGGCCAGCGGTAAAAAAGAGATTCTCTTTCTTACCGCTGGCCTCCCAGTTACCTTTCTTAGCATGCTTCCCTTTGCGCAAGAAACTCCCTTTCCCTTTTTTGTTCTTTTCGACTCGTTGTCTAAATAAAGGATCATGAAGTAATGCCTCTATGGCGTTATCTCTGATTTGCCCTTTCTTATGTTGATAATGGCTCATGAAATCTCCAGATGGTGGATAAAAACGGCGTGAGTGTAGATCCTCAGTGTTAAGAAATCAACAACCATGGTGTATACCGCTAGCACCTTGCTCCAGCGTTTCGAGAATGGAGCAATAAACGCTACTGTGCGCGCTACCACAACATGCGTCGTTCAGGCGCTGCAATGAACGCTGCATAATCTGCAACTCCTCAATACGTAACTCGACTTCATTCAACCTGGCCTGCACGATGCTTTTTGATTCCTGACAAGTGTGGTGTGCAGGATCGATGCGGATCGAAAGTAACTCACGAATAGAATCCAGTGTAAAACCAAGCTGTCTTCCATAACGGATAAACTTGAGTCGCTGAAGATCTGTTTCGGTATAAAGACGGAACCCACCTTCAGTACGAACTTTGTGTTCCATCATCTGCTGTTTTTCGTAATATCGAATAGTGTCTGGCGTAACGTCAGCCAATTTTGCGAGTTCACCGATGCGGTACATAGTTTGCCCTCATTAATTTTTCAACAGCCCTAATCGTCATCATACAAGAAAGCGCAGCAATATGGGGTCTAATGGTGCTTATCTCAGTCAGCGCCAAAAGCCTCAAAATCATCATATCTAAGTGGATTTGTTAAGTTTGAGCCAGATAACTGTACAGGTCACAGAATCCTGCGAGACAATTATTGCGAATTAACTTGCCAGAATAAACAAGCGATACCACTTAACCAATTGAAAATGAAAGAAGAATATTACGGCGACTAGAGAGAGAGGCGGGGATCTTCAAGATATAAAAAAACCCGCCGAAGCGGGTCTTTTTACGTTACTACAGATTACTCTGCAGTAGCTTCTGCTTTAGATTCAGAACGATCAACCAGCTCGATGTAAGCCATCGGAGCGTTGTCGCCTGCACGGAAGCCACACTTCAGAATACGAGTGTAACCACCGGCACGGCTCGCGAAACGCGGGCCCAGTTCGTTAAACAGTTTTGCCACGATCTCGTTATCACGAGTGCGGGCGAATGCCAGACGACGATTTGCAACGCTGTCAGTCTTGGCAAGAGTAATCAGTGGCTCAACTACACGACGCAGCTCTTTCGCTTTAGGCAGGGTCGTCTTGATGATCTCATGACGAACCAGTGAACCTGCCATGTTGCGGAACATAGCCTGGCGATGGCTGCTGTTACGGTTCAGTTGACGACCACTCTTACGATGGCGCATGACCTTATCCTTCTCAGTAAAACCTTAACCTGTGATCCGGTTACTCGTCAGCAATGCTTGCTGGTGGCCAGTTTTCCAGGCGCATGCCCAGAGACAAACCACGGGAAGCTAGCACGTCTTTAATCTCAGTAAGAGATTTTTTACCCAGGTTCGGCGTTTTCAGCAACTCAACCTCGGTACGCTGTACCAGATCACCGATATAGTGGATAGCTTCTGCCTTGAGGCAGTTAGCAGAGCGGACAGTCAATTCCAGATCGTCAACAGGGCGCAGCAGGATCGGATCGAACTCTGGTTTCTCTTCTTTAACTTCTGGCTGACGAACATCACGTAGGTCAACAAAAGCTTCAAGTTGTTCTGCCAGAATGGTTGCCGCACGACGAATCGCCTCTTCAGGATCGATTGTGCCGTTGGTTTCCATTTCGATGACCAGCTTGTCCAGGTCGGTACGCTGTTCGACACGTGCTGCTTCAACATTGTAGGCGATACGCTCTACAGGGCTGTAACATGCGTCGACGAGCAGACGGCCGATTGGGCGCTCATCTTCTTCCGAATGAATTCGGGCAGAAGCCGGCACATAACCACGACCGCGCTGAACTTTGATACGCATGCTAATCGCTGCGTTCTCATCGGTCAGGTGGCAGATCACATGCTGCGGCTTGACGATTTCGACATCACCGTCGTGGGTGATATCGGCTGCAGTCACAGGGCCAATGCCAGATTTATTCAGAGTAAGGATAACTTCATCTTTCCCCTGAACTCTCACCGCCAGCCCTTTCAGGTTGAGCAGGATTTCAAGGATATCTTCCTGAACGCCTTCTTTGGTGCTGTACTCATGGAGCACACCATCAATCTCAACTTCGGTTACCGCACAACCCGGCATCGACGAGAGCAGAATACGGCGCAGTGCGTTACCCAGAGTATGGCCAAAGCCACGCTCTAAAGGCTCAAGGGTCACCTTGGCGTGCGTCGAACTCACTTGCTCGATATCTACCAGGCGCGGTTTTAGAAACTCTGTCACAGAACCCTGCATTGTGTCCTCTCTTTGGTACTAAGCTTTACTTGGAGTAAAGCTCAACGATCAGGTGTTCGTTAATGTCCGCAGACAGATCAGAACGTTCCGGCTGACGCTTGAACGTACCTTCCATCTTGCTAGCATCAACTTCCAGCCAGGTTGGCTTTTCACGCTGCTCAGCCAGCTCGAGAGCTGCTTTCACGCGAGATTGCTTTTTCGCTTTCTCACGAATGCAAACAACGTCATTCGCTTTAACCTGATAAGAAGCGATGTTAACAACACGACCGTTTACCATGATTGCTTTATGGCTAACCAGCTGACGAGATTCAGCACGAGTAGCACCGAAGCCCATACGGTAAACAACGTTGTCCAGACGACTTTCCAGCAGAGCCAACAGGTTTTCACCGGTATTGCCTTTAAGACGCGCTGCTTCTTTATAGTAGTTACGGAACTGACGCTCCAGCACACCGTAGGTACGGCGAACTTTCTGCTTCTCACGTAACTGTACACCATAGTCAGACAGACGCGGTTTACGCGCACCGTGCTGGCCAGGAGCTTGTTCAATTTTACACTTGGTATCGATCGCGCGAACGCCAGACTTAAGGAATAAGTCGGTGCCCTCACGACGGCTCAGCTTGAGCTTAGGACCCAAATATCTTGCCATTTTCTATCTCCAACAATCCTAGAAAACGTAAGCGTTATACGCGACGTTTTTTCGGCGGACGACAACCGTTATGAGGGATCGGAGTCACATCAGTAATATTAGTGATGCGGAAACCAGCGGCGTTCAGAGCACGAACAGTTGATTCGCGACCCGGACCCGGACCTTTGACCATAACTTCCAGATTCTTGATACCGTATTCTTTTACGGCTTCTGCACAACGCTCTGCTGCAACCTGGGCTGCGAACGGAGTCGATTTGCGAGAACCACGGAAACCGGAACCACCGGCTGTTGCCCAACCCAATGCGTTACCCTGACGATCAGTAATAGTAACGATGGTGTTGTTAAAAGAAGCATGGATATGAGCCACGCCGTCAGAGACTTGTTTTCTTACACGCTTACGTGCACGAACTGGTGCCTTTGCCATTATTCAATCACCCCGATTATTTCTTGATCGGTTTGCGCGGACCCTTACGGGTACGTGCGTTGGTCTTGGTGCGCTGGCCGCGAACCGGGAGACCACGACGATGACGCAAACCGCGATAGCAACCAAGGTCCATAAGGCGCTTGATGCTCATGCTAACTTCACGGCGCAGATCACCTTCAACGACAAATTTGGCAACTTCGTCACGCAGCGTGTCGATTTGTTCTTCAGACAGCTCACTGATCTTAACATCTTCAGCGATACCCGCTGCAGCCAAAATGGCTTTGGAACGGGTCTTGCCGACGCCATAGATCGAAGTTAATGCGATCACAGCATGTTTTTGATCAGGAATGTTAATGCCTGCTATACGGGCCACTATGCACTCCTACTATTTAATATGTACGTACCATGCTGAAAAGCCCGTTTTCAGGATACTCAAATGGATACGTACAGACATACAAAAGATTGGCTGGCTAATCTAGCCAGCTCAACCCAACTTTGCAAGAAAAATATGCGAAATAATCAGCCTTGACGCTGTTTATGTTTCGGCTCGGCACTGCAAATCACGCGAATAACACCTTCACGCTTAACGATTTTGCAGTTACGGCATAATTTCTTGACGGAAGCACGAACTTTCATTTTTACTCTCCGTAACTTCTCGGGCGACCAATTAACGGCCGTAGCCTTTCAGGTTCGCCTTCTTCAAGGCAGACTCATACTGACTTGACATCATAAGAGTTTGCACTTGAGCCATAAAGTCCATAATCACGACGACAACGATAAGCAGTGAAGTCCCACCGAAATAGAACGGTACTTTCATCGCATCACGCATGAACTCCGGGATCAGGCAGATAAATGTAATGTAAAGTGCACCAACCAAGGTCAGGCGCGTCATTACTTTATCAATATACTTCGCCGTTTGCTCTCCCGGACGAATTCCTGGTACAAATGCACCGGACTTCTTCAGGTTATCTGCTGTCTCACGCGGATTGAAAACCAACGCCGTGTAAAAGAAACAGAAGAATATGATTGCAGACGCATAGAGTAACACATAAAGCGGTTGCCCAGGCTGCAAATACAGCGAAATTGTTGTCAGCCAGTTCCAACCGGTTCCGCCCCCAAACCATGACGCTATGGTCGCCGGGAACAGAATAATACTGGAAGCAAAGATTGCCGGGATTACACCCGCCATATTTACTTTCAGCGGTAAATGTGTGCTCTGTGCAGCATAGACACGACGTCCTTGTTGACGTTTAGCATAGTTCACCACAATGCGGCGTTGACCACGTTCAACGAAGACAACAAAGAAGGTCACTGCGAATACTAATACTGCAACCAACAGCAACAGGAGGAAGTGCAGTTCGCCTTGACGCGCTTGCTCGATAGTATGGGCAATGGCTGGCGGGAGTCCCGCAACGATACCAGCGAAGATAATGATCGAGATACCGTTGCCGATACCTCGTTCAGTAATCTGTTCGCCGAGCCACATCAAGAACATTGTTCCTGTGACCAGACTTACAACAGCGGTGAAATAGAATGCAAAGCCAGGATTAATTACCAGGCCTTGCATACCAGGCATATTCGGTAAACCGGTAGCAATACCGATTGACTGGAATATTGCCAGCACCAGAGTGCCGTAACGGGTGTACTGGCTGATCTTACGACGACCAGACTCCCCTTCTTTCTTCAGCTCTGCGAGGGCCGGATGAACGACCGTTAACAGCTGTATGATAATCGATGCCGAAATATACGGCATGATACCCAGTGCAAAGATAGAAGCACGGCTGAGAGCACCACCAGAGAACATGTTAAACATTTCAATGATGGTGCCTCGCTGTTGCTCAAGCAGTTTGGCAAGTACAGCGGCATCGATACCAGGGATCGGAATAAAAGAGCCAATACGGAAAACGATTAGCGCACCAACAACAAACAAAAGTCTGCGTTTCAGTTCGCCAAATCCACCCTTGGCACTTTGAAAATCTAATCCCGGTTGCTTAGCCATCTGCTACTTATTCCTCAATTGTACCGCCAGCAGCTTCGATAGCAGCACGAGCGCCTTTAGAAACACGCAGACCACGCACAGTTACCGGAGTAGAAACTTCACCAGCCAGGATCACTTTCGCGAACTCGATCTGGATACCGATAATGTTTGCAGCTTTCAGCGTGTTCAGGTCTACAACGCCGCCTTCAACTTTCGCCAGGTCAGACAGACGAATTTCGGCTGTGATCGCTGATTTGCGAGAAGTGAAACCGAATTTCGGCAGACGACGGTACAGTGGCATCTGGCCACCCTCGAAACCGCGACGTACGCCACCGCCAGAACGAGAGTTCTGACCTTTGTGACCACGACCACCGGTTTTACCGAGGCCAGAACCGATACCACGACCAAGGCGTTTACCCGCCTTTTTAGAGCCTTCGGCTGGAGACAGAGTATTTAAACGCATCTCTTACTCCTCAACTTTAACCATGAAGTAAACCGCGTTGACCATACCACGAACAGCGGGAGTATCCTCACGCTCAACGGTATGACCAATACGACGCAGACCCAGGCCAAGCAGCGTTGCCTTGTGTTTCGGCAGACGACCGATTGCACTGCGGGTTTGAGTGATTTTAATAGTCTTTGCCATGGTCAATTACCCCAGAATTTCTTCAACGGATTTACCACGCTTGGCAGCGACCATTTCTGGAGAATTCATATTTTCCAGGCCATCAATAGTTGCACGAACCACGTTAATCGGGTTGGTGGAACCATATGCTTTGGCCAGAACGTTATGAACTCCAGCGACTTCCAGGACGGCGCGCATTGCACCACCGGCAATAATACCGGTACCTTCAGAAGCCGGCTGCATGAAGACACGAGAACCCGTGTGAACACCTTTTACAGGGTGTTGCAGGGTGCCGTGGTTCAGCGCGACGTTAATCATATTGCGACGGGCTTTTTCCATCGCTTTCTGGATCGCTGCTGGAACTTCACGCGCTTTACCGTAACCAAAACCAACGCGACCATTACCATCACCAACAACAGTCAGAGCTGTGAAGGAGAAAATACGACCACCTTTAACGGTTTTAGATACGCGGTTAACCGCGATCAGCTTTTCCTGCAGTTCGCCAGCCTGTTTTTCGATGTGAGCCATCTTACACCTCTACCTTAGAACTGAAGGCCAGCTTCACGGGCAGCATCTGCCAGTGCCTGGACACGACCATGATATTGGAACCCGGAACGGTCAAAGGACACAACTTTGATGCCTTTTTCCAGAGCGCGTTCAGCAACAGCTTTACCAACAGCTGCGGCAGCGTCTTTGTTACCGGTGTACTTCAATTGTTCTGTAATAGCTTTTTCTACAGTAGAAGCAGCTACCAGAACTTCAGAACCGTTCGGTGCAATTACCTGTGCGTAAATATGACGCGGGGTACGATGTACCACCAGGCGAGTTGCACCCAGCTCTTTGAGCTTGCGGCGTGCGCGGGTCGCACGACGGATACGAGCAGATTTCTTATCCATAGTGTTACCTTACTTCTTCTTAGCCTCTTTGGTACGCACGACTTCGTCGGCGTAACGAACACCCTTGCCTTTATAAGGCTCAGGACGACGGTAGGCGCGCAGATCTGCTGCAACCTGACCGATCAGCTGTTTATCCGCGCCTTTCAGCACGATTTCAGTCTGGGTCGGACATTCTGCAGTGATACCGGCCGGCAGCGGATGCTCAACAGGGTGTGAGAAGCCCAGAGACAGGCCTACTGCATTCCCTTTGATAGCTGCACGATAACCTACACCAACTAGTTGAAGCTTTTTAGTGAAGCCTTCGGTAACACCAACAACCATTGAGTTCAGCAGTGCACGCGCGGTGCCAGCCTGAGCCCATCCGTCTACGAAACCATCTCGCGGACCGAAGGTCAGAGCATTATCTGCATGTTTAACTTCAACAGCATTGTTGAGGGTACGAGTCAGCTCGCCATTTTTACCTTTGATCGTAATAACCTGACCGTCGATTTTTACATCAACGCCGGCAGGAATAACGACCGGTGCTTTAGCAACACGAGACATTGTTTCCTCCGATTAGGCTACGTAGCAGATAATTTCGCCACCAAGACCAGCTTGGCGCGCTGCACGATCAGTCATAACACCTTTAGAGGTAGAAACAACTGCGATACCCAGACCAGCCATAACTTTAGGCAGCTCATCTTTTTTCTTATAGATGCGCAGGCCTGGGCGGCTGACACGCTGAATGCTTTCTACAACAGCTTTACCCTGGAAATACTTGAGAGTAAGTTCCAGTTCCGGCTTGGTGTCGCCTTCAACTTTAAAATCTTCGATAAAACCTTCTTCCTTCAGCACATTGGCAATTGCCACTTTCAGCTTGGCGGAAGGCATGGTGACCGCAACTTTGTTCGCGGCCTGACCGTTACGGATACGGGTCAGCATATCCGCGATCGGATCTTGCATGCTCATCTGTCTTTACTCCCGTGATTCAATTGGTGACAATTACCAGCTAGCCTTTTTCAGACCCGGGATTTCACCGCGCATAGCGGCTTCACGGACCTTAATACGGCTCAACCCGAACTTCCGCAGGAAAGCGTGCGGACGACCAGTTTGACGACAGCGGTTACGCTGACGAGACGGGCTGGAATCACGCGGCAGAGACTGCAGCTTCAGAACTGCATTCCAACGGTCTTCGTCGGAAGCGTTCACATCAGAGATGATCGCTTTCAGTTCAGCGCGTTTAGCGAAGAATTTATCAGCTAAAGCTACGCGCTTTACTTCGCGTGCTTTCATTGATTGCTTAGCCATTCAGTAACCCTACCTTACTTGCGGAACGGGAAGTCAAAGGCAGCCAGCAGAGCACGGCCTTCTTCATCAGAGTTCGCAGTAGTGGTAATGGTAATATCCAAACCACGCACGCGGTCGACTTTATCGTAGTCGATCTCTGGGAAGATGATCTGCTCACGGACACCCATGCTGTAGTTACCACGACCATCGAATGACTTAGCGGACAAGCCACGGAAGTCACGGATACGTGGAACAGCAATAGAGATCAGGCGCTCAAGGAACTCCCACATGCGTTCGCCACGCAGAGTTACTTTACAGCCGATCGGATAGCCCTGACGGATTTTGAAGCCTGCAACAGATTTGCGTGCTTTGGTGATCAACGGCTTTTGACCGGAGATTGCTGTCAAATCAGCTGCTGCATTATCCAGCAGTTTCTTGTCAGCGATCGCTTCACCAACACCCATGTTCAGGGTGATCTTCTCGACCCGAGGGACTTGCATGACAGAATTGTAGTTAAACTCAGTCATGAGTTTGCTAACTACTTCGTCTTTGTAGTAATCATGCAGTTTCGCCATCGTACTACTCCAAATTACTTGATAGTTTCGCTATTAGATTTGAAGAAACGGACTTTTTTGCCGTCTTCGAATCTAAAGCCTACACGGTCAGCCTTGCCAGTTACCGTGTTGAAGAGCGCAACGTTAGAAACCTGAATTGCAGCTTCTTTTTCAACGATGCCACCTGGTTGGTTCAGGGCCGGAACCGGCTTCTGATGTTTCTTAACCAGATTGATACCTT
Source organism: Lelliottia sp. RD5 (assembly GCF_056032945.1). NCBI lineage: Bacteria > Pseudomonadati > Pseudomonadota > Gammaproteobacteria > Enterobacterales > Enterobacteriaceae > Lelliottia > Lelliottia sp. RD5. Next base: position 7,371 of record NZ_JBVYHQ010000014.1, on the reverse strand, counting down.
CAACAATGATCTTGCCGGAAGACAGAACATTTTTTACTTTACCGCGTTTACCTTTATCTTTACCGGTTAACACGATAACTTCGTCATCACGACGGATTTTCGCTGCCATGATTCGCTCCTTAGAGTACTTCTGGTGCCAGAGAGATAATTTTCATGAACTTTTCAGTACGAAGTTCACGAGTTACCGGCCCAAAGATACGCGTGCCGATAGGCTGCTCGCTGTTATTGTTTAAAATAACGCATGCATTACCATCGAAGCGAATGACAGAACCGTCAGGGCGACGAACACCCTTCCTGGTGCGCACCACTACCGCTTTCAGCACATCACCTTTTTTGACCTTACCACGTGGAATTGCTTCCTTGATGGTGATCTTGATGATGTCGCCTACGCCTGCGTAGCGACGGTGCGAGCCACCCAGAACCTTGATACACATTACGCGACGTGCACCGGAGTTGTCGGCGACGGTCAGCATAGTCTGTTCTTGGATCATTTCAGTGCTCCGCTAATGTCAACTACTACCTGAGACCCTAAAATCAGAGTCGTCGAAAAGCCCCATATTGAGGGCGCGGCATTATAACACCGGTTCTACAATATGGGTAGAAAAAATAAACGGCTCATTGCTGAGCCGTTTATTCGTATTGAGAAGGCTAGTCTATTACAGAACTGCTTTCTCTACAACGCGAACCAGCGTCCAGGACTTAGTCTTGGACAGCGGACGGCATTCGTGGATTTCTACCACGTCACCGATACCGCATTCATTGTTCTCGTCATGTACGTGCAGTTTGGTCGTACGCTTGATGAATTTACCGTAGATCGGGTGTTTCACAATACGTTCGATAGCAACAACGATGGATTTCTCCATTTTGTCACTAACAACACGACCTTGCAGAGTACGGATTTTATCGGTCATTACGCACCCGCCTTCTGAGTCAGTAAAGTCTTAACGCGTGCAACATTGCGACGCACTTGCTTCAGCAGGTGAGTCTGTTGCAGCTGGCCACTTGCAGCCTGCATACGCAGGTTAAACTGCTCACGCAGCAGGTTCAGCAGCTCAGCGTTCAGCTCTTCAACGCTTTTTTCACGCAGCTCATTTGCTTTCATTACATCACCGTCTTAGTTACAAAGGTGGTTTTAATCGGCAGTTTCGCTGCTGCCAGTCCGAATGCTTCACGGGCCAGCTCTTCCGGTACACCGTCCATTTCATACAGGACTTTGCCCGGCTGAATCAAGGCAACCCAATACTCCACGTTACCTTTACCTTTACCCATACGAACTTCCAGCGGCTTCTCGGTAATTGGTTTGTCCGGGAATACACGGATCCAGATTTTACCTTGACGCTTAACTGCACGGGTCATTGCACGACGTGCTGCTTCGATCTGACGTGCAGTCAGACGACCACGGCCAACAGCTTTCAGACCGAAAGTGCCGAAGCTAACATCCGTACCCTGCGCCAGACCACGGTTGCGGCCTTTGTGCACTTTACGGAATTTTGTACGCTTTGGTTGTAACATCAGCGACGCTCCTTATTTACGGCCTTTACGCTGCTGCTTTTTAGGCTGAGCAGCCGGTTTTTCCGGTTGTTCAACAGCAGCCATGCCACCCAGGATCTCACCTTTGAAGATCCATACCTTAACACCGATTACACCGTAAGTGGTGTGCGCTTCAGAGGTGTTATAGTCGATGTCAGCGCGCAGAGTATGCAACGGTACACGACCTTCGCGGTACCATTCGGTACGTGCGATTTCCGCGCCGCCCAGACGGCCGCTAACTTCAACTTTAATGCCTTTAGCGCCCAGACGCATTGCGTTCTGTACTGCACGCTTCATAGCACGACGGAACATAACGCGACGTTCCAGCTGTGAAGTGATGCTGTCAGCAACCAATTTAGCGTCCAGTTCAGGCTTACGAACTTCAGCGATGTTGATCTGTGCAGGAACGCCAGCGATATCCGCAACGACCTTGCGCAGTTTTTCTACGTCTTCGCCTTTCTTACCGATAACGATACCCGGGCGAGCAGTGTGAATAGTCACACGAATGCTTTTAGCCGGACGCTCGATAACGATACGAGATACAGACGCTTTAGCCAGTTCCTTAGTAAGGTACTGACGTACTTTAAAATCGCTGTCTAGGTTGTCAGCGAATTCTTTGGTGTTCGCAAACCAGGTTGAATTCCATGGTTTTACAATACCCAGGCGAATACCATTAGGATGTACTTTCTGACCCATTGCTAGTCTCCAGAGTCTCAGCGATCGGACACAACCACAGTAATGTGGCTGGTGCGCTTCAGGATGCGATCTGCACGACCTTTCGCACGCGGCATAATGCGCTTCATGCTTGGGCCTTCATCTACGAAAATTTTCGCAACTTTCAGATCGTCAATGTCAGCGCCATCGTTGTGTTCAGCGTTAGCAATGGCAGATTCCAGTACTTTCTTGACGAATACCGCAGCTTTCTTGTTGGTATAAGTCAGGATGTCCAGGGCCTGCGACACTTTCTTACCGCGAATCAGGTCAGCAACAAGGCGAACCTTCTGAGCAGAAGAACGAGCATGGCGATGTTGAGCTAAAGTTTCCATCTCTTCCTCCTACCTTATTTCTTCTTCGCTTTTTTATCAGCAGCATGGCCGCGATAAGTACGAGTCGGTGCGAATTCACCCAGTTTATGACCGACCATTTCGTCGGAAACAAAGACTGGAACGTGCTGACGACCATTATGGACAGCGATGGTCAAACCGATCATGTTAGGAAAGATCGTTGAACGACGGGACCAAGTGCGCAGGGGCTTCTTGTCTCCGCTTTCCACCGCTTTCTCTACCTTCTTCAGCAAGTGCAGGTCAATAAAAGGACCTTTCTTGAGAGAACGTGGCATGGCTTATCCTCTAAAATTATTTGCTACGGCGACGTACGATAAATTTATCAGTACGCTTGTTGCTGCGGGTCTTCTTACCTTTGGTCTGAACGCCCCATGGTGTTACAGGGTGCTTACCAAAGTTACGACCTTCACCACCACCATGTGGGTGGTCGACTGGGTTCATCGCAGTACCGCGAACGGTAGGGCGAATACCACGCCAGCGTGCAGCACCTGCTTTACCCAGAACGCGCAGCATATGCTCAGCATTGCCAACTTCGCCCAGAGTAGCGCGGCAGTCTGCTTCGACTTTACGCATTTCACCAGAACGCAGACGCAGGGTGACATAAGCACCATCACGAGCAACGATCTGAACGTAAGTACCAGCGGAACGTGCCAGCTGACCGCCTTTACCTGGTTTCATTTCTACGTTATGAACGGTAGAACCAACCGGGATATTGCGCATCGGCAGGGTGTTGCCTGCTTTGATTGCAGCATCAACGCCAGATTGAATCTGGTCGCCAGCTTTCAGGCCTTTAGGGGCCAGGATGTAACGGCGTTCGCCATCTTTGTACAGAACCAGCGCGATATTCGCGGAACGGTTCGGATCGTACTCAAGACGTTCAACAGTAGCTGGGATACCGTCTTTGTTGCGTTTGAAGTCAACAATACGATAAGCCTGCTTATGACCACCACCGATGTGACGCGTAGTGATGCGGCCATTGTTGTTACGACCACCGGATTTGCTGTTTTTTTCAACCAGCGGAGCAAAAGGCTTGCCCTTGTGCAGCTCAGGGTTGACCACTTTAACTACGTGGCGACGACCCGGAGATGTCGGTTTACATTTAACAACTGCCATTGTATTACTCCTCCGACTTACTCAGCGCCGCCAACGAAGTCCAGATTCTGGCCTTCCTTCAGGGTGACGTAAGCTTTTTTCCAGTCGCTACGACGACCGATACGCTGTCCGTGACGTTTAACTTTCCCTTTAACAACCAGGGTGTTAACGACTTCGACTTCGACTTCAAACAGTTTCTGCACAGCAGCTTTGATTTCTGCTTTGGTCGCGTCTTTAGCAACTTTGAGAACGATGGTATTGGTTTTTTCCATCGCAGCAGACGCTTTTTCAGAAACGTGCGGCGCACGAAGCACCTTCAGCAGACGTTCTTCACGAATCATGCCAGCATCTCCTCAACTTGCTTAACAGCATCAGCAGTCATTACGACTTTGTCGAAGGCGATCAGGCTAACCGGGTCGATACCAGTTGCATCGCGTACGTCAACTTTATGCAAGTTGCGCGCAGCTAAGAACAGGTTCTCGTCCAGCTCACCGGTGATGATCAGCACATCTTCCAGAGCCATGTCTTTCAGTTTCTGGGCCAGCAGCTTAGTTTTAGGCGCTTCTACAGAGAACGTTTCGACAACGATCAGACGATCCTGACGTACCAGTTCGGACAGAATGCTTTTCAGCGCGCCGCGGTACATCTTTTTGTTTACTTTTTGACTGTGGTCCTGTGGGCGAGCAGCGAAGGTCACGCCACCGGAACGCCAGATCGGGCTCTTAATAGAACCTGAACGCGCACGGCCGGTACCTTTCTGGCGCCACGGCTTTTTGCCGGAACCAGTTACTTCAGCACGAGTCTTCTGAGCACGAGTACCCTGACGAGCACCAGCTGCATAAGCAACAACAACCTGGTGAACCAGCGCTTCGTTGAAATCACGACCGAAGGTAGTTTCGGAAACAGTCAGCGCGCTCTGCGCGTCTTTCAATACTAATTCCATTGCTATCTCCTCACGCCTTCACAGCTGGTTTAACGATCAGGTTGCTACCGGTTGCACCCGGAACAGCACCCTTAACCAGCAGCAGGTTGCGCTCAGCGTCAACACGTACCACATCCAGGCTCTGGACAGTTACGCGTTCGTTGCCCATCTGACCTGCCATCTTCTTGCCTTTGAACACTTTGCCCGGAGTCTGGTTCTGACCGATAGAACCCGGAACGCGGTGAGACAAGGAGTTACCGTGCGTGGCATCCTGAGTACGGAAGTTCCAGCGCTTAACGGTACCAGCAAAACCTTTACCTTTAGAGGTACCGGTTACGTCAACTTTTTTAACTTCAGCAAACAGCTCAACGCTAATGTCCTGACCTACAGTGAACTCTTCGCCTTCAGCAAGACGGAATTCCCACAGACCACGGCCAGCTTCAACGCCAGCTTTAGCGAAGTGACCAGCTTCCGGCTTAGTTACACGACTTGCTTTTTTAGAGCCAGTGGTAACCTGAACTGCACGGTAGCCATCGTTAGCCAGGTCTTTAACCTGAGTAACGCGGTTTGCTTCAACTTCGATAACGGTTACTGGGATAGATACGCCATCTTCAGTGAAGATGCGGGTCATTCCCACTTTTTTACCGACTAAACCAATCATTGTTTCAACCTCTCAATCGCTCGATGACCTGATTAACCCAGGCTGATCTGCACGTCTACACCGGCAGCCAGGTCCAGACGCATCAGAGCATCAACGGTTTTTTCAGTTGGCTCAACGATGTCAACCAGACGCTTGTGAGTGCGAATTTCATACTGATCACGCGCGTCTTTGTTGACGTGTGGAGAGATCAGAATGGTAAAGCGCTCTTTGCGGGTCGGCAGCGGGATCGGACCACGGACTTGCGCACCAGTGCGCTTAGCAGTCTCGACGATTTCCGCGGTTGATTGATCGATTAGACGATGATCAAACGCTTTAAGGCGGATACGGATTCTTTGGTTCTGCATGAGACCAGAGCTCCAATTATTTTATAAGCGAAAATGATTACTACTCATACCCATTACGATTGATGGGTGAGTGTAACCGTTCTTACGTAGCCCCCCAATTGGGAGCATTGTTAGGTAACAAAAAACTGTTACCCAGGTTCAGATTGAACCAGCTGTCAATTACGACAAGCCCGCGCATTATACGCAAAATAGGACATAACGCAAGTGCAGTTTATAAAACAACCTGGAAGCCCAGATTTACGAGCCAGTTCGCAATTCGCATGTCGTACTCAGAGGTTGAGTCGATCCGTTGGAATGCTCTACGCAAAAGCAGATTTTACTGTTTGTTTGTACGTACGCTAAGAAAGAGGATGTCGCAGCGATCACTTTAGAGATTTTAATCATGCTTGCTGCGTTTCCCTTTTTCGTTATCTATGCAACGTTGACCTACTTTCTCGTACGTGAAGACATGCGTTCAGGTCTGTTACCGGATAAATATGTCTGCCCGCTTCTCTGGTCAGGACTTCTGTTTCATCTCATTAATGATCGTGCATTTCTGGCCAGTGCTGTTGGCGGGGCCATTGCAGGTTACATCGGCTTTGCGTGCTTATATTGGGGGTTTTATCTGATGTATAAACGCGAGGGGCTTGGCTATGGAGATGTAAAATATCTTGCTGCTTTAGGAGCATGGCACGGTTGGCCTGTATTGCCAGCGTTGGCGCTAGTTGCCGCACTTCTTGGCGCGACCTATGTGCTGATCATGGTGCTTTTGAAACCCGGAATGCAGATACATAAAAACCCGCTACCGTTTGGACCATTTATGGCGGCAGCAGGTTTATTAACGGGTTGGCAAAGTTTAATCACCCTTCCACTTTGATTTGAGACTGGAGGTAATTTTGCAAACCAATTTTGCCAATTAGATCCAGCTCTGTCTCAAGCCAATCAATGTGGCCCTCTTCGTCTGCCAGGATCTTAATCATCATATCCCGGCTAACGTAGTCATGGACACTATCAGCATAAGCAATAGCTTCCCGGAGATCTTTTGCACCATCAAGCTCAAGCGTGAGATCTGAACGAAGCATCTCTTCGACGTCTTCACCGATGCCGAGTTTGCCAAGATCCTGCAGGTTAGGAATGCCTTCAAGGAAGAGAATACGCTCGATGTATTGATCAGCGTGTTTCATTTCGTCGATGGATTCATGATATTCAACATCGTTGAGGCGCGTCAGCCCCCAGTTCTTGAACATTCTTGCATGAAGAAAATACTGGTTTATCGCGACAAGCTCATTTCCCAATAATTTATTGAGATAACTTATGATTTTAACATCACCTTTCATTATATAGTCCCTCCGCTTCCACTTATTGAAGCGTAGATGGGGCTACAAGGATGTCAAAAAAAAGATACAGCCTTAAGCGATCTCTTTGTATTCCGGGATCTGCATCAATTCGTCCTGCATAATCTCACGTGCCGCGCGCACGCACTTACCGCACTGATTTCCTACCGGAATAAATTTACGAAGCTGTTGGAAAGACTGAGGATGAAACTGTCGAACGGCTTGACGTATTTTTTTGTCACTCACGCCATTACACAAACAAACGTACATAGAAACTCCCGTTCAATTTATGCACAAAGTGTAAGTGAGAATAATTATGATTTCAATAGCAGATACGTCGGGACAGGCGTTATCAGGAGGCAAAAAATGCGAAAAAATGTGACAAGTCATAAACCATAGATAGCAAAAAGGGCATCATCTGATGCCCTTTAAATACGCATTGCTT
>NZ_JBVYHQ010000013.1:0-28547 GCF_056032945.1 Lelliottia sp. RD5 | reverse complement strand
GTTCTCGATCATCCGCAATACTTAAATGACAGAAAAATGACTGACTGCTGCATTCCACAGCAAAACCCCGCCTTATACCTGTTTTCACACAGACTTATCCACAATGCTGCGAAAATTTGAAAAATCACGAGCGGTGCGCAAACGTTTTCGTTAAAATGCACGCGCTAAACAAGGATGCCCCGTTAGGGGTGTTAGATGAGTTTTTTGCGAAAAATTCATCTAACACTCTCTGTCATCGTGAAATCCAGGGGATTTACCATGCAACAACGTCGTCCAGTCCGCCGCGCTCTGCTCAGTGTTTCTGACAAAGCCGGTATCGTCGAATTCGCTCAGGCACTTTCTGCACGTGGTGTAGAGCTGCTATCCACCGGCGGCACCGCTCGCCTGTTAGCAGATAAAGGTCTGCCGGTAACCGAAGTGTCCGATTACACCGGTTTCCCGGAAATGATGGATGGACGCGTAAAGACCCTGCATCCGAAAGTACACGGCGGCATTCTTGGTCGTCGCGGCCAGGACGACGGCATTATGGAACAACACGACATCGCCCCGATTGATATGGTGGTCGTTAACCTTTATCCGTTCGCCCAAACCGTCGCCCGCGAAAACTGCTCACTGGAAGATGCCGTTGAGAATATCGATATCGGTGGCCCGACCATGGTGCGCTCCGCGGCGAAGAACCATAAAGATGTTGCCATCGTAGTAAAGAGCAGTGACTACGACGTCATTATTAAAGAAATGGATGCCAACGAAGGTTCTCTTCTACTGGCGACCCGTTTTGACCTCGCCATCAAAGCGTTTGAACACACTGCCGCTTACGACAGCATGATTGCTAACTACTTCGGTAGCCTGGTCCCGGCCTATCACGGCGAAAGCAACGAACCTTCTGGTCGTTTCCCACGTACCCTGAATTTGAACTTCATTAAGAAGCAGGATATGCGTTACGGCGAAAACAGCCACCAGAACGCTGCCTTCTATATAGAAGAAGAAATTAAAGAGGCATCCGTCGCAACCGCTCAACAGGTTCAAGGCAAAGCCCTCTCTTATAACAACATCGCTGATACCGATGCGGCGCTGGAGTGCGTGAAAGAGTTCAGTGAGCCAGCATGCGTCATCGTGAAACATGCAAATCCGTGTGGCGTTGCCGTCAGCACATCTATCCTTGAAGCCTACGACCGGGCTTACAAAACCGATCCAACCTCCGCATTCGGCGGCATTATCGCGTTCAACCGCGAACTTGATGCCGAGACGGCACAGGCCATTATTTCCCGCCAGTTTGTTGAAGTGATCATCGCGCCTTCCGCAACGGAAGAAGCCCTTAAAATCACCGCAGCCAAACAAAACGTTCGCGTACTGGTTTGTGGCCAGTGGGCAGAGCGTGTTCCAGGCCTGGATTTCAAACGTGTTAATGGTGGTCTGCTGGTTCAGGATCGCGATTTAGGCATGGTGACTGCGGGCGACCTGCGCGTCGTTAGCCAACGTCAACCAACCGAACAGGAACTGCGTGACGCGCTGTTCTGCTGGAAGGTCGCCAAATTTGTTAAATCCAACGCGATTGTATATTCGAAAGAGAATATGACGATCGGCATAGGCGCAGGCCAGATGAGCCGCGTTTACTCTGCCAAAATCGCCGGTATCAAAGCCAGCGATGAAGGCCTGGAAGTAAAAGGCTCCGCAATGGCATCTGATGCCTTCTTCCCGTTCCGCGACGGCATTGATGCAGCAGCAGCCGTTGGCGTGACCTGTGTTATCCAGCCGGGCGGATCCATTCGTGATGACGAAGTCATCGCCGCCGCTGACGAACACGGCATCGCCATGATCTTCACCGATATGCGTCACTTCCGCCATTAATCCCGGAGTCAGTAATGAAAGTATTAGTCATTGGTAACGGCGGGCGCGAGCACGCTCTGGCATGGAAAGCAGCGCAGTCGCCGCGGGTGAGCACCGTTTTTGTCGCACCGGGTAACGCCGGTACGGCACTGGAACCCACTCTGCAGAATGTGGCTATCGGTGTAACCGATATTCCGGCGCTGCTGAATTTTGCGCAGAGCGAGAAAATCGATCTCACCATCGTCGGTCCAGAAGCACCGCTGGTGATTGGCGTTGTTGATGCATTCCGCGCCGCGGGTCTGAAAATCTTTGGCCCCACCGAAGGCGCTGCGCAGCTGGAAGGCTCTAAAGCGTTCACTAAAGATTTCCTCGCGCGCCATAAAATCCCGACGGGCGAATATCAGAACTTTACTGAAGTCGAACCTGCGCTGGCTTATCTGCGTGAAAAAGGCGCACCGATCGTCATCAAGGCCGACGGTCTGGCGGCAGGTAAAGGCGTTATCGTTGCGATGACGCTCGAAGAAGCCGAAGCTGCCGTTCAGGATATGCTGGCGGGTAACGCCTTTGGCGATGCGGGTCATCGTATCGTGATTGAAGAGTTCCTCGACGGCGAAGAGGCCAGCTTTATTGTCATGGTTGACGGCGAGCACGTTCTGCCGATGGCCACCAGCCAGGATCACAAACGCGTTGGCGATGCAGACACCGGTCCAAACACCGGCGGAATGGGCGCTTACTCTCCGGCACCGGTTGTGACTGATGAAGTTCACCAGCGCACCATGGACCGTATCATCTGGCCAACCGTCAAAGGCATGGCCGCGGAAGGCAATACCTATACCGGTTTCCTGTATGCCGGTCTGATGATCGACAAGCAGGGCAATCCAAAAGTTATCGAATTCAACTGCCGCTTTGGCGACCCTGAAACGCAGCCAATCATGCTGCGCATGAAGTCCGATCTGGTTGAACTGTGTCTGGCTGCATGTGAAGGCAAGCTGGATGAGAAAACATCTGAATGGGACGATCGTGCTTCGCTGGGCGTGGTGATTGCTGCGGGCGGTTATCCCGGTGATTACCGCAACGGCGACGAAATCCACGGTCTGCCGCTGGAAGAAGTCGATGGCGGTAAAGTGTTCCACGCCGGGACGAAACTGTCTGACGACGATCGCGTATTGACCAACGGCGGGCGCGTTCTGTGCGCAACGGCGCTGGGAAATACGGTCGCGGAAGCGCAGAAGCGTGCGTATGCGTTAATGGCCGATATTCACTGGGACGGCAGCTTTAGCCGCAGCGACATCGGTTATCGTGCAATTGCACGCGAGCAAGGCGAGTAATTAACACTGGCCCTCTCCGTCTGGAGGGGGTTTTCAATCAGAAGTTTTTTTCTGTCGGCTGCCAGGTACAAAAATCTTCATTTGCCACCAGCAACAGCTGCGAACCTTCGGATGCTTCAAGCCAGGCCACACTCACTTCTATTGACGAATGACGTTGACGCCTTTCGATATGTTCCTTTGCCCACGCGTCCAAATCGGGTTTCACCGTTTGACCTTCGCAGGTGGTCACCGAGCCATCGGCATGCCAGCGCCCCTGATGCAGCACAACGCGCCCCTGACGCAGCGCATCGCTGGTCTGACGGATTTGGTCGGCACGATAACGGTATAAGGCGATTTGATCGCTCGAAAGCTGCTGTTTTTGGCCGTCAACTTCGCGCTGCATGAAGCTCAGCTCGCCGCGACTATCAAACCGGACACGAATGTGTTCAGGCGTTTTACTGTAGATGTTGAGTTCAATCAGCGACAGCGCATCATCCTGCCAGCGGTATTCCGCTGTAGAAGTATTGCCCTTGTGCCACGGACTGAATGCAGAAAGGAGATGGACTTCACCATTGACGTCTTTACGCCAAATTCGCACCGCACCCTGATCGCCTGCATATCCACTCGCGGTGAATGGCGGCAAAGCAGAGTCATGGCTACAGGCCGAAAGCAACAGCACGCCTGCCAGCGCCAACGTTGAGCGCCAGACAGACAAAAGGGGCGAAACCGCCCCCTTGTTAAAACTGTTCACTGCCACGCGGCTTACTTAACTGCGTCTTTCAGTGCTTTACCAGAAACAAATGCTGGTACGTTAGCAGCAGCAATTTTGATTTCTTTACCGGTCTGCGGGTTGCGGCCAGTACGCTCAGCGCGGTGGTTCACTTTGAAGGTACCGAAACCAACCAGTTGTACAGCATCGCCTTCTTTCAGAGACTCAGTAATAGCAGCCAGGGTGGATTCCAGTGCAGCTTTAGCCTGCACTTTAGACAGATCAGCCTTGTCCGCAATTACATCAATCAGTTGAGTCTTGTTCATAAGTTATCCTTTCAATGTGTTTATCGCTTGCTAAGCATCGAGTGCGACGAAAATGCCAAAAAAGCACTCTCCTGCATACACGCACCGATAGCCACTTTTTTTCGCCCCCCAAATGTAGACCAGACGGGGGGCAGAAGGGAAGAGTGGAGGTGCGACAAAACAGGCGTTAAATCACGTTTTGTTGTCTCACTGGTTAAAAATTATACCAATATTACTCTCACCCGCCTCGCGTAAGTCCGCGCGCAGGCCTTTTATCAGTTCAATATCGCGTTCTTCGCAATCGGCCAAAAGTCGGAATATTTCCCACTGAATGTCCCATTCTTGTTCAACAGCCGGGTTCATTCTCAGCTCTTCGTCGGTCATTTCACGACCTTCCTGCGTCATTTCCAGCATCGCAACGGTGGTAATCGACGCCTTACTCACTTCGATGGCGTGCTCCAGGGTTTCACCGCTTAAACGCGAATGCACCAGTTCACTCAATGCCACGCAGGCGTCGATCGCTGGATAGACACCATACATATCGTAGTCATCCGCCGATGGGATCGCCTCTTCCAGCTTTTCGAGCTGGGAGTCAAAGTTCACCTTCGCGTCTTTAACCGTCAGTGTTTCCCAGATCAGGTCGAGAATACGGCGATAAATCTGGCCTTCACCAAATTCGGTTTCCTTGCAGAACGTCGCATAATTGGGATACATGCGCTCGCACAGGCAAGCCATAAAGGTGACGTGCTGCCAGCTTTCCAGCTTCTCAAGGCGCAGATGAATCGGGTTTTGTAACATGATGATGTCTCGAATCGGAAATTAGCGGCAGTTTACCTGAATCAAGGCTGAATTTCCTGCCAACGAATAAAAGCCGGGCGCGCCGATGCGACCGCATCAGCCCAGCGCGTCGGCTCTGGTAAACGGTAACCTTTCATACAACGCTGCACCCACGCAAGCGCACTGTCTGTGCTCACGCGATGCCCTGTCGCCACGAACAGCGGATTGCATCGTGCTTTGCTGCGCCAGACCCACGCCAGCTGTTCGCCTTTATCCATCAACGGTGCCAGCGCGCCCGGCTCAGCAGAAAGTGGCTCAAATTTCCCACACAGGCGCTTTTTCGCCACGCCAATTGTCGGGACATCCACCAGCAAACCAAAATGGCTGGCCACGCCCAGACGACGCGGATGGGAAATCCCATGACCATCAACAAACAGCAGATCGGGTTTTTGCGAGAGTTGTTCCCACGCTGCGAGCAGCGCGGGATATTCACGAAAGGAGAGAAAGCCAGGAATGTACGGCATGGTGGTGGCGATTCGCGCCACCTTATATTCAACCAGTTCCAGCGAGGGATACGTCAACAGCACCATCGCCGCTCGCGTCACGTCACCACCCTGCTCAAATCCCACGTCGGCGCCGGCGATCAACTGCGGCGGATCCTTATCCAGACGATCCTCACGGATCACTGACGAGGCAAGTTCGATTTGCTGAGCGCGTAACGACGCGAGATCCATAACAACTCCTTACAGATGATACTGGGCAGAATGTCGGTGCACCGCCTCCACAAACGCGCCAGCGTGCTCTGGCGGTACATCCTGATGAATTCCGTGACCCAGGTTGAAGACGTGACCTTCACCCTGGCCGAAACCTGCAAGTATAGACGCAACCTCTTCTTCGATACGTGCAGGCTGAGCGTAAAGCATAGACGGGTCCATGTTGCCCTGCAGCGCGACGGTGTCGCCCACGCGACGACGTGCGTCGGCAATATCAGTGGTCCAGTCAAGGCCCAGCGCATCGCAACCGGTGGCCGCCATGGCTTCCAGCCATTGTCCGCCGCCTTTGGTGAACAGCGTTACCGGCACACGACGACCTTCATTTTCACGTAGCAGGCCATCGATAATTTTGTGCATGTAATAGAGGGAGAACTGCTGATAATCGCGCCCGGTGAGCACACCGCCCCAGGTATCAAAGATCATCACCGACTGCGCGCCCGCTTTAATCTGCGCATTGAGATACAGCGTGACGCTTTTTGCCAGCTTATCAAGCAACGCGTGCAGGGCCAGCGGCTCGGCATACATCATCTTTTTAATGACGGTAAAGGCTTTGCTGCTGCCGCCTTCAACCATATAGGTCGCCAGCGTCCATGGGCTACCGGAAAAACCAATCAGCGGTACTTCGCCTTTTAGCTCGCGGCGAATGGTGCGCACCGCGTTCATCACGTAACCCAGTTCATCTTCAGGATCGGGAATCGGCAGCTTATCAATATCGGCTTTGCTCTTAATCGGAGACGTAAAGCGCGGACCTTCGCCCGTTTCGAAATACAGCCCAAGCCCCATGGCATCCGGGATAGTCAGGATATCTGAAAAAAGGATCGCCGCATCCAGCGGGAAACGGCGCAGTGGCTGAAGCGTCACTTCACAGGCCAGCTCCGCATTTTTGCACAGCGACATAAAATCGCCCGCCTGCGCACGCGTGGCTTTATATTCCGGAAGATAACGGCCTGCCTGGCGCATCATCCACACCGGGGTGACATCAACGGGTTGGCGCAGCAGCGCGCGCAGATAACGATCGTTCTTCAGTTCGGTCATTTTGCAGGTTCCTTAAGCATCTTACCGCTAGTGTATCACGTCATTCAGGCTTCATAGTCGGCCCGACACATTGCCACGGTATCTTCTATCAGACGACGCGCCACGGTGCCCGGTGGCGGTAACAGCGGTAAATTGTCGTAGCGATACCAGTTTGCTTCCAACAACTCTTTCGGGTCGATAACGATCTCGCCGCTGTCATAGTCAGCCATAAAGGCCGTCATCAATGACATCGGGAAGGGCCACGGCTGAGAGGTAACGTAACGCAGATTTTTGACTTTAATCCCGCTCTCTTCCATCACTTCACGCGCGACGGTTTGCTCCAGCGTTTCGCCGACCTCAACAAATCCAGCCAGTACCGTGTGAATACCATTGCGGTGGCGGACATGCTGCGCCAGTAAAATCGAATCATCACGACGAATAGCAACGATGATGCACGGTGCAATTTGCGGGTAATAGCGCTCACGGCAGTGGCTGCACAGCAGCGCCCATTCGGTTTTACTTGGATGCATAGGATGACCGCAATAACCGCAGAACTTATGCGAACGGTAGAATTCGGCTAACTGCACCCCGCGTCCGGCCAGCTGAAACAGGCCCGCATCATGATCCATAACCTGACGTACCGATCCCATATCCTGACGGCGATTCTGTTGGATCAACCACACAGCATCGCCCTGCCATTCACCGATCTTTAATGCGGATTGCCCCACAAGATCGAATTGCCCGGCGTCGCCGTAAGGTAACTCTCCGGCGGGCAACCATAATTTTTGCTCATGGCTGACGATCCACCAGCCACGATCTAATTTTTCAATTATACGATCCATATCTATTGCACTACCTTCGCTTCACAGGCATGTTGATAACAATATTCTTACAAATTTAGGCGGGCAGCTTTTAACCTTAACCTTGCGGAGTCAAACATGCTAAACCAGCTAGAAAGCCTGACAGAGCGCGTTGGAGGAAGTAATAAACTGGTCGATCGCTGGCTGCACGTGCGTAAACAATTGCTTGTTGCCTACTATAATCTGGTTGGCATTAAGCCTGGCAAAGAATCCTATATGCGCCTGAATGAAAAAGCGCTGGATAATTTTTGTCAGAGTCTGGTGGATTACCTTTCCGACGGCCATTTCAATATTTA
Organism: Lelliottia sp. RD5; assembly: GCF_056032945.1. Lineage (NCBI taxonomy): Bacteria > Pseudomonadati > Pseudomonadota > Gammaproteobacteria > Enterobacterales > Enterobacteriaceae > Lelliottia > Lelliottia sp. RD5. Next base: position 20,679 of record NZ_JBVYHQ010000013.1, on the reverse strand, counting down.
TGAACGTATTATCCGTGAAATGGAAGGAACGAATCCGTATTTAGCGGCGACAAAACTCTATCCGCAGCTGGAAGCGAACACCCAGCAGATTATGGATTATTACGACTCCGCGCTCGAAAACGCGATCGACCAGGATAACTATCTGGAATTACAGCAGGCGCTGTCCGATCTGGGCGAAGCCCTGGAAGGGCGATTTACGCTGGAAGACAAGCTGATTGCCCTCGTGCTGGACCACAATTTGAAAGCCAGTAACGAACATAACGTCGCGCGACCTGCTTGAGTTATTAATCGTTAACGCGTAGTTTACAAACACGCCCCTCTCTGGAGGGGCATTACACGAAATTTTTCACGCTGCTTTTTGGACAGATGAAGAATACGTGTAAATTCTTGTCGGAGTGCCCAGTGCGTAAGCCGGGCTGAGACCGTTAATTCGGGATCCGCGGAACCTGATCAGGTTAATACCTGCGAAGGGAACAAGAGTCAAAACTCATTACACAAAACCATTCAAGTTGCATCTCCCCAGGAGCTTACCGAGTAAGTGACTGAGGTGAATGAAGGCAGCCAGCGCAGAGGCCGCTTGAGTGATGAAGTGTAATCTCCTCTTGGTTCATCCGTTGTCTGACAAGCCACTTCCTTTACTTTTATGGAATGAGCTATGTCTGCAAAATTGACCCGCCGCGAACAGCGCGCACAAGCACAACACTTCATCGATACGCTCGAAGGCACTGCTTTCCCGAGCTCAAAACGTATTTATATTATCGGTTCACAGGCTGATATCCGCGTGCCCATGCGTGAGATCCAGCTCAGTCCGACGCTTCTCGGCGGCAGCAAAGAAAATCCGCAGTTTGAGGATAACGAAGCGGTCCCGGTGTATGACACCTCCGGCCCCTATGGTGATACCGACGTTGCCATCAACGTTCAACAAGGGCTGGTAAAACTGCGCCAGCCCTGGATTGACGCGCGTAATGACACCGTGGCGCTCACCGTTCGCAGTTCCGCATACACTCAAGAACGTCTTGCAGATGAGGGGCTTGATGAACTGCGCTTTACCGGTCTGCTGACGCCAAAGCGGGCGAAATCAGGAAAATGCGTCACGCAGCTGCATTATGCCCGCCAGGGTATTGTGACCCCTGAAATGGAATTTATCGCCCTTCGCGAAAATATGGGCCGTGAGCGTATTCGCAGCGAAGTGCTTCGCCACCAGCATCCGGGTGAAGGTTTTGGCGCGCGTCTGCCGGAGAACATCACGCCCGAGTTTGTCCGTGACGAAGTGGCCGCAGGTCGCGCCATCATCCCCGCCAATATTAATCACCCAGAATCTGAGCCAATGATTATTGGGCGTAATTTCCTGGTGAAAGTTAACGCCAATATCGGCAACTCCGCCGTGACGTCATCCATTGAAGAAGAGGTCGAGAAGCTGGTGTGGTCTACACGCTGGGGGGCGGACACGGTTATGGACCTTTCGACCGGGCGCTACATTCACGAAACCCGCGAGTGGATTTTGCGAAACAGCCCCGTTCCTATCGGAACCGTGCCGATCTATCAGGCACTGGAGAAGGTCAACGGGATCGCGGAAGATCTGACCTGGGAAGCGTTCCGCGACACGTTACTTGAGCAGGCGGAACAAGGCGTTGATTACTTCACCATTCACGCAGGCGTACTGCTGCGCTACGTCCCGATGACCGCCACGCGTCTGACCGGAATTGTCTCGCGCGGGGGCTCCATTATGGCGAAATGGTGCCTGTCACATCATCAGGAAAATTTCCTTTACGAACACTTCCGCGAAATTTGCGAAATCTGCGCGGCCTACGATGTGTCTCTTTCGTTGGGCGATGGGTTGCGTCCTGGCTCCATTCGCGATGCCAACGATGAAGCGCAATTTGCCGAGCTGCATACGCTGGGCGAACTGACCAAAATCGCGTGGGAATATGACGTGCAGGTGATGATCGAAGGGCCAGGCCACGTCCCGATGCAGATGATTCGCCGCAACATGACCGAAGAGCTGGAGCACTGCCACGAAGCGCCGTTCTATACGCTGGGGCCGTTAACGACGGATATCGCGCCGGGCTACGACCACTTCACCTCAGGCATTGGCGCAGCAATGATCGGCTGGTTTGGCTGCGCGATGCTCTGTTACGTCACGCCAAAAGAACACCTGGGCTTACCCAACAAAGAAGATGTCAAACAGGGATTAATTACCTATAAAATTGCCGCTCACGCCGCTGACCTGGCGAAAGGCCATCCGGGCGCGCAAATCCGCGATAACGCCATGTCTAAAGCGCGCTTTGAATTTCGCTGGGAAGATCAGTTTAACCTGGCGCTCGACCCCTTCACCGCACGCGCGTATCACGACGAAACCCTGCCGCAGGAATCTGGCAAAGTGGCGCACTTCTGCTCCATGTGCGGACCAAAATTCTGCTCGATGAAAATCAGCCAGGAAGTGCGCGATTACGCCGCGAAACAGGCTATCGAAGTGGGTATGGCCGATATGTCAGAAAACTTTCGCGCGAAAGGTGGTGAAATCTACCTTAAAAAGGAGAAGGCATAATGTATCAGCCCGATTTTCCCTCCGTCCCCTTTCGCTTAGGTCTTTACCCCGTAGTAGATAGCGTGACGTGGATCGAGCGGCTGCTTCAGGCGGGCGTTAAAACGCTCCAGCTACGCATCAAAGATAAACGCGATGAAGACGTTGAGACTGACGTGGCACACGCCATTGCGCTGGGACGCCGTTATGGCGCTCGCTTGTTTATCAACGATTACTGGCGACTGGCGATTAAGCATCAGGCGTATGGCGTGCATCTGGGCCAGGAGGATCTGCAAACCACCGATCTCAGCGCCATCCGCCACGCCGGTTTACGCCTGGGCGTTTCGACACATGACAATATGGAGATCGACGTGGCGCTGGCGGCACGACCGTCCTATATCGCGCTCGGACATGTCTTTCCGACGCAAACCAAGCAGATGCCCTCCGCGCCGCAGGGTCTTGAGCAACTGACTCGTCATATTGAACGACTGGCAGATTACCCGACCGTCGCCATCGGTGGCATTAGCCTTGAACGTGTCCCTGCGGTACTGAAAACCGGCGTCGGGAGTGTTGCGGTGGTCAGCGCGATTACTCAGGCTTCAGACTGGCAGGTAGCCACAGCACAGCTATTGCAACTGGCAGGAGCGGGCGATGAATGACAGTGACTTCATGCGTTATAGCCGCCAAATCATGCTGGACGATATCGCCATCGACGGGCAGCAAAAATTGCTCGCCAGCCGGGTACTGATTATTGGTCTTGGCGGTTTAGGTGCGCCGGCGGCGCAATATCTGACGGGGGCGGGGATTGGAACGCTGGTATTAGCTGACGATGACGATATCCACTTAAGCAATTTACAACGGCAAACTCTGTTCACGATGGACGATCTCGGTCAGTCAAAGGCAGAGGTGACAAAGCAGCGGCTCGCCAGACTGAATCCTGCTATTGAGCTTGTCGCCTTGAGGGAAAAACTCGCAGGCGAAAACCTTCGCCACGAAGTTGATCGTGCCGATGTGGTGCTGGATTGCACCGACAATATGGCCACACGTCAGGCGATAAACGCGGCTTGTGTTGCCCTCAACACACCGTTAATTACCGCCAGCGCAGTGGGTTTTGGCGGACAGCTCATGGTGCTGACGCCACCGTGGACGCAAGGCTGCTATCGCTGCCTGTGGGCTGATGACGATGAGCCCCAGCGTAACTGTCGCACGGCCGGTATTCTCGGCCCGGTGGTCGGCGTGATGGGTACCTTGCAGGCGCTTGAAGCCATCAAACTGCTGAGCGGTATGGAAACCCCACGCAATACGCTGCGGCTTTTTGATGCTCGCGTCGGGGGCTGGCGGCAACTGGCGTTACAACGCGCCAGCGGATGCCGTGTCTGCGGGGGACATCATGCGAATTCTGTTTAACGACGAACCGATGCAGTGTGTGGACGGGTTAACCATCGCCACACTGCTTGACCAGTTGCAGCAGCTAAAACCTGGCGTGGCGCTGGCACTTAACCAACAGGTCCTGCCGCGCGAGCAGTGGGAGCTTCAGCAGGTGCGCGACGGCGATCAGATCCTGCTTTTTCAGGTCATTGCGGGAGGCTGAGATGTTACGTATTGCTGATAAAACCTTTGATTCACATGTGTTTACCGGTACAGGAAAATTCGCCTCTCCACAGTTGATGGTGAACGCCATCCGCGAGAGTGGCAGCCAACTGGTGACGCTGGCGATGAAGCGCGTGGATCTGCGTAATCATAACGATGCCATTCTTGCGCCACTGCTGGAGGCCGGTGTGACCCTGCTGCCCAATACGTCTGGTGCAAAGACCGCTGAAGAGGCGATCTTTGCCGCACAGCTCGCGCGAGAGGCGTTGGGCACGAGCTGGCTGAAGCTCGAAATCCATCCGGATGCGCGCTGGTTAATGCCCGATCCTATCGAGACGCTGAAAGCCGCTGAATTGCTGGTCAAACAGGGATTTACCGTTTTGCCTTACTGCGGCGCAGACCCCGTTTTGTGTAAGCGCCTCGAAGAAGTGGGCTGCGCGGCGGTCATGCCACTCGGCGCACCTATCGGTTCAAACCAGGGGCTGGAGACCCGTGCGATGCTGGAGATCATTATCGAACAAGCCACTATTCCGGTGGTGGTGGATGCCGGTATCGGCGTGCCAAGCCACGCGGCACAGGCGCTGGAGATGGGAGCAGACGCGGTCTTGGTCAACACCGCGATTGCGGTGGCTGACGATCCGGTGATGATGGCGCGCGCCTTTCGTCTGGCGGTAGAAGCCGGTGTATTGGCGCGGCAATCAGGGCCAGGGTCTCGCCGAACACAGGCACAGGCCAGCAGCCCGCTAACCGGATTTCTGGAGGCGTACTCATGAGCACCTTTGTCGAACGCTGGCGACAACTCAATTGGGATGAGATCCGCCTGCGGATCAACAGCAAAAAACCTGCAGATGTTGAGCGTGCGCTGCATGCGCGCCATCCCACCCGCGAAGACATGATGGCACTGCTCTCCCCCGCTGCCAGCGCTTATCTGGAACCCATGGCACAACGTGCACAGCAGCTGACCCGCCAGCGATTCGGCAATACGGTCGGTTTTTACGTGCCACTCTATCTTTCCAATCTCTGCGCCAACGACTGTACCTATTGCGGCTTTTCGATGAGCAACCACATTAAGCGTAAAACCCTTGATGAGGTCGAGATCGCACGCGAGTGTGCGGCGATCCGCGAAATGGGGTTTGAGCATATTTTGTTAGTAACGGGGGAGCATCAGGGAAAAGTCGGAATGGACTATTTTCGGCGTCATTTCCCGGCTATTCGCCGCCAGTTCGCTTCATTGCAGATGGAAGTCCAGCCGCTGTCTGAGGACGAATATGCCGAACTTAAAACGCTAGGGCTGGACGGTGTGATGGTCTATCAGGAGACCTATCACGAAAAAATATACGCTCAGCATCACCTGAAGGGAAAAAAACAGGACTTCTTTTTTCGCCTGGAAACGCCGGACCGGCTCGGGCGGGCGGGAATTGATAAAATCGGCCTTGGCGCGCTGACGGGGCTGTCAGACAGCTGGCGGGTTGACAACTATATGGTGGCGGAGCATCTGCTATGGTTACAGCAACATTACTGGCAGAGCCGTTACTCGATCTCTTTCCCTCGTCTACGTCCTTGTACTGGCGGTATCGAGCCGGCATCGATCATGGATGAACGACAGCTGGTGCAGGTTATTTGTGCCTTTCGTTTACTGGCACCGGATGTGGAATTATCGTTATCAACGCGGGAAGCGCCCGACTTTCGCGATCGGGTCATTCCGTTGGCGATTAATAACGTCAGCGCGTTTTCGAAAACACAGCCGGGCGGCTACGCCGATGATCATCCTGAGCTGGAGCAATTTGCCCCTCATGATGGCCGTCGTCCTGAAGATGTTGCAAAGGCGCTTACGGCACAAGGGTTACAGCCGGTGTGGAAAGACTGGGATAGCTGGCTGGGGCGCGCCTCGCAGCTTCGTTGAAACGCTGTGCAACGACGCGGAAATTTGACAAAGCGGCTCGTAATAACGTGAGCAAGTGATTGTCGGACGAGGTGCGATTTTTTACTCTTATGCCGTCAGCAACGGATGCTGACCAGGGCGAAAAGCTCTTCCTCGTTTCGCCCTGCCTTCACATGATGGATGCCAGAAACGAAAAAACCCGCCATGGCGGGTTTTTTATTCACTATCACTTATCTGCTCAGGCTCTGGCCTTCATCGCTATTGTAAGCGCTAGCGAGATTATCGGCGATTACAGCGCGATAACGTTAACCGCTGACGGGCCTTTAGCGCCGTTCTCGATTGAGAACTCAACTTTCTGGCCTTCGTCTAAGGTTTTGAAATCGCTGCTCTGGATCGCTGAAAAATGTACGAATACATCTTTGCTGCCATCCTGAGGAGTGATGAAGCCAAAACCTTTTTCTGGGTTAAACCATTTTACTAAACCAGTCATTTTGTTAGACATAGATATTTCCTTTCTTATTTTAGAGCCACTCACGCGGCGAATTTGGCCTGTTTTTCAGAGTTTAACTTATGCGGCACTTAGGAGGAGGCTCATGAAGAAGGGGTATCCAGGATAACGCTTGAACTGAGGACTGCTTTACTAAAACTGCTTTCATAAGGTCTGTGTTCCAAACCGATGACGCATAGTAGGCTTGGTTTGATTTATTAAGCAAGGATTAATTTTCAACTGTTCTGGAGGCGTAAAACGAAAAGCTGCTGACAAGCGAAGCGAAAGACACGTTTTAGAAAGGCTGGATCTTATTGAATCTACAGATAAAAGCCCTGACCGTTGCAGCCAGGGCTTTTATGGTACTACGAACTTCAGATTTAACATTAATTGACTTAATAGTATTTACTGCTAATGGTACTGCTTTTAAATGTACACGTTTATTACAGATAATATTGGATACTGATACTAACTAATAGGCTCCTCTATTTACCGTTATACATATCCCGTCGGCCTGATAAAAGAACTCAAGGGCGACGACTTAAACAAGTACACTCCCCATCGCGACATATACTCTTTGATGCGTGGCCTTACTGCCGTTGCGACATTCTCTCAAAAAACATCGCAAATAGTACTAAAAAACATAGCCTTACATCGTCGCGCTTTATTCACTACTTTGCGATTTCATCTATCAACTACATGGCCTTTAAAGCATTAGCGAAGCAAGAATATTGGTTCATCTCACGTCGACTATCCCAAACAACAATACTTCGTGGCCTTCATCGCAATCCCCAGTAATACTCAACTTATATTTCCTGGATAAACAGCGAACTAGTTTCTCTCTGCTGTTGAGTACTAAGTTACTCACTTCCAAAATCAAGTCAATACTGTTTTTAATAACATGTTTTTTTTGACAGTAGTCATCAAATTATTCATCCGGGCGAATTTCATAGAGATTTTTTATAAGAGCCACAACAGATAAAGACACGGCATCGAGCCCTCACTTTCCCGTGACTAACCCACCTTGGGCCATGCCCACAGCTGAAGAAAAATTTCATATCGCGCTAAAATTGAAACCGGTTTCATTCAATTCCGATTTCTTTGTGATGCCTGACACACAATCGGGGTAAAGCGGTTGTTGAAGCCGTCTGCACGGGATAATTATCATTAAACACATATAGATCGAGGCTGACTATGAAGAATATCGTTTTGTGTTGTGCTGCGGGAATGTCTACCAGCATGTTGGTTCAGCGTATGAAAGACGCTGCGCAAAAAAAAGGTGTTGAAGTCACTATCAAAGCCGTTCCGGTTGCAGAGTTTAAAGACTATATCGCCACAGCCGACATCGTATTACTGGGGCCACAGGTAAAATACGAACTGGCAAAACTTCAGGCTCAGGCTGAACCGCTGGGTAAACAGGTCGCGGTGATCGATATGATGGATTACGGCATGATGAAAGGTGATGTCGTCCTTGAAAAAGCGCTTAAACTGCTGGAGCAATGAATGGAAGATTTAGAAACAACCATCATGGAGTTGCTGGTAAACGCCGGCGCTGCGCGCAGTGCTGCGCTGACGGCACTGCAACTCGCACGTAAAGGCGAGTTTGACGAAGCCGAAAAAGCGATGGAAGAGTCGCGCGAATATGTCAAACATGCGCACGTTATCCAGACACAGCTTATTGGGTTGGACGAGGGAACAGGAAAACTTCCGGTAAATTTGATTACCGTCCACTCTCAGGATCACCTGATGAATGCGATGGTGATTCAGGATTTGGCAGGTGACATGATCGAACTCTATCGCCGGTTGCCGCTTCTGAAGTAACCCTTTTCTCCCTTTTTTGTCAGACATAAAAAAACCCGCCGAAGCGGGTTTTTTATTAGCTCAAAGCACGATTAATCGTTATCAGAGCCGCCCAGACCTGCGTTCAGCAGTTCTGCCAGGCTTGCAGAAGCATCTTCCGCAGTGACCTGAGGTGCAGCTGGCAGTTCGCCCGCAGCACGACGACGCATACGATCCTGGTGATACGCATAACCCGTACCCGCTGGGATCAGACGACCCACGATAACGTTCTCTTTCAGACCGCGCAGTTCATCACGTTTGCCCGCAACAGCAGCTTCGGTCAGGACACGAGTGGTCTCCTGGAACGATGCAGCAGAGATGAAGGACTCGGTTGCCAGAGACGCTTTGGTGATACCCAGCAAGTCACGGGAGAACAACGCCGCCACTTTGCCATTCGCTTCCAGATCGCGGTTCGCAATCTTGACGCGAGAGTATTCAACCTGCTCGCCTTCCAGGAAGTCGGAGCTTCCAGCGCTATCGATGGTTGCTTTACGCAGCATCTGACGAACGATAACTTCAATGTGTTTATCGTTAATCTTAACGCCTTGCAGACGGTAAACATCCTGTACTTCGTTGGTGATATAACGCGTTACCGCGTGTACACCACGAAGACGCAGAATGTCGTGTGGAGCTTCTGGACCATCGGAAACCACATCACCACGTTCTACACGTTCACCTTCAAATACGTTGAGCTGACGCCATTTTGGAATCATCTCTTCGTAAGGCTCGCTACCGTCTAACGGGGTGATAACCAGACGACGTTTGCCTTTGGTTTCTTTACCGAAGGAAATGATACCGGTAATTTCCGCAAGGATTGCAGGCTCTTTCGGACGACGTGCTTCGAACAGGTCAGCAACGCGTGGCAGACCACCGGTAATATCCTTGGTACCGCTGGATTCCTGAGGAATACGTGCCAGAGCGTCACCCGCACTGATCTGGATACCATCTTCCAACTGAACAATCGCTTTACCTGGCAGGAAGTACTGAGCAGGCATATCGGTGCCTGGGATCAGAACATCATTACCGTTGGCATCAACGATTTTCAACGCTGGACGCAGATCTTTACCGCCCGCGGTACGTTCTGCAGAATCCAGAACAACCAAGGAAGACAGACCGGTCAGTTCGTCGGTCTGACGAGTAATCGTCTGGCCGTCGATCATATCGGTGAAGCGAATGAAACCACTCACTTCGGTGATAACTGGCATGGTGTGTGGATCCCAGTTTGCTACGGTTTCGCCGCCTGCAACCTGCTCGCCATCGCCTTTGCCCATTACCGCACCGTAAGGCACTTTGTAGCTTTCTTTGGTACGACCAAATTCGTCGATCAGCTTCAGCTCGGTGTTACGAGAAGTCACTACCAGTTTACCGGCAGAGTTCACAACAGACTTCGCGTTGCTGAGCTTGATGCTACCTTTGTTTTTCACCTGGATGCTGGATTCAGCAGCAGAACGAGATGCCGCACCACCGATGTGGAACGTACGCATCGTCAGCTGTGTACCCGGTTCACCGATGGACTGTGCCGCGATAACCCCGATTGCTTCACCTTTGTTGATGATGTGACCACGAGCCAGGTCGCGACCATAGCAGTGTGCACAGACGCCAAAGTCAGTTTCGCAACCTACAACGGAACGTACTTTCACGCTATCAACAGAGTTGAGTTCTAACAGGTCACACCATTGCTCATCGAGCAGGGTGTTACGTGTCACCAGGATATCAGCCGTACCCGGCTTGATGATATCTTCAGCCGTTACACGACCCAGAACGCGGTCGCGCAGTGGTTCTTTAACGTCGCCACCCTCGATAACCGGAGTCATCAGGATGCCTTCGTGGGTTCCACAGTCATCTTCGGTCACAACCAGATCCTGCGCGACGTCAACCAGACGACGAGTCAGATAACCGGAGTTAGCCGTTTTCAGTGCGGTATCCGCCAGACCTTTACGCGCACCGTGCGTGGAGATGAAGTACTGAAGTACGTTCAGACCTTCACGGAAGTTCGCGGTGATTGGCGTTTCGATGATTGAGCCATCTGGCTTAGCCATCAGACCACGCATACCTGCCAGCTGACGAATCTGTGCTGCTGAACCACGCGCACCGGAGTCGGCCATCATGTAGATGCTGTTGAAGGAAACCTGCTGCTCTTCTACGCCGTCACGGTTAGTTACGGTTTCAGTTTGCAGGTTATCCATCATCGCTTTGGATACACGATCGTTCGCCGCTGCCCAGATATCGATAACTTTGTTGTAACGCTCACCTGCGGTTACCAGACCAGACTGGAACTGCTCCTGAATCTCAGCAACTTCCGCTTCCGCTTCAGAGATGATCTCAGTTTTCTTGGCTGGGATGACCATGTCATCGATACCAACGGAGACACCTGAACGCGCTGCATAAGCAAAGCCGGTGTACATCGTTTGGTCAGCAAAGATTACCGTAGGCTTCAGACCCAGAATACGGTAACAGGTGTTCAGCATTTTGGAGATTGCCTTCTTGCCCAGCGCCTGGTTGACGATAGAGTAAGGCAGACCTTTCGGTACGATCATCCACAAAATCGCACGACCTACGGTAGTGTCGATAATGCTGGTTTTAGCAACGAACTCGTCGTTAGCATCTTTTTCGTATTCAGTGATACGCACTTTGACGCGCGCATGCAGTGAGGCCAGACCTGCGCGATAAATACGCTCAGCTTCTTTAGGGCCAGACAGCACCATGCCTTCGCCTTTGGCGTTAACACAGTCACGGGTCATGTAGTACAGACCCAATACAACGTCCTGAGACGGAACGATGATTGGCTCGCCGTTCGCAGGTGACAGGATGTTGTTGGTAGACATCATCAGCGCACGCGCTTCCAACTGAGCTTCAAGCGTCAGTGGAACGTGTACTGCCATCTGGTCACCATCGAAGTCGGCGTTATAAGCCGCACAAACCAGCGGGTGCAGCTGGATAGCTTTACCTTCGATCAGTACGGGCTCAAATGCCTGGATACCCAAACGGTGCAGAGTTGGTGCACGGTTCAGCAGTACCGGGTGTTCGCGGATAACTTCGTCCAGGATATCCCAAACGACAGCTTCTTCACGCTCAACCATCTTCTTCGCAGCTTTAATGGTGGTAGCAAGACCACGCAGCTCCAGCTTGCCGTAGATGAACGGTTTGAACAGCTCCAGTGCCATTTTCTTCGGCAGACCGCACTGATGCAGACGCAGGTATGGACCTACGGTGATAACAGAACGACCAGAGTAGTCAACACGCTTACCGAGCAAGTTCTGACGGAAACGACCCTGTTTACCTTTGATCATATCGGCCAAAGATTTCAGAGGACGTTTGTTAGAACCTGTAATCGCACGACCACGACGACCGTTATCCAGCAGGGCATCAACGGCTTCCTGCAGCATACGTTTTTCGTTACGTACGATGATGTCAGGCGCAGCCAGGTCGAGCAGGCGTTTCAGACGGTTGTTACGGTTAATGACGCGACGATACAGATCGTTCAGGTCAGACGTCGCAAAACGACCACCATCCAGCGGAACCAATGGACGCAGATCTGGCGGCAGAACCGGCAGAACCGTCAGGATCATCCACTCTGGCTTGTTACCAGACAGGACAAACGCTTCCAACAGTTTGATACGCTTGGTCAGTTTTTTACGCTTGGTTTCGGAGTTAGTTTCGTTCAGCTCCTGACGAAGCTGCTCGCACTCTTGTTCCAGATCCATGTTTTTCAACAAGGCCTGGATCGCTTCCGCACCCATCTTCGCGTCAAATTCGTCACCGAACTCTTCCAGCGCGTCCAGATACTGTTCTTCGGTCAGAATCTGATTACGTTCCAGATTCGTCATACCGCCTTCGATAACTACATAAGATTCGAAGTACAGAACACGTTCGATATCGCGCAGCGGCATATCCAGCAGCAGGCCGATACGGGACGGCAGAGATTTCAGGAACCAGATGTGAGCAGTCGGAGACGCCAGCTCGATGTGGCCCATGCGTTCACGACGCACTTTAGTCTGGGTCACTTCAACGCCGCACTTCTCACAGATCACACCACGGTGTTTCAGGCGCTTGTACTTACCGCACAGGCACTCGTAGTCTTTTACTGGCCCGAAAATACGCGCACAGAAAAGGCCGTCACGCTCAGGTTTGAACGTACGGTAGTTGATGGTTTCCGGCTTCTTAACTTCACCGAAAGACCATGAACGGATCATGTCTGGCGAGGCCAGAGCAATTTTGATCGCATCAAACTCTTCGGTTTTAGTCTGCGCTTTCAGAAACTTTAATAAATCTTTCACGGATTTGCTCCCGTCGGAGTTAGCACAATCTGGTGCCGGGTATTACGCCGGCACCAGTGACCTGTTTGAGCGAGAGTTACTCGTCTTCCAGCTCGATGTTGATACCCAGGGAACGGATCTCTTTCAACAGTACGTTGAAGGATTCCGGCATGCCCGGTTCCATCTGATGGTTGCCGTCCACGATGTTTTTATACATCTTGGTACGACCATTCACGTCATCAGACTTAACGGTAAGCATTTCCTGCAGGGTGTATGCCGCGCCATATGCTTCAAGCGCCCACACTTCCATCTCACCGAAGCGCTGACCACCGAACTGAGCCTTACCACCCAGCGGCTGCTGAGTAACGAGGCTGTAAGAACCGGTAGAACGCGCATGCATCTTGTCATCAACCAAGTGGTTCAGTTTCAGCATGTACATATAGCCAACGGTAACCTGGCGCTCGAATTGCTCACCAGTACGACCGTCGAACAGCGTGATCTGACCGGAAGTCGGCAGGCCACCCAGCTGTAACAGCTCTTTGATTTCAGACTCTTTCGCACCGTCAAAGACTGGCGTTGCGATTGGCATACCTTTTTTCAGGTTCTCAGCCAGACGCAGAACTTCATCATCACTGAAGGTGTTCAGGTCAACTTTCTGACGAACATCAGTGCCCAGATCGTACGCACGCTGAATGAACTCGCGCAGTTTCGCGACTTCTTCCTGCTGCTTCAGCATGGCGTTGATTTTCTCGCCGATACCTTTAGCAGCCATACCCAGGTGGGTTTCGAGGATCTGACCAATGTTCATACGAGACGGTACGCCCAGCGGGTTCAGTACGATATCTACCGGCGTACCGTTAGCATCGTGCGGCATATCTTCGATCGGGTTGATCTTAGAAATTACACCCTTGTTACCGTGACGACCTGCCATTTTATCACCAGGCTGAATCTGACGTTTAACTGCCAGATAGACCTTAACAATCTTCAGCACGCCTGGTGCCAGATCATCGCCCTGAGTGATTTTACGGCGTTTCGCTTCGAGTTTTTTCTCGAACTCGTGTTTCAGTTCGTCATACTGCTCAGCCAGTTGTTCCAGCTGATTTTGTTTCTCTTCGTCGGTCAGGCCCAGTTCAAGCCAGCGATCGCGTGGCAGTTTGTCAAGCTTCTCAGCTTCAACACCACCAGAGACCAGCACCGCGTAGATACGACTAAACAGGCCAGCTTCGAGGATCTGCAGTTCTTCAGACAGGTCTTTCTTCGCCTGCTTCAGCTGCATCTCTTCGATTTCAAGCGCACGTTTGTCTTTTTCTACGCCATCACGAGTAAAGACCTGAACGTCGATGATCGTACCGGAAACACCGTTTGGTACACGCAGAGAAGAGTCTTTAACGTCAGACGCTTTCTCGCCGAAGATTGCACGCAGCAGTTTCTCTTCTGGCGTCAGCTGGGTTTCACCTTTCGGCGTTACCTTACCAACCAGAATGTCGCCGCCGGTCACTTCTGCACCGATGTAAACGATACCGGATTCATCCAGTTTAGAGAGCGCAGCTTCACCCACGTTCGGGATATCAGCAGTGATCTCTTCAGGCCCCAGCTTGGTGTCACGGGACACACATGCCAGTTCCTGAATGTGAATCGTGGTGAAACGATCTTCCTGAACCACACGCTCGGAGACGAGGATGGAGTCTTCGAAGTTGTAACCATTCCACGGCATGAACGCTACGCGCATGTTCTGACCGAGTGCCAGTTCACCGAGATCGGTAGACGGACCATCAGCCAGCACGTCGCCGCGCTCAACTGGCTCACCCAGAGACACACATGGCATCTGGTTGATACAGGTGTTCTGGTTAGAACGGGTGTATTTGGTCAGGTTGTAGATGTCGATACCCGCTTCGCCTGGGTACATCTCGTCTTCGTTAACTTTGATAACGATACGGGAAGCATCAACGTACTGAACGGTACCGCCACGTTTCGCAACCGCAGTTACACCGGAGTCAACGGCAACAGCACGTTCCATACCGGTACCAACCAGCGGCTTATCAGCGCGCAGAGTCGGAACCGCCTGACGTTGCATGTTCGCACCCATCAATGCACGGTTGGCGTCATCGTGTTCCAGGAATGGAATCAGTGACGCACCAACAGAAACGATCTGCTGGGTCGAAACGTCCATATAATCCACCTGATCATTGCTGAACAAGCTGGATTCGCCTTTGCTACGGCAGGTAACGAGATCGTCAACGAAACGACCTTCTTCGTCCAGGTTGGTGTTCGCCTGAGCGATGACGTAGTTACCTTCTTCGATAGCAGACAGGTAATGGATTTCGTCGGTCACAACACCGTCAGTCACTTTACGGTACGGCGTTTCGAGGAAGCCGTATTCGTTTGTCTGTGCGTACACGGACAAGGAGTTGATCAGACCGATGTTTGGACCTTCAGGCGTTTCGATTGGACACACGCGACCGTAGTGAGTCGGGTGTACGTCTCGAACTTCAAAGCCTGCGCGTTCACGGGTCAAACCGCCCGGGCCAAGTGCAGAGATACGACGTTTGTGCGTAATCTCAGACAGCGGGTTGTTCTGGTCCATAAACTGTGAGAGCTGGCTGGAACCGAAGAACTCTTTCACTGCTGCAGAGATTGGCTTGGCGTTGATCATATCTTGAGGCATCAGGGTATCCAGATCGCCCAGAGACAGACGCTCTTTAACCGCACGCTCTACACGTACCAGGCCAACGCGGAATTGGTTTTCCGCCATTTCGCCAACGGAACGGATACGACGGTTGCCGAGGTGGTCGATATCATCCACTTCGCCTTTGCCGTTACGGATATCAATGAGCTTCTTCATCACTTCGATGATGTCTTCTTTGCTCAGGATACCGGAACCTTCAATCGCATCACGCAGCAGAGAACGGTTGAACTTCATACGACCAACCGCAGACAGATCGTAGCGGTCTTCAGAGAAGAACAGGTTCTCAAACAGGTTTTCAGCTGCTTCGCGAGTTGGCGGCTCACCAGGACGCATCATGCGGTAGATTTCTACCAGTGCGCTCAAACGATCGCTGGTTGGGTCGACACGTATAGTCTCAGAGATATACGCACCATGATCCAGGTCGTTGGTGAACAGCGTTTCAATGCGCTTGTGGCCAGACTGGCTCAGCTTAGCCAACAGATCCAGGCTCAGCTCCATGTTGGCTGGGCAGATCAGTTCGCCAGTTGAAGCGTCAACGTAATCTTTTGCGGCAACTTTTCCGGCAATGTATTCAACCGGAACTTCGATCTGCTTGATGTCATCTTTTTCGAGCTGGCGAATGTGGCGCGCAGTAATACGGCGACCTTTTTCCACATACACTTTGCCGTCGAATTCGATATCAAACGAGGCGGTTTCACCACGCAGACGCTCCGGCAACAGCTCCATTTGCAGCTTGTTGTCGCGAATTTCGAAGATAACTTTCTCAAAGAACAGATCAAGAATCTGCTCAGTGGTGTATTGCAGCGCACGCAAAATGATGGTTGCTGGCAGTTTACGACGACGGTCGATACGGACAAACAGGTTGTCTTTCGGATCGAATTCGAAGTCCAGCCATGAACCACGGTAAGGGATGATACGTGCGTTATACAGTACTTTACCGGATGAGTGCGTTTTACCTTTATCACTGTCGAAGAAGACGCCCGGGCTACGATGCAGCTGGGAAACGATAACACGCTCAGTACCGTTGATAACGAAAGTACCGTTGTCAGTCATGAGTGGAATTTCACCCATGTAGACTTCTTGTTCTTTGATGTCTTTAACGGTGCCTTCCGGCGCTTCACGCTCATAGACAACCAGGCGCAGTTTCACGCGCAGCGGTGCAGAATAGGTCACACCACGGATCTGACATTCCTGAACGTCAAATACCGGTTCGCCAAGACGGTAGCTGACATATTGCAGCTCAGAATTACCGCTATAGCTTTTGATTGGGAATACGGAACGGAAAGCTGCTTCCAGACCATACTGCCCTTCAGGATCTTGCTCGATAAACTTCTGGAACGAGTCAAGCTGGATAGAAAGGAGATAAGGTATATCCAAAACTTGTGGACGTTTACCAAAATCCTTACGAATACGTTTTTTCTCGGTATAGGAGTAAACCATTAGGGTTCCTCAGCTCGCTGACAAGTCGACCCATCTGCCCGACGGAGGGACAGTTTGTGCAACACCATTTTGTTGATCGGAAAATTGAATACTTTCCGCAATACCTGTTGCTATCACGCTTAAACCATTTCGTTGCAATTTACACAGCCCGTGAGGCTGTCGCAGTATATTAAGACGTCGATAGAAACAAGCATTGTCAGGACAGCCAGCAGTCAAACAGTGTGAAATGCTACTGGCGCCTTACAGCGCAAAAAGGCTGGTGACTAAAAAGTCACCAGCCATCAGCCTAATTTCTCAGGCTGCAACCGGAAGGGTTGGCTTATTTAACTTCAACTTCAGCGCCAGCTTCTTCCAGAGATTTTTTCAGTGCTTCTGCGTCATCTTTGCTCACGCCTTCTTTCAGAGCGGCTGGAGCAGATTCTACCAGGTCTTTAGCTTCTTTCAGACCCAGGCCAGTTGCGCCACGTACAGCTTTGATAACTGCAACTTTGTTCGCGCCAATACCTTTCAGAATAACGTCGAATTCAGTTTTCTCTTCAGCAGCTTCAGCTGGGCCAGCAGCTACAGCTACAGCAGCAGCAGCAGAAACGCCGAATTTTTCTTCCATTGCAGAGATCAGTTCTACAACGTCCATTACGGACATAGCTGCAACTGCTTCAATGATTTGATCTTTAGTGATAGACATTTAAATTGTTCCTGAAAATCAGAATAAGTTTATACGTAAGCGAATGCTTTATAAAGATAACGGCTATTAAGCCGCTTCTTTCGCATCGCGAACAGCAGCCAGAGTGCGAACCAGTTTGCCAGCCGAAGCTTCTTTCATGGTTGCCATCAGGCGTGCAATTGCTTCTTCGTAGGTCGGCAGTGTAGCCAGGCGATCGATTTGCGATGCCGGGATCAACTCACCTTCAAAGGCTGCGGCTTTGACCTCAAATTTTGCATTCGCTTTCGCGAAATCTTTGAACAGACGAGCAGCTGCGCCCGGGTGTTCCATAGAATATGCAATCAGGGTCGGACCAACGAACGCGTCTTTCAGGCACTCAAACTGAGTACCTTCAACAACACGGCGCAGCAAGGTGTTACGAACAACACGCATGTATACGCCGGCTTCGCGACCTGCTTTACGCAGTTCAGTCATTTTGTCTACAGTAACGCCACGGGAATCCGCAACTACTGCAGACAGCGCGCCTTTGGCTACTTCGCTGACTTCAGCAACAATCGCTTGTTTGTCTTGAAGATTTAAAGCCATTAGCTTTGCTCCTGGATGTTTGCCAGGGCTCATGCCCTGGAACTCACTTCACTCTTCTCAAAGAAAAGAGCGTCTTAATACGGTGAGCAGAAACAAGCCAGAGTATCAGAAATAATCTTAGCGTTCTGTCACCGTCTACGCAGGGGATTAAGCCTCTTACGAGACACCTGCGGTCTTCGACGGAGGCCTGGATCAGGCCAGGCTCCAACGAACAATTCTTTTACCTGCTAACTTTTGTTAGCAAACATGGGGGTAAGATTGTAGACAAATCCACCGCCCACGTAAAGGTATTAGTTTGCTACAGCAGTCAAGCCAGCCTGATCTACTGCAACGCCTGCGCCCATGGTGGTGGACAGGCTAATTTTCTTGATGTACACGCCTTTAGCCTGTGTAGGTTTCGCTTTTTTCAGCGCAACCAGCAGAGATTCCAGGTTTTCTTTCAATTTTTCGGTTTCGAAGTCCACTTTACCGATGGTAGTGTGGATGATACCGTTTTTGTCGTTACGATAACGAACCTGACCTGCTTTAGCGTTCTTAACCGCTTCAGCAACGTTAGGCGTTACAGTACCAACTTTAGGGTTTGGCATCAGGCCACGTGGACCCAGAACCTGGCCCAGCTGGCCAACAACGCGCATTGCATCCGGAGAAGCAATAACAACGTCAAAGTTCATTTCGCCTTTCTTGATCTGATCAGCCAGATCTTCCATACCTACCAGTTCAGCGCCTGCAGCTTTAGCAGCTTCAGCGTTTGCACCCTGAGCAAATACAGCTACGCGAACGGAACGGCCAGTACCGTTTGGCAGTACAGTTGCACCACGAACGTTCTGATCAGATTTACGCGCATCAATGCCGAGGTTAACAGCAACGTCAACGCTTTCTACGAACTTAGCAGTAGCCAGTTCTTTCAGCAGTGCGATAGCTTCGGTGATGTCGTACTGTTTGGTCGCATCAACTTTGTCACGAATTACGGACATGCGCTTGGTCAGTTTAGCCATTTCTTAATCCTCCACTACCAGGCCCATGGAACGTGCAGTACCTTCAATGGAGCGAGTCATCGCTTCAATGTCAGAACCAGTCATGTCGGCAGCTTTGGTCTGCGCGATTTCCTGCAGCTGAGTGCGGGAAATTTTACCAACTTTGTCTTTGTTCGGCTTACCGGAACCAGACTTGATACCAGCCGCTTTTTTCAGCAGAACTGCTGCCGGCGGGGTCTTGGTAATGAAGGTGAAAGAACGGTCAGCGTAAACGGTGATGACAACCGGAGTTGGCAGGCCTTTTTCCAGGGATTCAGTTTTGGCATTGAACGCTTTACAGAATTCCATGATGTTAACGCCCTGTTGACCCAGTGCTGGACCAACCGGTGGACTCGGGTTTGCCATACCAGCTGCAACCTGCAGCTTAACGTAGGCTTGTACTTTCTTAGCCATTCTAAAATCCTCTAATTGGGTTATAGCGCCTCGATGAGGCTCCCCGTGATAAAATTCGTTTTACGGGCGTAACCCATAAAAACAAAAGGCGCGAAATTGTATTCCAATCTCGCGCCCTGTGCAACGATTAAATCGTCGCTTTTTTACTCGGCTACTAGGCTTTTTCGACCTGGGCAAAGTCCAGTTCTACCGGGGTCGCACGACCAAAGATAGAAACGGAAACTGTCAGACGGGACTTTTCATAGTCCACATCTTCAACCACGCCGTTAAAGTCAGCAAACGGACCATCACTAACACGAACCATTTCACCCGGCTCAAACAGCGTTTTAGGACGCGGCTTATCACCAACCTGCTGCAGGCGGTTCATAATCGCATCGACTTCTTTGTCGCTGATTGGCGCTGGACGGTCGGAAGTGCCGCCGATAAAGCCCATTACGCGTGGTACGCTGCGCACGAGGTGCCAGCTTGCATCGTCCATCACCATCTGGACCAGCACGTAACCTGGGAAGAATTTGCGCTCGCTTTTGCGACGCTGGCCACCACGGATCTCGACGACTTCTTCAGTCGGAACCATGACTTCGCCAAACAACTCTTCCATATTGTGTAATTTGATATGCTCACGCAGCGAAGTGGCTACGCGGCCTTCAAAACCGGAGAACGCCTGAACGACGTACCAGCGCTTTTTAGGGGCTTCAGACATCTTAGAACCTCAGGCCAGTGATAAAGGATACCAGGCGAACCAGAATACCATCTAGTCCCCACAGGATCAGTGACATTACAGCAGTCACCGCTGCCACGATCAGCGTGGTGTGCAATGTTTCCTGGCGAGTAGGCCAAATGACCTTGCGAACTTCGGTTCGCGCTTCGCGGGCAAAAGCAACTGTCGCTTTACCTTTTGTCGTCAACAGCGCGACACCACCCGCTGCAGCAATAAGAATTACTACGGCCAGCGCACGCAGCGGCAGCATCATGTCACGATAAAGGAAGTTGCCAACGATAGCTACGATCAGCAGCACGGCTACAACTACCCACTTCATCGCTTCCAGGCCGCGACCGCTCCCTTGAGCTTCGGTATTCGCACTCATAAACCAACCTGTCAGAAGAATTCTACAAACATTTTCACCCCGCGATTGCGAGGCGAGCCAAGCCGAAATGCACTGCAGCTTTTCGGACTAAACGCCCTCTACAGAGCCTGTCTCAGCAATGATTATGACAAAAAAAATCACTGATGAGCCAGGTTCTGGTTCGAAAGCGTGCAAAAAGGGCATCAAATGATGCCCTTTTAATGCGCATTACGTC
>NZ_JBVYHQ010000012.1:0-80952 GCF_056032945.1 Lelliottia sp. RD5 | reverse complement strand
GCAGACCGCAGACCGCAGACCGCAGACCGCAGACCGCAGACCGCAGACCGCAGACCCTAAACTCCATACCCCATCATTTTCAGCAGCTGTTGCGCATGCTGCACGGCGTCCTGCCGATGTGCCACGCCCAGTTTCTGATATAAGTTGCGAATGTGCGTTTTGATAGTGGTTGCCGCGACGGCCAGTTCACCCGCAATTTGCTCATTGCTGTAGCCAGAATAAATCAGCCCCAGTACCTGCCATTCACGCTGCGTCAGCGGGCTGGTGCGGATCAGTTCCGGCACCTCCGGGTGCGTCAGCAGGCGTTCGACAAAGTTCTCATCAAAGTGCGCGAATTTATGTCGATGATGCTGATTTATCTCACGCAAAATACGCTGGGCGCGGTGCTGGTCCAACTCCGGCAACGTATTGAGCTGAATCAGCTGGCGCAGCTGCTGCGCCATGACTTCGCCTTCAATCACAAAGTGGCTGATAAAACCGGTACGATTTGCTAATTGCAGCGCCTCCAGCAGCACACGCTGGGCATCATTTTTACGCCCGGCCTGCCAGTACAGCTGATTGAGCAGCAGCAGGTTGCGGTTGAGATCGCTCATCAGGCGCAGGCTGCGGGCATTTTCATTCAACTCTTCCAGCACGATTTCTGCGGGTTCAAAGTCCCCCAACAGGATCTGCACACGGGCAATATTGCGCCACTGGCTTTGCAGGAAGTGGTTGTTGGCAAACTCGGGTTTTGGCGTTTGTCGCAGCCAGTTGGCGGCTGATTTTTTATCGCCGATCATTTGCCAGTAAATCACTCGCACTTTATCGGCATTAGACACCCAGTCGCTATGGTACTGACCGTTGCCGAGCAAGTTTTCCAGACGATTAAGATGGTTGCGAGCGTTATCCAGATCGCCACGTGCCAGCGAACACTGTACCAGCAGCGCCAGGCATTGCAGCTGCTGCTGCGGTTGAAACGCGGAAAGCACTTCGACACCGTGACGGGCGGAGCTTTCGGCCTCATCCAGACGCGACCACGCCCACAAAAGCTGAGCGCGAATGCGTAACAAGAACTCATGCATCGGCAGCTGTTCCAGGTGCTGATCGTGAATCAGCTGGAACGCTTTTTCCTGCGTCTCCCAGGCCGCTTGCAGGAACCCTTGCGCGAATAAAATTTCGCTTTGCTGGATCATGCTCCACAAAGCGTAATGCCAGATATCGTGGCGGCGAGCCATCTGTTCCGTTTGCTGCATCAGCGCCAGGGAACGGCTGAGATCGCCTTTACAGTGCAGCACTTCGCCGTGTACCGACGTGGCGACAATTCGGCTGTAGAAGTTGGCCAGCGGCAGTTCATCCAGGGCGATCATCGCCAGGCGTTCTGCCTCTTCCGGATCGCCATCGTTAATCGCGACCTGCGCACGCAAGGCGTTAAATTCGCCGTGCAGCGTGGGATCCATTTCGCCCTTCATCTCTTGTTCGGCGCGCGCCAGCAGCAGGTTTACTTCGCTGTAGCGGTGCTGACTTTGCATCAGCCAGGCCTGCAGAAGCACCAGACGCGGATTTTCCAGCAGGCTTTCCCACGGCAACGCGCGCAACGACTCTTCGAGCAGCGTCAGTTCGCTATGGTTAAACAAGCCCCACGCGTGGTTGAGTAAAATATCGCGCAGCATATTCGCGTCGCCCGCGGCCAGCGCATGATGAATGGCTTCGCTCGGGAAGCCCTGCGCCATCCAGCTTTCTGCGGCTGCGCGGTGAACTTCTGGTAATTCTGTGGCCAGTTCCCACTGGCAGCGCTGACGCAGGAAGCTGCCAAAAAGCGGGTGAAAGCTGAACCATTCGCCAGAGTCATCCATGCGTTGCAGGAACAGGCCCTGACGTTCAATT
The DNA here is from genome assembly GCF_056032945.1 of Lelliottia sp. RD5. NCBI lineage: Bacteria > Pseudomonadati > Pseudomonadota > Gammaproteobacteria > Enterobacterales > Enterobacteriaceae > Lelliottia > Lelliottia sp. RD5. The sequence continues at coordinate 79,089 of NZ_JBVYHQ010000012.1, read as the reverse complement.
TCTTCGAGGCGCATTTGCCCGTTGTCTTCGCCGGTAACACGCACAATGAGCGCATCGTTCATCGAACGCAGCAGCGAGCTTTTCAGCAAGAACTGACGGGTGGCGGGATCGACGCTGTCCAGAACTTCATCGACCAGATAATCGGATAAATGGCTGGCGTTAATGCCTGACAGGCGACGCGCTGATTGATGCGTCGGGCTGTTATTTTGTCGTGCGGAGAGGGCGATCAGCTGTAACGCGGTGGCCCAGCCCGCAACGTCATCACACAGGCGGCTGCTTTCTGCGGCTTCAATGGGCGAGCTGAGACGGCAGTCAAAAAACTGTTTGGCTTCCTGATGGTTAAAAGAAAGCTGTTGGCTGCCGACTTCCAGTAGCTGATCGCGTACGCGGAGGTTAGCGATACCCAACTGCGGCAAGTTACGCGACAGCACGACCAGCGTCAGGTTTTCCGGCTGATGGCGCAGGAAGAAGCGCATGGATTCATGGATGACCGGGTTGGTGATCAGATGATAATCATCAATCACCAGATAAAGCGGGCGATGCCATTCGGCAAGTTCGATAAAGAGCTGAGCGAAAAGCGACGAGAGACTTGCGTACTGGCGCTTTTGCACCATGATTTCGCTGGTGACGCAGTGCCCGTTTGTGGCCTGCTGAATGGCAGCAATCAAATAGCTGGCGAAACGTTCTGTTTGGTTATCTCCTTCATCAAGAGAGTACCAACCTAAATCGCTTTTGCCGGAGGCCCACTGAGAAATGAGCGTCGTTTTTCCATAGCCTGCAGGGCTCGTTACCAGCGCCAGTCGGAAATTATTCGCGCCGGAAAGTTTCGCCAACAGACGTTCGCGGACCACAGTATGGTCAAGACGAACCGGGCGACTTAATTTGGACGGAATCAACATAAGTTTTCACTTCACTGTGGGGAAACGAGGAAATCGATTTTTTTTGCGCTTCGTAATTAATAGATATAAGGTCGGCCAGAAAGAGAACTATTGCAAGTTATGTCCGTCTTTTCTGTGCCTTAATTTGCACTCTGTCACAAATTTATTTTGATCAGGGTGGGAACTTTTCGATATGCCCTATAAACCGCGTGGATGCTGGCTTGTATGCATTTAGTGCGGTTAAACTGAAATCGGTTTCAGTCAGCCTGATATCGCGCAAAGAAATAAATATTCTGCGTGACGGCGTCGATAAAATAACGTGCCTGAATAGTTACAAAAGTCATAAATATTATTTCACGTAAACATTTATTTCTGGGTCAATTAATTTCAACCGAAACTGCATTTCATTTTTTTGACACTCTTCCGATTTATCCTGACGCCGAATGGGCACACTCGTTCTATGCTCAAGAGTGGCCTTGATCACACTTTAGCGCTCATCCCTGCTACTCCTCCCTGTCTAATCCCCGTCAGGAGGAGGAAGAGAAAACATGAGCCAGGCACACTAGCGCCAATATCGTTACTTTATCTACAGGATGCCGATTCCCTATGTCACAGCCTACCTTCAATAAAGATCACTTTCAGGCAGCCCTGACGCGTCAGTGGCAGCGTTTTGGTTTGCACGCGGCAGAAGACATGACGTCTCATCAGTGGTGGCAGGCAGTGAGCGGTGCGCTGGCTGAATTGCTCAGCGCGCAGCCCGTGGCGAAGCCAGTGAAAAACCAGCGTCACGTTAACTACATCTCCATGGAGTTCCTGATTGGTCGTCTGACCGGGAATAACCTGCTCAATCTTGGCTGGTATCAGGACGTGAGCGAAGTGCTCAACGAGCACAATATCCATCTGACTGATTTGCTGGAAGAAGAGACCGATCCGGGGCTAGGTAACGGTGGACTAGGACGTCTGGCGGCGTGTTTCCTGGATTCCATGGCGACCGTGGGACAATCCGCGACGGGCTATGGCCTGAACTATCAATACGGTCTGTTCCGCCAGTCTTTTGCGGATGGCCATCAGAGTGAAGCGCCGGACGACTGGCATCGAGGCACCTATCCGTGGTTCCGCCATAATGCGCAGCTCGACGTGCAGGTGGGGATCGGCGGGAAAGTGTCGAAGCAGGGTCACTGGGTGCCGGATTTTGTCATTACCGGCGAAGCCTGGGATCTGCCTGTGCTGGGTTACCGCAATGGCGTCGCACAGCCGCTGCGTCTGTGGCAGGCGAAGCACGCGCATCCGTTTAACCTGACCAAATTTAACGACGGCGATTTCCTGCGCGCTGAACAGCAGGGTATCGACGCTGAAAAACTGACCAAAGTGCTCTACCCGAACGACAACCATCTGGCCGGCAAAAAGCTGCGTCTGATGCAGCAGTATTTCCAGTGCGCCTGCTCCGTGGCCGACATTTTGCGTCGCCATCATCTGGAAGGACGCAAGCTGGCGGAACTGCCGGATTACGAAGTGATTCAGTTGAACGACACGCACCCGACAATTGCGATTCCGGAGCTGCTGCGCGTGCTGATCGATGAGCACCAGCTGAGCTGGGACGCGGCCTGGGCGATCACCAGCCGTACCTTCGCGTATACCAACCACACTCTGATGCCAGAGGCGCTGGAGTGCTGGGATGAGAAGCTGGTGAAGGCGCTGCTGCCGCGCCATATGCAAATCATCAATCAGATCAACGACCAGTTTAAAGTACTGGTGAAGAAAACCTGGCCGGGCGACAAAGACGTCTGGGCGAAGCTGGCCGTGGTGCATGACAAACAGGTCCGCATGGCAAATATGTGCGTGGTCAGCGGTTTTGCGGTGAACGGTGTGGCGGCGCTGCACTCGGATCTGGTGGTCAAAGATCTGTTCCCGGAATATCACCAACTGTGGCCAAACAAATTCCATAACGTGACTAACGGCATCACGCCGCGTCGCTGGATCAAACAGTGCAACCCGGCGCTCGCCGCACTGCTGGATAAAACGCTGAAAAAAGAGTGGGCCAACGATCTCGACCAGCTCATCAACCTGGAAAAGCAGGCCGATGACGCGAAATTCCGTGCCAAATACCGCGCGATTAAGCTGGATAACAAAGTGCGTCTGGCGGAGTTTGTGAAAGTGCGCACGGGCGTTGAAATCAATCCCCATGCCATTTTTGATATCCAGATTAAGCGTCTGCATGAATACAAACGTCAGCACCTGAATCTGCTGCACATTCTGGCGCTGTACAAAGAGATTCGTGAGAACCCGAGCGCCGATCGCGTGCCGCGCGTGTTCCTGTTTGGCGCAAAAGCCGCACCGGGTTACTACCTGGCGAAAAACATCATCCTCGCCATTAATAAAGTGGCGGAAGCGGTGAACAACGATCCTGCCGTGGGTGATAAGCTCAAAGTGGTGTTCCTGCCGGATTATTGCGTCTCTGCCGCTGAGTTGCTGATTCCGGCGGCGGATGTCTCGGAGCAGATCTCTACAGCGGGTAAAGAAGCGTCCGGTACAGGCAATATGAAGCTGGCGCTGAATGGGGCATTAACTGTGGGCACGCTGGACGGTGCAAACGTCGAAATTGCCGAGCAGGTTGGCGAAGAAAATATCTTTATCTTCGGCCATACCGTAGAGCAGGTGAAAGCGCTCAAAGCCAAAGGCTACGATCCGCTGAAATGGCGCAAAAAAGACAAAGTGCTGGATGCCGTGCTCAAAGAACTCGAAAGCGGCAAATACAGCGATGGCGATAAGCATGCGTTTGACCAGATGCTGCACAGCATCGGCAAACAGGGCGGTGACCCGTATCTGGTGATGGCTGACTTTACCGCTTACGTTGACGCGCAAAAGCAGGTGGATGTGCTGTACCGTGACCAGGATGCCTGGACTCGCGCGTGCATTCTGAACACCGCGCGCTGCGGGATGTTCAGCTCTGACCGCTCAATTCGTGATTATCAGGCCCGTATCTGGCAGGCAAAACGCTAAGGAAGCGCGATGGATAGCAAACGTCTGGATAATGCCGCGCTGGCGGCGGGGATCAGCCCCAGTTATATCAATGCTCACGGCAAACCACAGTCAATTGGCGCTGAAACCAAAAGACGTTTGCTGGATGCCATGCACAAGGCACAACCCGTCGCGAAAGCGGCGGTAAGCCCGGTTCCTGTCGTTAAGGTGTATACCCACGGCAAAAAAATGCCGTTACCGATTGACGGAAAAGGGGAATTTAGCTGGGAACTGACCACCGAAGAGGGGCATCAGCATAGCGGTCATGCCACGGGGGGGAAAACACTGACCCTTCCGGCAAAGCTGCCAGAGGGCTACCACACCCTGACGCTCACGCAGAACAGCCAGCGCTTCGCGTGTCGGGTGATCGTCGCACCGAAACGCTGCTTTGAACCACAGCCATTGCTCGAAGGTAAAAAGCTGTGGGGCGCTTGCGTGCAGCTTTATACCCTGCGTTCAGACGATAACTGGGGCATCGGCGATTTTGGCGATCTGAAAAAAATGCTGGGGGAAGTGGGTAAACGCGGCGGCGCGTTTATCGGCCTGAACCCGATTCACGCGCTTTATCCGGCTAACCCGGAAAGCGCCAGCCCGTACAGCCCGTCGTCCCGCCGCTGGATGAACGTGATTTATATCGACGTTAACGCGCTGGATGATTTCAAAAAGAGCAAAGACGCGCAGGCGTGGTGGAAACTCAGCACCACGCAACAGATGCTGAAGCACGCGCGTGAGGCAGATTGGGTCGATTATTCAACCGTCACGTCGCTCAAAATGGCGGCGCTGCGTCTGGCGTGGAAAGGCTTCTCAGCGCGCGATGACGAGCAGATGACGGCATTTCGTCAGTTTATCGCGCAGGAAGGCGAAAGCCTTTACTGGCAGGCGGCGTTTGACGCGCTACATGCCTATCAGGTGAAAGAGGACGAAATGCGCTGGGGCTGGCCAGTGTGGCCAGAGGCGTATCAGTCCGTTGATTCCCCGGAAGTGAAAGCATTCTGTAAAAAACACGCGGATGAGGTGGACTTCTTCCTGTGGCTGCAATGGCTGGCGTACAGCCAGTTTGCGGCCTGCTGGCAGCAAAGTCAGGGCGACAACATGCCGATTGGCCTGTATCGCGATCTGGCCGTTGGCGTGGCGGAAGGCGGGGCGGAAACCTGGTGTGACCGCGAGCTGTACTGCCTGAAAGCGTCGGTCGGCGCGCCGCCAGATATTCTGGGGCCGCTCGGGCAAAACTGGGGGTTGCCACCGATGGACCCGCATGTGATGGTCGCGCGTGCTTACGCACCGTTTATCGATCTGCTGCGCGCCAACATGCAAAACTGTGGGGCATTGCGTATCGACCATGTGATGTCGGTGCTGCGTTTGTGGTGGATTCCGTACGGCGAAACGGCCGATCATGGCGCGTATGTGCACTATCCGGTAGATGATCTGCTGTCCATCCTCGCCCTCGAAAGCAAGCGTCACCACTGCATGGTGATAGGCGAAGATCTTGGCACCGTGCCGGTTGAAATCGTTAGCAAATTACGCGACAGTGGCGTCTATTCCTACAAAGTTCTGTATTTCGAGAGTGACCATGAGAAGACGTTCCGTTCGCCGAAAGCGTACCCTGAACAATCAATGGCTGTCGCGACAACGCATGATCTTCCTACGCTGCGAGGCTATTGGGAAAGCGGTGATCTCACGCTCGGCAAAACGCTAGGCTTGTATCCTGACGACGTGGTGCTGCGCGGTTTGTATCAGGATCGCGAGCTGGCAAAACAGGGTCTGCTGGATGCGTTACGTAAGCATGGCTGTTTGCCAAAACGTACCGGACACAAAGCTTCGTTGATGTCGATGACCGCGACGTTAAATCGTGGAATGCAGCGTTACATCGCCGACAGTAACAGCGCATTGCTTGGGCTCCAGCCGGAAGACTGGCTGGGCATGGCGGAGCCGGTGAACATTCCGGGCACCAGTTATCAGTACAAAAACTGGCGGCGCAAACTCTCCACAACACTTGAAAAGATGTTTGCCGATGAAGGGGTGAACAAGCTGATTAAGGATTTGGATAAACGTCGTAAGGCCGTCGTGAAGAAGAGATAAAACGAAGAAGATATGAAACAAAGAACCCGCCAACTGGCGGGTTCTTTTTTGCGTTTAAATCACCATGTTCAGCAGCAGAACCCCGATCAGGCCGCATACCGAGATAATGGTTTCCAGCACAGACCAGGACTTGATGGTCTCGCCGATAGTCAGGTTGAAGTATTCCTTGAACAGCCAGAAGCCAGGATCGTTCACGTGGGAGAAAATCACGCTACCGGAACCGACTGCGATGACCATCAGCTCTGGGCTCACGCCGGTTGTCGCAATCAGCGGAGCCGCAATGCCGCCAGCGGTAATCGCCGCCACGGTCGCAGAACCCAGCGCGATACGCAGAACCGCAGCAATAGACCATGCCATCAGCAGCGGAGAAATATTGGTGGAATGCATCATGGAGGCGATGTATTTGTCCACGCCGCTGTCGACCAGAACCTGTTTGAACGCACCGCCACCGCCGATGATCAGCAGCATCATGGCAATGATTTTGATGGAAGAGGTCAGCGTTTCGTTGATCTGATCCATGTTGCGGCCACGATTCAGACCAAAGGTAAACAGGGCAATCAGCACCGCGATCAGCGTCGCCATGACCGGGTCACCCAGGAATTCTGCAACGGACAGGAACGGATGGCCTTTCGGCAGAATCATCTCCGCAACCGCACGCATCGCCATCAGGACGACCGGGACCAGCGAGGTCCAGACGCTGACGCCAAAGCTTGGCATCTCTTCTTCTGTGAAGGTTTTTGCGCTGTACAGGCCTTCAGGAATCGGCTTGTCGATGCCTTTCAGGCAGCGAGCAAACACCGGTCCTGCCAGAATAACCGTTGGAATCGCCAGAATGGTACCGAACAGCAGGGTTTTGCCCATATCTGCATGGAAAATGGTCGCGATTGCGGTTGGACCCGGATGCGGGGGCAGGAAGCCGTGGGTGACAGAGAGCGCAGCCGCCATTGGCACGCCAACATACAGCAGCGGGATGTTAGCGGCGGCTGCGATGGTGAACACCAGCGGCAGCATCAGTACGAAGCCCACTTCGTAGAACAGTGCAAAACCTACCGTGAAGCCGGTTAATACCACGGCCCACTGGATGTGTTGTTTACCGAATTTGGCAATCAACGTGGTGGCGATACGCTGCGCGCCGCCACAGTCTGCCAGCATTTTGCCGAGCATGGCGCCGAAGCCCATAATCAGCGCCAGACTGCCGAGCGTTCCGCCCACACCGGCCTTGATTGAGCTAATAACTTTTACCAGCGGCATCCCTTGCATCAAACCGACTGCGAGTGCCACCAGAACCAGAGCGATGAACCCGTTCAGTTTGAAACGGATCATCAAGAGCAGTAATAAGACAACACCGATAGCGACGATAACTAATGGCATGATTGACCTGGCCTATGATTTGTTATGGGTAACGTCATTGTTTCAACGACACTTTCCGATTGCCCCAACTGGGAACAGAGTGTTTACGGCACTAATACTGATTGCCTGCGAAACCATTAAGTTTAGTCGGCTGTTATGAGGGTGCTTAGTGCTTGGGGGAATGATACGGGTAACATCTATCGATTGAGAATCACCCTGGGGGGCAAAATTTGAATTATGAGACGCAGGTCATGTTATGGCGGGAAGGGGAAATGCGGCCCGGCAGGAGGGACGTTGCCGGGCAGAGACAGCCGGGAGCTTAGTAGTAGGAGTGCTCGCCGCGCTGGTGTTCCGTGAGGTCGCGAACGCCTTTCAGCTCCGGGAACTCGTTCAGCATCTGCTTCTCGATGCCTTCTTTGAGGGTCACGTCGACCATAGAACAGCCGTTACAGCCGCCGCCAAACTGCAGGATCGCTAAGCCGTCATCGGTGATTTCCATCAGCGTCACACGACCACCGTGGCCTGCCAGCTGCGGGTTAATCTGCGATTGCAGCAGATATTCCACACGTTCCATCAGCGGCGCATCGTCAGACACTTTACGCATTTTGGCGTTAGGTGCTTTCAGCGTCAGCTGAGAACCGAGCTGGTCGGTAACAAAATCGATTTCCGCATCGTCAAGATACGGTGCGCTCAACTCATCGACATAGGCGGTGAGTTGTTCAAATTTAAGGGCAGTGTCAGATGCTTCCACAGCGTCCGGAGGACAATAAGAAACACCGCATTCTGCATTCGGAGTGCCTGGATTGATCACAAACACGCGGATCTGCGTCCCTTCTTCCTGATTTGCCAGCAGTTTGGCAAAGTGCGCTTGTGCAGAATCGGAAATACGGATCATAGCTTTGGCCTAATAGTTGACTAAAATACTTGGGTATTATTATACGCCCATCGGAAAAGGGCTACAAGGTACGACACATACACCATACCTGAACCGACGCCGCGCCGCTTTGCAAAAGCAGTCGGGAAAGTTCGGACACGGTGCTGCCCGTCGTGACGACATCATCCACAATCGCGATATGGCGACCTTTCACCGACAATTCAAGGTGAAAGGCATTTTTAAGGTTTCTTTTACGCAGTCGGGCGTTGAGCCGGTGCTGGACAGCCGTTGCGCGCGTGCGTTTCAACGCGCCAGAGAAGTAAGCACAGCTTAGCCAATGTGCGAGCGGACGGCACAATAAATCGCTTTGATTATACCCGCGACGCCAGTGGCGGCGGGAGTGTAGCGGTACGTTGATAATAAGATCGACGTTTGGCAACGCCCGCACTCGCCTGGCGTGTAAAACTGCCAGCACTAACAGACGGGCAAGGGGGGAGGCCAGCTGGCTCTGACCCGTAAATTTCAGTTTGTGGATCAGGCCGCTCAGCGGCTGGACATAATCATCGACCGCCACCAGAGCACACCACGGCGGCGGATTTTGCAGGCATCTCCCGCAAGGCATCTTCATGTTCATCGCCGGTAAACCGCATTGCGGACAGCATCGACGACGGGTATTGAACGATCGCGTACAGACCGAACACACGCCCCATCGACTCATCATGAGCGGCATTCGGCATAGCCAGCACAAGCCAGGCACTGTTAGCATGAGCAACTTCCTTGTTAAAAAAGAGAACCATAACCGATGAAGAATCTTTGGTGGCAGACTGTCGGCACGGGAAATTGTCATCTTGTGCTGCTGCACGGATGGGGACTGAACGCCGAGGTGTGGCATTGCATTCAGGAGGAATTGGCCTCGCATTTCACGCTGCATCTGGTTGATCTGCCCGGCTTTGGGCGCAGCCGTGGTTTTGGTGCCGTGACGCTTGATGAGATGGCGCAGCAGGTTTTGCAACACGCGCCGCCAAAAGCCGTTTGGCTCGGCTGGAGTCTCGGTGGGCTGGTGGCAAGCCAAATTGCATTACACTCCCCGGAGCGAGTTCAGGCATTGGTGACCGTCGCATCGTCACCGTGTTTTAGCGCGCGGGAGGGATGGCCGGGCATAAAGCCCGAGGTTTTATCCGGTTTTCAGCATCAGCTAAGCGAAGATTTTCAGCGTACGGTGGAGCGTTTTCTGGCGCTGCAAACGCTGGGAACGGAAACCGCGCGGCAGGATACGCGGATGCTGAAAAGCACGGTGCTGGCATTGCCAATGCCCGACGTGGACGTACTCAACGGTGGTCTTGAAATCCTGAAAACGGTCGATCTGCGTGAGGCGCTGGCAATGCTTGATGTGCCACATCTGCGGATCTATGGCTATCTTGATGGGCTGGTTCCACGCAAAGTGGTCCCGCTGCTGGATGCGCTGTGGCCGCAAAGTGAATCGCAGGTGATAGCGAAAGCCGCGCATGCGCCGTTTATCTCGCATCCCGATGAATTCTGCGCAGCGCTGGTTGCGTTAAGTCAACGTTTCAACTGATTTTTATTCTCATCCTGGCAAAAGTCACTCACCGCAACAATACTTCAAATGTCGTTGCGGCGATTCAGCCGACGATAATCAAAACTACAATTTATGGGAGTGATCGCTATGAAGCTTGTTTCCGGTATTGTTGCCTCTCTGGTTATTGGGTCTTTGTCTTTCAGTGTATTCGCAGCGCAAGAGCTGGAGAAAGATAAAGTGGCTGGCATGAATTTGACGAAGATCGGTGATATCACGACGTCGGATACCACGGCTCCGATGGATGCGAAAAAAGAGCTGTCGAAAAAGGCTGATGAGCTGGGTGGCACTTACTATGTGATTACCAGCGCCAATAAGAACGAAAAATCTGTTCACGCCACAGCTGACGTTTATAAATAATGTCTACACGCCGGAGGCGAAATGCCTCCGGCGTGTCTGTTTATCGTAATGCCCACCACTCCTTCAGACAGGCCTTTCCTTCCGGGCAACGCTTGCAACTTCCCGTGAGACAACCGTCGGCATCTTCTTGAATGCGTCGAGCTTTCCCCATCGCTTCCATTCTTTCGAGCATGGCCTCGATCAACGGTTGTGGCGTGTGCAAAGAGAGGCTGAGCTGTTTTGCCTCCATGCGTCCCTGCAGCGCCAATAAGTCTCTCACCTGAATCATGGATGCCATGTTGACCTCTTAGTGGCAGTCGCCAGCCGGGCTGTTACAACAATTTGCTGCCGTCTTGTTGGTGGCCAGCAGGTTAACGTCGACGCGGCTTCGCGCCCGACGCAGCAGGCCAAGCAGAACAACGTTAAACAGCACTACCGCCAGAATGCACACCAGACTGTAGCGCGGATGCTGGCTGAAATTGGTCGCCTGATAGAAAACGGTAGAGAGTGAGTAGGAGATGTTCAGCCCCCACAGAACCGAGAAACCCATCCAACCGCGGCTGGATTCGCGCGCTATCGCACCCATCACGGAAATGCAGGGGATGTAGAGCAACACAAAAATCAGGTAGCTGTAAGCCGCTGACGCGCTGCCAAATTTCTCGCTCATCACGCCCATCGCGCCTGTTGCCATCTCGCCATCGCCTTTGCTGGCTTCGATAGGGTTAGCCAGGACGCTCAGGCTGAAGGTGCCTTTCAGACTCTGCCAGGTTTCATCGACCGCCCCGAACAGCTCATCGCCGAGATGGAATTCCGCTGGGTTGAACGCCTCTTCCTGAATATTTTCTGCCGTGTAGAGCGTGTTCAGCGTACCGACGACCACCTCTTTCGCCATCGCGCCGGTGAATAGCCCCACGGTCGCTTGCCAGTTGTCTTCGTGGACGCCAATCGGTTTGAACAGCGGAGTAATGACACGGCTGACGGAGGCCAGGGCGGAGTCGTTGATGTTATCTGCGGCTTTGCCATCGAGCGTGAAGCTGTTCAACGCACTCAGGAAAATGCTGACAATCACGATCACTTTACCTGCACGTAAAACAAAGCCTTTCAGGCGCTGCCAGGTTTGGATCAGCAGGCTTTTCACGTGCGGAACGTGATAAACCGGCAGTTCCATCACAAAGGGTGACGCTTCGCCGCGCATGATGGTGTGTTTGAGCATCAGACCCGTGAGAATTGCCATCACGATGCCGAGTATATACAGCGAGAAGACCGCCAGCGCGCCTTGCTGGCCGAAGAAGGCCGCAGCAAATACGGCAAAAATGGCCAGGCGCGCACCGCAAGACATAAACGGTGCCATCATGATGGTCATCAAGCGCTCGCGAGGCGCATCCAGCGTACGCGCGCCCATCACCGACGGCACGTTACAGCCAAATCCAACAATCAGTGGAACGAAGGATTTACCCGGTAAACCGAGCGCTTGCATCAGACGATCCATGACGAATGCCGCGCGGGCCATATAACCTGAATCCTCAAGGAAAGAGAGGAACAGATACATCATGCCAATTTGCGGTACTAACGGCAGTACGGTGTTAACCCCGCCGCCAATCCCCTGAGCCAGGAAAATGGTCAACCATTCCGGGAAGTGCAGCGTGTAGCCAACCCATTGCAGCCCGTGAATAAAGATAGCCACCGACCCCACATCAAACAGCGGTTGTAACGCCCCACCAATGTTAATGGCCAGCAGGAACATCAAATACATCACCAGCAGGAATACCGGCAGGCCGAGAAAACGGTTCAGAATAATTCTATCGACAGCTGCGGTGAAACGGCTGTGTTCCGCCGTCAGCGTGTTACTGACCACTTCGCAAATGGCGGCAATACTTTGATAGCGCGCATCGGCAATATGCAGCGCCGGATCGTCGAGTTGTTCATTGAGTCGCGCGAGGGAAATATCCAGCTTCTGCGCGGCATCGCCAGCGTAGCGACGGCTATAAATATCACCTTCCAGCATTTGCAGGCCGAGCCAGCGGCGCTGTTTTTGCGGCATCGTCTGCGCCATTTCCTGCGCCAGATAATCGGCTTCTTGCAGCAGTGGTTTTGCGTAATGTACCAGCTCAAGATCGGTATTTTGCGAGTGACGATCGACGGCCAGCTTTAAGGCATCAATACCCCGTGCGCGGGTCGACACCAGCGGCACAACCGGGCAGCCAAGGCGAGCGGAAAGCGCGTCGATGTCGATGCGAATTTGCTGTTTTTCTGCCAGGTCGAGCATGTTTAGCGCAACGATGCACGGGATGCCCAGCTCGAGCAGTTGCAGCGTCAGGTAAAGGTTACGTTCGAGATTGGACGCATCGACGACGTTAATCAGTAAATCCGCATCGCCACTCAAAATATAGTGGCAGGCAATTTGCTCATCGAGCGAGGTCTGCGACGAGATCGTGGTTAACGAATAGGTCCCGGGCAGATCAACGAGTGTGACGAGATTGTCGGTCGTTGAAAAATGACCTTCTTTACGTTCGACCGTTACGCCAGCCCAGTTTCCCACGCGCTGACGTGCGCCGGTTAACTGATTGAATAACGTGGTCTTGCCGGAATTAGGATTACCAATTAAGCCAATGGTTAATTTTTTCATTGTTGTAGACTCGGAATAACGACTGGCGATTTATCGGGTTAAGGCTTCGACTTCTAATAAGGCGAGGTCTTTTTTGCGCAGGACCAGATTAACGCGTCGGGTTTCGATATGAACTGGATCGCCCAACGGCGCAATGCGAACGACCTGGAAGGACGAGCCAGGCAACATGCCTAATGACAGCAGTTTCTGACGATAGGCCGGGCTAATTTCGCGGGAAAAACCGGTAATTTTCCAGGCACTGTCTGGTGTGAATTGCATAGACACCACTTTCACCGAAGGTTAAATAATCAACAGATGCAATGATAATGAGAATGGTTTCTACCAGCAATATTTAAAATGTGACGTAATGTTGTTATGGCTATTAATTCGCGGACAGTTTGACCTTGCTCAATATTTAATGATTTTGCAGGTGAGAGAGAAATCACTTATTTGTTAACGAGGTGATAATTGTCGGTTTAAATACGGATATGCAATCGGTTCCACATTGCATAAATAACCCTCCGCCTTTTCAGGAGGAGGGTGAGATGCAGAATTAACGCTTTTTACCCATCGCCGCAGCGAGCGCATCCATCATCGCGCTGTTGCCTGCGGGCTGGGCGTCGCGACCGCGCGGTTGCGCCGGTTTTGCCGCCGGGCGTGCCTGTTCGCGTGCACCACTGCCGTTGCCACGGCGTGCGTTGGTTTCGCCAGGCTGCTCATCCAGACGCATTGTCAGCGCGATACGCTTACGCGGCATATCCACGTCGAGCACTTTCACCTTCACGATGTCGCCCGCTTTCACTACGGTATGCGGATCCTGAACAAACTTATCCGCCAGGGAAGAAATATGGACCAGACCGTCCTGATGCACGCCGATATCGACAAACGCGCCAAAGTTGGTGACGTTAGTGACTGCGCCTTCCAGAATCATGCCAGGCAGCAGATCTTTCATCGTCTCCACACCTTCAGCAAATTTCGCCGTTTTAAACTCAGGACGCGGGTCGCGGCCAGGTTTTTCCAGCTCTTTGATGATGTCAGTAACGGTCGGGATACCAAATCGCTCATCGGTGAAATCGACGGCTTTCAGGTTGCGCAGTTCCGCGCTGTTGCCCATCAGATCTTTCAGCGCTTGCTGCGTGACGGCCAAAATGCGTTCCACCACCGGATACGTTTCCGGGTGAACCGTTGAGGCATCCAGCGGGTTATCGCCGTGGTTGATACGCAGGAAGCCCGCGCACTGTTCAAAGGCTTTTGGCCCGAGACGGCTGACGTTGAGTAACTGCTGACGGTTCTGGAACTGTCCGTTCTCATCACGCCAGGAGACGATATTTTGCGCCATCATGCGCGTCAGCCCAGCCACACGGGTGAGCAGCGCGACGGACGCGGTGTTCAGATCCACGCCAACGGCGTTCACGCAGTCTTCCACTACCGCATCCAGCTTACGCGCCAGCTGGGTCTGGCTGACGTCGTGCTGGTACTGACCCACACCGATAGATTTCGGATCGATCTTCACCAGCTCGGCCAGCGGATCCTGTAAACGACGGGCGATAGAGACGGCGCCGCGAAGGGAAACGTCCAGATCCGGGAATTCCAGCGCAGCCAGTTCGGACGCGGAATAGACCGATGCCCCCGCTTCGCTCACGATCACCTTCTGTGCGGTGACTTTCGGGAACTGTTCCTGTACGTCCAGGAAGAAACGCTCGGTTTCACGGGATGCCGTGCCGTTACCAATCGCCACCAGCTCGACGTTATGTTTCTCGCACAGCGCCGCCACGGCCACGGCGGCTTTTGCTGCCTGACCGGTATGCGGATAAATCGTGTCGGTGGAGACCAGCTTGCCGGTGGCGTCAACGACAGCCACTTTCACGCCGGTACGCAGGCCGGGATCGAGACCCATCGTGGCGCGCAGGCCCGCCGGAGCGGCCATCAACAGATCATGCAGGTTACGGGCAAAGACATTGATGGCTTCGTCTTCAGCGCGTTCGCGCACGGTGCCCATCAGTTCAGTTTCAAGGTGCATCAGCACTTTGATACGCCACGTCCAGCTCACCACGCCTTTACGCCAGCTATCAGCGGGCGCGTTATTCAGGCGCAGGCCAAGATGGTCGGTGATGATCTGCTCGCAATAGCTCTCTTTCGGCGGCTCATCAAACTGCGGATCGGCATTGAGAGAAAGCTGCAGGATGCCTTCGTTACGGCCACGGAACATTGCCAGCGCACGGTGCGATGGCGCGGTAGAAATCGGTTCGTGATGATCGAAGTAGTCGCGGAATTTCGCGCCTTCCTCTTCTTTACCGCTGACCACTTTTGCGACGATGTGCGCGTTCTTCCACAGATAATCACGCACTTTTGACAGCAAAGCGGCGTCTTCGGCGAAGCGCTCCATCAGAATATAACGGGCGCCATCGAGGGCGGCTTTGGTGTCCGCGACGCCTTTGTCAGCGTCAATGAATTTGGCGGCTTCCGTTTCAGGATCGTGCGACGGTGTGTTCCACAGCAGATCGGCCAGCGGCTCAAGGCCCGCTTCAATCGCGATCTGCCCACGGGTGCGGCGTTTCGGTTTATACGGCAGATAGAGGTCTTCCAGCTCGGTTTTGCTCATCGTACCGTTGATGGCACCCGCCAGCGCCTCTGTCAGCTTACCCTGTTCGCCAATGGACTTGAGAATGGCCTGACGACGGTCTTCCAGCTCACGCAGGTAGCCCAGACGGGTTTCCAGGTTACGTAACTGCGTGTCATCCAGACCACCGGTGATTTCCTTACGATAACGTGCGATAAACGGCACGGTGTTCCCTTCATCAAGCAGGCGAACGGCAGCTTCTACCTGTTCGGCTCTGGCCTGAATATCACCCGCAATAATGCGGCAGAGCGAATCTTTCATCATGGCTATTTCATCTTTAGGATCGAAATTTAGGGGGATAGTTATACGGACTGACACGGTAAAATGCCAGCCGTGGAGGGCGCTCTCGGACTATTTTACGTACTCAATTTCGTTCACGTACCAGCTCGCTTCGCCCGACGGCGTTTGAACTATCGCTAAATCACCGACTTCCTTTTTCAGCAGCGCGCGAGCCATCGGCGAGTCGATAGAGATGTAATCCTTACGACCAAAAATTTCATCGTAGCCGACAATGCGAAAACGCTTGGTATCGCCGTCGTCATTTTCGATTTCAACCCAGGCACCAAAGAAGACTTTTCCTTCCTGCTGAGGGGAATAATCCACGATCCGCAGGTACTCAAGGCATTTGGTGAGATAACGCACCCGGCGGTCGATTTCTCGCAGCCGTTTCTTATTATACTGGTAGTCAGCGTTCTCACTGCGATCGCCGAGGCTCGCCGCCCATGTCACCTTTTTGGTCACCTCCGGGCGATCTTCACGCCACAGGTAATCCATCTCTTTTTTCAGTTTTTCGTACCCTTCACGGGTGATCAGCGGCGTTTTCATGGTATGACCTATACGACTCGACTCGGTTGCAAACAATGCGCACATTACGTACCACATAGCTTAACAGACAGGACGCATTATGATTTATGTGATGGAATGTGCAGATAAGCTGCTGTTAAATATGCTTTGTAACAATTTCGACTAGAATTTATACCAGAATTAGCTGGTGGTAAACGCGCACTTTTTTAGAATACGTACTGGAATACTATCCGGACCTTTGGGAGTACACATATGCAAGAGAATTATAAGATTCTGGTCGTGGATGACGACATGCGCCTGCGTGCGCTGCTTGAACGTTATCTGACCGAGCAGGGCTTCCAGGTTCGTAGCGTGGCGAACGCCGAGCAAATGGATCGCCTGCTTACCCGTGAATCGTTCCATCTGATGGTGCTCGATCTGATGCTGCCAGGTGAAGATGGTCTGTCGATTTGCCGTCGTCTGCGCAGTCAAAGCAACCCGATGCCGATCATTATGGTGACGGCGAAAGGGGAAGAGGTTGACCGTATCGTGGGCCTGGAAATTGGCGCTGACGATTACATTCCAAAACCGTTCAACCCGCGTGAACTGCTGGCGCGTATTCGCGCGGTGCTGCGTCGTCAGGCTAACGAATTGCCAGGCGCGCCGTCTCAGGAAGAGGCCGTGATTGCGTTCGGTAAGTTCAAGCTGAATCTCGGTACGCGCGAAATGTTCCGCGAAGATGAGCCTATGCCGCTGACAAGCGGAGAATTCGCCGTCCTCAAAGCGCTGGTCAGCCACCCGCGTGAACCGCTTTCTCGTGACAAGCTGATGAACCTGGCGCGTGGTCGCGAATATTCCGCCATGGAACGCTCCATCGACGTGCAAATTTCTCGCCTGCGCCGCATGGTGGAAGAAGATCCAGCGCATCCTCGTTATATTCAGACCGTTTGGGGTCTGGGCTACGTCTTTGTGCCGGACGGTTCTAAAGCATGAGGCGAATGCGCTTCTCACCGCGAAGTTCGTTTGCCCGCACGCTGCTATTGATTGTCACCTTGCTGTTCGTCAGCCTGGTGACAACCTATCTGGTGGTGCTGAACTTTGCGATTCTGCCAAGCCTCCAGCAGTTTAATAAGGTCCTGGCCTACGAAGTGCGTATGCTGATGACCGATAAACTGCAGCTGGAGGACGGCACGCAGTTGGTCGTTCCACCTGCGTTTCGCCGTGAGATTTACCGCGAGCTGGGGATTTCGCTGTACTCTAACGAGGCAGCGGAAGACGCAGGTCTTCGCTGGGCGCAACATTACGAATTTTTAAGCCAGCAGATGGCGCAGCAACTGGGCGGCCCAACGGAAGTGCGCGTTGAGGTCAACAAAAGCTCGCCGGTCGTCTGGCTGAAAACCTGGCTGTCGCCCAATATCTGGGTGCGTGTGCCGCTCACCGAAATTCATCAGGGCGATTTCTCACCGCTCTTCCGCTACACGCTGGCGATTATGCTGATGGCGATAGGCGGCGCGTGGCTGTTTATCCGAATACAAAACCGACCCCTGGTCGATCTCGAACATGCCGCGTTGCAGGTCGGTAAAGGTATTATTCCGCCACCGCTTCGCGAGTATGGCGCATCGGAAGTCCGTTCTGTGACGCGCGCGTTTAACCATATGGCGGCGGGTGTTAAACAGCTGGCGGATGACCGTACGTTATTAATGGCTGGCGTGAGTCACGATCTGCGCACGCCGTTAACGCGAATTCGTCTGGCGACTGAAATGATGGGCGAAGAGGACGGTTATCTCGCGGAGTCCATTAACAAGGACATCGAAGAGTGTAACGCCATCATCGAGCAGTTCATCGATTACCTGCGCACCGGCCAGGAAATGCCAATGGAAATGGCGGATCTCAACGGCGTGCTGGGTGAAGTGGTGGCAGCGGAAAGCGGCTACGAGCGTGAAATCGACACCGATCTGCAGCCTGGCGAAATTCAGGTGCGCATGCATCCGTTATCCATCAAACGCGCGGTGGCGAATATGGTGGTGAACGCAGCGCGTTACGGTAACGGCTGGATAAAAGTCAGCAGTGGTTCTGAGCTGAATCGCGCCTGGTTCCAGGTGGATGATGACGGCCCGGGGATTAAACCCGAGCAACGTAAGCATCTCTTCCAGCCGTTTGTGCGTGGTGACAGTGCGCGCAGCACCAGCGGGACCGGTTTAGGTCTGGCGATTGTGCAGCGTATTATCGATAACCATAACGGTTTGCTTGAGATTGGCACCAGCAAGCGGGGCGGTTTGAGTATTCGCGCTTGGTTGCCGGTGCCGGTATCGCGTTTCCAAAGCAAGGATTGATACGTAACAAGAGAGAGGCAATATGCCTCTCTCTTGTTTTTGGTTAAATGATTTTTAACTGATTGATGATAAAAGGATTAGACTGAAGCAGTAAAAGGATTTTTCTTGGCGCACCTGTTGGCTGGCGTCGCTTCGTTTCCCAGCTTTTTACCAGGTCATAACTGACCCCCACGGCCACGGCAAAATCTTGCTGACGCAATCCCGTCGCTTCCCGAATAGCCTTTACATCGATTTCACTGAATGTGTGCACGCATTCTGGCTTAGGTGTTTCTTCGCCTTTTTCGATACGTACCATCTCTTCTGCACTGGCCAGCAGATCGGCAAATAATTCATCTTTCATCTGTATCTCATCGCCCTTTGTCGACGCCGCACCCGGACTGTTTCCATCGTGGGAGTTACAGAACTTCAGCGTTATACCAGCATATCGGATAACTGCTTCAGAACTTTTTTCTGCTCGTCGGTTAGATCATCCTGTTCATTTTTTGGATAAATCAATGCCAGGTAAATTCGTCCTTTACGACTGACGTTATAATAAATGATTCTGACGCCGCCACGCTTTCCCATACCTGAACGGCTCCAGCGGATTTTTCTAAACCCTCCGGTCCCTGCAATGATTTCCCCGACCTCAGGATCGTCGATGAGCACCTCCTGAAAAGCTCTGAGCTCATCGTCAGGGAGCAGCAATTTCCGCCGTTTACTAAATCCTTGTAGTTCAATAAATGTGAACATGACGCTTCCTGCGCACATTACATTGATGTTAAGTGAGATTGTAGGTGTACTAGGTACATATTGGAAGTGTCTGGTGAACAAAAAATAGCCTTTACCCAGAAAAGTAAAGGCTACTATTGTTCTGTGGGATTAAAGCTTCGGTCCTGCACTCACCAACGCCGCACCTGCTGGCGTATCGGTGTACTTCTCAAAGTTCTCAATAAACAGCTTCGCCAGCGCTTCGGCCTTCTCTTGCCATTGTTCAGGCGAACCATAGGTGTTGCGTGGGTCGAGGATATGCGTGTCTACGCCAGGCAGCGCCGTCGGGATCGCCAGATCAAACATTGGCAGAGTGAACGTTTCTGCATCATCCAGTGAACCATCAATAATGGCGTCGATAATGGCGCGCGTATCCTTAATCGAAATACGTTTACCCGTCCCGTTCCAGCCGGTATTCACCAGATAAGCCTGCGCGCCCGCCGCCTGCATGCGTTTCACCAGCACTTCTGCGTACTGCGTCGGGTGCAGCGACAGGAACGCTGCGCCAAAGCAGGCAGAGAAGGTTGGCGTGGGCTCTGTGACGCCACGCTCTGTGCCCGCCAGTTTCGCGGTAAAACCGGACAGGAAATGATACTGCGTCTGGCTTGCCGTCAGGCGAGACACCGGCGGCAGAACGCCAAAGGCGTCGGCAGTCAGGAAAATCACCTTCGACGCGTGGCCCGCTTTTGACACCGGCTTCACGATATTATCGATGTGATAGATCGGATAAGAGACGCGGGTATTTTCCGTTTTAGAGGCATCATCGAAATCGACCGTGCCATCTGCAAGGACGGTGACGTTTTCCAGCAGCGCATCACGACGGATGGCGTGGAAGATGTCCGGCTCCGCCTCGGCAGACAGGCGAATGGTTTTCGCGTAACAGCCGCCTTCAAAGTTGAACACGCCGTCATCATCCCAACCGTGCTCGTCATCGCCAATCAGGCGACGTTTCGGATCGGTGGAAAGGGTGGTTTTGCCGGTGCCGGACAGGCCAAAGAACACCGCCACGTCCCCCTCTTCGCCGACGTTCGCCGAACAGTGCATGGAGGCAATACCCTGCAGCGGCAGCAGGTAGTTCATGACCGAGAACATCCCTTTCTTCATCTCGCCACCGTACCAGGTGCCGCCAATCAGCTGGATGCGCTCCGTCAGGTTGAACGCGATAAAGTTTTCTGAATTCAGACCCTGCTCTTTCCACTGCGGGTTCGTGCATTTCGCGCCGTTCATCACGATGAAATCAGGCTCGAAATCCTGTAATTCTTCATCGGTTGGGCGAATAAACATGTTCTTCACGAAATGTGCCTGCCAGGCAACTTCAGTGATAAAGCGAACGGAAAGGCGGGTGTCGGCATTCGCGCCACAGAAGGCGTCGATAATAAACAGACGCTTGCCGGAGAGTTGATGAGTGACGAGACCTTTCAGGTGCTGCCAGGTTTCCTGGGAGAGCGGTTTGTTGTCGTTCTTCCCTTTTCCTTTATCTGCCCACCACAGCGTATCGCGGGTAGTGTCGTCACGGACGATATACTTATCTTTTGGCGAACGGCCGGTAAAAATACCCGTGTCCACGGCGATAGCACCAGTTTTCGTCAACACACCTCGCTCGTATCCTTCCAGTGCTGGATTGAGCTCTTCCTGATACAGCGTATCGTAATCGGGGTTGTAAACGAGTTCCTGGACGTCGTTAATACCATAAGCCTTGAGATCTTGCGGGGTTAAATCGTTAACACGCATATCACTGCTCCTTAGCCAATTTGTACTGCCTAAAATTGTAGGGTTTTTCTGAGGTTGTTGACCGCGACGGGGCTCATAGATTTACGTATTGAGAGAAAACCCTTACTAACGGAAAACGCTGTGACTCCTGTCACGAAGCAGGGCGGATTATCGCAGGAATCGAATTTTAGTTGTGGAAAATGTTCCTAAAAGGTTAAACGCTGGTGTATTTAACCAGAGTAATGTGAATGTAATCGCATACATGTAAGAAAGTTACGTAAGAGTTACATGCTGATAATCGATTCACGTCTCTGTCAACAAGGCTGGAAACGAAGGGTGTCGTGAGCCGTTCGCGAGAATATGATGAAAGCGTAAAGTGCGATAACAATCAGGGACTGTGAAATGGAAAATAGTGAAGGCTTATCTCCTGCAACGCGGGCAGGCATCGTTCTGGTCGGGGCGATACAGGGCTTTATCTGTTATTTAGTGACGTGGTACATCGCTTACGCGGATCTTCCCGCCGACAGTTTTTGGCTGGTGTGCGTCGTGCCAGCCACCGTGGTGCTATCGACTACGCTCGCACTGTCGGTCACCTCTTTCAAACAGCGTACGTTATGGCTGGCACTTGCCGTGATTGTACTGGCGGTTGCTGGCATGGGCGCATGGCTCAAATGGACTCTTTACGGCCTTGAGCGGTGGGATATCAGAGATGCACTGATTTTCTTTGGCTTTAACCTTCTGCTGATGAGTTTTCTGATGCTGCCATGGTTGCAGCGAAAGCTTCACCCGGCTTCCGGGAATGATTTCTACACCGATTTTCATAACAGAAGCTGGCATAACGCTTTGACGCTGGCGCTCATTTTCCTCTCTAACGGACTGTTCTGGCTGGTGCTGTTTTTGTGGGCAGAGTTGTTCAAGCTCGTCGGGATCCGCTTCTTTGAAATGCTCTTTTTTGATACCGACTGGTTTATCGCGATTGCGATTGGCGTTGTTTCGGCCTGCGCGGCCATTCTCGCTCGAATGCAGTTGCGGTTAATTCAGGCGCTGCAAAATCTCTTAACCCTGATTGCCACCGGCCTGCTGCCGCTGGTGGCGCTGCTCTCGCTGCTCTTTATCGCCGTGCTGCCGTTTGTGGGCTTTGAAGCGATTTCTGCACGAACATCGGCGGCGGGGCTGCTGCTGAGCCTGAGCATGTTGCTGCTGATACTGGCAACGGTCGTCTGGAGTCCGCAGCGCGTTCTGCTTCCTTATCCGTTCCCACTGCGCTGGCTTATTCGGGTGGCGTTACTGGTCGCGCCAGTCTATCCCCTGCTGACGACGTGGGCCTTGTGGCTGCGTATTGGGCAATACGGCTGGACGCCTGAGCGGTTATACGCGGTGCTGACCACCCTCGTGGCGCTGGTTTGGGCGGTTGGTTTTTGCATCAGCGTGATCAATCCGCGGCGCAATCCGCTGTCGGTACAGCGTTACGTCACCCCGGCCGTTGCACTCCTCGCACTGGCGTGTCTGATCCTGATTCACACACCGATTCTCGATCCGTGGCGCATCAGCGTGGCGAGTCATATGGCGCGTTATCATGACGGCAGGATCACCGCCGATCAGGTGAGTCTTCACATGTTAAGTCAAACCGGGCGCAAGGGCCGCGAAGCGCTGGTTGCGCTGCAAAACGATCCGCAGTTCACGTCAGATGCGAAACGTCACCGGGATGTGAATCAGCTGCTGGCAGGGCAAAAAGGGAAAGCGGATGCATTGACCGCGGCGATACTGGCGAATGTTATACAACGCGCGCCTGGAACGCCGCCTCTGGATAACGGGCTATGGCAAGCGATGCTGAAATACAAGTATCGTTTTGAGACGTGTACAACTGAAAATGGCGCTTGTCTGCTGGTATCACAGGATCTGAACGGTGACGGTCAGCCGGAAGCGGTGGTGTATCAGTTCGTTGATCGCGCGATTCTGGTGTTTACCCGACACGGTAAAGACTGGGCTCTTGCGGGAGAGTCCTGGAAAATGCCGGAAGCGTTATCGCGGGCTGAATTTGATCGTGCGCTTGAGCAAGGCAAGGTGGGTACGGCGGTTAAGCCCTGGGCGGATATCACTATTTTCGGGGAACGCGTAAAGGTGGACTACGATTATTAGCAAAAAGAACGGCTCCCTAGGGAGCCGTTCTGACAAAAATTAATGGACCTGCGGATCGGCCGGAGAAGCGTTATTGCGGATCTCGGCGATGTCCATAGCGTTGAAGACGTAGTGAGAACCACAGTAATCGCAGTTCATGTCGATTTCACCGTCTTCAGCCATGATGCTGTCGATCTCTTCGTCCGGCAGCGTTCTCAGCGCACCCGCACAGCGTTCACGAGAACAGGTGCATTTGAACTCAACATCCTGCGGATCGTAAAGCGTCACTTCTTCTTCGTGGTACAGACGCCACAGCACTTCGTTTGCAGGCAGAGTGAAGAGCTCTTCGGTTTTGATGGTTTCGGTCAGCGTCGCCAGATGCTCAAAATCATTGCCCTGGGCATTTTGCGCAGGCAGAACCTGCAGCAGCATGCCGCCCGCCGCCAGTTGACCTTCAACTTCGCCGGTGCGAATAAACAGGCGTGTTGGCAACTGCTCAGAACGCAGGAAGTAATCTTCCAGACACTCTGCCAGCGTATCGCCTTCAAGGCCTACCACGCCCTGATAGCGCTCGCCTTCGTCTGGTGTGATGGTAATCACGAGGAAACCGTTGCCCACCAGCGTTTTCAGGTCAGCGCCTTCTGGCACGTCACCCTGCACGCGAGCCACACCGCGCATCTGCTGCTGATTATTACCGTTGATAACCGCCATGTTCATCGGGCCGTCACCCTGCAACTGCACGGTGATATCGCCAGCAAATTTCAGCGTTGCGGTGAGCAGGCTTGTCGCCACCAGCAGTTCGCCCAGCACTTTTTTAACAGGCTGCGGATAATTGTGGTTTTCCAGAATCTGTTTCCAGGTTTCGGAGACGGTTACCAGCTCACCGCGAACGGCAAATTGCTCAAACAGATAGCGGTGTAATTGGTCGTGTTGGGCCATAATTTTCTCTCATCAAACGACGATTATTCAATTTCGCCGTGCTTAAATTTCATCAGATCGCGACGTTCTTTTTTGTCCGGTCGTCTGTCCGGGTGCGGCATGGTTAGCGCATTCATCTTGCGCGCCAGCGCCACTTTCTCGCGCTTCTCGACGCTTTCTGTCGTTTCTTCATACATTGCGGTCGCTTCGGTCGCCGGACGACGCTGTTCGGTAATGGATTTTATCACGACCGTTTTTTCATCGTTTCCCTGACGTAACGTCAGAGTGGCGTTCAGTTCAACAAGCTTACTCGGCTTGCTGCGCTGCCCGTTGTAATGCACTTTGCCACCGTCAACCATTTCACGGGCGAGGGCGCGCGTTTTATAAAAACGGGCCGCCCACAGCCATTTGTCGAGCCTTACCCCATCAGAGGGTTTTTCTTTCATGGCTTCTCCTTCACGCTGAGTGAGGGGATCATTCGACGGTAATCGTTCAACGCCGGATGCCGCTGATAGCTTTTTTCAGCCTGTCCAGAATCGGGATTGGTCACGCCCAGGCAATACCGAACACCAAATTTTGCTGCGGCATCCAGAATCGGTTCACTGTCATCAATGAACAAGGTTCTGTCTGGCTGCAAACCGGTTTTCTCCGCGACGGCCTGCCATAACCGCTGATCCTCTTTCGGATACCCAAATGTGTGGGTGGAAAGTAATAAATCAAGGTGTGACGCTAATCCAGTATGTTCCAGCTTCACGGCCAGATTATGCGGATGCGCATTGGTCAGCAAAATACGTCGTTTGCCGCTCGCCTTCAGGGCATCCAAAAACGGCACCGTATCTTCGCGCAAAACCGCGTGAGGCCCTTGAGCGGTGGTCATGGCACAAATATCCAGCCCAAGGCGGTCGCTCCAGTAATCCAGGCAGTACCAGTTTAGCGTATGTTGCACGGCGTGATATTGCTGACGAATGTAATCCTGCGCTTCTGACGGAGTGATACCCTGCTGCGCGCCGTAGGTTTCGGGCACCAGCTTTTGCCAGAAATGGGTGTCAAATGCGAGATCGAGCAGCGTACCGTCCATATCCAGCAGAACGGTATCAACGTCCTGCCAGGCGATATCAAGATGCATGAGGGGGAACTCTCCAGCCAGAAGAAACGTGCGCGACAGGTTAGCACAACTTGTCGCGCAGAGGCGTTATCCGATCAGGCTCTCAGGCGCGGAGATAAGTTTAGGATTGAGGCAATTATCGTAATATTGCTGGATCTCGGCCAGACGAGTACGTGAGCGCTGATAGCGGCGCAGGGCAGCAAAACCGTTCCAGATGATGCAAATCAACATGGCCATCATGAGCAGTGTCGTCCCGATATAACGCCACAACCCGGCGCTGTCCGGCATGCGATGCAGATCGACATGCCGCGTGCCGTTCGCGTCGGTAAAGGTACCGGTGACGATACCTTCTGCGCTAAATGGCGTTTGCATCAGCATTTGCGCCAGGCGCTGGAACTCACCCCACTGTTCCTGGGCCGGATAATCATAGAGCGCCACAGGCGGATACGGCTGATCAACCAAGTCGCTACCCTCTTCGCTGGCAATCACAAAACCGCCGGGTGCCGGGCTGTTAAGCGCCTGAGCCGCACGGGAGGTTTCACGCATCACGAACGGCGCGGTTGACGTGGCGACCAGATTTTCCAGGGATTCCGCACTCACTGGACGTAACAACACATTCACGCCGTCCAGTCGGCCTGCCTCAGCGCGTTTGACCAGTGCTTCCCAGTCTTTACTGTTCCCCAGGTTGACGAGGGCATTTTTGAGACGGACACACTCATCTTCTGCAGAACATAAGTCCTGTGTTTTCATCACGATGTCGCCAAAATCATCCAGCAAAACCATTCCGGATTTTTGAATCGCAGAGCGCAAAGACTGACTGACGCGCGAATTCTCGTCGGGTTTTGGGTGTAGCTGGCGATTAAGCGCCTGCGTCAAAGCCGTCGCTTTACTGACGGTATCGGATTCCGGCAGCGGCAACGGCGGCGCGTCATTCCAGATGATCTGTGAGCAATCGAAGGGGGTGAAGGGCGAATTTTGGCGCGTATTCCAGGTTCCCGGCGCATGAATATTACACATACCCGTACCCTTCAGCTTCAGGGTATCCCCCACGCGAACGCCCGCCTCTTCCAGCTGATGAACGCTTGTCGCTTCGATAGTTTGCGCGCCTTTAATCCACGACACGGTGAATTTAATTGGCATATCAAGGGGAACAAGGAAAATCAGTAACGCCAGAACGAGCGCCGCGCCACCTGCAATAATGCTGCTGCGCAGCCAGTGCTGGAGCGGGAAGTTTTTCACCTCATCATGCAGCGATAAAAAACGCCCCTGACGGACCACCTGGCGATCGAGATAGATATCAATATCGGTTTTTTGCCCTAAATCCTGAGCAATCCACGGCTGCCAGTGACGCGGGTAAATAAGATCGATAATGCCGAGCGAAATATTGTTGATGTGCTCCTGATCGTTCTCACCGAACAGACCCCAGCGTTTTGGCGTACCACGTAAGCAGTGGATTTCGCGCAAGGCCGTTTTAGCCGGAGATGCAAAAAGCCCCCACAACCCTGCGGCGATCAACAGGACCGCGCCGCCTGCGAGCCACGGGGCAAAAACGTCGGGCGTCATCAGGCACAGGAAAAACAGCAGGAAAGCGGCGACAATTAAAATTGCTTCACGGATGCCATCCGGGCGGCTCAGCGCGTACTCTTCGTGCGTTTCCTGGCGAATATTGAGCAGTTCAATCTGTTCGGTTTCTTCGCCACGGATGGACGCTTGCGTAGAGTTTGCTCTTTCGAGCGCAAAGCGCGGCGCTTCCTGAACATATTCACTCAGGGTATGGCCATTCAGGGCGATTACCAGCGGAATGGAATCGGTATGGATGAGCTCGACGCTATTTTCATCATTGATGTATTGCTCCCAGAACGGTGGCAAATGCACTTCAACGGAGTCGAGATAGTAGCGCCACTTGTTGGGATCATCGGTGGTGATGCCATAGCGGGTGATCGAGCGCGTCACGCACAACACGGTGTCGCTGTGTGCGTTAAGATTCAGAGATACAGGCGCTGCAGTGGCGCCGGTCGGCCCTGGCGTCTGAAGGATGCGGTTCAGCGTATCGAGATAATTTTCAATGGCGCTGCGTTCATCGGCGGCCAGCGTACGCGTGGTCGCACCGGCGAAAGCGTTTAAAAAGGGCAGTCGAAGTCGACGTTGCGCCCGGCGTCTGAGTAACCATCCTGCAATGAATACGCAGGCCAGCATAGCAGCGAAAAATATCAAAATGGTGCTCATGCTTTCCCCATCTTACTTATTTCAGGTGTAGTCAGTCGCACCTATTACCGTGAATGTGTCTCTGTGGTTGGCTATCGGCAAGCATGGAGTCGAACTTGAGCAATCTGAAGCGCATCCCAGTGATCAAAAATGATAGCAAAGGCAACCAAAGCGGAATATCAGCAAATTCCTGGAGTTATTTCAACCTCTTGACTTTTAATTTGAAATAATAACTGGTTTAGGATAAGTTGCAAAAATGTAAATTTAGGGCAAATGACATTGCCGAAACCGTGCGTCATATCGCACAATGCACTCAGTTTACCCAGCAAAGACCCGTCAAGATGAGCAAACCCTTACAAAAACCCATTATTCTGAATGTTGAAACAATCGCCAAATCGCGGCTGTTTAATGTGGAAAGTGTGGATCTGGAATTCAGCAACGGCGTGCGACGCGTGTATGAACGTATGCGCCCATCAACGCGCGAAGCGGTGATGATCGTTCCGATTGTTGATGACCATCTTATCCTGATTCGTGAATATGCGGTGGGCACAGAATCTTACGAACTGGGTTTCTCTAAAGGACTGATCGATCCGGGTGAATCCGTTTTTGAAGCAGCCAATCGTGAGCTGAAAGAAGAGGTGGGTTTTGGTGCGAACGATCTGACCTTCCTGAAAAAGCTCTCCATGGCGCCGTCCTATTTCTCCAGCAAAATGAATATTGTGCTCGCCGAAGATCTCTATCCAGAAAAACTGGAAGGTGACGAGCCAGAGCCGTTACCGCAGGTTCGCTGGCCGCTGGCACATTTGATGGATTTGCTGGAAGAACCTGATTTCCATGAGGCTCGCAACGTGAGTGCGCTGTTCCTGGTGCGTGAATGGCTCAAAGGACAAGGGCGGCTGTAGTCCTTCAACGGGTATGCCTCGTCTCGCTCGCCTCAGGCGAAAGTACACAAAAAAACGGTAACCCTTGGGTTACCGTTTTTACTATGAGTGTCAGTGGGGGCTGTTCGTCAGAACAACTCGTGCGTCTCGCCGTTATCAATCAGCTCAGTCCCTACCTCATGCACCGCCTGCGTTGTCGGCTGCGTGCCCTCAATGAAGAACTCTTCACGGCTGTTTCCGCCGTTGGCTAACTGGCCGGTGCTACGGTCGATATTGACTGTCACAATACCTGGCGGCGGCGTGAGTGGCTGTTCAGGAATGCCCTCCAGAACCGCTTTCATGTAAGCATCCCAGGCCGGCTGTGCGCTCTTCGCGCCGCCTTCGTAACCAGAAATCTGATCTTTAATCGCGCCCGATGCCGACGTACGGCCCAAATCGCGACGGTGATCGTCAAAGCCGATCCACACGGACGTCACCACGCCCGGACCAAAACCGGAGAACCAGGCGTCTTTAGAACTGTTGGTCGTCCCGGTTTTGCCGCCGATGTCGCGCCGCTGTAAATCACGGCCCGCACGCCAGCCTGTGCCTTGCCAGCCCGGTTCACCGAAGATATTGGTATTCAGGGCGCTCTTAATCAGGAAGGAGAGCGGCGTATTGATCACATGCGGAGCATATTCCTGCGCACCGCTTTGCGCGACAAGCGCCTGGTTTGCCTGCTCCAGTTGCGGCTGCGGAACGGTGGAATTCTGTCGCTCCTGCGACAGTGCGACATCTTCCATGTCTTTATTTTCCAGTACGTTCGATTTCGGCGTGTCGCCGTAAATCACCGGAATATCACATTCCGGGCAGGCGATTTTTGGCTTAGCTTCAAAAATCACGCCGCCCTGATCGTTTTCAATTTTACTGATGAAATACGGATCGACCAGGAAACCGCCGTTTGCCATCACCGAGTAACCGCGAGCGACCTGCAATGGCGTAAAGGATGCGGAGCCCAGCGCCAGCGATTCGGTATGCACGATATTTTGTGCCGGGAAACCGAAACGTTGGAGATATTCCGCAGCGTAATCGACGCCCATTGCACGCATCGCGCGAACCATGACCACGTTTTTAGACTGCCCCAGACCCTGACGTAAACGGATTGGACCGGAATACTCCGGCGGAGAGTTTTTCGGCTGCCAGTCGGAACCTGCGCCCGCATCCCAGCGAGAGATCGGCACATCGTTGAGGATACTGGCGAGCGTCAGCCCTTTATCCATCGCCGCGGTGTACAGGAAAGGCTTGATGTTGGAGCCGACCTGACGCAGAGCCTGCGTTGCACGGTTAAATTTGCTCTGGTTAAAATCAAAACCGCCGACCAACGCCATCACCGCGCCATTCTGAGGATTGATGGAGACTAACGCCGAGTTCACATCCGGAACCTGCGCCAGCCACCAGGCGTCGTTGACTTTACGAACCCAGATTTGCTGCCCGGTCTGGACTACATCCGTGACTTTACGCGGCGTCGGGCCTTGCGATGTATCGGAGCGATACGGGCGAGCCCAGCGAATGCCATCCATGCGCAGAGAAACCGAGGTCCCGTCTGCAAGCATAGCGGTCGCTTCCTGCGGGTCGGCTGCCGTGACAACGGCAGGAAGGAGCGGACCGTAAGTCGGCAGTGCTTTCAGCGAATCCGTGATTTTTTTGCTGTCCCATGCGCTTTCGCCCACTTTCCACAGCACATTCGACGGGCCACGGTAGCCGTGACGCATATCGTAATCCATCACGTTGTTACGCACCGCCTGCTGCGCCGCCTGCTGAACTTTACGCGTGATGGTGGTGGTAATGCGGTACCCGTCTTCATACGCCTGTTCACCGTAGCGACTCACCATCTCCTGACGGACCATTTCCGTGAGGTACGGGGCCGAGAAGGCGATTTTTGGCGCGTGATAGTTAGCGTCAATCACATCATTGCGCGCCTGCTCGTACTGCGTCTGGCTGATATAGCCTTCGCTTAGCATGCGTGACAGCACTACGTTACGGCGCGCAGTGGCACGATCGAGTGAGTAGAGCGGGTTAAACGTCGACGGTGCTTTAGGCAGACCCGCAATGGTCGCCATTTCACTCAAAGTCAGCTCCTGGACAGGCTTACCGAAATAGACCTGCGCCGCCGCGCCCACGCCGTACGCGCGATAGCCCAGATAGATCTTGTTGAGATAAAGCTCAAGGATTTCGTCTTTGCTCAGCAATTGCTCGATGCGAATAGCAAGAAACACTTCCTTGATCTTACGCGTCAGCGTTTTTTCCGGGCTCAGGAAGAAGTTACGCGCCAGCTGCTGCGTAATCGTACTTGCCCCCTGGGAAGCGTGACCGGAGAACAATGCCACGCTTGCTGCACGGAAAATCCCCACAGGATCGACGCCATGGTGTTCATAAAAACGGCTGTCTTCCGTGGCGATAAAGGCCTTCACCATCACCGGAGGAATTTCATTTAAGGTCAGCGGAATACGGCGCTTTTCGCCATATTGAGCGATCAATTCACCGTCGGCACTGTAAACCTGCATCGGGATTTGCAGTCGCACATCGCGTAGCGTGGCGACATCAGGCAGTTGCGGCTCAATATATTTGTACAAACCATAAATCGAGCCTGCTCCCAGCAGAATGCAACAGACTGCAAGGATCAATAAATACTTTACGAACTTCACTGGAGATTTCCCATTTAGTTTCACTTGGGCAGTTTCTAAACAATCGGCCGGTAGTATAAAGGCAAGCCTGAATCATTGATATAGCCGTCAAAAGGACGGGCGATAAGGAGATCGTGAAGCATGGCTTTCAAAACGTGGCGAACAGGTGTTCATATTCAACAAGATAGGGTTTTAGCTGTCTGTCTTACAAAGGAGCGAACCGGATGGAATCTGCGCCGTTGGTGGCAAATTCCGCTGGATCCGGGAATTATTCGTGATGGACAAATTATTGAGCCAGAACAATTGGTTGCTGCGCTACGTACCTGGAGCAAGGTCTTGCCGCACCATCACCGGATTTTCCTCGCATTCCCCGCTGCACGAACGTTGCAAAAAGCGCTTCCTTGTCCGGCACTGAACTTACGCGACAGTGAGCAAGCCTCGTGGATTGCTTCAGCCATGTCACGCGAGCTTGAAATGGCACCCGATGCGCTGTGCTTCGATTATGTGCAAGACACGCTGACCCGTTCGTTCCAGGTAACCGCTGCACAAAACAAAGAGGTCGCGGCATTGTTAACACTGGCAAAAACGCTCCGTCTACATGTCGCGGCAATTACGCCGGATGCGGGTGCGCTGGTGAATTTACTGCTACTTCTTCAGCCTCCTGCCCATTGTGCGGTGTGGCGCGACGATCGCCACTGGCTATGGGCAACGCGTCACCAGTGGGGCCGTAAGCCACTGACCGAGGCAGCAGCGGCGGCAGATCTGGCGGCGCTTTTGGCGCTTAAGCCTGAAAATATGGCTCTTTTCGCGGCTGATAATCTTGATCCTTTCACTCTGGTCTCACGTAATTTGCCGCCATTGCCTGAATGTGGAGCGGACTTTACCGTCGCTCTTGCCCTTGCGATGGGGGACATCGTTGAATGAAAACCACTAACTTTTTGCCGTGGCGGCAATGGCGACAACAGCGTTGCTGGCGTTTCTGGACGTTACTCTTTGTTGGGTCGTTACTGCTTTCCCTCGCCGTGATGATGAGTCTGCGATCGCGCTTCGCGATACGTTCGCACGTGCTGGAGGTGTATCTGGCGGGCGATATGGCGATTCAACAAAAGCTCGAGGCCCATCGCGCGCGCTGGCGATCGCAACACGAGCAACAGCAACTCACTCAACAAGCGGCTGTTTTGCTGACTAAAACGCAAGCCTGGCAGCCAACGCTCGTGGCGCTGGCGCTCGCATTACCGGAACAGGCATGGCTAACGCAAATGTCATTTCAGCAGTCCAGCCTGGTGTTGAAAGGTTATGCCACAACGGTTTTATCCCTTCAAAAACTCACTGAATCATTGAAGCACTTCGGTGGCTTCACGCTTGGGCCTGCGGGGGAGCTACAGCAGGATAATCAGGGGCGCTGGACGTACAGCCTCACGCTCCAGCGCCAGGAGTGAGACGTGCACAGCTTATTTGAACGGTGGTATGCGTTTCGCGCACGCACGCGCATTCTGATCTGGGGCCTGATTTCAGGCTGCGTGCTGCTGACGGCGTATTTGATACTCACGCGCCCGGCGATACAGCACGTTTCTCAACTTGAAACGAAACGAGAGCCCATCACCACAGTGGTGAAATCACTTTGGGCGAGTGAAGTTCAGCGAGGCCATGCTGAGGGACAACCAGATATTTCTGGGCGGCAGGCCTTTTCGCCTCTGGATTTTCAAACGTATGGTGCGCGGTTAGTTCGCTGGCTGCCCAATGCGAAAGGCGGTGAACTCTCGTTGGATGCGGACTGGATGCAGATTCCCGATCTGTTTGACGCGATCGCGCAGCGTGGAATGGGGGTGACGGCCTTTTCCGTCGAACCCGGTGAATCACGGCTAAAGCTAATCGTGCAGGTGGAGAGTCTACATGCGAACTGAGCTACGCGGGTTGATCCTGTGCTCACTGGTTTTTCTCACCGGGATGCGAGATCCGTTTCGACCGCCCGTGGATCGCTGTGAGGTCGGGAAGCTCAACAAATGGCACTACCAGGGACTCATCCGCAGCGCAGGTGTTGTGGGCATTATGAAAGATGAGCAGGATCGCTGGCATCGTGCCCATCAGGAAGATCACCTGCCATCAGGCTGGCGAGTTCTGGCGATAAATGAAACGGAAATGGTCATCGAGGTTGGTGACGGATGTGACCCGAAGGAATGGCGATGGAAACGAGAAGGAACGAAAAATGAAAAGAACAAGGATAGTCACCCTGCTAGCGCTGTTCAGCACGTCGGCATGGAGCCTCGCTCAAAAGCCAGTGACCCTGGTGGTTGATGACGTACCGGTTGTTCAGGTTTTGCAGTCGTTGGTCGAGCTGGAGAACCGTAACCTCATCGTTTCGCCCGATGTCACCGGTACGCTATCGCTGCATTTAACGCGTGTGCCCTGGCGGCAGGCGCTGCAAACCGTAGTCACCAGCGCTGGGCTGGTGTTACGCGAGGAGCGCGGTATTTTTTATGTTAACACTGCTGCATGGCAACGTGACCAGCAGGCGCGTAATGAAGAGGAGAAGATCAGGCTCAAACTGGATGTCCCGCTTGCGTCGCGCAGCTATGCTCTGGCCTATGCCGACGGCGGCGAACTCCAGAAATCCGCCGAGAAACAGCTCAGCCCAAAAGGGAGTTTATCAGTCGACAAACGCACGAATCGATTGCTGGTGCGCGATATTCCTTCTGTGCTTGATAACTTTCAACACTGGGTAAAAGAGATGGATCTGCCCATCGCTCAGGTGGAGCTGGAAGCGCATATCGTTACGATAAATGAAAAAAGCCTGCGTGAGCTTGGCGTGAAATGGAATCTTGCCGAGGCGCAAGGTGCAGGGGCACCGGGGCAAGTCACCACGATGGGCGTCGATCTTTCCGTCGCCAATGCCACTACCCATGTCGGATTCAACATTGGTCGAATTGACGGCAGACTTTTGGATCTGGAGCTTTCCGCCCTTGAGCAAAAGCAACAGTTGGAGATCATTGCCAGCCCCCGACTTTTGGCTTCGCATATGCAGCCCGCCAGCATTAAACAGGGCAGCGAAATTCCTTACCAGGTTTCCAGCGGTGAGAGCGGGGCGACCTCGGTGGAATTTAAAGAGGCGGTTTTGGGCATGGAAGTGACGCCCGTCGTGCTTCCCAACGGACGGGTGCGTTTGAAGCTGCGCATTAGTGAAAATATGCCGGGACAAGTTTTACAGCAGGCTGATGGTGAAACGCTGGCGATTGATAAGCAGGAGATCGAAACTCAGGTCGAAGTGAAAAGTGGAGAAACGCTGGCACTGGGCGGTATTTTCTCTCAAAAGAATAAAACGGCCAGTGATAGCGTCCCGGGTCTCGGACATGTTCCCTTGCTGGGTCAGTTTTTCCGCCATGACGGCAAAGATAACGAGCGCCGCGAGCTGGTGGTGTTTATTACGCCACGCCTGATTGATATTCAGTAACCGATACGATCACCGCGAGGATTTTGCACCCAGTTTGTTGCAGATGTTTGACGTGAGGCATGAATTAGCATACAAGGAGTACCGATTTGAGTTTCAGCTTCTCTTATCTTACCTCTTGTTGCCCCTAAGCATTTGGCATGGTGATTTAATCAGTTGCCAAACAAGCAGGACTACTGAGATAATTTTTAGTCTGACTCTCGCACTATCGCATATGAGGTTTCAGTTCATGTCCTGCTACGTTGAGTACTCGCGAAGCCGGAATTACCATTAACGAATAGTCTTAGTAGTACCGAAAAAATGGCAGAGAAACGCAATATCTTTCTGGTTGGGCCTATGGGTGCCGGCAAAAGCACTATTGGGCGCCAGTTAGCTCAACAACTCAATATGGAATTTTACGATTCTGATCACGAGATTGAGAAACGAACCGGAGCTGATGTGGGCTGGGTCTTCGATGTAGAAGGCGAAGAAGGTTTCCGTGACCGTGAAGAAAAAGTTATCAATGAACTTACGGAAAAACAGGGCATTGTGCTGGCTACTGGCGGCGGTTCTGTAAAATCTCGTGAAACGCGTAACCGTCTCTCGGCCCGCGGCGTTGTGGTTTATCTTGAGACGACTATCGAGAAACAACTCGCACGTACGCAGCGTGATAAAAAGCGCCCGTTACTGCAGGTTGAAACGCCTCCACGTGAAGTTCTTGAAGCACTGGCTGGTGAACGCAATCCACTGTACGAAGAAATTGCTGACGTAACGATTCGTACCGACGATCAGAGCGCAAAAGTCGTTGCAAACCAGATTATTCATATGCTGGAAAGCAACTGATTCTGGCTTTATATACACTCGCCCACGGGTAATAGCATTTAAGGTGGATGTCGCGTCATGGAGAGGATTACAGTTACTCTCGGGGAACGTAGTTACCCTATCACCATCGCGGCTGGTTTGTTTAACGACCCAGCTTCCTTCTTACCACTGAAAGCGGGTGATCAAGCTATGCTTGTCACCAACGAGACGCTGGCTCCGCTTTATCTCGACAAAATTCGTCATCTGCTGGAACAGGCAGGTGTGAACGTCGACAGTGTGATTTTGCCTGATGGCGAGCAGTATAAAAGCCTGGCGGTCCTTGAGACCGTCTTTACCGCATTACTGCAAAAACCGCATGGTCGCGATACGACACTACTTGCCCTCGGCGGTGGTGTTGTTGGCGATCTAACGGGTTTTGCTGCGGCAAGTTATCAACGTGGTGTTCGTTTTATTCAAATTCCTACCACGCTTTTATCACAGGTCGATTCTTCGGTTGGCGGCAAAACAGCGGTTAACCATCCGCTTGGCAAAAACATGATTGGCGCGTTCTATCAGCCCGCATCGGTGGTTGTGGATCTCGACTGTCTGAACACATTGCCCCAGCGCGAATTGGCATCAGGCCTGGCTGAAGTGATCAAATACGGCATTATTCTGGACGGCGAGTTCTTTAGCTGGCTGGAAGAGAACATGGATGCATTGCTTAACCTTGACGGTAAAGCGCTGGCTTACTGCATCCGCCGTTGTTGTGAGCTAAAAGCAGAAGTCGTTGCAGCAGACGAGCGGGAAACGGGCTTACGTGCTTTACTGAATCTGGGGCACACGTTCGGTCACGCGATTGAGGCGGAGATGGGTTACGGCAATTGGCTTCATGGCGAAGCGGTTGCAGCGGGCATGGTGATGGCCGCGCGTACCTCTGAACGTCTGGGTCAATTTAAGCAAGAAGAGACTCAACGCATCATCACGCTACTTGAGCGTGCTGGCTTACCGGTAACGGGGCCGCGCGAGATGTCTTCGCACGCGTATTTACCCCACATGATGCGCGATAAAAAAGTTTTGGCGGGTGAGATGCGCTTAGTGCTCCCACTGGCTATAGGGAAGAGTGAAGTGCGCGGCGGAGTGTCGCATGATGTGGTTCTTGGCGCTATTGCTGATTGCCAGCAGGCGTAACAACTAGAAAGGTCAGGCTACTGTTACAGGTAGCTATTTAGCTTCAGGTGAAATGCAACGTCGTAAGCATGAGCCTTTGAGTGGGGTGTTAAATGGATGAATTCAAACCAGAAGACGAGCTGAAACCCGATCCCAGCGATCGTCGTACTGGTCGTTCTCGTCAATCTTCAGATCGCGATGATAATGAGCCGCAAATCAACTTCGATGATGTTGATTTGGATGCAGACGATCGTCGTCCGTCACGTAGCCGCAACGCGCGCGATGAGCGTGAAGAAGAGGATTATGAGTCTGATAATGAATCACTGGACGAAGAGTCTGTAGAGCGTCGCCCGCGTAAACGTAAAAAAGTGGCGGCGAAACCCGCTTCACGTCAGTACGTCATGATGGGTCTTGGCGTTTTTGTCCTGCTGCTGCTGATTATCGGCATCGGTTCTGCGCTGAAAGCACCGTCTACCCCCTCAAATGAGCAGACCGCTTCAACCGAAAAGAGTATCAACCTTTCGGGCAATAATAATGACGCAGCAGATCAGGCCAATGGTGTGCAACCTGCGCCAGGCACGACGTCTGCTGAACAGACCGCGGGCAATCCAACCAATGCTCCGCAGGATGTCTCACTGCCTCCTGTTTCGGCTACGCCAACTCAGGGCCAGGCAAGTGCGGCACCTGAAGGCCAGCAGCGTGTTGAAGTTCAGGGCGATCTGAACAACGCGCTCACGCAGAACCAGGATCAGGTGAATAACGTGGTGGCTAACTCCACGCTTCCAACCGAGCCTGCAACCGTCGCGCCAATTCGTGGCGGGAATGCACAACCGCAAACCGCAGCAACCGAAACCAAACCGCGTCAAACTCAGGCTGCCACTTCGCGTCCAGAGCGTCAAAAAGCGGTGATTGAGCCGAAGCGCGAAACGAAACCGCAGACCGTTGCTAAAGCCACGGAAGCCAAACCGGTTGCCCAGCCCAAGCCAACGGAAACCGCTACCAGCACGCCGGTGAAAACACCTGTAGCGACAGCGGCACCGAAAGTCACCGCAGCAACGCCGGCTCCTGCAGCGACTGCATCAACGTCTGGCTCTGCATCCGGTAAGTCTTCGGGTAATGTTGGGGCAATGAAGGCAGCACCGTCCAACAATTACACGCTTCAGTTGAGCAGTTCGTCTAACTACGACAATCTGAATAACTGGGCGAAGAAATCGAACCTGAAAAACTATGTGGTTTATCAGTCGACTCGCAACGGGCAGCCATGGTACACGCTGGTTAGCGGCGTTTACGCCTCTAAAGACGAAGCGAAACGCGCTGTGGCAACGTTACCTGCTGACGTTCAGGCGAAAAACCCATGGGCGAAACCGATTCATCAGGTTCAGGCCGACTTGAAGTAATGTTTAAAGCGCAGAATGCTGTCGGAGCTTTTCCACAGCTGGAAAAGGTGTAATCAGTTAGTCAGCATGAAAAAAAATCGCGCTTTTCTAAAATGGGCAGGGGGAAAATTCCCCCTGCTTGACGATATTAAAAAACACCTGCCGAAGGGCGAGTGCCTTATCGAGCCCTTTGTGGGTGCCGGGTCCGTGTTTCTCAACACCGACTTCTCTCGTTATATCCTGGCGGATATCAACAGCGATCTGATTAGCCTCTATAACATCGTTAAAGATCGTACCGACGAGTACGTTGACGAGGCGCGTAAGTTGTTTACGCCTGAGACGAATCAGTCTGAAGTTTACTATCAGCTTCGCGTAGAATTTAACCAAAGCTGCGATCCTTTCCGGCGGGCGTTATTATTCCTGTATCTTAACCGACACGGCTACAACGGCCTGTGCCGGTATAATCTGCGCGGGGAATTCAACGTGCCGTTTGGCCGCTACAAGCGCCCTTATTTCCCGCAGGTTGAGTTGTATCACTTTGCTGAGAAAGCACAGAATGCACTCTTTATCTGCGAGTCGTACGCAGACAGTATGGCGCGCGCGGATCATCAGTCGGTCGTGTATTGCGATCCGCCGTATGCGCCGCTGACGGCGACGGCCAACTTTACGGCGTACCACACCAACAGTTTCAATTTGAAAGAGCAGGTGCATCTGGCGGAGATCGCCGAGGACCTGGTGAAAAAGCGTATTCCCGTGCTGATTTCAAATCACGATACGGAAATGACGCGCGAATGGTATCAGTTAGCGACTCACCGATACGTCGTTCAGGTGCGGCGCAGCATCAGCAGTAACGGTGGCACACGTAAAAAGGTGGACGAACTGCTGGCTCTTTATCGCCCCTGAGCCGTTTCGCCCGCCGGTAAACACATTTCAAGGAGATGCGGATGAAACAGTTTTTGATTGCTCCCTCAATTCTGTCGGCCGATTTTGCCCGCCTGGGTGAAGACACGGCCAACGCGCTGGCCGCCGGTGCGGATGTGGTGCATTTTGATGTGATGGATAACCACTACGTACCTAATCTGACCATCGGCCCGATGGTGCTAAAAGCGCTACGTAACTACGGAATCACCGCCCCGATTGATGTTCACCTGATGGTCAAACCGGTTGATCGCATCGTGCCGGATTTTGCCGCAGCGGGCGCGAGCATTATCACCTTCCATCCTGAAGCCTCCGAGCATGTCGATCGCACGTTGCAGCTCATAAAAGAGAACGGCTGTAAGGCGGGTCTGGTGTTTAACCCGGCGACGTCGCTGAGCTATCTTGATTACGTCATGGATAAGCTGGACGTGATTCTGCTGATGTCCGTCAATCCAGGTTTTGGTGGCCAATCCTTTATTCCGCAAACGCTGGATAAGCTACGTGAAGTGCGCCGTCGCATCGACGAGTCTGGCTATGACATTCGTCTTGAAGTGGATGGCGGCGTGAAGGTCAACAACATTGGCGAAATTGCTGCAGCGGGTGCAGATATGTTCGTGGCAGGCTCCGCCATTTTTGACCAACCGGATTACAAAAAAGTCATCGATGAGATGCGCAGTGAACTGGCAAAGGTAAGTCATGAATAAATTACAGGCAATTCGCGGTGTCGCGTTTGACCTTGATGGCACGCTGGTCGACAGCGCGCCGGGTTTAACCAGCGCCGTCGATCAGGCGCTGTATGCGCTTGAGCTGCCCGTTGCGGGTGAAGATCGGGTGATAACCTGGATTGGTAACGGTGCTGATGTGCTGATGGAACGCGCGTTGACGTGGTCCCGTCAGGAACGCGCCTTTCAACGTTCGGCGCAGGGTAAACCTGGCGTTGATCATGCTGATATCCCGCAGGATGAACAGCTACGCGTTCTGCGTAAACTGTTCAATCGCTTTTACGAAGAGACCGTGGAAGAGGGCAGTTTTCTGTTCCCTGACGTCGTCGATACCCTGAGCGCGTTGCATGCCAATGGCATGCCGTTGGCGCTGGTCACCAACAAGCCAACGCCGTTTGTGGCGCCGTTGCTGGAAGCGCTCGATATCGCAAAATATTTCTCGGTGATTGTCGGCGGTGACGACGTGCAGAATAAAAAACCGCATCCGGAACCGATTTTGCTGGTGGCAGGGAAATTATCCTTAGCGCCTGAGCAGCTGCTTTTTGTCGGCGATTCGCGCAATGATATTCTGGCCGCCAAAGCCGCAGGTTCGCCGTCTGTGGGTCTCACCTACGGCTATAACTACGGTGAATCCATCACGCTGAGTGAACCGGACGCCGTGTTCGATCACTTCAAAGATTTACTGCCCGCACTCGGGCTTTCGCACAGTGAACATCAGGAATCAAAAAATGACTAAGCCCATCGTATTTAGTGGCGCGCAGCCTTCAGGCGAATTGACCATTGGCAACTACATGGGTGCGTTGCGTCAGTGGGTGGGTATGCAGGATGATTACCACTGCATTTACTGCATCGTGGATTTGCATGCGATTACCGCGCGCCAGGATCCTGAGAAACTGCGTAAAGCCACGCTGGATACGCTGGCACTGTATCTGGCTTGCGGTATCGATCCGCAAAAAAGCACCATCTTCGTACAATCACACGTGCCAGAGCACGCACAGCTTGGTTGGGCGCTGAACTGCTATACCTATTTCGGCGAACTGAGCCGCATGACCCAGTTCAAAGACAAATCTGCACGCTACTCCGAGAACATCAACGCCGGTTTGTTTGACTATCCCGTGCTGATGGCCGCTGACATTCTGCTGTATCAAACCAACCAGGTACCGGTTGGCGAAGACCAGAAACAACACCTCGAACTGAGCCGTGATATCGCGCAGCGCTTCAATGCGATCTACGGTGATGTCTTTAAAGTGCCAGAGCCGTTTATTCCGAAATCGGGCGCGCGCGTGATGTCACTGCTTGAGCCGACCAAAAAGATGTCCAAGTCTGACGATAACCGCAACAACGTTATCGGCCTGCTGGAAGATCCGAAAGCGGTAGTGAAAAAGCTGAAACGCGCGGTCACAGATTCCGACGAGCCACCTGTTGTGCGTTACGATGTGCAGAACAAAGCGGGCGTTTCAAACCTGCTGGATATTCTCTCTGGCGTCTCCGGGCAGAGTATTCCTGAGCTTGAACAGCACTTTGAAGGCAAAATGTACGGCCATCTCAAAGGCGAAGTGGCGGATGCGGTTTCCGGCATGTTGACTGAACTGCAGGAGCGTTATAACCGTTTCCGCAATGACGAAGCGCTGCTGAATCAGGTAATGCGAGACGGTGCGGATAAAGCCAGCGCGCGTGCCGCTGAAACCCTGAAAGCGGTTTACCAGGCGATCGGCTTTGTGGCAAAACCCTAGGTAAAGCAAAACGATAATCGCATTATCGTTTCGAGTCTTTGTACTCTCCCCCCAGTGGGAGAGGGCAGCGTGAGTGCCTCAGACCGTACTCGCTGCAATAAAAAACCGGGAAATTCCCGGTTTTTTATTGCCTGAACAATGCTTATTGTTCTGCCGCGGGTCCGCAACCGCCAATTATTTTAGAAATTGAGATCGCCGGATGAAGCAAGTAATCGTAGCTGCAATTATTTTTGGTATTTTGAACGTGACCGGTGCAAGCCGTCAGGGTGGATAAGATGCCGACGACGAGCGCGGCTTTTGCCAGGTTAAACATACACTTTCCTTGTCAGTGACAAAATGAGCTGAAATGACCACGAGGGAATAAATGGAGAGATTCCATTTCGCGGAAGGTATGTTAGCGGCTGGGGTAAGAGGGGAGTAGTCCATATAAGGACTACTCAATTAAGGTCAGTTGTGCAGCGAGGGTTTAGTGGTTTGAAAACCAGTTGAGCTTTTCGCGAAGTTCAACCACGCGCCCGACGACGATCAGCGCCGGGCTTTCAACCTGTTTCGCCAGCTCGCCGAGCTGTGTGAGCACGCCGCTCACGACGCGCTGGGTAATCGCCGTGCCATTTTCGACCAGCGCCACCGGCATATCGT
Source organism: Lelliottia sp. RD5 (assembly GCF_056032945.1). Classification (NCBI taxonomy): domain Bacteria; kingdom Pseudomonadati; phylum Pseudomonadota; class Gammaproteobacteria; order Enterobacterales; family Enterobacteriaceae; genus Lelliottia; species Lelliottia sp. RD5. The sequence goes on along the minus strand of NZ_JBVYHQ010000012.1, from coordinate 37,492 downwards.
GCTGCATGCCGTGTTCCAGCAGTTTTTCCTGAATGGTCGCCGCCTGATTCAGCCCCATGTAGAACACCAGCGTCTGCTTTTCAGCGGCCAGGTTGTGCCAGTCCAGCTCACTTCCCGTTTTGAGATGGCCCGTCACCAGGCGCACGCTTTGAGCATAATCGCGATGGGTAAGCGGGATACCGGAATAGGCAGAGCAGCCAGAAGCCGCAGTGATTCCAGGCACCACTGAGAACGGCACACCCGCGTTGCAGAGCGTTTCCAGCTCTTCACCGCCACGACCAAAGATAAACGGATCGCCGCCCTTCAGGCGCACCACGCGTTTGCCTTTGAGCGCTTCACGCAGCAGGATCTGGTTAATTTCTTCCTGAGGAACGCAGTGATAGCCCGCACGTTTGCCCACGAATACGCGGTCGGCGTCACGGCGGACCAGATTCATAATGTCATCAGACACCAGACGGTCATACACCACGATATCCGCCTGCTGAATCTGCTGTAATCCTTTCAGCGTTAAAAGGCCCGCATCTCCAGGCCCTGCACCCACCAGCACCACTTCGCCGCGGTGATTCAGCGGTTCAGTCAGCAGGCGCTCGGTCGTCTCTTCGACGGCCTGATGATCCTGATTCGCCAGCGACTGCGCCAGACGGTCATTGACGAAGAATTTTTCCCAGAAGCGGCGGCGCTCGCCGACGGTTGCAAACGTCGTTTTCACCCGGGCGCGAAGTTGGCCGGCATAGCGCGCTACCTTCCCTAAATGCTGAGGTAAAATCGATTCGAGTTTTTCGCGCAATAAACGCGCCAGCACCGGTGACGTGCCGCCGGACGACACCGCGACCATCAGCGGGGAACGGTCAATAATCGACGGCATAATAAAGCTGGCTTCTTTTGGCGCATCGACCACGTTGCAGAAAATACGACGGGTTTCGCAGGCATCGCTGACGCGCTGGTTCACTTCGTCGTCATCGGTTGCGGCGATCGTTAACCAGCAAGTATCGAGCAGGGACTCGTCAAACTCGCCCTGCACCAGCGTCAGCATGCCTTCCTGTGCCCACACGTGAAATTGCGGATCGAAGGCCAACGCATTAACGGTAAGTTGTGCACCTGCTTCTAACAGCAAACGCGCTTTACGCTCAGCAACATCGCCACCGCCCACTAACAGGCAGTCTCGATGACGTAATTGACAGAAAATCGGCAGGTGATCCACGACATTACCTCTTAGGAATTGGCTTTCGCCTGTGCAGTTGCGATGGTGACGGGAGTCGGACGCTCCGCTTTAGGAGTAGCATACCAGTATCCTAAGCCCATAAACACTGCACCCGAAAGGGTATTGCCCAGAGTTACCCACAACAGGTTATGACCGATGCCCGAAAGGGTGAACGCGTCGTTGTGATGGCCAAACCAGGAGAGCGCGAAAAGCGTCATGTTTGCCACGGAGTGTTCGTAGCCGGAGGCAATAAACGCCAGCAAACACCACCAGATTGCGATGAATTTCGCGGCACCTTCCGTGCGGATTGCCATCCAGATCGCCAGGCACACCAGCCAGTTACAGAGCACGCCCTTGAAGAACAGCGTCATGGCTGGCTGCGTGGTTTTGGCGAGCGCAACGGTGTGTACAATGCTGGTATCCACCGGTAACAAACTGCCGCCACCCCAGCTGTACAGCAAGGCCACGAAGACGGAACCCAACAGGTTGCCGACCCAGGTTTGCGGCAGAATCGCCCACATTTGTCCCTGGCTAATTGTCCCCGCTTTGACGCCCAGCGCCAGGAACATGGTATGGCCGGTGAACAGCTCTGAACCGGCGATAATGACCAGGGTTAACGCGAGCCCAAACGTTGCGCCCATCACTAATGGACGCATGGAGGGTTCAAGTAAATTCCCTAGCGTGAAGATGAGAATAATACCGAGACCGACATAAGCCCCGGCCATGGCGGAACTGATCCAGAAGCCGAGAGGGTTATTTTGACTGAGGCGGGCAATGCGCGCAGCGTTAGCCGCACACTTATTAATGGTGTCTGCAAACATGTGATTATCCTTGTACACGCCCCCTCTATGCTGCCGACAAGAGGCAATGCGACGGGGTTGTGCAAAAAAGTTGAAAAGCTCCCGAACGGGAGAAAAGTACAAAAAAGGGGGCATTGCGCCCCCGATAACAATCAGCCCCTCAGCTGCACGTTGCCGTCTTTTACGCGGACGTCATAGTGCTTCACTGAGTGACTTTCATCTTCCATGCAGTGTCCGTCGCTTAAACGGAAACGCTGTTTTTTCAGTGGACTCGCCACCCACAGTTCGCCCTGATGCTCCGCAATCAAACCGCGAGACAGCACGCTGGCCTGAAAGAACGGGTCGATATTGCTGATCGCAAAGACCTGTTCGTCATGACGAGGGCGGAAAATGGCGACCTGTTCCGTACCCAGCAGTGCGCAAACGCCGGTCGCTGGAATGATGTCGTTAACTTTGCAGATGTTTACCCACTGGCTCATACGTTTTCCTCCACCAGAGTCACCGGAATGCGCTCGTATGGCGTCGCCGGACGATGCTGCTCACGCTCAGGAACAATCTGTACGTTCGGATCGCGCTGGGCGCTGTTGATAAAGTGTTTGAAGCGAACCTGCGCCGCCGGGGAATTCACGGTTTCAGTCCACTCGCAAATCACGGCGTCGCGCAGACGGGCCATTTCGGCTTCCAGCGCATCGTTCAGACCCAGTTTGTCGTCGATGATGACCGATTTCAGATACTCAATGCCGCCTTCCAGATTGTCCAGCCAGGACGCTGTACGCGTCAGCTTATCGGCGGTGCGGATGTAGAACATCATGAAGCGGTCGAGGTAATTCAGCAGGGTTTCACGATCCAGATCCGCGGCCAGCAGGTCTGCGTGACGGGGTTTCATCCCGCCGTTACCGCAAACGTACAGGTTCCAGCCTTTCTCGGTCGCGATGATGCCGACGTCTTTGCCCTGGGCTTCCGCACATTCACGGGTACAGCCGGAGACGCCAAACTTCATTTTGTGCGGCGTACGGATGCCTTTGTAGCGGTTTTCCAGCTCCACGCCGAAGCCCACGCTGTCGCCAACACCGTAGCGGCACCAGGTGCTGCCCACGCAGGTTTTCGCCATACGCAACGCTTTGGCGTACGCGTGACCGGTTTCGAAGCCCGCTTCGATAAGCTGACGCCAGATTTCTGGCAGGTCGTCTTTCTGCGCACCAAACAGGCCGATACGCTGGGAACCGGTGATTTTGGTGTACAGGTTAAATTCACGCGCCACTCGGCCAACTGCCACCAGTCCTTCCGGCGTAATTTCGCCACCGGCAGAACGCGGTATGACGGAGTACGTCCCGTCTTTCTGGATGTTCGCCAGGAAGTTGTCGTTGGTATCCTGCAGCGGCGTATGTTCTGGTTTCAGAACGTATTCGTTCCAGCAAGACGCCAGCAGAGAACCGACCGTCGGTTTACACACTTCACAGCCATAACCCTGACCGTGTTTTTCCAGCAATTCGTCAAAGGTCTTAATGCCTTCAACGCGGATGAGATGGTAAATCTCCTGGCGTGAGTAAGAGAAGTGCTCACACAGGTTGTTGTTAACTTCGATACCCTGTTTCGCCAGTTCGGCGTTCAGCACCTGAGTGACCAGCGGGATACAACCGCCGCAGCCGGTACCGGCTTTGGTTTCGGCTTTCAGTGCCGCAACGGTGTGGCAGCCCTTGTTGATCGCGGAGATCAGCATGCCTTTGGTGACGTCGAAGCAGGAACAAATTTGCGCGCTGTCCGGCAGTTTATCCACGCCGATTGACGGCTTACCGTTGGAGGCATGCGCAGGCAGAATCAGCGCATCCGGGTTTTCTGGCAGCTCGATGGCGTTCAGAACCAGTTGCAGCAGATTGCCGAAATCGGTGGTGTCGCCCACCAGCACCGCACCCAGCAGGGTTTTATTATCCGGGCTGACAATCAGACGTTTGTAGACTTCTTTGCTTTCATCGAGATATACGTAGCTGCGGGAGTTCGGGGTGCGGCCATGCGCATCGCCGATACCACCGACGTCCACGCCGAGCAGCTTCAGCTTGGCGCTCATATCTGCGCCGACGAAGGCATTTTCGTTACCCAGGATGTGGTCAACGGCGACCTGCGCCATTTTGTAACCTGGAGCGACCAGACCGTACACGCGGTTGTTCCAGCTTGCACATTCGCCGATCGCGTAGATATCCGGGTCGGACGTCTGGCAGGCATCGTTAATCATGATGCCGCCGCGCTGCGCCACAGCCAGACCGCACTGGGTCGCCATTTTGTCGCGCGGACGAATACCAGTTGAGAAGACGATAAAGTCCACTTCCAGCTCGCTGCCATCGGCAAAGCGCATGGTTTTGCGCGCTTCGGTGCCTTCCTGAACGATCTCTTTGGTGTTTTTGCTGGTGTGAACTTTCACGCCCATGCTTTCGATTTTACGGCGGAGCTGGTCGCCACCCATGTGGTCGAGTTGTTCAGCCATCAGCATCGGGGCAAATTCGATGACGTGGGTTTCGACGCCTAAGTTTTTCAGTGCGCCTGCCGCTTCGAGGCCAAGCAGACCGCCACCGACTACCGCACCACGTTTACTGCGGCGTGCGCAGGATTCGATCGCTTTCAGGTCTTCGATGGTACGATAAACGAAGCAATCCTGTGTTTCCGACCCTTTGATCGGCGGGATCCACGGGTATGAGCCAGTCGCCATAATCAGCTTGTCGTAAAAAACCGTGCGTCCGGCACTGGAGTGAATCACTTTTTCCTGGCGGTTAATGGTGATGGCGCGTTCGCCAACCAACACATTCACGCCATGCTTCTCATAGAAACCTTCACGAACCAGAGAAAGTTCTTCAGCGGTGTGGTGGGAGAAGTAGGAGGACAGGTGCACACGATCGTACGCCTTACGGGGTTCTTCACAGAAGACGGTAATATCAAACTGGGTAGCGTCTGCTTTATCGAGAAGATCCTCAATAAAGCGATGGCCGACCATGCCGTTACCAATGATAGCGAGTCTGACTTTGCTCATTTTTGCCTCGATTTCTTTTCTATTACTGCCTACCTTAACGATTCAGCAAAGGCACTTATTGATGCAAATCAAATACGCCTTCAACTACTCCTTAGTGGGTAGATGACTGATTTGTCAGGAATTTTCTAAGTGGCGGAAATAACTCGCTTTTCATAAGCGATGAATTTGTGTACAAAATTTGAGGTTAATCTGCAAAAGTTCGTACTCCCAAATTTCAGCACTGTTTTTCAGGGGAAAGGTATGTCTACATCACCGCTTTGGCTGGTTCAGAACGTTCGGTTACCGCAGCAAGAAGGGCTATGGCAAATCGCCATTCAGAATGGCCGTTTTGGCGAAATTACCCCAATAGGTGATGCGCCCGATGAAAGCCACGAAGTCCTCAACGCCCGTGGTGGCCTGGCGATTCCGCCGTTTATTGAACCGCATATTCATCTCGATACCACCCAGACGGCCGGAGAGCCGAGCTGGAACCAGTCTGGAACCCTGTTCGAGGGCATCGAACGTTGGGCGGAACGTAAAGCGTTCCTCAGCCATGACGATGTCAAAGCGCGTGCGTGGAAGACGTTGAAATGGCAAATGGCTAACGGCATTCAGTTTGTTCGCACCCACGTTGACGTCTCTGACCCTACGCTCACGGCGCTAAAAGCGATGCTGGAAGTGAAGCAGGAAGTTGCGCCGTGGATCACCCTGCAAATCGTCGCTTTCCCGCAGGAGGGGATTCTCTCCTATCCCAACGGTGCGGCGCTGCTTGAAGAAGCGTTACAGCTCGGCGCTGACGTGGTCGGCGCAATACCGCATTTTGAATTCACCCGTGAATATGGCGTGCAGTCGCTGCACATCGCGTTTGAACTGGCAAAAAAATACGATCGTCCGCTGGATATTCACTGCGACGAAATCGACGATGAACAGTCTCGTTTCGTTGAAACGGTTGCCACGCTGGCGTATGAGGCCGGGATTGGATCGCGTGTCACCGCCAGCCACACCACCGCAATGCACTCCTACAACGGGGCATACACCTCGCGGCTGTTCCACTTGCTGAAAATGTCTGGCATTAACTTTGTCGCTAACCCGCTGGTCAACATTCATTTGCAGGGGCGATTTGACGATTACCCGAAACGTCGCGGAATTACCCGCGTTAAAGAGCTTCAGGAAGCGGGTATCAACGTCTGCTTCGGTCATGACGACGTTTTCGATCCGTGGTATCCGCTGGGGACGGGCAATATGCTGCAAGTGCTGCACATGGGGCTACACGTCTGTCAGATGATGGGTTATCCGCAAATCGACAGCGGCCTCGATTTGATTACCCACAACAGCGCACGTACGTTTGGGCTGACGGATTACGGGATTAAGACGGGCAACCCGGCGAATCTGATCATTTTGCCTGCGGAAAGTGGTTTTGATGCGGTGCGCTGTCAGGTGCCGGTGCGCTGGTCGATTCGTCAGGGCAGAGTGATTGCGACGACGCAGCTGGCGCAAACGTGGATTCAAACGGATAGCGGGGGTGAAGAGGTGAGCTTTACGAATAACAGCCCCTTCGCTGAGCGCAAAGGGGCGTAAGGGTTAGTGCGAAACCGCTGCCGTGTTGTGCTGACGGTGGCGGGTTACAAAGCCCAGAATCAGACACATGACAAACACCACGGCATACAGACCGTTAGCCGTTTGCAGCGCCGCCAGCGGGCCGCTGTGTGCCACAATCGGCCCTGTGACCACGAAGGTCAACATGGTGCCAATGGTCCCGCAGGTCAAAACAAAGTTCACAAGCTTAGGTGACGCCACTTTGGTTTGCAGTGAGCCGAGGGTGATGATTGAGGTGTAAATCGCGCTGGAGAAGAAACCGAGCGTCAGAATAAACCACGCCATATGCTCCGGCGCACCGTTGATAAACAGATACATCAGCACGGTTGCCAGACCCGCCAGCACCGTCAAAATGCGCTGCAAATCGAAGAAACGCAGAATGAAGCTAAATGCCCACATGCCGAACATGTAAGACATCCAGAAATCGCTCACCAGCTTGCCCGCGTCGTTGAGGCTCATGCCCAGGCCTTTCGCGTATTCCGGAACCCAGGAGATAAAGCCCAACTGGCCAAGGATATAGCACAGCGCCGCAACGGACAGAAACAGTACGCCGATCCCCCATTTTTCTTTTGCGACAGGCTGCTCGCTCTGATCCGCTTTTTGACCCAGAACCGGGAATTCACAGCCAAAGGTCAGCACAAAAATAGCCACGTAGACCAGGCCGATACAGGCGTACACCCAATACCACTCGATGCTGCGAGCCAGCAGAACGGCGGCCACCATGGGGAAAATCATCCCCGCCATGCTGAAGAAGGAGTCGGTGAACAGCAGGCGTGCACCGCGCTGACGGCCTTCATACATGTGGGTAATCAGGAACGTACCGATGGACATGGTGATCCCGCTGACCAGGCCCAACACAAACATTGAGGCGGAGAACAGAGCGATACTGTGGCTGACCATCAGTCCCGCTACGGCCGCGACCATCAGGACAAAGCCGAAGCGCAGCTGCGTTTTCAGCGGCACGATTTCCATCAGCCAGGCATTCAGGAAAATGGAGATCAGAATACCGGCGTTAAGGAAGGTAAAGGTGTTGCTCATGCTGGAAACGGGGAGCTGGAAATAGTTGGCGATATCACCCATCACCATTCCGGTGACGATCACCAGTGCGCCGGTCAGGGCGTACGAGAAGAAGCTGATCCATGTGAGCTTAATGCGATTGCTGTTAGTCATGTCTGGCCTGTGAATTTACCCCGTGTCCTTCACGCTGCAAAGGCGTTTGCCGCCTGCCTGCATCACGAATTTATAAGGGTAATGAAAAGTAAAACGCGTTGACCGCGCCGTGTGCGCAGGGATTTTAATCATTAAAGTGATCCATATAAATCTTTTATGAAAATTAAGATCTGAATTGCATTAATTAGTGTGATTTAGGTCGCTTAATTGTGCGTCGGTTCCTACCCTTTTTACGGTTACAACTGTTTCAAATTCGTAAAATTAGGTAAAAGGCTAGCCTCCATCCATACTGCTCTTTAGAATCAAGCCACTTGCCTTTTTTACTGCGCTTTGTTAAGGAATTCTCATGCTCAAATCAACTCTGGCGGCTGTCGCGGCTGTGTTTGCCCTCTCTGCTGTTTCTCCTGCTGTTCTGGCAGCGAAAGGCGATCCCCATGTCTTGCTGACAACGTCTGCCGGAAATATTGAGCTGGAACTGAATAGCCAGAAAGCTCCGGTATCGGTGAAAAACTTCCTCGATTACGTGAACAATGGTTTCTATAACAACACCACGTTTCACCGCGTGATCCCGGGGTTCATGCTCCAGGGCGGCGGTTTTAACGAGCAAATGCAGCAAAAGCAGCCGAATGCGCCAATCAAAAACGAAGCCGACAACGGTCTGCGTAACACGCGTGGCACCATTTCGATGGCCCGTACAGCGGATAAAGACAGCGCCACCAGCCAGTTCTTCCTGAACGTTGCGGATAACGCTTTCCTCGATCACGGCCAGCGCGACTTCGGGTATGCGGTGTTTGGTAAAGTTGTGAAAGGTATGGATGTGGCTGATAAGATCTCGCAGGTACAGACGCATGACGTCGGTCCTTACCAGAATGTACCGACAAAACCGATTGTTATTCTGTCCGCAAAAGTTCTGCCGTAACCCTTTTCTCTGCGGGCGGTTCTCGCCCGTAACACTTGCGTCTCCCTGCGAAAGCGCGTTTTGCTGCTTATACTTGTGGCAAACGGACATATCAGGGAGGCGTTAAGTGAAAAAACTCACCGACAGGCAAAAATCCCGTCTCTGGGAACAGCAGCGCAACGTTAACTTTCAGGCCAGTCGGCGTCTGGAAGGCGTCGACAGCCCGCTCGTCACGCTAAATGCAGCAGACGCTCAACACCGTCTTGAGGAACTCAGGAGGCACTATGAGCGATAAAATCGGTGACGATCGCGATCCGTACCTCTATCCCGGCCTGAACGTGATGCGCAATAAGCTCAATATTCGTCAGGCGGATCGCCTTGCGCAGGCTTCATATGAACTCACGGCATTGCGTGCCGCAACCTTACCGCTTGGGCCGCCCGCACGCGGTTTGCCGCACCTGTGCGCCATTCATCGCCATCTTTATCAGGATATTTTCGACTGGGCAGGTGATATCCGTGAAGTCGATATTTATCAGGGCGATACGCGATTCTGCCATTTCGCCTATATCGAAAAAGAAGGCAACGGCCTGATGCAGGATCTTGAGGAAGAGGGCTATCTTGTCGGACTCGAGAAAAGTGAGTTCATCGCCCGCCTCAGCCATTACTATTGCGAAATCAACGTCCTGCATCCGTTCCGGATTGGTAACGGGATCGCCCAACGCGTCTTTTTCGAGCAACTGGCCATCCACGCGGGTTATCAACTGAGCTGGCGGGATATTGAACCTGATTATTGGTCTGCCGCCAATCAGAGCGGGGCTATGGGTGATTTAACCGACCTGACAACCATCTTCGCCAAAGTTGTGAGCGAAGCGCGGGAAACTGAGTAGAATAGGGCGGCTAATTTTTTGGAGCCGCCATGATTCTGCTGATTGATAACTACGATTCTTTTACCTGGAACCTGTACCAGTACTTTTGTGAACTGGGTGCTGAGGTGGTGGTCCGGCGTAATGATGACATCACGCTGGCAGATATCAACGCGCTGGCACCGCAGAAAATTGTCATTTCGCCAGGGCCTTGTACCCCTTCTGAATCCGGTATTTCGCTGGATGTGATCCGCGATTTTGCTGGCAAACTGCCAATTCTGGGCGTCTGCCTGGGGCATCAGGCGATCGGCCAGGTCTTTGGCGCGACCATCGTTCGTGCCGCAAAAGTGATGCACGGCAAAACGTCTCCGGTGACGCATACCGGAACCGGCGTGTTTCTCGGTCTGAACAATCCGCTCACGGTGACGCGCTATCATTCGCTGGTGATTGACCCACCCACGCTGCCCGATTGCTTTGAGGTGACAGCCTGGAGCGACACTCAGGAGATCATGGGCATTCGTCATCGCGAATGGGATCTCGAAGGCGTGCAGTTCCATCCGGAAAGCATCCTGAGCGAACAGGGGCATCAACTGCTGGCTAATTTCCTCCATCGTTGATTGGTTATTGCTTTGTTGTGATTTTTTATGCATATTTTGTGATTATATTTTCACGGTTAATGTGACATAAAATGGATGGGCATGACATGGCAACTGAACAATCTGCAATTACGCGCGCAACTTTCGATGAAGTGATCCTGCCGATTTATGCACCGGCTGAGTTTATCCCGGTAAAAGGGAAAGGCAGTCGCGTGTGGGATCAGCAGGGCAAAGAGTACGTTGATTTCGCGGGTGGTATTGCAGTGACGGCGCTGGGGCATTGCCATCCTGCTCTGGTCGAGGCGTTAAAAACGCAGGGCGAAACCCTGTGGCATACCAGCAACGTATTCACCAATGAACCCGCGCTGCGTCTGGGGCGCAAAATCATCGACGCCACGTTTGCCGAGCGCGTTCTTTTCATGAACTCAGGCACCGAAGCTAACGAAACCGCGTTCAAGCTGGCGCGTTATTACGCCTCAACGCGTCACAGCCCGTACAAATCCAAAATTATTGCCTTCCATAACGCCTTCCACGGGCGGTCGCTGTTTACGGTTTCCGTCGGCGGACAGCCGAAGTATTCCGATGGTTTTGGCCCAAAACCTGCCGATATCGTTCATGTGCCGTTTAACGATCTTCACGCCGTAAAAGCGGTGATGGACGATCACACCTGCGCGATTGTGGTTGAGCCGATTCAGGGTGAAGGCGGTGTAATGGCGGCGACGCCAGAGTTCCTGAAAGGCCTGCGTGAACTGTGCGACGAACATCAGGCGCTGCTGGTGTTTGATGAAGTGCAGAGCGGTATGGGGCGTACCGGCTCCCTGTTTGCCTACATGCATTACGGCGTGACGCCGGACATTCTGACAAGCGCCAAAGCGCTCGGGGGCGGCTTCCCGGTCAGTGCTGTGCTGACAACCCAGGAGATCGCGTCGGCATTCCACGTGGGATCTCACGGGTCGACCTACGGCGGGAATCCGCTGGCTTGTGCTATCGCGGGTGCGGCGTTTGATATTATCAACACGCCAGACGTGCTGAACGGTGTGAGTATGAAACGCGAACAGTTTGTGAAACATCTTCAGCAGATTGATGCCCAGTACGATGTGTTCAGCGATATTCGTGGAATGGGGCTGCTGGTTGGCGCAGAACTGAAGCCACAATACCAGGGCCGCGCGCGTGATTTCCTCCATGCTGCCGCGCACGAAGGGGTGATGGTGCTGAATGCTGGACCGGACGTGATGCGCTTTGCACCGTCGCTGGTGGTTGAAGCACAGGATATCGACGACGGTATGGCGCGCTTTGCCGCGGCGGTAGGGAAAATCGTTAAGGGTTAATGGGATTCGCGCCGCAGCAGGCGCGTTAACCAAATTCCATGATGCGGGCGTTGTCGCCAGGCGACCGATGAAATGGTATGCATGGTGTTCAGATGCCCGAGTATGCGCTGCAAGTGCTGTTCCAGCGTGCTCATCGGACCGTAGGTGAGCGTTTCTGGTCCTTCAAGAATATTCATATCCCCTGATTCACCCGGCGCGTCATATTCCAGGCGCTGCTGACACCGCTGCAACGCAATTTCACACGACTGCAAATAACGCTGCGCCAAATCCGGCGTCAGCATCGTATGCTCGCGCGCCAGCGTAGTCATCGCGTTGATATGCTCGACAATGAATTGGCTGTGGGTGACCCACAGTTTCATATCGGCCAGATAGTGCGAATTAAAGCCCGGCTCTTGCATGGCCTGATTCAGCGAGTTAAACAGCGCGTTATGAGCCTGATTGACCTTCATACGTTGGTACGCCAGCGGCGACGGCTGCGGATCGGCACTGAGAATCAGGCGAATAGCCTGCTGGTCGGCCTCGAGCGCATCATGCGCATTCTGGCGCAACAGGCCGCTTTGCCACTGTGGCCACAGCCAGACCATACCGCCAAACGCAATCAGACAGCCAATCAGCGTATCCACCAGTCGGGCGACAATAAACTGTTCGCCATTCAGGGTAAGCAGTTGCAGGGTATACACCGCGGTGACCGTAAAGCCGACCATCGCCCAGCCGTAGTTTTTACGGATAAACAGATAGCTGACCAGCGTGATAAGCAGCATGCCCGCCAGGGTGTAACCGTCCGGGACGTGGAAGTGCAGCGTGACGCCCGCAATCACCAGACCGGCAAGGGTTCCGCCCGCCCGGTGCAGGATCCGCACCCGCGTCGCGCCATAGCCGTTCTGCGTCACGAACAGCACGGTCATTAAAATCCAGTAGGGCTTGGGTAAATGCAGCGCCACGCCCATCAGGCTGGCGATACTGAGCATCACGCTAATGCGCGCCGCATTACGCAAAGCAGGGGATTTAAATGACAGATAGCTTTTGAGCGCCGGCAGCAGCGGCAAACGTTTCTGCTTATCCGCCATCAGATCACGGGAATAGAGCGGACGCTGGGTGCGCAGCACGCGTGCGATACGGCTGAAGTGCCAGGCGCAGAACTGTCCGACCGGATTATCGGGATGCTGACGGGCAATTTTCTCCAGCGCGCCCAACTGTTTATCCATGGTAAAGCGCGTGGGGTAGCGGTGATAGAGAATATCGTCAGCCAGCACGCGCAGTCGCGCCGCGACCGTCTGGGCATTCCAGCGGATCACCGCTTCGGCGTGACTGCGCTCCACCAGCTTTTGCACTTCCTGTGGATGATGCAGGCTGACGGAAATATGTTCCTGTAAATCCAGCCCTACCTGAAACGTGCGCAGCAGCCGTTTGTATTCATGGTTTTTATTGGCCGCCAGCATGTGTAGCTGCTGATAACACTGGCTGATTAAATCGACCACTTTTTGCTGACGCGTCAGTAACGGCGGCAGCGCCTTTTCCGGATCGGTATGCTGCGTCAGCAGGGTGTATTTTGCTTCGCAGTAATCAGCGAGCTGAACGTAGAGCAGGCTTAAGGATTCGCGCAACGGCTGCTCGCGCCACATCCAGAACCAGAACCAGTTGAATAATCCGTACCACAGCGTGCCAAACGCGTAGATCAGCAGCGGTTCCCAGACGGGCATATTCCCGGCGAGGCTGAGCGTAAAGATCGATGCAATCAGTGAGGCGGGAAGCAAGCGGGCATGCAGAGAACTGATTTCCGCCGTCACGCCGAGCGTGAGTGCCAGTACGGTCAAAATCAACGGCAGGGGGATATCGCGCGCCAGTAATAGCTGTACCGCGAGACTGCATCCGGCAAACAGCGAGCCGCCAATAATCAGGCGCTTGAAAAAGCGTTTATGCGGGGTATCGAGACCGGCAATATTACAGCAGGCAGGAACGAGGGAAAAAAGCAGACCGTGTTGCAGATGACCCAGAATCAAACCGACGGCCACGGGGAGACATAACACCAGCGTTTGCCGAAGTGCGTAGTTAACTTCCGGGTGATAGATCAGCCTGCGCCACATAGATGCCAGAGACAAAAACGGCGTGACACCTTGCGATGGCACGCCGTTCGACCGGAATTAACGCGTTCCGTAAACCACGATGGTTTTACCGTGGGCGGAGATCAGGTTCTGATCTTCCAGCATTTTCAGGATACGGCCAACGGTTTCACGGGAGCAACCCACGATCTGACCAATTTCCTGACGGGTAATTTTAATTTGCATGCCGTCAGGGTGGGTCATAGCGTCAGGCTGTTTCGCCAGGTTCAACAGCGTTTGCGCGATGCGACCCGTTACATCCAGGAAGGCGAGGTTACCCACTTTCTCGGAGGTGATTTGCAGACGGCGAGCCATCTGCGAAGACAGGCGCAACAGAATATCCGGGTTAACCTGAATCAACTGACGGAATTTTTTGTAGGAGATTTCAGCCACTTCACAGGCTGATTTTGCACGTACCCAGGCGCTACGTTCCTGGCCTTCTTCAAACAGGCCCAGTTCGCCGATGAAATCGCCCTGGTTCAGATAAGAAAGGATCATCTCTTTTCCTTCTTCATCTTTAATAAGCACTGCCACCGAGCCTTTGACGATGTAATACAACGTTTCCGCTTTTTCACCCTGGTGAATCAGCGTGCTCTTCGATGGGTACTTATGAATATGGCAATGAGACAAGAACCATTCGAGAGTCGGGTCTGTTTGCGGTTTGCCAAGCACCATGCGCTGTTATCCTCTGTTATAAGCTGTCACCAGAGTCATAAATCGCATCCTGACTCTGGGGTTGCAATCGAATTCTTCCCCGTACCTGGGAACTAGGCTGTCATAAGTGTTTGCAGCCTGTAATGTTTGATGTCCTCTGCATACATGTGTAACGTCAATGTATTACTGTAGCATCCAGAGTGTTTTAGCATAGCTTTTGCCGCGTGTCTCCTGGTGTCTCGCTTCAGCATGACGCAGGTCGTCTTCCGTTGCGAGAATTGTAACGCGCGGGTAATCTGTCCGGAAAAATGCAACGTCGGAGTGAATAAAATGCAAGCGCGTGTGAAATGGGTTGAAGGTTTAACGTTCCTCGGCGAATCCGCTTCAGGACACCAGATTTTGATGGATGGTAACTCCGGCGATAAAGCGCCAAGCCCGATGGAAGTGGTGCTGATGGCGGCGGGCGGATGCAGCGCCATTGACGTCGTCTCGATTCTGCAAAAAGGGCGTCATGACGTCACCGATTGTGAAGTGAAGCTGACATCTGAGCGTCGCGAAGAAGCACCGCGTCTGTTTACGCATATCAATCTGCACTTCATTGTGACTGGCAAAGCGTTGAAAGATGCCGCGGTTTCCCGTGCGGTGGATCTTTCTGCGGAGAAGTACTGCTCGGTGGCGTTGATGCTGGAGAAAGCGGTGAAAATCACTCACTCCTACGAGGTGATCGACGCGTAAGCGTTGACGAGATTCAGACCCTCTCCCACAAGGAGAGGGAAAAGGATCATTCGATCTTTTTGCCTTCCATCAGCCGTTGTACCAGCGGCATCATGATCAGCTCCATCGCCAGTCCCATCTTCCCGCCCGGCACCACCAGCGTATTAATGTGCGAAATAAACGAGCCCTGCAGCATCGCCAGCAGCCACGGATAATCAATATCGTCCAGATTACGGAAGTGGATCACCACAAAGCTTTCGTCCAGCGACGGAATCGTTTTTGCCGCGAAGGGATTCGACGTATCCACCGTCGGGACGCGCTGGAAGTTAATGTGCGTGCGGGAAAACTGCGGCGTCAGGAAGTTAATGTAATCTTCCATTGAGCGCACCACCGAGTCCATGACCGCTTCACGCGAATGGCCGCGCTCGCTGGTGTCGCGAGTGAGTTTCTGGATCCACTCCAGGTTGACGATAGGCACCACGCCGACCAGCAAATCGACGTGCTGCGCTACGTCATGCTGTGGCGTTACCACACCGCCGTGCAATCCTTCATAAAACAGCACATCGGTCGGTTCCGGGAGCGGCTGCCACGGCGTAAACGTGCCGGGCACCTGGTTCCACGGCACCGCTTCGTCATAGGTATGCAGATATTTACGCGATTGCCCTGTGCCGGTATGGCCGTACTCGGCAAAGGTTTGCTCCAGCAAACTGAAGTCGTTGGCGTCTGGCCCGAAGTAGCTGATGTGTTTGCCGAGATCGCGCGCCTTGCGGATCGCCATGTCCATTTCGGGGCGGGTATAGCGATGAAAACTGTCGCCTTCTACCTCGGCGGCGCGCAAGTTGAGTTGCGCGAAAATCTTACGAAACGCGAGGCTGGTGGTCGTGGTTCCCGCACCACTTGACCCCGTAACGGCAATAACCGGATGTCTGGCGGACATAGCAACTCCCTGACTGGAATGATGAAGCGATCAGCCGCGAAACTGATTGCGCGGCATGATGTTGACGGTTTCGTGCAGTTCAGACCACACCAGCAACACCTCGCCATTTTGTAGCTGCCGTTTCACATCGGCGACCTTTTGTTCAAGCGAGCGTTCATGTTCACCATAATCGGTGCCTTCGCGTAATACAAAGCTTTCAATCAGACTGTCCAGCGTTTCGGGAGCCAGATCTTGCCAGGGAATCATCATCGTGTTTTTTCCAGCCAGGGGGTTAACCAGTCGGGGATACGCGTTTCCAGCCACATTTTCGGACGCCGTAACGTGCCGCCGATAAAGCCAACGTGGCCGCCATGTTCGGTCAGCTGATACTGCACGTTAGCCGGCAAATAGCCCGGTGCCGGAATCGAATGGTGATCCATAAAGGGATCGTCTTTCGCGTGGATAATCAGCGTCGGTTTGGTTATCTGATTCAGCAACGGCATGGCGCTGCACTGACGATAATAGTCTAGCGCGTCGGCAAAACCGTGGATCTTCGAGGTGATCAGATCGTCAAACTCCCGCAGACGGCGCATGCGCTTGAGCTGTTGCAGGTTGATCGGCAGCGTATCGGGATAGGCTTTCAATTTGCGTGCCGCGTTGGCTTTCAGCAAATTCAGCAGATAGCGCTGATAAACGCGCGAAAAGCCCTTTTCCATATGATAGCTGCACTGCTCAAGCATAAACGGCGCAGAGACGATCACCGCCGCGTCCAGCGGCACGGCGTCGCTCTCTTTCGCCAGCAGGCAGGCCAGCATATTGCCACCCAGTGAATAGCCAACCGCCGCGGTAGGTGCCGCGCCGTAGGTCTTCGCCAGCCAGTGTAAAAACCAGGTGCCGTCTTCGGTTTCGCCGGAATGATAAATCCGCTCGCGACGGTTTGGCTCGCCGCTGCATCCGCGAAAATGCATCACCACACCGAGCCAGCCGCGCGCTTTTGCCGCGTGGATCAAGCCGTGCGCATACGGGCTGTGCAGGCTGCCTTCCAGCCCGTGGAACACCACCAGCCGAGGTTTATGCCTGGCCTGGTCGGGATCTTCGCTCCACGCTAAATCGACGAAATCACCGTCCGGCAGGTCGAGGCGTTGCCAGTGCGGATCAAACTGCAGTTTACGGCGCAGGAGCCTTGGCAGCATGGTTTGCAGATGCGGGTTAGCGACGCCACGCATTGGCACAAATGCGGCGCTCTCTTCACACGTGATATCAAAGTCAGATGGAATAATTTGGGTCATAACGATGCGATGTTCACTCTTGTCAGCCTTTACTATACCTGTCGAAGCGGATCCTGTTTACGAAAATGAGGCGGTGTTGACCTCCGATTCAGCTATTTCCTGTCTGAGCTAGCGTTTTTTTCCGAAACGTTATCTGATCTTGATCATAAATATTCATTCTGATTATTACTCTCAGGCTAATGATTCACCTCTACGCTTAATTGATGCCTTTCTCACCAGAGCGCACACTTTACTCAGCGTTAAGCAAATCAAAATGATGTGCTGAATCAGGAGGTTAATAATGTTATCTGGGCAAACGCCACCCCGGGTCTGGAACACACGCCGCACAGAGAAAGCGCGCCGTCTGGCTTCCGTTCCGGTGCAGGGCAAAGTACTGCCAACCGACGATTTCGTCGCCATGCTGGAAAAACTGATCGCCCCGGGCGACAAAGTGGTGCTGGAAGGCAACAACCAGAAGCAGGCAGATTTTCTGTCCCGCTCACTTGCTGAAGTGAACCCGCAAATCGTCCATGACCTGCATATGATTATGCCAAGCGTCGGGCGCAGCGAACATCTCGATATCTTTGAAAAGGGCATCGCCCGCAAGCTTGATTTCTCCTTCTCCGGCACGCAAAGCCTGCGCATTTCGCAGCTGCTGGAAGACGGTCTTCTCGAAATCGGCGCTATCCACACCTACATCGAACTTTATTCCCGTCTTTACGTTGATCTCTCGCCAAACGTGGCGCTAATTGCCGGCTTCAAAGCGGACCGCAAAGGCAATCTGTACACCGGCGCAAGCACTGAAGACACGCCCGCGCTGGTTGAAGCCGCCGCGTTCCATGACGGTATCGTCATTGCGCAGGTGAACGAGCTGGTCGACGACGAAAGTGACCTGCCCCGTGTGGATATCCCCGGTTCCTGGATTGACTACGTGGTAGTGGCGGACAAACCGTTCTTTATCGAACCGCTGTTCACCCGCGATCCGCGCCTGATCAAGCAAGAACACATTCTGATGGCGATGATGGCGATTAAAGGCATCTACGCCGAACATCAGGTCCAGTCCCTGAACCACGGGATCGGTTTTAATACCGCCGCGATTGAACTCCTGCTGCCCACCTACGGCGAGCAGCTCGGGCTGAAAGGCAAAATTTGTAAGCACTGGACGTTGAACCCGCATCCCACGCTGATCCCGGCGATTGAAAGCGGCTGGGTCGAAAGCGTGCACTGCTTCGGCGGTGAGCTGGGTATGGAAGAGTACATCCGTGCGCGCCCTGACGTGTTCTTTACTGGCGCCGACGGGTCGATGCGTTCTAACCGCGCACTCTGCCAGCTTGCAGGTCAGTACGCGGTGGATATGTTTATCGGCTCGACGCTGCAGGTGGATGGCGATGCAAACTCCTCAACGGTGACGCGTGGACGTCTCTCCGGTTTCGGCGGTGCGCCAAACATGGGCCACGATCCGCACGGTCGTCGTCATGCGACGCCCGCCTGGCTGAATATGAAAACCGAACCGGACCTCATGCAGCGCGGTAAAAAGCTGGTGGTACAGATGGTCGAAACATTCCAGGCGGGTGTGAAACCAACCTTTGTCGAAAAACTCGATGCCATCGACGTGGCGAAATCCTCCGGGATGCCGCTTGCGCCGGTAATGATTTATGGCGATGACGTCACCCACGTATTGACCGAAGAAGGGATCGCTTACCTGTATCGCGCCGAAAGTCTGGAAGAGCGTCGCGCAATGGTTGCAGCAGTGGCCGGGATCACCGATGTCGGTCTGGGTGTTGACGCCAAACGCGTCGCGGCGCTGCGCCAAAGTGGCAAAGTGGTCTACCCGGAAGATATGGGCATTCGCCGTACGGACGCCACGCGTTCTCTGCTGGCGGCGGGTAGCGTGTCGGATCTGGTCGAATGGTCCGGCGGTCTCTACAACCCACCTGCGAAATTCCGGAGCTGGTAATGAAACTTCTGCCCCAGATTCAGGTTGAAGGCGGTGCCGAATGGCTGGCGCAAACCGCCACGCAGTGTCTGATTGACGAAGCACGATTAAGCCCGAAACCCGGTCTGGTGGACAGTCGGGGGAACGGCGCGCACCGCGATCTCACGCTCGCCCTGATGGAGCGCTCAGCGCAAAGTTTGACCCCAACGTTCCAGGCGCTGGCGCTGCAAAGCTGGCAGCGTCCGGCAGATATTTCGCTTCGACAAACCATAGGGCGGCTCGGACGCGAAGGCGAACAGCAAATGATGGCGGCGACAAACGGCGTCAATACCCATCGCGGTGCGATTTGGGCGCTGGGTCTGCTGGTCAGCGCGGTCGCCATGCTTGGCGGTGATACCCAACCGCAGACCGTCGCAGCCACTGCCGCGGAGCTGGCGAAACTGCCTGACGATGCCGCACCGAAAGTCTTCAGCAAAGGGCTTCGCGTCACGCACCGTTACCGTGTACCGGGCGCGCGCGAAGAGGCGCAGCAGGCGTTTCCGCACATTATCCAGCGGGCATTGCCGCAGCTTCGGCTCAGCCGGCTCAACGGCAGCAGCGAAACGCACAGCCGGCTTGATGCGCTGATGGCGATCATGACCACCCTCACCGACACCTGCGTGTTGTCTCGTGCCGGAATGGAAGGGCTGGACGCCATGCAGGACGGTGCCCGTGCGGTGCTGAGCGCGGGCGGAACGGCTCAGCCCGACGGACAGCGCGCGCTGGCTGCGTTAGATCGCCACATGCTGGCGCTCAACGCGTCGCCCGGGGGCGCGGCCGATCTGCTTGCCGCCACGCTGTTTCTTGATCGCGTCGAAACGCCAAATTCACAGCATTAAGAGGATGTTATGGAAAAAATCACATTGACCGTGCCAGCCAGCCGCGTAGTGAGCGGCAGGGCGCTGGCAGGGGTTGTCGGCTCCGGGGATATGGAGGTGTTGTTCACCGCCGACCAGAACCAGACGTTAACCATCGAAATCACCACATCTGTCGATAACAGCCGCAGCCGCTGGGAAGCGCTGTTCAACCGTCTGCAAACCGTGAGCAGCCTGCCTGCCGGGACGCTGACGATCCACGATTTTGGTGCCACACCCGGCGTGGCGCGCATCCGTATCGAACAGGTTTTTGAAGAGGTGAGCTATGCGTGACGATCGCAGTTTTATCGAATTAAAAGCGCGTCAGCGTGCCCATGCGCTGCTGGACGACGGCAGCTACCGCGAACTGCTGGACCCGTTTGAAGGTATCACCTCTCCGTGGCTGGCCGCGCAGGGCATCGTCCCGCAGGCGGACGACGGCATGGTGGTTGCGAAAGGCACCATTAACGGCAAACCGGCAGTGGTTGTGGCGATTGAAGGCGCATTCCAGGGCGGCAGCATGGGCGAAGTGTCCGGTGCCAAAATGGCGGCAGCGCTGGAGCTGGCGGCGGAAGATAACCGCAACGGCATTCCGACGCAGGCAGTATTAAGCCTTGAAACCGGCGGCGTGCGTTTACAGGAAGCCAACCTTGGCCTGGCGGCGATTGCCGATATCCACGCGGCCATTGTCGATTTACGTCGCTACACGCCGGTTGTCGGCATTGTCGCGGGAACCGTCGGCTGCTTCGGCGGGATGTCTATCGCGGCGGCGCTGTGCAGCTATCTGATTGTGACCCGGGAAGCGCGTCTCGGCCTGAATGGCCCGCAGGTTATCGAGCAGGAGGCCGGGATTGAAGAGTACGACTCCCGCGATCGTCCGTTTATCTGGAGCATGACCGGCGGCGAAATTCGCTACCAGAGTGGTCTGGTGGATGCGCTGGTGGGCGACGGGGTGAACGCGGTGAAACAGGCGATGAACGACGCGCTTGCGAAAGGCGTTCCGGCGAAACATCGCACCGATAACTACGACGACTATCTCGCGCGTCTGTCGAATTTTGACACTCGCAAACAGGCGGATACTGAACAGATCCATGCGCTTTTTGCGCGGGAGGTGAAATGATGACTAATACAATCAGCCGCGGCGAATTATGGCTGCAAACGCTCGCTCCTCATGCCAAACGTCTGTCAGGCCTGTGCCCGTCCGTGCAGGCGGCAGACGCTGACATCAACGGCGAAGCGGTACGTTTTATTTCCGTGGTGCCGGATGCCCATAACCATTTCCCGCGTGCTGCGCTTGGTGAAGTGGGTCTGATGGAAGGCTGGACGTTGGCGAAAGTGGTCAGCGAAACCGTTGCCGCCGATGCGGATAACGCCGTGAAACGCCCGATTGTGGCGGTGATTGATGTGCCAAGCCAGGCGTATGGCCGTCGCGAAGAGGCGTTTGGGATCCACCAGGCGCTGGCCGGTGCGGCTGCGGCCTATGCCAACGCGCGTCTGGCCGGTCACCCGGTCATTGGATTGATCGTCGGCAAAGCGATGTCGGGCGCGTTTCTGGCGCACGGCTATCAGGCTAACCGTCTGATTGCTTTCAACGACAAAGGCGTGCTGATCCATGCGATGGGCAAAGAGTCCGCCGCGCGGATCACTCTGCGCACCGTCGAGGCGCTGGAAAAACTGGCGGCCACCATTCCGCCAATGGCATACGACATTAGCAATTACGCCACGCTGGGGCTGCTTGAGAACTTGCTGGATATCAGCAACCCGGATGCGCCATCGGAAAGCGATGTGACACTGGTGAAATCCACCCTGCAACAGGCCATCAACGACGCACGTCAGGACACCACGCTAAAAAGCCGTTTGGGTGCTGACAATCGCCACAGCTCTGCTCTTGTTCGTGAGCGCATGCGAGCAAGCTGGTAAGTAGAAAAAAGAGACCTGCCAGAGGCATTTCCCCGCGGGCGTAGCGATTGCGCCCGTGCGGGAGCGTGCATTCTGAAAATAATAATCATCGCGCCAGTGCTAAAACTTTTTTACTACAGGTGATTTATGACTTACGTAATTGTTCATGCTCTTGCACCGATTTTCATCATCATGCTGCTGGGATTCTGGGCCGGTAAGGCAAAGATGGTCGATAACAAAAATGTTTCCCTGCTCAATATTTTCGTCATGGATTTTGCTCTGCCCGCCGCGCTGTTCAGTGCGACGGTACAAACGCCGTGGGCCGGCATTGTGGCCCAGTCGCCGCTGATTGTGGTGCTAACGCTGGCGATGTGGGTGACCTACGCGGGCATCTATTTCCTCGCCACCGGCGTCTTCAAAAAATCCCCGCAGGATGCCGCGGTGCTCACGCTGACGGTTGCGTTGCCGAACTACGCCGCATTGGGTTTACCGATTCTGGGCAGCGTGCTGGGCGAAGGATCTGCGACGTCGCTCTCCGTGGCGGTCTCCATCGCCTGCGGTTCCGTACTGATGACGCCGTTCTGTCTGCTGATTCTGGAACGTGAAAAAGCGCGTGCCGAAGGCGCGAATACCGGTTCAACGCTGTCGATGCTGCCCGTGCTGATGTGGCGTTCAATTAAAAAACCGATTGTGATGGGGCCGCTGCTGGGTGTGATTTTGTCTGCGATTGGCATCAAAATGCCGGAGCTGGTGCTGGCCGCGATTAAACCGCTGGGTCTGGCCGCAACGGCCGCCGCGCTGTTCCTGACGGGCGTGATCTTGTCTGCCCGTAAGCTGCAGATCAACACCATGGTGATTAGCGCCACTATCACCAAGCTGCTGATTCAGCCTGCAATTGCCTGGGGTATCGTGCTGATTTTCGGTCTGCACGGTTCCGTGGCTATTACTGCGATTCTGATGATTGCCCTGTCCGCCGGTTTCTTTGGCGTGGTCTTCGGCAACCGCTTTGGCGTGCAGTCCCCTGATGCAGAAGCGGTGCTGCTGTTAAGCTCGGTCCTGTGTATCCTGTCGCTGCCGCTGTTTATCTCACTGACTTCAGGAATGTAATCATGACCGCAACATTACGCCCGCACGATCTTATCTGGCTTACCGCGCGTGACGCGCTGGAAGGTATCACCGAATCCTGGGTGGACAGCGTGTGGCATACCGGTTTGCCTGTGGTGGTGCGGCGTGATGTTGATGATGCAGGACGAATTCCCGTCGGCGTGCGTGGACTGAAGCGCGACCAGCGCGCGGCGGGATGGGTGAACGCTCAGAACATTGCGCGCGTGGTTTCTCCCGACGATCTTTGCGTGCTCAACGATCTGCTGCGTTCACCTTTTATTACCCAGCCGCCGGTTCAGGTAGCGCTGCAACTGGCGCAGCAGTCGTGGCCGTGGACGTGGGGCATCACCGGCAGTACGGGCTACGCGCTGGCGACCGGCATTCCGGTTATCCACGCCGACAGCGATCTCGATCTGCTGATCCGCGCGCCGCAGCCCTTGCCACCGACGGCTTTCGAACGCTGGCAGTCTCAGCTCAGCAGTGCCCTTTGTCGCGCCGATACGCAGGTGGAAACGCCGCTTGGCGGCTTTGCGCTGAACGAATGGCTGCGCGACGGTAAAGCGCTGCTGAAAACACGTCATGGGCCGCGCCTGATGACCAATCCATGGCACAGGGAGGAATGATGAAAATTCTGTTTACCTTTCCGGGACAGGGGACGCAGCATCCTGGCATGCTGAAAGCGCTGCCGGGAACGGAAATGGCGCTGGCGCGAGAGGTGCTGGGCGCAGAAGTGGATTCACTGGATTCACCCGACGCCTTGCAGCACACCCGCGCGGTTCAGCTCGCGCTCCTTATCGCAGGCGTGGCGTGGGCGCGTGAAGTAGAGCGTCGCGGCGTTTCGCCCGATATGGTGAGCGGTTTGTCCATCGGCGCGTATCCGGCAGCGGTGATTGCCGGCGCGCTGGAGTTTACCGATGCGCTCAGGCTGGTGGCGCTGCGCGGCGATCTGATGGAACAGGCGTATCCGCACGGCTATGGCCTGACGGCGATTATGGGGCTGACGCTACCGCAGGTTGAAAAGCTTATTGAGGGGAGCGGAACCTATATCGCTAACCTGAATGCTGAAACGCAGATTGTGATTGCGGGTTCTGACGACGCCATGGCGGAGGTTGCGAAATGCGCGCTGGAGAAAGGGGCGAGCAAAGCGCACCGGCTGGCCGTCAGCGTGCCGTCACATTGTGAACTGTTGGCTCCGCCTGCGCAAAAGCTGGTAGCGGCATTTGAAAACGTAAGGCTCTCTCGCCCGCGCTGCGCGTATCTCAGCGGCAGCACCGGACGCGTGCTGTGGACGCCTGAAAAGATTGCCGACGATCTGGCGATGAACATGGCGCGGACGGTGCGCTGGCAGGAAGCGGTGATTTCCGCCAACGAACGGGAAGCACGGCTGGCGATTGAGATGCCGCCGGGTGGCGTGTTGACCTGTCTTACGCGACAGGCTGCGTGGGAAGGCGAATCGATTTCGCTGGAACGCAGCGGTATTGATGTGGCGGTGCATCTGGCGCAACGCCTTAGCGCGTAGCGTTTTGCTCCCGGCTGCGGGCGTACATTCGGCCCTCTGCGGCCAGCGCGCGCAGGCTGGGATCTTGCTCGCGGTTGCGCGCGAAGACAATGGCAATGAGCTGCTGCATTTGATACGGCTGCGCCAGCTTGAGCAGTTGCACGGAATTCTCGTACACCTTTTTCATTCTGCCCGGCATCAGCGTAAAGCCGACACCCGCCTGCACCAGACTTAACATCGAGAAAATGTCGTTAACGCGCGTCACGATCTCCGGCTCAAAACCGGCGATGTGGAAGGCCTCCTGAAAGCCTGCGTAAGTTGCAAAGCCTTCCGCCAGCGAGACAAACTTCTGATCTTTATAGTCGCGCAAGTCGGCTAAACCGTTGCCGATCAGTTTTGCTGTCGCGGGTGCGGCCAGGAAGATATCGTCGTGGAACAGGGGCAAGACTTCGAGACTGTTGCGGTCGATATCGCTTTCGGAGATGGAGATCAGAATCGCGTCCAGCGAGCCTTCATCCAGCAAATGCAGCAGCATTTCGTTAGAACCCATCGTCAGATCCATTTCCAGGTCCGGACGGCGCAGCTTCATGCCCATAATCAGGCGCGGCACGGTTTCCATTGTCAGCGAATAGAGCGTGCCAACGCGCAAACGGCCCTGGCCGATACCGGCGATTTTACGCGCTTCGTCCAGCCCGCGATCCATCACCTGCATCACTTCCTGGCAATATTCCAGCAGCGTCCACGCGGAGGGCAGCGCAATCAGATTGCGGCCCTTATGGGTGAACAGCGGGCAGCGCACGTTCTCTTCCAGCGTGTGCAGCGCGCGATGAACGCTTACCCCGCTAAGACCAAGCGCTTCTGCGGTGCGCGCGATGTTGCCCTTTTCCATAAAGGTCATGAATATGCTTAGCTTGCGAAAAGTGATTTCGCTGGTGATGTCGATACTCATAACCCTCCGGTTGCGTTAGTCGCTTTGCAGCATTGCTTCCAGCTGTTCCTGTGCATCCAGCCACGCCATTTCGCAATCCTCAAGACCCGATTTGGTTTTTGCCTGAATTTGCAAACACTCGGTCAGCTCGGCTTTGCGGCTCTGATCGTACAGCCCGCTGTCACCCAGTTTTTCTTCGACGGTAGCCAGTGTTGCGTGAAGCTTTTCCAGCTCTTTTTCCAGACGGGCGATCTCTTTACGCAACGGCTGCGTTTGGGTGCGCAGCTCTGCTTCGCGACGCTTTTGATCTTTGCGCGACTGGGCGCTGTTGGCGTTGTCTTTCGCATCGTCAGAGGGCTGATTTTCTTGCTTCTGCACATCGGTCAGCCACTGCTGATAATCTTCCAGATCGCCATCGAATGGCTCAACTTTACCGTCGTGAACCAGGTAGAGATCGTCAGTGGTGGAGCGGATCAGGTGGCGATCGTGCGAGACGACGACCAGCGCGCCTTCAAACTCGATGAGCGCTTCGGTCAGTGCCTGACGCATGTCGAGATCCAGGTGGTTGGTAGGTTCATCGAGCAGCAGCAGATTTGGACGCTGCCAGACGATCAGCGCCAGCACCAGACGGGCTTTTTCGCCGCCGGAGAAGCGCTCGGTGATTTCGGTGACTTTATCGCCCTGGAAGCCAAAACCGCCGAGATAATCACGCAGCTTCTGTTCCATTTCCTGCGGAGCGAGGCGCGCCATATGCTGAATGGGGGACTCGTCTGCGCGTAAAAATTCCAGCTGATGCTGCGCGAAGTAGCCAAGCTTAATGCCCTTCGCCAGACCGATATCACCGCTGACCGGATTAAGCTCGCCCGCCAGCAGTTTAATCAGCGTGGACTTACCGGCACCGTTGCGCCCGAGCAGACCGATACGTGAACCCGGCACCAGGTTGAGCTTGATGGAATCCAGAATAATGCGATCGCCGTAGCCTGCGCTGACCTTTTCCATTTTTAACAGCGGATTCGGCAGGCTCTCAGGCGCGCGGAAGCTGAAGTGGAACGGGTTGTCGACGTGCGCAGGCGCGATCATCTCCATGCGTTCGAGCATTTTAATGCGGCTCTGCGCCTGCTTGGCTTTGGAGGCTTTGGCTTTGAAACGGTCAACAAAGCTTTGCAGATGCGCGACGCGCTGCTGCTGGCTTTCGTACATCGACTGTTGCTGCGACAGACGCGTGGCGCGCTGGCGCTCGAAAGAGCTGTAGTTGCCGGTGTATTCGAACATCGACTCTTGTTCGATGTGAATGATTTTATCCACCACCGGATCAAGAAAATCACGGTCATGGGAGATCAGAATCAGCGTGCCCTGATAGCTTTTCAGCCATTTTTCCAGCCAGATAACGGCATCGAGATCGAGGTGGTTCGTTGGCTCATCGAGCAGCAGTAAATCGGAGCGACACACCAGCGCCTGCGCCAGATTCAGGCGCATACGCCAGCCACCGGAGAAGTCACTCACGGGGCGTTCGAGCTGTTCGTTGCTAAAGCCCAAGCCGTGTAGCAGGCTGGAGGCGCGAGAGCGAATAGTCCACGCGTCGATGGCGTCCAGCTTGCCGTGAACGGTGGCGATGGCGTGGCCGTCGTTACGCTCGTTGGCGGCGTTCAGCTCGGCTTCCAGCTTGCGGTATTCGCGGTCGCCGTCAATCACGTACTCAAGCGCCGGGACGCTCAGGGCAGGCGTTTCCTGGTTGACCCAGGCCAGTTGCCAGTTGCCCGGATAGGTAAAGCTGCCCGCATCGGCGCTCATTTCGTTTTTCAGAAGCGAAAGCAGAGTGGATTTGCCGCAGCCGTTTTTGCCCACCAGGCCGACTTTTTGGCCAGGATTAATGGTGGCAGTAGCGTTGTCCAGCAGGACGCGTACGCCGCGACGAATTTGTAAGGAGGAGAAAACAATCATAGAGCGCCGTGTATTCCGACTATGTTAGGTTGTCATTATAATCAGGTTAAAAATCTGTCCCGCCAGGCTGTTTTTTCAACAATGAGGCGTGAGGGGCCAGACTGAATAATGCCGCGCATGGCGCGGGTGTGCCATGGTAGCCGAAAATGGCAATGATGACGACCCGGGAGGGGAATGATGTCTCAGACAGCAAAAGTGCTGCTGTTGTATGCCCATCCGGAATCCCAGGACTCGGTCGCAAACCGGGTTTTGCTTAAACCGGCTCAACAGCTGAGCAATGTGACGGTGCACGACCTTTACGCGCACTATCCTGATTTTTTTATTGATATTCCTCGCGAGCAGGAGCTGTTGCGTCAGCATGACGTGATTGTGTTCCAGCATCCGCTTTACACCTACAGTTGCCCCGCGTTGCTGAAAGAGTGGCTGGACCGGGTGCTGAGCCGCGGATTTTCCAGCGGGCCTGGGGGGAACCAACTGGCGGGAAAGTACTGGCGGAGTGTCATTACGACCGGTGAACCAGAAAGTGCTTACCGCCACGACAGCCTGAACCGCTACCCCATGAGCGATATTTTGCGCCCTTTTGAACTGACGGCGGCGATGTGTCGTATGCACTGGATGAGCCCGATGATTGTTTACTGGGCGCGCCGCCAACAACCTCAGGCGCTGGCAAGTCACGCCAAAGCTTACGGTGAATGGCTGGCCTCCCCGATTCCGACGGGAGGTCACTGATGGAAGGTACCGATCTTTTATTAGCCGGGGTGCTGTTTTTGTTTGCCGCCGTGGTGGCGGTGCCGTTGGCCGCACGGCTTGGCATCGGCGCGGTGCTGGGGTATTTGCTGGCGGGCATCGCTATCGGACCGTGGGGCCTTGGATTTATTAGCGATGTAGACGAGATCCTGCACTTCTCGGAGCTTGGCGTGGTCTTCCTGATGTTCATTATCGGGCTGGAGCTGAATCCCGCTAAGCTGTGGCAATTGCGGCGATCGATTTTCGGCGTGGGTGCAGCGCAGGTGTTGTTTAGCGCGGTGATCCTCGGTGGATTGCTGATGCTGACGCAGTTCAAATGGCAGGCGGCGGTGATTGGCGGGATTGGCCTAGCCATGTCGTCGACGGCGATGGCGTTGCAGCTGATGCGCGATAAAGGGATGAATCGCAACGAATCAGGACAACTCGGTTTCTCGGTGCTGCTGTTCCAGGATCTCGCGGTTATCCCGGCATTAGCCCTGGTGCCGTTGCTCGCCGGTTCGGGTGACGATCATTTTGACTGGATGAAAGTCGGCATGAAGGTGCTGGCTTTTGTGGGAATGCTGATTGGCGGTCGTTATCTGCTGCGCCCGGTATTCCGCTTTATTGCGGCCTCCGGCGTGCGCGAAGTGTTTACCGCGGCGACGCTGCTGCTGGTGTTAGGTTCGGCGTTGTTTATGGATGCGCTGGGGCTGTCGATGGCGCTTGGGACCTTTATCGCCGGGATTCTGCTGGCCGAAAGTGAGTACCGCCACGAGCTGGAGATTGCGATTGACCCTTTCAAAGGGTTGCTGCTCGGGCTGTTCTTTATCTCTGTGGGTATGGCGCTGAATCTGGGTGTGCTTTATACCCATCTGCTGTGGGTGGCGGTCAGCGTTGCGGTGCTGGTGGCTGTGAAAACAGGTGTGCTTTACACGCTGGCGCGGATCTACGGCCTGCGCAGTTCAGAGCGAATGCAGTTTGCCGGTGTGTTGAGCCAGGGTGGCGAGTTTGCTTTTGTGCTCTTCTCCACAGCAGCGTCCCAGCGTTTATTCCAGGATGATCAAATGGCGCTGCTGCTGGTGACGGTGACGCTGTCGATGATGACCACGCCGCTGCTGATGAAGCTTATCGATAAATTACTCTCGCGCCGCTTCAATCAACCTGACGACGAGGACGAAGCGCCGTGGGTCGAAGACGATAAACCGCAGGTGATTGTGGTGGGCTTTGGTCGTTTTGGGCAGGTTATTGGCCGTCTGCTGATGGCGAACAAGATGCGTATTACGGTGCTTGAGCGTGATATCAGCGCGGTGAATCTGATGCGCAAATATGGCTATAAAGTGTATTACGGTGATGCCACGCAGCTCGAGTTGCTGCGTTCTGCGGGCGCTGAGGCTGCGGAATCTATCATCATCACCTGTAACGAGCCGGAAGATACGATGAAGCTGGTGGAACTGTGCCAGCAACATTTCCCGCACCTGCATATTCTGGCGCGAGCGCGGGGACGCGTTGAGGCACATGAACTGTTGCAGGCGGGCGTGACCAATTTTTCACGCGAGACGTTTTCCAGTGCCCTTGAATTAGGGCGCAAAGCGCTGGTTTCGCTGGGTATGCATCCGCATCAGGCGCAACGGGCACAAATGCATTTTCGGCGTCTCGATATGCGTATGCTGCGCGAGTTAATGCCTGTGCATTCGGACACGGCGCAGATATCTCGCGTACGGGAAGCGCGGCGCGAGCTTGAAGAGATTTTCCAGCGGGAGATGCAGCAAGAGCGACGGCAGTTCGACGGCTGGGATGAATTTGAATAGGGGCAAAAGTATGGCAATTCGTAAACGTTTTATTGCAGGTGCAAAATGCCCGTCCTGCCAGGCGCAAGATTCGCTGGCGATGTGGCGTGAAAATAATATTGATATTGTTGAGTGTGTTAAGTGCGGTCATCAGATGCGAGAGGCGGATAAAGAAGCGCGCGAGCATGTTCGCAAAGAAGAGCAGGTGATCGGTATTTTTCATCCGGACTAGCGATATGCCCTCAGTTTTTTTAAGCTAAAGGGTACACGGGTGCAGATTTCCGCTACAATCTGCGCCAGCAATTTTCCCACGCTCAGGAGATATCATGAAAGTAGCAAAAGACCTGGTGGTCAGCCTGGCCTATCAGGTACGTACAGAAGACGGTGTGTTGGTTGATGAGTCTCCGGTGAGTGCGCCGCTGGACTACCTGCATGGTCACGGCTCCCTGATTTCCGGCCTGGAAAGCGCGCTGGAAGGTCACGATGTTGGCGATAAATTTGACGTTGCTGTAGGCGCGAACGACGCTTACGGTCAGTATGATGACAACCTGGTTCAGCGCGTTCCTAAAGACGTGTTCATGGGCGTTGACGAGCTGCAGGTTGGCATGCGTTTCCTGGCTGAAACTGACCAGGGTCCAGTACCGGTTGAAATCACCGAAGTTGAAGACGAGCACGTTGTGGTTGACGGTAACCACATGCTGGCTGGCCAGAACCTGAAATTCAACGTTGAAGTGATTGCGATCCGTGAAGCAACCGAAGAAGAACTGGCTCATGGCCACGTTCATGGTGCGAACGGTCACGACCACGATCACGATCACGACCATGACGGTTGCTGCGGTGGTCACGGCCACGATCATGACCATGGTCATGAGCACGGTAAAGGCGGTTGTGGCGGTAACGGCGGTTGCGGCTGCCACTAATACTTCGGTATTCGCTGTATCGCACGCACAAAAAAGCGGGAAATATTCCCGCTTTTTTTACGCCTCAGCGTTGTTAGCCTCAATAATGCGGCGGTGGGGTCTCTTCGGACGGTGAAGCCATATGTGACGATTGTGTCGCTTTCACTTTCTCTGTCAGTAAACGCAGCAGATCGCGAAGTTTCGCCATTTCCAGTTCATGAGCTGTCACGGTCTGGTTGAGTTCGTCGATAGTTACTTCCTGAAAAGCGAGACGGCTTTCCAGCTCGGCCAGCCGCACTTCCATAGATGTATCTTGCATGATTGACCTCGTTGTGTGTTCTGCGCCACCGGGCGTTAGCAAAGACAAATTTTACCCGAGTTTGTCCCAATGTGCAGTATCCATCCCTTTGGCACGAAACTAATTTAAACAAAAATAGTCTCAAAAGAGACGATAATAGGGGGAGTCTGTCTATAGATTTCCTCCGCAACGTTCTATAGTACGCTTCTCATTTACGTTTAACGCTGGGGTGAGAGGCCCTGGTCCTGGAGAAATGGATGAAATCACTGTTTAAAGTAACGCTGCTGGCGACCACTATGGCTGTCGCACTGAATGCGCCGCTGTCTTTCGCTGCTGATACTGCTGCGAAACCTGCTGCAAGCGCAGACAGCAAAGCTGCGTTCAAAAATGACGACCAGAAATCAGCCTATGCGCTGGGCGCTTCTCTGGGTCGTTACATGGAAAACTCTCTCAAAGAGCAGGAAAAACTGGGCATCAAACTGGATAAAGATCAGCTGATCGCCGGTGTTCAGGATGCATTTGCAGATAAAAGCAAACTGTCTGACCAGGAAATCGAACAGACTCTGCAAGCTTTCGAAGCTCGCGTGAAGGGTGCTGCTCAGGGCAAAATGGAAAAAGACGCAAAAGACAACGAAGCGAAGGGCAAAGCCTACCGCGATACTTTTGCGAAAGAAAAAGGTGTGAAAACCTCTTCTACCGGTCTGCTTTATAAAGTTGAGAAAGCCGGTACTGGCGATGCGCCAAAAGACAGCGACACCGTTGTAGTGAACTACAAAGGTACACTGATCGACGGTAAAGAGTTTGATAACTCTTACACGCGCGGCGAGCCACTGTCCTTCCGTCTTGACGGTGTTATCCCAGGTTGGACTGAAGGCCTGAAAAACATCAAGAAAGGCGGCAAAATCCAGCTGGTCATTCCACCGGATCTGGCTTACGGAAAAACCGGCGTTCCGGGTATCCCGGCTAACTCCACTCTGGTCTTTGATGTAGAGCTGCTGGACATCAAACCAGCACCGAAGGCAGATGCTAAACCTGCCGCTGCAGAAGATGATAAAGCTGCAGACGCAGCGAAGAAGTAAAACGCTGAAAACCGCCGCCTTCAAGGCGGCGGTTTTTTTATTGCAGGCCAGATATAATAAACACTGGAAAGCCTTGCCTACGCTGTATTAATTTAGTTGTCCGTGTAAATATGAGCCTGCCCTGACAACCTAACGACAGGCTCCTGAAAAGGAGTGTTTTTTTCATGTCCAGGTCGCTTTTAACCAACGAAACCAGTGAACTTGATTTGCTGGATCAACGTCCTTTCGATCAGACTGACTTCGATATTCTGAAATCCTACGAAGCGGTAGTGGACGGGTTAGCGATGCTCATTGGCTCTCACTGCGAAATCGTATTGCACTCCCTGCAAGATCTGAAATGTTCCGCCATCCGTATTGCCAATGGTGAGCATACTGGCCGCAAAATTGGATCGCCAATTACCGACCTTGCACTGCGTATGCTCCACGACATGACCGGCGCCGATAGCAGCGTCTCCAAATGTTATTTCACCCGTGCCAAAAGCGGCGTTCTGATGAAGTCAGAGACCATCGCCATCCGTAATCGCGATCACCGGGTGATTGGATTGCTGTGCATCAACATGAACCTTGATGTGCCGTTCTCACAAATCATGAGCACCTTTATTCCACCTGAAACACCGGAAGTGAACTCCTCCGTTAACTTTGCCTCCTCTGTGGAAGACCTTGTCACGCAGACTCTGGAATTCACCATTGAAGAGGTGAATGCCGATCGCAACGTATCGAACAACGCCAAGAATCGTCAAATCGTGCTGAACCTCTATGAGAAAGGCATTTTCGATATTAAAGATGCGATTAACCAGGTTGCCGACCGACTGAATATTTCCAAGCACACGGTGTATCTCTACATTCGTCAGTTCAAAAGCGGTGATTTTGTGGGGCAAGAGAAGTAATGCGCTTTGCCTTAATGGTGACGGGGCCAGCTTACGGCACGCAGCAGGCCAGCAGTGCGCTGCAGTTTGCGCAAGCGGTATTGGTTGAAGGGCACGAGCTGAGCAGCGTGTTTTTCTATCGAGAAGGCGTCTTTAATGCCAATCAGTTAACGTCTCCTGCTTCTGATGAATATGATCTGGTGCGTGGCTGGCAGGCGCTTAATGAAAAACAGGGCGTTGAGCTGCACATCTGTGTGGCGGCGGCGCTGCGTCGTGGCGTCGTGGACGAAACTGAGGCTAAGCGTTTGGGGCTTTCGGGCGCCAATCTGCAGCCTGGGTTTACGCTCAGCGGCCTGGGTGCATTGGCGCAGGCGGCGCTGACATGCGATCGGATGGTACAATTCTGATGAACCGCATTGCGTTTGTGTTTACTTCTGCTCCTCACGGCAGCTCAGCGGGTAGGGAAGGGCTTGATGCGCTTCTGGCGACCTCTGCCCTGACAGAAGATATTGGTGTTTTCTTTGTCGGCGACGGCGTATTTCAGATTCTCAACGGACAACAGCCGCAACGGATACTGGCGCGGGATTATATTTCGACGTTTAAGGTCTTGCCTTTGTATGACATCGACACGTTTTGGGTGTGCGCTGCATCGTTAAAAGAGCGAGGGATTGACGAAAATGTCCCGTTGGTCCTGGATGTAGACGTGATTTCACCGAACGATCTGCGCGAAAAACTCTCCCATTATCATGTCGTTCTGACATTCTGAGGTCGTCATGCTTCACACTCTACGCCATTCACCGTGGCAAGCTGATATTGAAGGATTGCTAAGAATGGTGGGCGATGGCGATGAATTATTGCTGATCCAGGACGGCGTTTTTGCTGCCATTGACGGTGGGCGCTTCATTGAAATCCTCAATAATGCCCCCATAAAGGTCTTAGCGCTGAAAGATGACATTGATGCCCGCGGTCTTGTTGGTCAAATTTCCACCAAAATTGACGTTGTTGGCTATACTGACTTCGTCAAACTCGCGATTAAGCACTCGACTCAAATGAGTTGGTGATCCGAGATCACTGTATATTTCTTGACACCTTTTCGGCGTAGCCCTAGAATTTCGCGTCCTCATATTGTATGAGGTCGATTTATTACGTGTTTACGAAGCAAAAGCTAAAACCAGGAGCTATTTAATGGCAACAGTTAACCAGCTGGTACGCAAACCACGCGCTCGCAAAGTTGCAAAAAGCAACGTGCCTGCGCTGGAAGCCTGCCCGCAGAAACGTGGTGTATGTACCCGTGTATATACCACCACTCCTAAGAAACCAAACTCCGCACTGCGTAAAGTATGCCGTGTGCGTTTGACCAACGGTTTTGAAGTGACTTCCTACATCGGTGGTGAAGGTCACAACCTGCAGGAACACTCCGTGATCCTGATCCGTGGCGGTCGTGTAAAAGACCTTCCGGGTGTTCGTTATCACACCGTTCGTGGTGCACTTGACTGTTCCGGCGTTAAAGACCGTAAGCAGGCTCGTTCCAAGTATGGCGTGAAACGTCCTAAGGCTTAATGGTTCTCCGTTAAGTAAGGCCAAACTGTTTTAACTTAATGTCAAAATAAACTCTTTGAGTTTTGGACAATCCTGAATTAACAACGGAGTATTCCCATGCCACGTCGTCGCGTCATTGGTCAGCGTAAAATTCTTCCAGATCCTAAGTTCGGATCAGAACTGCTGGCAAAATTTGTAAATATCCTGATGGTAGATGGTAAAAAATCTACTGCAGAAGCAATCGTATACAGCGCGCTTGAGACCCTGGCTCAACGCTCTGACAAAAATGCACTGGAAGCTTTCGAAGTCGCTCTCGACAACGTGCGCCCGACTGTAGAAGTTAAGTCTCGCCGCGTTGGTGGTTCTACTTATCAGGTTCCAGTTGAAGTTCGTCCGGTTCGTCGTAATGCCCTGGCAATGCGTTGGATCGTTGAAGCTGCTCGTAAACGCGGTGATAAATCCATGGCTCTGCGTCTGGCGAACGAACTTTCTGACGCTGCAGACAACAAAGGTACTGCAGTTAAGAAACGTGAAGACGTTCACCGTATGGCAGAAGCCAACAAGGCGTTCGCACACTACCGTTGGTAATCCCTTCGGAGTCATAGTCACCAGGCGGACACTTCCCAGAAGCTGTCCGCTCTGGGTTACTTAATTGAACGCCTAAAGAAATAAACGAGGAATCAAATGGCTCGTACAACACCCATCGCACGCTACCGTAACATCGGTATCAGTGCGCACATCGACGCCGGTAAAACCACTACTACCGAACGTATTCTGTTCTACACCGGTGTAAACCATAAAATCGGTGAAGTTCATGACGGCGCAGCTACCATGGACTGGATGGAACAGGAGCAGGAGCGTGGTATTACTATCACCTCCGCAGCGACTACTGCATTCTGGTCAGGTATGGCTAAGCAGTACGAACCGCATCGCGTAAATATCATCGACACCCCAGGCCACGTTGACTTCACTATCGAAGTTGAACGTTCTATGCGTGTTCTCGATGGTGCGGTAATGGTTTACTGCGCAGTTGGTGGTGTTCAGCCACAGTCTGAAACCGTATGGCGTCAGGCAAACAAATACAAAGTTCCACGCATTGCGTTCGTTAACAAAATGGACCGCATGGGTGCAAACTTCCTGAAAGTTGTTGGTCAGATCAAAACCCGTCTGGGCGCGACAGCTGTTCCGCTTCA
Source organism: Lelliottia sp. RD5 (assembly GCF_056032945.1). Taxonomy (NCBI): domain Bacteria; kingdom Pseudomonadati; phylum Pseudomonadota; class Gammaproteobacteria; order Enterobacterales; family Enterobacteriaceae; genus Lelliottia; species Lelliottia sp. RD5. The sequence goes on along the minus strand of NZ_JBVYHQ010000012.1, from coordinate 1,805 downwards.
GTTGGCGATTGGTGCTGAAGAAGGTTTCACCGGTGTTGTTGACCTGGTGAAAATGAAAGCCATCAACTGGAACGATGCCGATCAGGGCGTGACCTTCGAATACGAAGACATCCCTGCTGACATGGTTGAGCTGGCAAACGAATGGCGCCAGAACCTGGTTGAATCCGCAGCTGAAGCTTCTGACGAGCTGATGGATAAATATTTGGGCGGCGAAGAGCTGACCGAAGAAGAAATCAAAACCGCGCTGCGTGCACGCGTACTGAGCAACGAGATCATTCTCGTTACTTGCGGTTCTGCGTTCAAGAACAAAGGTGTTCAGGCAATGCTGGATGCGGTAATTGATTACCTGCCAGCACCAACTGACGTACCAGCAATCAACGGTATGCTGGACGACGGTAAAGACACTCCAGCTGAACGTCATGCTACTGATGATGAGCCGTTTGCTGCACTGGCATTCAAAATCGCTACCGACCCATTCGTGGGTAACCTGACGTTCTTCCGCGTGTACTCTGGCGTGGTTAACTCTGGTGATACTGTATATAACCCAGTGAAAGCAGCACGTGAGCGCTTTGGTCGTATCGTTCAGATGCACGCTAACAAGCGTGAAGAGATCAAAGAAGTTCGTGCGGGTGACATTGCTGCGGCAATCGGCCTGAAAGACGTGACCACAGGTGACACCATCTGTGATCCGGACCACGTGATCATTTTGGAGCGTATGGAATTCCCTGAACCGGTAATTTCTATCGCTGTAGAACCAAAAACCAAAGCTGACCAGGAAAAAATGGGTCTGGCTCTGGGTCGTCTGGCTAAAGAAGATCCATCATTCCGCGTATGGACTGATGAAGAATCTAACCAGACTATCATCGCTGGTATGGGTGAACTGCACCTCGACATCATCGTTGACCGTATGAAGCGTGAATTCAACGTTGAAGCTAACGTGGGTAAACCTCAGGTTGCTTACCGCGAAGCGATTCGTGCGAAAGTTACCGATGTCGAAGGTAAACACGCTAAGCAGTCTGGTGGTCGTGGTCAGTTTGGTCATGTTGTTATCGACATGTACCCACTGGAGCCGGGCTCTAATCCGAAAGGTTATGAGTTCATCAACGACATCAAAGGTGGTGTGATTCCTGGTGAATACATCCCTGCCGTTGATAAAGGTATTCAGGAACAGCTGAAGTCTGGTCCTCTGGCGGGTTACCCAGTAGTAGATCTCGGCGTGCGTCTGCACTTCGGTTCTTACCACGACGTTGACTCCTCCGAGCTGGCGTTTAAACTGGCCGCTTCTATTGCCTTCAAAGATGGCTTTAAGAAAGCGAAACCAGTTCTGCTTGAACCAATCATGAAGGTTGAAGTAGAAACTCCAGAAGAGAACACTGGTGACGTTATCGGTGACCTTAGCCGTCGTCGTGGCCAGCTGAAAGGTCAGGAATCTAACGCTACTGGCGTTCAGATTCATGCTGAAGTACCGTTGTCTGAAATGTTCGGATACGCAACTCAGCTGCGCTCACTGACTAAAGGTCGTGCTTCTTACTCCATGGAGTTCCTGAAGTATGATGACGCGCCGAACAACGTTGCTCAGGCCGTAATCGAAGCCCGTGGCAAATAAGCCATAGGTTAAAAACCAAAATCCCGTGCCCTCTCGGTGAGAGGGCACTATAGTAAGGAATATAGCCGTGTCTAAAGAAAAATTTGAACGTACAAAACCGCACGTTAACGTTGGTACTATCGGCCACGTTGACCACGGTAAAACTACCCTGACTGCTGCAATCACTACCGTTCTGGCAAAAACCTACGGTGGTTCTGCT
>NZ_JBVYHQ010000011.1:0-85948 GCF_056032945.1 Lelliottia sp. RD5 | reverse complement strand
CATAAATTTCAAAAAAGTTTTCGTTCGCTTATTTTTCAAACTTTACGTTTATTAAATCCGCGCATTGGCCGTTAATTGTGCGATTTCCCGCGCAAAACTGGCGACCTGTTGCCAGTCGGTATAGACCACTTCTTTAGTTGTATCGGTTTCCCCGCCTGTCATCTTCATAATTAAACGAATCATAAAGCGGTCAAGCCAGCGATAACGGGGATAACGCAGCGCGCCAGCAAACACGGCGCACAACTTTGGCTGCCAGGGAGAGCTCAGCAGGAACTTACGCGTATAGCTGTTCGTCTGCGGCGTACGCTTCTCTGCTTTACGCGCTACGAGGTTCACAGAATAGAAAGCGCTCGGCATCGCATTCAACGTGGCTGCATGCTTCTTCACGAAGCGATCAACCGCGGGATGAAAGTGTCCGTACCTAATCGACGCACCAATCACCACACGGTCGTAGTCTTGCCAAACAATCTCTTCCGCACGATTCAGATTGACCACATCGGCATATATACCCTGCTCTTTTAATTCAGACGCCAGATAAGAGGCAATCTCGCGCGTCTGTCCGTCACGTGTGGAAAATAGTATTAATGTCTTCACCAGATACTTCCTTAATCGCGCCAGAATGTTGGGGTGAACAGCACCAGCAGCGTAAAGACCTCAAGACGCCCAAAAAGCATATTGGCAATTAAGATCCATTTCGCCACCGGATTCATGCTGGCAAAGTTGTCCGCTACGACGCCAAGCCCTGGCCCGAGGTTATTAAGCGTTGCCACGACAGACGCAAACGCCGAAAAATCATCAACGCCGGTCGCAATAATGGCCAGCATGCTGACAATAAAGACCAGCGCATAAGCCGAGAAGAAGCCCCATACCGCTTCGAGGATACGTTCCGGTAACGCGCGGTTACTGAGCTTAATACTGTAGACCGCGTTCGGATGCACCAGTCGTTTCAGCTCACGGTTCCCCTGCTTAAACAGCAGAAGGATACGAATCACCTTCAATCCTCCGCCCGTCGACCCCGCACACCCGCCTATAAAGGCAGAGCATAAAAGCAAGACCGGCAGGAACAGCGGCCAGCGGGAAATACTGTCCGTCGTAAACCCCGCGGTCGTCGCCATCGACACAACCTGGAAGAACGCCTGGTTGAGAGTGGTGACTGCCGAGCTGTAAACATCGTGGAGCCACAAGACCGATGTACAAATCACCACCAGCGTTAACTGCACTCCAATAAACATCCTGAACTCCGGGTCGCGCCAGTACACCTTCAAACTACGTCCACTCAATAAAGAGAAGTGAAGACCGTAGTTACAGCCGGAGATCAGTAAGAAGACAGCAATAATAGTGTTGATGGTCGGACTGTCGAAATACCCCACGCTGGCGTCGTGCGTCGAGAATCCGCCAATCGCAATCGTCGAGAAGCTGTGCCCTATCGCATCAAACGCAGGCATCCCGGCAAACCAGAGGGCCAGCGCGCAGGCAACGGTCAGCAACACATAGATGAACCAGAGGGTTTTGGCCGTCTCCGCAATACGCGGGCGCATCTTATTATCTTTAAGCGGCCCAGGCATTTCCGCGCGATAGAGCTGCATCCCCCCGACACCCAGAATAGGCAGAATCGCAACGGCTAACACGATGATCCCCATACCGCCAAACCACTGCAGCATCTGACGATAAAACAGAATCGCATGCGGTAACGAATCTAACCCCACCAGCGTCGTCGCACCCGTGGTCGTCAACCCGGAAAAGGATTCAAAGAAGGCATCGGTGACCGTCAGGTTAGGCTGCTCCGCGAAGATAAACGGCAGCGCCCCCACGCTTCCCAGCACGGTCCAGAACAGAACCACGATCAGAAAGCCTTCGCGGGATTTCAGTTCGCCCTTTTCACGACGGTTTGGCCACCACAGCATGGAGCCAATCACCAGCGCAGCAAAGAAGGTTTGTGTGAACGCACGCCCCGCGCCGTCCCGATAGATAAGCGCCACCAGTCCAGGGAGAATCATCGTCCCGGAGAAGAGGATAACCAGCAGTCCAACGATTCGGGTTATGGCACGAAAATGCATCTCTGCCGTTTCCTTTGGTATTCAGAAAGTAAGGTGGGGATTATTCTTCAATCGGCAGCAATTGCAACGCACCGCGACTAAAATCAGCCAGTTTTGCTGAAAAAGCCGAGTGTTCCGCCAGAGGAAGTGCCACGCGTAATTGAACCGTCGCCTGGTAATCACTTTGCACAATCACACCGTTAAATTGCTTAAGTAACGTCTCAATGCCGGACAACTGGGCGTAATCACACAACAAAGTATATTCGGTTAATGGCGTTTTGCGGAGGGTATTAAGCTGATTAAGCGCTTGCTGAACGCCGCCACCGTAGGCCTTAACCAGCCCGCCGGTACCTAATAATATGCCGCCGTAATAACGAACGACGACCGCGGTAATTTCACCGACGCCACTCCCCATCAGCTGAGAGAGCATCGGTTTACCGGCCGTTCCTGCAGGTTCACCATCATCAGAGAATCCCAGCTGTTGCGAATCGTTCGGTGCGCCGGCGACCCACGCCACGCAATGGTGGCGGGCGTCGGGATGGTCTGCACGAACCGACTCAACAAACGCTTTCGCCGCCTCCACGCCGTCGGTGTGAGCCAACAGCGTGATAAAACGGCTTTTTTTGATCTCTTCAGAGAAGGTGACCGGCTCGGCCGGTATCAGCCAACTGTCCATCACGCCAGCTTCTGATCTCGCGTCATGTTCTCGATATTGTTCTCGTGAACCACCACGTTATCTTCAATACGAATACCACCAAACGGTTTCAGCGCATCAATTTTCTGCCAGTTGAAGTGCTTGCTGAACTGGCCTTCACGCCACGGATTCAACAGAGAATCAATAAAGTAGATGCCCGGCTCGATGGTCAACACCATGCGCGGTTCCAGCACGCGGGTGCAACGCAGGTACGGATATTTAGACGGCGCCGCCAGGTGCGTACCCGTATCATCCTGCATAAAACCGGCCACATCATGTACCTGCAGACCCAGCGGATGGCCAATCCCATGTGGCATAAATGGCCCGGTGAGATCGTTTTCGACCATCGCCTCTTCGCTCATATCCGTCACAATTTGATGCTTACGCAGCAGCTTAGCGATGCGCTGATGGAACTGAATATGATAGTCAACATAGCTCGTGCCCGCTTTCATGGTGCTGATAAGCGCCAGCTGTTCGTCGTTCACGTCTTTAATCAAATGCGCAAAATCGGTATCGCTGTTGGCAGCCCAGGTACGCGTCAGATCCGCCGCGTAACCGTTGTACTCAGCACCCGCATCCAGCAGGAAGCTGCGAATTTCAGAAGGCGCGCGGTGATCCAGTTTGGTGTAGTGCAGAACGGAGGCGTGCTCGTTCAGCGCCACGATATTCCCGTAAGGCACATCGGTATCACGATGACCCGTCGCCGTCAGGTAAGCCTGGTTAATATCAAACTCGCTCATGCCGGACAGGAAGGCTTCATGCGCAGCCTGATGACCATTCACTGCGGTTTTCTGTGCTTCACGCATGCAGGACAGTTCATAGTCGGTCTTATAAGCGCGGTAGTAATGCAGATAATCGATCACGCCTTTCGGGTTGATTTTGTCTGCTGGAATATCCAGAGCCAAAGCGCGCTCAGCAACCGGTCCGATGTAGGCGATGTTGCCGCGTGTAGCGGGTAACTGGCTGCCAATAGCATCCGCTTTCGGCAACGCGATCACATCCACCTCTTCCGTCCAGAACGTCGTCGGCAGCGGTTCAACGTTGTGCCAGTAATCGACCGGCAAGTAGAACCACAGTTTCGGTTTGTTCACGCCATCAACCAGCAACCAGCAGTTGGGAACCTGTGTCACTGGAACCCAGGCTTTGAACTGTGGATTTACCTTGAAAGGATAAGCATGGTCATCGAGGAAGACATTCAACAGCTCACCGGAGTGGATAAGCAGCGCATCGAGTTTATAGCGAGCCAATACGTCGCGGGTACGCTCTTGCAACGTAACAATATGATTTTTATAAAGTGCTGCCAATGAGTCCATCATTATTCCTTTCATGTTTGAGCTCTAGTCTTCGCATCTTAGCACACCTCACTTATCCTGCGTGATCTCCGCCGAGCGTGATCCCCGCAGCAATTTCTTAATGATAAATTTGCATTTTATTAACATAAATCCCACACTCGGTCTCATCTGGTATGACCAGATCCCCTTGCTGGATTCAGGAGACTGACATGCTCTACAAAGGTGACACCCTATACGTGGACTGGCTGGAAGATGGCATCGCCGAACTGGTGTTTGATGCCCCCGGCTCAGTCAACAAGCTCGATACCGCGACCGTAGCCAGCCTTGGCCACGCGCTGGATGTGCTCGAAAAACAATCTGACCTCAAAGGTCTGCTGCTGCGTTCCGAAAAAGCCGCCTTTATCGTTGGCGCGGATATCACTGAGTTCCTCTCTTTATTCCAGGTCCCGGAAGAGCAGCTCAGCCAGTGGCTCCATTTTGCCAACAGCGTGTTTAATCGACTGGAAGATTTACCGGTTCCGACGATTTCGGCAGTTAACGGCTATGCGCTCGGCGGGGGTTGTGAATGCGTGTTGGCGACCGACTACCGTCTGGCAACGCCAGATCTACGCATCGGCCTGCCGGAAACCAAACTGGGTATCATGCCGGGCTTTGGCGGCTCCGTTCGTATGCCGCGCATGCTGGGTGCTGATAGCGCACTGGAAATCATTGCCGCCGGTAAAGATGTCGGCGCGGATCAGGCGCTCAAAATCGGTCTGATCGACGGCATCGTGAAAGCCGAAAAACTCCGCGATGGCGCGGTCGGCATTTTACGTCAGGCGATCAATGGCGATCTCGACTGGAAAGCCAAACGTCAGCCGAAGCTTGAGCCGCTGAAGCTCAGCAAAATTGAAGCGACCATGAGCTTTACCATTGCCAAAGGCATGGTGATGCAGACGGCGGGCAAACACTACCCGGCGCCAATTACCGCTGTAAAAACCATCGAAGCCGCTGCGCGCTTTGGTCGTGAAGAGGCGCTCAAACTCGAAAACCAAAGTTTCGTCCCGCTGGCACACACCAATGAAGCCCGCGCCCTGGTTGGCATTTTCCTGAACGATCAGTTCGTGAAAGGCAAAGCAAAACAGCTGACAAAAAATGTTGAGATGCCAAAACAGGCTGCCGTTCTGGGCGCAGGCATCATGGGCGGCGGGATCGCTTATCAGTCCGCCTGGAAAGGCGTGCCGGTGATCATGAAAGACATCAACGACAAATCCCTGACGCTGGGCATGACAGAAGCCGCTAAGCTACTGAATAAACAGCTGGAACGCGGGAAAATTGATGGCCTGAAACTTTCGGGCGTCATTTCGACTATCCATCCAACGCTGGATTACAGCGGCTTTGACCGTGTTGATGTAGTCGTCGAAGCGGTGGTGGAAAACCCGAAAATCAAAAAAGCGGTGCTGGCAGAAACAGAAGATAAAGTTCGTCCGGATACCGTTCTGGCGTCTAACACTTCCACCATTCCGATTGGCGAACTGGCGAGCGTTCTTAAGCGCCCGGAAAACTTCTGCGGTATGCACTTCTTTAACCCTGTGCACCGCATGCCGCTGGTTGAAGTCATTCGCGGAGAAAAAACGTCCGACGAAACCATCGCCAAAGTGGTGGCGTGGGCCAGCAAAATGGGCAAAACGCCGATCGTCGTTAACGACTGCCCAGGATTTTTCGTCAACCGCGTGCTATTCCCTTACTTCGCAGGCTTTAGCCAGTTACTCCGCGACGGCGCTGACTTCCGCAAAGTCGATAAAGTGATGGAAAAACAGTTCGGCTGGCCGATGGGCCCTGCCTATCTGCTGGATGTGGTCGGGATTGATACCGCACATCACGCTCAGGCGGTGATGGCGGCTGGTTTCCCGCAGCGCATGCAGAAAGATTATCGCGATGCTATCGACGCCCTGTTTGACGCTCATCGCTTCGGGCAGAAAAACGGCCTGGGCTTCTGGCGATATAAAGAAGACAGCAAAGGCAAGCCGAAGAAAGAAGACGATGCCGCGGTAGAGGGTTTACTGGCCGACGTTAGCCAGCCGAAGCGCGATTTCAGCGACGACGAGATCATTGCGCGCATGATGATCCCGATGGTCAACGAAGTGGTGCGTTGTCTGGAAGAAGGCATTATCGCCAGCCCGGCAGAAGCTGATATGGCGCTGGTTTACGGCCTCGGTTTCCCTCCGTTCCACGGCGGCGCATTCCGCTGGCTGGATACGCTCGGCAGCGCCAAATATCTCGATATGGCTCAGCAGTATCAGCAGCTCGGTCCGCTATATGACGTGCCGGAAGGTCTGCGTAACAAAGCCCGCCATAACGAACCGTATTATCCGCCAGTTGAGCCAGCCCGTCCGGTCGGCGCGCTGAAAACGGCTTAAGGAGTCACAATGGAAAAGGTTGTCATTGTCGATGCAATTCGCACCCCGATGGGCCGTTCAAAGGGTGGCGCATTCCGTCACGTACGCGCCGAAGATCTCTCCGCGCACCTGATGCGGAGCCTGCTGGCGCGCAACCCGGCGCTGGAAGCAAGTGCGATTGATGATATTTACTGGGGCTGCGTGCAGCAGACGCTGGAGCAAGGTTTTAACATTGCGCGTAACGCGTCTCTGCTGGCGGAAATCCCGCACTCCGTTCCGGCAGTTACCGTTAACCGTCTGTGCGGATCGTCTATGCAGGCCTTGCACGATGCGGCGCGCATGATCATGACTGGCGATGCGCAGGTCTGCATGGTCGGCGGCGTGGAACATATGGGTCACGTCCCGATGAGCCACGGGGTGGATTTCCATCCCGGTATGAGCCGCAACGTCGCCAAAGCCGCTGGCATGATGGGGCTGACCGCCGAAATGCTCTCCCGCATGCACGGTATCAGCCGTGAAATGCAGGACCAGTTCGCCGCTCGTTCCCACGCCCGTGCCTGGGCCGCGACGCAATCCGGCGCATTTAAGAACGAAATTCTGCCAACCGGCGGCCACGATGTTGATGGCGTGCTGAAACAGTATTACTACGACGAAGTGATCCGCCCGGAAACGACGGTTGAAGCGCTTTCCACGCTGCGTCCCGCATTCGATCCGGTAACCGGCACGGTCACAGCGGGAACGTCATCGGCTCTTTCCGATGGTGCAGCCGCCATGCTGGTAATGAGTGAAAGTCGTGCTCGTGAATTGGGTCTCACGCCGCGCGCGCGAATCCGCTCCATGGCGGTGGTCGGCTGCGATCCCTCAATAATGGGTTATGGTCCGGTTCCGGCCTCAAAACTGGCGCTGAAGAAAGCCGGGCTGACCGCCAGCGATATCGATCTTTTTGAGATGAACGAAGCGTTCGCCGCGCAGATCCTGCCGTGCATTAAAGATCTGGGCCTGATGGAGCAGATCGACGAGAAGATCAACCTCAACGGCGGCGCAATTGCGCTAGGTCATCCGCTGGGCTGCTCAGGTGCGCGTATCAGCACCACGCTGATTAACCTGATGGAACGCAAAGACGCGCAGTTTGGTCTGGCGACGATGTGCATCGGGCTGGGTCAGGGGATCGCGACGGTATTTGAAAGGGTGTAAACAGATGTGAAGCGCCATCGTCAATGACGCTGGCGTTATCTCAAACCCATTGAGGCCAGAACAAAGCGGCAAGCAAACAAATGCCGAATCGCTTACACAGGTAAGCGATTCGGGTGAGTGCGCGCAGCCAACGCAGTTATGGCATTAATGGCGAAGAGAGAAGGTTTAGTTGCCGTTCTTCCCGCCTGTCAGGGGCGGGTTTTTTATTCTCAGATAAACGCAAACGCATCGCCAAACAGACGATCTTCACGCGCATCGCGTTCGTTACAGAACAGATCGCGGGCAATTTTTGCCATCTCAAAACGGCCTGCAATATAGATATCGTGCCCGGCCAGCGTGCCGTGATCCTGCAGCACCGCCGTCAGCACCGTACCGCTGCGCCCACGCCATCCCTCTTCCGGCTGCTCGACCACCGGTTCGATGCGCAGATTTTGGTGGGTCACGCTCAGCGCTTCCAGCTCAGACAGGTCGTACAGGTGTTTCTCTTCACGACCACCCCAGTAGATGGTGATATCGCGGTCAGGATTGTGCGCCAGCGCAGTGAGCAGAATGGAACGCACGTAAGAAAAACCGGTACCGCCCGCGATCAAAATCAGCGGACGGTCTTCGTCTTCACGCAGCCATGCTTCGCCATGCGGAATGTCGACCTGAATTTCACGCTCTTTCAGGATGCGATCCATAACAGCCATGGCATAAAGATTAAGCTCTGACGCACCTATGTGTAACTCAATAAACTCCTGCTCCGCTGGCGTAGACGCCATAGAGAAAGGACGCTTATCACGCTCATCCATCACAACCATCAAATATTGGCCAGCGCGGAAAGAAAATGCCGCCTCTGGAACCAAACGGACGCGATATACGGTGTCGGTAATAGCATCTACCGAGGTCACTTTACAGCTTAAGGTTGTCATTAGCTCTCTCTGTCGGGAAGTCTAAAGGGCTTAACGGTCAGATGCAGGCTTACCGTCATTCAATATGGCTAGCTCGTCCCATATCGCGTCAATTCGTGCCGTCACTTCAGGGTCTTTTTGAATCGGACGACCCCATTCGCGCGAAGTTTCGCCGGGCCATTTATTGGTGGCATCCAGTCCCATTTTTGAACCAAGACCGGAAACCGGCGAGGCAAAATCCAGATAATCAATTGGCGTGTTTTCAACTAACACCGTGTCACGCGCGGGGTCCATGCGCGTGGTGATCGCCCAGATGACATCATTCCAGTCACGGGCGTTAACGTCATCATCACAGACAATAACAAATTTGGTGTACATAAACTGGCGCAGGAAAGACCATACGCCCATCATCACGCGTTTGGCGTGACCTGCATACTGCTTCTTAATGGTCACAACGGCCAGACGATATGAACAGCCTTCCGGCGGCAAATAGAAATCGACAATTTCCGGAAACTGCTTTTGCAGAATCGGCACAAACACTTCGTTCAGCGCCACGCCCAGCACGGCGGGCTCATCCGGCGGACGCCCTGTGTAAGTCGAGTGATATATAGCATCGTCACGCTGAGTAATATGGGTAACGGTAAACACCGGGAAATTATCGATTTCATTGTAGTATCCCGTGTGATCGCCGTAAGGCCCTTCCGGCGCCATTTCGCCCTGTTCGATATACCCTTCGAGCACAATCTCTGCGCTGGCCGGCACTTCCAGGTCATTGGAAACGCACTTCACCACTTCGGTTTTAGTACCGCGCAACAGGCCAGCAAAAGCATATTCGGAAAGGGTGTCAGGAACCGGCGTAACCGCACCGAGAATAGTGGCTGGGTCGGCTCCCAATGCGACAGAAACCGGGAAACGTTCGCCCGGATGTGCCGCACACCACTCCTGGAAATCAAGCGCGCCGCCGCGATGCGACAGCCAACGCATAATCAGCTTATTTTTGCCGATTAGCTGCTGACGATAAATACCCAGATTTTGGCGTTCTTTATGCGGACCGCGAGTGACGGTCAAACCCCAGGTAATCAGCGGCGCAGCATCTTCTGGCCAACACTGCATGATCGGGATACGGGTTAGATCGACCGCATCGCCTTCAAGGATTTTCTGCTGACACGGCGCACCGCGCAGGCGTTTGGTCGGCATGTTCAACACTTGTTTGAACTGCGGCAATTTATCGAACAGATCGCGGAAGCCTTTTGGTGGCTCCGGCTCTTTCAAAAACGCGAGCAATTTGCCGACTTCACGCAACGCCGACACGTCTTCCTGCCCCATGCCCATCGCCACGCGTTTAGGCGTGCCGAACAGGTTACACAGCACCGGCATGGAATAGCCTTTCGGATTTTCAAACAGCAGCGCAGGGCCACCGGCACGCAGTGTGCGGTCAGCAATTTCTGTCATTTCCAGATAGGGATCAACAGGAAGCGTGATGCGTTTGAGTTCGCCCTGCTTTTCCAGCAGCGCCAGGAAGTCGCGTAGATCGTGGTATTTCATGAAGTTAGTCATGGCCTCTCTGTAAGCGCTTCATTATACGGCGTTCGTCACCAGTACGCTGTAATTTTGTTAAATTAGCGTGAACTTCCACGTCATCATCCACTTTCGGCCATTATAATCAACTTAGCGATCCCGCCAGGGTTTTGATATGCTTGCGCCGCAAACAAAGGGAAAGGGTAATTATGCAAGCGTGGTATTTACTGTATTGCAAACGTGGGCAACTCCAGCGTGCGCAAGAACATCTTGAGCGTCAGGCCGTCAATTGTCTGACCCCCGTGATCACGCTTGAAAAAATCCAGCGCGGTAAACGTACTACGGTCAGCGAACCCCTTTTTCCGAACTACCTGTTCGTCGAGTTCGACCCCGAAGTAATTCATACTACTACTATCAACGCCACGCGCGGCGTCAGCCACTTTGTTCGCTTTGGTGCGCAACCCGCCACCGTTCCTTCAACGGTTATTCACCAGCTTTCTGTCTATAAGCAGCCGGACGATATAACCGATCCCGACACGCCCTTCAGCGGCGATGATGTGGTGATCACCGAAGGCGCATTCGAAGGATTGCAGGCGATATTCTCGGAGCCGGACGGCGAGGCCCGTTCGATGCTGCTGCTCAATTTGCTGAATAAACAAGTGCTCCAGAGCGTTGCAAACACCGCCTTCCGTAAAGTTTAAAATGTAATGCCGAACAGGCGACGCACGTTTTCATCGGTCTGTGCATCAAGCCACTGCCGATCTTCTCCGCGCCAGTGCGCAATACGCTCAATAATGTGCCCAAGATAAGCCGGTTCATTACGTCGCGACGCCGGTTTCGGCTTCATATCGCGTGGCAGAAGATACGGCGCATCCGTTTCGACCAACAGTCGATCGGCAGGTATCACCGGCAAAAGCTCACGCAATTCCAGACCGCGTCGTTCGTCACACACCCAGCCGGTAATGCCCAGATAGAGCCCCCGATTCAGGCAATCAACAGCCTCCTGCCGTGAGCCGGTAAAGCAGTGCAACACCGCGCCAGGCAGTTTATCCAGCCACGGCTCCAGCAAGGTCAGAAAGCGCTCATGGGCATCGCGGCAATGCATAAACACCGGCATTTCTAATTCTGCTGCGATGGCGAGCTGAGCGGTGAACGCCGCTTCCTGCTCAACGGGCGTGGAAAAGTTACGATTGAAATCAAGACCGCATTCGCCGATGGCAACGACTTCCTCGAATTTCGTCAGTTTATACAGCGTTTCAGCACTTTCGTGCGTCCACTGGCTGCTGTCATGCGGATGCACTCCCGCCGTCGACCAGCATCGCGCGTATCCCTTTGCCAGTGCTTGCGCTTGCTCGCTTTCGTGAAGGTTCGTCCCCGTAAGCAGCAGCCCTTTCACACCTGCGGTAAACGCGCGCCCCACAACGTCATCGCGGTCGTTGGCAAATTGAGGGCTGGTCAGATTCAATCCGATATCAAACATGCGGTCTCCCATATGACAACCGCCCTTTCGGGCGGCTGGTTTTATTCTTCTGTCGTTTTTTCTGGCTCGTCTTCTTCGTCTTCCTGCGGACGTCGTTTGCCCACGTAGAAGCGCGAGAAGAACACGCCGACTTCAAAGAGACAGTACATCGGTACGGCCAGCAGCGTTTGCGAGAAAACATCCGGCGGCGTCAGCAGCATACCGATAACAAATGCGCCAACCAGCATATATGGACGTTTCTTGCGCAAGTCATCAGGCGTGGTCACGCCCATCCAGCACAGAAGAACGATAGCGACAGGCACTTCAAACGCCACGCCGAACGCCATAAACAGCGCCATAACGAAGCTAAGATAGCTGGCGATGTCCGTCGAAACCTGTACGCCTTCCGGCGCGGTATGCGTCAGGAAGCCAAAAGCCAACGGGAAGACCACAAAGTAGGCAAAGGCCATGCCGATATAAAACAGCAGCGAGCTGGAGACCAGCAGCGGGATCACCAGCTTGCGTTCGTGCTTATATAACGCCGGTGCCACGAAAGCCCACACCTGATACAAAATGACGGGCGCGGAGGCGATCAGCGAAACCCAAAAAGTCAGCTTGATTGGCGTGAAAAACGGCGAGGCCACATCGGTCGCAATCATCGTTGCGCCCAGCGGCATCTGCTTAATCAACGGCGCGGAGACTATCTGATAGATGTCGTTCGCGAAATAAACCAGGCACAGGAAAATCAGCAAAACTGCAATGATGCAGTTTAACAAACGCTTACGCAGCTCAATCAGATGCGCAATGAGTGGTTGAGTATCATCTACAGCCATGTTTACGCTTTATCACTCGACGAGGGGGATGATTCGGAAGCGGGTGCGGCGGCTTTCACTTCTGCGGGTGTCACTTTCGCAACGGATTCTGCCGTAGGCAATGGTTCTTGCACTTCAGGCGCTTGCGAAGGTGCGCTGGCCTGATGCTCTGCACCCGCAGGCGTAACGCCTTCGTGCTGCGCTTCATTATCCTTCACCAGCGGATTACGAATGGTGTTGGCTTCATCGCTCGCTTTTTCAGGGTCGTTCGCGCTGTAGGAACGCTTCATGGATTCAGCAGCCTCGCGCAACTCATCCATCGACGCTTTTAGCTCCGGCGATAAATTGCTCATGCTCGCTTTTTCAACCTTTTTCAGGCTGTCCTGAAACTCCTGCATTTTGAGTTCCTGCGCCAGTTCATTTTGAACCGTCGTCGCCAGCGAACGCAGCGCGCGCACCCAGCCTGCAACCGTTTTTACCGCTACCGGTAAACGCTGCGGACCTAAAACGATCAGGCCGATCACGAATACCAGTACCAGTTCACCAAAGCCAATGTCGAACACGAATTACACCTGCTCTTTATCGTGGCGTTTAGCGTCTTCCTTTTTGGCTTCGTCTTGTTTATCAGCGATAGACTTGGCCGTGAAATCCGCATCCTGGTTGGATTTATCCTGCTTATCTTCATCATCACTAATGGCTTTCTTGAAGCCCTTGATGGACGCGCCAAGATCGGAACCGATAGAACCGAGCTTTTTGGTACCAAACAGCAGAACGACGATGACGGCAATGATCAACAATTGCCAGATACTGATACCACCCATACAACATCCTCGATAGATGATTAATTAATCAGGTCACATTATACGTATGCAACCCGGTGATAGCGACGCAAATTCAGCGCGTCTTTCGCCACCCAATGAGCCAAACCACAAGGCCGCCGGCCATCAACCAGGCGGGCATCATTTGCCAGTCTGGTCGATTAATGAGTAGCAACGTTCCGCTCAGCAGCAGAGTTGCGCCAATACCAAAGAGATAGCGCGATTGCCCCTGTCGCACGCGGTTAGACTGAAGCTCGCGGGTGATTTTATCCATACTGTGCTGAAGATTCTTGCTGTGACGCAAACTGTCATAGATCAGCTCAGGAATCTCCGGCATTTTTTCAATCCAGAACGGGGCTTTCTCTTTAAAAGAGCGCACCAGCGCAGGCAGACCGACCTGATCCTTGATCCACGACTCAAGGAAAGGTTTAGCGGTTTTCCATAAGTCTAACTGAGGATAGAGCTGCCGGCCTACGCCTTCGACGTAAAGTAATGTTTTTTGAAGTAAAACTAATTGCGGCTGCACTTCCATATTAAAACGTCGAGCCGTGTTAAAGAGATTCAGCAGGACGTGACCAAATGAGATTTCGGAAAGCGGCTTCTCAAAAATCGGCTCACATACGGTGCGAATCGCAAATTCAAACTCTTCAACGTTGGTATCAGGCGGGACCCAACCGGAATCGACGTGTAGCTCAGCCACCTTACGGTAATCACGATTGAAAAAGGCGATAAAGTTTTCCGCCAGATAGCGCTTATCTTCTTTGTTCAACGAGCCGACGATACCGCAGTCAATGCCGATATATTTCGGATCTTCCGGGTGCTCGTAACTGACAAAGATATTCCCCGGGTGCATATCGGCATGGAAAAAGCTGTCGCGGAAAACCTGGGTGAAGAAGACCTGCACGCCGCGTTCGGCCAGCAGTTTCATGTTCGTTCCCTGATTTTCCAGCGCCACGATATCCGACACGGGAATGCCGTAAATGCGCTCCATCACCATCATATCCTGGCTGCAATAGTCAGAATAAACTTCTGGCACGTAGAGCATCGGGCTGTTTTCAAAGTTACGACGCAGTTGGATGGCGTTGGCCGATTCGCGCAGCAAATTGAGTTCATCGATGAGCGTTTTTTCATACTCACGCACCACTTCCAGCGGGCGCAGTCGACGGCCATCTGGCAGTAAACGCGGAACCCAGCGCGCCAGGCGATAAATCAGCTTCATGTCCGCTTTGATAACCGGCAAAATATCCGGGCGAATCACTTTAATGACGATCTCTTTGCCGTTCTCTTTCAGGCGCGCGGTATGAACCTGCGCAATGGAAGCGGACGCCAAAGGCTTGATATCAAAATCATCAAACCAGGTTTCGACAGGGATATTCCCCATCGCCTCTTCGATCTGCTGCTTAGCCCGCGCACCGTCAAAGGGAGCAACACGGTCCTGCAGCAAGGCCAGCTGATCGGCAATTTGCGGCGGAAAAAGGTCGCGGCGAGTGGACAGCATCTGCCCAAACTTAATCCATACCGGTCCAAGCTCCTGTAATGCCAGTCGTAACCGCTCGCCCAGCAGTTTGTCCTTGTGACGATTAGGCATCCAGAACAGCATACGCCGCCAAATCCGCAGCGGCAGAGTGATTCGCATTTTGGGAATGAGTTCGTCGAGCCCGTAACTTAAAAAGGTGCGAACGATAAAATAGAGGCGCCGAATTTCACCAGGCGTCATTTGCCCTCCAGTTTTTCCAGCCGTTTGGTTAGCGCGTCGACTGCACGTTCAACGGCAGACGTTTCTTCCGCAAACCATGCTAATTCCAGCGTGCCTGGTGCCATCCGCCACTCCTCGGTAATCACCTCGGCAACATAGCGTTGCTGACGCTGTAACCCTTTACGTAAGAATGACGAGCCGCCACGAAGGACCTTGCTAATGCTTTCAGCGGCGATGTCGCCAATGTAGGGCGCCAGCAGTTCAGCCGGATCAAACTCAGCCAGATCGGCAAGCGCCACAAAGTTCTGCACAACCTGCAGATCGCCTTCCACTTCCAGTTCGCCACTGCGAATCAGTGCGGTCAGTTGCTGACGGTCGCGTAGCTTCGGTAACACGCTCATATGGGTGATGACGGAGCAGTCGGCCTCACCTTCCCACTCGCCCAGCACATCAAGCTGACGTTCACTAAAGACCAGCACCAGCGGCGTGGAGAACTCCTTCAACACGATGCGTAGGACTTTACCGTTCAGACGCTGGCGAGCCGTTTTCAGCGCAGGAGAGCGATACAGAAACGTGTTCAGGACATTTTCGATGCCTGCGGTGACTAAGGGTTTAATAGGCATAGGCCGCTTCCACTCAGAACTTGTAGCCGCGATGCAGCGCAACAACACCGGCTGTCAGGTTGAAATACTCAACGTTCTCAAGGCCTGCATCCTGCATCATCGCTTTTAAGGTGTCCTGATCCGGGTGCATACGGATAGATTCCGCCAGATAGCGGTAGCTTTCGCCGTCGTTTGCCACCATTTCACCGATACGCGGTAAAACGTGGAACGAGTAGGCATCGTAGGCTTTGCTCAGCGGTTCGATAATAGGTTTGGAGAATTCAAGCACCAGCAAACGGCCACCTGGCTTAAGCACGCGATACATAGAACGCAGCGCTTTTTCTTTATCGGTGACGTTACGCAGACCAAAAGAGATAGTGATGCAGTCAAACGTGTTATCCGGGAATGGCAGGGCTTCAGCATTGGCCTGAACATATTCAACGTTGCCGACAACGCCAATGTTACGCAGCTTTTCGCGCCCCATTTTCAGCATGGAGTCATTGATATCTGCCAGCACCACGCGGCCGGTATCACCAACCATACGGGAGAATTTCGCGGTTAAATCACCTGTACCACCCGCCAGATCCAGCACGGTTTGACCACGACGAACGCCGCTACAGTCGATAGTGAAGCGCTTCCACAAGCGATGAATTCCGAATGACATTAGGTCATTCATGACATCGTACTTTGCCGCCACGGAATGGAATACGTGGGCAACCATGTCAGCTTTCTGCGCTTTGGCGACAGTCTGAAAGCCAAAGTGTGTAGTATCTTGTGAATCGTCAACCATCTCAGTGCCTGCTAATCCGTCAAATGTTCGTGAAGTGTAACAGATTGGGCGCGTTTGCCCTACGATTCAACCACCCTGAAAGAATCGGTTTGCCTGCGTTTCGGACAATGCTTGTGCGGCTAAATCATTGTCTTGATTGTCTGTATTTTGCTCATTCACCCCGTCACGAAGGCGATATTCTTCATCCTGAGCCGTGGCCTGTTCGGCCAATTCCGGATTAATCTCGCGCTTGACCTCAACACCCAGGCTGCGAAACGCCTCAGCTTGTGAAAGCAGATTTCCTCGACCCGACGAGAGTTTTTTCATCGCCTGACGGTAATTCTCCTGTGCCCTGTCCAGGCTTTGCCCAACGGATGTCATGTCATCCACAAACAGGCGCATTTTGTCGTACAGCTTGCTGGCGCGATCGGCAATTTGCTGCGCGTTACGGCTTTGATGCTCGTACCGCCACAGGTTTGCGATGGTACGGAGCGCCACCAGCAGCGTGGTTGGACTGACCAGCATAATATTGTTTTTCAACGCTTCGGTGATAAGTTCTGGTTGTCTGTCCAGTGCCAGCAAAAATGCCGGTTCGACCGGAATAAACATCAGCACATAATCCAGCGAGCGCAGCCCTGGCAACTGTTGATAATCTTTTCGCCCCAACAGGCGAATGTGATTTCGTACCGAGGCGATGTGCTCCTGGAGTGCGGATTCTCGGGTGAAATCATCTTCGGCATTGAAGTAGCGCTCATAGGCCACCAGCGTCATTTTGGCGTCAATCACCACGTCTTTGCCCTGCGGCAGGCGCACGATGACATCGGGCTGCATCCGCGATCGGGTGTCGGTTTCAATGCTAACCTGCGTTTCGTATTCATACCCCTCGCGCAGACCAGAGGCTTCCAGCACGCGGGTGAGCACCACTTCGCCCCAGTTCCCCTGCGTTTTATTGTCGCCCTTGAGCGCACGCGTCAGGTTGACCGCCTCTTGCGCCATCTGCGCATTCAGCTGCTGGAGATTACGGATTTCATGCGCCAGGGTGTGGCGTTCACGCGACTCCTGGCCAAAGCTGTCCTGCACCTGACGACGAAAACCATCCAGTTGTTCACGCAGGGGGGTCAGCAAACCGTTCAGGCTCTGACGATTCTGCTCATCAACGCGGCGGTTGCTCTGCTCAAAGATGCGGTTAGCCAGATTTTCAAACTGCTCGCTCAGGCGCTGCTCGCTGTTGATCATCTGACGGATTTTGTCTTCGGCATGCAGCTGGGTGGATTCCAGACGGGTCGTGACTTCGCGCAGGTCGGCTTCTAAAGAGGTATTGATATCACGCAGATTACGCAGTTCATTGTTGAGCAATTCGCACTCTTCGCGCCAGTGCGCGCTCTGCGTAAGCTGTTGTTTTGCAGCACTGAGCTCAGCCACCATCTCTTCACGATCGGCCAGCTGATCGGCTTTATGTTGCGCATGCTGGTAGCTGGACATCAGCCAGCCCACACCCGCGCCCACCAGCGCAATGACTGCATAAATTAGGATTGAGATATCCACAACGCCCCCTGCATCAAACCATTACCCGCACAAAATAGAATTGTGCTGTATAAACGTCCAGTTTGAAAGGGGTTTCCTGCGAGGCGCTACGCAAAAAGAAAAGGCCGAACGCGTCGGCCTTTTATCTGAAAGGGGAAACTAGATCAGGCGGCGAGCCGCTTCAACCACGATTTTCACCGCGTGGCTTTCGGTTTTCTTCATGGTTTCTGCGTTTGGAATTTCTTGCTGGGTGCGGTTAACGATGACGCCCGCCACCATACCGGCACGCAGACCCTGGCTTGCGCACATGGTTAGCAGCGTTGCAGATTCCATTTCATAGTTCATTACGCCCATGGACTGCCACTCTTCCATCGAACCTTTAAAACGGTTCACCACGCGACCGGAGAAGGTGTCATAACGCTCCTGGCCTGGGTAGAAGGTGTCAGAAGAGGCGGTCACGCCGATGTGAGTCGTTGCGCCCACGGATTTCGCAGCTTCAACCAGCGCAGTGGTACATTCAAAGTCCGCCACGGCCGGATATTCCATTGGCGCAAAGTGCAGGCTTGCACCGTCAAGACGCACAGATGCAGTGGTCACCAGCACGTCGCCGACGTTGATGTGCGGCTGAATAGCGCCAGTGGTCCCGATACGCAGGAAAGTACGAATGCCCAGCTGTGCCAGCTCTTCAACGGCGATAGAGGTAGAAGGACCACCGATACCGGTCGAACACACGATAACGGCTTTGCCATCCAGCTCTGCACGCCAGGTGGTGAATTCGCGATGCGCAGCCAGCTTAACCGGCTTATCCATCAGCGCGGCGATCTTTTCCACACGCTCAGGATCGCCAGGGACGATAGCCAGCGTAGCCCCTTGTAAATCGTTTTTAGTGAGGCCGAGATGAAAAACATCAGACTTAGACATAGGTGACTCCTCTGTGGGTCGGGTTGTCAGAAGAAGTAAAACGGTACTTTACAGAAGCACCGGGCACATTTTCGTGACAGACCTCACCACGAATGAAAATGATTGCAGTTAATTACCATAAAATAGTGACACTCATCACACTAACAAGTTATATCGTTTACTACTGCACAAAAGATAGCCCGTTTCGGGCACTGTGAATTGTTAACTTGAGGTCTATATTTATTTGCACCAACGGGTACGGAGAATACCATGACTCAAAAAACGAATTTTGCACCTGCCGCCGCCCCTCTC
Organism: Lelliottia sp. RD5; assembly: GCF_056032945.1. Taxonomy (NCBI): domain Bacteria; kingdom Pseudomonadati; phylum Pseudomonadota; class Gammaproteobacteria; order Enterobacterales; family Enterobacteriaceae; genus Lelliottia; species Lelliottia sp. RD5. Next base: position 67,054 of record NZ_JBVYHQ010000011.1, on the reverse strand, counting down.
GCGTCAACCATCGTTTCAACGTCTGAAGACGCCATCACGGCAGGCGAAACCTCGATCCCTTCCCAGGGTGAAAACATGCCCGCTTATCACGCGCGTCCAAAGGGCGTGGACGGGCCTTTGCCGATCGTCATTGTGGTTCAGGAGATTTTTGGCGTTCACGAACATATTCGGGACGTCTGCCGTCGCCTGGCGCTGGAGGGGTATCTGGCCGTCGCGCCGGAGCTGTACTTCCGTCAGGGCGACCCCAATGAATACAGCGATATCCCCACGCTGTTCAGCAATCTGGTTAGCAAAGTACCGGATGCGCAGGTGCTGGCCGATCTCGATCATGTCGCCAGTTGGGCGGCGCGTAACGGCGGCGATGCGCATCGGCTAATGGTCACGGGCTTCTGCTGGGGCGGACGCATCACCTGGCTTTATGCCGCACACAATCCGCAACTGAAAGCCGCCGTGGCCTGGTATGGCAAGCTGGTTGGCGAGAAAACGCTGAATTCACCTAAGCATCCGGTGGATATCGCGGTCGATCTCAATGCGCCCGTTCTTGGGCTTTACGGTGGCGAAGATACGGGCATTTCGCTGGAGAGCGTCGAGACGATGCGGCAGGCGCTGCGTGCCGCGAATGCCAAAGCAGAAATCGTGGTTTATCCGGAGGCGGGCCATGCGTTTAACGCCGATTATCGCCCAAGCTATCACGAAGAATCGGCCAAAGACGGCTGGCAGCGAATGCTGGCGTGGTTCCGGCAGTATGGCGCGAAAAAGGGTTAAGCCGCTCACAATTTAACGTACGAAGCACAACGGTTGATTGACTTTTAAACAGCTTTTGACCGATATAAAAAGCACAGGCGTGTAACTACGATCCGTAGGCAAGACCTGAAGCCCATTTCTCCTCCCCGGGGGAAATGGGCTTCAGGTCTTTTTTTTTGCTCTGGAGACAGGGGCCAGACATGAATCATTTGCAGACAGCACTGGACGTCATCGCCCATGTGGGTGGCGCTGAGAATATCGAACATATCGAGCATTGCTCTACCCGCTTGCGGCTGAGCCTGTACGACAACGGCAAAGTGAATGAAACCGCGCTGGCGAAAATTGACGGTGTGCTGGGCGTGCGCGTCAACGTGCAGTGCCAGGTGATTATTGGGCATGAAGTGGTTCAGGTTTACGAAGCGGTGCGGTCTCTGGTCGGCACGCCGCAGGGCAATACCCAGCCACACGCGAATAAACCCAACCGTTGGGCGCAAATCGTCGATTTTGTGATTAGTGTTTTCCAGCCTTTGGTCCCCGCGATTGCCGGCGGCGGTGTACTGAAATCACTGCTGCTGTTGCTGGATGTCGTGGGCTGGCTCAGCCGCGACAGCTCCACTTACAAAGTGCTGGATAATATCGGCTCTGCCCCACTCTATTTCCTGCCGATCCTGGTCGCTATCACGACCGCGACAAAGCTCAAGGTCAACGTGCTGGTCGCCGTCTCAGCCGTTGCGGTTATGGTGTTACCGGCGATGACCAAACAGCTGGCCGAGGGCGCGGAATTCATGTCGTTCGATCTGCGCAACGTGGCCTACGCCTCACAGGTCTTCCCGGCTATTCTATGCGTGCTGTTTTATGCGCAGACGGAAAAGTTTTTTAATCGTTACTCACCCGGCGCGCTGCGTATTTTCCTTTCACCGATGCTGTCGTTGCTGGCCACGGTTCCCGTCACGCTGCTGATTTTAGGGCCTTTGGGCTATGAACTGGGCGCAGGCCTGGCGACGGTCATTCTGTGGCTTTACGGGAAACTCGGTTTTGTGGCAACAGGATTGCTCGCCGCCGCGCTGCCGTTTATGGTCGCGGCCGGAATGCACAAACCGATGCTGCCCTATGCCGTGGCATCCATGAGCCAGTTTGGCCGCGAACTGCTGTATCTCCCCGCATCGCTGGCGCACAACATCGCTGAATCTGGCGCATGTCTGGCGATTGCGCTTAAAAGCAAAGACAAGGTGCTGAAATCGACCGCGTTTTCAGCGGGCATTTCCGCGCTGTTTGGCATTACCGAACCCGCGCTTTACGGCGTCACGCTGCTGAATAAAAAAGCGCTCTACAGCGTGATCCTCGGCAGCATCGTGGGCGGCGCTTTTATCGGCTGGATGGCGGTTGAAGCCTTTGCGATTGTGGGTCCAGGCCTTGCCAGTATCTCCATGTTCGTCTCGCCAGATAACCCGCTCAACATCCTCTGGGCGTTTGCCGGTGCCGGTCTGTCATTCGCCATCGCGTTTATCAGTGCCCTGCTGTTGTGGCGCGATAAAGTCACTGAGCAAACCGACGAACTGACGTTCACGCGTCCGATTGAAGGGCAAATCATTCCGCTGGAAAACGTGAATGACGATGTTTTCTCCCGCAAAATCATGGGTGACGGCATCGCGATTGTCCCCTCTCAAGGCGTGCTGCGTGCCCCGGCGGACGGCACTATCGTTAACGTGTTTGAAAGCGGCCACGCGCTGAGTCTTCTCACCGATGCGGGTGTAGAACTGATTTTCCACATCGGAATCGACACCATCAAGCTGCAAGGCGAAGGGTTTTCCCCCAAGGTTCAGGAAGGCCAGCACGTGAAAAGCGGCGAAACGCTGATTGAATTTTCTCTTGATACCCTCACCGCAGCAGGTCTCGATCCGGTGGTGATAATGGTGGTGACGAACGGCGAACGTTTCTCGCTCACGCCACATAGCCACGACGACAAAAATCCAAATCCTCACATCATCATGACGCTAAAGGAGTCCGTGTAATGGATAAATCCCTCCCGTTCCCGCAAGGTTTTTTATGGGGCGGCGCAATTGCCGCTAATCAGGCCGAAGGCGCCTGGAACGTTGATGGCAAAGGGCCGTCGGTGGCGGATGCCATCACCTGGAAACCCAATCTGTCGCTGAAAGATTATGACGGCCATATGGCGCTGACGGATGAAAATATTCAGGATGCGTTTGAAGGCAAAAACGACAAACTTTATCCAAAACGTCGCGGCATCGATTTCTATCACCACTATAAAGACGATATCGCGCTGTTCGCCGAAATGGGCTTTAAAGTCCTGCGTGTGTCCATCGCCTGGTCGCGTATTTTCCCAGATGGTGAAGACGCTGCACCGAATGAAGCAGGCCTGCAATTTTACGAAGAGATGTTCCGCGAACTGCGTCGCCATAACATCGAGCCGCTGGTGACGCTGTCCCATTACGAGATGCCGCTGGCGCTCAGCGAGCGATATAACGGCTGGGTACACCGCAACGTGCTGGACGCGTTTGTGCGATTCAGTAATGTCTGTTTCGACCGCTATAAAGATCTGGTGCGCTACTGGCTCACGTTTAACGAAATCGACAGCATCCACCGCCACCCGTTTACCACCGCCGGTATCCGCAAAGAGAAATGTGCGCCGGGCAAAGCACAACAGGATATTTATCAAGGGCTGCATCATCAGTTTGTCGCCTCGGCGCTGGTGACGCGTGACTGCCACGCCAAAATTCCCGGCAGCCAGGTGGGCTGTATGCTCACCAAACTCACCACCTATCCGCACAGCTGCCGCCCGGAAGACGTTGAAGCGACGCTGAAAAAGAATCTCGAAAACTATTTCTATGCGGATGTGCAGGTGTTCGGGGAATACCCGCCGCTGATCCTGCGCGATCTGGCGAGCCGCGACATTCAGATTGACATGCAGGCCGACGATCAGCGCATTTTAAAAGAAAACACCGTCGATTTCGTCTCGTTCAGTTACTACATGTCACTGACCGAATCGACGCAGCCGGACGTTGAACGCATCCCAGGCAATACCATTCTTGGGGTGAAAAACCCGTATCTGCCTGCGTCGGAATGGGGGTGGCAAATCGACCCGGTTGGGCTAAAAATTTCCCTGCTCGAACTGTACGACCGTTACCAAAAGCCGCTGTTTATCGTTGAAAATGGGCTGGGCGCGAAGGATATCGTCGAGAATGGCAAGGTGCACGACAGCTATCGTATCGACTATTTCCGCGCCCATTTTGAGCAAACTTTGGCGGCTATCAATGAAGGGGTGGATGTGATGGGATTCACCACCTGGGGATGCATCGACATTATTAGCGCAGGCACGTCGCAGATGTCCAAGCGCTATGGCTTTATCTATGTCGATCAGGATGACGAAGGCAACGGCACCTTACAGCGCCTGAAAAAAGACTCTTTTGAGTGGTATCAGAAAGTGATCGCCAGCAATGGCGCTGACATGCGCTAAACGGCCAGGCCGCAGGAATAACCGTGATTACGATAAAAAAATCGCTCAATAACAGCATGCTGCTGGTCGACAACGATCAGCGGGAGATGATTTTGTTTGGCAAAGGGATTGGCTTTGGCGCGAAAGCGGGGAGCCAAATCGACCTGACGCAGGTGGAGAAAGTCTTCCTGCCGCTAAGCGATCTTAAGTCCCGTCACTTTTTATCGCTCACGGACACCATTCCTGCGGCATTCTTTGAAGTAAGCCACGAGATTTTGACGCTGGCGCGCAGCGTTTGCGGCGACAAACTCAACTCGGTGCTGCTTTTCACCCTCGCCGAGCATCTGCACTTTGCGGTAGAACGCAGCCGCAGCGGGCAGGTGATCCTCAATAAGCTAAGCTGGGAAGTGAAGCGCTACTACCCGCAAGAATACAGCGTCGGGATGCAGGCGCGGGCAAACGTGAACGCGCAGTTTGGCGTTGACCTGCCGGAAGATGAAGCGGTGAACATCGCCTTTCATCTGATTAACGCCAGCGGCCAGACCGACGACAGTTCGGCGCATCTGCAGGTTGAGCTGGTCAATCGTATCGCCGAGATTGTGCGGTATAAATTGAGCAAAGCCATTGATACGCAGTCGGTGAACTACATGCGATTTATTACCCATCTGCGCTACTTTGCCGAGCGGGTTTTAACCGGGAAAATTGTGGTCAGCGAGACCGACGATTTTTATCAAGAGTTAATGCGTCATCGCCCAGATGCCATGACCGTAGCATGGGTGATCCGCGATTATGTGCAGGAAAAACATCAACTCACGCTGCCAAAAGACGAGCTGACGTGGCTGAGCATTCATATTAGCCGGTTAATGGAAGGCCATGCTTAGGGCTGCCGTTTGAGATGAACAAAGCGACTTTTCAGCCGCCTGTTCCCCTCACCTTACCCTCTCCCCAAACAGAAGAGGGCTATTCAGGCCATTAACCCTGACGCAGATTCTGCGCGGCTTGTACCATATTCGCCAGCGCGGCGCGGGTTTCCGGCCAGCCACGGGTTTTCAGGCCGCAGTCCGGGTTCACCCACAGACGCTCCGCCGGAATACGCTGAGCGGCTTTTGCCAGCAACGCCTCGATCCATTCCACGCTTGGCACATTCGGGGAGTGAATGTCGTACACGCCCGGGCCGATTTCGTTCGGATAGTCGAACTCTTCGAACGACTCCAGCAGTTCCATGTCTGAACGCGAGGTTTCGATGGTGATCACGTCGGCATCCAGCGCCGCGATAGACGCCATGATGTCGTTAAATTCGCAGTAACACATGTGGGTGTGGATCTGCGTATCGTTCTTTGCCACGGCGGCGCTGATACGGAAAACCTCCACGCCCCATTGCAGGTAAGCATCCCAGTCGCTACGACGCAGCGGCAAGCCTTCGCGCAGTGCCGGTTCGTCAATCTGGATAATGCCGATGCCTGCGGCTTCGAGATCCGCCACTTCGTCGCGCAGCGCCAGGGCAATCTGTCTGGCGATGGTTTCACGTGTCACATCTTCACGCGGGAATGACCAGCAAAGAATGGTCACCGGACCGGTCAACATGCCTTTCACCGGTTTGTCCGTCAGGGATTGCGCGTACTTTGCCCACTCAACGGTAATCGCTTCTGGACGGCTGACGTCACCAATCACGACCGGCGGTTTCACGCAGCGGGAACCGTAGCTCTGCACCCAGCCGTTTTGGGTAAACACAAAACCATCCAGGTGCTCACCAAAGTATTCCACCATGTCATTACGCTCGGCTTCGCCATGCACCAGCACGTCCAGCCCCAAACGCTCCTGCTCAACAATCGCCTGCTTGATGTGTTCCGCAATGCCGGTGCGGTAGTGGTTGGCGTCGAGATTGCCTTTTTTGAAGTCCAGACGCAGGCTGCGGATTTCAGTGGTCTGCGGGAAAGAACCGATCGTGGTGGTCGGCCACGCGGGCAGGTTGAAGCGCGCACGCTGCGCTTCGGCACGCACTGCGTAGGCGTTTTCACGCTGGCTGTCATTCGCGGTGATTGCCGCCAGACGTTTTTCCACCGCCGCGTTATGCACGCGAGTCGAATGACGACGCGCCTGAATCGGCGCACTCCACTCGACCAGCTTCGCGGTGTCGCCGCTGTTCAGCGCATCACGCAGCAGGGCCAGCTCTTCACATTTTTGCAGTGCGAAGGCGAACCAGCTTTTGATCTCCGCATTCAGTCGCGTTTCGACGCTCAGATCGATTGGGCTGTGCAGCAAGGAGCACGAAGAGGCAATCCACAAATCACGTTTGCCGACGATGTCTTTAATCTGCGCGTATTTCTCCGTCAGATCGGCACGCCAGACGTTGCGCCCGTTCACCAGGCCCGCAGACAGCAGCCAGTCGGACGGCAGGCGTTTGTTAAGTTCAGCCACATCATCTTTGCCGTGAACCAGATCCACATGCAGACCCTGCACTGGCAGCGCGGTGATGGTGTCGAGATTCGGCGTGACGCCTTCAAAATAGGTGGTCAGCAGCAGTTTGGTCTGGCCCGTCAGCGCGTCGTAAGCCGGTTTAAACGCTTCCAGCCACGCCTGCGGCAGCTCCAGCACCAGCGCGGGCTCATCGATTTGTACCCACTCAACGCCGCGTTTTGCCAGTTCAGCCAGCACCTGTTGGTATACCGGCAAAATGTCGTTTAACAGGCCCAGGCGGTCAAACTGCTCGCCTTTCACTTTACCCAGCCACAGATACGTCACCGGCCCGAGCAAAACCGGCTTAATGTTGTGGCCCAGCGCCAGCGCTTCGTCCACCTCATCCAGAAGCTGTGTCCAGGTCAGTTTGAACTGCTGGCCTTTCACAAACTCAGGAACCATATAGTGGTAGTTGGTGTTAAACCATTTGGTCATTTCTGCCGCCGCCGCTGGCTCGCCGGTTGGCGCACGGCCACGGCCCAGGCGGAACAGGGTGTCGATATCCACCGATCCATCTTTGTTCTGATGACGAGCCGGCACGTTGCCAAGCAGCAGGCTGGTGGTCAGAACATGGTCGTACCAGGCGAAATCGCCCACCGGCAGCAGATCAATGCCTGCCTGTTTTTGCTGATCCCAGTGACGAGCGCGCAGCTCACGGCCAACGGCCAACAGCTCTTCGCGGGTGGAGTGACCCGCCCAGTAACTTTCTTGTGCTTTTTTCAGTTCGCGGCGCAAACCAACGCGAGGGAAACCGAGAGTGTGGTTGATTACAGTCATGTGTCATTCCTCTAAATGTTTATAAATCCGATGGATTTTGAATTTAGGGAAGGCGGCAAGTTTGCGCATCCCCGGGAGCTTACATGAGTAAGTGACCAGGGTGAGTAAACGCAGCCAACGCACCATAAATTTAAAAGACGAAGGATTTGGACGTCCAGATGTTTACACATCCATAATTGGCGGTTACTGTATATTCCTCAAGCGCAAAATACTCATGGCGAAGTGAAGGACTTTCATGATCGAGATAAAACACCTGAAAACGCTACAAGCGTTGCGGAATTGCGGGTCGCTCGCGGCGGCGGCGGCCACGCTGCACCAGACGCAATCCGCGCTGTCACACCAGTTCAGCGATCTGGAACAACGCCTTGGCTTTCGTCTGTTCGTGCGTAAGAGCCAGCCGCTGCGCTTTACGCCGCAGGGTGAAATTTTGCTCCAGCTTGCCAACCAGGTATTGCCGCAGATCGCTACCGCGCTGCAGTCCTGCAATGAACCGCAGCAAACGAAATTGCGCATCGCCATTGAGTGTCACAGCTGTATTCAGTGGCTGACGCCAGCGCTAGAGAATTTCCGCCAGCACTGGCCGCAGGTGGAGATGGACTTTAAATCGGGTATGACGTTTGACCCGCAGCCGTCGCTTCAGCAGGGCGAACTGGATCTGGTGATGACGTCCGATATTTTGCCGCGCAGCGGGCTGCACTACTCGCCGATGTTTGATTATGAAGTGCGTCTGGTGCTGGCTCCGGATCATCCGTTAGCAGTAAAAACGCGTATCACGCCGGAAGATTTGGCGACCGAAACGCTGCTGATTTATCCGGTGCAGCGCAGTCGTCTGGATATCTGGCGGCATTTCCTGCAACCGGCGGGCATCAGCCCGAACCTGAAAAGCGTCGATAACACGCTGCTGTTGATTCAGATGGTGGCAGCCAGGATGGGTATCGCAGCGCTGCCGCATTGGGTGGTAGAGAGTTTTGAGCGCCAGGGTCTGGTGGTCACTAAAACCCTGGGCGAGGGATTGTGGAGCCGGCTGTACTCCGCCGTGCGCGATGGCGAGCAGCGTCAGCCGGTCACGGAAGCGTTTATTCGTTCAGCGCGGAATCACGCTTGCGACCATTTGCCGTTTGTTCGGAGCGCGGAGCGACCCAATGGCGATGCACCCACAGTGAAGCCAGGATCACCGCTCCCCCAATAATAAAGCTCGGCCAGTGCGGTTGTTCCTGCCAGATGGCCAGGTTCACCAGCAGGCCAGCGGGCACATGGACGTTGTTCATAATGCCCAGCGTTCCGGCGTCTACCTGCGTAGCGCCGTAGTTCCACATAAAGTAGCCCAGCCCTGACGCCACAACGCCCAGCCAAATCAGCACGCTCCACTGCACCGTGGTCGTCGGCAATTTCTGCGGATTACCCAGCATAAACCACGCCACGACGGCGACGATAAACGCCCCTATATAGAACCATGCAAAGGCATTGTGCTGCGGCATCGGACGGGTTTCCATCAGGCGTTTGTAGCCAACCATACCCATCGCAAAGCTGATGTTAGCGAGCTGAACGAACATCAGCCCGGTCCAGAAGTGATCGCTCACTTTGTCGTAGCGAATAATCGCCGCACCCGCAACCGCAAGCAGCGCGCTCAGCACGTAGCCCCAGCGTAAACGCCGTTTGCTCAGGAGGTCGTAAATTAGCGTGATATAGAGCGGCGTCAGCACGGTGAACAACAGGAATTCTGAGACCGACAGATAGACATACGCGCGGAAGCTGAACAGATACATGACGCCGAGCTGCATCGCGCCCACCAGCATATACAGCAGAATGGTTTTGAACGTTTGTCCGCGCAGACGCAGAAAGGGCAGGAACACCAGCGCCGCCAGCCCCACGCGCATCAGCACGGAGAAATAGCTATCGACATGCCCGGCGAGATATTCACCGATCAGGCTGAACGAGAAGGCCCACAGAATAGTGGTGATAATGAGTAGCGCCACAATGCTTGTCTCTCAGGAAGAAGGACAGGCATTGTAGCGGACTCTTCAGTTGACAACTGAGCGTTAATTAATCAGTCGAGACGTTAGGGCAATTACTCAAGAAACAGCTTACGCAGATAATTCGGCACGGCGTTGTCGCCGTTGGTGCCGATCACTTCCAGCTCCGGGTGCAGATCTTTCAAACGCTGGTGCGCGTTTTCCATGATGCAGCCTTTACCCGCCATGGAGAGCATTTCTGCGTCGTTCATGCCGTCGCCAAAGGCGATGCAATCTTTCAGCTCAAAGCCCATGCGTTTGGCAACCGCTTCCAGGGCGTGGCCTTTCGACACGCCGCCCGCCATCACTTCCAGACAGGTCAGCGTGGAGAAGCTGACGTTCACGCGATCGCCCCAGCGCGCGTTAATCGCCTGCTCCAGCGGCAGCAGCTCTTCGTGGGTATCGCAGGTGAAGAACACTTTGCTGATCCCTTCCGGCTCCAGTAAAGCGGGCTCATACAGCGTGTAGTTAAATACCGCTTCTTTGAAGAAACGCATCTCATCCGGGCGGTGACGGTTCATAAACCAGTCGTCGTTGCGATAGACGTTAGTGACGATCTTCGGGTTGTCATGCACGACGCCGAACAGATCGGCCGCGATATCGCGATCCAGATCGTGAGTGAAAATAAGATTGCCATCAGTGTCGTGCACGCGCGCACCGTTGGAGGTGATCATGTACGCCTTAATCTCCAGGCCATCGCGGATTTGCCCGACGTCAACATGGTGGCGACCCGTCGCGAAGACAAAATTCACGCCACGCGCGGTCAGGAGTTTTAAGGTCTCTTTCGCGTACGGCGATAAGGTGTGATCGGGGGAAAGTAACGTGCCATCTAAGTCAGATGCAACAACCTGGTACATAGGAGAATTTAACCTCAATAGAAAATCAGTTATGCCTGTCGAAAAATTCAACAATGGCGTTTAGCGCGACTGAGCGCATGGCGTCCTTTTCAAAAAGGATCTCATGGAACGCACCGTTTATGACCAGCGGTTTTCCCCCTTCGCAAGGGTGACCCGCCGCAGCGCGCAATTCGCAAAAGCGTTCATGCATGCGGTTATCCACCACACGCTCTTCTTCTGCCTGAATCAATAATGTCGGCGTATTATCGTCACCCACGCCTGCCAGCGCAGACTCACCCGCGAGAATACCTTCACGCACCCAGTGATACGTCGGGCCGCCCACGCGCAAACGCGGTTCATCGGCATAGAAACGCAGATTTCGGCGATAACGTTGCCGACTGTGTGTCAGCACGTTAATCGCAAAGGGCAACGCGCGCCAGCGTCCGGTTCCGATAGCGTAGCCTTCGCGAATGCGCTGATGGCCCTCAGCCCAGTCGAGAATATGGCGCACCATCCAGTCCGGAAAACGCATGACGATGCCGAACATGGGCGCAGTGAGCGCAATGGCGTCGCACTGATGCTGGGGATAGCGCTGTAAAAACAGCGTGGCGATCGCGCCCCCCATAGAGTGCGCAAGAATATAACGTTTACGCCACGGGCCTGCCTGCACCTCCTGCTGCCAGAACGCGGCGAGATCGTCGACATAATCACTGAAATGATCAACGTGGCCACGATGCGTGTCCGACAGTAAACGCCCGGAACGCCCTTGCCCACGATGGTCAATAATGAAGACATCAAAACCAAGATGGAACAAGTCGTAAGCCAGTTCAGCGTATTTAACGTAGCTTTCAATACGACCGGGGCACACGACGATCACGCGATCGTTTTTGCTATCCCGAAAACGCACAAAGCGAACCGGGACATTGTCCACGCCCATGATCTCGGCTTCTTCGCGCTGACGCCAGAAATCGGTCAGCGGCCCCATGGAGAAAGCAGCAAATGCGTTCTCGCGTGTTTCCCAGTCCTTTTTCTGCTGAAACATTGGGTTTCCACCCCTGTAAGCCATGGAATATCGTTTTTTCGTGACGCATCACAAAATGCGCTGACAATAGCGTATTGTGGCATAAAAATAGACGATTCGGGAGTTTCAAATGACCTTCGAGTGGTGGTTCGCTTACCTGCTGACATCCATTATCCTGAGCCTTTCACCGGGTTCTGGCGCGATCAATACCATGACCACCTCCATTAGCCACGGTTATCGCGGTGCGGCGGCGTCTATCGCCGGTTTGCAAACGGGGCTGGGGATCCACATCGTGCTGGTTGGCATCGGTTTGGGCACGCTCTTCTCGCGATCTATTCTGGCCTTTGAAGTGCTGAAATGGGCGGGCGCGGCGTATCTGATTTGGCTGGGCATCCAGCAGTGGCGCGCGGCGGGCTCAATTGACCTGAACACACTGGCGCACACGCAAAGCCGTGGGCGACTGTTCAAACGCGCCGTGTTCGTCAATCTGACCAACCCGAAAAGCATCGTCTTTCTGGCAGCGCTGTTCCCGCAGTTTATCGTCCCGCATCAGCCACAGGTGATGCAGTACATCGTGCTTGGCGCGACGACCATTATTGTCGATATCATCGTGATGATTGGCTACGCGACGCTGGCGCAGCGAATTGCGGGATGGATTAAAGGGCCTAAACAGATGAAGGCCCTGAATAAAGTCTTTGGATCGCTGTTTATGCTGATTGGCGCGCTGCTTGCGTCAGCGCGACATGCTTAGCGAGAGAGGATGAGATGAATGCCAAAGCCGGCGAACAGTGCGCCGGCAAAACCGTCGATCCATTTCGCCAGGCGCTGATAGCCACGGCGCATTGACGGGAGCGCAAACAGGCTTGCCACCACCGTAAACCAGGCGAACGTTTCCACCACGATCAGCAGGAAAATCCCCCAGCGCGCGCCTGCGCCCACGTCATCACCGACAAAAAGGGAGAACACGGAACCAAAATAGATAATCGCTTTTGGGTTCGCCAGATTGGTCAGCAGACCTTTCACAAAGCTGCGGCCACCCGTTGCCAGTTCGATATGAGGTTCACCCGACACTTTTTCTTCTTTCTTCAGCGCCCCGCGCAGCATCTGATAACCCATCCAACACAGATACAACCCGCCGCCGACCATAATGATGTTATGCAGCCAGGCCATTTTCGCGAGAATCAAATTCAGGCCAAGCAGCGCGACAGCTGCCCATACCATGACGCCCATGGTAATGCCGAGCACACCCATCATCGCCTCTTTGCGGGAGCGGCTGACGGCGGTCTGGGATACAAAGAAAAAGTCTGGGCCAGGGCTCATCAGCGCAACGATATGCACCAACGCCACGGTAAGAAATAGCATTAACATAGTTAACTCGCGGGGAAATAATTCACAGAGCAATCATCCTGGCACTTTTTCGCCGGTCTGACTACTCCTCATCATCACCGTCAGCATGCGAACGAATCAGCGCCATAAACTCTTTACCAAAGCGCTCGAGTTTGCGCGTGCCGACACCGTTGACGCTGAGCATTTCGCTGGCGCTGAGCGGCATCTGCTCGGCCATTTCGATAAGCGTCGCATCGTTGAACACCACATACGGCGGGATGTTCTCTTCGTCGGCAATGGCTTTACGCAGCTTGCGCAGCTTGGCGAACAGCTTGCGATCGTAATTGCCGCCGTAGGATTTCTGCATAACGCGCGGTTTCAGGGCGATAACGCGCGGTACGGCGAGCTGCAGCTCGATATCACCGCGCAGCACCGGGCGTGCGGCTTCGGTCAGCTGCAGCGCAGAGTGCTGGGCAATATTCTGTGTTGCGAAACCCAGGTGAATCAGCTGGCGGATAATGCTTACCCAGTGCTCGTGGCTCTGCTCTTTGCCGATGCCGTAGACAGGCAATTTGTCATGGCCCATCTCGCGGATACGCTGGTTGTTCGCCCCGCGCAGCACTTCCACCACGTAGCCCATCCCGAAGCGCTGATTGACGCGCCCGATAGTCGACAGCGCCTTACGCGCATCCATTAAGCCATCGTACTGCTTCGGCGGGTCGAGGCAGACATCGCAGTTACCGCACGGCTCCTGACGCCCTTCACCAAAGTAGTTGAGGAGCACCAGACGGCGGCAGGTCTGCGCTTCGGCAAACGCGCCCATCGCGTTGAGCTTGTGACGCTCGATATCCAGCATCTGCCCTTGGGGTTTCTCTTCAAGACAGCGACGCAGCCAGGCCATATCAGCCGGGTCGTAAAACAGCATCGCTTCCGCAGGCAGGCCGTCACGCCCGGCACGGCCCGTTTCCTGATAGTAGGATTCGATATTGCGCGGGATGTCGAAATGCACCACAAAGCGCACGTTGGGCTTATTGATGCCCATCCCGAATGCGACTGTGGCAACAACAATTTGCAGGTCGTCGCGCTGGAATTTCTCCTGCACGTCAGCACGAATGTGATTTTCTAATCCGGCATGGTAGGCCGCAGCGCTAAATCCACGGGTTTGCAAACGCGCGGCGGTGTCTTCCACTTTCGCGCGGCTGTTGCAGTAAATAATGCCCGATTTGCCGCGCTGCTCCTGCACGTAACGCAAGAGCTGATCCAGCGGCTTGAATTTTTCCATCAGCATGTAGCGGATATTGGGGCGATCGAAGCTGCTGACCTGGATAAACGGATCGTTAAGTCCAAGAAGACGGACGATATCCTGGCGGGTCGTGTCGTCAGCCGTGGCGGTAAGCGCCATGAACGGTAGCGCCGGGAAGCGCTGACGCAGCTGACCGAGCGCAGCATATTCCGGACGGAAATCGTGTCCCCACTGCGAAATACAGTGCGCTTCATCCACCGCCAGCAGCACCGGATTCCAGTGCGCAAGATGCTCGAGGAAGTTATCCAGCATTAGGCGTTCCGGCGCGATATAGAGCAGGCGAATTTGTCCGGTACGGCAACCCGCCATCACTTCCTGTTGCTGTTCGCGGGTTTGCGTGGAGTTGATACAGGCTGCGGCAACACCGTTCGCCAGCAGCTGGTCCACCTGATCTTTCATCAGCGAGATGAGCGGTGATACCACGACCGTCAGACCGTTGAGCACCAGCGCGGGCACCTGATAGCACAGGGATTTTCCGCCGCCGGTCGGCATGACCACCAGACAATCGCGGCCTTCCAGCACGGTTTCAATGATGGTTTCCTGGCCAGGGCGGAATTGCTGATAGCCAAAGGTTTCTTGTAAAACCTGTTTAGCCAGCGATTCCTGATTCAAAACTTCCGCCTGCGCCACGTTAACCCCATTTGCCAGAAATAAAACAGGCGCTATTTTCAGCGCCTGAGAGAGAAACTTCAACGTTTAACGCAAAAACATTCGCGATGCTTAGAAAAGATCGTTCAGCATCACGCCCACACCCACGCGGGTCTGGTTGAAGTTATAGTCGATGAGCGATTCACCGTAACCGCTGTAAACCTGCGTGTAGATGCGCATATGCCTGGTCACCGGATAGCTCAGGCCCATTTCCGCGCCCCCGTAGCCGGTGTTCCAGTTATATTGCCCTTTCACACTCAGTACAGCATCACCCAATTGATAGCCCACTTTCAGTTGATAGTAGCCCATGTATTTGGTGATATCCGGATTATCGTCGGTGCTTCCCAGCACGTACCACGGTTTAACTTCCACCATCCAGTTACCGTTTTGCGCCATCAAACGGGTATAGAGACGGTTCCAGCTGCGGGAGGTGGGGTCAGCGCGACCATTCGAATCGTGGTTATAACCCACTTCAACGTCGCGTAAGGTCCAGCCTGCGAATTCGTCATCCGTTGCAAAGCCGAGAAACAGCTGCGGTTCATAGTTCGTTTCGCGGAACGGAGAAGACTCACCGCTGTTAGACAGCTGCCACCAGGATTTTTGCGTGTAAGACGCGCCCAGCACTGAACTCGGCCCTAATATGCCGCGCCAGAGCGGAAACGCCAGGCTGAGCTGGAATTTAACTTCGTCTTTGCGCGCGTTATCTGACCAATTGTAAGAGCTAATGGCCTCTTTATTGATGTCGCTGGTTTGGGTGTAAATCAGATAGTTAGTGTCATACGGGTAAAGCGTGAACGGATTGTCATGCTCCTGAAGAAGGTTCGCAATAATGCTGCCATGAACGGCGGGCTTATCATGCACTTCTTTAATAGTGGCTTCCTGCGCAAATGCCGTAAAGGGCAGCGCAATCGCCGCCAGTAACCAACCCAGATACGTCCGCATCGGTGGTGCTCTCCTGCGAAATAAAATTTTGTGAATATTATGAGCAGCTCATTCTACCGATTTCTTCGTTTACGTCTCCCCCTCGTTTCTGAAAGTGGAAATTCGTATGCCAGAAGCATAAAATCAACATCTCATTAACAATAAGGATGTGATTTCTGATGTCAGCCACGCTTACCGCTGAAGACGCTTTGAAACTTGTGGGCGAGATTTTTGTTTACCATATGCCCTTTAACCGTGCGCTCGGGCTTGAACTGGAGCGTTACGAGAAGGGATTCGCCCAACTCAGTTTCAACAATCAGCCCATGATGGTCGGCAACTGGGCGCAAAGTATTTTGCATGGCGGCGTGATCGCCTCCGCGCTGGATGTCGCCGCAGGGCTGGTATGCGTGGGCAGTACGCTGGCGCGCCACGACACCATCAATGAAGACGAATTGCGTCAGCGCCTGTCGCGGATGGGCACCATCGATTTGCGCGTGGACTATTTGCGTCCTGGCCGTGGCAATCGCTTCACCGCCACCAGCAGTTTGCTGCGGGCGGGCAATAAGGTGGCCGTGGCCCGCGTCGAATTGCATAACGAAGAACAAGTTTACATCGCCAGCGCAACAGCCACTTATATGGTGGGTTGAGGCGGCAAAATCGGGTAAAATTACTTCACTTTTTTGTCACGGATTTTACCGATGGATGCTAAACAGACGCGGCAGGGCGTTTTACTCGCCCTTGCCGCTTATTTTATTTGGGGTATCGCACCCGCCTACTTCAAGCTGATTTACTACGTACCAGCCGACGAAATCCTTACCCACCGCGTAATCTGGTCATTTTTCTTTATGGTGGCGCTGATGAGCGTCAGCCGTCAGTGGTCAGGCGTAAAAAAGCTGCTGCAAACGCCGAAGAAAATTTTTCTGCTCGCCCTTTCAGCGGTGCTGATTGGCGGAAACTGGCTGCTGTTTATCTGGGCGGTTAACAACCATCACATGCTCGAAGCCAGCCTCGGTTACTTTATCAATCCGTTGGTCAATATCGTGTTGGGGATGCTGTTCCTCGGCGAGCGCTTCCGGCGTATGCAGTGGGTGGCGGTACTCTTAGCCCTGTGCGGCGTGCTGGTACAGCTCTGGACGTTTGGTTCGCTGCCGATCATCGCCTTGGGCCTGGCGTTTAGCTTTGCGTTTTATGGTCTGGTACGGAAAAAAATCGCCGTCGAAGCGCAAACCGGGATGCTGTTCGAAACCCTGTGGTTGCTCCCGCTGGCAGCGATTTACCTGTTCGGCATTGCCGACAGCAGCACCAGCCATATGGGCAGTAATCCGTGGTCGCTGAACCTGATGCTGATCGCCGCAGGGGTGGTCACTACCATTCCGCTGCTGTGCTTTACTGGCGCGGCGACCCGCTTGCGCCTGTCGACGCTCGGATTCTTCCAGTATATCGGGCCAACGCTGATGTTCCTGTTGGCGGTGATGTTCTACGGAGAAGTTCCGGGTGCCGATAAGATGGTGACGTTTGCGTTCATCTGGGTGGCGTTGGCGGTATTCGTTGCCGATGCGCTCTATACCCAGCGCAGAATGAAGAAAGGATTGTAGCGTTTAGCCCTCTCCTGCTCGGGAGAGGGCGTCAGCATTAAAGCCAGTTGCGGCGCTTGAAGTACAAATACGGCGCCAGCCCGGCAAGCAGCATAAAGATAATCGCGCCAGGGTAGCCAAAGCTCCACTTCAGCTCGGGCATAAACTCAAAGTTCATCCCGTAGCTGGATGCCACAAGCGTAGGCGGCAGGAACACCACGGAGACCACCGAGAAGATCTTGATGATGCGGTTCTGCTCGATGTTGATAAAGCCCATCGCCGCCTGCATCAGGAAGTTCACCTTCTGGAACAGGGATTCGTTGTGTGGCAACAGGGATTCGATATCGCGCAAAATTTCACGCGCCTGCTCAAGCTGACCGCTCGGTAAACGCGCTTTACGCACCAGGAAATTCAACGCGCGCTGGGTATCCATCAGACACAAACGCACTTTCCAGCCGATATCTTCCTGCTCTGCCAGCGTCGACAGCGCTTCGTCATATTCATCACCCTGATGACCTTCCATGATCACGCGACTCAGCTTTTCCAGATCGCTGTAGATGTTTTCGATTTCATCCGCCAGCTGTTCAATTTTGGTCTCGAACAGATCGAGCAGCAGCTCGTAGGCGTTGCCGTCGACCATTGCCTGGCTACGAGCGCGCATGCGGTAGAGTCGGAATGCCGGCAGTTCGCGCTCACGTAAAGTGAACAGGCGACCATCGCGAATGGTAAATGCCACCGTGGAGTTACCGGCATGGTCATCCGCATCTTCAAAAAAGAAAAAGGAGTGAATATGCAGGCCGTCTTCGTCTTCAAAAAAACGCGCGGATGCTTCGATATCTTCCAGTTCAGGACGGGTTGCCAGGCTTTGTCCGAGTTCTGATTGTACGCGCAAGCGTTCATCGTCGTCCGGCTCGACCAGATCCACCCATACGGCATCAATGAGGGGCTGTGACTCTTCAGCTTCAAGCCGAATCAGTCGGTTTTTTTCGAGTTGAAATGCGCTCAACATGACCGGGACTCCCAATGCAAAAAATATCGGACAGTTCGGTGGGCACACAGAAACAATAAGGGTTTCAGACCATTAAACAGCCTGACTCAGCGCGACGGGAAAAAACAGATCGCTGACAACCACTAAGGCCATCAGCAAGAGGAGATAGCCTTAGGAGTTGTTCCTGGATGACAGGGAATTGAGCCAGTATGTACTGGGTGTGTCCAAGGCGAATGTCCTCTTAGCGTAATCGTGCGCGCATGTTACGCCAGCTGTAATAGTGGCGTCAACACGCAGCGAAACGCTGAAGGCCTTTTAATAGCCGCCAGCTATTAAGGCTAGCAGAGTATTACAAAATAATGATATTTTTCTGAAAGTTACACATTTTCCAGACGCGCATAAGCGGCGACCAGCCATTTGATGCCCTGTCCCTGGAACGCCACCTGCAGGCGACTGTGTTCGCCACTCCCTTCCAGATTCACAATGGTACCTTCGCCAAATTTCGAATGGCGAACGCGCTGACCCAGCTTGTAGCCGGTATCATTTTCCGAGATCGGCGTTCCCATCCGCTGATGGTTAACCGGACGGCTGATGCTGGCGCGCAGGCGCACCTCTTCAACGCAGGCTTCCGGCAGCTCGCCGATAAAGCGCGACGGACGGTGATACACCTCTTTGCCATACAGACGACGTGTTTCCGCATAGGTCAGCGTCAGCTTTTCCATTGCACGCGTCACGCCAACATAGGCAAGACGGCGCTCCTCTTCCAGACGTCCGCCTTCATCCAGCGACATCTGGCTCGGGAACATCCCCTCCTCCATCCCGACAATAAACACCTGCGGGAACTCCAGCCCTTTGGCGGAGTGCAGCGTCATCAGCTGAACCGCATCCTGCCAGGTATCCGCTTGCCCTTCGCCCGCTTCCAGCGCTGCGTGGGAGAGGAACGCCTGCAGCGGCATCAAATCTTCGTCTTCTTCGTTGTAGCTGAACTGGCGCGTTGCCGTCACCAGTTCCTCTAAGTTCTCGATACGCGTCTGACCCTTTTCGCCTTTTTCCTGCTCATACATCATGCGCAGTCCCGAGTCCTTCACCACGCGGTCCGTCTGAACGTGTAGCGGCATATCGGCGGTTTCTTGCGCCAGGGCGTCAATCAGTTCAATAAAGCGCTGTAACGCGCTGGCTGCGCGCCCGGCTAGCGCTTTTTCCTGCAATAGCTCACGGCAGGATTGCCACAGCGTGAGTTGGCGCTCACGGGCAGCCTGACGCACCACGTCCAGGGTGCGATCGCCGATTCCGCGCGTTGGGGTATTCACGACACGCTCAAACGCCGCATCGTCGTTACGGTTAGCAATCAGGCGCAAATACGAGAGCGCATCTTTGATCTCCTGGCGCTCGAAGAAGCGCATGCCGCCGTAAATGCGGTACGGCATGCTGACCTGCAACAGCGCCTCTTCGAGCACGCGCGACTGGGCGTTACTGCGATAGAGAATGGCGCATTTTTCCAGCGCGCCGCCGTTGTCCTGCCAGGTTTTGATACGATTAACCACGAAACGGGCTTCATCCAGCTCGTTGAACGCGCAGTAGAGTGAAATCGGTTCGCCGTCGACGCCATCGGTCCACAGTTTTTTGCCCAGACGCCCGTTGTTGTTCTCAATCAGGGCGTTGGCGGCGCTCAAAATATTATTCGTCGAGCGGTAGTTTTGCTCCAGACGAATGGTTTCTGCGCCGGGGAAATCATTAAGGAAACGCTGAATATTTTCGACCTGTGCGCCACGCCAGCCGTAAATCGACTGGTCATCATCGCCCACGATCATAACTTTACCCGTGTCACCCGCCAGCATGCGGATCCACGCGTACTGAATGTTGTTGGTATCCTGGAACTCATCCACGAGGATGTTGGTGAAGCGTTCGCGGTAATGCTGAAGAATGTGCGGCTTGTTCAGCCACAGCTCATGCGCGCGCAGCAGCAGCTCGGCAAAATCCACCAGACCCGCGCGATCGCATGCTTCCTGATAGGCCTGGTAAACCTTCTGCCAGGTTTGCTCAACCGGATTGCCAAAGCTTTGAATATGGTGCGGGCGCAGCCCTTCGTCTTTTTGACCGTTGATGTACCACATCGCCTGACGCGGCGGCCATTGCTTCTCGTCAAGGTTCATCGCCTTAATCAGACGTTTCAGCAATCGCAGCTGGTCTTCGCTGTCGAGGATCTGGAAATCCTGTGGCAGATTCGCGTCCATATGGTGCGCACGCAGCAGCCGGTGCGCCAGCCCGTGGAACGTGCCCACCCACATGCCACCCTGGCTGGTGCCCATCAGTTGGGTAATACGATGGCGCATCTCCGCCGCCGCTTTGTTGGTAAACGTCACGGCCATGATGGAATACGGCGAGCAGTTTTCTACACTCTGCAACCACGCGATGCGGTGTACCAGAACACGCGTCTTACCACTGCCCGCCCCTGCCAGCACCAGCATATTGGTCCGCGTCGCGGCGACCGCTTCACGTTGTTTGTCATTAAGGCTGTCGAGCAGGTAAGAAACGTCCATTGGCACCGCCAGAAGTCATCTGTCCGGCAGCGTTTTTCCTGCCGGACATACTGTTGATTTATACAATACTGCTGGTGATTATATCAGCGTGGTGAGGGATGCCAACCGCGAAATTTCTACGTGCGGCAACAGGCGGCTGTCGACGGTGTGCATCAGGTCAGCATTTTCGGGTTTGATCCAGCAGGCTTGCATGCCGCAGCGGATCGCCCCCGCGACATCGGTCGTTAGATCGTCGCCAACGTGCAGGATTTCGCCCAGCGGCAAATCCAATTTTTCTGCCGCCAGATGATACATATCGCTAAACGGTTTTGAACGCCCGTGCGGACCCGCGCGGAAGACGAAGGTAAAATAGTCGCCAAGCCCAAACAGCTCTGGCTGGGCGTTGCCATTCGTGATCGCCACCAGCGGCCATTTTTCGGCCAGTTTCGCCAGCGTGTCGTGCGTCTCTTGCGGCACGTCGATTCGGCTGCGCCATTTAGCAAAATTGGCCATGGATGCTTCCGCGCCCAGCGCGGCTTCAGCTGCCGTAAGCCCCGCATTGATCATCGCCTGTTCCACTGCACGACGACGCCATTCGGTCACGTCGTGATAAATGTCCGGCTCCGTCTCGCGCAAGGCCTGCCGCAAACGCTGAAAATCGGTGTTTTGCAGTGTTTTTAAGGATGGATGGTAATTTTGCACAAACGCCAGCGCTTCCTGCTCGGTGCGTAAAATCACCTGGCGGTTGTCATAAAGCGTGTCATCAAGATCAAAAGTCAGCGCAGAAATCTGACCTAATGGGCGGTAAAAACGCATTATTTCCCCCGTTTGGCGCGCGGATGCGCCGAGTCATAGACTGACGCAAGATGTTGAAAATCAAGATGGGTATAGATTTGGGTAGTGGATAAATTGGCGTGACCTAAGAGTTCCTGCACGCCGCGCAGGTCACCGCTGGATTCAAGCATATGCGTCGCAAACGAGTGGCGCAGCTTGTGCGGATGGACGTGGCTGTTCAACCCCTGCTTAATGCCCCACTCAGCAAAACGTTTTTGTACGTTGCGCGCCGAAATTCGCTTCCCAAGCTTCGAGAGAAACAGCGCATTTTCCTCTGCACCAAACAGCCCACGCAGATCCAGCCAGTGTTCAATCCAGGCCACCGCGCTGCGGCCAATCGGCAAGCGTCGCTCTTTGCTGCCTTTGCCCATCACCCACACTTCGCCGGTATCCAAATCGAGGTGTTTCAGATCTAAATTCACCAGTTCTGACAGACGTAATCCCGCGCCGTACATCACTTCCAGCATGGCGCGATCGCGCACGGCCAGCGGATCGTTAAGATCGATATTAAGCAGGCGATTCACATCATCAACGTCGATGTTTTTCGGCAGATGACGCGGGGCTTTGGGAGTAGATATGCCTTTTGCCGGATTGGCTTTGAGTTCGCCCTGGCTTACCAGCCAGTCGAAGAAACTGCGCAATGCCGAAAGACGTAGCGCCAGGCTCGCCGGACCCAGACCTTTACGACGACTGCGCACAACAAACGCGCGTACGGTCGCGGCATCGCAAAGCGGCCAGCTTTTCAGGCCGATCTCTTCCGCCAGTTGCATTATCGCATCCAGCTGGCGCTGATAGTTCAACAGCGTAATTGGGCTGAGCTGGCGTTCGACGCCCAAATAACGCAGAAAACGCGCAACGAAGAGGCTAAGAGGAGCGTCCGTCATACGCGCTCAATCCAACGCTCCAGCAGTTCCGGCAGCATCAGGGCGATTTCCTGCAGCAAATGCGTGCCCTGCCCCTGTTCGTAATGGTGCGCGTCGCGGCTGGTGAATAACATCACGCCCAGATCGCCTTCACGCCCCATCAGCGACATCGCCACTGAGCCAATCGCTTTGGCTTCCGGCAGAACCACCAGCAGCTCAGGTCCGTTCAGCGGCCCGAGATAGTGATGCTCGTGCCCAAGACGCTGGATGCGCAGTGGTTCAAACGTTTGACGATTCAAAGCCAGATGCGTAAAACCGGACGGCGCGCCGATGCGCCAGCGATCGGGGAACAAACGAATCGTCGCCCCCGCCAGGCCTATTTCACGGGCCCAGCGGTGGAAGCGGCTGAGAAACTCTTCAAGACTGTGCGCCGACGCCAGCCGCGCCTGCAAGTTCAGCAGACGATAAAACAGGCTTTCGTTATTGCTGGCCTGTTCCATCAGCAGGGTCATGTTTTCTTCAAGCTGATCGATGTGTTTACGCGAACGCGCCATGTGCCATTCAACCAGCGACACGGTATCGCGCACGGGATGCGGCACGCGCATTTGTTCAACCACGCGTGCATTGCGGATAAAAAACTCAGGATTGCGCAGCAGATAATCAACAACAGCCCGGTCATCCAGTTCCGTCATTATTTCCTGCAGTTCTTCCCCTGGTTGTTTCATAGATGGATAAACCCGTCATAAACATGTGCCGCCGGGCCAGTCATAAACAGCGGATGACCCGGACCTTTCCAGGCGATATCAAGACGACCGCCCGGCAATTCCACGCGAACCTCTTCTGCCAGTAGACCTTGCGATATACCGACAGCCACGGCCGCACAAGCGCCGCTGCCACAGGCTCGCGTTTCGCCAGCGCCGCGCTCATAGACGCGCAGGCGGATGTGTTCACGCTTCATCACCTGCATAAATCCAATATTCGCCCGCTCCGGAAAGCGCTCGTGGCTTTCCATGATGGGGCCGAGGATTTCTACGGCTGCCATATCAACATCATCAACCTGAATCACGCAGTGGGGATTTCCCATCGAGACGACGCCGCACAATACTGTCTGCTCGGACGCGCGCATAATATAGGTCTTTTCCGCTTTGATGGCGCGAAACGGTACGGCTGATGGCTCGAAGTTGGGCTCGCCCATATTCACGCGCACCAGCTCATCGTCTGTGACGCTTAACACCATGCGGCCATTCGCCGTGCTAACGCAGATATCGCGCTTGTTAGTCAGGCCTTTCAGACGCACAAAGCGCGCGAAACAGCGCGCGCCGTTGCCACACTGCGAGACTTCACTGCCGTCCGCATTAAAGATGCGATAGTGAAAATCGAGATCCGGATCGTACGGCGGCTCGACCACCAGTAGCTGATCAAAACCGACGCCCACATGCCGATCCGCGAGGCGGCGAATCAGCTCGGGTGAGAAAAAGACATTCTGCGTTACCGCGTCGACGACCATAAAATCGTTGCCAAGGCCATGCATTTTAGAGAACTGCATCATCTACTCCATTGCGCGGGTACCGAAACTGGTTCTCAGTAATTGACCTGGCTTGGGCCACCGTTATCGCCGCGATCGTTGCTCACAGGCGTGGATGACTCAATCTGACTGTTCACCGGTTTCGTCGGCGGTGGCGCGGATTTATCCGCAGGCGGGAAATAGAGCGGTCCCTTCAGTCCACAGCCGGTCAGGCTAAACAGAGTGACGAGAACGGCAAGCGTTCGAAAAACGTTTTTCATTAGTGGTGGCCCGTAAGTTCATGCTTTCTGTTTCTATCATCGCAGGAGAAGACACAAAAGCAAGAGTTTGCCGCTTTCCTGCAACGGGATTTATTTAGCGTTATACTCCCGCCATCACGAAAAACAGGAACAAAACCATGAATGACAGTGAATTTCATCGCCTTGCCGATAACTTGTGGCAGACCATCGAAGCGCGTCTGGACGACTGGGATGGCGACAGCGATATTGATTGTGAGATCAACGGCGGCGTGCTGACATTAACCTTCGAGAACGGCAGCAAAATTATTATTAATCGCCAGGAGCCGCTTCATCAGGTGTGGCTGGCAACAAAACAGGGCGGCTACCATTTCAATCTGAAAGGGGACGACTGGATTTGCGACCGTAGCGGCGAAGTGTTCTGGGATTTGCTGGAACAGGCGGCGACGCAACAGGCAGGCGAAGCGATCAGTTTCCGAGGTTAACAGTCACTTTCTTCTGTCAGAGACGATTTTGACTGTTTGCACCCTCTCCCACGGGAGAGGGTCGGGTCGCACTCAGGAAAAATACTGCTGTAACAGCGGCTGGTTTTCGTCCAGGTTCATCGGAGGGGCTGCAACCACCTGATTACGGAACGGAATGACCTGCGCACGTCCATCGACTTTCACAATCTGATAGAACTGCGGCAAGTTAAAGTTGATGAAGCTTGAGCCGTAGGTAAAGCGATCGTGCGATGACGAATAGAAACGGCTCACATCGCGAACCAAATCTTCTTTGCTCCCTTCGCAGTGGTGATAAACCTCTGCACGGTTGGTTTCATCCAGAATGTAAATATTAAATCCAGATTCATCATCCGCCTCTTCGAAGAAGAACTGAATAATCCCTTCGCTGGCATAGCCATCCACCACCTGCGGCAGACTGACTGGATTGGTTTCGACCTGAACGGACAGGCTGTGCAGCTTGTTGTGCGAGATGGCACCATAAAACTCGATCGCGTTTTCCAGTTTTTGCACGGACACATTCAGGCGTTCGAAGAACAGGCCCCAGGTCTGGCCGGAAACGCGCAGCGCTTTGAAACGCCCGGTTTCATGACGGGTGCTCGAAAGACGCAGTTCAATACATTCAGAGACAAGCTGCTGCACACGGGTACGGATCAGGCCCCGCAGATGCTGGCTGTAGCAGAACACTTCGACGCTGTCTGGCGGCGCGGCATCCTGATGCATCTTCCCGAGAATCGTTTTTAACGCCTCAATCATCGCCTGCTCGCCGTTGAAATGCAGGGTTCGCACTTCGTTCCACGAGTTGCGATACAGCAGGTCAACGCTGCCAATCAGGCAATTTTGCTGCTCGCCAAAGCTGAAGACATCCAGCTTGCGGAAATCAAAATGGACAACCTGATTGCGGAACGCCGCCGTCGGGTCGTATTCCAGGTTGACGATAATCGCCAGATGACGAATTTCACACGGGCTGTAGAGCGCTTTTGGCGTCGGCGCAGGCAGACGCAGCGGGAAGTGATGCGACACGTCCGCGACCATCTCCTGCAGCTTGGCTAAATCAACAACGTCGTTGCCCTTAATAAACAGGCGAGTGCGAGAGGTCAGCAGGCCGTTAAACCAGGCCCAGGCCACCAGCTTGTTAAGATAGCGGTTATATTCCAGCGGCTGATGGCTGACAATCGAATCCATGCTTGGCGCACGGTTGTAGAGATACCAGCCGGTGCGGTTCGCGCGACCCGGCGGGACATAAATAAAGGTCAGATTGAGCTCTGACAGATCCGGTGAAATCTGCGGGTTAACCAGCGTGACTTTGCCAGGCAGCGCTTCAAACGCGGCGTACAGTTTACGGGTCAAAACACCGATATCCTGCGGGCTGGCGGAAACGCTGAGGTTATTGCGGCGGGCAAAACGAATCAGGTTACGGTAGCTCTGCATCATCGCATCGAGCAATTCGTTGTGCGCTTCACGCACCTGATCGATTTTCCAGTTGGCGCGGTTATCAAGCATGGATAGACGTTCTTCGTCCCATCCCCACTCTTTGACAAGCTGACTCACCACTTCACGACGCCAGCCGACACATGCCCGCTCGCGGCTGAGTTTTTCACAGACTTTTAAATAGAAACATCGACGCACCAGATCGAGACGCGTGTGGTCATCGATGGCTTTCAGGTATTCGGTGACGCGTTCCAGCATCATGCAGTAGGCGTCCAGCCCAAAGGAGACGATTTCCCCATCATGCAGACGCTGTTTGATATCTTTTGCCAGCAGGCGTGGCGTGGGGTATTCCCAGGAATACGCCTCAAGCAGCAGCGTTTTTAACACCGCTTTGTACGGTGAATCGATGCTTTTGTAGAGCTGCCACAGGCTTGCGCCAAAGTATTCTTCAGCAGACAGGGAGCTTAAGCCGCCCAAATCCAGCCATTCGTTTGGGGTTAACACACCCTGCGAATAGAGCGACATGACGTAATCGTCGTAATGCTCTTCTT
Source organism: Lelliottia sp. RD5 (assembly GCF_056032945.1). Classification (NCBI taxonomy): domain Bacteria; kingdom Pseudomonadati; phylum Pseudomonadota; class Gammaproteobacteria; order Enterobacterales; family Enterobacteriaceae; genus Lelliottia; species Lelliottia sp. RD5. The sequence goes on along the minus strand of NZ_JBVYHQ010000011.1, from coordinate 40,534 downwards.
CTTCGCACGGCACCATATTCCACAGAATACGCTTACCGGCGAGGCGCACAGCACTGCGATAAAATTCATCCAGCAGTAACATGTGCTGCGTTGAGCCGCAGTCTTCACCACCCAGGCTGCCACTTTCATTATGGCGGAAACGGTTTTCATCAATCAGGAAGAAGCTGACTTCCACGCCAAGAGACGCCGCCCAGCTTTCGAGCAGGCTGCATTTACGCTGCAACAGCTGACGCTCTTCGTTATCGAGCCAGGATTGATGGCAAACCCAGATATCCAGGTCAGAAGAACAGCTCTGTCCTACCGATGAGGTACTCCCCATGGTGTAAATGCCGGTAATAGGCAACTCACCTTCTGGAGACTCCTGCGCTGGCATACCGCGGTAAAGTTCGAGTTCGCTAAGATAATGCTGTTGGGTTTCATCAGGCGTGAAAATGCAGATGCCCCTGGGAACGTTACCGTCAAGGTAGCCCGGCATCAGCGGATGGTGGTAGTGCAATAATGTTGGCAGCAGACTGTAAACCTGTTGGAAAGCAGGTCCCATGGCAGCAAGCGCACGATCCACGCGCAATTGATTTATGGCATCCAGTCTCTGTTTCAGAGTCTCAATATAGAGGTACAAGACATATCGCCTGATGTTTCCGGACGTAGCAACCGTTCAATAAAGCGAAAGATTACGAGCCCGCAGTATTTCAAAAAAGAACCGTTACCCTTTTTCGTCCTTATCATTATGGTGGCACAGACGAAAAAATGGTCTAAAACGTGATCAATCTAACACCTTGCCGATTGACCGTAAAGAAAGATGCGCTACAGACAAGTGTAGCATCGATCTTAACGTGTAAATTCCTTAATACGGCTGCGGATGGCCAGAGCACCGCCGAGTCCCTCTCCCCTTCATCGACCGTAAAACTGACATCCCAGAGTCAACAATGTTAGGATGCATGGTGGACGATAAAGACGGTAACAAGCATGTTAGACAATGTTTTGAGAATTGCCACACGCCAAAGCCCACTCGCGCTTTGGCAGGCACAATATGTTAAGCAGCGCCTCGAAGCCTGCCATCAGGGGTTGCGTGTTGAACTGGTACCGATGGTGACGCGCGGCGATGTGATTCTTGATACGCCACTGGCAAAAGTGGGCGGAAAAGGCTTGTTTGTCAAAGAGCTGGAAATCGCACTGCTTGAGAACCGCGCCGATATCGCTGTCCATTCGATGAAGGATGTCCCGGTCGAATTCCCAGAAGGATTAGGGCTGGTGACAATTTGCGAGCGCGAAGATCCCCGCGATGCTTTCGTTTCAAACCACTACGCTTCCCTGGACGATTTGCCGGAAGGAAGCGTGGTTGGCACGTCAAGTTTACGCCGTCAGTGTCAGCTGGCTGAACGCCGCCCCGATTTGGTTATCCGCTCTCTGCGCGGAAACGTCGGCACACGCCTCGGTAAGCTCGATAATGGCGATTATGATGCCATTATTCTGGCGGTCGCTGGCCTTAAGCGTCTTGGGCTGGAATCACGAATTCGTGTCGCCATGCCACCAGAGCTTTGCCTGCCTGCTGTCGGCCAGGGCGCCGTAGGGATTGAATGTCGTCTCGATGACGACCGCACCCGCGCACTGCTTTCACCGTTGAATCACGATGAAACCGCCATTCGCGTCCAGGCTGAGCGGGCAATGAATATGCGTCTTGAAGGCGGCTGTCAGGTTCCGATTGGCAGCTATGCTGAATTGATTAACGGTGAACTTTGGCTGCGCGCATTAGTGGGCGCACCTGACGGTTCACAAATGGTGCGCGGTGAGCGCCGCGGCTTGCCACAAGATGCCGAAATGCTGGGTGTATCACTGGCCGAAGAGCTGCTTGATAACGGCGCGCGCGCGATCCTCGCTGACGTTTATAACGGAGAACCACCAGCATGAATATTCTCGTCACCCGCCCATCTCCCGCAGGAGAGCAATTAGTGAGCCGTCTGCGCACACTTGGGCAGGTGGCATGGAGCTTTCCGCTGATTGAGTTCTCCCCGGGTCGCGAGCTTTCCACGCTCGCCGACTCGCTTTATGCCCTGCAAGAAGGCGATCTCGTTTTCGCTTTGTCACAACATGCCGTGGAGTTTGCGCATGCTCAGTTGCAGCAAGAAAACAGACGCTGGCCGACAGCACCGCGCTATTTTGCCATCGGGCGTACCACCGCTCTGGCATTGCATACCGTCAGTGGAATTGACGTTCGCTATCCATTAGATCGGGAAATCAGCGAAGTCTTGCTACAATTACCTGAATTACAAACTGTTGCTGGAAAGCGCGCGCTGATTCTTCGCGGAAACGGTGGGCGTGAATTATTGGGCGAAACCTTAACGGCCCGCGGCGCAGAGGTCACGTTCTGCGAGTGCTATCAGCGCTGTGCGAAATATTATGATGGGGCAGAAGAGGCAATGCGCTGGCATCAGCGCGGCGTGGATACGCTGGTGGTCACCAGCGGCGAAATGCTGCAACAGCTCTGGTCGCTGATTCCACAATGGTATCGTGAAAACTGGTTACTCCGCTGCCGACTACTGGTCGTCAGTGAGCGCCTGGCGAACCTGGCCCGGGAATTGGGCTGGCAAGAGATTCGGATCGCTGATAACGCCGACAACGATGCGCTGCTGCGCGCATTACAATAACTCTCATAATGGGAAGCCATAATGACGGAACAAGAAAAATCCTCCGCCGTGGTTGAAGAGACCAGGGAGACTGTGGAGATTGCGCCACAGCCAGAGACGACTGAGAAAACAGTTGAGAAGAAAAACGGCAATAACAAAACCAGTCTGGCGCTGAGCGCTATCGCCATCGCCATTGCGCTGGCGGCAGGCGTTGGCTTGTATGGCGTGGTGAAGAAACAGGCAACAAATCAGTCGGCGACCAGCGATGCGCTGGTGAATCAGATAACGGCCCTGCAAAAAGCGCAAGAAACGCAGAAAGCCGAGCTGGAAAGCGTGATTAAGCAGCAATCAACGCAGCTTGCCGAAGCGAATACGAAGCAAGAAGAGCTGACCAAACAGCTTGGTGAAGTTCAAGAAAAAGTCGCGACGATTTCAGGAACGGATGCCAAAACCTGGCTGCTTTCGCAGGCGGATTTCCTGGTGAAACTGGCCGGGCGCAAGCTGTGGAGCGATCAGGATGTCACCACAGCTGCTGCGCTGCTGAAGAGCGCGGACGCCAGCCTGGCTGACATGAACGATCCGAGTCTTATCACCGCTCGCCGTGCCATTACCGAAGATATCGCCAGCCTGGGTGCCGTCTCGCAGGTTGATTACGACGGTATTATTCTCAAAGTAAATCAGCTCTCGAATCAGATAGATAACCTGCGTCTGGCCGATAACAACGACGACGACACCCCGATGGATTCTGACGGCACTGAGCTGTCGAGTTCCCTGAGGGAGTGGCGCATCAACCTGCAAAAAAGCTGGCAGAACTTTATGGACAGCTTCATTACTGTCCGCCGTCGTGACGAGACCGCCGTGCCGCTGTTAGCCCCAAACCAGGATGTCTATCTGCGCGAAAACATTCGTTCCCGCCTGCTGGTCGCCGCGCAGGCCGTACCGCGCCATCAGGAAGAGACGTACAAACAGGCGCTGGATAATGTGTCTACGTGGGTCCGTGCTTACTACGACACCAGCGATGCCACCACAACGGCGTTTTTGGATGACGTTGATAAGCTGAGTCAACAGAACATCACGATGAACGTTCCGGACCAGCTCGAAAGCCAGCCAATTTTGGAAAAGCTGATGCAAACCCGCGTGCGTAACTTGCTGGCACAGCCCGGCGTTGCCGCACAGCAAGATGCAGCAGCCCCTGCGCCCGAAAGCGCGCCTCAAGGAGAGTAATCATGTTAAAAGTCTTATTACTCTTCTTATTGTTGATCGGCGGGATCGTCCTGGGTCCCATGCTGGCAGGCCATCAAGGCTACGTGCTGATCCAGACCGATAACTACAACATCGAAACGAGCGTCACGGGGCTGGTGATCATCTTGATCCTCACCATGGTGGTGCTCTTTGCCATCGAATGGATCCTGCGCCATATTTTCCGCACGGGTGCACATACCCGCAGCTGGTTTGTTGGCCGCAAACGCCGTCGCGCACGCAAGCAGACCGAACAGGCGCTGCTGAAACTGGCTGAAGGCGATTATCAGCAAGTTGAAAAGCTAATGTCGAAAAACGCCGATCACGCTGAGCAGCCCGTGGTGAACTATCTGCTGGCAGCAGAAGCCGCCCAGCAGCGCGGCGATGAAATGCGTGCCAATCAGCATCTTGAGCGTGCGTCCGAACTGGCTTCTAACGACCAGATTCCGGTTGAAATCACACGCGTGCGCCTGCAGCTGGCGCGAGGTGAAAACCACGCAGCGCGTCACGGTGTCGACCGTTTGCTGGAAATCACGCCACGCCATCCGGAAGTATTGCGTCTTGCAGAGCAGGCGTATATCCGCACCGGCGCCTGGGGTTCATTGCTGGATATTATTCCTTCCATGGCGAAAGCCGAGGTGGGGGATGATGAACACCGCGATGCACTGCAACGTCAGGCGTGGATTGGCCTGATGGATCAGGCGCGTGCCGATCTGGGTAGCGACGGTCTGAAAACCTGGTGGAAAAATCAGAGCCGTAAGACGCGCCAGCAAGTTCCATTGCAGGTGGCGATGGCTGAACATCTCATCGAATGTGACGATCATGACACCGCGCAGGAGATCATTCTCGATGGTCTGAAGCGTCAGTATGACGATCGTCTGGTGATGGTGATCCCACGTCTCAAGACCAATAATCCTGAGCAGATGGAAAAAATGTTACGCCAGCAGATCAAGACGGTAGGCGATCGTCCGCTGCTATGGAGTACGCTGGGTCAGTCGCTGATGAAGCACGGCGAATGGCAGGAGGCGAGCCTCGCCTTCCGCGCTGCGTTAAAACAGCGCCCGGATGCGTTTGATTATGCATGGCTTGCCGACTCGCTGGACAAACAGCACAAGCCAGAAGAAGCCGCAGCGATGCGTCGTGATGGCCTGCTGCTGACGTTGCAAAATAACGGCAGTCAGGTTTAAGCATCCATCATGTGTAAAAATCAAAAGGGAGGCCAAACGGCCTCCTTTTTTTATTCCCTTTCTCCTGCTACATTCTTAGCAACGTCATTAGAGAACTCTCCCGCCAATGTAACGATGTCTTTTCATTAACTTTTTTTCATACACGCGCATTTTGCTGCGTGGAACAAATCGTTCTTGAAAGGACCGTTTTATGAACACCCTTTTGTATGCGCTCTTTGAAGCGCTGCGACGCCATCGTTGGCTTCGCATGCTAGCCTGTGCGTTCGTTTTTACCTCTCTGGGGAATGGCTTAACGCAGGTCGTTATCTTTGGCTTGCTGTTGAGCTGGAAAGCCCCCGCCTCATTGCTCACAGTCGCTTATCTTTTCGCGACCTTACCGGGATTTATTGGCAGCCTGATAGGGGAAAAACTCTGCCGGTTTTACTCACCTGTTCATCTGTTGATACTGACGGAGCTTTTAGGCCTGACGGCGCTGCTCTTTCCCCTGCTGGGCATTCATTATCACAGCGTCACGGCGTTATTAGCCGTTCAGTCAACGGAAGCTCTGCTTACCGGGATGAGCTGGCCTGTCCTCACTCTGCTGTTTAAGCGAGCTTTAACCGCAGACGAACTCCCTGCCGCCACCTGTCTGGAAAATGTGATTTTTGCTTCGCAAGTGCTGTTAGGAATGGGGTTGGGGATTGTGCTGTTTGACTATCTGCCGGTACTGACGCTGTTGGCCATAGACGCCGCCAGCTTTATCGGTTCTCTCGTGATGTTATCGCTGGCTGGAAGCGCGCTGACGTTAAGGGCGGCAGGTCCTGCAAAAATCACGACGTCAGAACCGTTGCACTGGAAGAGACTCTCTGTGCAACAGAAACGCAGCCTCCTGCTTCTTCCAGCTCTGGCAGCCGTGGGGGCGCCCGCGATGGCACTGCTTCCCGCGCTCGCGCAGCAAATCCACCCGACCAACGCAGCGGGGCTGGCACTCCCTTTGCTGTTTGCCCGTAGCCTCGGCCAACTGTGCGGACCGATGCTGTTGAATAGAGACAGCCTTCCGCGCTACGCAAATCGCAATCGTCCTTTGCTAACCTGCCTGAGCCTCTTTTTACTGGCTTATGGGCTGATTCCGCTTTGTGCGGGAGTCCAGACTGCGGCCCTGGGGATGATTTTTGTCGCTCATTTGGCCTCAAACATTGTATTTGCAGCCGGAACCTATGGGGTATTGAGTCATTTTGAGACGCGACAAGTTTCCGCCGCGAGCGGTAAAGCATGGCGGTGGCAAACTCTTAGTGCGTCCGTGTTCACCTGTTTTGCAGCAGTGCTTACTGCAACGCTTGGGGCCGGTCAGGCGTTGTATATCGTGTCCGCCAGCGCGTTAATAATGGTGGCAGCAGTGATGGCGCGTTACCGGGAATAATCCATAAAAAAACGCCTGCTAAAAAGCAGGCGTTAAACAGATCTATTCGACAACATATTTGGTGCTTCACTCAACGTTGTGTCCATGGTGTTTGATGAGGCCGAAGCGACATCTGTCGGTGGACGATAAGCACCGTAAATGGCTCTGCGTCATTCCTGAGTTTATGAGGCACTAAGGCGAACATAAGAGGTGGAATGAGCATCTACACATATATTATTGCATGTTACGTGCCAGGGTTGCATCCATAACTTATTCGCTTTGCAACATTTTAAGAATTAAGGAGTTTTTTCTTTTTGGAGTGAATAGATACTGAAAGTGAGAGCGCAAAGCTGCCCCAGGTGTCTCCTGGCAGAGACACTATAATCCAGTTATTAAAATTATCTTAAAAATCAGATAACTATATGTCTCTGAATTGCGACAAACCACGATGACGTTTTCGGGAAATGACTACAGATGAAGGAATCGCAGAAAACAAAAAACCCCGCCGAAGCGGGGTTCAAAATTGGTCGGCGAGAGAGGATTCGAACCTCCGACCCACTGGTCCCAAACCAGTTGCGCTACCAAGCTGCGCTACTCGCCGAAATACTGCTTTTTTGAATTTCTAGTTCAACTCTTTAAGTCGTGGTGCGAGGGGGGGGACTTGAACCCCCACGTCCGTTAAGACACTAACACCTGAAGCTAGCGCGTCTACCAATTCCGCCACCGTCGCATGTCACAACTTATAATAATGGGGTGGCTAATGGGACTCGAACCCACGACAACTGGAATCACAATCCAGGGCTCTACCAACTGAGCTATAGCCACCACAACTTATTCTTTCACGCGGTTCTGTCTACTTAACAGACCACCGCAGCTCCAGCACCGGGTAAATGGTGCGCCCGACAGGATTCGAACCTGAGACCTCTGCCTCCGGAGGGCAGCGCTCTATCCAGCTGAGCTACGGGCGCTTAGCGCCGTTGCGGGGCTGGATATTACGGAGGTCTCGGCCTGCTGTCTAGTGCTTTTTCAAAATAAATGCGCGTTTGGTTATGCTTTGCGCATTTTGGTGTTTCTAACTCTACTTTTTAGCGTTGAGCGTGCCGACTCAGGCCAAAAATCTTGTATCCGACCGACACTGCAGCCATGAAGATCATGCCGACAAACAGCGACATGCGAGTGTCTTCATTGAAATACATGCCAATCAAAACACAAATCAGAAATGCCATCGTCAAATAGTTAGCCCACGGGAACATAATGGAGCGGAACGGATGGCTGGCAATCGCTTCTTTATGCGCCTGGCGAAAACGCAGTTGACTGATCAAGATAACGAACCACGGCACCATGCCCGGCAGCACGCTTGCGCTATAGACGTAAACAAACACGCGCTGCGGATTCGGAATAATGTAGTTCAGGCACGACCCGACCAGCAGAATGGCAATAGAAATAGCCACGCCCGCAACCGGTACGCCAGAACGGGAGACTTTTCCAACGGCTGCCGGCAACTGACGATTGTTGGCTAATGCGTAGAGCATACGCCCGCAGCTGTACATTCCGCTGTTACAGCCGGATAGCGCTGCGGTCAGCACCACAAAGTTAATGATCCCCGCTGCTGCAGTGATGCCAATTTTAGCGAAGGTGAGCACGAACGGGCTGCCGGTAGTGCCAATTTGGTTCCACGGGAAGATCGTTACGATAACGAAAATCGCGCCCACATAGAAAATCAGGATACGCCACAGCACCTTACCCACTGCGCTGCGCAGCGTGACCTGTGGGTTTTTCGCTTCACCCGCAGTGATCCCAATCAGCTCTACGCCCTGATAAGATGCGACCACAATGCAGAGCGCCGTCAGAAAACCTTTCCAGCCGCCGGCAAAGAAGCCGCCGTGCTCGGTCAGATTCCCGAAACCAATCGCCTGACCGCCGTTACCAAAGCCAAAGAAAATCACGCCCAGACCCACGACAATCATCACGATAATGGTGGTGACCTTGATCATTGCAAACCAGAACTCAATTTCGCCGTACAAACGCACGGCAGCGAGGTTAGCTAATGCCACCAACCCCACGGCTATCAAGGCGGGTATCCACTGCACCATATCCGGGAACCAGAACTGGACGTAAACCCCTATCGCGGTAATTTCTGATATCCCCACCGCCATCCACATAAACCAGTAGGACCAGGCCGTGAGATAGCCAAAGAAGGGACTCATGTAGCGGTGCGCGTAGACGGCAAATGACCCGGCAACTGGCTCAAGGAACAGCATTTCACCCATCGAGCGCATGATAAAGAAGACGAATAACCCGGCGACAATATAGGCCAGCAAAACGGACGGACCAGCCCATTTCAGCGTACTGGCGGAGCCCATAAACAGGCCAACGCCGATGGTGCCGCCAAGCGCTATCAATTCAATGTGTCGAGCTTCCAGCCCACGCTGTAGCTCAGGTTTTTTCTCTGCCATAAATCCTCGGTTGTGTTTGCTTCTTCCGGGCCTACGCCGGTTATTGTTATGGGTAAAGATTTCGCCATAACAGGCCATGCTGCACCGACCGTCATGATTAACGGTTGGCGCAAAAACACCATGGCACTGCGATGAGGGTGAGAATGGTTTCTTAAATTCTGCCAAATGGCAAACGATGCATTAAATAAATGAATGCATTGCACACAAACGCAGCAGTTTTGCAGGGGAGTTGCAGCGCGAACAGCATATCGCGCTACATTTTGATTACATTTTGCCGGTGTAATGCCAGGCGAGGTACCGCAGGAGTTTAATCTGTCGCGTGATGCGACTTGGCTGAGAAAGCAGACGATACAGCCACTCAAGCCCTAAATTTTGCCACACTTTCGGTGCACGTTTTACATGACCGGTAAAGACATCGTATGTGCCACCCACGCCCATGTAGAGCGCATCAGGGCAAATCAGTCGGCAGTCGCGCATCAGAATCTCCTGACGCGGGGAGCCCATCGCAACGGTCACAATCTTTGCACCGCTGTCACGGACGCGTTCAAAAAGCGCCTGACGATTTTCCGGTTTGAAGTAGCCGTCCTGACTTCCCACGATATTCACGTTCCACTGCGTACGCAGTTTTTGTTCTGTTTGTGAAAGAATTTCTGGCTTGCCACCGATAAGAAATACTGGGGTATTGGCAGCCCCGGCACGCGCCATTAAGGCTTCCCACAGATCCGCGCCCGCCACACGTGAAACACGCGCCTCAGGGAATTTCTTACGAATAGAGCGTACAACGCTGATGCCATCGGCATATTTGAATTCTGCCGCATCAATGAGGTCTTTCACTTCAGCGTTATCCTCAATGGCCAGCATCTTTTCCGCGTTAATCGCCACCAGCGTACCGGATTTAATCTGTCCATCAGCAGCGCATAAAAAATCCAGCGCATGCTGCATATCACGCCAGCCAATGAGTTGCAGGCCGCGCAACGTGTACACTGGCGCAGAAGTATTGTCAGTCATTATTATCCTTACTCAGACTTGGGAAAGCGTCCTGGCAGTCCGCAGCTCGCGTTTGTGAACCAGGCCAGCAACATCAAACAGCCAGTACAACAGCTTCGCCAGGAGCAGGCAGACACCAAAAACCACCATGAAGAACACCACGCGCGAGACGAACGAATCCAGCCCTTCACGCGCCAATACGATCATATTGAAAATGGCACCAAAGCAGAAACTGTGCAAAATCGCCGCCTTATAGCGATTCCTCTCCTCGTTCCCACGGACGTATAGCCAGTCAAACCATTTGATGATTAAACCCACCGCCACCGCGCCGGGCAGAATAAACCAAACGCCCCCCATAACGACCAGTGAGCCGATTAACGTTGGCGAAATTGCCAGCCCAGAATGGTTGTTCAGCACTTCCCAGGTGAAATAATTCGCCGTGTTCAGCACAATCCCTGGTCGGTCTGGCCATAGCCAGGTGGGGATAAAGACGTAGAAATCGCGCACGATCGGCGCCAGTCCCTGAAATTCGATTTTGTCGTAGTTTTGCAGCAGTAATGCCAGGTTTTCCCACGGCGAGAAGGTGTCGCGGGTGAGGTACAGGAAAGTATAAAACGCTTCGTCACCGCTCACGTCCAGGCTATAGCGTTTCAGCGCAAGCCAGAACATACCGACAATACCAAACACGCCTGCCGCGACCAGCATCCACAGGGAAATCCAGCCGCGAAGGATACCGATAAACAGGAAGATGGCGAAAGCGATGATAATGTTAGCGCGTGTGCCGCCGACAATCATGTAGGTGAGCATGCCAAACGCCACGGTGCTGACCAGGAAAAACAGCCACGCCTTGCTGTCCTGACGCAGAAAATAGACCACCAGCATTGCCGGAATGAAGAAGTAGAAGAAGCGCTTAAGCGCTACACCCGACACTTCTGCAGAAAAAATCTGGCTATAAGAATGCAGCTTAAACAGCAAAAAGCCGTTATGCATAAAGAAGATACCGACGCTAACCAGCGCGATAATCATCAGCATCACCCATGTCAGGTGCGTTTCCACCCGATTCATGGTGAACAACGGGCGACGCGGGGCGTGGTTTACCGGGCGTAAGCGCGTTTTATAGGTCACATAATAAACCGCGTAGAAACAGGTTGCCGATAACAACGCCTGCATCAGAATTTCGGGCGGCGCGACGCCCACATCAAAACGAAACACCAGGATACTGGTTAGCGGGAAGCCGAAGAAAAAAGTCAGTAAAAACAGCAGAGAAAAGAAGACGTTAAAGTTAAAGCGCACGCGGCGAAATTCAAACCAGGTCAATGTCGCGATAAACAGCGAGCTCAGAAGCCAAATCACCAACAAGCCGCTAAATTGCAACTGGCTCATGCGTTGTCTCCCGCAGCAATTCGCAGCGCCTGGTGCCACGGCGTGAGATAATTAGGGCTGAAAAAGTCGATGGCATTTTTGTCCACCAGCGCCAGTTGACGTTGCGCTTCACGAACCACGTTTTCATTCAGTTCATCTGTCGTAAACAGGACGGGAATATTCTGCTCCGCCATATCCTGCCAGAACGGATTTTCACGATTGAGCACGCACGGAATGCCAGCCTGAATCAGCAGACACAGCGTTCCAATCCCCTGCTGGCGCGCAAAGATGAAGTAACCGAGATCGCATTGACGCAGCAAAGCCAGGTACTCGTCAAACGCCAGCTTATCGCTGAGAATCTGCAGATTCTCGGCGCTGAACAACGCCAGACCACTCTGTCGTACCTCGTCAATGTACGCGTCGTTATTAGCAGGATAGCCCATGGGGACGATCACGTTCACCGTATCGCCAAACTGCTGGTGCACCGCTTTCAGAGCCGCAATATGTTCGTTGCTGCGATCGCCCGAATTGCCCACCAGGACGGTGAGTTTGCCTTCGCGCTGGGCGTCGATTGCCATCCCATTCAGCGCAGGATCCATACGTGTCGGAAAATAGAGTAACTCCCCACGGACATTCGGGTGCTGCTTCGCAAAATAATTCAGATCGCCGCGCGTCGCAAAGACACAGCCCACGCGTCCCTGGGCCATGCGGCGCAGCGGATAAAAGAGACGGAATTTCCAGCCGCGCGACGCTTCATACAGGTCCGCACCCCAGATATGCCAGCTAAACTGCGCAGGCTTAATACCACCGCTCAGTAACGCCAGCCACAAACCGGTGTTGAACTGTCCGTGAAAGAAGAACCGCCGATCGCGATTGGCTTTTGCTTTGGCGATAACGGCTTTCGCCAGCGTCGCTTTGTCCGCAAAGCAGGTCAACGACAGTGCCGGATAAGCGTCGCCTAGCCCATTGTCATGGCCAACGAGCATAAATTCGCGCGCATCGGCGCTCGTGCTCGCCAGCTCATCATTGAAGAACCGCAAAACGGTTTGGTTATGGTGCGGGATATTCGATCCCAACACATGAATCAGTGCAGTCATGCGCGTTTACGCCAAAGTAAAAATACGCCGCAACAGGCAGCGAAATAGACGATGTAAGTCGCCATATAGGCCTGTGACGCCCCCAGCGCGCCGTGCGCAGGGATCAGCCAAAGAGAGAAAGCGGTCAAGAGCGCAAACTGGCTAATTTCCGCCAGGATGTACAATCGCAGCGACGCTTTAGCAATCACCAGATAGCCAAAAACGTAAGCACCCACTTTCAGTACATCGCCCACCAGTTGCCAGGCAAACAGATCGCGCATCGCGGTAAATTTCGCCGAGAACAACAGCCAGATGGCAACATCTCGCAGCAACCAGACGGTCAGACTCGCGGCGGCCACTGCGGGAAGTACAAAACGCAGAGAGCGGCCAATCTCGCGCGTAATGTCCTGTTTTGACACCAGACGCGACAAGGTCGGCAGTAAATAAACGCTAAAGGACGCGGTGATAAACTGAAGATACGCGTCAGAAATACTGCTCACACCTTGCCAGATCCCCACTTCATCCCAGCTGTAGTGCGCCGCCAGCAGGTTACGCATCATCACGTACGCCACGGGCAATGTAACGGACGTGATGAGTGCCATTAGGGTAAATTTCCCCAATTGCCCCGCCAGAATTTTGTCCCACTGCGGTTTGAGATAGCTAAGCGGAATCGTGCGTCTGCGCATTAACATTAACGCAGCGGGGATAACGACCAACGCGGGAACCAGCGCCAGGCCAAGCAGTGCGCCTTCGTAGCCGCCCAGACGATAGCAAAAGTAATAGGCGATGACGCCGATGAGGCTGCCCGCAATCAGCGCCAGCGCGTTCCCGGCCGCATCACGAAAACCTTTCATCAAGGCTAACAGCAGGTTGGCCCAGGCAATGCCCATCTGCACGAGCGCAACCAGGCGCACCAGGCCCTGATAATGCGTGTTGCCGAAAAGCCCCTGACTGATGGGGGCCGCCGCAAGAAGAAATACAACCGCCAGCAGGGTCGAGAAGCCCAATACCATCGCGGACGACGTGCCGACCACCTTGCGAAGCGATGCGGCGTCGTCATGATGCTGTGCAACGTATTTGGTCACGCCGTTGAAAATACCGGCACCGGCGAGAACCCCAAGCACGGTCACAAGCTGGCGGAAATTACCGGCCTGTCCTACGCCTGAAGGGCCGTACGAGACGGCCAGAAGTTTAACCACTAACAGCCCGGTGCCAATCTTTACGAGCGTGGACGCGGCGGTCCACACCGATGCTTTCGCCAGAGACATATCAGTGGAAATAGCTCAGGAGCGTATTAATCACCGTGCGCTGATTGACGGGCGCGAGGTTGTAGAACAGCGGCAGACGAAGCAAACGCTCACTTTCTTTGGTGGTGTAGCGGTCTTCACCGGCAAATCGACCGAACGTTTCCCCGGCCGGGCTGGAGTGAAGCGGGATGTAATGGAACACCGCCATAATTTCGGCTTCTTTCAGATAGGCAATCAAATCGCTACGATCGTCGTTATCGCGCAGTTTGATGTAAAACATGTGGGCATTGTGTACGCAATCTGCTGGGATCGTCGGCAGTTCAATCCGCCCTTTTTTCGCCAGCGGCGCCAGGGCGTCGTAATAGGTTTGCCACAGGGACAAACGCTGCTGATTGATACGCTCGGCGGCTTCGAGCTGCGCCCACAGGAATGCGGCCTGCAGATCGGCCATCAAATAGCTGGAGCCGATGTCGCGCCAGGTATATTTATCGACCTGGCCACGAAAGAACTGGCTGCGGTTGGTGCCTTTTTCACGAATCACTTCCGCCCGCTCCACCAGCGAACGATCGTTAATCAGCGTCGCACCGCCTTCACCGCCCGCGGTATAGTTTTTGGTTTCATGGAAGCTAAAGCACCCGATGTGACCAATCGTCCCCAGCGCACGGCCTTTGTAAGTCGACATCACGCCCTGTGCGGCATCTTCTACCACAAAGAGATCGTGTTTTTTAGCGAGGGTCATAATGGTATCCATCTCACACGCTACACCCGCGTAATGAACCGGAACAATCGCCCGCGTTTTGTCAGTTATGGCTGCTTCAATCAGGGTTTCGTCAATGTTCATCGTATCCGGACGGACATCAACAAACACGATTTTCGCCCCGCGCAGCACAAAGGCATTCGCAGTGGAAACGAAGGTGTAGCTTGGCATGATGACTTCGTCGCCGGGCTGGATGTCCAGCAGCAGCGCGGCCATCTCCAGTGATGCCGTGCAGGATGGCGTCAGCAGCACCTTAGCGCTGTGGAAACGCTGCTCCATCCACTGCTGGCAGCGACGGGTATAACCGCCGTCTCCGCAAAGCTTACCGCTGCCCATGGCAGACTGCATATAGTCGAGTTCGGTTCCCACAACGGGAGGTGCGTTAAATGGAATCATCAGGTCACCTGTAAAGCCAGTAAGCGGTTGTGTCAACGTTGGCACCACTCGCAATATAACGTTTAAGCGCGGCGGTGTTGCCCATCTGGGTCGCCACCCGCAAAGTTGATAGCTGCCGCGCTGCCGCCCAGTGAGAGGCAGCGTGCATTAATTTGTCACCCATACCGCGTCCAGCGAGCAGGCCAATACGCGCTTCGCTGTCATTCAGTTGTCGCAGGGAAACAAACGCCTGAATCTCACCGTTGGTTGCGCGAAAGACCAGGCATTCATGATCAAAGGTGCCTTTTACCGCGTTTTCGATCCACTGGGCGTAAAAGCGGCCACTGTCATCCGCCGCATACCACGGTGCACGGAAACGACTTTGCGCAAAAGCAAGCGCAGCCATCTGGCGCAACGCAGGAATATCCTGCTCCGTTGCCCGCTCAGCATCAGACGTTGCCGAATGTGTGATCGCTATTTTCAGGTCAACTTCACCTTCGACAAGCTGGAATCCCACCTGCTGAAGTGCATCAAGGCATTCGGCATCGGCGGCAGGAATTTTTGCCTGCACGCGCTGCCATGGCGCGAAATCCGCCGCCGTAAGTGCCGGTGCGTTATCGCGAAAGCGCACAACCGCCGAAGAGAGGCCAAAAAACTGGCTTTCCCATTCGAGCGGCTCAAGCACGCCGTGCAGTTGACTCAACGCCACACCCCTTTGGTGTCGACAATATGGTTCTGACGCACGGCATCGCCGCCGATCGCTTTAAATTCTTTGTGATCGACCAGCAGAACCAGGACATCAGCGGTTTTCAGCGCGTCGTCTAACGTCACGAGCTGGCACGTTCCGGCCAGTTTCTTCGGCAACGTGTGAATATTAGGCTCAACAACCTGCGTTTCCCCCGTATGCCAGGTCGCAATCATCTCAGCAATCCCCATCGCCGGACTTTCGCGGAGATCGTCGATGTTTGGCTTGAATGCCAGGCCAAAGCAGGCAATTTTTACGTCGCTGGCGCGTTTGCCGCTGTCAGCGAGAAAATCTGCCACCGTCGCTTTAACCTGATTCATAACCCAATGCGGTTTGCCGTCGTTCACTTCACGTGCGGTGCGGATCAGACGCGCCTGGTCAGGGTTTTGCGCCACGATGAACCACGGGTCAACCGCGATACAGTGGCCGCCGACACCCGGGCCGGGCTGAAGAATATTGACGCGAGGATGGCGATTTGCCAGACGGATAAGTTCCCAGACGTTAATCCCCTGATCGGCGCAAATAAGCGACAGTTCATTGGCGAACGCGATGTTGACATCACGGAAGCTGTTTTCCGTCAGCTTGCACATTTCAGCCGTGCGGGAGTTAGTGACCACACACTCGCCTTCAAGGAAGATGTTATAAAGCTCGCTGGCACGCGTTGAACAGACGGGAGTCATCCCGCCAATCACGCGGTCATTTTTGAAAAGCTCAACCATCACCTGACCTGGCAGCACACGTTCCGGACAATAGGCGATATTAATATCCGCCTGTTCACCCGCTTGCTGCGGGAACGTTAAATCCGGGCGAGCCTCTGCCAGCCACTGGGCCATTTGCTCCGTCGCCCCAACGGGTGACGTTGACTCCAGAATCACCAGCGCGCCTTTCTTCAGTACGGGTGCAATGGATTTTGCCGCCGCTTCGACGTACACCATATCCGGCTCATGGTCGCCCTTAAATGGCGTTGGAACGGCAATCAGATAGGCATCCGCTTCAACGGGCGCGGTCGTTGCTTTCAAAAAACCGCCTTCAACGGCGGTTTTCACCACTCTGTCGAGATCGGGTTCGACAATATGAATTTCACCCCGGTTGATGGTATCAACCGCGTGCTGGTTGATATCCACTCCGACAACCTGCTTTTGACGCGATGCAAAGGCTGCCGCAGTAGGCAGTCCAATGTAGCCAAGACCTATGACAGAGATGGTTGTAAAACTCATAGCGATACCCGATTGTGTTTAAGTGCATGCAAAATACGGCTGCAGGCCTGCCCGTCACCATAAGGATTATGGGCGTGGCTCATGGCCTGGTACTCTTTTTCGTCGCGCAGCAGGTTCGTCACCTCGTCCACGATACGTTTCATGTCGGTGCCCACCAGCCGCACGGTTCCGGCTTTCACCGCCTCCGGTCGTTCAGTGGTTTCGCGCATCACCAGCACCGGTTTACCCAGCGAGGGGGCCTCTTCCTGAATGCCACCGGAATCGGTCAAAATTAACCAGGCGTGATTCATCAACCAGACGAACGGCAGGTAATCCTGCGGCTCAATCAAAATGACATTCTCGATATGGCCCAGAATGCGGTTGACCGGCTCGCTGACGTTAGGGTTCAGGTGCACTGGATAAACGATCTGCACATCGCTGTTCTGCGCGGCGATTTCTGCCAGCGCGTGGCAGATTTGCTCAAACCCACGGCCAAAGCTCTCGCGGCGATGGCCCGTCACCAGAATCATTTTTTTGCCAGTCGAGAGGAAAGGATAACGATCGGATAGCTCTGCGCGCAGTGTGTCGCTGGCCAGAACGCGATCGCGAACCCAAATCAGCGCGTCAATCACCGTGTTCCCGGTGACGAAAATTTTGTTATCAGCAATGTTTTCGCGCAGCAGGTTCTGCCGGGAGTTTTCAGTTGGTGCAAAGTGGTACATCGCCAGATGCCCGGTCAGAGTACGGTTCGCTTCTTCTGGCCACGGAGAATAGAGATCGCCCGTGCGTAAACCGGCTTCGACGTGCCCAACAGGGATACGCTGATAAAAAGCCGCCAGGCTCGTTGCGATGGTGGTGGTGGTATCACCATGAACCAGAACGACGTCTGGCTTAAATGATTCCAGAATGGGTTTTAACCCTTCCAGAATGCGGCAGGTAATTTCGGTCAATCCTTGTCCCGGTTTCATAATATTAAGATCGTAATCCGGGACAATAGAAAAGAGATTTAAGACCTGATCAAGCATCTCCCGATGCTGCGCAGTGACGCAAACTTTCGCCTCAAACCAGGGATCATTTGCCAACGCATGGACCAGCGGTGCCATCTTGATGGCTTCCGGCCTTGTGCCAAATACGGTAAGTACTTTCACATCGATTCTCTTCGATTAGGCGATGAAGGCCGAAGCCTTCATCGTAGACGGCGTTCTTAAATTGTGCGACGACGCGTGAGTGCCACCCCAGCGCCAATCAGCGCGCCCACAATACCCCACATAATCATCAGGAATGCGCGACGCGGACTATCGCGTTTTACAGGTTCTTCAGGCGTTCGCAAATAACGATAGGTCTGAAAACGTGGGTCGAGCGTAGGCCCCACATTCAGGGTGTTCAGCATGGCGCGGTTTTGATCGTAATCGAGGTCAAAATCTGGCCCTACGGCCTGCAAATTCTCCAGACGAGCCTGAAGCATCGGGCGCCCAAGCAGGAACATCTCTGAATCAGGTAATTCGTCGGCGGGAACATCGGTTTCACTGCGAGAAATATTGCGCTGTTCGGCAATTTTCAGAGCCTGTTCGATGTTGTGTACACGACGGGAGAAAATCGTTTTAGCCACTTCTTCCTGACGCTTCACCTGCGCTTTCATCTGGATTGTCCGCGCAGCCCAGGCACCTTTGAGCTCATCGTTCAGATGACTGGCTGCCCGTTGGCTGGCAAAAGCAACGTACTGACGCAGCAGATTGTTGGCATCTGGCGCGGTTTCAGCGATCAGCTTTACGTTATCGTTGATGTTGCGCATAACATCGCCAGGCATAAACTGGATGTTATTAATCAAATCATCAAGAAGCGCGGCATCTGCTTTGCTGTTACCCACCATGCGCTGCTTGTAGTAATCCGTCTGGGACCAAAAATCGCGACGGGTATCCCAGGAAGCCAGCTGCATGATGAACTCTTTGTAAGACTCATCCATCACCGAGGGTTGGTCGGTCGACGCGAGGCTTGCCTTGATGTCGAGATTGCGCAGGAATTGCTGCTGGGAGTAAAACCCTCCCAGCATATTCACCGTTGGTCGGTCAGTAATCGCTGTCGCACTCCATTCTTGTTTTGCAAAAAAGGTATATGCCAGCGCGAGCAGTGCGAACCCCAGTGCGATGCCTGCAATCCACAGCTTGCCCGCCCACAAAACACGAAATAAACCACGAATATCCAGTTCATTCTCAGTTACTACTGATTTCGATCCTGCCAACGGTTGATTCATCACAATCCCGGTTTTACTTAGTTAGTGTTGGATTTTTACCACTGTTTTTACGCATCCGGCGTTTTACACGTTTGATAAAGCGCGCGACTTTCCATGCGCGTTTAATACAGTATCCGTACAGGAAGAATGCTAGCAAGAATAATACCAACATTACCCATTCAGGAATAAAATGCGCATATTCTGCGGCCACGCCAATACCCGCCAGAAGCGCGGCGGCCAGGGTGATCAACACAAATGCCTGACGTGACGTAAAGCCCGCACGCATGATCAGATGATGAATATGCTGGCGGTCTGGAGAAAAAGGACTCATCCCTTTGCGCAGACGACGGTACATGATCGCGACCATATCCATCAGGGGGATAGCAATAATCCACAGCGCCGTTACTGGGCTGATAGGGTGCGTTTTACCCTGCGTGGTTTCTAACAAAATCCAGATAACGGTAAAACCAATCAGCGTACTGCCCGCATCGCCCATAAAGACTTTATAGCGACGTCCCAACACACCCAGATTTAACAGGATGTAAGGCAGGATGGCGGCGATCATGGCGAAACACCACATCGACAGGCTGTACTGGCCATCAAACCATAAAATAATGCCGATAGCGGCAAACGAAACGGATGACAACCCGCCGAGCAAACCATCAATCCCATCAACCATATTAAAGGCATTGATTGCTGCCCAAACGGCGAATAGCGTCAGGAAGAAACCGAACGGCCCGAGAACCATTTCCCAGGTACCAAAAATATAGCCGAGACTGCTGAGATACAGTTTGCCGACAACCATCATAATGATACCGATGGCAGCCTGAACGGATGCACGGAATTTTACGCTGATATCAAATCGGTCATCGAGAGCACCTACTAACACCAGAACACCCGCGCAGGCCAGATAGAGCGCCGCGTGAGGAATATAATAATCTGCGATACCGAACGTGAAGCAAATGCCTGCGTAAACGGAGATCCCGCCAACCAATGGGATCAAACCTTGATGACGTTTACGATAATTGGGCTTGTCCACCAACCCTATTCTTTTTGCCACTTTGCGGGCGAAAAATAAAAAACAGGTTGTGAATAAAAAAATACTGATTAGCTCAGTAACCGCTGTGAGTAGATTCACAATGCTTGCTCTCAACAAATGTTAGTTCTGGAAGTATAACCATGAAGCCACCGCTCCCGAAGGATTAAAGCTGGCCTCTTACCACTCCCTTTGTATGTTTTTCAATCAATTAATCTTTGACGTTACAAACATTCTGATTGTCGCATTGGCAGGTCAAAAATGGGAGTCTGCGGTTATAGCGTATAGTCCAAAAAAAGAAAACGCCACGTAAAAACGTGGCGTTTGCTGGGTTTATTTGTTTTACGAGCGTTTCATCATGTCGAAGAATTCATCGTTGGTCTTGGTCATTGCCAGCTTATTGATGAGGAACTCCATTGCGTCGATTTCGCCCATCGGGTGAATGATCTTACGCAGGATCCACATTTTCTGCAGCTCTTCCTGAGTGGTGAGCAGCTCTTCTTTACGCGTACCTGAACGGTTGTAATCAATCGCCGGGAAGACGCGCTTCTCAGCAATTTTACGCGCCAGGTGCAGCTCCATGTTGCCGGTACCTTTAAACTCTTCGTAGATAACTTCATCCATTTTAGAGCCGGTATCAACCAGAGCTGTCGCGATAATCGTCAGGCTTCCGCCCTCTTCAACGTTACGCGCGGCACCAAAGAAACGCTTCGGACGGTGTAATGCGTTCGCATCCACACCACCGGTCAGTACTTTACCGGAAGCCGGAACCACGGTGTTGTACGCACGCGCCAGACGAGTGATGGAGTCGAGCAGGATAATAACGTCTTTCTTGTGTTCGACCAGACGCTTCGCTTTCTCGATAACCATTTCAGCAACCTGAACGTGGCGAGACGCTGGCTCATCAAAGGTAGAAGCAATCACTTCACCTTTCACCAAACGCTGCATCTCCGTCACTTCTTCTGGACGCTCATCGATCAGCAGCACCATCAGTACACAATCAGGATGGTTGTAAGCAATGCTCTGCGCGATGTTCTGCAGCAGCATGGTCTTACCTGCTTTCGGAGGTGCCACGATCAGACCACGCTGACCACGACCAATCGGAGAAGCCAGATCCAGAACGCGAGCCGTCAGGTCTTCGGTAGAACCGTTACCACGCTCCATGCGCAGGCGAGAGTTCGCGTGCAGCGGCGTTAAGTTTTCAAACAGGATCTTATTGCGCGAGTTTTCAGGTTTATCGTAGTTAACTTCGTTAACTTTCAACAGCGCAAAGTAGCGTTCACCCTCTTTAGGAGGACGAATCTTACCTGAAATGGTGTCACCAGTACGGAGGTTGAAACGGCGGATTTGGCTAGGGGATACGTAGATGTCATCAGGACCGGCGAGGTAGGAACTGTCTCCAGAACGGAGGAAACCAAATCCGTCTTGCAATATCTCCAGTACACCGTCGCCAAAGATATCTTCGCCACTCTTAGCATGCTGCTTCAGGATGGCAAAAATAATGTCCTGCTTGCGCATACGAGCCTGGTTTTCAAGGCCCATGTTTTCGCCGAGAGTAATCAGCTCAGAAACCGGCGTATTCTTTAATTCGGTAAGATTCATAATGGTGTGGGTTCTTAAACTCGGGGTAAATCTCGAACTTAATTTGTGAATGGTATGGAAGGGTCATCCATGCCTGTTTGCGGCCATCAACTCATGTCTGTTCGCTGTCTGGTTACAGGGAAAGAACGCAGATCTGAAACGACAAGACGGATTGAGTGACAAGCCCGGAATCTAGCAACTTCACGCACTGTGAGTGTTAACAATGGGAAGCATCGGGTAAAACAAGAACGACAAGGTATGTTTAAATCGAAGTCATAAGTAACTTAGCACGACTAAAGCCGGGCGTCCAGAGATCCGAATCAATTCGGAATTCCAGACGCCACGAGCCGAGAGACCTTACGCCAGATTCGCGTCCAGGAACTCTTTCAACTGACCTTTGGACAGTGCGCCCACTTTGGTAGCAGCCACTTCGCCGTTTTTGAACAGCAGCAGTGTCGGGATGCCACGAATGCCGTATTTCGGCGCGGTGCCTGGGTTCTGGTCGATATTCAGTTTGGCAACCGTCAGTTTGCCCTGATACTCGTCAGCGATTTCATCCAGAATCGGAGCAATCATTTTGCAAGGACCACACCATTCAGCCCAGAAATCGACGAGGATCAGCCCGTCAGCTTTAAGTACGTCCGTGTCAAAACTATCGTCAGTCAGGTGAATAATTTTATCGCTCATATATAACTCCACAGGAATAAGCCTGGCGTGTTGGTGTAGGATTAATCAACGACGTGTTGATGTAGCATTAACCAACTAAAGGTTGACTTTATTTCACCGGATACGCTTTCGTAAAGCAATAGTAAGCTGATATTCTACCACACTATGAGCAAAACACATTTAACAGAACAGAAGTTTTCCGACTTCGCCCTGCATGCAAAAGTCATCGAAGCCCTTGAAAATAAAGGCTTCCATAACTGCACGCCCATTCAAGCCCTCGCCCTGCCGCTCACGCTGGCGGGTCGCGATGTTGCAGGGCAGGCGCAAACCGGTACTGGCAAAACGATGGCGTTTTTAACGTCAACGTTCCATTATTTACTCTCAAACCCGGCAATGGCTGACCGAAAAGTTAACCAACCGCGTGCGCTGATTATGGCCCCAACGCGAGAACTTGCGGTTCAGATCCATGCTGATGCAGAACCCCTGGCGCAGACCACTGGCTTAAAGCTGGGTCTGGCTTATGGCGGCGATGGTTACGATAAACAGCTGAAAGTATTAGAAAGCGGTGTTGATATTCTGATCGGCACCACTGGCCGTCTTATCGATTACGCCAAGCAAAACCACATTAACCTCGGTGCGATCCAGGTTGTGGTACTCGACGAAGCAGACCGTATGTACGATCTGGGCTTCATTAAAGATATTCGCTGGTTGTTCCGTCGCATGCCGCCAACGCCGCAGCGCCTGAATATGCTTTTCTCTGCCACCCTCTCTTATCGTGTCCGTGAACTGGCGTTCGAACAAATGAACAACGCCGAATACGTTGAAGTTGAGCCGGAACAGAAAACGGGCCACCGTATTAAAGAAGAGCTTTTCTATCCTTCTAACGAAGAGAAAATGCGTCTTCTGCAGACCCTTATCGAAGAAGAGTGGCCAGATCGCGCCATTATTTTTGCGAACACCAAACACCGCTGTGAAGATATCTGGGGCCATTTGGCTGCGGACGGACATCGCGTGGGCCTGCTGACGGGCGACGTCGCGCAGAAAAAACGTCTGCGTATTCTCGAAGATTTCACCCGTGGCGATCTGGATATTCTGGTTGCGACTGACGTTGCCGCGCGCGGCCTGCACATCCCAGCCGTCACGCACGTCTTTAACTACGATCTCCCTGACGATTGCGAAGATTACGTTCACCGTATCGGTCGTACCGGTCGTGCTGGCGCAAGCGGTCACTCTATCAGCCTGGCCTGTGAAGAGTACGCGCTGAACCTTACCGCAATTGAGACCTATATCGGTCACTCTGTTCCGCAGAGCAAGTACAATCCAGACGCGTTGCTGAGCGAACTGCCACCGCCGAAACGCCTGACGCGTACACGCTCCGGCAATGGTCCGCGTCGTACTGGTGCGCCGCGCAATCGTCGTCGTCCGGGCTAAAAATGATGATCACCGGTTCCTCGCTCTACGCCGCTATTGATTTAGGTTCGAATAGTTTTCATATGCTGGTAGTACGCGAGGTGGCGGGGAGCATTCAAACCCTGACACGCATTAAGCGCAAGGTCCGTCTCGCGGCGGGCCTGAGTCAAGATAATCACCTTTCTCCCGAAGCGATGGAACGCGGCTGGCAATGCCTGCGTCTCTTCGCAGAACGCCTGCAGGACATCCCGCACAATCAAATCCGCGTTGTCGCGACAGCTACCCTACGCCTGGCGGTCAACTCCGTTGATTTTATTGCAAAAGCGCAGGAAATTCTGGGCTGTCCGGTACAGGTGATCAGCGGCGAAGAAGAAGCGCGTCTGATTTACCAGGGCGTCGCCCATACCACCGGCGGCGACGATCGTCGGCTGGTTGTGGATATTGGTGGTGCAAGTACGGAACTGGTCACCGGTACCGGTGCGCAGGCGACGTCGCTGTTTAGCCTGTCGATGGGATGCGTAACTTGGCTCGAACGCTATTTTACCGATCGCAATCTTGGCCAGGAAAATTTCGACGAGGCTGAAAATGCCGCGCGCGAAGTGCTGCGCCCGGTCATGGACAAACTGCGTTATCACGGCTGGAAAGTGTGCGTCGGGGCGTCGGGTACGGTTCAGGCACTGCAAGAAATCATGATGGCGCAGGGCATGGACGAGCGAATTACGCTTGCCAAACTGCAACAGCTCAAACAGCGCGCTATCCAGTGTGGTCGCCTTGAAGAGCTGGAAATTGAAGGGCTAACGCTCGAGCGCGCGCTGGTTTTCCCAAGCGGCCTGGCAATCCTGATCGCCATTTTCTCCGAGTTGAACATTCACTGTATGACGCTTGCGGGCGGAGCGCTGCGCGAAGGGCTGGTTTACGGTATGTTGCATTTGGCGGTTGAACAGGATATTCGCAGCCGTACGCTGCGCAATGTCCAGCGCCGCTTTATTGTTGATACGGAACAGGCACAGCGCGTTGCACAGCTGGCTTCCAGCTTCGCGAATCAACTCGCAACAACGTGGGCTCTTGAGCCATTAAGTCGGGATTTGCTCATCAGCGCCTGTGCGCTGCATGAAATGGGCCTGAGCATTGATTTCAGGCAGGCGCCTGTTCATGCCGCCTATCTGGTACGAAATCTTGATCTGCCTGGGTTTACCCCGGCGCAGAAAAAACTTCTCGCCACGTTGCTCCTCAACCAAACGAATACGGTCGATCTCTCCTCTTTGCATCAGCAAAATGCCGTGCCACCGCGCGTTGCCGAACATCTCTGTCGACTGCTGCGTCTTGCAATTTTGTTTGCCAGCCGCCGTCGCGATGATTTGCTGCCTGCGATCACACTTGAGGCCGAAGGTGAAAGCCTGACGATCACGCTTCCAGAAGATTGGTTAGCTAATCATCCGCTTGGTGCAGAAATGGTGGAGCAGGAATGCCAGTGGCAAAGTTATGTCCACTGGGCTTTAGACGTGAAATAACGGGTTATTTCTCTTTCGCTTTTGCCAGCATCGCGCGGATATTCGCCACGTTTGCCTGACCTTTATGCATCCTTTCTTCCGCTGTAATCACTTTGCGTTCTTGTTCCCACTGCAAATCGTCCTGAGGTAACTCCAGCAGGAATCGGCTCGGTTCCGGACGCACCATTTCGCCATATTGACGGCGCTCTTTACAGAGCGTAAATGTCAGCTCTTTTTGGGCACGGGTGATTCCTACGTACGCCAGTCGCCGCTCTTCATCGACGTTGTCTTCGTCAATACTGCTCTGATGCGGCAGTAAACCCTCTTCCATCCCGATTAAATAGACATACGGAAATTCCAGCCCTTTGGACGCATGCAGCGTCATCAACTGAACCTGATCCGTCTCTTCATCACTCTCCCCACGCTCCATCATATCGCGCAGGGTAAATCGGGTGACGACCTGGGTCAGCGTCATTGGCTCATCAATTTCGGAGCCTTCCAGCATTTCGGTCATCCACGTAAAGAGCTGGTTGACGTTTTTCATGCGCATTTCCGCCGCTTTCGGGCTCGCGGACGTCTCATACAGCCAGGATTCATAGTTGATGCCGTGAATCAAATCGCGCACCGCGGAGACCGGTTCACGCTCGGCGAGACGCTGGATTTCACCCAGCCACTGGGTAAAGCGAGTCAGCGATTCATAACCGCGCCCGGTAAGCGACTGGCTAAGACCCATGTCAAAGCTCGCGGTGAACATGCTTTTGTTGCGCGTCATCGCCCACTCACCCAGCTTTTGCAGCGTCGCCGGACCAATTTCACGCTTCGGCGTATTCACGATACGCAAGAACGCACTGTCATCATCCGGATTGGTGAGCACGCGCAGATAAGCGAGGAGATCTTTAATCTCAGGACGAGAGAAAAACGACGTGCCGCCCGAGATTTTGTACGGGATGCGGTTTTGCATCAGCATCTTTTCAAACACCCGCGACTGGTGGTTGCCGCGGTAAAGGATCGCATAGTCTTTGTACGCCGTTTTATTGACGAAGTGATGCGCAATCAGCTCGCCCGCCACGCGTTCAGCCTCATGCTCTTCGTTATTTGCGCTAAGCACTTTGAGTTCCGTGCCGTATCCCAGTTCGGAGAAAAGGCGCTTTTCAAAAACGTGGGGATTATTGGCGATCAGGATATTTGCCGCCTTCAGGATCCGTCCTGAAGAGCGATAGTTCTGCTCCAGCTTAACCACCTGTAATGCCGGAAAATCTTGGCTCAGCAGCACCAGGTTTTGCGGGCGAGCGCCACGCCAGGAATAAATCGACTGGTCGTCATCGCCGACCACGGTGAAGCGCGCGCGCTGCCCCACCAGCAATTTCACCAGTTCGTACTGGCTGGTGTTGGTGTCCTGATATTCATCCACCAGCAGATAACGAATCTTGTTTTGCCAGCGCTCCCGCACCTCTTCATTACGCTGTAAAAGCAGCGTCGGCAGCAGAATCAAATCGTCAAAATCGAGAACATTACAGGCTTTAAGATGGTCATCGTACAGGCTGTAGCAGTGCGCAAAGATCCGGTCGCGCTCGCCTTTAGCACTCGCGGCGGCCTGAGCGGGCGTCATCAGATCGTTTTTCCAGTTTGAGATCGTCGAGATCAGCTGCTGGAGGATCAGCTTGTCGTCTTCGATCCGCCCTTCGGTCAGCTCTTTGAGCAACGCCACCTGATCGGTATCGTCAAATAATGAGAAATTCGATTTCATCCCCAACGCGGCATATTCGCGCTTGATGATATCCAGGCCCAGCGTGTGGAACGTCGAGATCATCAGGCCACGCGCTTCTTTGCGTCCCAGCGTTTGCCCGACGCGCTCTTTCATCTCGCGCGCGGCTTTATTGGTAAACGTCACGGCCGCGATATGCCGTGCCTGATAGCCACAGCCACGTATAAGGTGTGCAATCTTATTGGTGATAACGCGTGTCTTTCCTGAACCGGCCCCCGCCAGCACCAGGCAGGGTCCAGTTACAAATTCGACCGCTTGTTGTTGTCCAGGGTTTAAACGCATGGGAATGTTGCTCAATCTTCGAACGGGTTGTGGATTGTAGCAGAAAGCCGGGCGCAGATTTACCGGCTAATGATAAAGTGATTCGACCCTGTTTTATTCCGGAAGCAAAACAATGAACAAGACCGCCGCGGCCCTGCACATTCTGGTAAAAGAAGAGACACTTGCGCAAGAGATCCTGAAAAAACTGGAGCGGGGTATTAGCTTCGACCATCTGGCAAAGCGCTATTCTCGCTGTCCGTCGGGGCGCAATGGCGGTGAGTTAGGCGAGTTTAAACAGGGGGCAATGGTTGGGCCTTTTGACCAGGCGGTCTTTAGCTGCCCGCTTTTGAAGCCCTTCGGTCCCGTAAAAACCAAGTTTGGCTACCATATCATTAAGGTGCTGTATCGCCGCTAACGCATGCTAAAATCGCGCCCTGATGTCTCTCAACCCAATTAAGGCACGATCATGGCAAAAACAGCGGCAGCACTGCATATCCTTGTTAAAGAAGAAAAACTGGCTTTAGATCTTCTGGAGCAAATCAAAAACGGCGCAGACTTCGAGAAGCTGGCGAAGAAACACTCTACCTGCCCATCCGGTAAAAAAGGCGGCCATCTGGGTGAATTCCGTCAGGGCCAGATGGTTCCGGCGTTCGATAAAGTGGTGTTTTCCTGCCCGGTGCTGGAGCCAACTGGCCCACTGCACACGCAGTTCGGTTACCACATCATTAAAGTGCTTTACCGCAATTAATAGCAAAGCCTTCTCTTAGAGAAGGCTTTTTGTATTTGTACCCTCTCCCGTGGGAGAGGGCTGGGGTGAGGGCACCAGGCCGCCCTATCCTCGCAAAGCAAAAAGCCCGGTGGCGGCGACGCCTTACCGGGCCTGTATGCGAAGGTGTTCCCCTCAGGATTTCGATTTGCAGGAAGGCGGCAAATGCGCACAGGCCAGGAGCATAAATAACTCTGTGACTGGACTGTGCGAATGCAGCCAACGCATCTGCAGATCGAAGGACGACGGGGAATCAGCCAGCGACAGCAATACGTTTCATATCTTTCATATAACCGCGCAGCGTATGGCCTACGCTTTCGATCGCATGGCTGCGGATCGCTTCGTTCACGTCACGCAGCTGAGCGTTGTCTACCGCGCCTTCAGCAACCGCTTTACCCAGGTCGCCTGTCTGCAGGGTCGTCATGAACTCTTTCAGCAGCGGTACGCATGCATAAGAGAACAGATAGTTACCGTACTCGGCGGTATCTGAGATAACCACGTTCATTTCATACAGACGCTTACGGGCGATGGTGTTCGCAATCAGCGGCAGCTCGTGCAGTGATTCGTAGTAAGCAGACTCTTCGATGATGCCGGAATCAACCATGGTTTCGAATGCCAGCTCAACGCCCGCTTTCACCATCGCGATCATCAGAACGCCTTTATCGAAGTACTCTTGCTCGCTGATTTTACCGTCAAACTGCGCAGCGGTTTCGAACGCGGTTTTGCCGGTCTCTTCACGCCAGGTCAGCAGGTTTTTATCGTCGTTTGCCCAGTCAGCCATCATACCGGAGGAGAATTCACCGGAGATGATATCGTCCATGTGTTTCTGGAACAGCGGAGCCATGATCTCTTTCAGCTGCTCTGACAGCGCGTAAGCGCGCAGTTTTGCTGGATTAGACAGGCGGTCCATCATCAGCGTAATACCGCCCTGCTTCAGCGCTTCGGTGATGGTTTCCCAGCCGAACTGAATCAGTTTTTCGGCATACGCCGGATCGGTACCTTCTTCCACCAGCTTGTCGAAGCACAGCAGAGAACCGGCCTGCAGCATGCCGCACAGAATGGTCTGCTCACCCATCAGGTCAGATTTTACTTCTGCCACGAAAGAGGATTCCAGAACGCCCGCACGGTGACCACCGGTTGCCGCAGCCCAGGCTTTGGCAATCGCCATGCCTTCGCCTTTTGGATCGTTTTCCGGGTGAACGGCGATCAGCGTCGGAACACCGAAACCACGTTTGTATTCTTCACGCACTTCGGTGCCAGGGCACTTCGGCGCAACCATCACCACGGTGATGTCTTTACGAATTTGCTCGCCCACTTCAACGATGTTGAAACCGTGAGAGTAACCCAGCGCAGCGCCGTCTTTCATCAGCGGCTGAACGGAACGTACAACGTCAGAGTGCTGTTTGTCTGGCGTCAGGTTAACCACCAGATCCGCCTGCGGGATCAGCTCTTCGTAGGTGCCCACTTTGAAGCCGTTTTCGGTCGCTTTACGCCATGATGCGCGCTTTTCAGCAATCGCTTCTTTACGCAGGGCGTAAGAGATATCCAGACCGGAGTCACGCATGTTCAGGCCCTGGTTCAGACCCTGTGCGCCACAGCCGACGATGACCACTTTTTTACCCTGAAGGTAGCTTGCGCCATCGGCAAATTCGTCGCGCGCCATGAAGCGGCATTTGCCCAGCTGCGCCAGCTGCTGACGCAGATTCAGTGTGTTGAAGTAGTTAGCCATGGTGGAACCTCGTGATGTTGTGTTGTGGTGCTTATTATTCGGTGTACTTCGCTTATGCGAGAATGAACTTACTATATGACAGGAAATTTATTGCGGAAATTGATATATTCACAACGTCACGTTGCAATTTCTGCAACGTAAAATCGTGGAGTGCGGCCTGTGGATTTACGCGATCTCAAAACCTTTCTGCATCTGGCGGAAAGCCGCCATTTTGGCCGCAGCGCACGGGCGATGCACGTCAGTCCCTCCACGCTTTCCCGGCAGATCCAGCGCCTCGAAGAGGATCTCGGTCAGGCGCTGTTTGTTCGCGATAACCGCACCGTCACGCTGACGGAAGCGGGAGAAGAGTTGCGCGTTTTCGCCCAGCAAACGCTTTTGCAATATCAGCAGTTGCGCCACACCCTCGATCAGCAAGGTCCATCGCTCTCGGGTGAACTTCATATTTTTTGTTCCGTGACGGCAGCCTACAGCCATTTACCGCCCATCCTTGACCGCTTCCGCGCAGAGCATCCGTCAGTTGAAATAAAGCTCACCACCGGCGATGCGGCCGACGCCATGGAAAAAGTGGTGACGGGTGAAGCGGATCTGGCGATTGCCGGTAAACCGGAAACGTTGCCCGGCGCGGTGGCGTTCTCGATGCTGGAAAATCTGGCGGTAGTGCTAATTGCTCCAGCATTGCCCTGCCCGGTGCGAAATCAGATCTCGGTGGAAGATCCTGACTGGTCAACGGTGCCGTTTATCATGGCCGATCAGGGTCCCGTGCGCCGCCGCATTGAGCTGTGGTTCCGTCGCCAGAAAATCAGCAATCCGTCCATTTACGCCACGGTAGGCGGTCACGAAGCGATGGTGTCGATGGTGGCGCTCGGATGCGGCGTGGCGCTGCTCCCGGAAGTGGTGCTGGAAAACAGCCCGGAGCCGGTGCGTAATCGCGTGATGATTCTGGAGCGTAGCGATGAGAAAACACCGTTTGAACTTGGCGTGTGCGCACAAAAAAAGCGGCTGCATGAGCCGCTTATTGACGCTTTTTGGCAGATTTTGCCGAACCACTAGCCCGCGAGGAAGAACCTGAACGCCGGGTTATGGGTTTCGTCATGACAATCGTAGCCCAACTCGTTCAGCCGCGTTTCGAAATCGGGCTCGTGCTCGCCCAGCTCAAAGGCGGCCAGTACGCGCCCGAAATCCGTACCGTGGCTGCGATAATGGAACAGGGAAATGTTCCAGTGCGTTCCCAGCGTATGCAGGAATTTCAGTAAAGCGCCCGGTGATTCCGGGAACTCAAAGCTGAACAAACGTTCCTGCAATGGTTTGGACGGACGTCCGCCGACCATGTAGCGTACGTGCAGCTTCGCCATTTCATCGTCGGAAAGATCCACCACGCTGTAGCCGCCTTCGTTCAGCAAACTCAGAATCTCTTTCCGTTCCTCAACGCCGCGGCTCAAACGCACACCGACAAAAATACAGGCGTCTTTGGCATCGGCAAAACGGTAGTTAAATTCGGTGACTGAACGCCCGCCAAGCAGTTGGCAGAATTTCAGGAAGCTGCCCTTCTCTTCCGGAATGGTCACCGCAAGAAGCGCTTCACGCTGTTCGCCCAGCTCGCAGCGTTCGGAAACGTAACGCAAGCCGTGGAAATTGACGTTAGCCCCAGACAACACATGCGCCAGACGTTCGCCGCGAATGTTGTGTTGCGCGATGTATTTCTTCATCCCCGCCAGCGCGAGCGCACCGGAGGGTTCCGCGACTGCACGAACATCTTCGAACAGATCTTTCATTGCCGCGCAAATGGCATCGCTGTCGACGGTGATGATGTCATCGAGATATTCCTGACACACGCGGAAGGTTTCGTCGCCAATACGCTTCACGGCAACGCCCTCGGCAAACAACCCCACTCGCGCCAGATCGACAGGATGACCGGCATCCAGCGCCGCTTTCAGACACGCTGAGTCTTCCGCCTCAACGGCGATGACTTTGATTTGCGGCATCAATTGCTTGATGAGCACGGCGACGCCTGCGGCAAGGCCGCCGCCACCGACCGGGACGAATACCCGATCAAGGTGCGCATCCTGCTGTAACAGTTCCAGGGCCAGCGTACCCTGACCGGCAATGACCATTGGATGATCAAACGGCGGTACCCAGGTAAAACCCTGCTGCTGCGCGAGATCGATCGCTTTCGCTTTGGCTTCGTCAAAGTTGGCGCCGTGCAATAACACTTCACCGCCAAAACCGCGTACCGCATCGACTTTGATATCGGCGGTTGCCACAGGCATCACGATGAGCGCTTTCACGCCCAGGCGCGCGGCGGAAAACGCCACACCCTGCGCATGATTGCCCGCAGAAGCCGTGATCACACCGCGTGCTTTTTGCTCCTCGTTCAGCCCGGCCATCATCGTGTAAGCACCGCGCAGCTTGAAGCTGTGCACAGGCTGACGGTCTTCGCGCTTCACCAGAATCACGTTATCAAGACGTGACGACAGCTTGTCCATTTTTTGCAGCGGCGTGACCTGTACCGCCTCGTAGACTGGCGCACGCAGCACCGCCCGGAGATATTCCGCCCCATCGGGGGCGGCGGATAAGGGTTGTGATTCGGCCATCATTAGCCCCCAAGTTTGGATTTATCGCGCACCGCGCCTTTGTCAGCACTGGTGGCAAGCGTGGCGTAAGCACGCAATGCGTAAGAGACCTCACGCTGGCGATCTTTCGGCGTCCAGGCTTTATCACCGCGAGCGTCTTGCGCTTCACGGCGAGCCGCGATTTCTTGATCGCTCAGTTGGAGCTGAATGCCACGGTTTGGAATGTCGATTTCGATCAGATCGCCGTCTTCGATAATCGCGATATTCCCACCGCTCGCCGCTTCCGGTGAAACGTGACCGATTGAGAGTCCGGAAGTGCCGCCCGAGAAACGACCGTCGGTGATCAGCGCACAGGCTTTGCCCAGGCCCATCGACTTCAGGAAGGTGGTTGGGTAAAGCATTTCCTGCATGCCCGGTCCGCCTTTTGGCCCTTCGTAGCGAATCACGACCACGTCGCCCGCCACCACTTTTCCGCCCAGAATCGCTTCGACGGCATCATCCTGGCTTTCGTACACTTTCGCCGGACCGGTAAATTTCAGGATGCTGTCATCGACGCCTGCGGTTTTAACGATACAGCCGTTTTCGGCAAAATTACCGTACAGAACCGCCAGGCCACCGTCCTGGCTATAAGCATGCTCCAGCGAGCGAATACAGCCTTCGGCGCGGTCATCGTCCAGCGTATCCCAACGGCAGTTTTGCGAGAATGCTTTGGTGGTACGAATCCCAGCTGGACCCGCACGGAACATACTTTTCACCGCATCGTCTTTGGTGAGCATGATGTCGTACTGCTCAAGCGACTGCGGCAGCGTTAGCCCGAGAATGTTTTTCACTTCACGGTTCAACAGCCCGGCACGATCCAACTCACCCAAAATCCCCAGAACGCCACCGGCACGGTGAACGTCTTCCATGTGATATTTTGGCGTGCTTGGTGCGACTTTACACAGCTGCGGCACTTTGCGAGAGAGCTTGTCGATGTCACTCATGGTGAAGTCGATTTCGGCTTCTTGTGCCGCCGCCAGCAGGTGCAGAACGGTATTGGTTGAACCGCCCATGGCGATATCCAGCGTCATGGCGTTTTCAAATGCGGCTTTGTTGGCGATATTACGCGGCAGCGCGCTGGCATCGTCTTGCTCGTAATAGCGTTTGGTCAGCTCAACGATGCGCGTTCCGGCATTCAGGAACAGCTGCTCGCGATCGGCGTGAGTCGCCAGCAGTGAACCGTTGCCTGGCTGAGAAAGACCCAACGCTTCAGTCAGACAGTTCATGGAGTTGGCGGTGAACATCCCGGAACAGGACCCGCAGGTTGGACACGCGGAACGTTCCACCTGATCGCTTTGTGCATCGGAGACTTTCGGATCCGCCCCTTGAATCATCGCATCAACGAGATCGAGCTTGATTATCTGGTCAGAGAGCTTGGTTTTACCGGCTTCCATCGGACCGCCGGAAACGAAGATCACCGGAATGTTCAGGCGCAAAGACGCCATCAGCATCCCTGGGGTGATTTTGTCGCAGTTGGAGATACAGACCATAGCGTCGGCGCAGTGGGCGTTTACCATGTATTCCACGGAGTCGGCGATCAGTTCGCGCGACGGCAGGGAATAAAGCATGCCTCCGTGGCCCATGGCGATACCGTCGTCCACCGCGATGGTGTTGAACTCTTTCGCCACGCCGCCGGACGCTTCGATTTGCTCGGCGACCAGTTTGCCGAGATCGCGCAGGTGCACATGGCCCGGAACAAACTGGGTGAAGGAGTTAACCACGGCGATAATCGGTTTACCGAAGTCGTCGTCGGTCATCCCGGTGGCGCGCCACAGCGCGCGGGCACCGGCCATATTGCGGCCGTGAGTGGTGGTGGCAGAACGATACTTAGGCATGCTTAATCTCTCTCATTAGTGGGACGGTGCGTGCCGCCCCAAAATTATGCTTATGAATTAACTTGATCCAACCAGCCCCATTTATCTTCCGTTTCACCGGTGAAGAGGCCAAAGAATGCTTGCTGAATACGTTTAGTGACCGGGCCACAGCGGCCTTCGCCTACCTGGATGCCGTCAACGCTGCGAACGGGGGTGATTTCTGCCGCCGTTCCGGACATGAACACTTCA
The DNA here is from genome assembly GCF_056032945.1 of Lelliottia sp. RD5. Classification (NCBI taxonomy): domain Bacteria; kingdom Pseudomonadati; phylum Pseudomonadota; class Gammaproteobacteria; order Enterobacterales; family Enterobacteriaceae; genus Lelliottia; species Lelliottia sp. RD5. The sequence continues at coordinate 6,299 of NZ_JBVYHQ010000011.1, read as the reverse complement.
TCGGCCAGATACAGCGATTCGCGGGACAATACCTGCTCACGCACTTCAATATCCAACTCCTTCGCCAGCTTGATGATGGCATCGCGCGTGATCCCAGGCAGTGCAGATGAAGTGAACGGCGGCGTGAACAGAATGCCGTCTTTCACTTCAAACAGGTTTTCACCCGCGCCTTCAGAGATGTAGCCATTCACATCCAGAGCGATGCCTTCCTGGTAGCCGTGGCGGCGCGCTTCGCTACCCACTAACAGAGAAGAAAGGTAGTTGCCGCCGGCTTTCGCTGCGGTCGGGATGGTGTTTGGTGCCACGCGATTCCAGGAAGAGACCATGGCGTCGATCCCCTGATCCAGCGCGTCCGCGCCCAAATATGCACCCCATGGGAAGGCGGCAATGATCACGTCAGTGGTGTAACCGTCTGGCGGGTTTACGCCCATTCCGACATCACCTACAAAAACCAGCGGACGAATGTAGGCGCTGGTCAGGTTGTTTTGACGAATCACGGCGCGGCACGCTTCCATCAATTCATCAACGCTCTGAGAGACAGGAAAACGGTAGATTTTGGCTGAGTCACGCAGACGCTGCATGTGTTCGCGATGGCGGAACACCACGGGTCCTTTGTGAGAGTCGTAGCAACGAATACCTTCAAAAACGGAGGTGCCGTAGTGCAGAGCGTGGGACATCACATGGATCTTCGCGTCTTCCCAACGCACCATCTCACCGTTGAACCAAATGTAATCAGCTTTCTTCGTGGTCATTTTTCTTCCTATTGCGCTCAGGCGCGAATTTGTTGTGATGCGGTTGTGCTCTGGCAGATGGCGACGTGGGCAACATCGACCAGTTTACTTAGCTGGCTAAACAGTAAGTCGACCGACCGTGGACTGGCAACGGTCAATTCAATATTTATATTCTGGGCATCGGTGGCGGTTTCCATATTCATGGCGCAAATCTGAAAGCCACGATGGCGCACCACGCGCAGTACGCGCTCTAACGTTTCTGGGTTGAAGCGGGCCTGCACGGCGACTTGATGTTGCATCATGATAATTTCTCCAGCATTTGTGCGTTACTGGCGCCGGGTGGCACCAATGGCCAGACGTTCTCAAGCTCGTCGATTGAGACATGAAGCAGATAGGGCCCCTCGCTGGACAGCATGGTGTCGAGTGCCGCTTCAACCTGGTCTTTACGGGTGATGTGTTGGCCTGGGATGCCGAAGGCGCTGGCTAACACGAGGAAATCGGGGTTATCGGTCAGTGTCGTTTCGCTATAACGTTCGTTGAAGAACAACTGCTGCCACTGGCGAACCATCCCCAAACGCTGGTTATCCAGTAACAGGATTTTCAGCGGTAACTGTTTACGCTTAACGGTGCCCAGTTCCTGAACGTTCATCATGAACGAGCCGTCACCCGAGATACAGATAACCGTATCGTTCGGACGCGCAACCTGTGCCCCCACCGCCGCTGGTAATCCAAAGCCCATGGTGCCCAAGCCGCTGGAGGTGATGAAATTTTCCGGGCGGGTGTAGGTCATGTGCTGTGCGGACCACATCTGGTGCTGACCGACATCGGTGGTGACCACGCTGTCAGCCGGTTTGCGATCCGACAGCTGCTTTAACAGCAATGGCGCATAGATCGCGTCACCCGGGTGGTCGTAACGCCAGGCATTTTCTGTGCGCATCGCCGCAGTGTGCTGACGCCATGCATCGATCGACAAAGAATGCTGTAATGCGGGCAACAAGGCATTCAGGTCGCCCTGAAGTGCCACGTGGGCCTGACGCAATTTGTGCATTTCGGCGGGGTCGATATCCATGTGGATCACCTTCGCATTCGGCGCAAACGTATTCAGCTTACCGGTCACCCGGTCGTCAAAGCGGGCCCCTACCGCGATAAGTAAATCGCATTCTTGAACAGCCAGATTAGCGGCTTTCGTCCCGTGCATGCCTAACATACCCAGATAGTACGGGTAATCAGCATCCACCGCGCCGAGGCCTTTCAAGGTGCAGGTTGCAGGCATTTGAGTGACGTCGATAAATTCCCGCAGAGCTGGAACTGCCTGCGCCATGCCTACGCCACCGCCGATATACAGGATGGGTTGCTGCGCCTGCGCTAACATCTGGCGGGCGTCTTCCACTTCCGCGTACGGGAAAGCATCTTCCGTTTCAACCGTGGAAAAATGGGGCTCCAGATCGCCCATTGCGAGCTGGATATCTTTAGGAATGTCGATCAGGACCGGACCCGGGCGACCTGAGTTTGCCACCTCAAAGGCTTCTGCCATTACGCGCGGCAGCTCTTCCAGAGACTGCACCAAAAAACTGTGCTTGGTGCAGGCCAGTGATAAACCCAGAACGTCCACTTCCTGAAACGCGTCTGTACCAATCAGGGGCAACGCCACCTGACCGGTGATGGCCACGACAGGAACAGAGTCGAGTAACGCATCTGCCAGGCCGGTGATCAGGTTAGTCGCCCCAGGGCCAGAAGTCGCCATACAGACGCCTGTTTTCCCCGTGGCACGGGCGAAACCAATCGCCGCCATTGCCGCGCCCTGCTCGTGTCGGCACAACAGATGTTCCACGCCGCCGTCATACAATGCATCGTAAATCGGCATAATTGCGCCTCCTGGATATCCGAACACTATCTCGACTCCCTGCGCGCGCAACGCATGTACTACCCACTGTGCCCCATTCATAGTCAGTTCCCCGTCATACTTCGAGAGAAACAGTATTTTATGCTAGTCATCATTATCTGTTCCTCGTTTAAGTTTTTAAGTCATAAAAAAACCCCCGGACCTTTCGGTGCGGGGGTCTTAGTTCGTTAAGGCTTGTTTTTTAAGCCTTTCCTCGTCCAAGTGCAGCCCCGCACGGTGGGATAATAATCACCAACACGCTAATTACGACTAGGCTAATCACTTGTAGAAGGGCTTTCATATTCAGTTATTTTTGCATCTTGTTCGAAGGAATACCTAAAGAGGTAACACAGATATTGATTTGAAGACAAGGAATATTTACTGCGCATTCATTTGGCAAGCGAATCGTTTTGTTAAAAATGATTGTTTTATATAAGAAATTTATAAAATGAAGATTTTTCATTATTTTTTTGTATCTGGCGTGAGGCGATACACCGGCTTACTTCAGATTGCTAGCGTGATTCAGGTATTACGCAAACGTTGCATAACATCTTTAAAAAACGTGAAAGTGCCTCGTAATGCTACAAATTGCTGCTAAAAAACGAAAAATAATCAAGGCATAGTGACATAAAAAGGAGGCGTACATGTCACTGTCTGTTGTCTATACCCGCGCTGCTTTAGGAGTGCAGGCACCGCTCATCTCTGTTGAGGTTCATCTGAGTAACGGCCTTCCTGGCTTAACACTTGTCGGGCTTCCTGAAACGACAGTGAAAGAAGCTCGAGATCGCGTTCGCAGCGCCATTATCAATAGTGGTTATACCTTTCCGGCAAAAAAGATAACCATCAACCTTGCGCCTGCAGATTTGCCGAAAGAAGGCGGGCGATATGATTTACCTATCGCTATAGCGCTTCTTACCGCCTCTGAGCAACTTAACGCCCCCAGACTGAACACATACGAGTTCGTGGGCGAATTAGCGCTTACAGGCGCGTTACGTGGCGTTCCCGGCGCAATCTCCGGTGCGTTAGCCGCTTTGCAGGCGGGAAGAGAGATTATCGTTGCTGCCGAGAATGCATCAGAGGTCAGCCTTATCGAGAAAAAGGGCTGCCTGATTGCCAGCCATTTACAAGAAGTCTGTGCTTTTCTTGAAGGCCGTCATGAGCTTGCCGAACCCGAGGAAAATCGTTTAGTCGTATCAGACTCTCTTGATGACTTGAGCGATATCATTGGTCAGGATCAGGGAAAGCGTGCGCTGGAAATCACTGCGGCCGGTGGTCATAACCTGCTGCTTATCGGCCCGCCAGGGACAGGAAAAACGATGCTAGCAAGCCGGCTGAACGGTCTGCTCCCACCCTTAAATAATCAGGAAGCGCTTGAGAGTGCCGCAATCATTAGTCTGGCGAATTCGGCATCATTGAAGAAGCAATGGAAGAGACGACCGTTTCGCTCTCCTCATCATAGTGCCTCACTCTGCGCGATGGTCGGCGGCGGATCCATTCCTGAGCCAGGTGAAATCTCTTTAGCTCATAACGGAATTCTTTTTCTTGATGAATTACCGGAGTTTGAACGACGGGTTCTGGATGCATTACGTGAGCCTATCGAGTCTGGACAGATCCATATTTCTCGTACACGCGCGAAGATTAGCTACCCCGCACAGTTTCAACTTATTGCCGCGATGAATCCAAGCCCATCAGGACACTATCAGGGCAATCACAACCGGAGTACCCCTGAACAAACGCTTCGCTATTTGGGGAGGTTGTCAGGCCCCTTCCTTGACCGTTTTGATTTGTCTCTGGAGATCCCGCTACCTCCACCTGGTGTGCTCAGTCAGGCAAATGCGACGGGAGAAACCAGTGGAACCGTACGGGACAGGGTGATCATCGCACAGGAACGACAGTTGAAACGGCAAAATAAACTTAATGCACGTCTCGATAATGCTGAGATTCGCCAGCGCTGCTGCTTGTCAGAAGAGGATTCCCGGTGGCTGGAGGAGACGTTAACGCGGCTTGGGCTTTCAGTGCGGGCCTGGCAACGCTTATTGAAGGTCGCACGCACCATTGCAGATTTGGAGAGTTGTGGGGATATCGAGAGGAGGCATTTGCAAGAAGCATTAAGCTATCGCGCGATAGACCGTCTGCTGCTGCATCTGCAAAAGATGCTGACGTAAAAAAGGGGCCTAAGCCCCTTTTTCATTATATCAATCGTCCGATTCGGTGTAGTCTTCCGCGCCTTCTACCTGTGGCTTACCGCCAGACAGTGTATGAAAACGCTTCGGCCGCTTGATACGGCCCATGTACTTGATCCACACACGTTCAATTTCAGATTCCGGCTCACGTTCTCCACGGCAAACGGCAACAAACTGTTTCTCGTCTTCCGTTGCAGGCTCACGTTTACCCAGATCTAACTCGTTAAAAGCGTAACCATGACGTTCAAGCAGTTGCGCTTCTTTAATGGTGAAATCACCGTGACGAGAGAACCCACGCGGATAATTTTTATTGTCAAAAAAACGATTAGTCGTCGTAAAGCTTTCCGCCATCCTACACGCTCCTAATTCTTTGGCCGAGCTATTTATGGCGCGGAGTATTAGTTACGCTTGACAGAGTGTAAAACAAAAGATTTAAATCATAACGACAAATAATTTTGCGGAGAAAGATGTGGATACGGAATTGCTAAAAACTTTCCTCGAAGTGAGCAGAACGCGTCACTTTGGGCGGGCAGCAGAAGCGCTTTATCTGACGCAATCAGCCGTCAGTTTTCGTATTCGCCAGCTAGAAAATCAGCTTGGTGTGAATCTTTTTACCCGTCATCGTAATAATATTCGCTTAACTACTGCCGGAGAAAAACTCCTTCCTTATGCAGAAACGTTGATGAACACCTGGCAGGCAGCGCGAAAAGAAGTCGCCCATACTTCGCGATATAATGAGTTTTCCATTGGAGCCAGCGCTTCTTTATGGGAATGCATGCTTAGCCAGTGGCTTACCCGTTTATACAGCTCGCATCACAATTTGCAGTTCGAGGCCAGGATCGCTCAGAGACAATCTCTTGTGAAACAGCTGCATGAACGTCAGTTGGATCTTTTGATTACAACCGAAGCCCCTAAAATGGACGAATTCAGTAGTCAAATCCTTGGACAGTTTAGTCTCGCACTCTACGCCTCTGTGCCTTCAATGATGAAAGCGGATCTGACCTATTTGCGCCTGGAGTGGGGGCCTGATTTTCAACAGCACGAAACGGGTTTGATTGCAGCGGATGACGTCCCGGCACTGACAACAAGCTCAGCAGAGATGGCTTGTCAGCAACTAGCGACTCTTAAGGGGTGCACATGGTTGCCCGTTCGCTGGGCCGATGAGAAGCCGAATTTGCACACTGTTGCAGATTCAACAACACTTTCAAGACCGCTGTACGCCGTTTGGCTTCAGAATAGTGATAAGCAGATGCAAATAAAGGATCTTTTAAAAATCAATGTGATGGATTAATTGCTGAAGACTTGCAAGGATGCAGGTTTTGAGGGTTTTGGGGATTTCAAAGCAAAAAAAATCCTTTGCCTAAGCAAAGGATTCATATATGGCAGGGGCGGAGAGACTCGAACTCGCGACACCCGGTTTTGGAGACCGGTGCTCTACCAACTGAGCTACGCCCCTAAATTTTCTTACTATTAAGCCTGCTTGTTTAGCAGGCTTAATTTTAT
>NZ_JBVYHQ010000010.1:0-104901 GCF_056032945.1 Lelliottia sp. RD5 | reverse complement strand
GTCCCAACCCTACATCTGGGACCGTGGTCCCAACCCTACATCTGGGACCGTGGTCCCAACCCTGCATCTGGGACCGTGGTCCCAACCCTGCATCTGGGACCGTGGTCCCAACCCTGCATCTGGGACCGTCATCTCAAAACAATAACTAGGACTATGGTCATATTCATGGTTTACGTGTACGCGGAAAATGTAAATTAATCGCCTTGGCGCTTCCTCGCTTACTCGCGGGCTTTGCCCGGTCGTGCGGCTGCGTCGAGCGCTATCATCATTTTAGAGGTTTGATTATTTGCGAACTGTTTTACCACTCCTCCGTGTAAACATGAGACAACACTCTGTAGTTAACCAGCCATCATTGCTGAGTACCTGTACAATTAAAATAGATGCTTTCTGATGCCAGTGTGGGTTAAACCATTAAGCTCCGTCATTAAATGATCACCTTTTTGTATGGAAAGCGCGTCCATATGACACATGCAATACTGTTAAGCAGGAGTTCGTAATGCTTCTACATATTGCCGGATTTGGCATATCCGTATATCTGCATTGAATTAGTTCAACCGGTTAGCCGCTGCATGCTTAAGTCGCTAATGTCGATATACACCGTATGGCTTAAAGTAAATGTTATTGGTTTACTTGTGCTTATATTTGACGAATGGTTGTGAAAAGATAACTTGGGATATACAGAATGAAACTTGTCTGGAAAGAGGCTCCCAGAGGACGCATAGAGCGATATTTAAGTCTCTCTGAGAAGGAATCCATTCTGCATGTGTTCAGCCAATCTAGGAAAACCTCTCAGACTGATTTGCGTATCACCAATATCATTCTTGAAGAGATGGACAGAAAGGAGTTATGGATAGAATGCGATTGTGTTGAACTTGAGCAAAACCTGACAGGGCCTTACAACTGTGAGGTGGAAAGATCATATCTAAGACACGTCAAGACATCCATGCTGCATAATGAGACGTGTCCTTTGTATCGCATAAAGAAAGAAAGAGACATAGCCTCCAAATCCCAAGAAGGGAAAACAAGCCCGCTAAATCCTGTCGGGGTGGATGACTGGTTACCTGACCGAAAAGAACAAGCTAAAGCCAAACAGGGTAAGGGACTTCCGCATCTACGCAAAGCAAGACGAAAACCACTTAAACCAGTTCCTGCGCTGGGTAGAAAATTACTGACTCTTATTCAGGCTGCTGGGATAAATCAACTCGAACTGGGAGTTGATTACAAGCCTCCAGGGCTGGCCAGAGCAATACAGTTCGTTAAAAATGTGCTTGAGACCTATACCATGAAAAATGGCACTATCCTTGCTGACCTGATCACATGCTCGCCATGGTTGCCAATAGAAAAGATTGAGGAGATGCTTAAAAAGCTGGAAGCCAGTAACGGTATTAGCAGCATGGATAAGGAATTATGTGTGTATGTTGTCGGCCTTGCGGCAGAGGTATCAAGAGAAAGCGTGACCTTTAGTGTCAGGGGGAAAACGTTCACACACAGTCCCGAGACGCGAGTAACCATAAATGGTGAGCACTATCTTAACGCCGGAAGTAGGGGGCCTTACTGGACTATTCTAGAATACCGACGAGATGGAAAAGGTATGGTGTATTGCCACGACGCATATGCACATGCAGCTTTTACGCTGGATAATCCAGTCCCGGTAGACAGCAATCTAGAGAAATCTACTCTTAAAACAATCATCAGTGCATGCGAGTTTGCATCTCATCAAACAAATCATCCTGAATCACTTAGTCTCAGCAAGCCACTATTTACGATGAGAACGTTCAAGGATGGATCTGAGGAAGTTATTCACCCCGATTTTATTTTGAACGTCGCACCTATCAGCAAGCAAACTGTTACAACGTTGATTATTGAAACGATGGGTTATGACTCAGTTGATTACATTGAGCGAAAGGCTGAAACGCATAACTTGATGCGTCAGGAAGGGATACTGCTTACTGATCCTCCTGACTGGCCCGCCCCCCCCAAAAATAACTTTTAACAGCATTTTGCTGAGGCATATCTTTAGGGCGGCTAAATGACTGGATGCTAGGCAGAATGCAATACGGTTGACCAAAAGATATGAGGTTTTACCTTCATGATGCGTGAAGTTAAACAGGCAGTTAAAGTACTGACATTTTAAATAGGCACGGGTCTAACAGCAGCCCATCTGTAAGAACAACCGATCCAGTGCCATTGCGATATATTCTTCGACATTAACTGATCATGGCTAACGGAATGTCTTTCCAGCGGGTTGTGTAAGCAGGAGACAGCATGTCCCTTTTCATCTGCCATAATGGCGCAATTCCTCGCCCAGCGAACCAGACCTGTCCCAGAGCTGACTGATTTATCCCATCGATAACTTTCATCAGTTCTGCACTGTGAGGACGCGGAGGACGTTCGTCGAACAGCTGCAGCTGAGTCACACCTGAACCGGTGAAGTCATTCAGCATGACGCCCGCTTTGGCAAACCGGTGCCCGTCTTTCCAGACGCGCTCCAGTGCTGTGGTGGCGGCCGCCACGATGTCCCGGGTGTCCTGAGTTGGAGTGAGCAGTTTTTCGGTGGCCACGTTGCCGTAGTAGGGCTCCCTGACGGCGAAAGGCGATGTTTTCACGAAGACTGAGATATGCCGGCAATATTGTCGTTCTCCCCGCAGCTTCTCTGCGGCCCTTTCTGCGTACTGGCAGACCGCCTGACGAAGCGAGTCATAATCCGTAATTTTTTCGCCAAAACTTCTGCTGCAGACGATCTGCTGTTTGGTGGGAGGTACTTCCTCAAGCGCAATACAACTTTCTCCATTCAGTTCACGAACGGTACGTTCCAGAACAACGGAAAAGTTTTTGCGCACAAACGTCGGGTTTGTCAGGGCCAGGTCGAGCGCCGTTTTGATCCCCAGGACATGCAGTTTTTTAGCAATACGGTTTCCCACCCCCCAAATCTCCTCCACCGGCTGCAGTGAAAGCAGTTTACGTGTGCGGGCAGGATTACCGGGTGTCAGTGCGAGAACACCACGGAACTGTTTCCATTCCTTTGAGGCCCATTGTGCTGATTTTGCTAAAGTTTTACTGGGACCTGCTCCCACGCCAATGGTCAGGCGCGTACAGTCATAGACGTGCTGGCGCAGCTGCCGACCGAAGTCTTCCAGATCCATGCAGTGTTCCACACCAGTCAGGTCGAGGAACATCTCGTCAATACTGTACTGCTCCACCCTCGGAGCAAGTTCTTCCAGACAGCTCATCACCCGTGCTGACATTGAAGCGTAAAGCTCATAGTTACTTGAAAAAACGTGTATTTTTTCCGGGTAAGCGTTGTTCTTCATCTGGAACCACGGGGTGCCCATTTTTATCCAGGGTTTTGACTCCGCGCTTCTTGCGATCACACAGCCATCATTATTGCTGAGCACCACCACCGGTTTTCCCTTCAGATCCGGGCGAAAAACCCGCTCACAGCTGGCGTAAAAGCTGTTCACATCGGCCAGGGCGAACATCAGTACATCTCCCGTGGACGGTGAATGATGTGGGTCACAACGCCGAAGATATCCAGTTCGTCGGGGTCCGGATAAATCGGGGACCAGGCGGCGTTCATGGGCTGCAGGACCAGCTGTGGCCTCAGCAACAGACGTTTGACGGTAAACTCACCCTGCAGACTGGCTACCACAATATCGCCATGCTGCGGCTTCTCAGCACTGTCCACGACCAGCAAATCGCCGTTGTACAGACTGCCGTCTGACATGCTGTCTCCGCTTGCACGCAGATAGTAGGTGGCGCTCGGATGGCGGATACAGTACTCATGCAAATCCAGATCGGCGGTGACGTAATCCTGGGCCGGGCTGGGAAAACCACAGCTGGCCAGGTCTGAAAACAACGGATGGGTCTGCGGCGGGATGTCTTTTCCCGGACTGAGAAGCTGCAATTTCATGTTTCCTCCTGATGCTAAATATACTGGTTATAAACACAGTATATTTGACACTTCGTCGATAAGCCAGAGCGCCAGGGAGGTGCTCGTAGTGCGCGTTGTAAGTTGCTCAATAGGATAGAAAATATCAATGTGATGCTTTTTAGTTGCTCATTATGAGAAATAAGGCTTTTATATTCTCGTTTTGCTCTTATGATATGTATCAAATTGAGTTTAATTGATGGAGCATAATGATGAATATTTACTGCGATGATGGTTCGACTAATGTTAAGCTGGCATGGTTTGAGGGTGACGCGCTGCGGACCCGGGTCTCGGCAAACTCTTTCCGGCATGGCTGGAAGGTGGCGGAATTCAGTACGGCGACGTTCAACTATCAGGTCGGGACGCTGAAATATACCTGGGACAGTGTCAGCCGCGATGCCATCCCGACCACAAACGTGGATTATCAGTACGGCGATCTCAACCTGCTGGCCGTGCATCATGCCCTGCTGAGCAGCGGACTTGAGCCGCAGCCGGTGAGCCTGACAGTCACGCTGCCCCTGAGTGAGTATTACGACGGGGACTGTCAGCGTAATGAGGAGAACATCCGCCGCAAACGGGAAAACCTCATGCGCGGGCTGACTATCAATAAGGGCACGGCATTCACCGTGGCGGACGTGAAGGTCATGCCGGAATCACTGCCGGCGGCGTTCACCCGGCTTGCTGAACTCCGGCCCGGACCGGGTGAAACCACCCTGATTATCGATCTCGGTGGAACCACGCTCGATGCGGGTGTGATTGTTGGCCAGTTCGATGATATCAGTGCCGTACACGGCAATCCCTCAGTCGGGGTGTCACAGGTGACACGTGCAGCAGCAGGCGCACTGCGTGCTGCCGACAGTGAAACCAGTGCCATGATTGCTGACACGGTCATCCGTAACCGGAATGACCGTGATTATCTGCAGCGTGTGATCAACGATGCCGGTAAAATTGATGATGTCCGGAATAAGATTGCAGAGGCGATTACCTCCCTGGGAGCGCGTGTCACCAGTGAGCTGACGGCCTTCAGGAATGTTAACCGGGTATTCCTGGTCGGGGGAGGGGCATCTCTCATTGAAGAGGCTATCCGTCAGGTGTGGCCTCTGGCTCCTGACCGTATAGAGGTTATTGGCGATCCGCAGCTGGCACTGGCCAGAGAGATTGCCCTGTACAATAAAGAGGATTAAACGTGCCGGACGGCCAGTATTCTTTCTATCTTCACAGCGACGATTACACCGATATCGCGGCAATGGCGACGATCAACACCATCTCGCAGCCCCTGCGCGGTGATTTTATCCGAACCGTCACCACCGCCGGCGCGGTGGTGTACCAGACCGACACCCGTTTACCGGCACTCATCCCGGTATTCTTTGACGGTCAGCTGAGCGCCCGCCGGCTTTACGCCTTAATGGCGCTGGTAGCCGGAAGATGGTCGTCATTGTCCGGGTTGGCGGATGAGCCTGACGCCGGCGTGACGGCACGGGCGATGTCGCCGGAGGCTGAATCCCGGCGCCGGCGTTACACCCTGGCGCTTCAGGATGACCGGAGCAGTGAACGTGTCGAAAGCCTGCTGTCGGGTGTTTCATCCCGTCTGCGCGGTGAACTGCTGAGAAACCTGATTATCACCGGTCTGGCGCTACATACGATGGCACCTGAACTGCCGCGTCTGCTGGCCAGCATGCCGGTTCCGCCCGCCTCGGTCAGTGAGCTGCAGGTTCTGGTTCAGCAGATGGCTGGCTCCGGGATGACGGGCGCCGGCACTGCGGCGGTCATCCCGGAGAAACCGGTATCGTCAGTCACTCCGTCAACGGATACGCAAACCGCCGGGATAAAGAAAAATATGCGAAGGGCATTCGGAGAGTGAAATATGTCAGTCATTAAGCGAACGGCCGAGCAGTACATTCACCATATTCTGCGCGCCCGGAACGTCCCTGAAGCCCAGTGGCCTGAACGGGTAAAAAAGACGGGCAGAGGGATGATGTTGCTGGGTGTGGCCACTGTCGTGCCATTACTTCTGGTTGACGATATCTCGCTCCCGATGACGATCGCGCTGCAGCTCTGTTACGCTGTGCTGCTCTGCCTCGGCGTTATCCTGGCCTTTGACAGTAAAAAATCTGCCTGACATGCAGGCCGCTCACGGTGCAAAAAAAAACGGCTGGGTGACATCTCAGCCCTGCCGTCGAATCGTGTAGCGTAATTTTTCGGCGATTATAGAGTGTTTAATTGTGATGTAAATCACAATTATGCTTTAAGGAATACTCTCCGAAGAATATATTCCTGAATATTTTCAAGGCTTGTACTGACAGGCAGTGAAAAGGGCAGAAATGACCGGAATGCCCTGCAGGTAGTGGATGATGTTTATAACCCGGCCCCATCGGGACGGTGTTTTCGTGTACAGTACCAGGTACCTGTTGCGGGGTAGCATCGGTGAGTAAACCTGGTCGATTAACTCTGACATCCGTCTTGCGACTGAGACTAAAAACCCCGCACTGGCGGGGTTTAAAAAAGTCGTGACATCTTAATCGTTAAGCCTTTTCTGGCGCATTTCCTCTTCCTGAACCGGAAGGATTGCCCGTCGTACTGGGCCAGTTCCCGCCATTTTCCTGCTGAATAAACTCGCGAATCCTGCGATTCAGGCCCTGTTTATCTCCCGTGTTAATCAGCATGCACAGCATCATTAGTTCACCGACGGCCGCCTCATGTAATAACGCTCCCTCAGCATGGCGGGTAAGTACCGTTGAGAGATACGTCTGCATTTCAGCCGTATCATCAGTGGTTAACTGGAGGCTATATTCTGTTGATGCTTCCCTCATTGCTTCTGCTATGTCCATTTACACCCCTGATCGATTGAATACTCTGTACAACACACCCGAAATTAACACCTGAGATCTGCACATTGATTTACCTTAACACCTGTTGAGGTTCCGCCCCGGGGAGGCTCGCTGCGATCGGGGCGATGTCTCAGGTAAAGCAGTTCATTCAAAAGTACATCTGTCAGATAAAGGCGCAACCCGTTATCACCGCCATATTGCCACACCCGGGTGACTGCTTCAGCTACCAGAACGGGTAACAAAGGATGTCGGTTCCCTCCGCCTTTCTGCCGCCAGCCGGCGGCGGGCGTCAGCGCCGTGCCTTCACGCTAACCCGGCCGCTCCGGTCACAAGGGTTCACTCCGTCTCCGTCCTCACCCGTTCGCACCCTTCACGGTGCATTCAGCCCGTAAAGGGTTTGCGCTGCGGCTTGCGGCGTCGCCCCTGCGTCCTCCTCTTTTCGCCGGGTTTTTGTGGCGGCACGGCGCAACAGGGTGCCGCATATCAGAGAGGAGTGTGTCTATGTCCCGTTTTATCCTGGGTGACTGCGTGCAGGTTATGTCCCGTTTTCCGGCGCGTGCCGTCGATTTTATTCTCACCGATCCGCCGTATCTGGTTGGCTATAAGGACCGTTCCGGCCGGACGCTGGCCGGGGATAACTCGGCGGAATGGCTCCAGCCTGCCTGCCATGAAATGTACCGCGTGCTGAAAAACGACAGTCTGATGGTGAGTTTCTACGCCTGGAATCGCGCGGATCTGTTTATCAGTGCCTGGAAAGCGGCGGGGTTCCGGATTGTCGGGCATGTCGTGTTTGCCAAAACTTACGCCTCGAAATCCACTTTTGTGGGCTACACGCATGAGAACGCCTATCTGCTGGCCAAAGGCCGTCCGCAGACGCCGGACCGTCCCATCCCGGACGTGATCCCCTGGAAATACACAGGCAATCACCACCACCCGACCGAAAAGCCGGTGCAGAGCCTGCGCCCCCTGATTGAATCCCTGACCCGACCGGGCGCGATTGTTCTTGACCCGTTTGCCGGCTCCGGCTCCACCTGTGTGGCGGCGGCCGAAGTCAGTCGCCGGTATATCGGGATTGAGATGCTGGAGCAGTATCACGCGGCCGGCGTGCGTCGTCTGGCGCAGGTTGAACGGGCGAGAAGGATGCCGGCGGCCAATGACGGCATGTTTTACCCCGATTATCCGGAGGCGGCATGAATTATCCGGGACTGGAAGCGCTGCGCGCGGACGTTGCCGCGCTCAGTAATGCCATGTGCGATGTCAGGATGCTGCTTAACCGTCTGGAATCTCAGCACCGACACGACGCCGCGACGCTTGCCGAACGCATGGCCGCGCAGACCCTGCGGCGCATCAACACCCTGTTACTGGAAGCGTACCGGGAAGCCCTGGTACTGGATGAAACCTTTCAGAACTGACTGACCCCGCCGGGCGTCAGCCCGGCCTGTAACCTGACAAGAGAGAAAAAACTGATGTTTGGAACCCGTGAAGAACTGTGTGTGCAGCTTGAAAACATGTTCACCTTTGATGAACCCCTGATCCTGCTGGTCTGGACGGAAGAGGGCGTGGCGGCGGCGTGCCGGGAGAGCGGACTGCATCCCGACGAAAAAGAAGTCTGGTCCCTGATGAAAGCAATCGGTGATCTCCCAATGGCGGAGTACCGCCGTGCAGGGGTAACGAATGCCCGATTTTGCGAGCTGCTGATACAACGTCGGGAAGAAGAAAACAGGCAGGTCAGCGTGACGGCCGCACTTTTGTCCAGGGTACTGAAACGCCACGAAGGTGAACTGGAAAACCGTGTCGGCCATGCGTGGGAGGCCGGACGGCAGGCGCCAGAAAGCCTGAAAGAGGCGCTCAGGGAAGTCCATGCCCTCCAGGCGCAACTGGCCGCGTAAGGCATTCCGGGGGCCTGGCCCCCGTATCCTGACCGGGGCCAGACAATGCGAAAAAGGAAGTCAGTTCCTTCCGCCTTTATCCGCCGCCCCCCTCCGGGCCGCGTCGGGACGGGGGAACCTCCCTGGCGGCAGGGTGCGGTGACGGCATACGCCGTGACTTCACTGTAGCCCGGCCGCATCGGCCAAAAGGGTTCGCTGTCGCCGCCATCCTCACCCGTTCTCGCCATAAACGGTGCATTCAGCCCGTTTCTGTCTGCGCTGCGGCTTCCGGTGTCGCCCCTTCGTCCTCCGCTTTTCGCCGGTCTGTCGTGTCGTCACGGCGATGCCGGACCCGAGAATATGTTAACCGTGGAGGATATATGAACCCGACCCTGACCTGTTGTGATGCCGTTCGTCTTGAGGGCGCGCAGCGCCTGACCTTTTTGCCCGATCTCTTTGGCGGTGATTTTATGACGTCCGAAGCCTCTGTGTATGCC
The DNA here is from genome assembly GCF_056032945.1 of Lelliottia sp. RD5. NCBI lineage: Bacteria > Pseudomonadati > Pseudomonadota > Gammaproteobacteria > Enterobacterales > Enterobacteriaceae > Lelliottia > Lelliottia sp. RD5. The sequence goes on along the minus strand of NZ_JBVYHQ010000010.1, from coordinate 95,780 downwards.
TACGCACACCGTTATTGCCCCGAGTATCAGGGCGGATTCTGGCACTTTTACCGCCTGCCGGACGGCGGCGGGTTTATGGCACCGGATCTGCCGGAACTCCTGTTGTGTAATACCGCAAACTGGTTTGAGCAGACGGTCAGCGGGGAAGTGGCAGGGATCATCCTTACCGCGCTGGTACTGAATCACCGGAGCTGGTTTCACAGCAATCATGACCAGGAGGAACTGTGCCGTCACTTTTGCCGCCGTCATGAGCAACTGATGGATTTTATCGACGCTCACCCTGAAAGCGCCGCCATCTGGCGTGCCCTTGACTGACTGGCCACGGGCGGCAATGCCGCCCGACAAAAGGAGAAAAAAATATGATGTGTACACCGAGAGAGATCGCCCTTGAAATGTTCAAATGTTCCGACCTTGACGGCGAGAAATGCGTGTTTGCGTGCTGGTATGGGGCAGATATCCGCAGCATCTGCCTTGACTGGGATCTCAGCGACGAAGACGTGGGACTGGTACTGGAAAGACTGAATGCGCAACTCGAATGTGGCGGTGATTTTGGGCCGATACGCGGCATCGTGGAGGACTTTCTCGATGAAAAGCGTGCGCTCCGCACCGTAACGATCCCCGCCACGTCACTGGCGGTGGTAATGCAGCTTGCAGGGAAAGAGATGGAGCGGCTCACTTTGCAGGGTGAAAATGACGCTCTGAAGGAAACAAACGATGTCATGCAGGGTCTGCGTCGCACGCTCAGTGCGTGACAGGATGCCGGAGGCAATGCCTCCGGCAAGGGAAAAAAAGGAGAATAAAATGCAGCTATCAGCCGAAACCCGAAACATCCTGCGCCAGTACAAAACCCTGATAAATCAGAGGCGACAGGAACTCGGCCTCAGCCCCGTCACCACAGCGAAAGTGATGGAGGAAATCTGTGAATCCGCCACCCGACAGTGTGCCGTGTATTTGTGCGGGCACTTCATTCTTCAGGGCGGCGAGGGGGACCAGCCATAACAGGTCAGGGCGATGCTACGGTGCCGCCTGATCGCGCGCGAAAACCCTGTCATCCCTGCGGGCTGACGGGCGACAGAGAAAGCGCCTGCGGCGCTTCCCCCGTCTGCCCCTGAAGAAGGAGCCGGATATGTAGGGCAAAAAAATGCTGGCAAAGAAGAATGAACCGGAACAGCCTTCTGCGTGGGCGTGGGCGTGGGCGTGGGCGTGGGCGTGGGCGTGGGCGTGGGCGTGGGCGTGGGCGTGGGCGTGGGCTCTGAAACCCGATCACAAAAATCTCTGAAAATATCTGAATCCAGTGGGTTGTCTTTTTCGTCTGCCGCCTTTTTTTGATGGCCGGAACCCGAAAAACGGGCAGGGCTATGGCCCCCTTCGGCTCCTGACCCGCGTTGCGGTTCAGTCGTCGAGCCCCACTCCGCCAGGCAGCTGCTTCGCACCGGCCAGTCTCCGCCGAATCCCTTCGGGGTTCGGGCTACGCTAGGGTCTGATGGCGGAGGTCAACCCCTGGCTTGCTGCGACCGTGCCGGTCACGCCGCCCTGACCGCGACGGAGAGGCCGTCGCTTTAAGGCCGCCACGCCGTTCCGCCGTGTCGGGTGTGTGCATCCTGTTCATGCGGTGAGGCCATCCCCCGTGTGTCCTTACGCGGAGGGCTTGTCGTAGCACCGTCGGGTCGTCATCCAAGGGGTGAAATACACGCCGCCAAAACTTTTTGCGAAAGACCGCAAAAACTGTTGTCTGCGCCCCTTTCCTTCCTCCCTTCGCCGTCGCTCCTTTGCCCTTTGCCGCGAAAGAACTCACCAGGGAGATGGACACCCATCACCACAGGAGAAAACCAGGATGCACACACGAAACGTCAACGTCAGAACCGCCGCTCACGAATCTTCCAGGAAGATAGGGGAAGGGCAAAATCTCCTGTCCGTTGCGCGTGTGGTCAGCCGGATTAAAGGCCAGCTATCTGTGGCAACTGACGAGGCGCAGCTTACTGCCGCTATGGCTGAAGAAGCGCATACACATTACGGCGAGGTGTTCACAAGAATTGACCTGTTCAAATCCCTGATGACGGGTTTTTTTCAGGGACTCAGAAAACCCATCAGTCACGTAATACAGAAGGAGACAAAAATGCAGGTTCTGAAAGCCACAGCATCACCTAAAAAGGTAGGCGAAAGCCGTGACATGGTCGCACTGCTACGCATTCAGGCCACCGACACGCATGTGGTGGAATTCGACAACGTGGACACACGCTTCAACGACTGCACGAACTGGCAGGTGATGGAGGGGGATAAGCGCGTCCTGTTCAGCACCCGAACGCACGAACGCTTTTCTGACATTAAGGCTGGGGTGCTGGCAACGATCGCGGTCTGTGAAAACCGCGCCACTGCGTCGGATACCGCGATGCTGGAAAGTGCCCGCGCGATGATGAAGGTGCTCGATGCCTGTCCGTCCTTTGGTGCGCTGGTCGCACACCCGAAACGTATCACCGATTAACCGAGTGCCGTGACCGGATAGCCCTCCGGCCACGGCGAACCATCACTTAAACTAAGAGGTAAAAATCATGGTCACCACCCATTCTACGGCAAACAAATCCGTAAAATCCACCCGCAGCAAAAAAGTTGCGCCTGACGCCGCACAGGCTACAAACCCGACGCTGTTACAGGTGCTGATAGCGACCCCCGTACAACTGATGCCGTATTCACGCTTGTCCAGCACGGATCTGAACGTGCGCCGACGCCCCCACACGGACAAGGAAGTGGAAGAACTGGCTGACAGTATCGAGGCCGTGGGTATCCTCCAGAACCTGATCGGCGTGGAACTGCCTGACGGCTCAGTCGGTGTGGTCGGCGGGGAAGGTCGCCGCAGGGCAACGGGCATTCTGGTCAAAAAAGGCATCACGGACGCGGACACGCCGTTTATCCCTGTGAAGGTGATCCCGCTGGAGCTTGCCGTGGTGGCCTCCATGACCGAAAACGGTCAGCGTAAAAACATGCATCCTGCCGAGCAGATTGTCGGTTTCAGAACGCTGGAGCAGGAGGGCAAAACCGTCTCGCAGATCAGCGCCCTGCTGGGCTATGCCCCGCGCCACGTTCAGCGCTGCCTGAAGCTGGCAAACCTTGCCCCCTCCCTGCTGGATACGCTGGCACGGGATGAAATCTCCCTCGAGCAGTGCGAAGCACTGACCCTTGCTGACACCCATGAGCGTCAGGAGCAGGTCTGGAAACAGGCCGTGGAACAGTGGCGAGATCCTGCCGTGCAGACCCTGCGCAGACTGGTGACGGACGACAAGATGGCGGTCAGTCACCCGATGTTCGAATATGTGGGCGAGGAAGCCTATACCGCCGCTGGCGGGACGCTCACCGCCGATCTGTTCAGTGACAGGGACAGCACCTATGCCGATGCCCCGCTGGTGAAATCCCTGCTGGGTGGCAAGCTGACGGTACTGGCGGCGCGTATTCAGCAGGAGCAGGGCTGGGGCTGGTCAGAGTTTCACATGAACGAGCTGGGCAACAGCGTGACAGAGCGTGAACAGTACCGCTTTGCCATGCCAGCACCCGTCCTGACAGACGATGAGCAACAGCGCATCAGTGAGCTTGAAGAAAAAATGGAAGCCACCGACAGCCACGATGACGAATACGCTTTCCAGCAGGAAATTGACGATATTGTTTGCGAGGCGACCTACCGCGAAGCCACACCGGAATTCCGTGCCGCACACGGCGTCTGGGTGTCATGGGATGGCAGTGATTTTCAGGTTCAGGCGGGGATTCACAAAGTGACGGACGAGGAGCGTCAGGAGGAAGAAAAAGCCCTTCAGGCGCGCCGCGATAACGTGGTGACGTACACCACGCCGGACATTCCTGCCGATGCGTATCCCGCCACGCTGGTCAAAGCCATGTCAGCCGAGCGCACACTGGCGGTTCAGGCCGAACTGGCAGGACGTCCCGATGTGTCGGTCGCACTCCTGACGTGGACGCTGTGTCTCGGGCTGTTTGATCGCTGCCATGGTCAGCGCAGTGAACCCCTGAAAGCCTCGGTGTCCTCAAATCAGTATCACCTCGCCTCGCTGGCTCCGTCCGGTGAGGAAGGGAAAGCCCTGACGGCGCTGAACGCGCAGAAAGCGACGCTTCAGACGACGCTGCCTGAACACTGGCATCTCGGGTTTACCTGGCTGCTGTCATGGTCTGCCGAGCAGGTTAACACCCTGCTGGGATTCTGCGCGGCGCACGGTATCGATGGTATTCAGGAGCGTCTGTATAACCACACTAAGGTCAGTTCACTGGACGGGCTGGAAGCAGCACTCGATTTTGACCTGCGCAAGTGGTGGCAGCCGGATGCAGAGAGCTACTTTGGCAAACTCAAAATTGCCCAGATTGGTCAGGCATATGAACAGGCCGGACTGACCGACAAGGCGGGGGAGGTCGTGAAACTTAAACGTCGGGATGCGGCGAAAGCCGCCGAACAGGATCTCAATGCCGTGGGCTGGCTCCCTGACTGGATGGTGCGCCCTGCGCCAGCCGCTCAGGCTGAAGAGAGCACTGAAACCGTCGCTGACACCACTGACCACGCTGCGTAAACCGGAGGCCGCCGCCTTCGGGCGGCGGGTACAGACATGACGATGAAATATGACCTGACCCGAATCAATACCCTGACCGCCTCCGATATGGAGTTCATTCGCCAGCAGGGCGAGGATGCACGTCGCGCCCTCAGCGATGCCGTGACCGGCCTGCTGACAACCCCCGAGGGCTGGCGAGTCTGCGCCGAGTACCGCAGCGAGTTCGGTGACTTTTTCCCCGTACAGTGCCGGTTCAGTGCGGACGGCTGTGATGACTGGCATCTTTGCGTGTGCAGTCCTGGCGAGCTGTCGCCGTACTGGCTTCTGGTCCTGCTCTCATCCGGTGGCGAGGTGGTGCGTACGCTTTACCAGAATGACACGCTCCAGCCTGAACAGGTCAGCCAGTTGATCGCGCAGATGGCCGGTATGCGCCGCTTTAACTGCACCGCCCGTACCGTGGCGAAACTGATGAGCGGGGAGGTGACAGCATGATCCCGTCCTCACACGCCCTCGTTTCCCTGAAGCCTGCCCGTCAGGCCGCGATTCAGGCTATCAGTCTGGTCGAGTCCTCCCGCGAACGTGGCGCACGACTGCCCGCCATGCCCTACGTGCGCACCTTCCTGCGCGTGCTCACGGGCAGCGGTCGCCTCAATGCCACGGTGGCTCGTCAGATCCCCGGCCTGAACTGGGTGCCGAAAAACCGGCATTCAAACCTGAAGCAGGTGGAGGCGGCGCTCGATGTCATGATCGCGACGGGCGGTGAAGCCTGCCCGCTGCCGCTCACGCTGGACGTACAGGCCGAACTGTTCCCCGAAATTATGCACACCCGCACGGACAGACGGCTGCACAGGTCAAACATTCGGACCACGCGACAGATGCGCCGCGAATCCCGCGAGGTTGAACAACGCTGGAAGTTGCGCCAGAACCTGCTTGCACAGGCGGAAACCGACCTCAATTTTCAGTCACCGGAAACGGTCTGCACCTGGTATACCCGGTGGAGCGACGAGTTTGACGCGCCAGCGCTGGCGGGAATGTTCTGGCGCTGGCAGACGCGGTTCGCGTCGCTGAAGGAACTGGAGTGGCTGCGCCTGAGTGACGAGCCGCTGTATGCCGTGATGTATGAAATCCCGTTTATCGTCCGGGAAACGCCCGAGCCTGTTCGCCAGGCGGAACGCTGGCAGGTGCCGAACAAGCTGACCTTACAGGGGAGGCAGGCATGAGAAATAACCCGTACAAAACGGAACTGAAGGTCGCCCGCAGCCAGCGGAATAAACTGCGAACCCTCTCCGCCAGGCTGAAAGAGATGTCCTGCGAGTGGGACGGCATGAGCGGCTGGCTCGAGACAGAAAGTGATCGTCTGGCAGAAAGCGTTGACGAGCACATTAAGGCGCTTGAGGAGCAGATTCAGGACTGGGCGCAGGGACCGGACAGGCAAAGTGATGACTGAAAAAGGTGGGGATTTATCCAGGTTTCAGCGTGTTATCCCTGGGCAGACATGGCAGGGCAGGATATAATGGCGATGGCGCTTGAGGCTTTTTGCCTCATGATGTTCGGGTGGTTTGTTATCGTGTTGTGAGGCAGAAAGAAGAAAGCCCCGTAGGAAGTTAATTTTCATTAACCAACCACATGAACTGCACCCATTTTGTTGGACTCTCTTACTGGAGAGTCCTATGTCAAAACGTAAATATCCTTTCGAAGTGCGCCTGGCAGTGGTTATGCATTATTCCACTACTGATGAAGGTTACCGTTTAACATCTGCACGTTTTAACATCCCCAGAACACAGGTGAGGATGTGGGTGGCTGCCTATGATGCCTATGGCGAAGAGGGGCTAAGACCCAAATATAAAGGCGTGTCAGTAGATCCTGAAATCCGGGTAGCCGCCATAAAGGAAGTGCTGGAAGGGAAGATGTCCTATAATCAGGTCGCAATCAAATATAAGATCGCTGGCCCTGGTGTTATAGCTAAGTGGTTGAAAGTTTTCGATAAGAATGGATATGACGGCCTCCGATCTCTTCGCGTTGGGAAAAGAAGAGAACTTCATATGATAGAAACCCCTGAAGCGGTTGAGGCTGCAATTGAACATTCAAAAGTCCAGCGTATCAAGGAACTGGAAAAGAAAGTCAAGTATCTGGAATTGAGAGTTTTATATCTAAAAAAGCTGAAAGCCTTGGTTCGGTGAGGGATAAAGTCAAAGTTATTGATGAACTGAGGCAGCACTACCCATTTGATGAACTTCTTCAAATTGCGGACATTCCCCGCAGTACCTTTTACTATCACCTTAAAGCACTTAAATCCCCTGAAAAATATGCTGAGTTAAAATGCAGAATCAGGGAGATTTATGATGATAACTACGGGCGTTATGGCTATCGCAGGATAACTATGGCTTTAAAACGAGAAGCCTGTGTAGTCAATCATAAAGTTATTCAACGTCTTATGAATATTATGACTCTTAAGGCTGCGATCAGAGTTAAACGTTACAGTTCATGGCGTGGACAACGTGGTGAAACCGTCGACAATCTCCTTCAACGAAACTTTAAGGCTAACGGACCTAATGAAAAATGGGTAACAGACGTCACCGAGTTCGCTGTAAACGGCCGGAAACTCTATTTTTCTCCCATCATAGATCTCTTCAATAACGAAGTGATTTCCTACAGTATTTCCGAACGACCAACCATGCCGATGATTGATGACATGTTGATTAAGGCATTTGCCCGAATGGACGCTGACAGCAATCCTGTTCTTCATTCTGATCAGGGCTGGCAATACCGACACAGATGGTATCAGTATCAGTTGCGCGAGTTTGGGGTTTTGCAAAGTATGTCCCGTAAAGGAAACTGTCTGGACAATGCCTGTGCAGAATGCTTTTTCGGTACGTTAAAATCGGAATGCTTTTACACCCGTAAATTCAATGATGTTGACGAACTGAAGGTTGCCCTCGAGGATTACATTCGTTACTACAACACCCGGCGCATTAGCCTTAAATTCAACGGCCTCAGCCCGCTTGAGTATCGCCTAAAGACCTACCCACTACGAATTTAAACCAATGATTTTATCAAGGGTGTTGTCTGGAAAACCTTTAAATAAGAGCCATTTGCATGCTCTGGATTCTTATGTTTCTGGCTAATGATTTTAAAGCGCCATCCAGATGCAGATGCCGAAGCTCCATAGGACACGATGACGCTCATGTCTGCTAAGAGCGATGAGAGGACGTTGAGTTTCTAGTAAAACTGGCATGAAAACGTCCAAAGTCCCTCTGGGGATTTGTGAAAGTAGCCGATACCATTGTCCGCCCACATCCAGTTTACTTTTTCTTCTGACCCCACTTGAAAGACAAAATCTTGAATCCCCACACCATGTTGTATCTCCATTGGATATCCTCCAACCTTGGTTCCCCTGTACCGGTTAAAACCATCATAGAATCTATCACTTGCATCCTCATCATCGTTTACGTCAGACAAGTCAATAATATCCCAAGCATCCTCCCATCCCGGAGCATCATCATTGACACTCACCCACCGAACCGGAAATGCTCGATATGGAGTGTTAATTGCAGGCAATAACTCAAGCCCATCAAGGGTGGCGTATTCTCGTATTAGCCACCCCTCGCCATGAGGTTTATCAAATGGATGGCTTTCCATATTATGATAAAGCACTAAGAGCGCGATCCCCTTCAGTTGTTCAGGAATCACGGGAAGCTCATCTACGCGAATCTGGAGAAGCGGAAACATCGGCTGCCCCTTCCAAACTGGCAACCCTTCACCTGGAAGAGCGACTCCTTTTAAAAACCAGGATGTAATTGGGTCTGCTGTAGGGCGGAAACCACCGACTTGTGCCACAGACGCAGTACGTAATTTGGATCTGAGTTCTTCTAAAACTAACGCACTCTTGGATTTCATAATTGCATCCTTGCGTATGCCCATACTCTTGGATTCTGAAATAGAGAAGTTTTTATTATATGTCGTAATTATTACCCAACAGACCTAAATATTTTGACCTGCCCCCAGTATTAGATACAACCTTCAGTTAGTAATGTCGGTTGATTTTTCTTCATGCTTCCCGTTTCGCCAGCCTGCTGCAAATTCAGATGGCGTCTGGTAATTCAGCGATGAATGAGGTCGACACTCGTTATAATCCTGCCGCCAGTCATTAATGATTTTCCGGGCATGAAGAACATCGCTGAACCAGTGCTCATTCAGGCATTCATCCCGAAAGCGACCGTTGAAACTATCAATAAATCCGTTCTGAGTTGGCTTGCCCGGCTGGATTAAGCGCAACTCAACACTATGTTCAAAGGCCCATTGATCCAGCGCGCGGCAGGTAAATTCCGGGCCCTGATCGGTTCTTATCGTCTCAGGATATCCACGAAACAGCGCAATGCTGTCCAGAATACGCGCGACCTGAATACCTGAAATCCCGAAAGCGGCGGTGATCGTCAGACACTCCTTCGTGAAATCATCCACACAGGTCAGGCACTTAATCCGGCGGCCGCTGGCAAGTGCATCCATGACAAAATCCATCGACCATGTCAGGTTCGGCGCATCCGGGCGAAGAAGCGGAAACCGTTCAGTCGCCAGACCCTTACGGCGGCGCCTGCGTTTTACACCCAGACCGTTAAGGTGATAGATGCGGTAAACGCGCTTGTGGTTGACGTGAAGGCCCTCCCGGCGCAATAACTGCCAGATGCGCCGGTAACCAAACCGGCGGCGTTCAAGTGCCAGCTCTGTGATGCGTAGAGACAGTTGTGCGTCAGCAGCCGGACGCTGAGCCGAATAACGGCAGGTTGAAAGTGACAGACCAGTCAGCCTGCAGGCACGGCGTTGCGACAAACCCGTTGTCTCACACATGACTTCCACGGCTTCCCGCTTCTGGTCTGTCGTCAAAACTTTCGGCCCAGGGCCACCTGAAGCGCCTCCTTATCCAGCATGGCTTCAGCGAGTAGCTTCTTGAGACGAGCGTTCTCTTCCTCAAGTGACTTGAGCCGCTTCACTTCGGGGACTTCCATGCCACCGAACTTCTTACGCCAGGTGTAGAAGGTGGCGTCTGAAATGGCATGCTTGCGGCAGAGTTCCCGGGCCGAAACCCCGGCTTCTGCCTCGCGGAGAATACTGATGATCTGTTCGTCGGAAAATCGCTTCTTCATGGGGATGTCCTCATGTGGCTTATGAAGACATTACTAACATCGCGGTGTATTAATCAACGGGGAGCAGGTCACTGGAGGTAATGTGTCATTGCAGAATCTTGAAATCGTGCCTCGTCTGCTACCGGACGTTCGCGCAGGCAGGAAGCGTCATACCATTCGATATCAGGAACGTGAAATTGTGCCGGGCCCTATGCTTTACGTAAACGCGCAGGATGCCTTTGACACTGTCATGGTGTGTGTCACGCACGTTGAAAAAATGCCGCTTTTTGACGTTGCGGCCAGTCTTGGAAAAAATGCGGAATGGCCGGATGCTGAACTGCTGGAAGGGATGCGTGAGCACTACCCGTGCATAGAGATGGAGTCCGAGGTAGCGGTCATTCACCATTTACCGACTGCGGCGTAAGTTCGTGGGCGAGATGCTATATAAGAAATGGGCTTGCGTAGGATATTTTCCATTTCCCAGGCGTCCTCCTCGATTACGCCGAACTGGTCGGTGTTGGTGATGCAGAAAACCACGATAAGAGGTGTCAGAAATCGACGCTAATACATCCACCTCAAAACAGTTTAAGGCTATGTACTTCAGACTGTTAGTCTCTAAAAGTGGTTTTCCGCACGGTTAACCGTCAAACAACATCAAGCACTGATTCAATCCTTTTTTTGGCCTGACTGGTCAGGCGTTTAATGCCAAGCGAGCGGGTCATTTCCTGTATCTTATTTTCACCTTCAATACTAAGCGCCAGTGCGCGTAATTCCTCACTTGGGATCGCGTCAACCTGGCGAATGTCGTTATCCGTGGCAGGTAAACGAAAGGCATTCCAGTCGGCACGTTGCGCTGCGGACAACCAGACAAAGTCTTCACCTGAGTGATCGGCTGCAAGGTGATAGTGTTGATCCACAATTTCCATTACGCGTTCACGTATCAGTCTACCGGCGCGAGTGAAGCCGTGTACACGTGCGATGCGTTGTACAAGCGTTGTATCCAGAACGGGTGATTCACTTGTCACCACCGCTTCAATGAGGGCTTTAAGTGTCTCATCATATTCAGCTATATAGAATTGTTCTGCATCTGTCCTGTCGTGCCATTCCTGAAGTTCGTTAACGACATATTTACCGGCATGCGCTGGCATGTTGTTATTGTGAGAAGCTGCAGATGCATACTTCAGCTCAGTGCCACCATCATCTTCGCTTACTTCGGCGGGAAGCGAAATGATAGGGGTTACTAACGCGGATATTTCCTCATCATTAGCGACAGGTGTAGTTTCAGAAACCAGTATGTCGTCACGGACATCATTGGTTAGGGGAGCGATTACTGGCGTAATCTGCTTTTGTTTTTCTGCTTCAGCAATCAGTGCGGCTTCATCTGCTCTGGATTTCTCCAGTAGGATACTTATTGCTGTATCCAGCCTGTCGAGTGCTCCTTCTTTATCGACCCACCACTCCGTTGACCAGAGACGCAGTAATTTCCAGCCCAGACCCTGAAGGATGGCGCTACGGACTTTATCGCGATCGCGTGCTGTTGCAGCGCTATGGTATGTGGCGCCGTCACATTCGACACCGACAAGATAGTCACCTGGCTTATCCGGATGAACGATCCCCAAATCAATACGGAAACGGGATACGCCAATTTGCGGGACAACATGCCAGCCCTTTCTTCTTAGGCCATTTGCCACTGCCTCTTCAAACGGTGAGTCATAACCGCCTACAGACCCACGTACTGCCTGAGCAAGAGCTACAGGGCCGCGCTGGGCAAACTCAATAAAGTGTTTGAGGTCAGCAACTGCGCGGGCGCTGGTCCGATTAAGGTCGATGAAAGAAGGATCGAACGAGCTGAAGACCATCATTTCCTGTCGCGCACGTGTGACGGCAACATTCAGCCTGCGCCAGCCGCCCTCGCGATTAAGTGGTCCAAAATTCATCGACATTGTATTTGCGCCCGGTTCAGTCGGGCCGTATCCAATACAGAGTATGATCAAGTCGCGTTCATCCCCCTGAACCGTTTCGAGGTTTTTAACCACAACAGGTTCTTCCATTTCAGACTGGAAGAAGGGCTCAATTTCAGGGTGCTGCTGTCTGGCTCGGTCCAGCAGATCGCTGACTAGCTTTTGCTGTTCGGTATTCAGCGTGATAATCCCTATCGATCTGCCTGATGCAACGAACTCTTTATCAGTGAGTCGCTTCACCGTTTCAGCAACGATCGCTTCTGCCTCAGCCTGATTATGACGTCCTTTCCCTTTAGAGTAGACGCCTGCAACCTTGCACCACTGGACAGCACTTTGTTTTGTTTCCGAAGCGGGAAACGTAATCAGGTTACTGTCATAGTAGCGATGGTTGGAGAAGGTAATCAGGCTTTCATGACGGCTCCGGTAATGCCAGCTCAGGCTGTGGTTATACAGGCCAGCAGCAAGACATTCATCCAGAATACTTTCCATATCTTCTTCAGTATCATCGTCTGTTTCATTAGCTGCCCGATTAAAGAAGCTAGTAGGCGGCATCTGGCGGGGATCACCGGCGATGACCACCTGTTTGCCACGCGCCATGGTGCCGATAGCATCCCACGGAGCAATCTGCGATGCCTCATCGAAAATAACCAGGTCAAACAAGGCCTGGTCTGAGGGCAGGAACTGGGCGACTGAAAGCGGACTCATCAGCATACAGGGGGCAAGTTTGGCCATGGCATCGCCCATTTCGGCTGCCATCTGGCGTACCGGTTTATGACGACGGGATTTCTGTAGTTCATGTTTAAGGAGGGCAAAACCACTCTGCTTACTGACCTCATTTTTTGCAGGAATGACGCCACATAAACGGGCACGGATGTAGCGTACTGTCAGTTTGGCCAGACGATCGGTTTGCGTACGGTAAGCCTCAATATCACTCATATGCTCAGCCGGCACAAAATTGTGCAGCAGCGGCTCTGAATCGATCATCCACGATGCAAACCAGCGACAATAGGCAGTTTCAAAAATCTCTGCAGCGCTTATGTCTCCTGAGTCAAGATGGACCAGCGCGTTGATCACTGGCTGCAGGCCATGTGAACTCGCTTCCTCACGCACACGGCTCCAATCACTCCAGGCTTTAAGAGCGGACTGATGTTGTAGGATATTGAGTGCGCATTCACGCAGTGCCGGGAGCGATGGTTTGTCCTCCGCTGGTTTTATCAGCTTGCAGAAGCTAACCTGTGCATCATTGAAATCAGCAATCGCTGTGCGCAGTTTCCGGGTCAGGGCGGAGATAACGCCCTGCGAACCAAGAAGGTCATTGGCATCAATAATCAGGTTTTTTACAGCAGTGCGGATCTCGGCCAATTGCTGTGGGGAAGAAGCAAAACCACCAAGCGAATTGCGGATAGATTCGGCGAGTTGTAGGGTGGTCTGCAGCTGTGCAACGTTGGTATCCAGTCCAACCCATCCCGGCAGGGATAAAGTAATAGAGTTAAGCTCGTTCAGACGTTTCACCAATGTCTGCAGAGTTTCAGAAATGGAGAGATCAACGGATAAGTCGGGATCTGACGTTAGCGAGTGTTGTCGGATAACTTCACCAATGACTTTCTTGCGGGCACTGGTCGCAAAGAACCAGAATTTTTTGTCGGCGACGTCAAGTGCGTTTCTGATCTGCGGGACATTAACGTGCTGCCAGCTGTTACCTGGATAGGTAACTGACAGATTGGACTTTGTCGCTTCAATCTCTTTCAGGAGGTGAACGGCTTTATTCGCTGACTCTATACGGCTTGTGGCATCCGGTGCGAACATGAAACTCAGATCAATGCCGTAAGCTTCCGACAATAATTCACAAAATGAAGTTAACTGCGACAGTCTCTCCGGCTCGGTAGAGTCCAGAGTAACTCCCGTCGCCTTCAGTAACGCCTCGGTGGCGTTTTCAAGGCGATCGATGGTTGCAGGCAATGAGCTTGCTGCAGCAATGAGAGAGGACTGCCATCCATTGGTCCAGTCAGCCTGCGTGATGAGGCCAAAATGATCACCATGATGTTTCCAGGCATCACGGTTCAGCTCCAGACGTTTTACTATCTCTCTGAACTGCGTCATCTCTGCAGAGGAATGCAAAGTCGATGCAGGCCAGCTAAAGTGCGGCGTGGCGCTACTTGCATCTCTGATAACCTTGCCCATTGCCTGATGGAGCGTTAAGCCATTTGGCCAGCGCAGATGGAGCAAACGGACAACCTCATTGAGTTTGTCACGCAGGTGCTGCACCCTGGCCGCTTCTTCCTCCCATTCCGCGGTGGTCAGTAGATCACGCGCATCCCATGCTCGCTCAAGCTGTTTCAGAAAATCCATCTTGGACGTTTTGCTCGAGTGCAGTTCCAGACAAAATTCACCGAGTCCCTGGGACTCAAGTCTGCGATAGACCACATCCAGTGCCGCTTTCTTCTCAGCGACAAAAAGTACGCGCCTTCCCAGCGCAAGGTTATGCGCAATCATATTAGCTATGGTTTGCGACTTACCGGTACCGGGTGGGCCATCCAGAACAAAATCTCTCCCTTTTGCAGAGGCTACAACAGCGGCGATTTGCGAGGAATCTGCAGGTAACGGCAGGAAAAGATCCTGCGTATTGACGTTGTCATCGAGTTCCTCAACGTTGATGACTTCTCCGCTCTTATCCAGAACGGCATTCTCTTGGCCGCGTTCGATGAGATACTTTACCAGCGCACTTTGCATCAGTTGAGGTGCACGGTCGATGAGATCTTTCCACATCAGATATTTGGCAAAAGAAAATGTGCCAATCACAACATCACGGCTGACTTCGAAACCGGGTATGTCACGCACAGCACGCCGTACCATATTCCAGATCCCATCCACATCCACACCACTTTCATCCGTGGGCAACTCGCCATCGAGACCGTTGATTGTCAAAGCAAAGTCATTATGTAGCAGCTCAAGCAGTGTAAGGTTGAAGCGGGGCTCTTCTTCCAGCAAACGCATGGTCACGCCCGAAAGAGCACTTCTACGATCAAGCTGAATCGGCAGCAATATCAGTGGAGCAGAGTAACTTTTGGGGTCATCCGCGGTTTTTTTCCATTTAAGGAAACCAACAGCGAGGAAAAGAGTGTTGGCACCACCTTCCTCCAGATCACTTTTCGATTTTCGATAGAGGTCGATCAGGGATGACTCGAGGCGGTATTTTTCCATTGAGGAGACGACTTCACCGCGTTCCAGCGCAGCCTGGGCGTATTCTTCCCGCAGGTTCTCGTTTGTAAGCTGCTGATAAAGTTCGGCATCGCGGCCGCCACTCTCGAGATCAGGGAGCGGGACAATGCGAATGCGTTTACCTTCAGCTAGTTTATCTTCAAGATGGCCCGGATTCGCACAGATCAAACGAATGCCTTTAGCGCTTTCAGGTAGGTGTAACAGGCGGTTGCGGGTGGTTAAGTCCAGAAGTTTTCGTTGCCACTGTACTAGCCGGCCCCCAGCTTCTTTTTCGCCAGTTGTCTCGATATCAATGTCAACATCAGGAAGAGAGGGGGCTTCCTCAAACCCATGCAAAATAATCTCGCCGGCATCCTGCTGGTCTTCAAGGCGAGTGACGCCCAGAGCCAGTGGCCGAATTTTCTGCATCCGCGCGCGACGGGAATCAATGGCGGCGTGAAAAACATCCTCGTTAAGGTGCTTTAACGCTTCATCAGATGCCTGAGTAAATGAAGGCGGGTGAGCTCTGGTCGCGAGAGTTGTCTCAAATACGACCATTTCTTTCAGGTCGACACGTTTGCGCACCGCAGAGACGTCTTCTGTCACTAGCTGCGAAAATTCCTGAGGTTGTAACCAGACGCCAGCAAACGCATGACCTTCACTGAGGATAAGCAGTGAGTTCAGACCAATCTGTTCCAGTGCTGAAGCAAATAATAGGGTTGTATCCAGACAGGTCGCGACTTTTCCTTCCAGAATGGCTCCTGGTGTGCGAATTTTCTGGCCATTGCGTTCAAAGCTCGCAGGGGGAAGGGCATAACTGATATTGAGGTTGCAGACAGCAGTCCAGAGAGCTGAGGCAATTTCCCAGACACGAGTTCTCGACTTGCTTTCATAACCATCAAGAGCGTCATCCTTGCCTGCGCGGCGAAGGACATCAGAGGTTGCCTTGAGTACACGATCTACCGCTGGATCATTAGGAATAATAAATGAAGGGAGCAATTCAATCATTGCGCTGCCACCCCATTCGTTTTTCGCCAGAGCCTCAAGCGGGTAATGAGTAACGAAGAGTTCTTCCTCACCCTGCCGCAAACTTAGGGTGACTTCGCAGAGTACGCTTTCGGTCAGTTCAGCGAGCCATTCAGCATTAAGTTTGATATCACGATCCCTGATATCAAGTGAAGTACCGGGAAGCAGCCGGTCGATATTCCATTTTTTTTCTTCGAGAACGGCTGGCACGGTCCTCAGATGAAGCGTCAGATCCTGAAATGTCTCTTCAGATTCATTATGCAAGATGAGCTCACGTAACAACGGAACTGCATTCTGGTGTGATGTGAACCCCAGCTTGTGCGCGATACTCACCTGCGCTTTTATATCCATGAAACTAGTTCTCCTTAAGAGGAAATCATTCAAATATGCAAAGTAATGCTGACGACAGGAGACGCATTGAACAAGCAGAAAGCATCAGCAATTTGATTGCCCTGGTGGCGAGTATCAGAACAGGTGCGCAAGTTCAGGAAGCATCATTCGCAGATTAGGCTGGGGGGCGAAAGGCTGTGATTGTAAAAATCAATGCACGCTCCCTCTACCGTCAAAAGGTCGTCCCTAAGAATCATCTTAGTATCTCGCTAACATAAAGTATAAAGGGAACCTGATCTATAGATTAGGTCAGCCGAGTAATCTGAGGTCGGATAATGATTCCATAAAACCTATAACAATGATAAATATAGTTTTTATTTCACCACACGATCCAGTCGTAATAATAAGCAACAAAAAAAGTCAAGAAAAGGTTATATTCGATATAATGTTTTGAAAAATGGTCAGATAGCAATTTAATATATCCGCTTACCTGCTCCCTGTTATTTAACAAGCAACGATTTAGTCATACCTTTATCAAACTGCGAACTTCCGCTGTCCGCTCATTGCAGACCTTCGGCTCCAGCAGATCGTCTGCTTCGTGCCATGAGCGGACATCTGAACATAGCTTTGACAAACAATGTAACATCAATACTCTGATATTACTTTTACCCCATTAGTGATTTTTTTGGCGGTATTTCATACATTCTCTGGCATTGAACAGCTCAGTGCATATTGCGCGGGCTGTTCAATGCCGTATAGCGAAGGGAGTTAGTGACGATAAGGAAGGAAAAGCCACCTTATTGTTTGCGACCTCTACATCGTCAACACAATTTTTCCGACATTGAGGCCGTCTTCCATACGCTGGTGAGCTTTGCTGGCTTCAGCAAGCGTAAATACGCTGTCAATCACCGGGCTCAGCCCATCTTTACCGAAGCGGGTTAACCAGCACTCTCTAAAGCGTCGGGACATCTCATGTTTCACTTCTTGCGAACGCGATTTCATTACCGTACCGATAATCTGCAGATGGCGATACAACACCCGATCCAGTGGTATCTTCGCGTTTTCAATTCCCCCCATGATGCCAATCTGCACCAGACGTCCACCAAAGTTGAGTGCATTCACGTTTCGTTCAAAATAAGGCGCGCCAATAAAATCGAGAATAAGATCAACCCCCTTGTTATTCGTGATGCTGGCGACAACTTCCGAGTAGTCTTCTGTCACGTAATCAATGGCGTGATCAGCACCCAGGCGGCGAACGAGATCGTGTGCTTCAGCATTCGCGGTGGTGATTACCGTCGCGCCTGTTGCATGCGCCAGTTGCACGGCGGCACCTCCCACACCGCCGGCCCCGGCGTGGATCAGTACCGTTTCCGTGGGCTTTAGTTTCCCCAGATGGATAAGTGCTTCATGCGCGGTTACAAAGACCTCTGTAATGGCCGCCGCATGGATATAGTCCATACCTTCCGGCACTGGCATAGCCATCCGGTAATCAATGCGGGCCATTTCAGCGTAAGCCCCGCCCCCGACGATACCCATAACACGGTCACCCACGTTGTAGCTTTTTACATTCTCTCCGACGGCAATAACTTCACCGGCGATTTCCAGTCCCATAATCGTCGAGTCGCCAAAATCAGGGCGGCCATACCCGCCGCGTCGATGGGTGAGATCGGCCCGATTGACCCCCGCAGCCCGTGTGCGGACCAACAGATCATTGGGGCGCAGCTGCGGGTCTGCGACTTCACTTATGCTTAGTACATTGGCCGGACCAAATTGATCAAAGGTGATTGCTTTCATGATTCTGTTTCCTGAGATAAGAAGATGTATAACCCGTCGTTCAGGCCTGTTCGTTGAATGTGGCATTGGCGTAGCCAGAAGCGGTAATCGCTGCCGGAAAGCCTGCATAAAACGCCATGTGCGTAATCAGGGCAGAAATTTCTGTTTTGGTGAGACCGTTTTCAATACCGCGACGCAAATGGGCCGGTAGCTCATTGGAGTGATTCAGTGCAATAAGACAGGCAATGGTAATCAGACTCCGATCGCGTGGAGCCAGGTCCGGATCTGTCCAGACATCGGAATACAGCGGTTGCTCAACGAAGTCGGAAAGTTTAGGGGTGAATGCTCGTGCAGCTTCACGCGGGCGAGTAAAATCAACAGGTTTCATAGTCAGTTCCTCTTACAATCTGTAATTAGTGCCAGTGTGTTTTAGATTTGGCTGATGAATTTATTCACCAGGTAATGGCCGATACCTTCCCGACCGCCCTCCGAACCATGTCCGCTTTCTTTCATGCCGCCGAAAGGCAACTCCGTCGCCACCATGCGGTACTGATTAATGCCGATCATTCCTGCTTCAAGGCCATCACCAACATCCAGCGCGGTACGGGCGTCACGCGTAAAAGCGTAAGCCGACAGGGCATACGGCAGCCGGTTTGCTTCTGCCAGCCCATCCTCAAGCGCGTCGAACTGACGCATCACGGCAATCGGGCCAAAGGGTTCTTCGTGCATGATCCGTGCCTCCATCGGCACATCGGCAAGCACCGTAGGTTCAAAGAAAAAGCCTTTACGATTAAGTCGTTTACCGCCTGTGAGCACTTTCGCGCCCAGTGCGACAGCATCGGCAATCAGCGCTTCCATTTTTTCCAGTTGTCGGATATTCGCCAGCGGCCCTACTTGGGTGTTGTCCGCCCTGCCATCGCCGATAATCAGTTGCTCCGTCGCACTTACGAAGCGTTCGACAAACTGTGTGTAAACACCACGCTGAATAAGAAAACGGGTTGAAGAGATACAGATTTGGCCGGTGCCCCGGAAACGGTTAGCCGCCCCGCCAACGGCCGCCGCTTCAATGTCGGCATCGGCAAAAACCAGTACCGGACCATGACCGCCGAGTTCCAGGGTAATCGGTTTAACACCGACGGCAGCACGCTCAGACAACAGTCGACCTACCGGTACAGAACCGGTGAATGCCACTTTGCGAATAACCGGTGAGGCGATAAGCGTGGCGGAAACCTGATCCGGTACGCCAAACACAATTTGCAGTACGCCTTTAGGCAGACCTGCATCATCCAGGCAACGCGCCAGCGCCAGCGCCGTCGCCGGGCTCTCTTCACCGGGTTTCAGGATCACGCTACAACCTGCGGCCAGTGCCGCTGATAATTTGCGTGCCGGGGTAATGGCAGGGAAATTCCACGGAGTAAAGGCGGCAACCGGACCAATGGGTTCTCTTTTGACCAGTTGCAGCACACCGGGGCGATTTGACGGTACAACTCGTCCATCAATACGGCGTGCTTCCTCCGCAAACCATTCAAAATAGTCGGCTGCACGCAGCACTTCATCGCGGCTTTCAGGCAGAGTTTTCCCTTCTTCCTGCGTCATTAGCGAGGCGATATGTTCAGCACGTTCGCGCATCAGGGCAGCGGCATTCTTCATAATGCGGGCGCGTTCTGCAGGCACGGTATGGCGCCAGACGTCAAAGGCAGAGCGGGTGACAGACAGAGCACGTTCAAGGTCGGTGGAGTTCGCCAGCGGCAAACGGCCAATGGTTACTTCGGTTGCCGGGTTAATCACAGCAAGGGTGTCGCGATTGCCTGCTTCAATCCAGTCACCGTCGATGAAAAGATAAAGGGGAACGTATTGATTATTTTGCATGGTCGTTATCCTCAGTGTGTGCGTATTTGTGTAATGTCATTCGGCTGAGGGGATCTTAAGTTCAGCGCACGTCCCTGATAAGATGGCTTCTACCCACAACAGCTATGCAAGAAATGCACAGATGCAATCAGAGAAATTTGCCGAGTTCCTTGGAGTCTTTGTCGATGTCGCCCGTGAGAGCAGTTTTTCGGGTGCAGGTCGCCGTCGCGGACGAACGCCCTCCTCGATAGGACGGCAGATTGATGCGCTGGAAGCGTACCTCGACACCCCGCTTTTTTTGCGATCTACACGACATTTAACCCTGACTGATGCCGGGGAAATATTGCTGATTCGCGCGAGACAGATCCTCGATTCACTGGAGGATACGCAGCAGGAACTGGCGTCGATGAAAGGCGAAGTAACCGGTGTGCTGAGAGTGGCGTGTTATCCCACATTTGGTAAACGCTATGTGCTGCCGGTGATGGCAAAACTCTCCCGCCAGTATCCGGAGTTGAGCTTCGATTTGGATCTGACTGAACGTCTGGCAGACCCCGTAGCTGAACGCCTTGATGTTGTCATCCGTATTGGTGATATGGCCGACAGCACCTTGATTGCCAGCAAAATAGCAACGCAAGTACGCGTGCTGTGTACAAGCCCGGCCTATCTGGAAAAGGCAGGGGTTCCCGCCTCGCTGGATGACATCACCTTACATCGATTAATCGATAAACTTCACGGTGCGGATCTGCTTTGCTGGTCGAGCGTGATTGGCCACCCGGCCAGAGAAAACACTGGCCTGTCCATGTTTGGTTGTGATGATTTCGAAGCAATGCGTCAGGCGGCGGTTGAAGGGATGGGGATCGCGTTCCTGCCGGACTGGGTGGCAGGAGATGACATTAACAGTGGCACGCTGGTACAACTCTTCCCTGAAATGTCATCGCAACCACATGTATCTACAGGAATATATGCGCTACGCGCGTTACGTCACCCGCCTGCCAGAGTCACGGTATTTCTCGACGCATTGCGTGAATTCATCGGACATCCTGCAAAATGGTCAACATGTCATTGTTAGCTCTAAGGATGTAAGCAACATTGCCATTTTTATTATATGCAAACGACCGCTGTTCGCTCACAGCGGACCATCAGCGCCACGCACTTTCCCGCTCCGTGCCAGCAGCGGACATTAACTTTTGGCTTACTTGTTTAAATTTTAAACCGCGCGGGGGTAGTGCCAAACTCCCTGCGAAACAACGCAATAAAGGCACTTACATTGTCATACCCAAGCTCCAGTGCAACTGTCGTCACTTGCTTACCTGTAGCTAGGAGTTCAAGAGCCTTGAGTAACCGTATGCGCTGTCTCCATTCATTAAAGCTAAAACCGGTCTCAGCACTGAATCGACGTGTAAGTGTGCGTGATGACACTCCCGCCCAGTATGCCCATTCCTCCAGTCTACGACCGTCGTCTGGGTTATCTGATAGCGCCTGCGCAACTCTGAGGAGCCGAATATCCTGCGGCATTGGCAGCCCAAGATTAACCTTAGGAAGAGTTTCTATTTCATCGAGGATAACGCCAGATAAACGTTTTTGAGGCGCATTCAGCTCTGCATTCTTCCATGAGGCTGCCCGCGTTATCGCCTCACGCAGTAGATTTGTGACTGAGAGGACAGCAGGCTTATCAGGTAGTTCGCCACAGGCCGCAACAGATATATAAACACTCCATCCTGAATATGGGCCGTGTGAGCGAAGACCATGCGGAACATTTGGCGGTATCCACACGGCATGCGTTGCTGGTACGACCCAGCGACAAGTTTCGGCATCGATCGTAAGTAGCCCATGTTCAGCGCCGAGTAACTGTCCGCGAGAGTGATGGTGCCTTGGCGTTTCCCTGATTGCATCAGACTGGCGAGCCGCGACAATCAAAATAGGTCCATCTGAAGAAAGAGCCCGGGCGCATGGAATCAATGGGTCGGTCATATTGGCGTATTTGAGGTATTTTTTGTCTTTTATACCGTACCGAAGCCATTTAGTCGATTGTAGAGTACTCATAACTTTTAATGAGGACTGACCATGAAAATGATTTCTATTGCTAACGTACTGGATGAGATTATCAATCAACAGGAGATGGCACTTGAGGAGATACTTAATCGCCATTTTAGTCCCGGTTATAGGCAGCGCACTGATAACGAGTGGGAGAGCTTAGATAGCTTTGCCCGCCATGCACGTAAACTTCGGGAAATAATAGTTTCCGGCAAAATTGAGGTGCACGACGAACTTCGTGAAGGCAATCTCTATGCTACCAGGCATCGTGTATTGTGCATTAAGCGCGATGGTCAAAATGTAGATATGGAGGTTTATATGTTCGCTGAAACAGATGATTCAGGTCGATTTATTCGTATCGAAGAAACCACAATGATGCTTAAAGGTCTGGAAAGTGACCGTGACTTAGGTAGCGCTAAGTAATAAAGTTTTGAATGTCCGCTCTTAACGGTCTTAAAGCATTGTTGCTGGCAGCCCTGTGCAGGAGCGGACATTCTTAACGAATGAACATGTGCACTGATTGCTTAAACCCCGGAAATCTCAAAAAGTGCGTGGGACTAAAACGGGTGGGCTTACAGCTACCCTGTTCTCTATGATGGAGAATGGTCTTGTAGTGAGCTGTAATCAATTATCTGACATATGGTATCAACTTCTCCTTACAAGAATTACAATAGGGATTTGATTTTTATGCACATTTATGCCATTTTTCACCACCGACTCACTGTACGATTAGGTTAATGAACACTTCATTCAGCAATGGTACAAGACGGATAATCCAGCGGTGAACATATCCTCAAAACAGTATGTTACCGGTTATAAGTATCAATGCGATAGAGTCTATATAGTGGCCAATCCAAGTGGTCTCAGCAAATGCATTCATAAGGAATAATAATGCACGAGAACAATATCACGTTACTGTGTAATGAAGCAGAGCGCTTATTGCAGCTTAATATTAATTTGCTGCAAAAAATGGTTGATGAGCCGAATGTCCTTCTCGAAAGCAAACAAAAAAACAACGAACAACTCTTTAATAAAAGCAAAGCCATAAAAAGAATTGAAGAATTACAGGGTGAACGAACCAAAATTACCCGTAAAGAAATGGTACTGGCCGTCGTTGGAACCATGAAAGCTGGCAAATCAACCACCATCAACGCGATTGTGGGTAAAGAGATCCTGCCAAATCGTAATCGCCCAATGACCTCAATTCCGACACTCATTCGCCACGTGCCGGGCAAACATATTCCAGACCTTCTGCTAAACAATATCGACCCTATTCATCAGTTGCTGACCGCGCTCAAAAATAAGATAACAACTGACGAAGGCAAAAAGCGCGTAATTGAACTCGATAAGGATCAGGAAAAAAGTAAGTTACTGCGGATTGCCACGGATGATAGCTGGTTAAAAAATAACTACGCCGGCGAAGCTGAAATTTTCACCTGCCTCGCATCGCTCAATGACTTGGTACGTCTGGCCACAGCGCTGAATGTCGAATTTCCGTTTGAAGCCTATGAAGAGGTGCATGAACTTCCGGTGATTGAAGTCGAATTTAGCCATCTGACGGGAATGGATGATAGCAATGGAACATTGACCCTGCTGGACACACCAGGGCCAAATGAAGCGGGGCAACCCCAGCTCCAGGCGATGATGCGCGATCAGTTGCAAAAAGCCTCTGCGGTTCTGGCGGTGCTGGATTACACCCAATTAAACTCCGAAGCCGATCAGCAGGTTCGCGCAGAACTGAATGATATTGCGGATGTGGCGGCAGGCCGTTTGTTTGTCCTGGTCAATAAATTCGACCAGCAAGATCGTAACAGTGATAACGCTGAGACGGTAAGACAAAGCGTGCCCGCCATGCTTGAACATGGTGTCCTGAATAGCGACCGCGTTTATCCGGGCTCCTCTCGCCACGCATATCTGGCCAACCGCGCCCGCAGCGTGATCAGCCAGGCCGGAACACTTTCTGTTCAGGAAGAGTGGGTGGAAGATTTTGCGCAACTGGCCTTCGGTTTATCCTGGGAAGAAGAGGATCTCGCAAGTCCGGATGATGTCAGGAGAAACGCCGATAAAATCTGGCGTCGTTCACTGTTTGATGAGCTCATTACTGAAGTGATTCAAGCTGCGCATGCTAAAGCGGCAGCGTTGGCCGTCGATTCTGCCTCAGCCAAACTGGTTCAGAACGCGGAAAACGCCAATGAATATCTCTCGGTGCGTTATCAGGGGCTGTTGACCAGCATTCAGACCTTACAAAATCAGATCAACGGTTTGCTTAGCGATATTGATAATATCGCTACCTGTCAGAAAGATGTTGACGCCGAGGTGAAACGGGCCATGAAAGATATCACGCGTGAAACGGACGCGTTGCTTGAACTGGCCGAGCAAACGCTGAGCGATGACCTGAATGAATACTTCAAAAATGGGAAACGTCAGGAGAAAGAAGCGCTCGAGCTCGATCAGCCCAAGGAATCAACGAGCCTCACGATCTTTGGAACGATCATTAAGACGCTGACCGGTACTGTCCAGCCACGAGAGCGTGATTTCGATCCTAACAACCCGGAAATGAAGTTTAGCGCGCGTTCTGACGCCGAAAAATTCATCCAGCAAATCGAAGACTCTGTCACCAGCTTGCTGGCAGAGACCGAAGAAAAAATTAAACCGACGCTGACCAATATCGTTGCCGGTATTGAAAAAAGCTTCCATGGCAATGCACTTCAGGCCGTTGAAAAGATTGCCCATCAAATCAACACTCGACTCGAAGACGATGGTTTTACGGTCAATATTCACTTCCCTAAAGTGAGCCAACTGCAGACCAATTTGTCTATCAGAACCCGCATGACCAGCCTGCTGGAGGAAAAAACCTTCAGTGAAACCAAGCGTCGCCGTTCGAGTGGAGCATGGGGGACGGTATGTAAGTGGTTCGATACTGATGACTGGGGCTGGGAAGATTACAGCGTCGACGTCACCCGTAGCGTGGTGGATATTCGCAAGATTAAAACTGCCGTGAAAAAACAGACCAAAGAACATTTTGCTGAGTTAAACGAGACCATCGACGCGTGCATCAACCAGCCTATTCTGGCTGAGATTCAGTCATTCTTCGTGGCCTTTAAGGGCAAAGTGGAGCAACTGCGTAATACGCTTATCCAAAGCACCGAAGATCATAAAAATAGCCAGCATGAGCAGGAACAGTTGACTCTGCGCCTGCGCGAGCTGAAAAAACTCACGCCGGAGATGATTCGTGACGGTAAAGCGCTCAAAGAAGAACTGGAGCCGATGCTGTGATGAACCCAATTCAGGAAGCACTTCCCGACAATGAGGCATGCCAGATCCTTGCGTGCTTGCCGGAAAAGTTTATTGTCGATTTCGCCAACGGTATCGACATCACGCAAGATCATCTGCGGATGCAGAAAAACCGCAGTTTCTTCACGAGAATGAAAGAGGGGCTCAGCGGGCAGTCTTCCGCGCGACAGCACGCGATTAATGGTGCGCTTGCAGACGGAGTTGAGGCCTCACTGACGTGGCTCACCGAAGTCACTTCCTCGTTGGCCACCACCAACTACGCTCTGACGCAGGTGAATGACAGAGTGACATCTCTTGTCAGCGATATCGCGACGCTCGCCCAATATTCTGCCGACACGAGGGAGCAACTGAACGCGCTGTCTCTGCAGGTGAGCCAAAAGCTGTGCCACCTCGAGCATCAACTTCATCGCGTCGACATGCTACAACGAGGCCAGTTGCATCTTGACCAGATATTTTCCAGCTGGAGCGCCGGTCGATACTCTGCGCTGCCTTTAGCCGGACGCTGCTATGTCGCCCTTGAGGAGTTGCGCTGGGGAGCTTTCGGCGATGTGATACGCCATGGCGATACGCATCAGTCCATCCAGATGATCGACATACTCAAAAACAAAGCCTTAGCCCAACTCGCTGCCGATCACGGCAGCCTGGCGAGTGCGCGCCACGACACTCACAGCTGGCTTTCATGGAATGCAGGCCAGATTCAGCAAAATGACTGGCCTGATACGCTCAACTGGATGGCTGACTGGTGTACTGAAGATGCTCATCCGGTTATCTGGTCTACGACCCAGAAATACGACAATTTACCGTTGCGTATGCCGTGTTTTTGTTCAGCGGAACGCATTGCTACCAGCATGGTCGATGAAATATTCAGCCTGGAGGCCGCATGAGCCGAACGATGAAAGTGGGTCTGGCGCTTTCCGGCGGTGGGGCGATTGGAGCCTATGAAGTGGGCGTCGTCAAAGCGCTTGCAGAATCTGGAACCGAGGTCCATATGGTCTCCGGTGCTAGTATTGGCGCGCTCAATGGAGCGATTATCGCCTCGTCTTCAGGACTGTCGCAGGCGGCGGAACGGATGGCAGAAATCTGGACCCATCTAGGTAATGGCACCGTTTTATCGGTCAATAAATCAGCCTATATTTCGCTGCTATTACAGTTTGGCATCGGAATGGGGCTCTCCCCGATGCTAAGCAGGACGGGAAGTATGCTCAGCAGGATCCTCAATCGTGCGGCGCTGATCACCGGGACAAAAGGATTTGAAAATCAGCCATTGCTCTCGGATCAACCTTTGATTGCCCTGATGGACCGTTATCTGGACATGAACGCCCTTGCCACCGGTTTACCGCTTTTCGTATCGTTGTATCCCACTGAGGGCGGATTGCAGGATATAGCCAACTGTATTGCCGCCGAACTGGGCTTAGGCTCAACGCGTGATTCTGAATTTTATCATGTGCAAAACTTACCCTCGGAACTGCAAAAAGAGGCGCTACTAGCCTCGGCCGCACTTCCGTTGCTGTTCAAGCCCCGTGAAATCAATGGTACCCATTACAGCGACGGTGGAATGGGCGGGTGGGTGAGTTTGCAGGGTAACACGCCAGTCACGCCCCTGGTAGAAGCCGGTTGCAACATGGTGATAGTCACGCATTTAAGCGATGGCTCTCTGTGGGATCGACAGGCATTTCCTGATACCACGGTGCTGGAAATCCGACCACAGTGCTCTCTTCGTCGTAACGATGGCGCACTGGGGGGCGCAAAAGATTTGCTGGGCTTTACGGCGATGCATATCGATTCATGGATTGAACAGGGCTACCATGACACCATGAGCGCCATAGACCGCATCCGTAAACCGCTTCAGGCCCGACGTACTCTGCAGGCGTCTAGTACTGCGCTTGAAAGCAGTCTGGCAGGAAATGCCGCCGCGGACTCGGCCTTAAAAAACGCAATGTCCCGACTTAAATAGGAGCCTGACTCTCTACGAAAAGATGTCATGTGGTAAGGATTACTAAAATAAATCATAAACTTATAGTTAGAGATAGCTTGGGCGAAAGTGCATTGCATATGATAAGTAATTGTTTTTAATTGCCATATAGTTCGGGCCCACAGACCCTGGATCACATGTTTTTATGGCTTAACTCTCCACCTGCGCCTCAGCCCAGCAGAAACTTTGTATTTCGATTTACTACCGTCTGGCAGTTCGTAAAATGTAAGACATTACAGGATCCTAATGCCGGCAGACAGGAAGCGCCTGTCTGCCGGCATTATAAGAATTTAAATAATGAAGTGTCCTGTCATGAGCCTTAAAGCACGAGATTGCTCAGTGAGAGACTGGGATGCTGCGGAAGATTGCTCAACCAAAGCTGCATTTCCTTGAGTCACACTATCCATTTGGGTAACAGCTGTTCCTATCTGCATTATTCCCTGCATTTGCTCTACGGACGCCATAGCAAGGCCATCCATTGTCTGGGCAAGTTCAGCAACGTTACTTGCTGCATGTAAAATTGTTTCTGCTGTTTTTGACGCTACATTTACGCCTTCATCTACATTTTTTACGGCAGCTTCAATAAGTGTTCCAATCTCTTTGGAAGCACTGGCGCTCCTTTGAGCGAGGTTTCTTACTTCTGTCGCAACGACCGCAAAACCACGACCATGCTCACCGGCTCTTGCTGCTTCAACTGCAGCATTGAGGGCCAGTATATTAGTCTGGAATGCAATTGCTTCAATAACACTGGTTATTTCTCTGATTTTTATAGCGTTGGCAGAAATACCGTGCATAGTTTCACTCATCTCAACAACTGCTGATTCGCCTTCACGAGCAAGTTCTTCCGTTACTCTTGCGGAAGCTGCGGTATGTCCAGCAACGTCCGTATTATTACGGACTGTTGTGGTCAGTTGCTCCATACTGGCTGCAGTTTGCTGTAATGCCGCAGCCTGTTCTTCAGTTCTGGTTGATAACTCTTCATTTCCCTGCTCAATTTCACTTGCCGCCTGGTCTACCGACACTGCAGTTTCGTGGATGTTTTTAACGAGCTTTTTGAGGTTAACTTGCATGTTGTGTAACGCAGAAAGAAGCTTGCCCGTTTCATCACTACTGGTAACAGTGATAACAGAAGTAAGGTCACCAGAAGCGATTGTGTCGGCGGCATGTACAGCATGTTTTATTGGTATAAGAATACTTCGCGAGAGCGCAACTCCAGCCAACAATGCAGTAACGATTGCCACAATCATCCCTATAATTATTAATAGCCTTGTTTTAAATCGTTCATATGCAAGCAGATCCTGACGCTCTCCCATAAGAGCATATTCGGCATTCAGTGTTTGACTGACAGCACTGCGGATTATATCCATATCACTCTTACCGGTATGCTGCTCAAAATATGTAATAAAATCATTTATGCTGAGATGACCTTTTATAACATCTTCGCGATATTTGATGAGAGGGATCGCAATATTATCTTTCCATTCATTTTCAAGTTTTAATATGTTAAACAAATTTTCTTGTTGACGCTCATTATCATTTGTGAGTTTCGTAACTTCGTTCAAAGTAGAATTGAAGTATTTATCACCTTCGGTGAAAGGTTGAAGCATCTCTGGTTTTCCAGTGAGTGCATATCCCCGGACACCTGTTTCCATATTTATCAAGTTTTCGGTAATAGCACGTAAACCATCAACCACCTTATAACTATGAACATTAAGCTTGCTTACTGCTGTCACTCGGTCAAAACTTATATAAAGAGAGGCACAAACCACTGCCATAGTTAATATGATTGCCCCAAAAGCCATGGTAAGCCGGGTGCTGATATTGAATTTTTTAAACATAATATCCTTCATGATTAGCATTTTATCCATCTTCAGAGATGGAATTGATAACGGCTTAATTTTTGCACAATGGTGTTAGTGACAGTCTGTCTTAAACACTGAGGGTCTAATCGGCATCAAAAACAATAACTTTAGTGAAATTGGATATTAAAAAATGCTGTATTAAAAAAAAGGATATTGATTGTATTTTTAGGGTGCGCGCTTTGATTAAATGTGTTTTTTTTTGACCAAATAAAACAGGTCATTGAACATTTAAGAATTGTCTCATTCAAAAATAAATTAACCCACAATCGATAATGGTGAATGTTATCGTTATATAGATTGATTAAGCAACGTTTATTTGTGACGCGATGGCAGGATATATATCAAAATATATACATAAATGGCATATGCCGATTGATGGATTCAGAAAAAGTAACGCATTTTTTCAAAATATCATTAATTTTCTGAATAGACCTCTATATCTATAATAGAGGCGTATATCATTTAGCCTGACTTAAAGCACACTACATTAATTTATTCTTAACCAAGATTCTGGATTTCACCATAATTATATTTTTCAATAATTCCTTTCTCATCTTCAAGTAATAGATTCCCGAAGTTATCAACCCCTCTACATATACCTGATATTTTATTTGTTTTTTCTGGATCAAAGGATATTTCAACAAGTTCGTTGAGTCGGTTCATTCTAGCAATGTATGAGCTCACCAGGTTCTCGAAGCCAAATTGCTGCCAGGCTTCAAAATAATCATTCCAGCGTGTTACCAGAACGTCCACCATCTCAGAGGATTCCTGACCAGAAAACTGCTGTACGGTAGCTGTAGCATAAGGAATATCTTCAGGACTTACACTTCGGTTAATACCGATCCCAACATAGATTGAATTACTGTCAACTTCTATCAAGGTGCCACTTATTTTAGCCTTATTCACTAAAATATCATTAGGCCATTTAATCTTTATGTCAGCATTTTTAATGAAAAATGCTAGAACATCACAGATAGCAAGACCAGTAACCAGTGAGATTGAAGGTAACGTAGAGGTATTATGGGGAATAGGCACTACTATAGTGACAGCAAGGTTCCCCTCTGGGGTCTGCCATGATCTGTCGAATCGCCCTCTACCTGCTGTCTGCTTTTGCGCTGAAATGGCAAAATAAGTCTCACCTGTCTTTTCGCGCCAGCGTTTTGCTTCGCTGTTTGTACTGTCTACTGTTTGAAGTTTTATTATTTTCATTGCGGCTCATCTCTTTTCCTTTGAACGGAATATTAACAAAAGAGAAATTCATCAACTACTCTTAGTTGTTAAAAATTATAACTTAAATCTAACTACTTGATTTTATGAGGTTAAGGTCTTGCGCTTCAGTATGACATTTTTCGCCAGCTAACAATCGCATATATATCCGCCAATTCTTGTTTTAGTGATTTTATATTGTTAACAGTTTACCGCTATTGCCGTGTTTTTGATTGACCTGAAGCGCTGAAAAATCGAACACTATGGAAAGCAGACTTCACTACCAGTGTACCTGGAGGTAGATTTGGAAAAAGACTGTTAAAACGTGCGGACAGCAACAAGCGGAGAGTGCATCCAACAGAAACGCCGATAATGACGGAACAAAGCGCCCCCTCATAAAATAATTTTTTATCGTAACAATATCAGAACGTTTCCTCATCTCACTGACATTGTTAATGTATATACTTTGACTGCATACAAGATAAGACGAGGCCCTGTTTATGTGACATTAATCTCCTCGAGAGTTGATGAGCAGAAGCCCCCACAATAAGTGACACAATGACAACGCCAATAGGGGGGTTGCGTTTTACCGGTGAATGCGCAACCAAGGAGTAACACCGCATATGTGACGACAATGCCGGTCAGCATAGAAATAATAA
Organism: Lelliottia sp. RD5; assembly: GCF_056032945.1. Taxonomy (NCBI): domain Bacteria; kingdom Pseudomonadati; phylum Pseudomonadota; class Gammaproteobacteria; order Enterobacterales; family Enterobacteriaceae; genus Lelliottia; species Lelliottia sp. RD5. The sequence goes on along the minus strand of NZ_JBVYHQ010000010.1, from coordinate 64,956 downwards.
AAACGTGAGCTTTCATCATACCCTCTGAATAACCCCGACGTGTAAGCAGGGTTATTGACATAAAGGCAGACCTTCATGCAAATTGCGCCGATGAACCCAACTCATCCTCAATTCTCATCAGCTGGTTGTATTTTTCGATACGCTCTCCCCTACACGGCGCCCCTGTTTTAAGATGACCGGCAAGCATGGCTACTCTCATATCGGCAATAAAGCTGTCCACCATTAAAGATATAAAAAATTACTGTGAGATAAATTCCATATCCAGTCAGAACAGTATTATAGCGGTCATCTCACTGCTTAAGGCGTCAGGGCGTATAGATACAGAAAGAGATTCAGATGACAGGAGAAACATAAAGTTGGTCATCACGCAAAAGGGATTAAAAGACCTTAAGAACTATATATTTACGGTTATCGCACCGTTGAAAAATCTATACCCTGAATATAAATTCAACATGGACGCCATTGTTTCATATTCTTTCCTTCAGGATTTTTTCCATGGCGTATCTGTTCCTTTATTGAAAGGGGTAACATATAAACAAATAAACTCTAAAATTGATTTTTACATTGATAAGGACGGCGGCCGATCTCTTTTACTATATTTGTATATGAAATCAGCCGTTAATAATATGCAGATTAATAACACAATTAATCAACTTGCATTCGAGATTTGTGTTTCAAGAACGCAATTGATGAGATTAATTAATAAATTAGAGAGGGATGGATACATTCAAAAAATAAGTAAAAATAACATCGTAGTAAACCAGAGCTTAATAGAGTTAGTCGAAGACTATATGTCGATATATTTTTCATATATCGAGTACTATCTTTTTAGCTCTGCAGATTTAAAACGTGTATTAATAGATAAAAATATGAATTTCGGGAGAAGTAGTTTTATTAATAACCACAGCAACTTAAGAAAGGCTTAAAGGTAATTAATCTCGGCAAGTCTGATGTTTCGTGCTTTATTCAGGAATGTATAAGTAATAGACTGAATTGAATCACTTTTTTCTCTTAACCTCAATGAAGTGATACGTTCATTTGAGGGAAGATGATCTATTGATGAAGACATTTTTTTATTTTTAATAAAACAGCTAATATTTAGCTTTTCATTAATCACTACAATCTGACACGTATCTGTCACTATGTAGCCTTCAAACACGACTCGTGAAGATTTCTCTGCGTATGCAGACAAAGGGAGAGACAGTATTGTTATAATTATCAATAAATTAAAAAACCTTGTTAATGTTTTTATATACACCTCTATAAGCAGGATTGGCAGGTCCGCCATGGTTTGCATGAGGTTGCGCATCTGAAATAACCTAAGAATAGTATCATCCAAATCTGAAATTAGTCAAAAAACAAAATAAACAGATTTCGTTTAGTTAAGTAGCGCAATTAATTGCGATTACTGTATTCCGTGGTTTTAATCTCTATTAAACAACGTTAGTTTGAAGCTTTATAAACTTTCAAAACTAAATTAACAAAGTAATTCATCGTCTTATCATTTTGATTTTTTCCCAACGTTATGCAGCGTCATTTCATCAGGAGCTGACCTGCTCCCTGTCGATTAACACACCTCGATGTTAGTAATTCGTATCAGGAACACATTACTGCGTCTTCAGCAACACACGACAGAACTGGTTGTGTAAGCCGAATACTTGCTCAGGTTGAGCAAACCAGGATCATACAGTAAAGCCATCATTCTGCATTTCAGGAGGGAGCATAAAGGAAGGCAAAAAGAGCGCCGGTTCCCCTGCGGTTCCAAACCATCCCGGTTCAGAAGAGGAAGCAGGACAACCTGCAGATATATTTCACCGGAAGTTCAGCTACGTCACCATTCCTTTAAATTACGTAGCCTGCAATCTTGTTAACATAACATCTTGATATCTTGTCAAAATCATACCAGGTCCAGGCGGTCACGCGCCTTACGCAGACGGTCCTCGCCACGGCGGTCGTACTGCTGAGTGGTGGTGATACTGGCATGTCCCATCGCATCTTTCACCGTAATGAGATCTTCCCCATTATCCAGCATCGCCGTCGCAAAAGTACGCCGCAAATCATGCGGTGCACACTTCGCAATGCCCGCCTGCAGCTGGCGTACGTGCAGGATATGATAGACCGCCTGATCGGTGAGCCGGTCATTCGTCAGGAAATCGAAACGGCGGATACGGGTGAACAGCGGGCCTGCAGCTTCTCCACGCACCTGGTCGATCCACGTCTGTAGCCGCTGCCAGGTTCCGGCCGGTATGTAAGCCAGACGCTCCTTGTTTCCCTTACCCAGAACTCTCAGTGCCCGTTCATGAGTGACAACGTCACTCAGGCTGAGGCCTACAGCCTCAGAGCGGCGGAGACCGCAGCCCAGGATGACAGCCAGCAGCGCGGCATCCCGGACACCGAGATAACCGGAGTCAGACTCACACGCCGCAAACAACTTCATGATTTCATCCGGCGGCAGCGCGCGACCGCGCGGAAGCCGGCTGCCCCGCAGGTTACGCACCGCGCGGATGTGCTGGAAACTTTCCACGTCCATCAGCTTCAGCATCCAGGCTTCCTTCGCCACGCCCTTCAGCGCAGAAAGATAGGTGTTGACGGTGGCCGTGGCCCGGCCGGTGTCGCGCAGCAGCTCGGTGATGGCCATCACATGATGACGGCGCAGACTGCCCCAGCTGCAGGTCTCCAGGGAACCGGCGCCGAGCATGCCGGCGACGATATTCAGGAACGACGCCATGGTCTGCCGGCTGCGGGGAGAATTCAGGGAAAGCAGATAGGCCCGGGCCGGATCCAGCGGTGTCGCGTCTCGGGACAGTGCCGGCAGGAAATCCCCTCCGGGCATCAATTCAACTGACACAAGTTCCTGTTTCGGATCTCCGCTCGGTGTCTGGCTCATCTGAGTCTCCGTTGCGGGCAGAAAACGCCCGGCGCGCTGCGTGAAAAATCGGGGGCAATCATACAGCTGAAGCATACTGCAGGGAGTCTACTTTTTCAAACGTACATTTTAATTAGTAGAAATCTACCGAACTACCATCTATGGATGGTAGTTCGGTAGATTTCTACTAAGCCTGTAACCACATATCTAACTTACCGCTTTGGTTAACGACTGAATCAGAGCGTTCGCGCCACCTCGCATAAATACTATGTGTCATAAGACGGCTTAATTGATTGTCTTTTGACAAATACGAATAAATTCCTAAAAACTCTTTTAGTCGAAAACTCAATGTGCTGACATCGTGTAATAAATAATATACTGAACTCGTTAATAATGAACTAACCTCATCAGAGTAAAGAGATGTTATAAGAAAATCTAAATTTTTATTGAAAAAGTTTTCAATTGTTGATGCTTTATCATCAAGTTGATAATGTAATAGCAAACTTAAACTTGAAGCCCTAATTAACTTTATTTCATTTTCATTACATGCAATATCGTATAGCTCCTCAAAGCTGAGGCCAAAGGCTTCGAGAAACCCATTAGTAAAATCATCACTATGAGATTTACGCAAATTATCAATTTGAGACTTTGAAGTGGATAGCGAGTGTGCCAAATATGGGATCATAAATTTATCTTCAGGTAACGATAATTTATAAATTGAGGTAAATTTAGTGTTGTATAAACCTTTAAAAGAAACCTCATAGCCGACCTCCTCTATTAATTTTTTTATTAATGATTCAGTATTAACAGAGAAATCGAAAACAAACTTCCAAAAGAAAAAGTGTGGTGAAAACAATTTAGGATGCTCAATTGCAATTTTGGTTAATGACTCAATAATAACCTCAGGGTACTCTTTAAAAGCATCATCAATCATGCGCCTATCGAAATATGGCGCAGTTAAAAAGTTTAGAGCCGTTTCTGGTTGTTCATCACATAAAAGATTCCACTTATCCTTATGGAATTTATCTGCATTGAATATCATATAGCGGAATCGTGGAATAACACTTCTATTATTATACATTGGATTATCTATATAATCCTGCAGTGCATCATCCGATAATCTTGAAAGGTGAATCACTTGTCTCTCAAGTACATAATGAGTCGTACAAAGTGGTATCATTGATAGAAGTGATCCAGGCACGCTATTTATATCAAAGTTATTATCTGTTATGATTTTGAGTAACTTTCTAAACTCAACATATGATTTAGTATTGTAAAAACTGCACGTCACTTTGAACAACTCGATTGGATAAGAATATTCTAAATCCATAAATTGCTGAGAATTATATTGCATTTCCTTGGTTAAATGCCAATTATTTTTGTAACTTACAGTGGCAACAACTGAATATCTATCAGTGTCTCTAGTCTGATCTATATCGTTTTCATGTGGTTCTACAAAGAAATAACTAAAGTATTCAATGTATTTACTTTCAATGCCAAGTGATTCGAATGGATTAGTAACGAATGTCGCGTACCGTGTGAGATAGTCATATATACATTGAAGAAGTTTTATACTTGTATGCTTAGAGAAATATAAATCCACTAAAATCTTTATAAACCACAACTTAATTCTACTGCCGATGGTATGAATAAAATGTATGCCTGCCGTATTTATTAAAAAAACCCAATAATCATTGGGAGCATTGCATAATTTATTATATACTTCTTTGAATTGTTCATGCTCTTTATCAAGTAGAACTGAAAACAACATAACACAAGCAGGTGTTTCACCATAATCCATATTAAGATAGGAATCTATCATATTGCTTAACATCCAGTTTCTGGATTGTTCCATTTCAAGTGACGCAATTTTTAATAGTACATCTTCATCTAAACATCCCCACAAAGGTGTTAAGCACTTACTAAATAATGACCTGGTTCTTCTGTCTTGCTCAAGTAATCCTTCTTCTATTAAGCGTAATACAAGCAATGCCCCAATAGCGGCTCGTTTATTATAATATTTTATTTTATGGTTATCATTATCATTATCCATTTCGTACAGCATCGTAGAAACTAACATCAGAGCGGTCTTCTTTTTGTAATGTATTAACGCACTGAGAATAAAGTGCACAACTTCACGCCAATGTGCATCAGCAACAATGACTGACAATCGGTCTACAAGGTCCTGGTCAGAAATATCATTATGAATAAATTCTGCAGCGAAAAACTCTTGTAGTTGTCGGATATCAAAACGCACATAATCCGTACTGTCGGGTGTATTTACGAAAACGAGTCTTTCAATAGTCGCTTCCATCAAAGTATTTACCGTCTCCTCAGTATCTCCATCCATTAACATTTCAGTTGTTGATATAGCAAGCTTCCTAAATTCATCCTTTGGTAATGAAGTTTCTGCACCTTGTGACCTGCCCCCAGTATTAGATACAACCTTCAGTTAGTAATGTCGGTTGATTTTTCTTCATGCTTCCCGTTTCGCCAGCCTGCTGCAAATTCAGATGGCGTCTGGTAATTCAGCGATGAATGAGGTCGACACTCGTTATAATCCTGCCGCCAGTCATTAATGATTTTCCGGGCATGAAGAACATCGCTGAACCAGTGCTCATTCAGGCATTCATCCCGAAAGCGACCGTTGAAACTCTCAATAAATCCGTTCTGAGTTGGCTTGCCCGGCTGGATTAAGCGCAACTCAACACTATGTTCAAAGGCCCATTGATCCAGCGCGCGGCAGGTAAATTCCGGGCCCTGATCGGTTCTTATCGTCTCAGGATATCCACGAAACAGCGCAATGCTGTCCAGAATACGCGCGACCTGAATACCTGAAATCCCGAAAGCGGCGGTGATCGTCAGACACTCCTTCGTGAAATCATCCACACAGGTCAGGCACTTAATCCGGCGGCCGCTGGCAAGTGCATCCATGACAAAATCCATCGACCATGTCAGGTTCGGCGCATCCGGGCGAAGAAGCGGAAACCGTTCAGTCGCCAGACCCTTACGGCGGCGCCTGCGTTTTACACCCAGACCGTTAAGGTGATAGATGCGGTAAACGCGCTTGTGGTTGACGTGAAGGCCCTCCCGGCGCAATAACTGCCAGATGCGCCGGTAACCAAACCGGCGGCGTTCAAGTGCCAGCTCTGTGATGCGTAGAGACAGTTGTGCGTCAGCAGCCGGACGCTGAGCCGAATAACGGCAGGTTGAAAGTGACAGACCAGTCAGCCTGCAGGCACGGCGTTGCGACAAACCCGTTGTCTCACACATGACTTCCACGGCTTCCCGCTTCTGGTCTGTCGTCAAAACTTTCGGCCCAGGGCCACCTGAAGCGCCTCCTTATCCAGCATGGCTTCAGCGAGTAGCTTCTTGAGACGAGCGTTCTCTTCCTCAAGTGACTTGAGCCGCTTCACTTCGGGGACTTCCATGCCACCGAACTTCTTACGCCAGGTGTAGAAGGTGGCGTCTGAAATGGCATGCTTGCGGCAGAGTTCCCGGGCCGAAACCCCGGCTTCTGCCTCGCGGAGAATACTGATGATCTGTTCGTCGGAAAATCGCTTCTTCATGGGGATGTCCTCATGTGGCTTATGAAGACATTACTAACATCGCGGTGTATTAATCAACGGGGAGCAGGTCATAATTTTTTGTTGAGTATACTTTGACTCAAATTGTCAGTGTGAGTATAAATTAACTCATTATTAATTAGCTGGTTTTTAGGCGTGAAAATTAACTACGTCCGTAAGCAAAGTGGAAAAAGAACAACAATCATTCTGCCAGATTCTATATGTGAGCTATGGTTTACAACTCGCCCCCCTGTGGGTGAACGTTGTTCAAAAGAGGCGCTTTGTGAGTTGCTTGAACAACTGGATGATCCTAAAGCTGGAATTACCTTCCAGTCTCAGGTAGAGCATGTGATTCTCGATGATATTCGGGCATATCAGAACCGACTTTTATCCAGTAATGATGATCTAAAGTGTCGCGTTATTGACTGGATTACAAGTACGCTTCCGTGCATAACATCCCCGACAGCTCAGGCGTTAGAAATTCTAGAAGAATTGCACAAAATGAAATTGGTTCCATGGGAAGCAATTGAGAAGTTTGATTCACTGGTAGAGCAAAGGTGGAAATAGCACTCAATGAATCACTCAGGGAAAATTAAAACCTAAAAGAGCAGCGCTACCGTTTCAGACTGGCCCTAAATTCTGCTGGATTGACCAGAACTGGGTTAATTGCCCTGAGTTGTTCCTGCACTCTGGCCTGAGCCCGTCGCTTGGGCATCTTTTTACTTCGGCCACGTTTACCATCACGTTCAAGTTCATCCATTGTACTCTGCGCCAATTTCAGAACTGGCTCCAAGGCGTTTATTATCAACGATTTGGCCCTGGTCAACGTATTCCAGTTTGTCGAACACCTGATATTTGAGTGAACGGTACCCGTATTTGAATGCCAGTGTGCCGTGCGGATAGTCGTAGACTGTGATTTTTTTCGCCAGCGATACGAGTGTTTTCTTCTGTAGGTTCAACCAGATAAATCATTTTGTCATAGCGGAAAGTCAGTGCTTTAGACAGTTTACGCAGTTCCTGCCAGGCAAAGATATCATCCAGCTATTATGATGGTCAGTCAGTGACGCGGGCAACTGACGGTTACCAGTACGACCGCGACTCTGGTTGTTCATACCAAGCGGCCCAGACTGGCGATTACGTTTCAGTAGACGGCTGCAATGAAGTGGCGTGATACTGAGTATCTCGGCCGCCTGGCCAGGACGCAGGTTACGTTCAATGATATCCTGAAGGATTATGAGGCAGTTGATTTCTTTCAGTGTGAACATCCCGGTGCCATGTTTAGCCATAGAAAACTCCTCATCAGGAAAAAGCGAGTCGTTGTCTAGACATACAGGTCTGAGAACTATAGCCTGGACAATGAGCCACAAATAGACATTAGCATTGAGCCTCCACATGACTGGTGCGCATAACAAAGATTATGTTAAATATATAAATATAAAACATTAAAATCAATTACTTACAGACTGACTGATTCCCCCTTTCTCCTTTATGTTCTATTGTGGCAGTTTGAGGAACAGAGTCCGCTCCTGGGTTTGCGATGCCTTAAAACCATGGTGAAGATAGAAACCTTTGGCTTCCTCAGTCAAAGCATGAACCATGATTGCACGGACACCTATATTTTCTGCGACCCGATAACAGCGTAATACTGCATCGTGAAGTAAATCAGCCCCTAGCCTTTTTCCACGCAATGAGATATCGACAGCCAGGCGTGCAAGTATGATTACAGGTATTGGATCAGGCATATTGCGCCTGAGACTTCCTGTAACCTCCACGTGGTTGACGCTGCCAGTGGCCAGTGAGTAAAAACCGACAACTTGTTTCGTGTCTTTTTTACATACAACAAATGTCCGGGCGGCGCCGAGAGCCTGATTTTTTAACCCTCTCTGTTTAAGCCAGTCATCGAGTACCTCCTCCCCACTGAAAAACTCAGCCAGCTGATGAGTGCTGGATAACGGTTCAGGTGCTGTTACACGTCCCACTGAGGTTTCCTTGAGAGAAGCTTATCAATGGCAGCGTCATCATCAATTGGTGCATCGAGCATAGCGATAAACTCTGCATATTGCTCATCGTTAAAATTGAATACGCGTCGATCGAGGATCACGTTCTCCGCAGCCTGGCATGCCATTTCCAGAATGAAGTCCGTGCGTGATTTATGGAGAATCTCTGCAGCAGCATCGATGAGTGCTCTTTGAGATTCTTTGGCTCTAAGATTGAGTTGAACATCTGATTTCATAATTGCACTCCTTGTATAGCAATTGCTTTACAAGCATAACACAAGAATGTTGTATAGCAAAAGCTATACAACATTGCATCAGTGCAGTTGTTATCTGTAAGAGTCGCCCATGTAACTACATGACTAAAAACTCCTTCCAGCAAAATTCTCTTCTCTCCAGAGGCTCGCCTGATCCCTCTAATTACCTGACATTGCTGCGAACATTACTGATTAAAAGTCCCTTAAGAATATTTAGCGTGCAAACTATGGGCGGTTATCTGGTCTAACATCTGGAAAATTCACTGATGAAAAGGTAGTATTCAGATATTCAGCGATCGTCTTGTGGTGGGACAGATTGTTGATTCAGATTACTTTTGTTACCTAACTCAAACTAATAGTTTGACTGCTTTGTGGTGAGGCTGATGGGTAGCAGAAGATGGTTTACGGAAGAAATGCGGACTTCCGGAAACAAACAATGACAGGACGTGTCCATTAAAACGTTCAGGAGCAGGTAATGGGGTTTCCCGGAGCCTTAATGCACAAACCCCCTAATATCTTTCTCAACTTGGCGGAAGGTTAGATATCAGGGGGTCCAAAAGCAGGCTTGATGCCTGTGAAGGATTATAACGCATGCACCATAGAAAACAACACCCGGCCGCCCTAAGTCCAGGCCGCCGTGAATGATAATCAACTTTCGGTCCACTGGTCTGAACTCCCGGCCGATGAGTTAACCCGTTTCTGGCAGGATGTTGATGCCGGAACTCAGGATAATTTCCTCACCGCACCAGTCAAAAAACAGACCCGCCGCACGCGCGGTGACCACTCCACGCGATCCAAATGTGAGTTTCCTGCGTGGTATCGCCCGGCTCATTATAAAAAGCTGTCCGGGGAGCTGGGACATGCTTACAACCGACTCGTAATGTTTGACAGAGCGACCGGACAGCCCAGGCTGCGTATTCACGTCTCGCGTCATCCTCTCTTTGTTACCGATCGTCGAAAGGCTGGGCGCAAATACGGTTTCCGTCCCGAACGCCAGCGTCTTATCGATGCCCTCTGGCCCCTGCTCGTCAGTTTCTGCGATGCCGGCAAGCACACCGTCGCCATGTGTATCTCTCGCCTGGCGAAAGAACTGAGTGCTAAAGATGCTAAAGGCAACGTCATACCTGAAACGGAGGTGACGGTGTCACGCCTTTCCCGGCTCATCGAGGAACAAGTGCGCTTTGGCGTACTGGGTCTGGCAGAAGAACGCATGTGGGATCATGAATCCCGCTCCTGGCTTCCCGTTTATGTCTATATCACGCCCGCCGGTTTCCAGATGCTGGGTGTCAATATGGACAAGTTGCAGAAAGAACAGGAGAAGAAACTGCGGCTCAGCGCGGAGCGTGAGCGTCTGATCCGTGAAGGTGCGATGAGCGCTCATGATGACATTAACCCGCATAAGGCTCGCCAGTGCTGGTCAGGTCAGAAACGGCGTGACGCGCTGACTTACCGTCGTAAGAAAGGGGCTGAGCGCAAGCGTGCCAGTAACCTGATTAAGCTGCCGGCAGACGAGCGCCTTCATGTCATGGAAAAATGGGTGTACAAAACCCTTCCTCATGATGAGGCTTACTGGTGTACGCCGGAACGGTTGACACAGCTGGCTGTTCAGCACCTGTATCAGCTTGACCTGGCATTATCGCCCCCGGATTAACCGGGGCAACCATACAATCCGTCCACTGTCTGAAAGCCCCTCGCCGGGGCTTTTGGTGCTGGAATTTCCCAGCATTTCAGCGCGTTTTTCGTACATCCTCACCAGGTTATCCCATCTCTGATTCTGAATTCCCTGCCAGAACGGCACAGAATGAAGCCAAAAAAATTTTATCCACAAAAATCCGCAAAGGAATAAATAAGCAAATCTGGAAAGGAATAACAGCAAACCCGCAAAATTATCTAACCCCCCTTTTTATGTCCCTTTTCATTTCATGACAGGATAAATTTTTGTCTTCCGCGACACTGTGGATAAATCATAATGCCTTCGCATGCAATGGCCTCACGGCCATGCGCTCAGAGAAAAGACTGAGGTTCCTCCCGTCGCAGGCGCCGGGCCCCGGTCTGGCCAGAATCCAGCACTGAGCACACCACTGACCCCTGCTAAACCGACGCCGCCCCGGCCCGAAGGGCCGGAACACCCTCGCTTTAAGATGGATGTTGTAACTAGATTCTTTCGTCGCTGTCAGTGGTGCTGCGGGACGTTAAGGGGTACACGCTCGTGAGCGCCTTGCGGCGCTAACGCGGAGATACAGCCCGTCAGCGGCCACAGGCCTCGACGAGCTCACTCCGGTCGCGCAAAGAAGAGTTCTTCATGACGTTAAGCGGGTATGGCTTTGCAGGGAAGGGGCTGGGGAAGGCAGAACCTATTAAACTGAAGCGGCTCACGCCGGTTGCGGCGACCCTGACCATTTGTGCTCCCCGTCAGGATATCTGTCGCCTGACATGCCCTCCGGGCATAAGGACCAGAACAGGCGGCAAACACGCCGGTATCACCTGATACTGGATGTCTGACAAAGGACAATAATGGCAGAAATGAACGTGCCCTGTTTATTTCACAAAGTCTTCCGGTTTAACGGAAGGAACAAACTGAGATTTTTTCTCTTTAAAAGGAAGATACGTTGTCAGATACCAGATAATGATAACCATCATTCCAAAGCCCACAGATAACCAGGGCATGATAAAACTCAGGCTGTCTACGGCACATATCGTGTTTTCAAAACAAATCTGAGACCCGGAATCAGCAATGAATAATTCAAAAAAGCCAGCCCCGATAAAGGCGAAACCGGGGATCAATTCTAAATGCAACCAAAGCACAGAAAGCCATCTTTTCATCAGAATATACATGCAGACCTCTGTTGTCAGATATGAAGCGGGTGAAATAGCGACGTCAGCGTGTGGGGCATTTTTAACGGATGCCCTGCACGATAACCGCAATAACAAAAAGATGTCCGGTATAGGCCATATAAAAAAAGTGCCGGGGCATTAAGCGCCGATCGCCAGCAGGAAACAGCCAGTTGCTCATCGAGATGGCTGCCAGCGGGAGAATCAGGGTCGGTAAGGTGGCCAGCAACAATGTATCTTCCGGCAGGCTCAGCAGGTGCGAAATCCCGTTCAGGGATACCAGTGACAGAATGCAAAGCGCTGTTCCTGCGCGACGTACCACAGGGGGCTGCTTTCCGGTGACGATGACCATGCCACAGGCCAGGATTAAACCTGTCAGATCGTAACTGGCCGGGCTCAGCGGCCAGACCAGGATAGCCAGCAGCAGTACGCCTGCCGCCAGACCCTTCGCACCGAACCTGTACTGAAGGGCAAGCAGCTGCGTGACGCCGGCGAACACGAACAGGATATTCAGTGCCCACCAGGGCTGGTGTCCGACAAAGGCCAGGCTGAACACCGGCTGGGTTACTACAGCCCACATCCACATCCGGTTCGCCCTTGCCTGGAGACGCTCTGGTGTACGCTGCACGTTCATCGCCCAGATAAGCGTGAACAGGGGGAAGGCCATCCGCCCAAGCGCATACATCAGCGGTTCGGGCGGCGTCATCAGCAGGGTATTGGTGTGGTCGATCAGCATGGCGATAAGTGCCAGCACTTTGATCATGTCGAGTGCGGCAGGACTGAGAGCCTCTGCAGTGTGAATCCGATGAAGGACGTCGGGAACCGGAAGGCTCATGCTGTGTATTCTCCTGGCGACACGCATTCAACAGCCAGCGCTGAACGTCATGCCAGAACGCCCTGCCGGTCAGCAATGTTACCTTTACTTTTATTTTTTCCAGAATCTTGCGCACTGCAAATTCTGATTTATCCCGAATAACGCGCATCGCGCCGACGATATCCGCGTTACGTACACAAAAACTTAAAATATGAAAACTGTTCATTACACCCTCATTATTATATTATTATCGGCAAAGAGAAGATAATGTTTAGGTTAAGCGAGGTTAATCTACAGATAAATTACTCTTTTTTATCTCTTCATTTTCATTAAAATATCCGCATAAATATTTATTTCACTTCCCTTTGTTATTGCAATTCAAAAATATGCCGTCTTTCCATGATAGTGGTGATTATTTATTTAGATTCATCAAAATCATATATTCCTGTAAATCTTGTACGTCAGGTCTGATGATTGACCATCCTCTCCCGCCAGCCATAATGGAGATCAGTTTGGATATAGATAATTATTGTACGGTAAGCCTGTTTTTTTACAGGTTTACCTATGGAAACAGGTTGTACCCCACTGTGACTGGCTGACTCGCCAGTCGGGCTTGTCCAACCCCTCGCATGCTCAGAAATGAGTTCTGAAAAGACGTGGGTTTTTCGATGATTGTCAACAAAATTAAATTCGATCACCTGAAATATTTCTTGGACACTTTTTCCGATTTTGCCGAAATGCCCAGGATGGAAAGCACTTTTTGTGCATAACTGGTGCGTCTTTGAGGGGTACAGAGCGAGGTATAAATTAATCTGGACCGTATTACCGGAGTGTCCAGGTGGCGCGGGGAATTACGTAACCGGACGGGATTTACCAGCAGTTCTTCGACCGCTTCGGCGCATCGATGCCGGAAAGTGCCAGCAGAGCAGGAGCTGGCCGCGCAGCCGGTGGTGGGGAATTGCTGGCGCTGGACAGAAAAACCAGAGTGTCAAACGGGGAGGGGGTTTTTAAAGCGGGGGAAAAACGCACGTCCTGCGCGTTTTGGGGAACCCTAGTGAATGATGTTCATAATGCGAAGCTGAATCAGAATTTCGTTGTCTTCCGGACGTTGGTGTTCGACATATGCCACTTGCATAGGTTGACCGTCAACATCAAACCACCCGAGAACATAATCATTCACGTCTCTTCTTCGCTCTCTGTCTGTTGAGTTGTCTTTTTGCGGAGATTGGGGCAGGAAATATCCGGGGCTGATTTCATCAAGCACCATTCCTCGCCTCGAACCCTGTATAATTGGGATTTTTCTTAACATACAACCACCTATCTAGCGTCAGGAGCTTGTATTGTAATTCTAGCACTGTATTTTTTTCCAGTGCTATTTTGTTGGTCAGAATTACCGGAGTGTCCAGATCGCAAGCGAGTGAAGCAAATTTTAGGTATATGCACCATTGAAAGATAAGTAATTAACCCTCACATCTCCATGGGAATTCATCAAAGTTAGGGGTCAATGGTATGGCATGGTACATCGATAGCGAGCACGTCATCAAAAATGTAGTTGAAAAGGCAAATGCAAAATACGAAAAGATTTGGAAACCAGGAGAAAACCCTGATTGGGCAGGAATTTACCGCTGCCAAGCATGTGGTTATGAAGATTTAATTAATCGTCAATGTAACAAACTTCCACCGTGTAGCAACTGTGAAAAGAAAGCACACAAGAACAATACGTGGAAGCTACTCGTAAGAGCGGTTGATGCAGAATAACAATTAAAATATTAAGGTGTGTTGCTTTACACACCTTAATATGACAAGTCTATCACTGAGGGGTCCGCTTGGAAAACGGAAATTATCCCACGCTAAGACTATATTGTGTACAGCAGTGGAGAAGGATGAGAGACCAGCAGTTCATTAACAGGGACTCCTTTTTGCTTAAGCGGCTCAATGGTTCTTTCTATATAAACCGTATTCCAGAGTGTTATCGCCGCCGTATGTAGTGTCAGCGCCGGTGGCGTGGTAACGCTGATCCTCCCACCCCCAGATCCCTGATCCCGACCGGACGAGTCTGGCGGCCTGATGAACTTAAGCGGATTATTGAAATTTGCCTGGCCAATGACATCTGGGTGATATCTGACGAAATTCACTGCGACCTGTCCCGAAGCGGTATCGGTCATACACCGGCCGCCTCTCTTTTCCCTGATTCTACACGCATTATTACCTGCATGTCCTCGAGTAAAACATTCAATCTGGCCGGGAATTTGTTGGCAAATATCATTATTCCGGATCCCGGTGTCAGAAGCGAGTGGCGTCTCAGACACGACGAGTTCATCTCTCCACTGAGCCTGGCAGCAAACAAAGCGGCGTGGAGTGAATGTGATGACTGGCTTGTCCATCTGAGGGAATATATTGACGGCAATTTCCAGTACCTGCACGACTATCTCAAAAGCTATTTACCCGAAACCAGGTTCTCGATCCCCGAAGGGACATATCTGGCCTGGATAGATATTAGCCGCTACCTGCCCGACACCGCAGGTGAGGATTTATCGCTGTATTTTGCCCGGGAGTCAGGGGTCCTTCTTGAAGGGGGCTTGCTGTTTGTCGACAATGGGGACGGATATATCCGGTTAAATCTGGCCTGCCCACGGAGTATGCTGACAGCAGGGATGAAAAGAATTTCACAGGTACTGCGGATACCGGCTCCTCATCGTGTATAACCCCTTTCTCTCTGGCCGTTTTGTCCTGTCAGGATGTCGTCAGAACCCGGCATAACACCCTGTGCCGGGAACACAAAAGGCACGGATGAACAGGTCGTGAATATTCTTAGTGAAGCCTGCTGATGACATGTCTGGCGACAAAAAAATGCCGCCCTTAAGGGGCGGCTTATGCCAGCGTCACGGGGTTATCGTCTGACCGCCATGATGCCCGCATCGACATCCCAGATAGCGCCCGTCACCCATGAGGTTTTGTCAGACAACAGGAAGATAATAGTGTTTGCCACATCTTCGGCAGTTCCGACGCGTCCCAGCGGGTGGAAATCGTTCAGCGACTTCATAGCATCTGCGATATCCGCTTTGTCCATGAAGCCTTCGTATATCGGCGTATGAACAATCCCGGGAGACACCGCGTTGACACGAATACCCGCGCTGGCCAGCTCAATCGCCAGATTACGCGTCAGGGCATGCAGACCCGCTTTTGCCATTGAATAGGCCGAGGCCGGCGAGTCACCCAGTGCAGCCTGAGCACCAATCGAACCGACGTTGACGATAGACCCTTCGAGCTTCGCGGCGAGCATGTTCTTCACGACATCCTGTGTAATAAAGAACGTGGCTCGGTTCAGCGAAAGATACATGTCATAATCGGCAAAGCTGTGCTCGGTAAATCCTTTGGGCATGAAGATACCGGCGGCATTCACCATCAGGCTGATATCGCGATGGTGAGCATTAATTTCCTGACGGATAGTTTCCATACCTTCTTCGGTCATCAGGTTCGCCGCGATGACCGCAACCGGTCCCAGAGGGCTCAGTTCTTTTTGCACCGCTTCGGCTTTGTCTTTTTTATTCCCGGTCAGCACGACACTGCCGCCCGCTTCCAGTACCATGCGTGCCACGGCCAGGCCCATGCCGCTGGTACCGCCGACGACGAGCAGTTTTTTACCTTTGAAAAAAGTGTTCATTTTCTGACTCCATTACTGGTGGGTAAGACGTTGCCGGCAGCGTGAAACTGCCGGCGGTTGACGGATTAAATACTGCAGCCATCCGTTCCGCAGGTCTGACCCGCAGTGGCTGAAAATTCGGTTTGCTGTTCATCCCAGACCTGACGCAGGGCATTCAAAAAGTTATCTGCTGCCTGAGCCCCGCTGATGGCATATTTTTCGTTCATCACAAAAACCGGAACGCCGCTGAGGCCAATAGACTGTGCGTGGGCTTCATCGTCGGAAACGGTGGCGCGAAAATCGTCATTTTCCAGGGCGGCTTCAGCGTCAGCTTTCGGCATACCGGCTTCTACGGCCATGGCAACGAGCTGCTGACGGTCAAAGAGAGAGCGACCTTCGGTGATACTGCCATGATAAAAACGTTCTTCCACCGCGTCCGCAATTCCGGCCTTACGCGCGGCAACCAGCAGGGTGTGTGCATCTTCTGTATCACCAAACATCATGCCGTCGAAGTTGTAGATCAGACCTTCAGATTTACCGGCGGTGCCCACCTGATTCATCATCAGCTCCGCTGAATGCTGACTGCCCAGCTTTTTAACGATGGCATCCTTAAAAGGCATCGCGGGAGTACCACCGGCCAGACGGTAGCTGTGATGGCGGATCACCACCTGGTCGCGAAATTCAAAGCGATTCAGACCCTGTTCAAATCTTTTTTTAGCAATCCAGCACCACGGGCAGACCAAATCTGACCAGATATCGATGGTAAGGGTGGGTTTCAGCGTTTGCATAATGATTCCTCAAAGACGTTGGGCGGTCGGATCTCACTTATCAGAGAACCGCGACCGTATGGGATTTATTGCGCCTGCCAGACCGGGTAATCGGTATAGCCTTTTTCCGGGGAACCACTGACGCCGTAGTAGGTGGCGCGGTCACTTTCTGCCAATGGCCAGCCGTTTTGCATTCTTTCAACCAGATCCGGGTTAGCGATGTAGGGCACACCAAATGCCACCAGATCCAGCTCATCATCTTCCAGAGCCTGCTCTGCGATATCACGGGTAAAACCGCCGGCAGCGATGATGGTGCCTTTAAACGTGTTGCGAAAACGGCGGCGGAAGCCTTCCGGAAGTGGCGCTTTGGTGTACACCGGCTGATAGTAAAGGTGTACGTAGGCCAGTTCCCGCTGACCGAGCGCGTCGGTGATGGCTGACCAGGTTTGCTCTTCACCTTCATACGGCGCGAGGTCATAAATGCGGCCGAACGGTGACAGGCGCACGGCAACGTGGCTGTTACCCACGGCTTCCGCCACGGCGTCAATGGTCTCCAGCAGGAAACGCTGACGATTTTCCACCGAGCCGCCGTATTCGTCGGTGCGGGTGTTCAGTTCGCTACTGAGGAACTGGTCAAAGATGAATCCGTTTGCCGCCATGATTTCCACGCCGTCAAAGCCGGCTTCCATCGCCAGGCGTGCGGAGTGCACGAAGTCTGCAGTGATGCGTTTAACTTCATGCGTTTCCAGCGCGCGTGGCTGGCTTGGTACAACCGGGCCCGGTTCTCCGGATTCGGTCAGCGCAAAAACGGTGGTATTGACCGCCTGAACGGTGCCCGCTGAAACCGGCGCTATGTGGCCTGGCTGAAGAGAGACGTGAGACATACGGCCGACGTGCCAGAGCTGCGCGAAAATACGGCCACCTTTGGCGTGAACCGCTTGTGTCACCTTACGCCAGCCCTGGACGTGTTCGTCGTTGTAGATACCAGGGGTATAAAGGTAACCCCGGCCTTCTTCTGAAACCGGCATCCCTTCGGTGATGAGCAGGCCAGCAGAAGCACGCTGTGCATAGTACAAAGCCACGACCTCATCCGGCACGTCATTCATGGTGCGGGTGCGGGTCATCGGTGCCATGACTACACGGTTTTTTAACGCCAGGCCAGACAGATTGTAGGGGGTGAAAAGCTTACTCATCGTATACCTCACAAAAAACAAAAAGGAGTATCCCGGCAGGGATTTGCACAGCCCGGCAGTATCATCGACTGGACGTCGCGCACTGGAGTTGCATAAACATCTGATGGGTGGCAATATACCAACCATCTAGTAGGTAGGTCAATGGGTGTGTCGTATTTTTTTGTCATAACGCAGCCATTTCTGAATTGTCACTCATTTTGCGAGGTCATCACCATGCGTACATTAACAGCTTATAACGAAGATAATTTCCGCCAGATAGAGCAGTACAAAGGAATATCGGTGGTACGTTTCTCTGCACCCTGGTGTCCGCCCTGTCAGGCCAGCGAAGAAATGTTCAGTCAGTTTGCAGACCGGCTCGATAGAGATATTCAGGTGGGGAAAGTCAATGTAGATCAGGCGCCGGTGCTGACAACCAAATACGAGATCTGGGGGCTGCCGTCTGTGCTGATATTTCATGAAGGGCAATTAGTTAAACGCATACCGGGTGTGAAACCTGCATCGGTATATGCTCAGGCTATTGCGGACATAAAAAAAGGGCAGTAATGCCCTTTTAACGTGGAATTTATTAATGCTTAACCGCGTGCCTGACCGACGGCATCCAGAGTGCGGGCTGAATAAATGACCGCCGCGCCAGCGTTGAGGTTAATCGCCACGCCCAGCGCTTCAGCAATTTCAGCGTCGGTTGCACCGGCTTTCACAGCGGCGTCGGCGTGAAAAGCAATACAGCCGTCGCAGCGGGTTGTGACTGCGCACGCCAGGGCAATGAGTTCACGCACTTTTGCGCCCAAAAGGTCAGTTTTGTTACCTGCGTTGCCCAGGGCAACCACGCCTTTCATGGTCTCGGGGGTCAGTTTGCCCAACTCGCCTAAACGTTGCATTAACTCTGAGCGATAGTTGTTCCAGTCCAGCATAGTGTCATTCTCCTGAATGAGGGGTATTAAGAAGCAGTTTTATATACTTAAGGCTGTTGGCGAAGACTTCGGGTCTGGCCGTTGCATGCGCCACTACGCTTGAGCCTTCACAGACATTAATGATCATCAAAGCAATATCTGATGGTTCGGCATGGGATGAAAACTCACCTGACTCCATGCCCGCCCTGACGACTTTTGTGAGCCACTCGATTTGCATATCGAAATAAAGTGATGTCTGTACAGTAATTGCCTGAGGCAGATTGGCGGTCTCTGCTGACAACGCACAACACAGTGGCAGTAGCGAAGCTTTATGGCTTTGCGCGAAGATATCGATGTAAGCCGCAATTCTTCTCTCCGCGCTTTTCTCAGTCGCCTCTATCTGCTCAAATACGCGTTGTGTATCAGAGAACGCCTGTATTACCACCTGCTCACCCAGAATATCTTTGGTCGGGAAATGGTGATGAATACTGGCCTTGGTGATACCCACTATTTTTGATAAATCAGCATAGCTGAATGCTGAATACCCTTTTTCGCGCATCAGGTGTTCTGCTTCGCTGAGCAGCCGTTCCCGTGTCATGGTTGTCATAATTACTCCATATAATCTACTAGTTGATAGATTATATTGTTGCTATTTTTCCGTAGCAAGTTGTATCACTGACTCAGTATCGTGCGGAGCTGAACGTCACTGCCATCCTGCATTCTGAATGGCAGTGACGTTCAGCTCTGACATCACGCCAGGCGTGTAATCATTTCAACCGGATTAGCCAGAGTATCGTGGATTGGCGAATTCTTTTGCATTTCGCTGACCAGCGCTTCTAACTCCTCGCGACTGGCGGTCTTGCTCGTAAGGTGAACATCGACGCGAATAGATTTCGCACCTTTACGCACGTTGCTGTCCAGCCCAAGGAAGCCGTTGAGGTTGATATCGAAATTAAGATCCAGCTCGATACCGTCCAGGTCGATCCCTTTTTCAGCAGCCATCATGGTAAGGGTGGCGGTATAACAGCCAGCCAGCGCCTGCATGATGTATTCAGTCGGGCTCATGCCGGTATCGGTGCCGAGTAAACCTGCGGGTTCATCACCGATATTAGAAAATTTCCCCACACGGCTGGTATCGATAACGCCGTTCTGGATTGTGGCGCCGGTCTCTGTGCGAACGGTTAATCCGCCGCTGGAACGGGCTTTCATCTGGAAAGTCAGGTTACCCAGGCCAGGCTGGCTGCGAACTGCTTCACGGGTATTGTGGATCGCAGCTGCGTCTGCAGAAGGTTTAACGGTAGTAGACATAATGGCTCCTGTAATTTCTTGATAAAAGGTATAGCTGGTGCAATCAGTACCAACCATCTAGTTGGTAGATTAGTATCGCGAACCTCTTTTGTCTACTCTTTTATAAAAAATAGGGAGAAAAGAACCCAGCAGGCTGTTTTATTTCATAATAACCATTTGATTTTTTTATAATCTTCCCAGCCGCTCACTCTTGCAGCAATCCAGCCTTTACCCGAAGGATAGTCTGGCGGGTGGTATTAAATTCCCGGGCAATAGCACTGATACTGATGCCAGCATTTAGGCGCTCTGTCACTGTTTGCTTTTGTTCCTCGCTCAGGATGGGGGGGCGACCGAAGCGTTTTCCAGCCGCTTTTGCCCTCGCAATACCTGAATACGTTCGCTCAAGCAGCAAATCCCGCTCAAACTCCGCTACAGCAGAAATTACCTGCATAGTCATTTTTCCGGCCGGACTGGTCAAGTCAACGCCTCCGAGTGCGAGACAATGAACGCGAATATCTAAAGCCGCCAGTTGCTCTACTGTTTTTCGGATATCCATCGCATTACGACCCAGACGGTCAAGTTTGGTGACAATCAGTACATCCCCATTTTCCATGCGATCTAGCAACCGGATAAATCCGGGGCGTTCGCTGGCAGCAACCGAGCCACTGATATGCTCCTCAATAAGTCGTTGGGATCTGATGGCAAAACCCGCCGCTTCAATTTCACGACGCTGGTTTTCTGTGGTCTGTTCCAGAGTTGAGACCCTGCAGTAGGCAAAAACACGTGACATGGGAAACTTTCCGTACGAAATAGATGTCCGAATTATAACGTGTGTCCGAAATTAATTTCACTAAGTTTCGGACATGTGCTGTAAGTGGTGTACGAAACCGACCGGTTTCGTTCACAGCGAACAAATAACAGATGAAAACTATACGCGAGGGAGGCATTTATGCCACGGCGACAGATACTGAGCAGCGAAGAGCAGGAACGCTTACTGGTTATACCAGATGATGAAATTATTCTGACCCGAATGTGTTTTCTGAACGAACCGGATATTGCGCTCATTAATAAGCACCGAAGGCCAGCGAATCGCCTGGGCTTTGCTGTATTACTCTGTTATCTGCGTGGACCTGGATTTATTCCGGACAAAAGCAGTGCTCCTCACAATGGCGTTGTATCCAGGGTTGCTTCCCGACTGAAACTTCAGCCTGATTTATGGCCGGAATATGCATCCAGAGAGCAAACCCGCTGGGAACATCTGACCGAACTTTATCGCTACCTGGAACTATCCCCGTTCAGCCGGTCAATGCAAAAAGACTGTATCCGTCATCTGCACCCCTATGCCATGCGAACTGACAAAGGATTTATGCTGGCGGAAGAAATGCTCAGCTGGCTACATAACAATAATGTTATTTTCCCTTCTGTTGAAGTGATCGAACGGACGCTTGCCGAAGTCGTCACGCTCGCTAACAGATCGGTATTTTCGACACTTACCGCGCAACTGGAAAAGCAGCATAAATCAGCACTCGACAGCCTGCTCATATCAGAGGGTGAACAACCTTCCCGTCTGGCATGGCTGCTACAGCCTCCGGGTAAAATAAACGGTAAAAATGTGCTGCAACATATCGACCGGCTTAATTCCATCGCTGCGCTGGGGTTGCCTGATGGTATTGCACTTTCCGTTCACCAGAACAGGTTGCTTAAACTGGCGCGTGAGGGCCGGAAAATGAGCAGCAGGGACCTGGCAAAATTCACCGATGTCAGACGTTACGCTACGCTGGTTTGTATAATAACAGAGGCCAGGGCCACCCTGACTGACGAAGTGATTGATCTGCACGAGCGTATCCTGGGTAGTCTGTTCAGCAGGGCAAAACGCACGCAGGCCGAACGGCTCCAGCAAACGGGAAAGCTTATTCAGAGCAAGCTGAAGCAGTACGTTACCGTCGGGCAGGCGTTACTTAACGCCAGAGAATCCGGGGAAGATCCCTGGACTGCAATAGAAGATGTCCTTCCCTGGCAGGAATTCATCAACAGCGTGGAAGAAACGCGGTTTCTTTCCCGTAAGGGCAATTTCGACGCGCTTCATCTGATCACCGAAAAATACAGTACGTTGCGTAAATATGCCCCGCGTATGCTGTCAGCATTGCAGTTCATGGCGACACCTGCGGCGCAGGCGCTCAGCGATGCGCTGGACACCATAACGGAAATGTACCGTAAACAACTTCGTAAAGTGCCGCCATCAGCGCCAACAGGGTTTATCCCTGAAAGCTGGCGAAAACTGGTGCTCACGCCTTCAGGCATCGACCGCAAGTACTACGAGTTTTGCGTACTGAATGAACTCAAGGGTGCATTACGTTCCGGTGATATCTGGGTAAAAGGATCGCGCCGCTACAAAAATTTTGATGATTATCTCATCCCGACTGCTGAGTTTGAGAAATCCCGACATAATGACCAGTTACAGTTGGCCGTTCAGACCGATAGCCAGGCATACCTTCAGGCCCGTATGACTCTTCTTGCATCTCGGCTGGAAGAAGTTAACGCGATGGCGCTTGCCGGTGATTTGCCCGATGTAGATATCTCAGATAAAGGCGTAAAAATCACTCCACTGGAGAACAGCGTTCCTTCAGGTGTTTCGCCCTTTGCAGATTTGGTCTATGGCATGCTTCCCCATCCGAAAATTACGGAGATACTGGAAGAAGTTGATAGCTGGACGGGATTTACGCGTCACTTCGCGCACCTCAAAAATAATAACGTCAGACCAAAAGACGGAAGACTGTTGCTGACCACCATTCTGGCTGACGGCATCAACCTTGGGCTGACAAAAATGGCGGAATCCTGCCCTGGGGCCACAAGATCGTCACTCGAAGGTATTCAGGCATGGTACATCAGGGATGAAACTTATTCAGCGGCACTGGCCGAGCTGGTCAACGCACAGAAAGAGCGGCCTCTGGCCGCATTCTGGGGCGACGGGACAACATCGTCGTCAGACGGGCAGAACTTTCGGGTAGGCAGTCACGGACGTTATGCCGGTCAGGTCAATCTTAAATATGGTCAGGAGCCGGGCGTGCAGATTTATACGCATATCTCAGACCAATACAGCCCGTTCTACGCCAAAGTGATCAGCCGGGTGCGCGACTCAACCCACGTGCTTGATGGCCTGCTGTACCATGAAAGCGATCTGGAAATTACCGAGCATTACACCGATACCGCAGGCTTCACTGAACATGTTTTCGCCCTGATGCACCTGCTGGGATTCGCTTTTGCGCCAAGGATCCGTGATCTTCATGACAAGCGGCTGTTTATTCATGGAAAGGCCGAGCGCTATCCGGGGCTTCAGTCTGTCATATCAACAACCTGCCTGAATATCAAAGACATTGAGTCGCACTGGGATGAGGTATTGCGCCTGGCAACCTCGATTAAGCAGGGGACAGTCACCGCATCACTGATGATGAAAATGTTAGCCAGTTACCCAAAACAGAATGGACTTGCCAAAGCGCTGAGAGAGATTGGCCGCATCGAACGGACACTATTTATGCTGGACTGGTTCCGTGATCCCGGTCTGCGCCGACGCGTGCAGGCGGGGCTGAATAAGGGTGAGGCACGTAATGCCCTTGCGCGAGCGGTCTTTTTGCACCGTCTGGGTGAAATAAGGGATCGTGGGCTGGAGAATCAGATTTATCGCGCCAGCGGGCTGACATTACTGACAGCAGCGATCACGTTGTGGAACACGGTATATATAGAAAGAGCTATTGAGTCACTAAAACGAAAGGGTATCCCGATAAATGAGCAACTGGTCTCTCATCTTTCTCCCCTGGGCTGGGAACATATCAATCTGAGTGGAGATTACGTCTGGCGTAATAATCTTAAGCTGGGATCCGGAAAATACCGCTCATTACGTACAGTCGATACCGCTTTGTACAAAAAACAGTCTTAGCGTGGGATAATTTCCGTTTTCCAAGCGGACCCCAGGTAGCGGTCTACCTGTCTCCTGCTGTTTTCTTTATGCTGCATTTCTTATCACTCTTTCGTCCTGCATCTTCAGAATTTTTACGGCATGACTGATATTCAGCCCGGTCATATTGGTGTTCAGCTCCTTCATCATCGCTGCGCTGGTCAACACGACGTTGTTGCCGAGACATCCCTGATATCCTTTTGATGTGACTATCGTCAGTTGCTCAGGCGAGGTTAGCTCGTTGCGGCCCGAGCATAGATCCTCTTCCACAGCCTGTAGATACACCGGCGAGGCCGCTACGATAAAACGATCGTGCGGCCGCTCTTGCATCAGGGTCTGCAGTGAAGCATAGCGCCGTCGTGTTGGCGGGCGGGAAGTCAGTAGTGACCAGATGATGCGGTGGGAAAACCGCATCGAGGAGAATGTTGCTTCGTACGGCACGACATGATCGCTGAAATGCAGCAGACCCAGGCCGGCAGATAACACCCACAGTTCGGCACCAGTGCTTTCAGCTGCGGTCACTGCCCGCTGCCAGTGCTGACCTGAATACAGATCTCCTGCTGTCAGCAATGGCTGTTTGTCCCGTGTCTGTTCCAGCATTTGCAGCCATGCCTCATAAGCACAGACGGCGTTGCGTTCTTCGGGAAAGATTGTGCTGCCAGCTGCAACTGTCTTACGCCGCGTACAGGTAATGATGAGATGGAGGTTGCCGGTTACAGATCGAGATGTCATGGCTTGTTTTCCTGGTCCCGGCTGATAAACCACTCGCAGACGGCGCAGGCCACTTCGTCTGGTGTCCAGCCCGGAAATTCAGCACCGGTGAACGGCGAAGGTTGCCACTGATGTGAATAATCTGTCAGGTCTTGCCTGTCCTCGTTCCAGACCAGCTTTTGATAGCGAACCGGCTTGTCTGGAGCGCCGATGTCCCAGCCGATCGCCAGAAGCCCGTAAGTTGCATAAGCAATATCCGGGAGCCGGCAGCGCGCATCCAGCCATGCCCTGCGCTTTTCCATCCACGCTCGAAAACCGGCTTTCTTCTCGGCGGCCAGCACGTCCTTACGCAGCCAGGCGTGGATCGGGCCTGCTTTTTGTGGCGGCGGCAGGAACTCCTTGATGGCTTTATCCGTCCAAAGGCGATCCTTAAGCCCCTTCCTGCTGAACCAGGTCATGTGCCAGTCTCGGCTGTATTCTTCTCGTTTACGTCGCCCAAACTCTCGCCGTTCAGCTTCAGAGTAACGGTGCCAGCGGCCATTGTAATACGGCATATTAGTCCTCCCTCGTGTCGCGTGGAGGGTTCAGCGAGCGCCAGTCGATTTCTTCCTCGCTCATTAATGGCCAGCGGATGCGGTGCCACCGCAGCTCCTGCGCCTGGCTCGCAGTGAATCCGGCCCGGGCCAGAAGGGTATCCAGTGCGGTGCCGGTATCTTCTTCATACGCGATGGCCGTGAGCGGGAACGCCTCAGGGCTTTCGCGCAGAACGTGCAGCAGGCGCGCCGGCGCCGGTAGCGTCCGGAATGAGCCCTTAGGCCTCACCACTGCAAGGCGGATCTCATCTGTCAGGCCGGTGATCCCCAGTGCCTGCAGCGCGACGTCCAGCTTGCTATACCAGGTGTACGTCCGGTCCGCCGGCGCGGTACCGTCCGGTGTTCCTTCTTCCGGCGTGAGGCTTTCATTGACCTGCATCCGGACCGCAATCCCTGCGTCGTGGCAGGCCTGCAGCCAGGTGGCTACCTGCAGGGGATCGCCCGCCAGACGCGTCACCTGTCCGGCCGTGCTCCACAGCTGCAGGCAGGTGGTCCCGTCGAGACGGATGACGTAGTCGCCCCGGCACGCCAAGTGCCAGCGATCGTCCAGCTCCACCGGTCGGTCGTCAGCCTCATCAGCCCTGCCAGGCGGAACCAGGGGCAGAACCCGGACCGCCGTCGCACGCTGTTCCGCCAGAACGCGCGCTTGTTCGCCAGCCAGAAGCGGGGCGGCCAGCGCACGGCCTGCCTCCGTTAGCTCGACGGCCAGCTGCAGGTTCGGGGCGCGCAAGGTGAGCAGCCAGCCGGCGGATTCCATCCGCCGGCACGAGGCGCGCAGGTTCGGCCCGTACACAGGGGCGTCGCCACCCTGCTCCAGTACCCGCTCAATATCCCGCGTGGCGACCGGCCCCGGACGTTTCGCATCCAGTGCAGCCAGCACAATCAGCACCCGCCTCTGCAGCGGCGATGGTCGGCGCGCCTGAGTCATTGCTTATCCGTCTCTGGCCAGATGAGCTTTCTGAGGCGCTGATGATCGGCGTCTATGAGTTCTTTTCTGTTTATGGCATTCATTGAGGCATAGCCATTAATGGCCAGTTCATACCACAAGCTCAGCACGGCTCCGGCCTTGGCTGACTCGCTGATATAAATCGCGCCCCGGCTGTCCAGATTGCATTCACGGATATGTTTTTCCGCAAACTGTGTCAGTTGTTCATAGCTGAGTGAAAACGTCACTTCGTGATCCATCCTGCACGCTCCGTATGATATTGTACGATAATAATAAAATCATATCATGAATGATTTATTTTATTATCACAAATATCATATTTAATATGCTTTTTTCATTTTGATTGATTAATCATATCCTTTTCGGGTTTCTCGTCCCTGAAATCCGATTTCTGGTTATTCTGGGATTGATTAAAAACATAATCAATTTTTGTTGATTTATAATCAAATATTGATTATGTTATTGATGTTGGATCAGTCAAACAGGTTAGTTATGAAACTTTCTGAACATATCGATCTTTTCTTTGGCGGGAATAAATCTGCTTTTGCTAAAAGTATGAATGTTACCCCTCAACAAGTTACAAAATGGGTTAACGATGACTGGATCATTGTTGACGGAACTCTTTACAGTCCTAGAAGGGATTTAGCCAGAGGCAATATGATGGAACGTAAGAAATTTTTGGCAAGCATATTTTGCGGCGCTCAATATGCTTTGGCCGAGTTAAGGGAACACAACGCTCAGGGGCCCAATGCGAATGGGATAGCACAAAATGCCCGTAACACAATTGAATTACTGGCGGAATTCTTTAAGAAAGAGAATTATAATATTTATATGATTGCCTATAACAATAAAGCACAGCAGTTTGAGCTTTATTCCTCCCAACCTGTTTATGAGTTAGGTGTGACTTATTTCCATATAATTAATCCGGGTAGCATCCTGTTTACCTATAACAATGACATGAAGTCAGAAGATACCTTTGAGGTACCCACTGACCCCAGTCGACTGGTAGCCAACAGGTTTGATCCTTATGCATTTACGATACTGCGTCAGGAAATTCAGCAGGCGTTAAGTCAGTAAAGAAGTTTATTAAACGCTTACACAGGTGATCATCATTTGTAAAAAAATAAGAGTACGGCCAGGATTAAAATTCTGGCCGTACTTCACTTCTTTGTTGATGCTCTATCTTTTCGCTGTGAGCCTCATATTTTCATCCAAACTAAAGCAATTCATCAATATAAGTCATAATGGAACGAACCAGATTTATGGCAAAACGCGCATCGGCTTCATTAAGCAAAGTCTCAGTAGGATGAGCCATACTGTAATTGTTACGCAGATTATTGATTCCATGAAGTATTGCGGCAGAAGACTTCAGCATTTTAAACACATCTTCATTTCTTCCATCATCCGGCAGGGCCTTGAGATGTGCAGTTATCAGGGAAAGCAATCCTGGAACATTATTATTTGTACTATTGGTCGCAATTCCATGGTTTGCGCTCATTTGTCTTAATGAAGCATGAAGAG
Organism: Lelliottia sp. RD5; assembly: GCF_056032945.1. Taxonomy (NCBI): domain Bacteria; kingdom Pseudomonadati; phylum Pseudomonadota; class Gammaproteobacteria; order Enterobacterales; family Enterobacteriaceae; genus Lelliottia; species Lelliottia sp. RD5. Next base: position 37,124 of record NZ_JBVYHQ010000010.1, on the reverse strand, counting down.
CAGTATGGACACGGTCATAAGCCCGGTGTGGTCCATTTTTCTGAAGCAACAATTCCGCATCTTCTAAAGCCTGGTAAATGTTTTCGTTCACATTTTTCACTGGGGCTGCGGAAACGTTTCTTTGTCCATTCTGATTCACAATGTCCTTTATCTCATTGAATAAATCATTATCGCTGTTGCTGATATAGAGTTGGACATCATCCAGTGCCCAGATTTTAGAAAGGTTATCAGCTTCCCTGGTCAGGGTGGTTTCTATGGCTGAGATGGCCACGCCTTTCAGTTCCGGGTTGTCCCAGTAAACATGCCGGTAAAATTGATTTAGCCCTTCCGGAACATCTTCACAATCTGTAACAGCAAAAAGCTCCTTCCAGTCGCCTTCGCTAAAATTATCTGCAAGGATTTTGGCCAATTTTATTTGAGAAACTTTATCCAACATACTTTTACCTAATAATTTGTGCTTATCAGTTGAGTTTACCGGAACGGCGTCTCAGTAAACGAAATCTGTGTACTGGTATACCCCTTGTTCTGCAACAGGAATGATATCCCTTCCATCATCATTGCTCTGTTACTGCGGGGACCAACTCTGATGCTTTTCAGTGGCAGCTTATCTTTTGCTTCAAGGATCAGATATGGCACCAGACCGTTATCACTGACACGGAAATTGACACCCTCAAAAGGTCTGTCCGGCAGAATGACCATCCGGAACTCCTGTTCCTCTTTGAAACCGTCATTCTTGAAAAAAGGCGGCAGACTGTGAGCTAGTTCTGCTGCATAGCCCAGTTCATACATCGCATCCTGGTTTATGGCAGATTGCACTTCAGGGGCATTGAAGAAAGCGAGGATCTCATTCCTGGCTTCAACCGTGGAATTCTCTTTGGTATAGATCACCCGGTTTTTAAACGTCTGGTAGTTCGTGAGTTCCAGGGAGGCAGCCAGTTCGTCATCATCAAATTCCAGGCACACGCCCTGAGAGCTGCCATAACCCCGCCACTGGCTTAACAGGTCGGGTTCGAGACAGAACGAAAGGTTATAGACGTGAGCAGCCCGGTGCATTCTGAAGTGCGTCAGTGCCTGTTCGATGAACTTAAGGGTTTTCGGGTTAAAGTCGTCCCTCAGGTACTGCAGGGCATTCTCAAGGCAGTTCATGCCGTGAATCAGCTCATTGCTGTCATTGAGGAAGGAAAAGTTCGTCGCCCACAGTGAGCCTGATTCGATGATGCCCTTCAGGCCGTTCAGGTCAGTGTAATGATAAATTTTCATCTGGCAGCCTCCTGACTGTCTGGGCCCTGTTCGCACTCAGTTTTTTGCATGTAAGACAGAAACGGGAACGCCTTAATAGCGGCTTCCCTTGCTTCTTCTATCGATCGTTCCCAGGCCTGCCATTCAGGATCTGCTTTCAGTATTGCGTCGGCGCGGTTTCGTAACCATGCGTAAATTCCCTGGAGGCGATCGAGGTTTATCCGGCGGGTTTCTATTTCTCCTTCATACTGCGGGATTTTTCTCAGCAGCGTGCCAAGTACGCCGCCGGTTTCGAGTGGCTCAGCCGGTATGTAGTCCGTATATTCATCAAACTGATCGAGCGTCAGGTCGATGTACTCACCGTCAAGTATGACGATGACATGGCCATGAACAGTGGAATTTTCTTCCTCACGGAAAGTCTCATTCCCGCACATAAACAGAATGCCAGGCTCCCCTCTTTCACCGCAGTCTTTAAGGTATTGCGCCAGACAATTGCTGGCCAGGTCGCAGCTGCCGGCCGGGAAGCTTTTCAGTTCACACCAGCGTGATCCGTTCTTGTATTCTTCTGGCAGCTCCCGGACAGCCTTTTCCAAAGCCTGTCGAAACGCCCGGATGCGAAACGTGGTTTCCTGTTTCATTTTTTTACCTTCCCGTCCTGGCGGGCCAGGTCCAGCAGTTCGGACTGAAGTTTACGGCCGTCCTCCCGGGATTCCTTCAGCTCCGCTTTCGTGTCCTGCAGCTGCGCCGCCAGGTGTTCGCCGATGGCGGTCAGGCGGGCAACCTGCTCGCGCAGCGGGAGTGCCTCCGCGCGCAACTCGCGCACCTCCTGCAGCAGACGGTCACGTTCGGCCACCACCTCGCGCAGCACCGCCAGCTCGCTATTCAGGACGGCCACGTTCGCCAGCGCCTCATCTCGCTCCTGGTCGGCACGGGCAATGTCGTCGTCGGCCTGCTCGCGCGCTGCCAGGGCCCCGGCTTCAGCTTGTTTCACCGCGGCCTGCCACAGCAGCCCCAGCTGGCCGGTCAGCAGCTGCGCCAGCTCTGTAGGCAGGGGCGTGGTCTGCTCATCGGCCTGCTCGCGCCGGCGGGCGCGGAACGCGCGCATCACCGGGGAGATATGGGACAGGGAGCCGCCGCCGAGGTGCTGACGGACCTGCTCGTTGGTCGGGTTCAGGTTGCCGGCGGCGATCAGGGCGGCAGCGGCGTCTTCAATGCGGCGGACGGTGTCCGGGGATAGGGTGGTCATGGTCGGGCTCCGGTTTCTCAGGGAATGGCGCCATCGTACTCCTGGTGTAAAAAATACACAATACAGAAAATACACATAATACATACAATACAATTTATACATACCATACATACAGTACAGAACTTACATACACTCCTTCTGTTTACCTGTCAGATCCGAAAAAACCCAAAACCGGAAATGCAGGATATGAAACCTAGTATCTCGGAATGGTATAGTTAAATTTTCTGTTGCCACAGGAGGATTTGATGGGGAACTATTCAGACTTTGAGACTGATTTTATTGAAAGAACGCTGGCCCTAATTGATCAATACAACAACATGATTGAGGGGAAACCCTTCTCTGAGCAGTACAACTACACGCTTACTCTGAACTGTCTCCTGGGCCTAATTGTGATGCCTAAAGAGCTCGCAGTTTCTTACCTCCCGTCGAATCGTCTAACGCCAGAGCTTAAGGCTGAAATTGGGTTAAACCAGTCTCATTTACCGGGTGAGGAAATGAACTTAAGAGAGCTAATTCATAAAATGCGAAATTCTGTGGCGCATTTCTGTGTTCAGGTTGAATCCATTAACGATGCACGCTTAGTTGATCGAATAGTCTTTAAAGAGACACATGGTGCAGGCCGTGTTTATGCAACCTTCAGCGCCCCGGAGCTTCTCCCTTTTCTAAGATATTACGCAGCTTTATTGCTCGCCAATATGAGACGCCACCGGGGTGCCCCCGCAACTAATGGCGTGTAAGGAATGAAATCATGTTTAATCTCGATTGTTCAACACGATCTCAGGCGATGCTTACGCTTTCGTACGGTTTTGGTTGTAGTGTAATGGAGTTGAAAAAGGTGTTGTTATCTCTCGATCTTGAGCAGATTTACGAGACGGATCATTACATTATGATCGACTCTCGACGGTATCTGAGAGAGTACGTATGTAGGGAACTGGGCTCCCCGGGTGAGTTCACCACCGCATACTGGTTTCATGGTACCCGCACTTCAGCTGACAATACTTTTGAAAATGGTTTACTTGCGCTGGACCAGACCGAGTCACTGGTGATGGACATGCTGGTAAATCTGGCTCCAGACGCTGAGGTCAAAGAGAAATTACAGGCCTGGAATTTTCATGCTGGCGTACCTGATACTCTCTTCCAGATGCGAACTAGAAACAAAATGCACTGGGGGCCATACGGGCATCTTGTGCGGGAGATTCATCTTCACGCCCGCAAACTTTGGCAGCACGATTATATGCGGCTACCGGAGCTGGTAGAGGATGTCTGCAATGCTTACCAAAAAAAGCATGGGCAGGATCTTACAGGACATTATCTTGAGGTACTGAAACCTTGCATAGTCTGTTTCAGGGCGGATATTGATTATGAAAAAGGTGCGCTTGAAGCTGCGCTGGGTTACGCATATACGTCTGTTAGAGAGTTGCCGCCGGATAGTGGTGCTGTGTTCGGTATTGATCGGCATGGTATATCGGTTTCTGCCAATGAAATTGTGAACATTGAATTTCCGAATTCACATAAGTTTGATGACTGAATCTCGTAGGGTTGTAGATGTCATCCATACTGCGTTTTTAAGTAAAAGATTTCCTGCAGGAAAAACAAGTTTGTGACAGATAATCTAAAGGACCATGTTTATTCATTTTAAATTATTGTTTTTAATGAACTAAAATGCAATGTTTGTTGTTTGGCTTCCTGAATGTATTGTTATTATTAAATACGCAGTGTGACAAGCGAGCAAAAGATGGCATCACTTATAGTTACTTCCTTACTTAAAACCGGACCCTGCCTGAGCTCTGTGCTTGTAGAGGAAATGCTGAAAACTCCGGGCACTAACCGGGATAGCGCGCGCAAACAGGTTTCCCGGGCTGCTGCTGCAGGGCAGATACACTGTGTTGAAAAGCTTTTTCCCAAACGCGAGCGATTTGTTTATCTGAAACAGCAGTATGGTACCGGGCGTTACTGGTCCAGTCTCAACTCTGCCCTGCTTGATACCGGGTCGGCCTACGGTCTGGCATTGAGTTGCCTCAGGGCGCGCGGGGGGATTCTGCCGCTGAGTCATTTTTCAGCAGCCTGCGGATCGCCGGTAGCGATGAAACGCCGATTATCCTGGAAGTCAGTCCTGGATGGTCTGCTTCAGTACAAAATGATCAGAGTCGTTATGTTGCCAGGGGTGGGTGACTGTGTTGCGCTGACTGAGAAAAATGATAACGGTTACCTGCGTGCGGTCCATCCCCTGAAAGCCAGGCTGACCACAGAGTCAGTTCTGATGAAATCCCTGAGCCAGTGGGTCCGGAACAACGGCATCATCAGTTACGACACGCTGCGTACGCGAGAGGATCCCAATCCGGTTCAGACTCCCTGCGTGGCAAACTTTGATTTTGACCTCACCGCACCATCCTATCTCAATCCTCTTCTGCAGTTCTCCCGGTCAGGTGAGATCCGGTCTGGTTTCTTTGCCTGCGATATGCTTTTAGGATACAAACTCAGTCTGGTGCATCTCCAGCCCTTTATTACAAAATGCCGCTCGATAAACAGCCTCAGGAACAGCCCCAGATGCCTGTTTATGTTTATTGCAGATGAATACAGTGAAGATGCATTTCAGGAAATGAAGCGTGCCGGGATAATACCTGCCACGCCAGAAAATCTGTTCGGGAAAGACTTTGCTGACGCGCTCATACAGCTACGCGATCTTGTCGGCTCCCTAACGCTCAGCTTAAAAGATAATATCGCCGCGATAGATGACATCATGTCCAGGGTGTCGAATATAGCCGGCGCGACAAGTCAGCTCCAAGGGGATTTATTTGAATATATTATCGCGGAGACCGTACGCATTGACAGTAAGGATGTGGTGGTGGGTAAAATCTGTAAGTCCCAGAAGGGAGATACAGCAGAATGTGATGTTCTGAGCCTGAAGGGAAATGCTGCAATCACCTTCATTGAATGCAAAGGGTATAAACCCTATTCAACGGTCAGGCATGAGGATGTAAAGAAGTGGATTGGTAAACAGGTGCCGGTATTCTATAACTATGCCCGAAATGAATATCCAAACGCAGAAATTAACGTTGAATTTTGGACTACCGGCAAGCTTGGTGATGATTCCAGAGAGTCACTTCGTAAATTCACGGAACAAAACTCAATTAATCAGCGTTATAATATAACTATCATGGAGCCGCATGATGTGCGCGCCAGAATTAATGCGACATGGAATGACGCACTGGTCCGGGTTTTTGAAAAACATTTCCTGAGTTATCCCGATAAAAACGTCCGCCGTAAACATGTTCCCGAGCCGTTCAGGCTTGCTGGTCATGATGATGCAATAATAGAAGATGATTTCTGACCCGGCCGGCTCAGCTCGTCACAGGAAAAACATTATGACTTATACCAAAAACCAGCACATGCTCTCGCAGTGGTTTCTCAGGAACTTCCGCAGCGATGATACGGCACTGAGTCCGAAGGAGAAGCAGCGGGTCTGGGCTCATGTAGTGGTTCTTACGGCAGAAGGCGAAAATGACATAAAGGATATCCCGCTGCCCATCTCCAGCGTGGCCGTCTGTAAGGATTGCTTCCATCTTACCGACGGTGATACCGGGGAGATTTTTGACATTGAGAATGAGCTCAGTGACTACGAAAAGGAAATGGCTGTGCTTGTCCGGGATCTGGTTCAAAACCATAACTTCACGAGGCTGGCTAACTGCGACAGGGATGATTTTCCGATAGAGAAGCTTGCAAGTTTCGGCATATTTCAGATGATACTCAACCTGAATAACCCGCAAAGCAGATTCCCGGGTAAAGCTGAGTTATTCCGGTCATTTATTATTCCAGTTAAAAATGACCTTCAGAATATCATTTCTGAGACGCTTTCTTTGCCTGAAGTTATGCCGGAGATTGCTTCTTTAAGTATCTATCAGAAGCTGATTCGTATCGCTCGTTCCTCTTCAGAAGATGATGAAAAAGCGAAGGCCATGTTTGTATTATTTTCCCTCCTTGCGCTTCAGGGAAAAATAACAATGGTTGACGTAATGGCTAAGTTACGCGGAGCACTTTTTTCCGGTATCCATCGTGTGGATATATTTCATACCGGGCACCACTTTGACAGTACAGAACCACGGCCGGTGTTTACAGTATCACCTAACGTATTTTGTAAAATGACAGAAGAACCCGTTCTGTACCTTCCCCTGGCTCATAATTTGGCGCTTAAGTTTCATCAGTATCCGCAATCCGGATTTTTTACCCCTCTGGAAATTAATGTATTCAGCCCTGCCCCCCAGAACTTAATGATCGAAGACCCATCACGGATCAATATTTATAAATGCTCCTATGATTATATTGATCAGACCATGTCCACAATTGATATGTATAACGTGGGATTTTCGAATATTATTTATTCAAGCTGGCAGCTGAGTGACGTTGAAAATTATCTGCGACTGCAGAACGAACATCGTGACACTTATTATCTTCCGGAACATCCCGTCCGCTGGACAGTAACCACGGAGAAAGGCTGATGGCCCTGACCCCGGAACAGATAAGCCGACGACAGCAGCTCGTGGCAACGGGTACCTTCAATGCCGATACCCTGCTGCCCGGCGAGGAGTGGACCAGGCCCAGTATCGCTGACGTCCGGCACGTCCTGTCGCTGATCACACTGAATGACATACAGCTGGCCGATCGGCTGTATGTCAGGGAGCGTACGGTGCGAAAATGGCGTAAAGGAGAGACCAGAATGGTGTTCACCACCTGGTGCTGCCTGTGCCAGGTTGCCGGACTTGGATCCCCGTTAGAATAAGTTTCTGAACCATCTGCGGATCCTGCATTTCATCTCAGGGAAGATGAAACGGCGATAGTATCGCCAGTTTCGCTTCCAGATATGAGGAATATCGTCAAAATTGGTCAAAATCCAGGTCAGGCCCCGGTAAGCGGCCACGATTGCCCAGATGAAGTGGCCAATGGCGATTAGGGTGTAGATTACAGTAAATACTGCAGTTACGAATGTAGACATCATGTTCTCCTTAACGTCTTTGTGTATGTGCAGGTATTTACTTTCAGGTGGGGAGGCCTTTAAGGCCGGTTGGAAGAAAAACCTGTAAAAAGTTTTCCTTTTTACTTTGTTGCTATTTCAGGTTCAGTCAGTCAGTAATTTTGCATTGCATGCAATAATCCCCTCTTTGCAACAATCTTTCGCCATTAGTGCCTTGCAAGCACTAATCATTCTCCACCTCCGCTTAGATCCGAAAAAAGGTAAAGTCGGATCTCCAGACTACAGCCGGGTTGCTTTGGCTAAAAAAGCCTGAGATGGAAGCAGGGGAGTAAGCTGATATAATGATGTAAGAACAAATCTTACATTAAGAAGCGGAGGGGTTATGGCCCGTACGATGACGGTGGACGTGGGTGATGAGCTGCGGGAATTTATCGATTCCCTGGTTAAGGCCGGTGATTACCGCACCCAGAGCGAGGTCATGCGTGACGCGTTGCGTCTGCTGCGTGAGAAGCAGGCTGAATCCCGTCTTCAGGAACTGCGCGATCTGCTGGCTGAAGGGCTCAGCAGCGGCGAGGCGAAACCCTGGAACAGGGATGCATTCCTGAATAATGTCAGGGCCAGGGTGGCAAATGAAAGAGATTGAGCTGACTTCCAAAGCAGAAGAAGATCTGGAAGCAATCTGGGACTACAGCTTCCGACAGTTCGGGATTGTTCAGGCGGATGCGTATATCGGGCGTATAGCAGCGGTGTTTGACGTTCTGGCCATGCATGACATAGGCACGCATCGCGCGGAGCTGGGAGACAATATCTGCTCGCTGCCGGTGGAACAGCACATGATCTATTTTGTGTCATCACATTCGGTGGTTACGATCATTCGTATTCTCAGCCAGTCTCAGGATACGGCGCGGCATGAACCCTGGATATAGGATATAACCGGGAACGAAAATAATAATTAAAAACAATATGATACTGATATTTTTTTCATGAACTGAATTCTCGCGCAACATAAGTTAAATTTTATTTGATCAGGGCCAATTATGATAATGGTGATGGATGCTTTTAATGACACTTATTAATTACGAAAAAAAACGCTCCCGGCGGGAGCGTAAGCCAGTGACTTCGGCGTCAAATGAGGGTCTGACAAGTGGAGCTGCGGGTTAATTCTGGGTGATCTGGCTGCGATGCTTTTCAGCCTGCTGCTGATGAATCACTGAAGACTGACCATTATTCGCCTTCTCGTGTACAACAGCGGCTTTCTCATGCTCGTTCATTTCGGAAAATGATTTTGCTGTTTCGTTAGAAGCTGCTGGCTTGGATTTCATCATTTTTTTATGCATTTCAGCCATGTCCTGATGGGCAGAAGCGTTGCCGTTTTGCATCATTTCATGGGTCATTGCAGCCTGATCGTGACCGCTCATATCCATCATTGTCATACTGTCTCCCTGAACAGCGCTTTTTTCAGAGGTTGACTGCATCTGATGGGCGGGTGCCTGGGCATTATTTACCTGGTCATGCATGTTCATTGTCTCTGCAGCCATGGCGGATGAAGCGACAGCCATAATGGCAACAAATGATACAAGGATCTTTTTCATGGTTGGGTCTCCGGTGTTTTCATACCCAAACAATCAACGGCTTATAACAGAGAAAGCATTTGATCTCAGGGTGGGTTATTCATCACGCCAGGAACCAGACGACTGAGTATCTCGCTGCTCCTGATTTATGAATGATTATAAAAAACCGCCTCTGTTTATCGCGTGACTGAATGATGACATTTTTGTCACCTTCAATATTTCTTCTGAATAACGGTATTAACTTCTTAACAGACGCACACTGAACACAATTTCCCGCCCCTGCTGTACTGCTGACAGCTCGCCGCCGTGAGCATGAATGATCGACCTCGTAATTGACAATCCCAGCCCCGCGCCTTCCGTGTTATGGACCCTTGATGAGTCTGCGCGATAGAACCGGTCAAACAAACGTTCCAGATTAGCGGGAACCGGGCCAGACATCGTATTTGTAATCATCACGTTCACACAGTCGCTGTCACGCTCAAGGCGTATCGCTGTACAGGTGTTATCGGGAGAATACTTGATTGCATTGGAAAGCAGGTTACTGAAAGCACGGCGCAGCATATCGCTGTCTCCGGCAACAACGCCCTCTCCTACAACCGTGATTGTCTTTCCTGTTTCGTCTGCCAGGGGCTCGAATAACTCACGTAATTCATTCAGTTCGGCGGTCAGATCCACATCATGTTTATCCAGCTGCAGCAGACCATGCTCTGAACGTGCCAGAAAAAGCATGTCACTGGTCATTCGAGACAGCCTTTTCAGTTCTTCCAGGTTAGCGAATAAAATTTCGCGATAATGCGAAACATCCCTTTCCTTAGCCAGTGCAAACTGCGTCTGCATCATCAGATTACTGACCGGGGTGCGCAGCTCATGCGCGATGTCAGACGAGAAATCTGACAGTTTCCGGAATGACCCCTCCAGGCGATCGAACATGTTATTGAACTCCTGCATGGTCTCAGAGATTTCCGGCGGAGCCAGATCGGGATTAAGACGCTGATCCAGGCTGTGTACGGTCATGGAGGAAGCCAGACTGGTCATTTCCCGTAACGGTTTCAGACCAATACGTGTGGTCAGCCAGCCCAGAAAAATAGAAATAAAGACCAAACCGATATTGAACCAGAACAGCCAGGTACTGAGCTTATCCATAAACAGGGTGTGATACCCAGTATCCGTGGCAACCGTAATGATGACATGTTTGCTTTTACCCTGTTCCGGCGTCACGGCAACCCGCCGCGAGATACTGCGGTACACGGTATTATTTTCTTCCGTCTGGATCATATAATCGAGAATATCACCCGATTTATTAAGCAGGATCGCTGGAACAACAGAATTTTTGGCATACAGTTCCACAATTTTTTCATTTTCCATATTTTTTATAGAAATAAATAAGCCATTGTGCCCCACCATCGCATCGTTTATTTTTTCTGATAATGACTTAATATCCGTTTTGTTCCTGAACGTCTCCGTTTTAAGGAATTCTTCGGTCAGCTGAAGTTTACCTGTCAGAAAATCGCGATCCTGATTATCGAAATAGCCATTAAGGGTGCTAATCAGGATAAAACTTGATAACCACCATACCGTAAGCATCACTGCAGAAAAAATCAGGCTCAGGCGTGTGGTCAGGGAAATTTTGAACCTCACTCTTCTCTGATCTCCAGGACATATCCGGCACCGCGAACGGTATGGATCAGTTTTGGCTCAAAGTCATCATCAATTTTACTTCTCAGACGTCTCACGGCGACATCAATCACATTCGTATCACTGTCAAAGTTCATATTCCAGACCAGGGACGAGATAAGACTCCTGGGTAACACTTCTCCGGTGCGTTGCAACAGCAACTCAAGCAGAACGTATTCTTTACCGGTGAGATGGATCTTCTTCCCCGAACGGATCACGGTCCGGCGCACCATATCAACGGTCATATCAGCGATGGTGCAAACCGTGGCGGCCTGCGAGCGTGCGCGGCGCAGCAAGGTTCTTACACGTGCAACCAGCTCCGTAAAATCGAAGGGCTTAATCAGGTAGTCATCTGCACCAAGCTCCAGTCCTTTCACTTTGTCCCGCACGTTGTCCTTTGCGGTTAAAAACAGGACCGGTTCTTCGTGCCCGGACGCCCTCAGGGCACTGATGATTTGCCACCCGTCGAGGTAAGGCAGCATCACGTCCAGTATTATCAAATCATACTGTCCCTTCGACGCGGCCCCGAGACCATCGCGGCCATTATTAAAGAGATCGGCCTGATAGCCTTCCTCAACCAGTCCCTGCTGCAGGTAACGACCTGTTTTTTGTTCGTCTTCAACGATTAAAATACGCTGCATGGTCAACTCGCTGATATGAAAGTAAAAATCTCACGCATGAGCGTTGGCTGTCCCCTAGCTGACCTGAGACGGAGCAAGCATTCCGAGCCACGCTACGGCGCCCAGAATGATAATCGCAACAACGAATTCTGTCAGGATGCTGTTTCGCATCAGGGAAACGCTGCGATCATAATTCCCTTCCCTGACCATAACTTCAAGCCGGGGACCCAGGTGAAACCGGTTTGCTGCAGCCAGAAGAAGCATCAGTCCAAACAGAGCCGTCTTGGCAAGTAATATCCCCCCCCATGAGCTGTTGAATAACGGGGTTAAGTTACCTTCAGCAATATACAGATAGTTGACCAGCGCGCTCAGGATCAGGGCCACAACAATCACCGTACCTGCCGTGGCAAATTTTGCTAAGGAGTCAGATATCACAATGACGCTCTGTGCATTATGCGCGTTTCTGCGCATCAGCAGGATAGCAAATGCAACCAGAGCACCTGTCCAGGCACCTGCAGCGCCAAGATGAGTCAGATCGCTCAGTAAATGGAGATAGTAATGCAGACCGTCATGCATGACGGCGTGTCCTCCCCAGGCAAGTGTGGCCAGCGCCACGCCCCCACTCATCGTCATCAGCAGGCAGGACAACACTCTCTTGTTAGTGTAAAGAAACAACGCGCCGAGTGTAGCAAAGAGTGCACAGAGCCTGACAATCCAGCTAATACCCACATCGGTTTCTTCTATAACCATCTCAATAATATGGATGGATAATTCTCTGAAATCAGTTACTCCGCTCATGGCATTAGATACCAGGAGCATATTAATGCCAGTAAGAATGATGCCTGTAACAACAGCAAAGGTTATAAACGACCTGAAATTAGTCAGGTTATAGGTTTCATGTCTGACACCGCTTATTCCGTATATCTGAAAAAATGGCAATCCAAATATTACCATCAAATCAAGATAAAGAAGAAAACGAATAACAATCATAATCAGGTCGTTCATAATATTACTTCACTATAAAGGTGTAATTACCGGTAATAGGGTGCGTATCTGAAGAAACCGCGCGCCAGTCAACACGATAAGTGCCAGCGGGTAAAGGCTCTCGCGGAATAATAACCATCGATTTAGGGTCAGCGCCTGGTGCCACTTTTGCCGCGACCGGCATCGGAGAATGTGATGACATGCCTTTCATACCCGTCATCGTTAATTTTGCACCTGAGAATTTCACGGTCAGATTTTCCGAGAAATTGAGCTGAATCTTTTCCGGGGCCGCTACGGCTGAATCTGCCTGTGGCACAGAGCTTTTTAATTCCGGATGGGCCATGGCAGAAAAAGCGACGCCCATAACCAGGCCACCTGTAATAATGGCTTTATTTAAAATCGACATGTTATTTACCTGTTTAGTTTAGTGTTTTAAGTTAACGTATTAAAACCAGATTCTGGCTCCCGCCAGGAATACTATCTGATGGTCTTTCTCATCCTCTCTTTTCGCCATATCGGACGTTTTCCCGTAAAGCTGATTCCAGGAGACGCCTATATAGGGTGCAAACTCGCGGCGTATTTCATAGCGCAGCCGAAGGCCCAGCTCTGTGTCAGCTAATCCCCTGCCGCGCCCCCGCGATTCATCATCCTGACTGTAGAGATTTACCTCATAGGATGGCTGGAGTATGAGTCGGTTTGTCAGTAAAACGTCGTATTCTCCCCCCAGACGGAGGGCTGCTTTTCCACCATTACTGACAAAACCCGTAATTTCAGACTCAAAATTATAGAGAGCGAGCCCCTGAAAACCGACAGCAGCCCAGGTCTGGGCAGACGCAGGTCTGAAATCCTGCCTGACACCCGCAACCAAATCCCACCAGGGGCCAATCGCATGCCCCCAGAGTAACTGGGCTTCTGCCGTCTCTGTTTTCCCCCCGCTTCGTTCGCCTTCACTCTTTAGCCAAAGCCGGTCTGTATCGCCTCCAATCCAGCTGTTAACACTCCAGCTGAAATTGTTGGTGTTATCCGACCGTTGCCATTCCAGCTGATCCAGCAGAACCAGATAATTAATTGCACTGTCGTGAATCGCATGTCCCTGTAAATTGCCGAATGCAGCCTTCCGGTCGGCATCGGTAACAGGCGGAATTGGCGTTCTGCTCTCAGTTACAATGGGCTCCATTGACGTCATCTCAGTGAAATTCTCATCTGCTGGCATCTGCATGGAAGACATGTCGTGCCCGGCGTGGGGATCTGCAGAGACGGAGCCCGCCGCAATCGAAAGCTGTGAGGTAAACAAACCGGCGACCAGAACAGGTATGGCCTTAAAATTTCTCTTCATTCGCATCATTCCTCCACCCGGACTTCACGAAACATTCCCATTTCCATGTGATAGAGCAAATGGCAGTGATACGCCCAGCGGCCAAGCGCATCTGCTGTCACTCTGTAACTGCGTTTTGTACCAGGGGGAACATCTATTGTGTGTTTACGAACCATGAAATTACCGTTTTCATCTTCCAGATCGCTCCACATACCATGCAGGTGAATGGGGTGAGTCATCATGGTATCGTTGACCAGCGTGATCCTGAGTCGCTCACCGTATTTCAGCAGCACCGGTGCGGCATCTGAAAACTTGATTCCGTTAAATGACCAGGCAAACTTTTCCATGTGGCCGGTTAAATGCAGTTCTATGGTGCGGCCAGGTTCACGTCCGTCTGGATCCTCAAAGCGGCTTTTCAAATCCGCGTACGTGAGAACCTTTCTTCCGTTATTTCGAAGACCAATACCCGGATCGTTTAATTTCGGAGAGACGCTCATCGCCTGCATATCAACCAGTGGGTTATCCGTTTCTGACGCAGGATGACTTTGCATACCCGGCATTCCGGCCATCTGAGAATGATCCATACCGGCCATGCTGCTGTGATCCATGGGCGCGGAGGATGTCCCGCTATCCGCAAGGTCAGCACCGTCCATAGACATCATCTCTCCGCTGTTATCCATACCTCCCATCTGGCTGTGGTCCATTCCTGCCATATCATGTCCCATTCCTCCCATACCCATATCTTCCATGGTCAACAGAGGACGGGGATCGAGGGCGGGAACGGCAGCACTTAACCCCTCTCTCGTGGCTAGTGTCCCGCGAGCGTAACCGGTCCTGTCCATAGATTGTGCGAAGATGGTATAGGCCTCACCCTGAGGCTCCACAATGACATCATAGGTTTCGGCAACGGCAATCCTGAATTCGTCAACGGTAACCGGGTTTACATACTGGCCATCTGCAGCCACGACCGTCATTTTCAGCCCGGGGATGCGGATATCGAAATAGGTCATTGCCGAGCCGTTGATAAACCGTAAGCGTATCTTTTCACCGGGACGGAACAGTCCGGTCCAGTTTTTCAGCGGGGCCTGCCCGTTCATGAGATAGGTGTAGGTGTAGCCACTGACATCCGCGAGGTCAGTCGGATTCATTTTCATTTCAGCCCACATTTTCCGGTCGGCAATGGTGGCTGACAGCCCCCTGGTATTCACGTCGCGGAAAAAAGAGCCAACGGTTGGTTTATTGAAATTGTAGTAATCCGATTGTTTTTTTAATTTTTTCAGCAGGCTGTGAGGATTTTCATCGGTCCAGTCAGACAACATGACCACGTGCTCACGATCGTAAGCAAACGGCTCTGGCTCCCTGGCATCGATGATAATGGCACCGTATACCCCCTCCTGTTCCTGCAGACCGGAATGGCTGTGGTACCAGTAAGTCCCGTTCTGCTTAACCTTAAAGGTGTAGACGTAGGTGTCATCAGGATCGATCCCCATAAAACTCAGCCCCGGAACACCATCCATATTGGCCGGAAGAATAATGCCGTGCCAGTGAATGGACGTCTGTTCATTAAGACGGTTTTTGACCGTCAGGGTAATGGTGTCACCTTCTTTCCAGCGAAGAACGGGCCCCGGCAGCCCTCCATTGATTGTTTTGGCCTGACGCTCACTGCCCGTGATATTGACGACCGTTTCACCAATGGTCAGGTCAAACTGAGTCCCCTGCAGGGATGCGGCAACTGGCAGGCTCAGACTGGAACGCGCATTGAAACTCCATACGCCAAGACTTCCGGCTACGCCAGAGAGGGTTAACCCCTTCAGGAAAGTTCGTCGAGACGTTTTCAACAGCATGCGCGTTCCCTTATTTAAAGTATGGTTACTGACAGAATTCGAGAACCGATTTAAATTAAATTTCTGGTTCATCCTCTTACAATGAAATGAAGCTAACACACCTTAAGAAACAAATTCATTACAATCGTGTAATGTCCGTAGCTGTATTACATTTACGTCATCTTCCCCACAGGTTGATTATTTTTATATATGATCGTGATGACATCTTTTATGTACCTAAGAAGGTAATTACACATGAATACATTAATTACGACCACTACGTTTACAGCTTTATTTTGTGGGGCAGCTTTTGCTCAGTCCAGTGATATTGCCCATGAAGCACATCGATTTGTTAATAATGCCTCAGCCGTCAGTCATGTGAATTCCTCGACGCATGAAAACTTACCGGACAGGGTTAATAAAAACAACACGCCCTCATTCTCTGAAATGAATGAACATGAAAGGGCCATTGTTGCTCATTCATTTATGAACAACAGCGCGTCCTATGCGCATCAGAAAATGATTGAGGAACATAAAAAAATGCTGTCCGGCAGTGATGCAAATTCAAAGACCTCGTCTTCTTCTTTTAACGAACTGAATGCCGGAGAAAAAGCCGCTCTCGTGCATGAGCAGGTCAATAATGCCGGTGCGGAAGCACATCAGACGCAGGCAAGAAAGCTTCGTGGACTGTATTCGTCCAGGTAACCGCAGGCGATTAGTGCTGAGCCTCAGGTGCGCAGGCTTCACCGGCGGGTTA
Source organism: Lelliottia sp. RD5 (assembly GCF_056032945.1). Classification (NCBI taxonomy): domain Bacteria; kingdom Pseudomonadati; phylum Pseudomonadota; class Gammaproteobacteria; order Enterobacterales; family Enterobacteriaceae; genus Lelliottia; species Lelliottia sp. RD5. The sequence goes on along the minus strand of NZ_JBVYHQ010000010.1, from coordinate 20,926 downwards.
CGTAGCAGGGCATGAGTCCCATATTGCCCTGCCGTAACCTGTTTCAGTCCCGTTAATCATCACCGTCGGGCTGGTCGTACAGGTCCCAGAGCTTCAGGAGCAAACGGGAAACAAGATATGTTACAAAAATGACGACCATCAACGGTACTTCCGATAAACGGACAGATGACACGCCTCCTGAAAACCCCTAGCATACGCCGCAGTGTTCATGCTAACGGCGAATTCCAGTAAATGTATTCTACCGATGTCGTAAAAGAAAATGCCTACCTTGCAGCCACCCGCTCGGGCCTGGAATCGAACGAGATCGCTACCCTTCAGCGCTCTTTGCCTTCCCGGTTTAATCTTCGGCATTTGAAAAAAAATGAATCATTAAAACTCGTACTGCAAAAGAAAGCGGGAAAATCACGTGTAGTGGCCTATAAATTTACGGCCGGTTCATTTAATTACACGGCGTATCGTATATCAGACAAAAAATTCTATAACCTTTCCGATACTTCCGGGAAAAGCAGTCTCGATTATCCGTTACCGGCCACAGCAAGACTCAGTTCGCCTTTCAATCCTGCAAGACTTAACCCGGTATCGGGAAAAGTGAGTCCCCATAATGGCATTGATTATTCCATGCCCATGAACACGAAAATAGTCAGCGTCATCGACGGAAAAATCACCCGGGCTGAATACAACAGTACCATGGGATACTTTGTTGACATAACGGGAAAAGCCGGTGTTAAAACTCGCTATCTTCACCTCAATAAAATACTCGTTACTAAAGGGGCCAGGGTTACCCGTGGAGATGCTATTGCGTTATCCGGTAACAGCGGACGTTCATCCGGTCCTCATCTGCATTACGAGCTGGTCATCAATAACAACCCTGTTAACTCACTGGCGTTCCGGGCAGCGGCACCTGCGGATAACAAACTCGAACAGCATGCCTTTGCGCATGCCAGAGACTACGAACGATACCTGGACTGATAACGGGACCGCGATGCGGCCCCGTCTGCCGGATTAATTTTTTTTATCGTTTTCACTTCCGTGAGGTTGATGATCTCCATACCCTCCGTGGCCGTGGAAAAGATGCATTAGCGGGCAGACCAGCAATAACAGATATGGCCAGTAACCTGCCACATGTGACCAGTGTTCGCGCAGGAGGGCAAATGCCGCGATCGCGGCGACAGCAATAAGCGCATAGGTGGTACTTTTCATACTGGACTCCTTCTGTTCGTAACTGACCCTTCACTCAGTGTTATTTCCCGAGCCTGACACTTTTCAGACGCAACGCATTCACAATGACGCTGACGGAGGAAAGAGCCATGGCCGCCGCCGCAATAACTGGCGACAGCAGTATTCCATACACAGGATAAAGCAGACCTGCAGCCACAGGCACGCCAAGTGCGTTGTAGATAAATGCAAAAAACAGATTCTGACGGATATTTTTCATGGTGATCTCTGACAGATGACGGGCCCTGTTCAGTATCATCAAGTCGCCTTTGAGAAGGGTGACTCCGGCACTTTCAATTGCCACATCTGTACCCGTTCCCATGGCTATACCCACGTCAGCCGCTGCCAGCGCCGGGGCATCATTCACACCGTCTCCGGCCATCGCAACCACATGGCCAGACGCTTTCAGTCGGGTTATCACTGCTTTTTTGCCATCCGGCAGAATTCCGGCTTCAACCTCATCTATTCCCAGTTTCCGTGCGACTGCTTCAGCAGTAAGCTGGTTATCCCCGGTGAGCATAACAATGCGGATCCCCGCCTGACGCAAAGCTTTAAGCGCATCCGGCGTGGTTGTTTTCACGGGATCCGAGATAGCTATCAGGCCTGCAAGGTCCCCGTCTGTGGCCACATAGATAACGGTAGCGCCTTCCATCCGCAACGTATCCGCAACGGCCTTTTGATTATCAATAACGATACTGTTTTCCTGCATAGCCAGTTCATTACCAATAACAACCCGTTGACCTTCGACATCGCCTGAGACACCTTTACCCGACGGTGCATCGAAATGAGTGACTGCGGGTATTGCGATCCCCTTTTCCTGTGCTGCTTTAACTATTGCCATACCCAGCGGATGCTGCGAGCCTTTTTCCACTGCGGCTGTTACACGCAAAAGAGATGTTTCCCCACCCGGATTGAGACTGATAATCCCTGTCACCGTAGGCGAACCTTCCGTGAGCGTGCCTGTTTTGTCGACAACCAGCGTGTCCACTTTTTCAAGACGCTCAAGGGCTTCGGCATTCCTGATTAACACCCCGGCCTGGGCTCCTTTGCCCACCCCCACCATTATCGACATCGGCGTGGCCAGCCCCAGCGCGCAGGGACAGGCAATAATCAGGACCGACACAGCCGCAATGAGACCGTGCGCCATCCTGGGCTCGGGCCCCCAGACAGACCAGATCACGAAAGCAACAACCGCGATAAGTATCACCAGAGGAACAAACCAGCCTGAAACGCTGTCAGCCATTCTCTGGATGGGGGCACGCGAACGCTGTGCATCAGCGACCATCTGAACAATTCGTGAGAGCATTGTTTCATCACCGACTTTCTCTGCACGGATGATGAGACTCCCTGTCTGATTAATGGTCCCCCCGATGACAGGGTCACCCTCCGTTTTGGTAACCGGCATAGATTCCCCGGTCACCATCGATTCATCAACGGTTGTTTTGCCTTCGATCACAATACCGTCGACCGGAATACTCTCTCCAGGTCTGATGCGGAGCTTATCGCCAGGCAGAACATCTTCCGCATTAATATCCGTTTCATGACCGTCATGATCCAGCCGCCTGGCGGTTTTGGGGGCAAGATTCAGTAGTGCAGTAATGGCACCTGAGGTTTGTTCCCGTGCCCGCAGCTCAAGAACCTGTCCCAGCAGAACAAGCACCGTAATAACTGCTGCGGCTTCAAAATAAACGGCCACCAGGCCATCCATGTTTCTGAACGATGCAGGAAACCAGGAGGGGAAGACGGTTGCAATGACGCTGTACACCCAGGCTACGCCGGTGCCCATTGCAACAAGGGTAAACATATTCAGGGAGCGGTTACGTAACGACATTCCGGCCCGGGCGAAGAATGGCCAGCCACACCACAACACGACAGGAGAGGCCAGAAGCAGCTGCAGCCATGTGTTGTACTGTGGCGGTACTGTATTCCTCAAGGCGGGAAACAGATGAGATCCCATTTCGAGTACCAGAACCGGAAACGCCAGCAACAACCCCAGCCAGAAGCGTCTTGTCATGTCGCGAAGTTCATCACTTGGCCCCGTGGATGCCGTAGCTACGAGCGGCTCCAGTGCCATTCCACAGACAGGACAGCTTCCGGGACCACTGCGGCGTATCTCCGGGTGCATCGGACATGTCCACACACCTTCAGAATTCTCTTTCTCCGCCTGGTGGTGAGGCTGTTTTATCTGATCAGGGCTGACTTCGTGATGATCGTGGTGATGGTGATGGGAATGTTCACTGGCATCTTCGGTAAGATAACGATCGGGATGGGCTTTAAATTTACTCTCACAGCTGGCGGAGCAGAAATAAAGTTGATGGTCCTGGTATCGAATGCTGCTGTGCGCCCTGTCGGGCAGGATGGCCATCCCGCACACGGGATCTCTCACCTTATGCAATACGTGGCTCTCGTCCGGGGATAATGTCTGCTCAGAAGCAGTCTGGTTGTTGTGTTGCACTGCATTGTCATTTTTCACAGTAACTCTCCTTATGCATACCGAAGCATCTTCTGTCTTCAGGGTATGTCATGGATGCGATTACCACGAATGCCGCCGGCATAAGAGTGCCTGCTGCCGGCGTCCCGTTATCAGCCGTTCCGCTGACTATTCGATTCGCTGGAAGACTTTTTTACTTCCATCCGGTGAGAATGCGATAACATCGTAAGCCTCTTTTCGGGCTCCCATCTCCATTCCAGGACTTCCTGCTGGCATACCGGGGGTGGCGAGACCGTATATACCTGAACCAGACTGCATTGCCTTATGTATCGTTGTCGCAGGCACATGGCCTTCAATGATCAAATTACCGGCAACCGCGGTATGACAACTTCGCAGTCCTGCAGGAATAGCATGCTTTTCTTTCAGGGCTGACAGCGCCTGATCATTCATGACGTGAGTTCGTACTTCAAACCCGTCTTTTTCCATCGCTTTGCCCCACAGGGAACAACAGCCACAGTTTTCAGATTTGTACATATCAATCACTTTTTCACTCGCCATCGCGGGCAGTGAAAGGCCGAGAGCCAGCGCCATCAGAACCACTTTTTTCATACTCACCTCTGTATATTATCGATTTAAACCCTGACGTCAGGGTGAATCAGTAAAGAAGGACACCCACAGGGGGTGCCCTTTCAGGTTCAGGACACGCTTTTTTTATGTCTGCGCAGCCAGATTAATTTGTAGGCGGCAGGAATAATGAACAGGGACAGCAGCGGAGCCGTGATCATCCCACCAATCATGGGTGCCGCGATACGGCTCATGACTTCTGAACCTGCACCGGTTCCCCAGAGTATTGGCAGCAGACCCGCAATGATCACCGCCACGGTCATGGCTTTCGGCCGGACACGCAGTACGGCACCATGATAGAGGGCTTCATCAAGGCCTTCCGGTGTGAACGTCTCTTTACGGGACAATTCCGGGTGCGCTTCAATGGCATGACGCAGATACATCAGCATGACCACGCCAAACTCTGCTGCCACCCCGGCCAGGGCGATAAATCCGGTTCCGGTCGCCACAGACATATGGAAGCCCTGCCAGTACAGGAACCATATCCCGCCAATCAACGCAAACGGCAGACTCATCAGAATCAGCAGGGCTTCGTCAACACGGCGAAATGCCAGATATAACAGGATGAAAATGATCATCACCGTCATCGGTACCATCAGTTTTAATTTCTTGTTGGCGTGCTCGAGTAATTCAAACTGTCCTGAGAATGCCACACTGGTCCCCGGTCTCAGTTTCACTTTCTCGCTGATGACCGTCTTAATATCGTTAACCACTGACACCATGTCCCTGCCGCGGGCATCAACATAAATCCAGCTGGCTGGCCGGGCATTTTCGGTTTTCAGCATGGTTGGTCCGGAAACGACTTTAATATCGGCAACATCGCCCAGTGTGATCTGCTGCTTCATCGGGGTCAGGATCGGCATCTGTTTCAGCGCCTGCGGACTGTTGCGGTAATCCTGTGGGTAACGAATGTTAATAGGGTACCGGGCCACGCCTTCCACCGTTTCCCCTACCGTCGCACCGCCGATGGCTGATGAGACGAACAGCTGGACATCACCTACTGTCATCCCGTACCGGGAAGCTTTTTCCCGGTTAATGTCCACATCAATGTAACGTCCACCTTCCAGTCGCTCAGCCAGGACAGACACCACACCCGGTACCGTTTTGGTTACCGCCTCGATACTCTGCGCCGTCGCGTCGATATCCGACAGAACAGTCCCGGACACTTTGATACCTATCGGGCTTTTGATCCCGGTTGAGAGCATATCAATACGGTTACGGATTGGCGGCACCCAGAGGTTTGCCAGCCCCGGTAAACGGACGGTCCTGTCGAGTTCTTCAATAATCTTGTCAATCGTCATGCCTGGACGCCACTGATCCTCAGGTTTGAGCTGGATCGTGGTTTCAACCATTTCGAGCGGTGCGGAATCCGTGGCGGTCTCTGCTTTACCGGTCTTGCCAAATACAGAGGCCACTTCAGGAACGCTTTTGATTAACTTGTCCGTCGTCTGCAGGAGCGCTGCAGCTTCAGCCGGAGAGACACCCGGCAGGGTCGACGGCATATACAACAGGTCGCCCTCGTTAATCTTCGGCAGAAACTCACCGCCCACCTGGCTCAGCGGCCAGATAACGGTGAAAATGGACAAGGCCGCAACCAGCAGGGTTGTTTTTGGCCAGTGGAGAACCCGCAACAGCAATGGATGATACGCTTTGATCAGTACCCGGTTCAGGGGGTTACTGGTCTCTGCAGGAATTTTCCCCCGGATCCAGAATCCCATCAGAATCGGAATGACGATGATGGCCAGCGCGGCCGCGCCCGCCATGGAGTACGTTTTCGTGAATGCCAGCGGGCCAAACAGACGTCCTTCCTGACCTTCCAGGGTAAAGATAGGAATAAAGGACAGGGTGATGATCAGCAGGCTGATAAACAGTGCGGGTCCCACTTCAACGGAGGCATCGGTAATCACCTTCCAGCGGGTGGCGTTGTCAATCTGCTCACCCGGATGCTGATGATCCCACTCCTCAAGCCGCTTATGCGCATTCTCAATCATCACAATGGCGGCATCCACCATCGCACCGACGGCAATCGCTATCCCTCCCAGCGACATGATATTGGCGTTCAGTCCCTGGAAGTGCATGACGATAAAGGCGATACACAGACCAAGCGGCAGAGAGATAATCGCCACCAGGGCAGAACGTACGTGCCACAGGAACAGGGCACAGACGATGGCCACCACGATAAACTCTTCCAGAAGTTTGGAACTGAGGTTATCAATCGCCCGGTCGATGAGCTGGCTGCGATCGTAGGTGGTCACGATTTCAACGCCTTCCGGCAGGCTGGCCTTCAGCGTCTCAAGTTTATCCCTCACTGCCGTGATAACGTCGCGTGCATTTTTACCCGACCGCAGGATCACCACGCCGCCAGCGACTTCGCCCTGGCCGTTCAGCTCGGCAATACCACGCCGCATTTCAGGCCCGGTCTGCACGCGGGCAACATCCCGCAGATAAACCGGCACGCCGTTCTCGCCTGTTTTCAGGACGATGTTATTAAAATCATCAATGCTCTGAAGATAACCGCTGGCACGGACCATATACTCAGCTTCGGCCATTTCAACGGATGAGCCACCGGCCTCCTGGTTAGACGATTCAAGGGCCTGTTTCACTTCGGGCAGGCTGATACCATACTGAGACAGTTTTACCGGATTGACCTGAATCTGGTACTGTTTCACCACGCCGCCAACCGAAGCGACCTCAGCCACGTTCGGGATGGTTTTCAGCTCAAATTTCAGGAACCAGTCCTGCAGAGAACGCAGTTCTGAAAGGTCGTGTTTTCCGCTGCGATCGACAAGGGCATATTCAAATATCCAGCCCACCCCCGTGGCGTCCGGACCGATTTCAGAACTCACACCGGCGGGCAGTTTTCCCTGTACCTGGTTCAGGTACTCCAGCACGCGGGAACGGGCCCAGTACAGATCGGTGCCGTCTTCAAAAATGACATACACATACGAATCACCGAACTGTGAAAAACCACGCACGGTTTTTGCGCCAGGCACGGACAGCATGGTGGTGGTAAGTGGATAGGTGACCTGGTTTTCTACAATCTGCGGGGCCTGGCCGGGATAGCTGGTTTTGATAATGACCTGCACATCTGACAGGTCAGGCAAGGCATCGACAGGCGTGTTAATAATCGTCCATGTGCCCCAGATGCTGAGAAACAGGGCCCCCATCATGACCAGGAAACGGTTGGCGACAGAGCGCCGGATAATCCATTCAATCATCGTCGTCTCCTCAGTGCCCTGAATGCATATTTACAGGCTGGTCAGACATTGCTGGCATACTGCTTTCTGTTTTTTCAGGGTGGCGCATACGTTCCAGTGCGCCCGTAATATTGGCTTCAGAGTCAATGAGGAACAGGCCACTGACCACCACGGTATCGCCTTCATTCAGGCCGGAGCCGATGCCGGACTGTTGCTGTGACTCATGCAGAACGTGGATCTGTTTCGGCACAAACTTGCCTTCATCATCAACAGTAATCACGCGCTGTTCTTTGCCGGTATCGATAACGGCCTGGCTTGGTATCAGCAGCATCTCCTGGCTCCTGGTATTCAGTTTCAGATAGGCATTCATGCCCGGCTTGAGAAACTCATCCTTATTAGAAACCTGGAGACGGACCTGAAGCGTACGGGTTGTCTGATCCACGCTGGGAAGAATGTTCCATTTTTCGACATGGAATGTTTTATCCGGATAAGCCGGTACCGAAATTTCAAACTGCGACGTATCTTTCAGCAGATAGGCGATAGATTCTGGCACTGCAGCGCTGATCCAGACCGGGTCCATTCCCTGAATCTGAGCCACCACCTTATCTTTCGAAATATTCATGCCGGTGCGCAGGTCAAATGCAGTAATGACGCCATCAATAGGTGCTTTAATGGTAAAACGGGTCTGGATGGTGCGGGTTGTACGCAGCCTTTGAATATCCTCTTCCGGCATACCAGCCAGACGAAGTCGCTCCAGAACCCCTTTTATCTGGGTTGGCGTACCGCCTGTACCGGATAACAGCAGGAACTCACTTTGTGCCTCAACCCATTCAGGAATGGTGATATCGATAAGCGGCGTGCCTTTCTTCACATGATCGCCAATCGTCAGGGGATACACTTTTTCGACGAAACCGTCAGAACGCGCCTGCACAATGACAAACTGATACTCGTTGTAACTGACATTAGCCGGGATTGTCTGAGAATAATTCAGCATTCCTCGCGTGACTTTTTGCGTTTTTAATCCCAGATTCTGAACCTGGGTTGGGTCGATACGGATCCCGCCACTGCTTTTATCGCCACTTTCATCAGCATATTTTGGCACCAGGTCCATATCCATAAAGGGCGATTTTCCGGGTTTATCAAATTTGGTATCCGGTTTCATCGGGTCATACCAGAAAAGTACCTTTTTCTCCGGTGCCTTTTGTTCTGTTTGTACTGTTTTTTGTGATGAGTTTACATACTGCCAGGCAGTAACCGATATCAGCCCTCCTGCTATGAGGCTGCTGATAATTATTGCAGCATATTTTATCTTTAAAGAAGCCATACAATTTCTCGCTGAAAAATCAAAACACCTGGCATATGCGCCCGATCATTCATTCACAGTAATCCCTTAATGAATGTTCAGGCGCACTGGATGTATTCGCTCCGGACTGTTAATCAGGATTGCGTCACGTTAATGCTTTTGAGTAAGGAGATATTGCCCTGCTGAATAAACGAGAAATCGACATGGTTGCCGGTTTTCAGGGCATTGATAGCGTCGTCTGCATTAACAAAAGTGAAGCGCATGGTCATTGCAGGCCAGCCCACCGCAGGGATTGCTTCGTGCGAAATGGTGATTTTTTTACTATTCATATCAATGTCTTTAACGACACCGGTGCCCTTGATAACCTGCTGTACCGAAGCATCACTGGCAGCATTCATATCGCCATGCTGATGTGTTTCAGCATGAAGACCGGTAGAGAACATGACAGAGAAGGCACCAAATAAAACGGCTTTAAGTGAATTACGCATTTTTAATTTCCTGATTAATTAAATAAATTTACTCTACCCAACCGCCACCCAGCGCGGTAAACAGATTAATTTCGTTAACCTGTCGGGAATAGGTAAGATCGAGAATGGTTTGCTGCGTAGCGAAGAGGGAACGTTCTGCATCCAGCACTTCGATGTAACTGACAGCACCACTTGCATACAATCCTCTGGCACGCTGGAGAGTTATCTGAAGTGAATCAAGATAACGCTGCTGTGACTCAAGTTGCTGGCTAAGGCTGTCGCGCAGCGCAAGCGTGTCGGAAACATCCTTAAAGGCTGACTGAATTTTTTGTTCGTAATTAACCACCGACTGTTGCTGGCGAATTTCAGCCAGCTTCAGATTGGCTTTATTCCTGCCAGCATTAAATATAGGAATTTCAATTTTAGGGATAAAATTCCACATTCCACTTCCTGACGTAAACAGGCTGGACAGCTCCGTACTGCTTGCGGAAAGACCACTGGTCAGGGTAATGGAGGGGAAAAAGGCCGCTCGCGCTGCGCCAATATTGGCATCAGCCGCTTTCAGCTGATATTCCGCTTCCATAATATCCGGTCGCTGCAGCAAAATTTGTGAAGACAGATTTGGTGGCAATTTTACTGGTGCTATCTCCCCGCCTTTCATCCCTTTTTCTGACGGAAGTGCGCGGTACGTTCCCAGCACCAGTTGCAGGGCATTGTTTGCCTGAGCCAGATCGCCTTCTCGTTTGGCTATTTCGGCGCGGGTACTTTCGATTTGTCCTCTCGCCTGTTCAAGCGCCAGAACGTTCGTACTCCCGGTCACGAGCTGCTGCTCAACGAAAGCATAGGACTGTTGATAATTTTTCAGCGTTTCCCGCGCAATACGGAGTTGTTCGTACGCCAGTTGCTGGCTGAAATAGCTTTGTGAAACGTTGGATACCAGCAGGATGTGTACGGCCCGACGGGCTTCTTCGCTGGCAAAGTAGTTCTGGCGATCAGCGTCACTCATGTTCTTAAGTTTGCCGAAAAAATCGAGCTCATAGCTGAGTTCCAGACCCGCGTCGTACTCCTGTGTGGTCGGCTTGTCGCCTTTCTGGCCACCGCTGTATGTGATCCCGGATGAGGCATTCAACTGGGGATAACGATCTGCATCCGTGACGTTGAACTGGGCCCGGGCCTCTTCAACCTTCAGGGCAGCCATTCTCAAATCACGGTTATTATTCAGGGCTTCAGTAATCAGCCGTGTAACCTGGGGATCGACAAAAAAGTTACGCCAGCCCGTATCCTGATAACCATTCACTGCTGGCGTCAGGCTGTTTCGGGACAGTGAAAACTGCTGGGGTACCGGTGCTGCCGGGCGCTGATATTCAGGAGCCAGAGAGACACAACCGGCCAGGATGAATATCGTGCTAATGCTGAGTAATTTTAATTTGAACATAACGCTTCTCGTCCAGGCAGACCTGGTAAATGGTTCAAATGAAGTCCAGAGTATTGATAGGGGTACTTTACCGAACGCTCTCTGTTTGGCGGGTGACAGGATAATGACAATGTTGTCATTTTTGCTGTAATCCGTTGATAACGATCGTGGGCGCAATAGAATGACCTTAGCAGCCAGCCGGGGAGCAAGATGAAAATATTGATCGTCGAAGACGAAATTAAAACAGGTGAATATCTCAGCAAAGGGCTTACAGAGGCAGGGTTCGTAGTGGATCACGCTGATAATGGTCTTACCGGATATCATCTCGCCATGACAGCCGAGTATGATTTAGTCATTCTGGACATCATGCTGCCTGATGTGAACGGCTGGGATATCATCCGCATGCTGCGCACTGCCGGAAAGGGTATGCCGGTCTTACTGCTGACGGCCCTCGGCACGATCGAACACAGGGTCAAAGGACTGGAACTGGGTGCGGACGATTATCTGGTTAAACCCTTTGCGTTTGCCGAACTGCTGGCCCGGGTGAGAACCCTTCTGAGGCGGGGAAACACGATGATCACGGAAAGCCAGTTGAAGGTGGCTGATCTCTCGATGGATCTCGTATCCAGAAAAGTCAGTCGCGCCGGAAACCGCATTGTGCTCACCAGTAAAGAGTTCAGCCTGCTGGAATTTTTCATTCGGCATCAGGGCGAGGTTCTTCCCCGCTCCCTGATTGCCTCTCAGGTCTGGGACATGAATTTTGACAGCGACACTAACGCGATTGATGTCGCCGTAAAGCGACTCCGCGCTAAAATAGACAACGATTACGGGACAAAGCTGATCCAGACTGTCCGGGGCGTGGGCTATATGCTGGAGGCCCCGGATGCATAGCAAACCTTCCAGGCGCCCTTTCTCACTCGCCCTGCGGCTGACCTTTTTTATCAGCCTGTCCACGATACTGGCTTTTATCGCCTTCACCTGGTTTATGCTGCATTCTGTTGAAAATCATTTTGCCGAGCAGGATGTCAGCGATCTTCAACAAATCAGCACTACCCTGAACCGTATACTGCAGTCCCCGGTGGATCCGGATGAAAAAAAAGTAAGCAAAATAAAGGAGTCGATTGCCAGCTACCGCAACGTTGCCCTTTTGCTCCTCAATCCCAGGGGGGAAGTGCTCTTTAGTTCAGCGCAGGGGGCGGCACTACGCCCGGCCGTGAATTCCGCAGATTTTAGCGAGCACAGCCGCGCACGGGATGTCTTTCTCTGGACGGTGGAGGATCCTGCGAGACCGATGGATACCGGGTCTGAAATGAAGATGGAAACATACCGGATTATCGCCTCCTCTGGCCAGGCGATATTTCAGGGCAAACAGCAGAACTATGTCATGCTGACTGGCCTCTCCATTAATTTCCATCTCCATTACCTCGATGCGCTGAAAAAAAATCTGATTGCGATCGCCGTCGTGATAAGCCTGCTGATTGTTCTGATCATTCGCATCGCTGTCCGTCAGGGGCACCTGCCCCTTCGTAATGTCAGCAATGCCATTAAAAACATCACCTCCGAGAATCTTGATGCGCGGCTGGAACCGACACGCGTTCCCATTGAGCTGGAGCAGCTGGTTATCTCGTTCAATCATATGATTGGAAAGATTGAGGATGTCTTTACCCGCCAGGCCAATTTCTCTGCCGATATCGCGCACGAGATCAGAACGCCCATCACCAATCTGGTGACGCAGACTGAAATCGCACTGAGTCAGGATCGAACCCAGAAGGAACTTGAGGATGTCCTCTACTCCAGTCTTGAAGAGTATAACCGGATGACCAAAATGGTCAGCGACATGCTGTTTCTGGCGCAGGCGGACAATAATCAGCTGATACCTGACAGGGTCCGGTTTGACCTCAGAGCAGAAGTCATGAAAGTCTTCGAGTTTTTCGAAGCCTGGGCCGAAGAACGCAATATCACGCTCAAATTTAACGGAATGCCCTGCCTGGTTGAGGGAGATCCACAAATGTTCAGAAGAGCGATCAATAATCTGTTATCCAATGCCCTGCGTTATACCCCGGAGGGACAGGCCATCACCGTCTCAATAAGAGAGCAGGAGAGTTTTTTTGACCTTGTGATTGAAAATCCGGGGAAACCAATCCCTGAAGAACATTTATTAAGGCTTTTTGACCGTTTTTATCGGGTGGATCCGTCCAGACAACGAAAAGGAGAAGGCAGCGGCATCGGCCTTGCGATTGTGAAGTCAATCGTGGAAGCACATCACGGAAGCGTGCAGGTGGAATCGGACGTACGCTCAACTCGTTTTATCTTATCCGTGCCCAGACTGGAGAAAATGATCCCGGAGCCCCAAAACTGAGAATAAAGATTTAAATGACAAAGATGTCATTAGCCTGTCATGCAGCAAACAGAAGCCATTCGATATAATTAGTGCAACTTATCAGGAAGGCTGGATTGCTTCATCAATACCCGGCGTCAGATTACGCCAGGAAATGAATATCCAGCCCTCTCCCGGAGAAATAAACACTGCCGAACCTGTTTCAGTTATGGAACTGAAAAAACCGGTTGTACTTCCCCGGACATCACTAATTCAGAAATGGAGAGTTATCATGAAAAATATCGTCTTAGCTGCTGTTATGGGTCTTGGCTTAATCTCGTCGGCGTGGGCCTCAGAGACTATTGATATTCACGAGCAAGTTAATAATGCACAGGCACCAGCTCATCAGATCCAGTCAGCTTCAGCTACAAACGCAATAAAGGGGTCTACACCACAGATGGCCAGTATGAATCAGCATGAACAGGCCGTTATTGCTCATGAAACCATGACGAACGGATCGGCGGATGGGCACCAGAAAATGGTGGAAAGTCATCAGAAGATGATGGGAAATAACTCCGTTTCCCCTACCGCGCCGTCAACGTCGTATGCCGCGATGGATGAGCATGAAAGAGCGGCGATAGCCCATGAATTCATGAATAACGGTCAGTCTGGCCCACATCAGGCCATGGCCGAAGCGCATCGCCGCATGATCAATGCAGGCTGAATGCGACTGTAGTATCCGTGCTTTTACCCTTTCCTTGATAGATTATTCCTTAACCGGATATGTTGTGACATTTTGCCCCCATCAGGGGGCTTTTTTATCTGACTCAGCTACAATTAACCGGTACCTACCTGAAAAGGATTTATTAAATGAAAATCAAAAACACCCTTTTTGTTATATTAATGTTATCCCTGCCAGCCATTTCTGCCGAACATTCGGACATGAAAATGTCAGATATGTCCTCATCGGCATCGTCGCAGGAATATATGAAGGGCATGAAAGACATGCATGACAAAATGATGGCCGCCGTTAATGAGTCCGATCCCGACAAGGCCTTTGCAAAAGGTATGGTTGCACACCATGAAGGGGCAATTGCCATGGCGGAAACCGAGCTCAAATACGGAAAAGATCCCGAAATGAGAAAGCTTGCGCAGGACATCATAAAAGCGCAGAAAGGTGAAATCGGGCAAATGAATAAATGGCTAGACAGCCAAAAATAACAATTGCAAAAACGCCATGATAAGCGTAAATTTAAATCACTCCCGGGCACGGGAGCCTGTTAAACGTCAAATAATTAAAACCCGATTAATTTCGGGTTTTTTATATTTTGTCCCCAGTTCCTGTATTGTGGGGCGCAATATATGCACCTGCTATGTTTTTTCCTGACTTAATTCCTTCTGTTTCAAAAAATATAGCCAGCGCTTCCGGAAGCGTTGATTTCCCGAAGTCATTTCGGCCGACAATGCCCGTCATGCCTTCATCAAAAATGATCTCAGTGGAGTTTCTCTAGCCTCTGAAGTTCGTAAGTTTTAATTTTCTGAGCCGCATATACAGTCCTGTGTGTAAGAAAGCGTTGTGACCGGAACCCTGAATACAATATCTGTCGTGTATGAGCCTGAGCCCTGGCGGGGAAATGCCGTGATTCAGGATAACCTGATGGCATTCCGGGATTATGATCCGGTCGCGTTTCCTGAACATTTCTGCCCTTTCCGTCACCCGGAACTTTCTCAGGCTGGTATACAGGCGTCTCAGATCAGGACGGGCGGCAGACGCTTTTTATGACCCTTGTTTTCTGCGGAGCGGGCCTGAGAACATTTATTGCTTTATGGTGAACAAAGTCATTATCGGATGCTGAAAATGGAATAATCCTCCAATCGCAATAATCTACCTACTTTCTTGACCTATCTACAATAATCCCTCTCTTCTTATGCCAGGATCCGAAAAAAGTAAGTTCCGGATCTTCCTGACCCCCTGCCCCGTGACCGCCCGCTCACTACCGAAAAAGGGCGCTTTGCTTACCGCGCGACCTTGCTACACTTCCGAAAACAGTGAAATATTAAAAAAGTCGGATCACCCCGTAACCGGCACCCGGTAATTTAACGACGTGGCTATGTGGCTGCTTATTATTAGGCGGGAAATGATGTCGGCAGGCAAAATCATAAGCGTGACAGATGCAGGATTGGGTGCCGTCGATTGTGCTGCGCATCATAATTACTCTGAGTGACTATAAGGAGTGTATATTTTGACATTGAAGGACATGTATCTGTTTCTACATACAACTTATGGCCATATAAATTTGTTCTTGCTTTTGCCTTATATGCAAAACCCCAGGATACGTAATTGCGAGCTTGATAAAAGCACAGTGACGAGTTGTAGTGGCCGAATCCTAGGCATTTTCGAAAATGGGAATTGGTATCACCGTGAAAAACCTGCATTTCGCAATTTTAATTTTCTGCGAGATATATCCAAATGGGATTGAGCTCACCAATGACATTACTGATTCGTTAAATGCTTTATTTCAGGTGAAAAGAAAAAGATGACAGCAGGCGGGATTTCTCTCTGAAGAGAGTCTAGATATTCACGAAAAGGACGCGGGAATGATGAGTAAACTGACCGGTTATATGATGGGTTTGACGGCCCTGCTGGGAATGACTACACGGGATGCAGGTGCGGCAACGCTCAGTGAAATGCGGATGATTAATGCCAGCCAGAAGCCCGGGATGACTGTAGCTTGCCGTGAATTAATGGAAATCCAGATCAAAGGACAGGCTGAGCCTATCCGTGTTGAAAGCCTGCTGACAGGAGTGATCCTGCAGAATGAAGGTGATCGGATGGTGTTTGACGTGACCTATATCCAGAAGAACGTCGGCTGGGAGGCCCCTTTCAGGACAGAAACATACCGCCTGACAACCACACTGGAGGGCACGCGTCAGAAACTCGTCGTCGATCCGGAAACCATCCGGCTTTCGCTTCCTTATGCGCGCAATCGGGAAGAATATTTTCTCGGATTACTGAAAGCCAGCACGGTTTCGTATGACAACTACAGTACTTACCGGGTCACGTCTGCTACCGATTATCAGATCCTGCCGGATCCGTCGTCCCCGGATGCGCCAGTGATGCACTGCTCGGTCCGCCCGCCAATCGGCTGAGCTGATGATGTCCCATAAGTTATGCTCGGCCAACCTCCGGCTTTTGAACCCTGTTGCTCCCAGTAGCTATCGGCCATCTCGCGGCACTTGCATTACTACAGATTGCTCTCGTCCTGGACGAACTGCCGACATACCTGCTGGTCCCGAGGGTGAGCGCCCTGCTCCGTTACGTGCTGAATTTGCACCGTAAGAGGCTGCTGGCTACGGGCACGTGCATTCACTAAATCCAAGCACTGACGCGTGGGGATTTTTCTCTCGAGCCTCCTACCCGTTCGTACAGCTTGCCAAGCTTAACAACGGATTATGAAAGCAGCCAGAACGGCAGGAAGTGTCCACCGTAGGCCCTACGGCAGTCATAATCATCGCTTGGTTCCTCTGTCTGATTACCAGTACGTCAATAAGTTGAAGATGATGGTGGCCACGCTAAAAATGACGCTGGAGCGCCTCAACAAGCTTAGTAGTCGAATTGAAAAGCCGTGTATTGGAAATATCATATATCGGATGGATCGTACTAGGTTAGATGAAGCCTACGCCATGCAGATGTTTTACGCAGGTATATCGCTGAAGACGCTACAGAGTCTGATGGGGTACAAGTCCGTCAGTTCTATGGACGCTTACATTAGGGTGTTTGCTTTGTATGTTGCTGCGCATTATCGGGGTTGAGTTTCAAATGTCAAACACACAAGCTGTCACAATAATTAAAACTACCTCTAGGCATACAGTCAGTACAAGAACTGTTTGTATTCTCATCCGTTTTATAACTATATAGTGGGTCACATCATGTTCTCTAGGTCTGACAACGTAGTTAGGCCCGTCAATGGCATCATGGTTGTATCTTCACGATAACCACAAAGCATTATTAGTCAAAAAAGTTATCAACATATACATAGATAGATCCAATAATACGATCCTTAAACGATCCTAAATGGATCCATACAGTACCAAACAGATCCCCGATCTCTGCAAGCCACGTCAGTCAAGGCTTACAGAAGATTTGGGTGTGTCACATCATGAATAAAGTGTGTGATAGCATGCTTTAGGTGTGTCGTAATATGCTCAAAGTGGGTGACAACATGCATAAGGTGTGTCATAACATGTTTTATGGTGTGTCGTAGTATGTATAATTACAAACTATCCACCTCCTGTGGATAACCTTGAATGGATTCTCTAAAATTGGCGTAACTCAATGACTGATAACAATTTTATACCAGCTCAGATTACTAATGAAGGCGAAACTCATCAATTAACAGTCACAAGCAATTCATCTGTCCAGCCGGCTATTTTGTTGCGTCTTGGTGTCTTTGTTCCTGCTAGCAGAGCAATACCTAAAGGACTGAAGTCGGGTATAGATGTATCATCCTCATTTTCACAGTTGGAGTTTGCACGTAAGGAAGGTTACGACGAAGTCAGGATTTTTGGGGAAAGACTAAACATTTCAACAGACTTTAGTGTCTGGATGGGCATTATCGGTGCATTCAGCAAATACGGCTTGAAATCAAATACGATTGAACTGCCTTTCACTGAGTTTGCTGCGTTGTGCCAGTACGATTCACGTCAGTTCAACAAGCGATTAAGAGACACGATCTTCGATGCATTGACGCGTATCGGCACTAAGACGGTTCAATTTAACAGCAAAAAAACAGGTGATAAGTTTTTCACTCAACTTCTCAAAAGTGGTAAGTACACCAAAGATAGCGACACTATCACACTTCAAGCTGATGAGCGGCTACACGAACTTTATCAAATCGACTACAACATCCTGTTGCGTAAGCGTCCCTACCATATGCTGAAAGGCAAAGAAGTCGCTCAGACCCTCTACACCTACATTGCTAGCCTGCCGGATAACCCAGCTCCGATCAGATTCGATCGCATCATTGAACGCCTTAACTTAACTTCTCCAGTCAAAGAGCAAAACCGACTCATTAAGGCAGCTTTGAAGCAATTGCATGACATTGGCTATATCGAATATAGCATTGTGAAGGATGGCCGGATATTGACTGTATTAATACACAAACGTAATAAGAAACTTAAGGAATTACAACCTTAAAAGGTGTGTCGTATTATGCTGATGATCCAGTAAGAGTGGGTCATAGCATGTGATAAGGTGTGTTACAACATGATGTCGTCACATTGTCACTTTCTGAACCTTGATCCTTCAGGGATTTCTAACCATCTTAAGTTTTGTAGCATGTTGCGACACACCTTTAGCATATCTCAACCCACCTTCTGCATGATGATACCCACCTTTTGAATCTTTTCTAAAGATCGATTTGTTCGACATGATGCCACACACTCTTTGCATTTTCTGACCCACTTTTATGAGTTGTGGTTCAGTTCAGTTTCTAACTTCAACGGCAGTGTCATCCCCTCTATACCTTGTTTGAGTATCGATTAATTTGTCTTAAGTAAGGTTTGGTAGCTTTTTTTCCAGTAGTTATGTTCTATTACCGTTCATTTAGGGTACGTTTTTTGATCGACTTTGCAGTTTTTAATGTAGTTTGCATTTTTGATGTTGCTTTGCTTCATTTATCAAGATTTAATGGATTAATGCAAAGTTCATATTAAGGGAAATTATATGGGATTAATGAATACTCTTGACCAATGCATTGCTGCTGGCCATGAAATGACAAAAGCAATTGCTGTAGCTCAGTTTAATGATGACAGCCCAGAGGCAAGGAAAATTACGCGCCGCTGGCGTGTTGGTGAGGCAGCTGATCTCATTGGTGTTTCATCACAAGCAATTAGGGATGCAGAGAAAGCCGGACGTCTCCCCCACCCCGACATGGAAATGCGTGGGCGAGTGGAGCAGCGTGTGGGTTATACAATCGAGCAAATTAACCACATGCGAGATGTTTTCGGAACTAGAATTCGTAGACCAAATGAGAGTGTTCCTCCCGTCATCGGTGTAGCTGCACATAAAGGTGGAGTTTACAAAACCTCAGTGTCAGTACATCTGGCACAAGATCTCGCGTTAAAAGGTCTTCGTGTTCTACTTGTCGAAGGTAATGACCCGCAAGGGACAGCATCTATGTATCATGGGTGGGTTCCAGATTTGCATATTCATGCTGAAGATACATTACTTCCCTTCTACCTTGGTGAGCGCGATGATGCTTCCTACGCCATAAAACCAACTTGTTGGCCTGGGTTGGATATAATTCCATCCTGCTTGGCTTTACATCGTATCGAAACGGAACTCATGGGGCGCTATGATGAGGGTAAATTACCTACAGAACCTCATATGATGCTTCGTCTCGCAATTGAGACTGTTGCTCAGGATTATGATGTTGTTGTTATTGATAGTGCCCCTAATCTTGGTATAGGAACCATTAATGTTGTTTGCGCGGCGGATGTACTAATTATCCCTACCCCTGCAGAGCTATTTGACTACACTTCCGCACTCCAATTTTTTGACATGTTGCGCGACCTCCTGAAGAACGTAGATTTACAGGGTTTTGAACCAGATGTCAGAATACTGTTGACGAAATATAGTAATAACAATGGTTCTCAATCTCCATGGATGGAAGAGCAAATCCGTGATGCATGGGGAAGTATGGTTTTGAAAAATGTTGTTCGCGAAACAGATGAAGTCGGAAAAGGCCAGATTCGTATGCGCACTGTTTTTGAACAAGCGATTGATCAGCGTTCATCTACAGGAGCATGGCGTAATGCACTCGCGATTTGGGAGCCAGTTTGCAACGAAATATTTGATCGACTAATTAAGCCTCGTTGGGAGATTCGCTAATGAAACGTGCGCCAATTATTCCAAAGTCTATCCCTACAGTTACTCCTGCTTCCGCCACAACTGCTCCCGCGGCACCAATGGTTGATTCACTGATTGCCCGGGTTGGCGCTATGGCAAAAGGAAATACGATCACCCTTCCCGTTTGTGGCCGTGATGTGAAATTTGTTCTCGAAACCATCCCAGGAAATGCGGTTGAAAAGGCCACAACAGTTTGGGCTGGGAATGAGCGTGTTCAGGATTTTTTAAATGAGGACTCATTGAATGACCTGATACCTTCTTTTCTGCTCACTGGACAACAGAATCCTGCATTTGGTCGTAAAGTTGCTGATAGTATTGAAGTAGCTGATGGTAGCCGTCGACGAATGACGTCCATACTTACTTCAAGCGAATATCGAATTCTTGTTGGTGAACTTGATGACGAACAAATGGATTCGCTGTGTAAGCTAGGTAATGATTATCGACCTACAAGTGCTTATGAAAGAGGTAAGCGCTACTCGTTCCGTCTCGAGAGTGAGTTTAATGGCAATATCTCCGCCTTAGCAGATGCGGAAAATATTTCGAGAAAAATTATTTCTCGGTGCATCAATACATCTAAACTTCCACGTAATTTAATCGCCCTTTTCTCCCATCCCGGTGAGTTATCTGCACGAACGGGTGATAATTTGAATCGTCTTTTCAGTGATGATAAAGCCTTATTAATTTCTACCACAGATGAACTTTTAAAGAAGCGGCAAAGTGGAATTGTGTTTGAAACAGAAGAAATTATTGAGGCACTGACTGGTGCACTAAAAGCTTCTAAAGGCAGCGAGCCTGTCTCGCCTGTAAAAAGAGAATTTGTTCCGGGAGCAATGGCACATTACAAAGGTAATAAAGTTGTATTTACTCTTGATCGTTCTAAAATTTCTAGAAATTGCATTGAGCAAATGGAAAGTATACTTGAGAACTTACAACAGATTGGAACTCATTAACTCTACATATTCTATGGAATACCTCTCTCATCCAAACTGAGAAAAGGTCCCAACCCTACATCTGGGACCGTGGTCCCAACCCTACATCTGGGACCGTG
>NZ_JBVYHQ010000009.1:0-111152 GCF_056032945.1 Lelliottia sp. RD5 | reverse complement strand
ATGAAATGCGCAGAAAACAAGCCAGTCTGATATGTCGCCCAGATGTTTACTACGTCTGTAGCCACGCCTCAATAAAATCGGTAATTTCATCCGTATCATTGAGATTTAAAACTGGCATCTGTATTGTCAGTGAAACATCACTGGCAACGGCAATCACATCCTGATCCAACGTTAACTCATCGACTCCATGCCCGGTACCCTGTCTGAACAACAGTATCTTAGCCACCGATTCATGCTTAAATCCCTCAACTAAAACCAGATCCAATGCTGAATGATCCATACGACTCACAAGATAATTGAGATCGAGTGTGTCTTTTTCTGGTGTTTCAGTCATCAGTGCCCATCGCTGCGTACTGGCAACCATGGTTTGCGCAGCGCCAGCGTGGCGCAATTCGTAACTGTCTTTACCCGGTTTATCGATATCCATATTGTGATGGGTATGCTTAATTATCCCAGTACGGATGCCTCGGGCGTAAAGCGCAGGAATGAGTTTTTTAAGAAGATAGGTTTTACCTGTGCCACTCCACGCGGCGATGGCTAAAACGGGTTTCATACAGTCCCCTGTATATTTCGCAGATCTTCAGGTGTATTCACGTTAATAAAAGCAGATTTTTGGTCGCTAAAATCGACTGAATGACCGCCGGATTGACGCAGGAATATCATCACTCGACGTTCTCCGGATGTCAGGTACGCTTTCATTTCAGTAATTAACTTTCTATTAATCAATGCAATAGTAGGATGATCTCGCTCGCCATCGTGTACCCAGACGACAGGAGAATTATCCCGATTGCTGACCAGCCGTTCAGCAAGACAAGTTGGAATAAAAGGCGTATCGCAGGGGCAAAAGAGAAACCATTCTCGCTCTGACTGCTGCATAACGCTGAGCATACCGGCTAAAGGCCCCGGATAATCATCAAGACTGTCTTGATAGACGGGATAACCACTTTGCTGATAAATATCGATATGCCGGTTAGCACTAATAGCGATCGCATCGACTTGCTTACTAAGCGTATCGGCCACGTGCTTCCATAAAGGCTTTCCATCAAGTTCTTGTAAGCCCTTATCTCTTCCCCCCATTCGTGTCGCTCTTCCACCTGCCAGAACCACAGCAAATACTTCCTTGCATTGATTCACAAATATCGCCTCTTTTATTGTGGGATTGACCCTGATAACGTATTCCCATAAACGAAAGGAGCATCGCAATGAAATGTAAACGTCTGAACGAAGTTATTGAACTCCTCCAGCCAGCCTGGCAAAAAGAGCCTGAACTGAATCTAATCCAATTTTTACAGAAACTGGCGAAAGAGTCAGGTTATGACGGCGAACTGACCGACCTTTCTGATGACATTCTGATCTATCACCTCAAAATGCGCGATTCCGCAAAAGATGCTGCGATTCCAGGGATAAAGAAAGATTACGAAGAAGACTTTAAAACCGCACTTCTGCGAGCCCGTGGCGTCATTAAAGAGTAAAACCTTGTAAGAGCTGCCACCGAAATCGCTGTGAAATGATATCCTGAATCATTCGTATAATTTCCGGATGATCGGATGAACGACAAGTCTTTTACTTTCCAGACATTACACCCGGATACCATTATGGATGCCCTGTTCGAGCAGGGTATCCGCGTAGACTCCGGGTTAACACCCCTTAACAGCTATGAAAACCGCGTCTATCAATTTCAGGATGAAGACCGCCAGCGTTTTGTCGTTAAATTTTATCGGCCTCAACGTTGGTCTGCTGAGCAAATTCAGGAAGAGCATCAGTTCGCTCTGGATCTCGTGAATGATGAGATTCCTGTAGCCGCGCCGATTCAATTTGATAACCAAACGTTATTGACGCATAAAGGCTTTTTTTATGCTGTTTTCCCAAGTCTCGGCGGCCGTCAGTTTGAGTCCGATAATATCGATCAAATGGAGTGGGTTGCCCGCTATCTGGGTCGAATTCATCAGACTGGCCGAAAAAAAACCTTTAGTGCCCGTCCTGCGATCGGTATTCAGGAATATTTAACAGAACCCCGTCAGGTTTTTGAAACCGCCACGCTGATCCCCAAGGCTCTGAAAGCGAACTTCCTTAAAGCGACCGATGCACTGATTGATGCGGTTGCGATGCACTGGGATGGTCAGGCAGAAACGTTGCGCCTTCATGGGGATTGTCATGCCGGTAATATCCTGTGGCGAGACGGGCCTTTATTTGTCGATCTCGACGATGCCAGAATGGGACCCGCGGTTCAGGATCTCTGGATGCTGCTGAATGGTGATAAAGCGGAACAACGCATGCAGCTTGAAACCATTATTGAAGCATATGAAGAATTTAGCCCCTTCAATTCAGATGAAATCGCTCTGATTGAACCTTTACGCGCCATGCGTTTTGTATATTATCTCGCATGGTTAATCAGGCGTTGGGACGATCCCGCCTTTCCTAAAAACTTCCCGTGGTTAACCGGGGAGGATTACTGGCGCAGCCAGACAACCACATTTATTGAGCAGGTTAAGGTTCTCAATGAACCTCCACTGCAATTAACGCCAATGTATTAATCGGAAACATCAGGAGAAAGTTGATCATGAAAAAAATATGGCTGGCGCTGGCAGGTATGATTCTGGCATTTAGCGCATCCGCTGCTCAATTCAGCGATGGCAAACAGTTCAATACCCTTGAAAAACCGGTCGCCGGTGAGCCTCAGGTGCTTGAGTTTTTCTCATTCTATTGCCCACATTGCTATCAGTTTGAGGAAGTGCTGCACGTTTCAGATAACGTGAAGAAAAAGTTGCCTGAAGGCACCAAAATGACCAAATATCATGTCGAATTCCTGGGGCCTTTGGGCAAAGATTTGACCCAGGCTTGGGCTGTGGCACTGGCGTTAGGTGTGGAAGATCAAGTTACCGCACCAATGTTTGAAGCCGTTCAGAAAACCCAAACCGTTCAGACAACCGCCGATATTCGCAAAGTCTTTGTTGATGCCGGTGTGAAAGGTGAAGATTACGACGCCGCATGGAATAGTTTTGTCGTGAAATCCCTTGTCGCCCAACAGGAAAAAGCTGCCGCAGATCTTCAGCTGCAAGGTGTTCCAGCCATGTTCGTAAATGGCAAATATCAGGTGAACCCACAAGGTATGGATGCAAGCAACATGGACATTTTCGTGCAGCAATACGCTGACACCGTAAAATATCTGGTTGAGAAGAAATAAAAAAGAAAACGCCGGTTAACAGCCGGCGTTTTTATTTGGTGATTTAATCCTGTCTATCAGCTCATCTTTATCATTCCACAGCGTGTTTAGCCAAAGCTGAAAGCGACGTTTGAAGTGCTTATCGTTAATGTAATCGCCGTGCAACTCTTCATTCACCTCGACAACATTAACCCGCACCACCACGTGCGTTAACTTTCCGCAGAGCATATCGTAGAACGGTTTTTTGCTATTTTCTGAATAGTACAAAGTGACATTCAGCAGCTTATCGAAGTTTTTCCCCAGGACATTAATCGCCATAGCGATCCCCGCAGCTTTGGGTGGCAGCAGGTTTTTATAATGGGAACGAGCCTGCAAGCGTTTCTGTTCGGTAAAGCGAGACCCTTCGACAAAATTGACAATAGTTGTCGGAAGCACGCGAAATTTTTCGCATGAACGGCGTGTCGTTTCAACGTCTCTACCGCGGTGCTGAGGGTGGCGAAGCAGATAACTGCGTGAATAGCGTTTCATAAACGGCATATCCAATGCCCAACAGGCCAGGCCAATAAAAGGAATCCACGCTAACTGCTGTTTCAGAAAATATTTGTTCATTGGAATGTGTTTGCGAAACAGCACGCATAACACGACGATATCTGCCCAGCTATAGTGATTGCAGACCAGCAAATATCCCTTGTTCTTACTCAGTCCATCTAACCCTTCGATATCCCATTTCAGGTCGGGGTTTAGACAAAGCAGGAACGCTAACCCTTCGCACCAGCAATACATCATGAAATTACAGAATGTCGAGACTGTGCGCCAAACGATGGGAACAGGCAGCAATAATTTTATTATGCCAGCGAGAATTATAGGCACAGCGCAAAAGAGAGTGATCAGAATCGTTAAAGTGATGCTGAGCAGTAAGGTTGCTGCAGCGAGGAATCTCGACATGATGGGTTTTTCAGGTGGTTAGCGGATAATCAACGAGGGTATCGCTGAAGCAGGACGCTGATTTTATCAGAAAACATGGAGTCGGATGTACTTTCACTCAGTGATTATTTGGAACTGATTTTGCGACAGAGTATTTCACCCGAAAATGATTTTAGCTCAGGTAATATCCACACAGAGTAAATAATCAGCGCCCGGAAATATACGGATGGAATACTTCCTTAGTACTTTGATCACAAAGCATAAATTATAAAACCTGATATTTTGAAGGATACGATTATTGTTATGTCATGAAAGTATTCACAAAGTTATCCACAGTTTGAATTTGCGAAGGATCCTGAGGATCGCGAAATCTTTTGCTGTACACAGCGCTAAAAACTGATGTTTTCATCCGTCTGTGGCATCCTTGAGCCATAAATTAATTAAAGGCACGTACACTATGGTTCAGATCCCAGAAAACCCTCTTATTCTCGTCGATGGCTCTTCTTACCTTTATCGGGCGTATCATGCGTTTCCTCCTCTGACCAATAGCGCAGGGCTGCCTACCGGCGCGATGTACGGTGTGCTGAACATGCTGCGCAGTCTGATCCTTCAGTATCAGCCATCGCATGCAGCGGTCGTTTTTGACGCGAAGGGCAAAACGTTCCGCGATGAACTGTTTGAAGATTACAAATCCCACCGTCCACCTATGCCGGACGATTTGCGTGCGCAAATTGAGCCTCTGCATGCCATGGTGAAAGCAATGGGCTTGCCATTGCTTGCCGTTTCTGGCGTTGAAGCCGATGACGTCATCGGTACGCTGGCGCGCGAAGCTGAAAAATTAGGTCGTCCGGTGCTCATCAGCACGGGTGATAAAGACATGGCGCAGCTGGTGACCCCTGGTATCACCCTAATCAATACCATGACAAATACCATTCTTGGGCCAGATGAAGTCGTCACCAAATATGGCGTGCCTCCAGAACTGATTATTGATTTCCTGGCCTTGATGGGTGACTCCTCGGATAACATCCCAGGCGTGCCGGGCGTAGGTGAAAAGACCGCGCAAGCGCTGCTACAAGGGTTAGGTGGGCTGGACACCCTCTATGCCGAATCGGATAAAATCGCTGGCTTAACATTCCGTGGCGCGAAGACCATTGCCGCGAAACTGGAACAGAATAAAGAGGTGGCCTACCTCTCTTACAAACTGGCGACCATTAAAACCGACGTTGAACTAGAACTGACCTGTGAACAGCTTGAGGTGCAGCAGCCGATTGCTGAAGAGCTGCTTGGCCTGTTTAAGCAATATGAATTCAAGCGCTGGATAACGGATGTCGAAGCCGGTAAATGGATGCAAGCTAAGGGCGGCAAACCTGCCGCGAAGCCAAAAGACACTATCGTCGTCAATGCTGAAGACGAAGTGGAAGAAGAGGCAGCGACGCTCTCTTATGAGAACTATGAAGTTGTGCTTGAAGAGTCGCAGCTTATTGCCTGGATTGAAAAACTGAAAAAAGCGCCCGTCTTTGCTTTTGATACCGAAACTGACAGCCTTGATAATATCTCTGCCAACATGGTGGGTCTGTCATTTGCAACGGAGCCTGGCATGGCGGCTTATGTTCCCGTTGCGCATGACTATCTCGATGCCCCTAATCAGATTTCACGCGACCGGGTACTGGAATTGCTGAAACCGCTTCTCGAAGATGAGAACGCGAAAAAAGTGGGGCAAAACCTCAAGTTTGACCGCGGCATTTTGCAAAATTACGGCATTGAGCTACGCGGTATTGCCTATGACACCATGCTGGAATCTTACATTCTAAACAGTGTCGCGGGTCGCCATGATATGGATTCGCTTTCAGATCGCTGGCTTAAGCATAAAACCGTCACCTTTGAAGAGATCGCGGGTAAAGGCAAAAATCAGCTGACGTTTAATCAGATCGCGCTGGAAGAAGCGGGCCGTTACGCGGCGGAAGACGCCGACGTCACTCTGCAACTGCATCTGAAAATGTGGCCAAAACTGCAAAAGCAGGAAGGTCCGCTGAATGTATTCGAGCATATTGAAATGCCGCTGGTGCCGGTTATTTCGCGCATTGAGCGCAACGGCGTCAAAATCGATCCGGCGGTGTTGCATAAACATTCTGAGGAACTCGCGCTACGATTGAGCGAGCTTGAGCAAAAAGCCCATGAGATTGCCGGTGAGCCGTTCAACCTGTCCTCAACCAAGCAGTTGCAGACTATCTTGTTTGAAAAGCAAGGCATCAAGCCGCTGAAGAAAACCCCTGGTGGTGCACCGTCAACGTCTGAAGAGGTACTGGAAGAGCTGGCGCTGGATTACCCGTTACCTAAAGTGATTCTGCAATACCGGGGTCTCGCTAAGCTTAAATCGACTTACACCGATAAGCTGCCGTTGATGATCAACCCAAAAACCAGTCGCGTTCACACCTCTTATCATCAGGCGGTTGCGGCGACGGGGCGTTTATCCTCTACCGAGCCAAACCTGCAGAACATCCCCGTTCGTAATGAAGAGGGGCGCAGAATCCGTCAGGCATTTATCGCGCCGAAAGATTATCTGATTGTCTCTGCCGACTACTCGCAAATTGAACTGCGCATCATGGCGCATTTGTCGCGTGACAAAGGCTTACTGACCGCGTTTGCCGAAGGCAAGGACATCCATCGCGCGACAGCTGCAGAAGTTTTTGGATTGCCACTGGACAGCGTGACCAACGATCAGCGTCGCAGCGCGAAAGCGATCAATTTCGGTTTGATTTACGGCATGAGCGCGTTTGGCCTTTCTCGTCAGTTAAATATTCCGCGCAAAGAGTCGCAAAAGTACATGGATCTCTACTTTGAGCGTTATCCTGGCGTTCTGGAATATATGGAACGCACTCGCGCGCAGGCGAAGGAAAAAGGTTACGTCGAAACGCTGGATGGCCGTCGCCTTTATCTCCCGGACATCACGTCAAGCAATGCGGCGCGTCGAGCTGGAGCAGAGCGAGCGGCGATCAACGCACCCATGCAGGGAACGGCAGCCGACATTATTAAACGTGCAATGATTGCAGTGGATGCGTGGCTTGAAAAAGACAAACCGCGCGTGCGCATGATCATGCAGGTACACGATGAACTGGTGTTCGAAGTTCATCACGAAGATCTGGAAGCCGTTTCGAAAAAAATCCATGAACTGATGGAAAGCAGCATGACACTCGATGTGCCGTTGCTGGTGGAAGTGGGAAGTGGTGAAAACTGGGATCAGGCTCACTAATGATTCGATGCGTAATGCGCTTTTTATGTAAGTAAGCAACATAACAGCGCGCATTATGTGACATTCATTAGATTTACCTATGTAAAGAGTGAAAAAAAACTACAAAAAGTGCTTTGTCCAGCGTTAAAAAAAGAGTAGAGTTATTCGCGTAGGGTACAGAGGTAAGATGTTCTATCTTTCAGACCTTTTACTTCACGTAATCGGATTTGGCTGAATATTTTAGCCGCCCCAGTCAGTAATGACTGGGGCGTTTTTTATTGCGGCAAAGAAAATTTTAGGCCAAAAAAAGCGCGGACATCGCCGCGCTTCTTATCACTCTTCCGCTTCTACAGCGGGTTCCAGTCCGTTATACCAACTGTCTAGCTTTTGGCGTAACACATCTACGCCTTGCTTTTTAAGCGATGAAAACGTCTCAATTTGCACGTCACCGTTGAATGCCATCGCGGCTTCACGCACCATTTTAAGCTGCGCTTTACGTGCTCCGCTGGCCAGCTTGTCGGATTTGGTCAATAGCACCAGTACTGGGATTTCACTCGCTACCGCCCAGTGGATCATCTGCTGATCGAGATCTTTAAGCGGGTGGCGGATATCCATCAGCACAACCAGACCTTTCAGACACTGGCGTTTTTCCAGATATTCACCCAGGGCTTTTTGCCATTTGAGTTTTACCTCTTCTGGAACTTCCGCATAGCCGTAACCGGGTAAATCGACCAGTCGCTTGCCTTCAGCAACTTCAAATAAGTTAATAAGCTGGGTGCGCCCTGGCGTTTTTGAGGTACGCGCCAGGCTTCTCTGGTTAGTTAGCGTATTGAGGGCGCTTGATTTCCCGGCATTAGAACGGCCCGCAAACGCCACTTCAATCCCGGTATCAGGGGGTAAGTGGCGGATATCAGGCGCACTGGTGACAAAATTCGTCTGTTGATAGTTCCAGTTAGTCACGTACTTGTCTCCAAAATTCTTATTCTGGAAGGGATTATACCTGAATGCAGGCAAAAGGCTTTCCCTTCGCGAATACGGCGTACGTGAATACCCTATCCATTGTGAGATATGCGCCATGAAAGCTATGGGAAATATCAGACTAACGCCAGGCGAGAAATTAACCAAAGCATTTAAAATCAATATCTTATTTTTAAGTAATTTTCCTAAAATCTTTTTTTGTACACTTTCGTTACTTGTCAGAAGAAGTGAAAAAGGTAAAGTAGCACCCACGGCGAGGATGCCATCAGGATTATGACTTAAGGATGAGGGTCAGGAGCGCCAGGAGGCGAAGACTCAGGACGACAAGGACGACACGCCAGGAGGCGTTTTAAAGGGAAATGGAACTGCATCACGGATGATTCCGCTAAAGGATAAACAGGGTTAGTTGTTGGCGAACAGGGATTGTAAAACCCGTTTAGGGTGGTGAGTCAGGAAAAAAGGCGACAGATTGCTCTGTCGCCTTTTTTCTTTGCTTGCTTTCTGCTAGATTTCGCCGCAATTCTATACTGAATAAAACGGCTTAAAGACAAGACATCATGAAAAAACCGACCTCTGCAGCGGGCGCAAAACGCCCGGCAAAAGCGCACCGCAAAACGCGTGAAGAACTGAATCAGGAAGCACGCGATCGCAAACGTGTTAAAAAGCACAGTGGGCATTCTGCGGGGAGCCGTGCGAATGGTAGCAGTGCATCAGGTTCTGCTGCACAAAACAGCAAACAGAAAGATCCGCGCATCGGCAGTAAAACGCCAATTCCACTGGGCGTGACAGACACCCCAGTCGTCAAGCAGCACAAACCTAAGAGCGAGAAACCTATGCTTTCACCGCAGGCAGAGCTGGATATGCTGGAGAATGATGAGCGCCTGGACGCGCTGCTGGAACGCCTTGAAGCAGGCGAAAAACTGAATGCTGAAGAGCAAAAATGGGTCGATGCCAAATTAGACCGTATTGATGAACTGATGCAGCAGCTCGGCCTCTCTTACGAAGATGATGAAGACGACGAAGAAGAAGAGAAGCAGGACGACATGATGCGTCTTCTGAAAGGTGGAAACTAACATTTGCACCCGGCAGGCACTATCGTCCTGCTTATAACCCTTCCGGTTATATGTTATCTGGTGTGGTTATTCGTTAAACTACGGCGGTTGTCGCGGCGACAGAGGTTGTTGCGCACCCGAATGATGACCCGCAATGGGGCTAAAACGGGCCGCCGTATACGAATGCGACACCAACGGAAGGAGTGAACATGTCTGTACCGAGCATCGACTGGGATCTGGCCCTGATCCAAAAATATAACTATTCCGGGCCGCGTTATACCTCATATCCGACTGCGCTGGAGTTTGCCGAAACGTTCAGTGAGGCTGATTTCCAGCAGGCGGTGGTGCGTTATCCTGAGCGCCCGCTTTCGCTGTATGTTCACATCCCTTTCTGCCACAAGCTCTGCTATTTTTGCGGCTGTAATAAGATCGTGACTCGCCAGCAGCATAAAGCCGACCACTATCTCGATGCGCTTGAGCAGGAAATTCTGCATCGCGCACCGCTTTTTGCTGGCCGTCATGTGAGCCAGCTGCACTGGGGCGGTGGTACACCGACCTATCTGAACAAAGCGCAAATCAGCCGTCTGATGGATCTGCTGCGGGCAAACTTCCGGTTCGATGCTGATGCCGAAATTTCTATCGAAGTCGATCCGCGTGAAATTGAGCTGGACGTCCTTGATCACCTGCGGGCGGAAGGTTTTAACCGTCTGAGCATGGGTGTCCAGGACTTCAACAAAGAGGTTCAGCGTCTGGTTAACCGCGAGCAGGATGAAGATTTTATTTTTGCTCTGCTGAACCATGCTCGCGAAATCGGTTTTACCTCAACTAATATTGACCTGATTTATGGCCTGCCGAAGCAGACGCCCGAAAGCTTTGCCTTCACGCTTAAACGAGTAGCAGAACTGAATCCCGATCGCCTGAGCGTCTTTAACTATGCGCATCTGCCAACGCTGTTTGCGGCGCAACGTAAAATTAAAGATGCCGATCTGCCGTCCGCGCAGCAGAAGCTCGATATCCTGCAAGAAACCATCACGTCACTGACGGAAACAGGCTATCAGTTTATCGGTATGGATCACTTTGCCCGCCCGGATGACGAGCTAGCGGTTGCCCAACGCGAAGGCATTCTGCATCGTAATTTCCAGGGCTACACCACTCAGGGCGACAGTGACTTGCTGGGCATGGGCGTCTCTGCCATCAGTATGATCGGCGACTGCTATGCGCAAAACCAGAAAGAGCTGAAGCAGTATTATCAGCAGGTGGATGACTTCGGGAATGCGCTGTGGCGCGGGATTGCGTTAACGCGCGACGATTGTATTCGCCGTGACGTTATTAAGGCGCTTATCTGTAACTTCCGCCTCGATTTTGAGCCGGTAGAAGCGCAATGGGATCTGAAATTTGCAGACTATTTTGCCGAAGATTTACAGCTGCTCGCCCCGCTGGCGAAAGATGGGCTGGTGGATGTGACGGACAAAGAGATTCAGGTGACGCCGAAAGGGCGCTTATTAATTCGTAATATCTGCATGTGTTTTGACGCCTATTTGCGCCAGAAGGCAAGGCTGCAACAGTTCTCAAGGGTCATTTAAGTAAAAAAACGGAGGCTCAAGCCTCCGGTTTTAGCTGTACTTACTCCATTCCCAACTCTTTCAGCTTGCGGGTCAGGGTATTTCGCCCCCAACCCAGCAGTCGCGCTGCTTCCTGCTTGTGCCCTTGCGTGTGGCGAAGCGCGGTCGTCAGCAACGTACGCTCCATCTCTGGCTGTGCTTCTGACAGTAAATTTTGATGACCGGAACGCAGTGCGCGATCCGCCCATTGCGCCAGAAGTGTCGCCCAGCTGTCGGGCAATGACTGCCCGTTGCTGCTCTCTGGCGCCGTCGCTTCAAACAACTCACTCGGTAAATCCTGGATCAACACTTCCTGACCGGCTGCCATCACGGTCAGCCAGCGGCAGGTGTTTTCAAGCTGGCGCACGTTTCCGGGCCAGGCCAGGCGAGTTAATGCGGCATCTGTCTCCGGATGCAGGAGTTTGGCTTCCACGCCCAATTCGCGGGCGGCAACCTGCAAAAAGTGACGTGCCAGGCGGGGAATATCTTCACGGCGCTCACGCAGCGGCGGCAGATGAACGCGGATAACGTTCAGGCGGTGGAACAAATCCTCACGGAATTTGCCTTCCTGCACACGCTGCTCCAGGTTCTGGTGTGTCGCGGCGATAATGCGCACGTCCACTTTCACCGGCGCGTATCCACCGACGCGATAGAACTGACCATCCGCTAAAACGCGAAGCAGACGAGTCTGCACATCCATCGGCATATCACCGATTTCATCGAGGAACAGCGTCCCGCCATCGGCCTGCTCAAAGCGTCCCTGACGAACGGTGTTCGCGCCGGTAAAGGCCCCTTTCTCGTGGCCAAAAAGTTCCGACTCAATTAAGTCTTTTGGAATCGCCGCCATATTCAGCGCGATAAACGGCGCTTTCGCACGCGGACTGTGGCGGTGCAGGGCGTGAGCAACCAGCTCTTTACCGGTCCCGGACTCACCGTTAATCAGGACGCTAATGGATGAGCGCGACAAACGCCCGATGATGCGAAAGACATCCTGCATGGCAGGTGCTTCGCCAATAATATCGGTCGTTGGCCCAAAGACTGGCGCATTGCGCGGCTGCTGCTGTTCCTGATAATGACTGATCGCGCGCTCAACCAGAGCCACCGCTTCGTCAATATCAAACGGCTTGGGCAAATAATCAAACGCACCCTGCTGGTACGCGCTCACGGCCGCATCCAGATCGGAATGAGCGGTCATTATGATGACCGGCAACATCGGGTGACGCTGTTTGATTTGCTTCAGTAACGCAAGCCCGTCCATTCCCGGCATGCGAATATCAGAAAGCAGCACGTCCGGGGTTTTGGTGATGAGCGCGTCGAGCACTTCGCTACCGCTTTCAAAGGTGGTGCAGTTTAATCCTGCTCCGGTAAGCGCGCGTTCGAGCACCCAGCGTATGGAACTATCATCATCGACTACCCAGACTATCCCTCGTTGCATCGTCGTCACCTTATTTTTTTATTGGCAGGTAAACCGAAAACTCGGTATGACCCGGCCAACTGGTAAATTCAATTTTGCCGGAGTGTTGGTCGATCAAATTGCGGGCAATGGACAACCCAAGCCCGGTGCCGCCTTCGCGGCCGCTCACCATCGGGTAGAAAAGCGTATCCTGAAGATGCGACGGAATACCCGGCCCGTTGTCTTCAACGTCGATTCTCGCCGCCAGGCGATAGCGCACGCCGTGCAGCGTCAACTGGAATGCCGTGCGGGTACGCAGGATAATTTCGCCGCCTTCGGGGCCGAGGGCCTGTAGGGCATTGCGCACGATATTGAGCAGAACTTGCTCAACCTGGTCGGGGTCATGCGGCAATTCCGGCAGGCTCGGATCGTAATCGCGAATCAGTTTGACGTTCGGCGGGAGCTCCATCGACACCAGCTTCACGACCCGCTCCGCCACTTTATGAATACTTTCCGTCACGTGCATACCCGGCTGCTGCGGCCCAAGTAATCGGTCAACCAGATTGCGCAGGCGATCGGCCTGTTCAATGATGACGTTGGTATATTCCGCCAGCGCAGGGTCCGGCAGCGCTTTGGTTAACAGCTGCGCTGCACCCCGTAAACCGCCTAACGGGTTTTTGATTTCATGGGCAAGGCCTCTCACCAGATCGCGTGCAGCAATCTGCTGTGCATGCTGAAGCTGTTCCTGGCTGAGCCGACGCAGATTATCCATCGGCGCCATTTCCAGTAAAATCAGGCCGTCCGGCAAGCGTTGCGCTGTTAACGAGAGAATATGCGAGCGTCCGTCGATCACCAGGGTCACTTCGTTATCGGTAAATCCCTGACCCGCAGCCAAACTTTCCTGCATCAACGGGATATTCAGCGAAAAATAACTCAACAGTTCCGGCAAGGGTGTGCCGAATAATTTGCGTGAGCTTTGGGCGAGCAGCTGCTGCGCCGCAGGGTTGGCGTAATGGACCGCCAGCTCATCATCGACAAGTAAGATGCTGTTGATTAAAGAATTGAGGATCTGCCCAGCATCGGGCAGCGCGCCAGTTGCCATTCAGCAGTCTCCTGGAGTAGGTGCACTAATTTAGTGCAGTATAGCTTTTTCGTTGTAAAAAGCGCGTCAGATCAGTCTGTTGGTGGAGAAAAAAGCCCATCCGAAGATGGGCTGAAAGTTTCCACGGCAACAAAAATCTTCTCGCGTTTTTCTCGCCGCAACGGCGTTGGCCGCCTTTGCTCACCCCAGTCACATCGTTATCTATGCGCCTGGGGATGTATGAGAGGCATTCTGCCTCTCACCAGCTGCCGCCTTGTTGCGACAAGAAATCCACCGAGTATTTATTTCTTACGAGTATTTCTTAAACGCTGTAGTACAGCTCGAACTCAACCGGGTGTGGAGTCATGCGTACGCGGTCGTTCTCTTCGATACGCAGGCCGATGTAAGCATCGATTGCATCGTCAGTGAACACGCCGCCAGCCGTCAGGAACTCGCGGTCAGCGTCCAGCGCGTTCAGTGCTTCTTCCAGAGAACCGGCAACCTGTGGGATCTCTTTCGCTTCTTCTGGCGGCAGGTCATACAGGTTTTTATCCATGGCTTCGCCTGGATGGATTTTGTTCTTAATGCCGTCCAGACCCGCCATCAGCAGCGCTGCGAAGCACAGGTATGGGTTAGCCGCTGGATCCGGGAAACGCACTTCGATACGACGTGCTTTCGGAGATGCCACCACTGGGATACGGATAGAAGCAGAACGGTTACGTGCGGAGTAAGCCAGCATAACAGGGGCTTCATAACCCGGGACCAGACGCTTGTAGGAGTTGGTCGTTGGGTTTGCCAGGGCGTTAATCGCTTTAGCGTGCTTGATAACACCGCCGATGTAGAACAGCGCCTGCTCTGACAGACCCGCATATTTGTCACCAGAGAACAGGTTTACGCCGTTCTTGGACAAGGACATGTGGCAGTGCATACCGGAACCGTTGTCGCCAAACATTGGTTTTGGCATAAAGGTCGCGGTTTTGCCGAAGCGGTGAGCAACGTTGTGCACCACATATTTGTAGATCTGAATTTCATCCGCTTTTTTGGTCATGGTGTTAAAGCGGGTCGCGATTTCGTTCTGGCCCGCAGTGGCCACTTCGTGGTGGTGAGCTTCAACCACCAGGCCCATCTCTTCCATGATCAGACACATGGTAGAGCGGATGTCCTGTGAAGAATCGACCGGAGGAACCGGGAAGTAACCGCCTTTCACGCCAGGACGGTGACCTTTGTTGCCACCTTCGTATTTGGTGGAGGAGTTCCATGCGCCTTCGATATCATCGATAGCGACGTGGGAACCGGAAATGGACGCACCAAAACGAATGTCGTCGAACAGGAAGAATTCTGGCTCTGGCCCAAACAGAACGGTGTCTGCAATGCCAGTAGAGCGCAGGTACTCTTCAGCGCGTTTAGCGATGGAGCGTGGGTCGCGATCGTAGCCCTGCAGCGTGCCTGGCTCAAGAATGTCGCAACGGATAATCAGGGTAGACTCTTCGTAGAACGGGTCAATGAGCGCAGTCGTTGAATCTGGCATCAGTACCATGTCGGATTCGTTAATGCCTTTCCAGCCACCGATAGAGGAGCCGTCAAACATTTTGCCTTCTTCGAAGAATTCGGCATTTACCTGGTGAGCAGGAATTGTGACGTGCTGTTCTTTGCCTTTGGTATCGGTGAAGCGCAGATCAACAAACTTCACTTCATGTTCGTTCAGCATCGTCAAAACGTGTTCAGCGGACATACTTAACTCTCCCGGATTGGTCATTGTCGTCGTGGTAACGAGGTCTTCAATTCTGTTTAAGGCTGGCGCCGTCGCCATCTTTTTGCCGTATTTTTATAAAGCGAAATCTGTGCCAACTTTCAAATTACCCCCAAAAGGCGTTATCATGCACACCATAGTGCAAACGACCTGCACCACGAACGTCACATTGCACCATTATAGTGCTTCAATGTGAACATTGAGCACCATAATGGTGCGATTTCCGTTAAAGTGCACTTTTTACGCTGCGTGAAAGCGATCACAAAGCAACTCTGCAATACTTGTTTGCGGAGGATGTTTGTGATCCTGTTTAGTCCTGCGATTAATCCGTGTACAATAACGCGCTATTTCTAAATGCCTGAGGCAAAGTTGTGATCGAAAATCTGCGTAATATCGCCATCATCGCGCACGTTGACCATGGTAAAACTACCCTGGTTGACAAGCTGCTACAGCAATCCGGTACTTTCAGCAATGAACGTGCAGAAGCCACCGAACGCGTGATGGACTCCAACGATTTGGAGAAAGAGCGTGGGATTACCATCCTCGCTAAAAACACCGCTATCAAATGGAATGACTACCGTATCAACATCGTTGATACCCCAGGGCACGCCGACTTCGGTGGTGAAGTTGAACGTGTGATGTCCATGGTAGACTCCGTTCTGCTGGTCGTTGACGCAATGGATGGCCCAATGCCGCAGACGCGCTTCGTAACCAAAAAGGCATTTGCCCATGGTTTGAAGCCAATCGTGGTTATCAACAAAGTTGACCGTCCTGGCGCGCGTCCTGACTGGGTTGTGGATCAGGTCTTCGACCTGTTCGTAAACCTGGATGCAAGCGACGAGCAACTCGATTTCCCAATCATCTATGCATCAGCATTGATGGGTATCGCGGGCAACGACCACACTGATATGGCGGAAGACATGACCCCGCTGTACCAGGCTATCGTTGACCACGTTAAAGCACCGAGCGTTGATCTTGACGGTCCGTTCCAGATGCAAATCTCCCAGCTGGATTACAACAACTACGTTGGCGTAATCGGCATCGGTCGTATCAAACGTGGCCGTGTTAAACCTAACCAGCAGATCACTCTGATCGACAGCGAAGGTAAAACACGTAACGGTAAAGTGGGTAAAGTTCTGACTCACCTCGGTCTGGAGCGTATTGAATCCACCGAAGCTGAAGCGGGCGATATCATCGCGATCACCGGTCTGGGCGAACTGAACATCTCCGACACCCTTTGCGATCCGCAAAATGTCGAAGCGCTGCCAGCGCTGTCTGTTGATGAACCAACAGTCACCATGTTCTTCAACGTCAACACCTCTCCGTTCTGTGGCAAAGAAGGTAAATATGTTACCTCTCGTCAGATTCTTGACCGCCTGAACAAAGAGCTGGTGCACAACGTGGCACTGCGTGTTGAAGAAACCGAAGATGCGGACGCGTTCCGTGTATCCGGTCGTGGTGAGCTGCACCTGTCTGTTCTTATCGAAAACATGCGTCGTGAAGGCTTCGAACTGGCTGTGTCCCGTCCGAAAGTTATCAACCGTATGATCGATGGCCGTATGCAAGAGCCGTTCGAGAACGTGACGCTGGACATCGAAGAACAGCACCAGGGTTCTGTGATGCAGGCAATGGGCGAGCGTAAGGGCGATGTCAAAGACATGATCCCTGACGGCAAAGGCCGTATTCGTCTGGATTACCTGATCCCGGCACGTGGCCTGATCGGCTTCCGTACCGAGTTCATGACCATGACGTCTGGTACAGGTCTGCTGTACTCCACGTTCAGCCACTACGATGACGTTAAACCGGGTGAAATCGGCCAGCGCCAGAACGGCGTGCTGATCTCTAACGGCCAGGGTAAAGCAGTTGCGTTCGCACTGTTCAGCCTGCAGGATCGCGGTAAGCTGTTCCTGGGTCACGGTGCAGAAGTTTACGAAGGCCAGATCATCGGTATTCACAGTCGTTCTAACGACCTGACTGTAAACTGCCTGACCGGTAAGAAACTGACCAACATGCGTGCTTCCGGTACTGACGAAGCGACCACGCTGGTTCCAGCACTGAAAATGTCTCTTGAGCAGGCTCTGGAATTTATCGATGACGACGAACTGGTAGAAGTTACCCCTACCTCCGTACGTATCCGTAAACGTCACCTGACTGAGAACGACCGTAAACGTGCGGGCCGTGGCAGCAAAGACTAATACGACGCCTGTAAAGACGCCGTATACCGGGTGGGCGTAAGCCTCGCCCGGAACGTAAAAAGCCGCTGATTTCAGCGGCTTTTTTTATTAGAACGAATACCGCAACCCCAGGCGAATGCGGTACTGCTCGCGGTTGTAATCATTCCATCTGTCCAGCCACTGAAGTTCCAGATACGGCATCCAGTTCCGGTCGATTTTATAGCTAAACTTGTTGGTAATTTCCCAGTGATGATCCTTACCGTTTTTACTGTGGTAATCATTCACCCGCTGGAAAAAATGCGGCTCAAAGGTATAGAACAACGAATCGGTTAATTTGAAATTCCAGTAATTGGCAAACTCATGGGTATCGTTTTTATCCATTTCGCCGTTAAAGTCAGGCGTATCATAATTATTATGGTTATAGCGATAACGAAACGTCAGATTAAATGCGTTGGCAAATTTATAATTGGTATCCAGATAAAGGGCACCTCCCGATCCATCTTTATTGTCGTTGATTAACCCGCCGGGCTGAAAAGTGAGTTTAGCCGTCGGTTTAAATAAGGGATACCATCCTTCGATTTCGTTATAGCTGTGCTTAATTTCATCCCATTTCCCCACGTCATAGGCGTTCGTGAACATCAGACCCGCGCCCATATCAAAATTATAACCGGCTCGCAGGATCACCTCATGGCGTTCAGAGGCAGTGTTGTAGGCTTCACGTGTTTCGACATAGGCCCCCGCAAAAGCAGAGCCAGACACAGACGAAACGAGGAGTACTGTCGCTATTTTTTTCATAATTCTTCCATGTGTCAGGTACAGAAAGGCCGCCCCTCCTTATGAACAGGAAGGGAATACCGGCTGGATTTATTGTTATAAAGTGACGGGTGAGGCTTTATTCTCATTATTCAAGGGCGTTACTTCGCCCATTTTATTCTTCCGTTTGCTTATCTCCTTAATAATAAAAGCGAAGCGCGCTTCATTGAGTTTATAAAAAAGTCCCATGGTGATGGCCGCAATAATGGCTAGCCCGCAGGGCCAGAGAAAGATCAGCTGACGTAACCCCAGCAGCGTGCCCGCGCTTTGTACGGCATGCGGAACATAGCCAATCTGCGTGAGCATGATGCCCGGCAGGAAACCGGCAAGCGCGGCGGAAATCTTGCGTGAAAAGGTATACCCGGTATACACCGACCCTTCGGCGCGAATCCCGGTTTTCCACTCGCCATAGTCCACGGTGTCGGGCACCAGCGCCCAGTTCAGGCTGTTGACAAAGGCGGTGCCGAAAAAGGCCATGCAGGAGAAGAGCACAAACGTGGTGGAACTGCTCCCCCAGAAGAAATTCAGCACGTCGCCCACGGCCCACAGCGCCAGCCCGCCTAAATACACCTGTTTCTTACCAAAACGCTTTACCGCGCCGGGCACGAGGAAAACGCCCACCAGAATGCAGCCCATGCTGAAAAATCCCATCCACGACAGCAGATGGATATCGTTCAGCACGTACTGGGTGTAATAGACCTGGATGGCGAGCTTGATGTTAAACGCCGCCAGCGTGCAGAGATTGGCGATGCACAACACCAGCAGTGGGGGATTGCGAAAGATAGCGCAGAAGGATTTTAAAATGCTGGGTTTGTGATGATCGGGCGAAACCTCGACATAGCGTTCCTTCACCCCGCTGTAGCACCACCACATGCAGAACAGCCCGCAGGTCACAAACAGCAGAGCCGCAACGAGGTAGCCCAGCGACGGTTGGCTGACAAAGAGTGCCTGGACAGGCATAAAGCCCACCGTGCACAGCAGCAAGCCCACCGTGGCACCCCCCTGACGCCACGCGGCCAGCTGCGCCCGCTCGTTCGGGTTTTTGGTGATCGCCGGAACCATCGCCCCATAAGAACAGTTCATCAGGCTGTAGAACAACCCGAACAGCATAAACAGAACGGTAGCGAGGGCGGTTTTCACCGTCAGGTTAAAATCATTCGCCACAAACTGCGCCGTCGCCGCCAGCGCGACGGGAACCGAAGCATAGAGAATAAAAGGCCTGAACTTGCCCCGCGCGCCAATGTGACGCCGTGAGTCCAGCAGCACGCCGGTCAACATATCGGTGAAAGCGGTGAAGAACTTGGCGACCAGAAAAATAATACCGCCATAGAAGGCAGGCAGACCCAGCTCATCGGTATAAAACTTCAGCAGATACAGCGTGCCAATACACAGCATCAGGTTAGAGCCAAAATCGCCCATCCCATAGGCGCACTTCTCTCGCAGGCTCAGTTTCAGGGTTAACGGATCAGGAGTGTGATTCATAGTCGATCCTCGTAGCGCCCGTGAGAGCGCTAAGACAGTTCATTCAGGCCGGACGTTTACGCTGTTCTATCTCTTCAACGATGCGTACATACATCTTTTCGTTGAGATTATAGAAACAGCCCATCGCCACGATGGTGATCACCGCGAGGAGGCTGGGGTAGATGAAGATCAGCTGCCGCAACCCTTCAACCGTACCTGCCGACTGCACCACATTCGGTATATAGCCGATTTGCGTCAGCATAATGCCGGGGAAGAAGCCCGCCAGCGCCTGCGACACCTTGCGAAAGAAGGTAAAGCCGGTATAGACCGTCCCTTCCGAACGCACACCGGTACGCCATTCGCCGTACTCGACCGTGTCGGACACCAGCGCCCAGTTCAGGCTATTTACAAACGCAGAACCGAAGAAAGCCAGGCACGAGAACGCAACAAAGCTGACCGAACCGCCGCCAAAGAAGTAGTTAAGAAGATCGCCTGCCACCCAGATCAGCAATCCGCTGATATAGACTTTTTTCTTACCGAAGCGACGCACGGCACCGGGCATCAAAAAGACCCCAATGAAAATGCAGCCCATGCTGAAAAAGCCCATATAGGACAGCAAAATCGGATCGTTAAGGACGTATTGGGTGTAGTAAACCTGAATGGCGAGCTTGACGTTGAACGCGCCCAGGGTACACAGGTTGGCGATGCACAAAATAAACAGCGGTCGGTTACCCGCAATCGCCCGAAACGACTGTAACAGCCCCGGTTTATGCGTCGGGTGCGCCGGCTGTGCCTCCACGTAGCGTTCTTTCACGCCGCGATAGCACCACCACATAAAGAACAGCCCGAACAGCGAGAAGAGGGTCGCGGCAAAGATATACCCGAGCTGGTCGCTCCCCTCGATCAGGTTCATCACCGGAACAAACCCCACGGTACAGAGCAACAGACCCAGCGTCGCGCCGCCCTGTCGCCATGCAGCAAGCGAGGCGCGCTCGTCAGGGTTTTTGGTGATCGCGGGCACCATGGCGCCGTAGGAACAGTTCATCATGCTGAAGAACAAGCCATACAGCATGAACAACACCGTGGCCATCACCGTCTTGCCGGTCACCTCAAACGGCGTGCCGACAAAGTTGGCGATAGCTAACAGCGTCACCGGAAACGCCGCATAAAGCACGAACGGGCGGAACTTGCCTTTTGGCCCGATTTTGCGCCGCGAGTCGAGCATGATACCGGTGCCCATATCGGTGAAGGCGGTAAAGAATTTGGCAATCAAAAAGATAATCCCGCCATACGTGCCCGGTAACCCCAGCACGTCGGTGTAAAACTTCAGCAGGTACAAGGTGCCGATATCTAACAGAATATTGGACCCTAAATCGCCCATTCCGTAGGCGAGTTTTTCTTTAAACGGCAGTCGTAGGGTTGCCGGATCGGATGCATGTTGACTCATTATTATTCTCCGTCTGCCCGCAGGTTTCCCTGCGGGCGAGCCTTATCAGAGTTGACGTAAGCGGCCAAACAGATCGGCCCATTCACTTTGCTCGCGCCAAAAGACCGGGGGTTGGCCGAGAGGCGCAGCAACGGTCACTTCGCCTCCCTGATAGCGCTCTCCGGTCCAGGCATTGACCCAGTTGTCCTGCGGCAGATACAGCGTCCAGTCGCTGCGGCCCTCTTCATACACTGGCGCAACCAGCAGATCGCGGCCAAACAGATACTGATATTTCAGCGTGTAGGTATGGGCATCATCCTCGTAATGCAGGAAGAGCGGGCGCATTACCGGCAGGCCAGATTTGGCGTTCTGGGCTACAGCGTCTTTGATGTAAGGTTTGAGGGTCGTGAAGACGGTGGTCATACGGGCAAAATGGGCGATGGTTTCAGCATCGCTGTCAAACTGCCAGTTATCACCGGGGCGATTGCCTTCGTGGGTGCGCATCATGGGAGTAAAGGCGCTGAAATCGCACCAGCGCAACAGCAGCTCTTTACTGCGTTTCATCTCAAAGAGCGTGGTGTAACCGCCAATGTCGCTATGGTGCAGGCCGTGTCCGGTCATCGCCAGCGACAGCGCCGCCGGGATCACCGAGGCCAGACCATCGTCCAGGCTCCAGTCCACGTTCTGATCGCCTGCCCACATCATCAGGGAGTGTTTCTGGCTGCCGGTGTAACCTGCCCGCATAAAGAACAGGATCTCCCCGAGCTTGCCGGTCTCTTCCAGCGCCTCGTAGTTACATTTTGCCCACAGTGCTGGCCAGGCGTTATGCATGATCTCTGCGCTGACGCCGTTGTGCAGGAAGGTGTCGGTCGGCAGATACTCACCGAAGTCGGCCATCCAGCCACCGCACCCGAGTTCTATTAAATTCTTTTTGATGACCTCTTTGTACCAGGCGTAAGCCTCCGGATTGGTCAGATCAATGACGCCGGCATAGAACTCACCAAACTCAACGTGGTAATCCTTTCCCTCAGCGTCTTTGGTGAGATACCCGCGTTTAGAGGCCTCTTCGCACAAGTCACGGTCGCTGGCGACGTACGGATTGATATACGAAAGGTACTGCACCCCTTCGCGCTTCCACTGCGCAATACGCTCATTCAGCTGCGGATAAAGCTCACTGTTCCACTTCCAGTTCCACATCACGCGCTTGCCGAAAGAGGTCATGCGGATGCCGGACCAGTCCTGCGCCCAAATCCCATTTACCTTCACGCCGCCGTTGCGCAGGGTGTCCAGCTTTTGCTGGCAAATGTCGGTCCCGCCCTGAATCCCCAGCGTCACGCCATCGTAAACCCAGTCTGGCAGTTCAGGCTGACGGCCCAGCAGCCCCGTTAATTTTTCCAGCAGATCGATATACGTTTCTGCACATTCGAAGCGCAGCGTGGCGTTATCTTCCCAGAAGGCCAGTTCGTGGAAATCGGGCGCGCTAAAATCAAAATTCATATAGCAGCTGTTATCAACGTGGCAGTAATACTTTTGCGTGCTGACAAAGGTTGGCTGCGGGAAGAAGGTCCAGTAATAATCGCCGCCCGCATTCTCTTTACAGTCAGCCTGCCAGGTGACATACGTCTGTTTGTTACGCCCCACGCCCTGTTCGCTGGTCCACAGCGGGAAGGGTTTGCCACGCAAATCGAAATACGAGAACTGTTCGCCACAGCCGTAGATGTGATCTTCTGGCTCGGCCGCCAGCCGCAGCCAGATGCGGTTATGGCTGGCGGCATCGTTTTTGAGTTTAATTTCAAGTCGGCCCTGATCGTCTGCCCCGACAAGCAGCGTGGCACTCACCGTATCGCCACGGGTAAAGCGAATCGCCCAGCCGTTTTGCTGGTGGGTGACGGTCGCCTCTGTCAGTGCGATTTTTTCATTCAGCTTATCTTTGATGCTGAAATTACCGCGAAACATCTCGATATCCGCCACACCGGTGCCGATCCACAGGCAGGGCGCTTCATCGGTATGGGCCAAAATCAGCCGGTTTTGCCAGCGTAAGGTAAAGCCATTGTCGAGCGTGGTCAGGTTGACATCATGTAGGGTAGTCATACGATCTCCATCGTTTCGGGAGTATTGTTATTTGGCCTGGCTGTCGAGTAGCCCGGCGGCGACCGCAGGCGCAAGCCCTGGTGCCAGCGGCAGGCGAGGGATCACCAGACAGTGCAAAAGATGGTAGATATCCTGTTTGCCATCCCAGACTTTGGTCGTTACTTCATTGTTGGTATCCAGTTCCTGCCACCATGAGCCGTTTTCGTAA
The DNA here is from genome assembly GCF_056032945.1 of Lelliottia sp. RD5. NCBI lineage: Bacteria > Pseudomonadati > Pseudomonadota > Gammaproteobacteria > Enterobacterales > Enterobacteriaceae > Lelliottia > Lelliottia sp. RD5. The sequence continues at coordinate 87,808 of NZ_JBVYHQ010000009.1, read as the reverse complement.
TCCATCAGGTACTTGATGCAGTAATCCCACCATTTCTGATACCAGGCTTCGTACTGCGGATCGCCGGTGACGGTATAGAGCGCATAGGCCGTACCCATGGCCTCAACAATCGGCCAGCGCACGCGTTCACGCACAATCGGTTTACCGTCCCAGCCTACGGAATAGACAAACCCGTCGGCGCCATCAGGTGCCCAGGCGTCACGGATCGTGGCGTGGAATAAGCCTTTTGCATCTTCCAGCAGCCATTCCGGTGGGGTTTCAAAGCGTGCTTCCAGCGCGGCGCGCAGATGCAGCATCAGACGGCCCCACTCGATCCAGTGGCCCGGCGTCCCGCCATAGGCACGAAAACGGTGCGCGGGGTTATCCTTGTTGTAATCGCGGATGGGGTTCCAGTGGGTGTCGAAATGCTCATTCACGCGGTACTCACCCTTACGGGCGACGTCGTGAATAATCACTGACGCAATGCGCAGGGCGCGATCGAGCCATTTACGATCGTGCGTCACGTCATAGACGATGAGAAACGCTTCGACCGCGTGCATATTGGCGTTGCCGCCGCGGTAATCCTCGGTTTTGCTGAAGGCTTCGTCCCAGGATTCCAGGCACATTTGTTCCTGTTCGCTCCAGAAGTATTTCTCAATAACGGCGATGGCCTCATCAAGCAGCGGACGCGCCTCAGGGTGACCGGTGGTGACCGCACTGGCGGCCCCTAGCAGGACGAAGAAGTGCTGATAACCCTGTTTGGAGGCATCGACTACACCTTCGTCATTCACGCAGGCGTACCAGCCGCCGTACTGCTGGTCGCGCAGCGCGCCGTTCAGGGTTTTAATGCCATGATCGACCAGCGCATACGCGCCGGGGCGGCCCATTCCGGCGGCGACCGCATACACGTGCAGCATGCGGGCGGTGATCCACAGATGCGTGCCCATATCGCTTCGCACCTGACCGTTATTGCCCAGCCAGCCAAACCCGGTCGGGACGGCGGCGTTTTTACCAAAATCCAGAATGCGATCGGTCTCTTGTTCCAGCCAGCGGTTGTGGCTGAGAGTGTTAAACCATTTCATGTTCATGTCCTTTTCTAGCGGCGAGCCATCATTTCGTCGACGATTTCGCCCAATCGCTGCAGTTTCGGCACAGAAATATCGCGCAGCATCAGCTCGGTATCCGGCAGACCCACGACGGAAGACCACACGGCTCGTCCGGCGAGGAAGCCAGACGCCCCTGCCTGCATTGCCACACTCACCGCGCGCGGGAACAGCTTCTCATCGACACCGGACGAGAGAATCACCCACGGCATGTTGATCTGCTCATTCAGCTTTTGCGAGGCGTTGAGCAGGGTTTGCTGTGTGCCTTTGCCGTAAAGCGGCATCTCGACTTTGTAGAGATCTGCGCCGCTGTCACCCAGCTCTTTTGCCGCTTCAATAATGGCCTTCTCGCGGTCAAAAACATCACCCCGACGCGGTGGGCGCACAACGGGTTCGATAATGCTGAGCAAGCCATTCGCGTGGCAAAGCTGGTTAAAATTACGCACCATCTCCAGGCGTTGCGCGGGATCTTCGTCGTTGCGCCACAGCACCAGCAGCTTGAGCGCTTTGCCGCCATCGCGTTTTACCGCTTGTGCATCAACACCGTTATCAATCACCACGCTGTCGACCGGAATACCATTGCCCGGAATAAATTCGTCTGCGGCGACAATCATGGCGCAGCTTTTTGCTATCGCGTTTTGTTCCACGATCTGGTGGTAGCAGAATTGCTGATCGACCAGAATCGCCGAGGCATAGGGTGACAGAATCTTTGCTGCGTTCACTTTGAAATCGGTTAAATGCCGATCGGTCACCGGTGCAGGCACACCCGCAGCGGCAAACATCAGGCGCATCGCTTCACGCTGATCGACCGCCAGCATGGAAAAACCGCCGGAAGGTCGGGTGATATCTTTCAGGGTGTACGTCGTCATGCAATAGTCCTTTTCTTCATCAGTGTTGGTTGTTCAGCCCGGCAGATGCGCGAACTTGTTCAAGAATGGCGGTCCAGTCTTCGCGACCGCGCCCGGCGGCACGCGCCTGGTTATAAACTTCACGAGAGGCCGCGCCCAGCGGCATGGGAACGTGCAGCTGATTAGCCACGTCCAGAGCGATGCCCAGATCTTTATGCGCGAGGTCGATCATGAACGCTGGCGAAAGATCGCCTTTCAGCACTTTGTTCGGCCACGAGGTGGTGAAATGCCCTTTGCCCGCCGGCGTGCCGCTCATGACCTTAAGGGCCACATCGAAGGAGAGACCCAGCGCTTCGCACAGCACGGCGGCCTCGGCGGATAACGCGTTCAGGGCAATACTCATGTAGTTATTGATAAGCTTCACGCGGATGCCCATCCCCGGGCCGCCTGCCTCGATTAACTCGTTCCCCATCGCCATCAGCACCGGGGTGGCGCGTTCAACCTGCTGCGACGTACCGCCTGCCAGCAGCAGCAGCGTTCCGGCGATTGCATGATCGGATGTCCGGCCAACAGGCGCGTCCATCATGCTAAAACCACGCTCGACCATCTCAGCGATGAGGTTGTCGGTTTGCAGCGGATGAATGGTCGACATATCAATGACCAGTGCATCACGGGATAAGCCGTCGCAAACCCCGTTCTCACCGAATAACACGGCACGGACCAGATCGCCGTTTGGCAGCATCGTGATGATAAATTCCGCCCCTCTGGCGGCATCGGCAGGCGTTTCGGCAGACGCCGCACCTTTTTCGACCAACGCCTGAACCGCCTGCGGGTTAACGTCATAAACGTGAAGCTGATGACCCTGTTTGAGCAAATTGTTCGCCATCGGCGCGCCCATTTGTCCCAGACCAATAAATGCAATCACTGACATGCCTCTCTCCTGCTAATGCGTTATTGTCACAGTTTGTCTATTCGTGAGCGTTTGTGGTGTCTGTTTTTGATCGTATTTGTAATTTATAGTCAAAAAATAGACATGGGTCACTTTTTAAACATTTGATGAAATTAAAATGGTCACATCCAATTGAGGGAAGGAATCACCATGGCTCGAATCGCTTGTGTTGGCATCACCGTGCTGGATCGCATCTGGTATCTCGCTGATTTACCCAAAGAGGGAGGCAAATATGTGGCAAACAATTACACGGAAGTGGGCGGTGGTCCGGCGGCCACTGCGGCGGTGGCTGCGGCGAAACTGGGGGCCAACGTGGACTTTATTGGGCGGGTGGGCGATGACGATACCGGCAGTCGGCTCCTCGCGGAGCTGGAGTCCCTGGGAGTAAATACGCGCTTTACCCGGATTTTTAAGGGCGCGCGCTCTTCGCAATCGGCGGTGCTGGTCGATGCCAGCGGCGAACGGATTATTGCCAACTACCCGAGCCCCGATCTCCCGGCGGAAGCGGACTGGTTGCAGGATATCGACTTTTCACAGTGGGATGTGGTGCTGGCAGACGTACGCTGGCATGACGGCGCAAAACAGGCATTAACCCTGGCTCGTCAGCAAGGGGTTACAACGGTTCTGGATGCGGATATCACCCCGCAGGATATTGCCGATCTGGTGGCCTTAAGCGATCACGCCGCCTTTTCCGCCCCGGGCCTGCAGCGTATGACGCAAATCGCCGAGGCTGAAAGCGCCCTGAAAAAAGCACAAACGCTCACAAATGGACATGTGTACGTCACGCAGGGCAAAGACGGTTGTTATTGGCTTGAAAAGGGGGCACTGAGCCATCTGCCGGCTTTTCAGATCGACGTCGTGGATACCACTGGAGCAGGGGATGTTTTTCACGGTGCACTGGCGGTGGGACTGGCGCAGAATCAGCCCGCACAGGAAGCGGTGCGCTTCGCCAGCGCCGTCGCGGCATTAAAATGCACCCGCCCCGGCGGACGGGCGGGAATCCCCGACTGTGATCAAACCCGCTCTTTCTTGTCACTTTTTGTATAAAATGCGGGGCGTGATGGTTTTCAGAGGACAGCCCATGAGCCTTACCGAAATGACCGGTAATCCACGGCACGATCAATTGCTCACATTGATCGCCGATCGTGGCTACATGAACATTGATGAACTGGCGCAACTGCTGGATGTCTCAACGCAAACGGTGCGGCGTGATATTCGCAAGCTCAGCGAGCAAGGATTGATTACGCGCCATCACGGCGGCGCGGGGCGTGCGTCGAGTGTGGTGAATACGGCGTTTGAACAGCGTGAAGTCTCTCTGACGGAGGAGAAACGGGCAATCGCCGAAGCCATTGCTGATTATATCCCGGACGGTTCGACGATTTTCATCACCATTGGTACCACGGTGGAACATGTGGCGCGCGCCCTGCTGAATCACAACCATCTGCGCATTATCACTAACAGTCTGCGGGTGGCGCATATTCTCTACAAAAATCCGCGTTTTGAAGTGATGGTGCCGGGCGGAACGTTGCGTGCGCATAACGGCGGCATTATTGGCCCTGCTGCCACGGCTTTTGTCTCAGGTTTTCGGGCAGATTACCTGGTGACCAGCGTCGGAGCCATTGAACCCGACGGGGCAATGATGGAGTTTGACGTCAATGAAGCCAGCGTCGTAAAAACGATGATCGCCCACGCCCGGCATGTTTTACTGGCGGCCGATCATACAAAATATCAGGCCTCCGCCGCCGTTGAGATCGGTAACGTCGCCCAGGCGACCGCGTTGTTTACCGATGAGGTTCCCGGCACCGCATTGCAATCCCTTCTCAGAAACAGCCATGTTGAGCTGGTCGAAGTCAGCTCCAGCGACGAACAGCAGGCAGGCTAATCTCCCTGACAGGCAGACCCGGTCCACACCGCACCGGGTTTTTTGCTCTCTTTCTCTAAGCTGAATCTGGCGCATAGCCAAAGCTTATCTTTCCCGCTACAGTTATTTCTCCACGGAGCGAAGGGGATAAACATGCTTTATATCTTTGACTTAGGAAATGTCATCGTTGATATCGATTTCAATCGGGTGCTGGGGGCGTGGAGCGATTTCAGCCGTGTCCCGCTGGCGACGCTCAAGCAGAACTTCGCCATGGGCGAGGCGTTTCATCAGCATGAGCGCGGTGAAATCAGCGATGAGGCCTTCGCAGAAGCGATGTGCCATGAAATGGATTTGCCGCTGAGCTACGAACAATTTTCCCACGGCTGGCAGGCGGTCTTTGTGGCGATACGTCCGGACGTTGTCGACATCATGCACAAACTGCGTGAGCAGGGGCATCGCGTGGTGGTCCTGTCCAATACTAACCGTCTTCACACCACGTTCTGGCCGGAGGAATATCCGGAGATTCGCGCAGCAGCCGATAAAATTTACCTTTCTCAGGAGATGGGCATGCGTAAGCCGGAAGCGCGAATTTATCAGGCCGTCTTGCAGGCCGAAGGTTTCTCCGCCGCCGATGCGGTCTTTTTTGACGACAACGCCGATAATATAGAGGGAGCTAACCAGTTGGGTATCACCTCAATTCTGGTGACAGGAAAAGAGACGATACCGAACTATTTTGCGAAGCAGGTATGTTAAAAAACGTTCATCAAAAAGCCGAACATCACACCCGTCCGTTTCGGGCCTGGGTAAAACTGCTCTGGCAGCGCATTGATGAGGACAATATGACCACGCTGGCGGGCAACCTCGCGTATGTGTCACTGCTCTCATTGGTGCCGCTGGTGGCGGTGATTTTTGCGCTGTTCGCTGCATTTCCGATGTTTTCGGAAGTCAGCGTCCAGCTGAGACACTTTGTCTTCGCTAACTTTATGCCCGCTACGGGCGATGTTATTCAGCGCTATATCGAACAGTTTGTCGCCAACTCCAACAAGATGACGGCAGTCGGTGCCTGTGGGCTGATCGTCACGGCGCTGCTGCTGATGTATGCCATCGATAGCGCGCTCAATACCATCTGGCGCAGCAAAAAAGTGCGGCCAAAAGTGTACTCTTTTGCCGTCTACTGGATGATCCTCACGCTCGGGCCACTGCTGGCTGGGGCAAGTCTGGCCATCAGTTCTTATCTGCTGTCGCTGCGCTGGGCCAGCGAGCTCAACACGGTGATCGATAACGTGCTTCGGCTCTTTCCGTTAATCCTGTCGTGGCTCGCTTTCTGGCTACTGTACAGCGTAGTGCCGACCACGCGCGTGCCCAATCGCGATGCCATGGCGGGCGCGCTGGTCGCCGCGATTTTATTTGAGCTGGGCAAAAAAGGCTTCGCACTTTACATCACCACGTTCCCTTCCTATCAGCTGATCTATGGCGTGCTGGCCGTCGTGCCGATCCTGTTCGTCTGGGTCTACTGGACCTGGTGCATCGTCTTGCTTGGGGCGGAAATAACTGTCACTCTCGGGGAATACCGCAAACTCAAATTAGCCGCAGAACAAGAAGAAGCAGACCAACCATGATTGCATTGATTCAGCGCGTAACCCGTGCCAGCGTTACCGTGGAGGACGAGGTGACGGGTGAAATTGGCCCAGGACTTTTGGTGTTGTTAGGTGTCGAAAAGGATGACGACGAGCAAAAAGCCAACCGCTTGTGCGAGCGAGTGCTCGGCTATCGCATTTTCAGCGATGCAGACGGCAAGATGAATCTTAACGTCCAGCAGGCCGGTGGCAGCGTGCTGGTGGTGTCTCAATTTACGCTGGCGGCCGATACCGATCGCGGCATGCGCCCAGGATTTTCAAAAGGCGCCGCGCCCGATCGTGCAGAGGCGTTGTACGAATACTTTGTTGAGCGTTGTCGCCAACAGGAAATGAATACGCAAACCGGACGATTCGCTGCAGATATGCAGGTCTCGTTGGTGAACGATGGCCCCGTCACCTTCTGGCTGCAGGTATGAGCCAGCTGGCGGCCTGGCCGCGTGTAACAAGAGAGAGTACCGCTATGTATCATCTACGCGTACCGCAAACAGAAGAAGAGTTAGAGGTTTACTACCATTTCCGTTGGGAAATGCTGCGCAAACCGTTGCATCAGCCGAAAGGCTCAGAGCGTGATGCCTGGGATGCGATGGCGCACCATCAGATGGTGGTGGACGAAGAGGGGAATTTGGTTGCTGTCGGCCGCTTATACATCAACGCCGACTATGAAGCCTCCATCCGCTTTATGGCGGTGCATCCCTCCGTACAGGACAAAGGTCTGGGCACGCTGATGGCGATGACGCTGGAGTCCGTGGCCCGTCAGGAGGGCGTAAAGCGCGTCACCTGCAGTGCCCGCGAAGATGCGGTCGAGTTTTTCTCCAAGCTGGGATTCGTCAACGAAGGCGAAATTACCGCGCCGCAAACCACGCCGATTCGTCATTTCCTGATGATTAAACCGATCGCTTCACTCGATGATATTCTGCATCGCGGCGACTGGTGCGGTCAGCTTCAGCAGGCCTGGTATCAGCACATTCCGCTCAGCGAGAAAATGGGCGTACGCATCCAGCAATATACCGGCCAGAAATTCATTACCACCATGCCGGAAATTGGCAATCAAAATCCGCACCACACGCTGTTCGCCGGGAGTCTGTTCTCGCTGGCGACGCTGACGGGCTGGGGATTGATCTGGCTGATGCTGCGAGAACGCCACCTTGGCGGGACCATTATTCTTGCCGATGCGCATATCCGTTACAGCAGACCCATCAGCGGTAAACCGAGCGCTATTGCCGATTTAGGCTGCCTGAGCGGCGATCTGGACCGTCTGGCGCGTGGACGTAAAGCCCGCGTGCAGATGCAGGTAGAGCTGTTTGGCGACGAGACGTCGGGCGCTGTGTTCGAGGGAACCTATATTGTCCTGCCTGCAAAACCGTATGGTGCCTTTGAAGAGGGCGGCAACGAGGAAGAGTAAGCGGCGCGTTGCGCTTCTGGAAAGCGGCTCGCATAGATGAAACGCGGTCAGAGCAATAAGTAGCATTCTATGATGTATCCCCCTAACGTATTCAATGAGGGGTACGTCAATGACGTACATTAGGCATTTATTACCATAAGCCAATGGCGTATATTTAATGCTATTCACTGAAACGGAAATCTTCACGCAAGACGTCAAACTTCTTCTGGATGATGTCCAATATCACGAATTCCAGGTGTTCCTTGCCACACAACCCGACCATGGCGATGTGATCCCTAATACGGGGGGCCTACGTAAGATCCGTTGGCTTGCAGGAGGCAAAGGGAAGCGGGGTGGTGTGAGGGTGATTTATTATCACCGTATCCATAACAGTGAAATTAGATTGTTGCTGATTTACCGTAAAGGGATCAAAGATGACCTGTCAGCAAGTGAGAAAGCGGTTCTGAAAAAGCTTAATGAGGGGTGGTAAATGGATAAAATGTTATTTGAGCGTTTAACGCAAAGCATGGCTCAAATGAACGAGATTGCTGAGGGTCAACGTCAGCCATCTCGGACCTTTCAAATTGATGCGCTGAAAATCAAAGAGATTCGTCAGGCTTCCGGACTCTCGCAAAGCAAATTCGCCAATTTAATTTCTGTTAGCGTTGATACTCTGCGTAACTGGGAACAAGGGCGACGTTCACCCACCGGTCCTGCAAAGGCGCTGCTCCGTGCGATTGCCAACGATCCGCTGCATGTCATTCCTGCGCTTTCACATTAAATAAGCCCGGCTGCATATTCGCTAACCGGGCCCGTATGGAGACTACTCCCCTTCACCCGGGAACAGGAACGGGTTGATAGAGCTGCGGGCAAAGCCCTCTTGCTCCATATGCGCGTCCAGTACCAGCGTGGCGAGATCGTCCGCGACGGCTTCCACTTTCGGGTCTTTTTCCTGATAAAGAATCTTCAGATACGTCCCGCAATCACCGCAACTTTCCGCTTTAACGGCCGCGTTTTCGTTTTCCAGCGACCAGTAGTTCAGATCGCGGGTCTGCTCGCAGTTGCTGCATTTAATGCGCACCACGTGCCACTCGGTTTCACACAGGTTGCAGTGCAGATAGCGCAGGCCTTGCGTCGTGCCGATTTGCACCATGCTGGTGACCGGCATTGAGCCGCAGACCGGGCAGAACTGGCGGGCTTCGCCATACTCCGCGCGCGCTTTGCCCGGAATCAGGCTGGCCATTTGCGCCCAGTAGAGCGACAGCGCAGCCCAAATAAACGGTGCTTTATCACTGCTGACTAACGCGAAATCCGCAGCAAACAGCGCGCTCGCCATCTCTTCCAGTTCAAGCTCTGAGGCTTTTTCCAGATTCTCGATAACTGCCAGCGCTGGGCCGCTCATCTCGGGCTTCAGCTCAGCAATCAAAGAGTGCAGCAGCGTGTGCCAGTGCTTATCGCGCGGTAAAACGTGGATATCCAGCGGCGGCTTGCCCTGATCGTTCGCTTCTTTGATGCGCGCGGTCAGGTCGATTTGCAGCGGGTGATCGTACAGCACCACTTCCTGCGCGTGGGCGACCAGCGCGGCGAAGCGCAAGAAATCGCCAAGCGGATTGTTCTCTGCCAGCTCGCGCAGACGCTCTGCGCGGCGGTTGTAGAGGTTCTTGAGTCTGGGGAATAACAACGGCGGAATGTAATCCGCCGTGCGTTTCTCGCTCGAACCCAGCTCATCTTGCGGGATTATGCGAATGCTCATTCAGTTTTCTTTTCCGTTGTCTTTCGGACTTCTCGGTACCAGCGCGGGTGATGTTTCTTCGCCCAGGCACTGGTAACCCATCCTTCCACCATCGCGGTAATGGTGCCTTTGACCCAAAGGGCCGCGTAAATATGCACCATGATAACCACAATTAACGCTACTGCGGCAAATGAATGCAGCATCAGCGCAAATCGGATCACCGGGATTGAGAAAGCAGGCGCAAAGTACGGACGCCAGATGATCACACCGCTCACCAGCAGCAGAACCAGGAAAATAATCGCCGCCCAGAATACGCATTTCTGGCCGAAGTTATAACGCCCGGTGTCACCCACTTCCTCGTTGACGACGATCTTACGAATATTCTTCGCCCAAAAGATATCATCCCGATTGATTAGGTTATGGTGCCAGTAACGGAAAAACATGATGATGAACGACGCAAACATAATCACGCCGACAAACGGGTGCAGAATTCGCGCCAGCTGCGGGGTACCCATGATTTGCATCAGCCAGTTGAAGGATGGGAAGAAAAATCCCAGCCCGCTTATCGCCGCCAGCATGAAGCAGAAAGCGGTGACCCAGTGGTTGATACGTTCGGGCGCGGTGTAGCGCACGATGGTGTCACGTTTCCTCATTTGCGCTCCTCCTCATGATCGTCACGAGGCGTGTCTTTTTCCTCATGAAGATTGTCTTCTTCATCATCCGCACGGTTAGGACCGACACCGACATAGTGGAAGATACTGGCGGCAAACGTCGCCGCAAAGCCAACGGCGGCCAGCGGTTTCCAGATACCTTTCCAGAACTTCACGGTCGCGCTGATCTCCGGGTTCTCCGGCAGGCCGTGATACAGATTCGGCTTGTCGGCGTGGTGCAGTACATACATCACGTGCGTCCCGCCAACACCCGCCGGATCGTACAGACCTGCGTTGTCATATCCACGGGTTTTCAGCTCGGAGACGCGCTCGCCCGCCAGCGTTTTCATATCCTCTTTGGAGCCAAAGTGGATAGCGCCCGTCGGACAGGTTTTCACGCAGGCCGGCTCCTGGCCGACATTCACGCGGTCAACGCACAGCGTACATTTGTAGACGCGGTTGTCTTCCGGGTTCATGCGCGGGACGTCGAACGGACAGCCTGCGATGCAATAGCCGCAGCCAATGCACTGCTCGGACTGAAAATCGACGATGCCGTTGGCATACTGAATGATAGCCCCTTCCGACGGACACGCCTTCAGGCAGCCCGGATCGGCACAGTGCATACAGCCGTCTTTGCGGATCAGCCATTCCAGTTTGTCGTTCTGTTCCACTTCCGAAAAACGCATCACCGTCCAGGATTTAGCGGTCAAATCGGCGGGGTTATCGTACACCCCGACGTTATGTCCCACTTCGTCACGGATATCGTTCCACTCGGAACACGCCACCTGACAGGCCTTACAGCCGATACAGGTGGTGACGTCAATAAGCTTTGCCACTTCCTGCTGGTGGTCCCGCGCCTGAGGCGCGGGCGTGAAACCGTTAGTCGCGGAACGACGAATAATGTCTTGCGATTGATAAGCCATAAGTCGTCTTCCTTACACCTTTTCCACGTTCACGAGGAAAGCCTTAAACTCCGGCGTCTGCGTATTTGCATCACCGACAAACGGCGTCAGGGTGTTGGCAATAAAGCCTTTCTTCGCCACACCTTCGTAACCCCAGTGAATCGGAATACCAATGGTATCCACCTGCTGGCCGTGAACATTCAGCGTGCGAATACGTTTAGTCACCACCGCCTTGGCTTTGATATAGCCACGGTTAGACGAGACTTTCACCGTGTCGCCGTGCGCGATGCCGAGCTTATTCGCCAGCTTCTCACCGATCTCCACAAACTGTTCCGGCTGCGCGATGGCATTAAGCAGCGCGTGTTTGGTCCAGTAGTGGAAGTGCTCGGTCAGGCGGTAAGTGGTGCCGACATACGGGAATTTATCTTTTTTACCCAGCGCTTCCAGATCGCCTTTAAAGATACGGGCGGCCGGGTTAGAGATAACATTTGGGTGCAGCGGGTTAGTGCCCAGCGGCGTCTCAAACGGCTCGTAGTGTTCCGGGAACGGCCCTTCCGCCATCTTATCGATAGCAAACAGGCGGCCCATCCCTTCAGGCTGCATGATAAACGGCCCCACGTCGCTGCCCGGTGCGGCGGCGCTGTAGTCCGGAATATCGACGCCACCCCATTTCGCGCCATCCCATTTCAGGAGTTGACGTTTCGGGTCCCACGGATTGCCCTGCGGATCGGCGGATGCGCGGTTGTACAAAATTCGACGGTTCAGCGGCCACGCCCACGCCCAGCCCAGCGTATTGCCAAGACCTGACGGATCGGCGTTATCGCGGTTAGCCATCTGGTTGCCTTTCGGCGTCCAGCTACCGGCGAAGATCCAGCAACCGCTGGAGGTTGAGCCGTCATCGCGCAGGTGCGCAAAGGTGCTCAGCTGTTCACCTTTCTTCGCCAGCACGGTGCCGGTGGCCGGATCGATAATATCCGCCAATGCTTTACCGTTGCTCTCCATCGCCACTTCTTCTGGCGCTGGATTTTCTGGCGTCGAATAGTTCCAGGTCATGTTCAGAACCGGTTCCGGATTCGCGCCGCCTTCGGTCGCATACATCTTACGCAGGCGCATGAAGATACCGGCCAGGATCTCGCCGTCGTTCATGGCGATGCCCGGGGCGTCTGCGCCTTTCCAGTGCCACTGCAACCAGCGGCCGGAGTTGACGATCGAACCGTTCTCTTCGGCGAAGCAGGTCGATGGCAGACGGAACACTTCGGTCTGAATCTTTGACGGATCGACGTCGTTTGATTCGCCGTGGTTCTGCCAGAAAGTCGCGGTCTCTGTATTGAGCGGATCAATGGTGACCAGGAATTTCAGCTTCGACAGTGATTCCACCACCTTGTTTTTGTTCGGGAACGAGGCGACCGGGTTAAAGCCCTGGCATAGATAGCCGTTCACTTTGCCCTGGTGCATCATCTCGAAGTACTGCAGCACGTCGTACCCTTTGTCCCACTTCGGCAACCAGTCAAAGCCCCAGCTGTTCTCAGCCGTCGCTTTGTCGCCGTAAAAGGCCTTCATCATTGAGACGAAGAATTTCGGGTAGTTGCCCCAGTAGTTGACCTGGCCTTCCAGCAGCGGTTTCGGCGTGTTGGCAGTCAGATAGGTCTGGAGGTCGGTCTGCTTCTCGCTTGGCAGCGTCATATAGCCCGTCAGGCTTTGTGACAGCAGACCAAGGTCGGTGAGCCCCTGAATATTGGAGTGACCGCGCAGGGCGTTGACGCCGCCGCCTGCCATCCCCATGTTGCCGAGCAGCAGCTGAATCATCGCCATGGTGCGAATGTTCTGCGCCCCGACGGAGTGTTGCGTCCAGCCGAGCGCATACAGGAACGACGCCGTTTTGTCTTTGGCGCTGGTTTCCGCAATGTATTCGCACACTTTCAGGAAATCCGCTTTTGGCGTGCCGCAGATGTTTTCGACCACATCTGGCGTGTAACGGGAAACGTGCTCTTTAAGCAAATTCCATACACAGCGTGGATGCGTCAGCGTGGTGTCGCGTTTCGCAAAGCCGTTCTCGTCCAGCTCGTAGTTCCAGCTGGTTTTGTCGTACTTGCGTTTTTCGGCGTCGTAACCGCTGAACAAGCCATCTTCAAAGCCATAATCCTCACGCACGATCAGGCTGGCGTTGGTGTAGGCTTCGGCGTATTCACGGTTATATTTTTCGTTGGTGAGCAGATACAGCAAAACGCCCGACAGGAAAGTAATGTCAGTACCCGATCGAATAGGGGTGTAGAAATCCGCCACTGACGCAGTTCGCGTGAAGCGGGGATCGATCACAATCAGTTTCGCGCCATTATGGATTTTGGCTTCCATCGCCCAGCGGAATCCCACCGGATGCGCTTCTGCCGCGTTCCCACCCATCACGACGATGAGGTTGGCGTTTTTGATGTCGACCCAGTGGTTGGTCATCGCACCGCGACCAAATGTTGGAGCAAGACTTGCTACCGTTGGTCCGTGTCAGACACGCGCCTGGTTGTCGACCGCGAGCATACCGAGTGCACGCGTGAATTTCTGGGTTAAATAGCCGGTTTCGTTGCTGGACGCCGAGGCACACAGCATCCCGGTGGAGAGCCAGCGGTTGACCGTTACGCCGTCCGCGTTCTGCGGCATAAAGTTGGCGTCGCGATCTTCTTTCATCAGCTTAGCGATGCGGTCAAATGCGTCGTCCCAGGTGATTTGCTGCCACTTATCAGAGCCAGGTGCGCGGTACTCGGGGAATTTGAGGCGGCTTTCTGAGTGGATGAAATCCACCAGACCTGCGCCTTTCGGACACAGCGCGCCACGGTTGACCGGATGGTCCGGGTCACCTTCGATATGGAAAATAGATGCTTTAGCGTTTTTCGCGCCGTCGCCGAGGCTATACATTAACAGCCCGCAACCGACAGAGCAGTAAGTGCAGGTATTACGGGTTTCACGGGTACGCAGCAGTTTGTACTGCCGTGTTTCCGCGAGCGCGACGCCTGGGGCAAAGCCCAGCGCGGCTACCGTCGTGCCTGCCATACCGCCAGCGCAGATCTTAAAGAACTGCCTTCTGCTGACCTGCATGGGTCACTCCTTGTTTCGACATTGCCACCCTTCATTCCTCGGACAGCGGGCGTTTAACCCGTTATGCGAGTTATTTAGGGGCATTATTGTTTTACTTTATGGATGAGAAATAACCACAAAGGTGAAAAATTGATTTATTCCCCCATTTGCACGAGGGATATGTTGAGAATACCACAATGTCGGTAAGCCTGTTCCCGCCGTGTTAAAACAAAGTGAGCGTATTATCACTGTGGCGATTATAAAGTGTGACACTAATCACATTTTACTTAGGGGTTGTTACGATTTTGTATCGGTGTCAACGTTGTGCCTCTCCAGAAGGAGTAGGTAAACTTGAAGGGTATGGGAGCCGAAAAGTTGATCCATACTATGCGCGAGGCCTGCGGTTTATGATGCAATAGCAGGTCTCACCTACGTGGTTGCTCAGGAATACCGTTGTGTCAAAACAGAATCGTGATGCCCAATTGTCTACACTGCCTGTGGGCGTGGTGGAACATTCGGTACACAGACCCCCTCACATTACCCATTCCGTCCCTGATTTTCTGGCGGAGGAGGTGCCCGTTGCGCTGGTTTACAACGGAATTTCCCATGTCGTGATGATGGCCTCGCCTAAAGATCTCCAGCTGTTTGCCATCGGCTTTTCGCTATCTGAAGGCATTATCGAGCAGCCTCAGGAAATTTACGGCATGGATGTTGTCAACGTCTGCAACGGTCTCGAAGTACAAATCGAGCTGTCCAGCCGCCGCTTTATGGGGCTCAAAGAGCGTCGTCGCGCGCTGGCTGGCCGCACGGGCTGCGGCGTATGCGGTGTCGAGCAACTCAACGATATCGGCAAGCCCATTACCCCGCTGCCGTTCACCCAGACGTTCAATCTCCGGCAGCTCGATCATGCTCTGGAGCATCTCAACGATGTTCAGCCCATTGGTCAACTGAGTGGCTGCACGCATGCCGCCGCCTGGGTTTTACCGTCGGGTGAAATTGCAGGCGGACACGAAGATGTAGGACGTCACGTCGCGCTGGATAAACTGCTGGGCCGTCGTGCGGGTGAACGTGACGCGTGGCAGCAGGGTGCTGTTCTGGTGTCCAGCCGGGCAAGTTATGAGATGGTGCAAAAAGCCGCGATGTGTGGCGTTGAAATTCTGTTCGCGGTATCCGCGGCGACGACGCTGGCGGTCGAGGTAGCGCAGCGCTGCAATCTGACGCTGGTGGGCTTTTGTAAACCGGGGCGCGTGACGATTTATACGCATCCTGAGCGCTTGATTATTGATCAGTAAATTTGAAAGACTTTAGCAAATCCTTCCGCTTTTAGTTATCGGTGATGAGGCCTATTATTATCACATCAAGGCACAACGCCTTATCTAAACAACTTGCTGAAGGATTTATATCATGAAAAACATCAAAACTTTTGTTGCAGTAATCGCACTGGCTACTTCTTTCGGTTCATTTGCTGCTCAGTCAGTGACCGCGACCGCAACCACCATTGACGGTGCAGAAGCGAAAATTGCTGCTCAGGCACAAGAAGCGGGCGCGTCATCTTATAAAATTACTCAGGCATTCACCGGTAACCAGGTTCACATGACCGCTGAACTGACTAAATAAGCGAATCACCTGTCGAAAGAGCGCCCCTGGGGCGCTTTTTTAGTTTATGCCTGCCACGCGCATCAGCGCGGTGACCACCGCCGCCGCAAAAATCACCACGATCAGCGGCATTTTCCGCCACGCCAAAAACACTGCAAACGCCACACCTGTCACCCGCGCCATTCCGGCAAAATGTTCGCCTTCGTAGAAGGTGGTTGCCAGCGCCACGGAAAATAACA
This sequence comes from Lelliottia sp. RD5, assembly GCF_056032945.1. NCBI lineage: Bacteria > Pseudomonadati > Pseudomonadota > Gammaproteobacteria > Enterobacterales > Enterobacteriaceae > Lelliottia > Lelliottia sp. RD5. The sequence continues at coordinate 71,868 of NZ_JBVYHQ010000009.1, read as the reverse complement.
GCACCGTTGCGGCATCGGAAAGCAGCGCCTGAGAACGCTCAGAAAGCGCTAAACGATTCCCCAGCTTCGCGCCGCCGAGGCGCATCAGGTACGTTCCCGCCGATAAAATGGCGATGCCGAGGATGAAAACCGTCATATTGCCCATTATTTCTTCCTCGCGGCGAGGCCCAGTAACGAGAGCAACACCGGCAAACCGACGGGTGCAAACGGCACCGCCGCCAGCGACAGCGCCGCACCGCTAAAGGCGCGGATAAGCGTGGTGCGGTTCTTAAACGCGGGCACCACCAAAGCCAATAAAATGGCCGGGAAAACGGCGTCCAGGCCGATGGTCTCCGGCGCAGGCAATAATTTTCCCACCCCTGCGCCCAGCAGCGTGCCGAGCGGCCAGATGATGGCGACGCCCAAACCGCACAGCCAATAGGCTGCTTTACGCTGCTCCGGCGTTTTTTGCGACAGACCAAATACCACGCTTTCATCATTCATAATGTGGCAGCCTAAAAAGCTCGCGCCGCGCTTGCCGACCAGATCGCGCACTGTCACGCCAAACGGGACATGACGCGCATTAACCAGCAACCCTGCGGCGGCGGCGGCAAGCGGATTTCCGCCGCTGGCGACAATACCGATAAACATAAATTCCGATGCACCCGCCAGCACGGTGAGTGAAAGGAGAAACGGCACCCATATCGGGAAACCATATGCCATCGCCAGCGAACCGTAGGACACCCCAACGACGCCCACGGCCAGGCACACCAGGACGATTGCTTTTATCGTGTCGCCTTTCAGGCAGGAGAAATAATGCTTCATACAATTTTAGCCATATCGAACGAGTTTCCATTATAATGAACGCATCAATATTGTTTTACAAGATGAACGATTCGTTCGATTTATAGAACAGAGGCCCTTTTTATGACGCAGCCAATTAGCGTTATCGCCAAAAGTCTGGTGCGAGAGCGTACGCGGACCGGGCTTTCACTGGCGGAAATCGCGCGTCGTGCCGGGATCGCGAAATCTACGCTTTCTCAGCTAGAGTCCGGCAACGGCAATCCGAGTCTGGAAACATTATGGTCGCTTTGTGTCGCACTCGACATTCCGTTTGCCCGTTTACTGGAGCCGCAGCAGCCCACCACGCAGGTAATTCGCCGTGGCGAAGGGACAAAAGTGACCGCCGAGCACGCAAATTATCAGGCGATTTTGTTGGCCGCATGCCCGCCAGGCGCTCGTCGCGATGTGTATATGCTGATGGCTCAGCCGGGTGCGGATCGCGTTTCGCAGCCACATCCGCCGGGGTCAGTGGAACACATTATTGTGACACAAGGCCGGGCGTTGGTTGGCCTGACGGAAGCGCCTGAAGAGCTGGGCGAAGGGGACTATATTTGCTATCCCGCAGACCAGCCGCATATCTTCAAAGCCCTTGAGCGAGATACGTACGCGCTTATGGTGGCGGAACAAAACTAAACAGCAGGACACGGAAAATCATGTCGCTTAAAGCCATTGCCAAAGAACTGGGGCTGTCCGTTACCACCGTCAGTCGCGCCCTCAACGGATATGATGACGTGTCCAGCGAAACGCGCGCGCGCGTTGAAGCCGAAGCCCAGCGCCGTGGCTATCGCCCGAATACGTTTGCCCGTCGCCTGAAAATGGGCAAAATCGACGCTGTTGGGCTGGTGTTTCCGGTGCATCCGGTTCCGCTCAATAACAGCGTGTTTATGGATATGGTCGGCGAAATTAGCCACGAACTGGCGCGACATGAGATCGATTTGCTGCTGATCGCGGACGACGATTTGGCCGACAAACACAGCTATATGCGCATGGTACAAAGCCGGCGCGTGGATGCGTTGATTGTGGCGCATACGCTCGATCACGATCCGCGTCTTGAACAGCTTCAGGCGGCGGGATTCCCTTTCCTGGCGCTGGGTCGCAGTCAGTTGCCGCAGCCTTACGCCTGGTTTGATTTTGACAACTACGCCGGGACGTATAACGCCACACGCTGGTTGATTGCAAAAGGTCATCAGCGTATTGCGCTGCTGGGTGAAAGCAATAATCAGGCGTTCATAACCCAGCGTCGACAGGGTTATCTCGATGCACTGCGTGAAGCCGGACTGTCCAGCGAATGGCTGCGCGCTATGCCGCCATCTCGTCGCGCAGGGTATAACACCACGCAGGCGCTGCTCGCGCTCGCACAACCGCCGAGCGCCATTATCACCGATTGCAACACCCACGGTGACGGGGCCGCCATGGCGCTGGCGCAAGCCGGACGTTTAAGCGGTGAACACGCGGTGGCGCTGATCGTGTACGACGGGCTGCCGCAGGACAGCATTGTTGAGACCGACGTGGCGGCGGTGATTCAGTCCACCCGGCAGGGCGTGGGCAAACAAATTGCTGACATGGTGCGCCAGCTGATTGGCGGCGATGACCTCTCTCAACTTCAGGTGCTGTGGCAACCTGAATTCTCGCCAGGCGAAACCGCCTAAACGCGTTAAAATCATAAACCGATCACAAATCCGAAACGTTTAGGTTGGTATCCGAAACGTTTCGGATCAACACTCAGGACATCTGATGACAGGAGATGTCCGATGCACGATTTCATTTTACGACTCGAAAGCCATTCGGTTGACGTGGTGATAAAAACGCACCCGTTCGCCGAAATTCTTTACTGGGGGCCGCATCTTCGCCACTTTTCTCCGCAAGATGTTCAAAGCCTTTCCCGCCCGATTGCCAACGGCCGACTGGATGTTGATATCCCGCTGACGCTGATGGCAGAGCTGGGCCACGGATTGTTTGGCGCGCCCGGCATTGAAGGCCATCGTCAGGGACTCGACGGTTCACCGATATTCAAAACGATTGCTGTGGCGCAGGAAGGACAACATCTTTCCATCACCGCCGAAGATGACAATGCAGGGTTACGTCTGACCAGTGAAATTGCCCTCGATGAGAGCGGTGTGCTGGTGGTGCGTCACGGCCTGACGAATTTACGCGCACAGCCGTGGCAGGTCGACAGGCTCGCCGTCACGCTGCCAATCGCCGAGCGCGCCCAGGAAGTGATGGCCTTTCATGGCCGCTGGATCCGCGAGTTTCAGCCGCATCGCGTCACGCTTGAGCACGACAGCTTTGTGATTGAAAGCCGTCGCGGGCGCTCTTCTCATGAACATTTCCCGGCCCTGATGACCGGCACGCCATCGTTTAACGAAATGCATGGCGACGTGTGGGGCGTACATTTGGGATGGAGCGGCAACCACCGCCTGCGTGCCGAAGCCAAAACAGACGGTCGCCGTTATCTGCAGGCTGAGGCGCTCTATCTGCCAGGCGAAATGGCGGTGGAAGAGGGTGAAACGCTGTGGACGCCACGCCTCTACGCCAGCTATTCCGCCCACGGGCTGAACGGCATGAGTCAGCAGTTCCACCGCTATCTGCGTGAAAATATCATTCGCTTCCCGGAAAACAAACCGCGGCCGGTGCATCTCAATACCTGGGAAGGGATCTACTTCGACCACGATCCGCACTACATCATGCGAATGGCGGACGAAGCCGCTGGGCTCGGCGTGGAGCGTTTTATCATCGACGACGGCTGGTTTAAGGGGCGCAATAACGACCACGGCGCGCTGGGTGACTGGTATCTTGATGAGAAAAAATATCCTGACGGCTTAACGCCGGTGATTAACCACGTCAAAAATCTTGGCATGGAGTTCGGGATTTGGGTCGAACCCGAGATGATCAGCCCTGATTCCGATTTGTATCGCGCTCACCCCGACTGGGTGCTGGCTCTGCCGGGCTACACGCAGTCCACTGGACGCCATCAGTGGGTGCTCAATCTGAACATTCCTGAAGCCTTTGATTATTTACTCGAGCGCCTGAGCTGGCTGCTCGGTGAACACGCGATTGATTACGTAAAATGGGACATGAACCGCGAGCTGGTGCAGCCAGGCCATAACGGTAAAGCTGCCGCCGACGCGCAAACCCGCCAGTTCTACCGTCTGCTGGATATATTGGGTGAACGCTTCCCGCAGGTTGAATTTGAATCCTGCTCGTCGGGCGGTGGGCGTATCGATTACGAAGTGCTGACCCGTTGTCACCGTTTTTGGGCGTCGGACAACAATGATGCGCTGGAGCGCAACACCATCCAGCGCGGTATGAGCTATTTCTTCCCGCCGGAGGTGATGGGCGCGCATATCGGTCATCATAAATGCCACGCCACATTCCGCCAGCACAGTATCGCCTTCCGGGGCCTGACCGCGCTGTTTGGTCATATGGGACTGGAGTTGGATCCGCTGAGTGTGGACGAGCACGAGCGAGACGGTTATCGCCACTACGCCGCGCTGCACAAACAGTGGCGTGAGGTGATTCATCATGGCACGCAGTGGCGCGTGGATATGCCGGATGCCAGCACGCTGGCGCACGGTATCGTGAGTGGCGACAAAGGGCAGGGGCTGTTTATTGTCAGCCAGTTGGCGATGCCAGATTACACGCTGATGATGCCGCTGCGCATGCCGGGGCTGGAGGCGAGCGCACAGTACCGCATCACGCTGCTCGATCATCCGAATATTTGTCTGACGGGCGAGGGCGGGCACACCATGCGCAAGCTCCCGGCGTGGATGGAAGAGCCGCAAATGGTGAGCGGCGAATGGTTGATGCAGGCAGGCATTGCGCTGCCGATTCTGGATCCGGAAACCGCCATTCTGATTGGCGTTGAACGCGTGTAAAGGTGACGGGCCGGGTAGCCGGCCCTCAGTTGAGGATAAAAATAATGAACACGACTGCCTGTACCCACAAAGACAACCCTAATTTCTGGATTTTCGGGGCGTTCTTCTTTCTCTACTTCTTTATCATGGCCACCTGTTTTCCGTTCCTGCCGATCTGGCTGTCGGATGTCATCGGCCTCAACAAAACCCATACCGGGATTGTTTTCTCCTGTATTTCGCTTTCTGCGATCGCCTTCCAGCCAGTGCTGGGCGTGATTTCTGACAAACTGGGGCTGAAAAAACATCTGCTATGGATAATCGCGGTACTGCTGTTTTTGTTCGCCCCGTTTTTCCTGTACGTCTTCGCGCCGCTGTTAAAAACCAGTATCTGGCTTGGGGCGCTAAGCGGCGGGCTGTATATCGGCTTTGTCTTCTCGGCGGGGTCGGGTGCCATTGAGGCCTACATCGAACGCGTCAGCCGCAACAGCTTCTTCGAATATGGCAAAGCGCGCATGTTCGGTTGTCTGGGCTGGGGACTTTGCGCCTCAACGGGTGGCGTGCTGTTCAGCATCGATCCGTCGCTGGTGTTCTGGATGGGGTCCGGGGCGGCGTTGCTGCTTATGCTGCTGTTAGTCGTCGCCAGGCCTAAGCCAAACCAGACGGCGGAAGTGATGAACGCGCTCGGCGCAAACCAACCGCAAATCACCGCTAAAACCGTCATGACCCTGTTCCGCCAGCGCAAAATGTGGATGTTTATTTTGTACGTGATTGGCGTGGCGTGCGTCTACGACGTGTTCGATCAGCAGTTTGCCACCTTCTTTAAATCATTCTTCGCCACCCCAGAAGAAGGCACGCGAGCCTTCGGATTTGCGACGACGGCAGGGGAAATTTGTAACGCGATTATCATGTTCTGCTCGCCGTGGATCATTAACCGCATTGGTGCAAAAAATACGCTGCTGATTGCCGGACTGATCATGGCGACGCGCATTATCGGCTCATCGTTCGCCACCACGGTGGTAGAAGTGATCGCCCTGAAAATGCTGCATGCGCTGGAAGTGCCGTTCCTGCTGGTGGGCGCGTTCAAATACATTACCGGCGTGTTTGATACCCGACTGTCTGCGACGATCTATCTGATTGGTTTCAATTTTGCCAAACAGTCGGCGGCGATTTTCCTCTCCGCCTTTGCCGGAAATATGTATGACCGGATCGGCTTCCAGGACACCTACCTGATGCTGGGCTGTATTGTGCTGACGATAACGGTGATTTCGGCATTTACGCTGAGTAGCAAACAGCAGATTGCCGCAAGAGGGAACACGGTGCAGGCCAGTTAAAAACAAGGCGCTGCCGCGAGTTCAGGCGGCAGCGCAAAAAGCTTACTCCAGGTAAAACACGCTTTTCAGCTCTGCACTTACCGGGCTGTTGTCCGGATTCGAGGGCATGACGTCACGCATGTGCTTCCACCAGCGCTGGCAAACGTCGGTTTGTGCCACCGCATTCCAGCGCTCTTCCGATTCAATCTCGACGGTCGCAAACAGCAAATTGCGGGCTTTATCCAGATAAATGGCGTAATGGTGCGCACCGTGGTCTTTCAGGACCGATTCCAGTTCTGGCCAGATCGGCGTGTGGCGGCGTTCATATTCGTCGTGTGAATCTGGGTTCACCTGCATCACAAAAGCTTTGCGGATCATAATGCCTCCAGATACAGCTCGCGTACTTCGTCGCGGCTGGCGGTACGCGGGTTGCACGGTGCGCAGGGGTCAGCCAGCGCTTTGTCCAGCCAGCCTTCGATATCCGCTTTGGTTACGCCGAGTTGGCTAAAGCCCGATGGAATGCCGACGCGCGTGCTCAGATCGCGAATGGCCTGAATCGCTGACATGCTTGCCGCGTCGTCGCTCATTCCCCGCGTCTCAACGCCCATCGCCTGTGCCACGCGGGCAAAACGTGCGACCGCATTGGGACGGTTAAAGTTTTCGATGATCGGCAGCAGGATGGCGTTGCACACGCCGTGCGGCAGGTTGTGCGTCGCGCCGGGTTGATGGGCAAGGGCATGCACCAGCCCCAGACCGGCGCTGTTAAACGCCATACCCGCCAGATACTGACCAAAGGCCATCTGCTCACGGGCTTGCAGATTATGCCCGTCATCGACCGCTTTCGGCAGCCACAGCGCGATCAGGCGAATGGCTTCCAGCGCGTTGGCGTCGGTCAGCGGGTGCGCACCAACAGACACATAAGCTTCGATGGCGTGCGTCAGCGCATCCATCCCCGTTGCCGCAGTGACGGAAGCGGGAATATCGAGCATCACGCTGGCGTCATCCACGGCGATATCCGGGATAATGTTCGAATCAATAATGACTTCTTTCACCTGGCGCACGGTATCGATAATCACCGCGTTGCTGGTCATTTCTGCCGCCGTACCCGCCGTGGTATTGATCGCCACCAGCGGTACGCCTGCATTTTTGACTTTCCCAACGCCAGAATAGGCGGTGGAGGGGCCAGGATTCGCCGTCAGGATTTTAATCGCCTTTGCGGTATCAATCGGACTGCCGCCGCCGAAGGCAATCAGGTAATCGCAATTCGCATCCTGATACGCTGCAAACCCTTTCTGCACCAGCGCTTCGGTGGGATTTGGAAACACGTCATCGAACAGATGATAGGACATCTGGTGGGCGTCCAGCGCCGTAAACAGGCTGTCGAGCAGGCCCATTTTCACCAGCTGTCCGTCAGTAACAATCAGCGCTTTACCCCACTGTTTGTTTGCCACCAGATTGACCATATCGCCGATTGCGCCCGCGCCGTGCAGGCTGATTTTGGGAAGCGCCAACATAAAGCTCATGATAATTCTCCTTAACATTGATTTTGGGAAATCCTGTTCCCCTCGCCCCTAGGGATGAGGGGACTCAAATCCGTCTTCGCTGCATCATCCGGCGAGTGATAATCGGCAGGGAGATCACCACAATCAGCATCGCACCGATAATCACCGACATCACAATGCCGGGCACATTCAGCAGGCTCAGGCCAAAGGTGACCAGTCCCATCAGGAAGGCGGCGATAATCACGCCCACCATGCTGCCGGACCCGCCGAGAATATTGACGCCGCCGAGCACCGCCATCGTGACGACCGCCAGCTCCCAGCCCATCGCAATCGTCGGGCGCGTGCTGCCTAAACGCGAGGTGAGCAATACCGACGCCAGCCCGGACATCAGCCCCACCAGCGCAAACAGCAGTAAGTTGTGACGTTTCACGTTGATGCCGGAATACCACGCCCCGGTTGGATTATTGCCAATGGCGTAGGTGCGGCGACCAAAGTTGGTGCGATGCAACACGAAGGCAAACACCGCCGCCAGCACGATGAACAGCGCAAATTCGAATGACAGCGCGCCCCATACGTAGCCTTGACCCAGCCAGGCGAAGCTTTCGGGATAGCTGTTCAGCGCCTGATCGCCGAGCAAAATGTAGGTAATGCCGCGATACAGACTCATGGTGCCGATAGTGATAACAATTGACGACAGGTTAAAGCGGGTCACCAGCAGGCCGTTGAACAATCCGCACAGCAGCCCAACGCCTAATCCCACACAAACCAGCAGCGGTGTATCCACCCCCGCCGCCGCGCAAAAGCCCATCACCGTGGAGCTCAGCGCGATGGTCGACGCCACCGACAGATCGATTTCGCGGGCGATAATCAGCATCGCCATCGGCAGCACGATGATCGCTTTTTCGGTGAAGTTAAACGTCGCGTCCGACAGATTCCAGATATCGAGGAAATAGGGCGAGGCGAACGCATTGACCACAAACACTGCCAGAGTCACCGCCAGCAAAAATCCTTCCCAGCACAGCAGACGCTGGAAAATCCCCGGGGGCACAGTCGTAGTGTTGATCTCTTCTGACGTCATTATTTTGCTCATGAGTTCACCGCCTGTTTCTGACGTGCCAGCGCCGCATCGCGCAAGATCAGCCGTCCTTTGCGTTTATTGCCGCGTTCGTTGAGCAGCACCGCAATCACAATCACCGTGCCGGAAATCGCCATTTGCCAGAACGGCGAAACGCCAATCACCGGTAGCGCGTTATTGATAATGCCGAGGAACAGCGCGCCGAACAGGCAGCCGAGCACACGTCCGGTGCCGCCCATGGTGCTGATGCCGCCAATCACGCACGCCGCCACAACCTGCAGCTCAAACCCGTTTGCCACATCGACGTAAGCCACCGCGAAGCGCGAGATCCACAGATAGCCGCAGAATCCGGCCAGCGCGCCCGACAGGCAGAAGCTGACGAACTGCATTTTCCCGGCGTTAATCCCAGTGTAATACGCCGCCGTCGCGTTGCCGCCCGCAGTGTAAAGGGCGCGTCCGGTGCGGCTGTAGCGCAGGAAATAACCCACTAACAGCAGCGCGGCAACCGCACACCAGCTCAGCACGGGCAGACCTAAAATCGCTGTGCGCGGCAGGGCGAGAAAATCCGCGCCCATCTGGTTGGAGTTCACCCAGCCGCCGCCGGAGAGCAAAAAGATAATTCCGCGGTAAATGCTCATGGTGCCGAGCGTCACCACAATCGCCGGGATGCCGAGCTTCCACACCAGCAGGCCGTTGATCGCGCCCATCAACAACCCAAGCCCGGTGGCCAGAATCAGCAGCGTCCAGACGGGAACAGCCGGATAATGGAAATTAATCAGCGCGACAATCATCCCGGTCAGTGCCAGGTTTGCCGCCATCGACAGGTCGATGCCTTTGGTCAGCAGCACCATCATCTGACCGAGCGCGAGAATGATCAGAATGGCGGTGTCGTTGAACATCTCCACCAGATTGCCCGGCGCGATAAATGACGGCACGCGGCTACCGATGGCGAGAATCATCAGCACGATCACGGCACCCAACAGCGCCTCACGGTGCTTCAGCAGTTGCTTTATCATTACGCCGCCTCCTGTTTTGCACCGCTGGCCGCGCTGACGATGGTTTCCGCCGTTGCGCCGCCCGCCTGATATTCCGCCACCATCAACCCCTCGTGCATCACGATAATACGGTCAGCCATGCCCATCACTTCCGGCAGCTCCGACGACACCATGATCACCGCCAGCCCCTGTCCAACCAGCTCGGACATAAACTGATGCACTGCCGCTTTTGAGCCAATATCGATGCCTTTTGTCGGCTCATCGAGGATTATCACGTCAGGATGCGTCGCCAGCCATTTGCCGATCACCACTTTTTGCTGATTGCCGCCGGAGAGCGTTTCGACAGGCTGTTTCCAGCTAAAGGCCTTCACCTGCAGACGCGTCGCGTATTCATCCGCCAACGCCCATTCGCGGCGGTCATTTAACACGCCGTTGGGATTGAGCTTGCCGAGCTGCGGCAGGCTGATGTTTTGCGCAATCGGCAGGGCAATAATCGCCCCCTGTTTTTGCCGCTCCTCCGGCACGCAGACAATCCCTGCTTTGATGGCGTCGGACGGCTGGCGGAACTGTTGCGCTTTGCCGTTCAGCACGATTTTCCCGGAGGACGGGCGCGTAACGCCAGACAGCGCCTGCATCAGCTCGGTACGTCCTGCACCGACCAGGCCGTAAAAGCCGAGGATTTCACCTTTGCGCAGTGAGAAAGAAATATGCGCGAATTCAGTCGGATGGCAGAGATCGTTGACCTCCAGCACCGTCTCGCCTTTTTCGCACTCCACTTTTGGGAAGGTTTGGGTAATGGCACGGCCCACCATCATTGAGACCATGCGCTCTTCAGTGATGTCATTCATCGCGCCCGCACCGACAAACACGCCGTCGCGCAAAATGGTGTAGTGATCCGCCAGCTCGAAAATCTCGTCGAATTTGTGCGAGATAAACAGAATGGCTTTGCCTTCCTGCTTTAAGCGCTCAACGATGTGATAGAACTCGAGGATTTCATGCTGAGACAATGCAGCGGTGGGCTCATCGAGGATAACCACCTGCGCCTCGAACGACAGCGCACGGGCGATAGCCACCATATGACGCTGGGCAATGCTCAGGGTTTTGAGCGTGGCGCGCGGGTCAATTTGCACCTCGAGCCGTGACAAAATCTCCTGCGCGCGACGATGCATTTCCGGCCAGTCGAGCTTTTTGAAAAAGCCTTTGTGCAGATACTGACCGACGAAAATATTTTCCGTCACCGACAGTTCATCGAAGAGCACGGTTTCCTGATGAATGGCGGTGATCCCGACTTTGTGCGCCGATTCCGGCGTCGGGAGCTGAATGGGGATCGCTTTGTAGAGGATTTCGCCCTCTTCGGGCTGGTAAATACCGGTCATCACTTTGACCAGCGTCGATTTGCCCGCGCCGTTTTCGCCGATAAGGGCGGTGACTTTGCCGGGCCAAAGCTCAAGCTGCACGTTCTCAAGAGCGCGCACGCCCGGGAAAATCTTGGTGATGCCGTTGAGTTGAAGCAATGGGGTCATGATAGTTCTCCAAAGTATCCCCGCTCCCTCAGGAGAGCGTTAGGATGAGGAGAAATACAGCCCTCACCCCGGTGCTCTCCCACAGGGAGCGGGAGAAAGGATCAGAAGATTTTCGAGAACTTATCAATATTGCTGGCATCGTAGACGAACGGCTCAGCCATCGCGCCGCTGCCGTCGGCATCAAGCTTCACTTTGCCCAGTTTGCCCATGCTGGCTTCGTCTTTGGTGGCGGTGCCTTTCACCAGATCGTCTGCCAGATAGGTGGCGGCGTAGCCGAGATCGATTGGGTTCCAGATAGCGAAACTTTTGCTCGCGCCGGATTTCACTGCGCCCGCCATTTCAGACGGCAAGCCCAGACCGGTGACGTACACTTTGCCGATTTTTCCCTGGTCTTTTACTGCCTGCGCGGCCGCGACAATGCCGACGGAGGACGGCGAGACAATCACTTTCAAATCAGGATAGGTTTTCAGCAGGCCAACCGCTTCGCGGTAGCTTTTGTCAGAGAGATCGTCGCCGTAGGCCACGGTCACCAGATTGACGGACGGGTACTTAGGCAGCACCTTTTTCATCTCGGCAATCCAGGTGTTCTGGTTAGTGGAGGTCGGCGTCGCGCTCAGTACCGCCACATCGCCTTTTTCCACGTTCAGAGCTTTCAATGCGTCTGCCGCCAGCTTGACGTTGGTTTCGCCGATCAGCGCATTATTAGACGGATTCAGGTGGATTTGCCGCCCGGCTTTCGCCACGCCAGAATCCCACGACACCACTTTAATGCCGCGCTGCATGGCTTTTTTGAGTACCGGAACCAGGGCATCCGGATCGTTAGCGGAAATGGCGATCGCATCCACGCCTTGTGCGATCAAGCCGTTTAACACTTCGATCTGCGCTTCGGCGGTGGTCGTTGTGGGGCCGGTGTAAATCACTTTCACATCACCCAACTCTTTGGCCGCCTCCTGTGCGCCGACGTTCGCGGCTTCGAAGAATCCATTCCCGAGGGATTTCGCCACCAGGGCGATTTTGACTTCTGCTAATGCGGAACCGGACAGCGCCAGAGCGGCAACGGTGAGGATTAAGCTTGTCTTTATTTTCATTGCTTTGACTCCACTTAGGGTGATTCCCGTCGTCTTTCACGTTGCAGGTGCGTTGGCTTTCTCGCTCACCCCAGCCACTTACTTTTGTAAGCGCCTGGGGGTTCACTGCGAAGCCGCCTTCCTGCACCGTGAAATCCATAGGGAATATGTGTAGGGATTGCAGGTGTTTTTCGCCCCGTCTCAGTGAGCGGGGCGCGATGTTGTTATTTGTACAGCGCTAACGCCGATTTCATCGGGTTCACGTCAAAGCGTTTGCCCAGTGCAATCAGTTCTTCCTGCGTAATGGTCTGTTTCATTCCGCCCATGGAATAGACTTTGACCAATACTTCGGCGGATTTCTCGGCGGTATCGATCAGGCCAAAGGCTTCATCCAGCGTCGGACCGCTGCCGAACACACCGTGGAACGGCCACAGAACCAGAGAATGTTTTTGCATCTCTTGCGCCGTCGCCTGGCCGATCTCGTCGGTACCCGGCACCATCCACGGCAAAATGCCCACGCCGTCCGGGAACACCACCAGACATTCGGTGCTGCCTTCCCACAGTTTGCGCGTGATGCACGCACTATCGTTTTCAAGCACATAAGTCAGTGCGATCAGGTTGGTGGCATGACAGTGCATGATCACGCGGTCTTTCCCATCGGTCGCTTTGATACGTTCGCAGTGGGAGAGGAAATGCGCCGGCAGCTCGGACGTCGGTACCGCGTCGTTCGTCAGCCCCCAAAGAATGTGATAGCCCGCGCCGTCGCTGTCCACTTTTACCACGCCTAAATTCGCGGTCGGATCGAGCTGCACGTTGCGGAAGAACTTACCGGATCCCGTGACGATAAACGCCGTATTGGCGAGCAGCGGCATCGGCTGACTCAGCGCGATATAGCGCGGCTTGTGGTGAAAATCCGCCTCGAACGGTGCGAGATCTGCATCGTCAAGACGCAGCGTCAGGTTGCCGCCGTTGCGCTCGTCCCAGCCTTTCAGCCAGGCGTCGGTGGTGGCTTTAATCATGCCCTGGACGAACCAGGCGTTGGTGATGGTCTGCATAGTTTCTCTTTCCTTCAACGTGCCGGGTGGCGCTGCGCTTACCCGGCCTACAAAATCTGGTATTCGGTGAGGCCTGATGCCCTCACCCTAGCCCTCTCCCACAGGGAGAGGGGACTGTTCGGTGCTGTTTTCTCCCCTCCCACACAGGGAGAGGGGACTGTTCGGTGCTGTTTTCTCCCCTCCCACACAGGGAGAAGGGACTGTTCAGTGCTGTTTTCTCTCCTCCCACACAGGGAGAGGGGACTGTTCAGTGCTGTTTTCTCTCTCTCCCTCAGGAAGAGGGCAGGGGTGAGGGTTGTGTTACCCGCGTTGACTCAACACCTCTTTCTCATAGGCCCGCACGTTGTCCAGCCACTGGCTGCCGACGGGCGCGTCGTTGCGCTGGCAGTACATTTCCCAGATGGCCTGCCACGGCAGGGATTTTTGCTCCTCCAGCAGCGCCAGACGCGCGGTGTAGTCGCCGTTTTCTTCCAGCTGTTTCAGCGCAGAGGTTGGCTCCAGCAGCGCGCGCAGCAGGGCTTTTTTCATGTTGCGCGTACCGATCACCCATGCGGCGATGCGGTTGATAGAGGCGTCAAAGAAGTCGAGGCCAATGTGCACGCGGTCGAACAGATCGTGGCGGATGATTTCGCTGGCGATGGCCTGGGTTTCGTCATCCAGCAGCACCACATGGTCACTGTCCCAACGCACCGGACGGCTGACGTGCAGCAGCAGGCGCGGGACGTACAGCATGGCGGCGGAGATTTTGTCGGAGATCACTTCCGTTGGATGGAAATGGCCGGCATCCAGGCACAGCGCGGTTTGGCGGCTGGTGGCGTAACCCATGTAGAACTCATTCGAGCCGACGGTGTAGCTTTCCGCGCCGATACCGAACAGTTTGCTTTCCACGGCATCGATGTGATGCGCCGGATTTATCTTTTCGCTGATGATCTCATCGAGCGCCGCCAGCAGGCGCTGGCGCGGGGCCAGGCGGTCGACGGTGATGTCTTTCATGCCGTCCGGGATCCAGATGTTCATCACTGACGGCGTACCAAGCTGTTCGCCAAAATAAGCTGACACGCGGCGGCTGGCCTTCACGTGGTCGATCCAGAACTGGCGAATTTCATCATCTGCGTGAGACAGCGTAAAACCGTCGGCGCTCAGCGGATGTGAGAAGCAGGACGGGTTGAAATCCAGCCCAAGTTTGTTGGCTTTTGCCCACTCAACCCAGTTCTTAAAGTGTTCCGGTTTGATTTCGTTACGCGCGACTGGCTCTGGAGCTTCGTGATAAATCGCATGCAGATTCAGGCGTTTTGGACCGGGGATTAAGCTCAGTGCCAGCTCTAGATCGGCGCGTAGCTCGGTCGCGTTACGCGCTTTGCCTGGATAATTACCGGTGGCCTGAATACCGCCCGTCAGCGCGGCGCCGGTATTTTCAAAGCCTGCGACGTCATCGCCTTGCCAGCAGTGCATGGAAACCGGCAGGCGATCGAGCTGGCGCAGCGCCTCGTCGACATTCACGCCGACGTCGGCGAAACGCTGTTTAGCCAGTTCCCAGGCTTGTTCAAGTTGAGTGGTCATGCGCAAAGCTCCTTAGTCAGTCGTTTTTGCTGAAACTGCGCTCGGTAGCGGGCAATTTCATGGCAGGAATTAGGGGTAAACGTGGTGAGGGCATAGTTGCCCGTGACCACGGTGCGGAAATCGTCCACGTTGGTGAGTTCGTCCAGCGTCATCAACTGGATGCCGATATTGCCGAGCGTGGAGGCCTCTACAGGACCCGCCACGACGGTGATCCCGCAGGCGTCGGCACACAGCTGATTCAGCAGCTGGTTCTGGCAGCCACCGCCTACGATGTGCAGCTGGCTGAAGGGTTTGCCGCGCAGTGCTGCCAGCTCTTGCAGCACGTCGGCGTACAGCAGAGCGAGGCTGTCGAAAATACAGCGTGCCAGCTCGGCTGGGGTGTCAGGGATTGGCTGGTGTGTTTCGCGACAGGCGGCCTGAATCTCGGCGCTCATATTGGCCGGATTGATAAAGCGATCGTCGTTCGGGTTGATCACGAAACGGCACGCTGTCAACGCTTCGGTATCGGCAATCAGCGCCGACAGGTCGGAGACGTTTTGCTCTTTCAGCACGCGCTGGAGTAGCCACAGCCCCATGATATTTTTCAGCACCCGATAGCGGCCTTCTGCGCCGCCTTCGTTGGTGATATTGGCCGCCAGCGCCGCATCGCTGGTGTACGGCGTTTTGCTCTCGAAACCCATCAGCGACCAGGTGCCGGACGAGAGATATGCCGCGTCTTTGCTGGCGAGTGGAGAGGCGATCACGGCGCTGGCGGTGTCGTGGCTTGCCACCGCGACGACGGGAATTTGATTGCCCAGCGGGCAAATCCAGTGACCGATCACATTGCCGGGATGCGTCGGCGTACCAAACCAGGCGGCGGAGACGCCGGTCCAGTTGAGCAGGCGTTCATCCCAGTTATCGGAGTTTATGTTGACCAACTGCGTGGTGGTGGCGTTGGTATATTCCCAGTTCAGATTGCCGGTGAGGCGATAGCTAAAATAGTCGGGGATCAGCAGCGCGTGGGCGACGTTTTTAATCAGCGCGGGCTGCTGTTCCGCCAGCGCACGCAGCTGATATAGCGTATTGAACGGTAAAAACTGGATGCCGCTGCGCCCGTAGATGTCCGCTTTGCCAAGCTGTTCAATGGCGCGGGCCATCACGCCGTCGGTACGGCTGTCGCGATACGACACCGGCAAACCGACGCGCGCGCCGTCGCGGTCGAGCAGGACATAATCCACGCCCCAGGTATCAATCCCGATACTGTCAATCAGAATGCCTTCTTCGCAGACCTTGTTCAGGCCAGTGCGGATTTCAGCTTCCAGGCTGTCAATGTCCCAGGTGTCCGCACCGTCCTGCTTTTGCAGGCAGTTAACAAAACGGTGGATCTCGCGAAGAGTCAGCGTGCGCTGTTCAGGGGCGTAGCAGGCCAGCATTACGCGACCGCTGGAGGCGCCTAAATCGACAGCGACACAATGGCGAAGAGTCATGTTCCGGTCCTTCTTTAAGTCATTACCGGAGAGTGTAAGAAAGGAAGGAAAAACAGACCTTCTCGCCACTGACAGGCAAAATCCGCGGCTGGCAAGAAATCAAAGATGAACGTGAGGGAGTTCACAGTTTCCAGTTATGGCGCGGATGTCAGGTCATGTGACGGTTACCGCATTTCCCGATCTTTCCCGCTGTTTCTTAAAAATCCGACAGGCTTTGCGCGCTTTGCTGTCGAAAATTGAAGGTGAGAATCGCGCCCCTTAATTACTATTTTGAGAACATTTCTCATTGGTGGTGGCCGTTATGACCGTACTGCACAGCGTGGATTTTTTCCCTTCCGGACTTTCGCCCGTTGCGATTGAGCCGCGCCTGCCGCAGGCGGCCTTTCCGGAACATCACCATGATTTTCATGAGATTGTGATTGTTGAGCATGGGACGGGCATTCACGTTTTTAACGGCCAGCCGTACACCATCAGCGGGGGTACCGTCTGCTTTGTACGCGATCACGACCGACACATGTATGAACATACCGACAACCTGTGCCTGACGAATGTGCTCTATCGTTCCCCGGACGCGTTCCAGTTTTTATCGGGGCTAAACCAGCTGTTGCCGCAGGAAAAAGACGGGCACTATCCGTCGCACTGGCGAGTGAATCAGTCCACGCTGCAGCAGGTGCGCCAGTTGGTCACCCAGATGGAGCAGACCGAGGAAAATACGGAATCACATGCGCTCGCCAGCCGTGAGCTGTTGTTCATGCAACTGCTGGTGCTCCTGCGTCGGAGCAGTCTGGTGGAAGGGCTGGAGAATAACGACGCGCGGCTCAATCAACTGATGGCCTGGCTGGAAGATCACTTTGCCGAAGAGGTGAGTTGGGAGACGGTGGCGGATGTATTTTCGCTTTCTCTGCGCACTCTGCATCGCCAGCTCAAACAGCACACCGGTTTGACGCCGCAGCGCTATTTGAATCGCCTGCGATTGATCAAAGCCCGCCATCTTTTGCGTCATACGGACGAGAGCGTGACGGATATCGCATATCGCTGCGGCTTTGGCGACAGTAACCACTTTTCGACGCTTTTTCGCCGGGAGTTTAGCTGGTCACCGCGCGAAATCCGTCAGGGACGGGATGCGTCACTTCAGTAACGCGAGGGCAATCACCGTTTTTTTTTCGCGAAACGGCTAATAATGTTCGGTTATTAGCCGCTGGGGTGTGTTGTGGGCGTTCCGTTAATCCTTCGCAAATCTGATTTTTTTGCCAACGCCGGACAGGCCGTCGCGGTGGCGGACCGCTATCCGCAAAATGTCTTTGCTGAGCACACGCACGAGTTTTGCGAGTTAGTGCTGGTGTGGCGCGGCAACGGCCTTCACGTCCTCAACGATCGTCCCTATCGTATTACGCGCGGTGACCTGTTTTATATCCGCGCGGAAGACAAACACTCCTACGCCTCGGTTAACGATCTGGTTTTGCAGAACGTCATTTATTGCCCGGACAGGCTCAAGCTGAACGTTGACTGGGCCAGCAACATTCCTGGCTTTGACGATACACAAGGCGCGCCGCACTGGCGTTTGAGCAGCAACGGTATGGCGCAGGTCAGGCCCGTTATCACGCAGCTTGAACAGGAGAGTTTGAAGGCTGACCCGAGTGCGAACGAAATGGCTGAACTGCTGTTCGCCCAACTGGTGATGACGCTCAAACGCTTTCGTTATGCGATCGATAACCCTTCGGCGAACGAGCAAGAGGCGCTGCTGGATAAGTTGATTACCGCGCTGGCTGGCAGCCTGAATCGCAGCTTTGTGCTGGAGACGTTTTGCGAACAGGAACAGTGCAGTGAACGCGCCTTGCGTCAGCAGTTTCGCACCCAGACGGGCATGACCGTGAATCACTATTTGCGCCAGCTACGCATTTGCCACGCGCAATATCTGCTGCAACATACGGAGCTGATGGTGAGTGAGGTGGCGATGCGCTGCGGCTTTGAGGACAGTAACTATTTTTCGGTGGTGTTTAACCGCGAAGTAGGGATGACGCCGGTTCAGTGGCGTCATCGCAGTCGAAAAGCGGCGTAATTAACTCGCCATGCCCAGGCCGACAATGTTGGCGGCAATAATGATCACCACACAACCCAGACTCAGCACGCCCACCGGACGACGCCCGGCGTTGTTCCACTCTTTCAGCACCAGACCTACCAACCCGCCGCACAGCACGTAGAAACTCATGTGTAGCATCCAGCTCATATAGTCATATTGCGCCGGAATGCTGGCGTGTCCCCAGGCGTAGAAGAAGAACTGCAGATACCACATCAGGCCGCCGAGCGCCGAGAGCAGCACGTTGGTGATGATTAACGATTTTGCCAACGAGAAGTCGGCTTTTACTGACAGATTCTTCACTTTTGCCAGACGAATAAAACAGAAGCCCAGGTTGACCAGCGCCCCGCCGCCCATAATTACCACATAGCTTGGCAGCGCGACATACAGCGGATCAACGCCGAGCGCGGCAGCGGCTTCGTGCATTGGTTTTGCCGCGTTCATCGCAAATGACATGCCCGCCGAGAAAATGCCGCACATCACCGCCAGCACCAGCCCTTTCTTCAGATTGAAATCCTCGGCGGTGATGCCCATTTTGCGCTCTTTCAACTGGCCCGCGCGGGTGACAATCCCCACACCGATCACCGCCACCAGCACGCCGAGCAGCGTCATTCTTCCGCCACGGGTGTTGATCAGCACGTCAAAATTACCGTTCAGAATCGGCGTCATCAGGGTGCCGACAATCAGTGTGATCCCGATGGCAATCCCAATCCCCATCGACATGCCCAGATAGCGCATCGTCAGGCCGTAGTTGATATTACCGATGCCCCACATCGCGCCAAACAGAAAAACGGGCAGCAGCGTGGAGGCGCTAAAGGAAGAGAAATATCCCCAGAAATCAGGGAGGAGTAGAGCACTGACCGTCCAGGGCAAGATAAGCCACGAGACAGTACCGCCAACAGACCACATGGTTTCCCATGACCAATGTTTGACCTTTTTAAACGGGGCATAGAAACAGGCTGCACTGGCTGCGCCTATCAAATGCCAGAAAATACCCATCGTAATCGCATGATTCATTTTTACATCCTCATCGTTTTTATATGTCGTTGGCTTCCCTCCGACCCGATGAGTGTAAAAATTACGCGGTGAGCGAACCTTCAGAAGGTTGCCGCACTTTTCTTCCAAATGGCAATCAACGCGTTAACCGCGTGAGCAGACTCACAATTTCACGATTGACACAAAAATGAATAACCTTATAAAAAGTACGGCATTGATAATCATTTTCAATATCATTTAATTAACTATAATGAACCAACTGCTTACGCGGCATTAACAGCTGTGCCGCCCGACAATAATGGAGAGGATTATGAGTTATACACTGCCATCCCTGCCGTATGCCTATGACGCACTGGAACCGCATTTCGACAAGCAGACGATGGAAATCCATCACACTAAACACCACCAGGCTTATGTAAACAACGCGAACGCTGCGCTGGAAAGCCTGCCAGAATTCGCTGAATTGTCTGTTGAAGAGCTGATCACCAAACTGGATCAACTGCCAGCAGACAAGAAAACCGTTCTGCGTAACAACGCGGGCGGCCACGCTAACCACAGCCTGTTCTGGAAAGGCCTGAAAACCGGCACCACCCTGCAGGGCGACCTGAAAGCGGCTATCGAGCGCGATTTCGGTTCTGTGGATGCTTTCAAAGCGGAATTCGAAAAAGCCGCTGCAACCCGTTTCGGTTCTGGCTGGGCGTGGCTGGTGCTGAAAGGCGACAAACTGGCTGTGGTTTCTACCGCTAACCAGGATTCCCCGCTGATGGGTGAAGCAGTTTCTGGCGTGTCTGGTTTCCCAATTGTGGGCCTGGACGTGTGGGAACACGCGTACTACCTGAAATTCCAGAACCGTCGTCCAGACTACATCAAAGCATTCTGGGACGTGGTGAACTGGGACGAAGCAGCAGCGCGTTTCGCCGCTAAAAAATAAGGTTGCATTGACGCCTGTGAGAAGCGAGTCTGATGACTCGCTTTTTTTGTATCTGCATAAAGGAGCCACGATACATGCACTATCCGGTAAATGTGTTTACAGGCAAGGTCAGGGACTACGATGGTAGCCGTCCGAGCGCGATTGCTAAAGTGCAGGTTGATGGTGAGCTCACGTTGACCGAACTGGGGCTGGCGGGTGACGAGCAGGCCGAGAAAAAAATCCACGGCGGGCCTGAGCGCGCGCTGTGTCATTATCCCCGCGAACATTATCTCCATTGGGCGCGTGAATTCCCCGAGCAGGCGGATCTCTTCGTCGCTCCCGCGTTTGGCGAAAACCTGTCGACCGACGGCATGACCGAAAAAGACGTCTTTATTGGCGACATTTATCGCTGGGGTGACGCGCTGATTCAGGTCACGCAGCCGCGCTCCCCGTGCTTCAAACTCAACTTCCATTTCG
The DNA here is from genome assembly GCF_056032945.1 of Lelliottia sp. RD5. Lineage (NCBI taxonomy): Bacteria > Pseudomonadati > Pseudomonadota > Gammaproteobacteria > Enterobacterales > Enterobacteriaceae > Lelliottia > Lelliottia sp. RD5. The sequence continues at coordinate 51,179 of NZ_JBVYHQ010000009.1, read as the reverse complement.
GCATCAGCGATATGTCTTCGCTGATGCAAAGCGCGGGTAAAACCGGCTGGTTGTATCGCGTGGTGCTGGCGGGGCAGGTTTTTGCTGATGCACCGCTCGAGCTGGCATCGCGCCTGAGTGATGTGTCGGTTTATGATGCTTGCGCCATCGCCTGGCATATGCCGTTTGATGATGAACAATATCATCGGCTACTGTCCGCGGCGGGTCTGTCGACAAGCTGGACCAGAACCATGCAGAAGCGACGAATTGCTCGCAAGATCGAGGATAACTCCCGGAGGTTGTGGGGGAAATAGCGTGCTGTTATCCCCTCACCCCGGCCCTCTCCCAAGGGGAGAGGGAGAAAGACAGTAGGGAGCTCTTTTCTTTCCCAAGGGAAGCGGGAAAACACTGCACGGAGCCATTCCTTCTCTTTCGGAGGGAAAAAACTGTACGGAACCATTCCCTCTCCCTGTGGGAGAGGGGTAGGGTGAGGGCAAAAAGTTACGAACGCTTATACAGCGGCAACCACATGGTTAACCGTAATCCCCCCAGCGGGCTGTCGTCGGCTTTAACCCAGCCACGGTGCTGCTGAATGGCGGTTTCGACAATCGCCAGCCCAAGCCCCGTCCCGCCAGACTCGCGATCGCGCGCTTCGTCGGTACGGTAGAATGGACGGAAAATTTGTTCGCGATCTTCCGCGCTCACGCCAGGACCGTCATCATCCACGTTGATGGTGACCCCATCTTTATCGACCGAGAACGCCACCTCAATCTTCGTGTGCGAGTAACGCAGAGCGTTACGCACGATATTTTCCAGCGCGCTTTCCAGCGTGTTGGGGTTACCGTACAGCGGCCACGGCCCCGGCGGGAAGTTGACGGTAAACGACTTGCCCATCTGTTCGGCTTCGAACGCGGCGTTATCCAGCACCTCATGCCACAGGTGATTGGCTTTCACCGTTTCGCTCACCAGCGCATTTTTTTGCTGATTGCGCGACATCACCAGCAGATCGTTGATCATGCTGTCCAGACGATGCGCTTCCATCTCGATACGCTCCAGCTCTTTACTCTCGCCGCTACGACGACGCAGCAGTGCGGTGCCGAGTTGCAGACGCGTGAGCGGGGTGCGCAGCTCGTGAGAGATGTCAGACAACAGGCGTTGCTGTGACGTCATCATCCTTTCGAGTGCGGTGACCATCTGGTTAAAACTGGCACCGGCGGCAAGGAATTCTTGCGGTCCGGCTTCCAGTTCCGGATGCTGTCGCAGGTTGCCCTGAGCCACTTCGTCCGCCGCGTTTTTCAGCTTACGCGCCGGTTTTGCCAGGCTCCACGCCAGCCATAACAGCAGCGGAGAACTCAACAGCATGGTGACAATCAGCAGCAGCAGCGGACGGTCAAACAGCAGGTTGATGAAATCAGTTTGCGAACTGCTGGCCGGTCGAATCAGATAGAGCTGGTAATTATCTTCCCCATCCCTGATGGAAAATGGCCCCACCATTTCTACCCGACCGTACTTTTTCTTTTGTGGATGATCGGCGTTATCCGCCTGGCCAATGAAGTTACGGATAATTTGCATTTCATTGCGTTCCGCACCGATCACGCGGCCTTCGCTGGTAACCAGCAGCAGCCGTTGTCCGGGCGGCGCCCATTTGTCGATAGCGCGAAACAGCCTGCGCCACCACATCAAATCATTGGGCGGATCGTTTGCCAGCTCAGCTTCCACGTGTTGTTCGATCATCACGCCCTGACGTTGCTCGCTGTCGAGAAGCTCCGTCATCTGGCGTGAGTCGAGTTTTGGCAACATCAAAACCAGCATCAAAACCAGTGCCAGCGTCAGCCAAAAAATGGCGAAAATGCGGGCGGTTAAGCTGCCAATCATGAAGCGGAAACCATCAGATAGCCGCGGCCACGTAAGGTTTTAAACCATGGGTGACCATCTTTGCGCTCCGGCAGCTTCCGGCGCAGGTTAGAGATGTGCATGTCGATGGCGCGGTCAAACGGTGTAAGACGTTTGCCCAGCACTTCCTGACTCAAATGTTCACGCGATACCACCTGGCCGAGATGCTGCGCCAGCAGATAAAGCAGGGTGAACTCGGTGCCGGTTAATTCCAGCGCGACCCCATCAAAGCTCGCTTCCTGACGCCCTGGGTTCAGGCTAAGGGAATCCACTTCGAGCGTCGGTGAACTGTTATCGCTATTCTGCTGCTGTTCGCTCCAGTGGGAACGACGCAGAATCGCGCGGATACGCGCTACCAGCTCGCGATCGTTAAACGGTTTAGGTAAATAGTCATCGGCACCCAGCTCAAGGCCGAGAACGCGATCCAGTTCGCTGCCGCGAGCGGTCAACATGATTACAGGTGTCTGATAGGTCTGGCGTAGTTCTTTAAGCGTATCAATACCGTTTTTCTTCGGCATCATCACGTCAAGCAAAAGCAAGTCAATGCTGTCGTCCAGAAGACTCAGCGCCTGTTCCCCATCATGGGCAACAATCACGTTGAAACCTTCCATGTCCAGCAGCTCTTTTAGAAGAGATGTAAGCTCTCGGTCATCATCAACTAACAGGATTTTATTCATTGTTTAAATACCTCCGAGGCAGAAATTACGTCATCAAGGCTATCTAATCCATGACTTTACGTTGTTTTACACCCCCTGACGCATGTTTGCAGCACGTATCGTAATCTGTCTTCGTTGAATCGCGACACGAAAGATTTTTGGGAGCAAGTGATGCGCAAAGTTACCGCTGCCGTCATGGCCTCAACACTGGCGTTTAGTGCTTTAAGCCAGGCTGCTGGAGTCATCACCGGCGTTAACGGGTCCTCAGCTGAGGGCATTACGCAGCACAGTGGCCAGAGCCATATGTTTGACGGCATAAATTTAACTGAACACCAGCGTCAACAGATGCGAGATCTGATGCACAGGGCAAGACACGATCAGCCCCCTGTTAATGTTAGCGAAATAGAGACAATGCATAGCCTTGTCACTGCAGAAAATTTTGACGAAAGCGCTGTACGCGCTCAGGCACAAAAGATGGCACAGGAACAAGTGGCCCGCCAGGTCGAGATGGCCAGGGTTCGCAACCAAATGTTCCACCTGCTATCGCCCGAGCAGCAAGCGGTTTTGAACGAGAAACATCAGCAACGAATGGATGAGTTGCGTGAGGTTGCCCGGATGCAACAAAGCGCTGAGATGACGTTTTTCAGTAGCAATACCCGTAGTAACCAGTAGACCCTGTTTTCCTTGCCATAGACACCATCCCTGTCTTCCCCCTCATGATGAGGGGGTTTTTTTTGCCCAAAATTCTGCCACTTCACGACTCTGCCAGCAGCATAACGCCGCATTGTGCTCTTCATTACTGCCATTGAGAGTACATTAAATCGCCGCGTTGCGTTTTTTATGTACGGTAATTCACTAGGACGACGTACTTCATTCGGTTATCATTACTAACAGTCGTACTAAGATAGCTGAACTGCCCAAGATAAGTGGCGGTAAAATAAAGATAAAATCAGATATTCAAACAGAGTAAACCGACGAGCCTTGGGTTTGCGGGATAACAATAACGCTCTGGTCTTTCCGCTCATGTACTTCTGTTTACGACGCTCTGCGCCATCTTTTAGACAGACATCATTGTGTCTGCCATTTAACAGTGATGTTTTTCTCTGACGATGAAATTTTTAATACCTCTGCTGCTTTCGCCCTTGCTGGCGCTGACCGGTTGCACCAACAGCACGTTGTCGCAAATGGATAATCCTGACCCAAATATCACCCCGGTGACGGTGGGGTATTACGGCCGCAATATTGATCCGATGATCAACCAATATATGCAGGAAAAGCAGGTTACCGGCATGGTGGTCGCGATCATCTATCATAATGGGTCGGCAGAATTCCACTCTTATGGGGTAACGGACGATCTGAGTCAGCGTGCAATTACGCCTGATACGCTTTTTGCACTGGGATCGCTGAGTAAAGGGGTGACCGCTGAGGTTGCCACGCTCCTCGTAAATGAGGGACAACTTAACTGGACGGATACGCTGGAAACACTGCTTCCACGGGGAACGTCGTTAAGTGCGGATGCTAAAAAAATCACGCTATTGCAGCTTGTGACTCATACCTCGGGTCTACCCCGTCAGCCCATGGATTTATTAACGCTGGAGAACCTTCTCAGCTATTTCCGTACGGGTGAAAACTTCTATGCCCAACTGGATAATGATTCGCTGCTGACTTATCTCAGCGATTTTGACGCGCCAGCCTATCGGGTACCGCAGTATTCCAACATCGGTTATGCCCTTCTGAGCCATATTTTGCAACGACGTACCGGCAAATCGATGGAGACGTTAGCACAGGATAAACTCCTGAAACCGTTGCAGATGAGCAACAGCAGCTTCACGCCGGAATCGCTCAAAGCTTATCCCTACCGCGCGCTCGGACACGCGGGGGATCAACCCAAATTTATTTCGCGTGGCGCACTCACGCCCGACTGGGTGTTTCAGCAAAATATGATGGGGGCGGCGAGCTTATACAGCAGCGCCCGCGATCTTGCTGAATATGCCCGTGCGCACTTCACTGCCACATCACACCCCGCCATTGATCGCGCCCTGGCAGATGTGACGCAAACCTATTTTTACCGACAAAAAGAAGCGGCTAATATCGCCTGGGTCAGTGACGAAACCGCCAGCCAGAAAATAACCTATCAAGTGGGATACATTGGCGGATATTCAAGCTATATCGGTTTTGATAAAAAAAACCAGAGTGCAGTGATCGTGCTGCAAAATAGCTTTAACTGGAGCAACTACATTGGCCAGACGATCCTGACGCTACTTGAGCCACAGAAAAGCCAAATCCTTCAGGAAGGCACTCTGGCAATGACGAACCGATCGCTTTAAAAATGGCGGCGATGTTTTTATCCGCTTCATTCTGATTTGTTAACCGTTTATTCATGCTTTACCTGCGGATGCATCCGTTATACTAGCGGCATGGCATGACAGGAGCATGTATGAATCATTCTTATGGCCGGCTGGTGAGCCGCGCCGCAATCGCCGCGACGGTTATGGCGTCGTGTTTGCTAATCATCAAAATCTTTGCATGGTGGTATACCGGCTCGGTCAGTATTCTGGCAGCGCTGGTAGATTCCCTCGTCGATATCGCCGCGTCGTTAACCAATCTGCTGGTGGTGCGCTACTCGTTGCAACCCGCGGATGATGAACACACTTTCGGCCACGGCAAAGCGGAATCACTCGCCGCGCTGGCGCAAAGTATGTTTATTTCTGGCTCTGCGTTATTTCTCTTTTTAACCGGTATTCAGAATTTGATATCGCCCGTTCCGATGAAAGATCCGGGTGTTGGCGTGGTCGTCACGGTAATAGCACTTATTAGCACAATTGTTCTGGTAACGTTCCAACGCTGGGTTGTTCGCAAAACCCAAAGTCAGGCGGTACGGGCGGATATGCTTCATTATCAGTCTGATGTTATGATGAATGGTGCGATTCTTGTTGCGCTCGGACTCGCATGGTATGGATGGCATCGTGCCGACGCGTTATTTGCGTTAGGGATTGGGATCTATATTTTATACAGCGCCTTACGTATGGGTTATGAAGCAGTGCAATCGCTTCTTGACCGCGCGCTTCCCGATGCAGAACGAGCAGACATCTTTAATATCGTCACCACCTGGCCGGGCGTCAGTGGTGCTCACGATCTTCGTACGCGGCAGTCAGGGCCGACCCGCTTTATTCAGATTCATTTAGAAATGGAAGATAACCTGCCGCTGGTTCAGGCGCATGTGATTGCTGAGCAGGTTGAACAGGCGATTTTGCAGCGTTTCCCGGGTTCGGACGTCATTATTCACCAGGATCCCTGTTCGGTCGTACCAGGACATTTGAGCTTTCGTAATTCGTTGTAAAAAAGTGAGCCAGGCCAGCATTTTGTGGATAAATTACCCCCATTGGGGCTGACCTGAATCAATTCAGCTGGAAGTGGTTGATATACTATTTGCAGTATTGGTTGGTTGAATAGACCCGTCATATTTCAAGTTGCATGCGCGTAGGCTGCGCTTTTCTGCAAATTGAACTATGTAGGGTATAGACCTCTTCCGGCAACAGATTTCATTTTTGCATTCCTAAGTTCAGAGGTAGTCATGATTAAGAAAATCGGTGTGTTGACAAGCGGCGGTGATGCCCCAGGCATGAACGCGGCAATTCGTGGTGTTGTGCGTGCAGCGTTGACGGAAGGTCTGGAAATTTTTGGCGTTTATGACGGTTATCTGGGTCTGTATGAAGACCGTATGGTCCAGCTCGATCGCTACAGCGTATCTGACATGATTAACCGTGGCGGCACCTTCCTGGGTTCCGCGCGCTTCCCGGAATTCCGCGAAGAGCACATCCGTCAGGTGGCTATCGAAAACATGAAAAAACGCGGCCTGGACGCGTTAGTGGTTATCGGCGGTGACGGTTCTTATATGGGCGCAAAACGCCTGACTGAAATGGGTTTCCCATGTATCGGTCTGCCGGGCACTATCGATAACGACATCAAAGGCACCGACTACACTATCGGCTTCTTCACGGCCCTCGGGACGGTTGTTGAAGCGATTGACCGTCTGCGTGACACCTCTTCTTCTCACCAGCGTATTTCCATCGTTGAAGTGATGGGCCGTTACTGCGGCGACCTGACCCTGGCGGCGGCCATTGCTGGTGGCTGCGAGTTCATCGTAGTGCCTGAAGTCGAGTTCAGCCGTGAAGACCTGGTTAACGAAATCAAAGCCGGTATCGCGAAAGGCAAAAAACACGCCATCGTCGCGATCACTGAACACATCTGTGATGTGGACGAGCTGGCAAAATACATCGAAACCGAAACCAAGCGCGAAACGCGTGCCACGGTTCTGGGTCACATCCAGCGCGGCGGTTCCCCGGGTCCTTACGACCGTATTCTGGCCTCTCGCATGGGCGCATACGCTATCGACCTGCTGCTGCAGGGTCATGGCGGCCGTTGCGTCGGTATTCAGAACGAAAAACTGGTTCACCATGACATCGTTGACGCGATCGAAAGCATGAAGCGTCCGTTCAAAGGTGACTGGCTGGACTGCGCGAAAAAACTGTATTAATCCGCACGCCCTCTCTATCTGGAGAGGGCTGTTTATTCCCCTAAGTTATAGCCAATCTTTTTTTATTCTTTTATCGTCATAATCCTTTCTGGCAACCTGCATTCATCAAAACACTACACAAGAGAGTTGGGCGATGAACAAATGGGGCGTGGGATTAACGTTATTGCTGGCATCGACCAGCGTTCTGGCAAAAGACATCCAGTTATTGAACGTGTCGTACGATCCGACGCGTGAGCTTTACGATCAATACAACAAAGCGTTCGCGGCGCATTACAAGCAAGAGACCGGCGATAACGTGGTGATTCGCCAGTCGCATGGCGGCTCCGGAAAACAGGCTACGTCCGTCATCAACGGTATTGAAGCTGATGTGGTCACCCTGGCACTGGCCTACGATGTAGACGCTATCGCTGAGCGTGGTCGTATTGATAAAAACTGGATTAAACGTCTGCCGGACAACTCTGCGCCGTATACCTCCACCATCGTTTTCCTGGTACGCAAAGGTAATCCCAAACAGATTCATGACTGGAACGATCTGATTAAACCCGGCGTTTCCGTGATCACCCCGAACCCGAAAAGCTCCGGTGGCGCACGCTGGAACTACCTGGCAGCCTGGGGCTACGCGCTGCATCACAACAACGGTGATCAGGCCAAAGCACAGGATTTCGTTAAATCCCTGTTCAAAAATGTCGAAGTGCTGGATTCCGGCGCACGCGGCGCAACCAATACCTTCGTAGAACGCGGCATTGGCGATGTGCTGATTGCATGGGAAAACGAAGCGCTGCTGGCAACCCATGAACTGGATAAAGATAAGTTCGAAATTGTCACCCCGAGCGAATCTATTCTGGCGGAACCAACCGTTTCTATCGTCGATAAAGTGGTTGAGAAAAAAGACACCAAAACGGTGGCCGAAGCCTATCTGAAGTACCTGTACTCTCCAGAAGGCCAGGAAATCGCGGCGAAAAACTTCTATCGCCCACGTGACGCGGACGTAGCGAAGAAATATGACAGCGCGTTCCCGAAACTGAAGCTGTTCACCATTGACGAAGAGTTCGGCGGCTGGGCGAAAGCGCAGAAAGAGCACTTCTCTAACGGCGGCACGTTCGACCAAATCAGCAAACGCTAAGCGTTCAACCCGCATGACAAGAGACCCGGCGCGAGAAATCCGCCGGGTTTTTATTTGGTCATCATTTTGCGTTACTCTTTCGCTTCAACTGGATACAGGGAATGCGTGATGAAAAAACTTATCGTACTGGTACTGGTGGTCAGCGTGGCTGTCGCGGGCGGCTGGTTCTGGATGAAGTCCGGTAATCCTGACGCATTGCGCCATATCGTTCTCGAACAGTGTCTTGTGAATCAGCAGCAGCACCGCAATCCCGCGCCGTGCGCACTGGTTAAACCGGATGCCGGTTACGTCGTGTTTAAAGATCGCAACGGGCCGCTGCAATACCTGCTGATGCCAACTTACCGCATCAACGGCACCGAAAGCCCGCTGCTGACCGAGCCGCAGACGCCGAATTTCTTCTGGCTGGCGTGGCAGTCGCGCAACTTTATGAGCATGAAGCGCGGTGTGGAAGTGCCGGACAGCGCCATCTCGCTCACGATCAATTCGCCAACCGGGCGCACGCAAAATCATTTTCATATTCACATTTCCTGCCTGCGTGCCGATGTGCGCGAAAAGCTGGACGCGAATCAGGGACAAATTAGCACGCAGTGGCTGCCGTTTCCTGGCGGCCTGGAGGGGCATGAGTATCTTGCGCGACGGGTGACGGAAGCCGAGCTGGTAAAACGCAGCCCGTTTATGATGCTGGCGCAAGAACTGCCGGAAGCGCGTGAGCACATGGGGCGGTTTGCCATGGCGATGGCGCAGCAGTCCGACGGTTCGTTTGTGCTGCTGGCGACCGAGCGAAATCTACTGGTGCTTAACCGCGCATCTGCTGAGGAATTACAGGATCATCAATGCGATATCCTGAATTGACCCCACCATAAATAGCGTTTACTCGTACTGCCTGTCGCCGTAGACTTGCTGAAAAATTCGACAGGAGACAGGTATGTCGCTCTGGTTTACTCACCCTCTTTTTCTGCCCTCGGTCATTGTTGGCATCACTATCGTGCTGTGGGCGACCTCGCTCCTGCCGGAATTTATCACCGCGCTGCTGTTCTTTACGGCCGCGATGATCGCCAAAATTGCCCCAGCGGATGTCATTTTCGGGGGCTTTGCATCATCGGCCTTCTGGCTTGTCTTTAGCGGATTTGTACTCGGCGTGGCGATTCGCAAAACCGGCCTGGCGGACAGGGCGGCGCGCGCGCTATCGGCAAAGCTGACCGATTCGTGGGTGTTGATGGTGGCAAGCGTGGTGCTGCTGAGTTATGCCCTGGCATTCGTGATGCCGTCGAACATGGGGCGTATCGCGCTGCTGATGCCGATTGTGGCGGCGATGGCGAAACGTGCCAGCATCGCGGACGGCTCGCGTGCGTGGTTTGGTCTGGCGTTGGCGGTAGGTTTTGGCACGTTCCAGCTTTCCGCAACGATCCTCCCCGCTAACGTGCCCAATCTGGTGATGAGCGGCGCGGCAGAAGGTTCATACGGCATCCACCTGAACTACGTGCCTTATCTGCTGCTGCATACGCCGGTGCTCGGCATTCTGAAGGGGCTGATTCTGATTGGGCTGATCTGCTGGTTGTTCCCCGGCTCACCCAAACATCCGCAGGAGGTTGCTGCCCCGGAACCGATGGGGCGCGATGAGAAGCGGCTCGCCTGGCTTCTGGCGGTGGTGCTGGTGATGTGGGTGACGGAGGGCTGGCACGGGATTGGCCCCGCGTGGACCGGGCTGACGGCATCGCTGGTAGTGATGCTCCCGCGCATCGGTTTTATTACCGGCGAGGAGTTTTCGGCGGGCGTGAATATGCGCACCTGCATCTACGTGGCGGGCATTTTGGGGCTGGCCATCACCGTCACGCAGACGGGAATAGGGAGCGCTGTAGGTGAAGCGCTGCTTCATCTGATGCCGCTGGACGCAGATAAACCGTTTACCAGTTTTCTGGCGCTTACGGGGATCACCACAGCGCTTAACTTCATCATGACCGCCAACGGTGTTCCGGCGTTGTACACCACGCTGGCGCAGAGCTTTTCCGATGCGACCGGTTTCCCGCTGCTCTCGGTGATTATGATTCAGGTGTTGGGTTATTCCACGCCCCTGTTGCCGTATCAGGCGTCGCCGATTGTGGTGGCGATGGGGCTCGGGAAAGTGCCTGCAAAGGCGGGAATGATGCTGTGTCTGACGCTGGCAGTGGCGACCTGGCTGGTCCTGTTACCGCTCAATTATTTGTGGTTTAGCGTGCTGGGGAAATTATAGGTTCTTTTCGATTTTCCCCTCTCCCCATCGGAGAGAGGGGTCGAGCTATTAAGCTTGTTTAGCGGCTTCTGCTGCTTTAACGATCACCGCGAAAGCGTCAGCTTTCAGGGATGCACCGCCAACCAGCGCGCCGTCGATGTCCGGCTGGGTGAACAGCTCAGCAGCGTTTGCCGCGTTAACGGAACCGCCGTACTGAATGATCACTTGCTCAGCGACTTTCGCGTCGGCTTTAGCAATGTGGTCACGGATAAATTTGTGAACAGCCTGTGCCTGCGCAGGGGTTGCTGATTTGCCCGTACCGATTGCCCATACAGGTTCGTAAGCGATAACTACGCCTTCGAACGCGCTTGCGCCCTGGGTTTTCAGCACAGCGTCGATCTGACGTGCGCACACTTCTTCGGTTTTGCCTGCTTCGTTTTCTGCTTCGGTTTCACCGATGCACAGAACTGGAATCAGACCCTGCTCTTTCAGCACAGCGAATTTCTTCGCGATGAACTCGTCAGACTCTTTGTGATAAGTACGACGCTCAGAGTGGCCGATGATGATGTATTTTGCACCGATATCTTTCAGCATTTCAGCGGAGGTTTCACCGGTGAATGCACCAGACAGGTTAACGTCAACGTTCTGTGCACCCAGAACGATGTGGCTGCCGTCAGCAGCGTGTTTAGCCAGATCCAGATAAATGTCTGGTGGAGCGATCGCTACAGCACAGCCCGTCACGCCAGCCAGCTCTGTACGCAGGTTCGCGATCAGCTCGTTTACCATATGGCGGCTGCCGTTCAGTTTCCAGTTACCCATCACTAAAGGATGTCGCATTTCAATTCTCCACGCTACTAAAGCGAATTAAGGATTATGGCCGCCCTGACGGGCAGCATGGTCTGTGAATCAGTATAGAGATTTTCCCTCGAAAGGCTTTGCTTTTTGTCATTAATTCGCCCCTCCGAGTGTGTCAGATAGCGCCAGCTTAATCGGTTCAACGGCGAAGGTCAGCCCCTTTTCGCCGTGATCTGCAACCACATAGCGGATCGCGCCGTCTGTTTCGGCGTAGTAACGTTTATTTTTACCGGCGGTCAGCAATTTTTGCAGCTTTTGCTGGCTTTGCACTTTGGTCAAAATCGGGGTAAAGGCGCGCAAAATGGCGCTCATGTACTCCAGCGCTTTGGCTTTGGCCGCTTTCTGTTCCGGGCCTTGAATCGGCAGCCAGGTGATTTGCATGCTTTTGATTTTTAACGTGCCGCGCTCAAGTGCGGTCGAGGCGTACAGATTTTCGTTAATTTTACTCGCTGCACGCGTCAGGGTTGGCGTGTCTTTTGCGCCGTCTATCGCGCGAAATTCACCCAGCGCCAGCGTGGGATTATCTTTGTTGAACGTTTCACGAAACTGACTGATCGATTGATCGAACGACGGCGCGCCTTGCAGAAGATACGGCGCAGTCGCAGGCGGAGAAGCGTCATTGGCGAGCAGGGAAAAGCTGGCGATAAGCATCGTTAAACACAGCAGAATCGGGTGAGTCCATCTTTTCATCAATATTATCCCTGGCGGTCATTGCTCATGATTAAAACGATATCTGCCCGGCTTGTCAAAAGGTCGGCACTCCAGGGTAAACTACGCGGCAGACGATAATAAGGAACCTGACATGACCATACAGCAGTGGCTGTTTTCATTCAAAGGGCGTATTGGACGCCGTGATTTTTGGATTTGGATCGTGACGTGGATTGTCGCGATGCTGGTGCTTTTCGGCCTGGCGTACAGCAACTGGTTGGGCACCCAAACGGCGGCTTTTGCACTCGTATGTCTGCTGTGGCCAACGGCTTCAGTCATCGTTAAACGTCTGCATGACAGGGGCCGTTCCGGTTTGTGGGCGCTGCTGGTTCCACTGGCGTGGATGCTGCTGGCGGGCAACTGGGCAATACTGCCGTCGGTACTGCCCTGGGTGGTTGGGAAACTCATTCCGACGGTGATTTTTGTGATGACCCTTATCGATCTGGGCGCGTTTGTGGGCACCCAGAGCGAGAATAAATACGGCAAGGACACCCTGGAAGTGAATTTCCGCTAATTACCAGTAGTGTTCAGCAGTCATATGGCCCGGTCGGCGGCGCAAATGTTTGGTCATCTGCCGGGAATCTTTCAGCAACTGCTGAGTATCACGCACCATCTGCGGGTTGCCGCACAGCATCACATGGCTGGTTTCAGCATTCATCTGTAAACCCACGGCGGATTCAAGTTCGCCACTTTCAATCAGCGCCGGAACGCGTCCGGTAAGCGCACCATCTACGGTTTCACGGCTCACCACCGTCTGGATTTTCAACTTCCCTTCGTAGCGTTTTTCAAGCGCCTGCATCAGCGGCAGATAGCTCAGATCGGCGGCATAGCGTGCGGCATGAACCAGAACGATATTTTTGAATCGCTCCAGATCCTTCCCGTATTGCAAAATCGACAGATAAGGACCGATGGCTGTACCGGTTGCCAGCATCCACAAGGTGTCACAGTCGGGGATCTCTTCCAGCACAAAGAAACCGGCGGCTTCGCTGACCATCAGAATGTCATCACCGGGCTGAAGCGCCGCCAGGCGTGGGCTGAGTTTGCCGTCAGGAACGGTCACCAGATAAAACTCGAGATCCGGATTATCCGGCGCATTGACGTAGGAATAGGCGCGTTGCACGCGTTCACCGTCAATTTCCAGCCCCAGCTTGGCAAATTGCCCGGCCGTGAACGGATGGATGGGCGCATGAACGGTGATACTAAAAAGTGCATCGGTCCAGAACGTTACTTTTGTGACTTTACCTGTTACCCAGTCCGCCATGACGATCTCCTGTGCTGATATCTGTTTCTATCTTCCGTTCTTGCCGGAGAGATTTCCAGCCCAGCGGGGCCGGAAAGCTCTATTGATCAAATCACCTTACAGGATGTGAGTTTGAACATTCGGGTCTTTGCGATCCAAATAGTGAATCGACTGAATACGACGAATGGTGCGTGATTTTCCGCGAATCAGCAGCGTTTCGGTGGTGGCCATATTGCCCTTGCGGGTGATGCCGTCCAGCAGATCGCCTTTAGTGATGCCCGTTGCCGAGAAGATCACGTTATCGCTGCGCGCCATGTCATCCAGTGACAGCACTTTATTCGCTTCAATGCCCATCGCTTTGCAGCGCGCCAGCTCCTGTTCGCCGATGCGACGGTTCTCTTCGCTGTCACCTTTCACGTCATGACGCGCCAACAGGCGGCCCTGCATATCACCGTCCAGCGCGCGGATCACCGCAGCGGACACCACGCCTTCCGGCGCGCCGCCAATGCCGTACAGCACGTCGACTTCACTGTCTGGCATACAGGTCAAAATAGATGCCGCGACGTCGCCATCCGGAATGGCAAAAACACGCACGCCGAGCTGCTGCATATGCGCAATGGTGACGTCATGGCGCGGTTTGGCGAGAATAGTGACGGTCAGTTCACTGAGCGGTTTATTCAGCGCGGCCGCGACATTGCGCAGGTTATCCGCCAGAGGCAGATTGAGATCGATAGCGCCTTTCGCGCCAGGACCGACAATCAGTTTTTCCATGTACATATCAGGCGCGTTGAGGAAGCAGCCTTTATCGCCGACCGCCAGCACCGCCAGCGCGTTCGCCTGGCCCATCGCCGTCATGCGCGTGCCTTCAATCGGGTCGACGGCGATATCTACCGCGTCACCGTTACCGGTGCCCACTTTCTCACCGATGAACAGCATTGGCGCTTCGTCGATCTCGCCTTCGCCGATGACAATGGTCCCGTCAATGTTGACCTGATTGAGCATAATGCGCATCGCGTGAACGGCCGCGCCGTCAGCAATATTTTTGTCGCCGCGTCCTAACCACTTATAGCCTGCGAGGGCGGCGGCTTCGGTGACGCGGGAGAATTCGATGGCAAGTTCACGTTTCATGGGGTACTCGTGCAGTCAAAAGGAATTGCACGAAGTTTATCACAGAGTGGGATGGGGTGCGGATCGATGCGGTGCGGCCTGATGCCTTCACTCCGGCCATTTCCCACGGGAAGAGGGGGAAAAGCAGTCAGGATTAACACGCGTCGGTCAGGAAAAAAGCGGCAAGTAAAGTGTGAGTGAAAACCAGAAAACCCCTCTCCCATTCGGAGAGGGGGAGGGGGGAAATTACTCTTCGTGCTCTTCCCACGCCAGCGCGCGTTTCACCGCTTTTTTCCAGCCGTTGTAGCGATAGTTACGCTCGGTCGTCTCGATACCCGGACGGAATTCACGCTCAATGACCGCTTTTTCCTGCAGCTCATCCAGATTCTGCCAGAAGCCAACCGCCAGACCAGCCAGATACGCGGCACCCAACGCGGTGACTTCGCGCACTTCTGGACGCTCAACGCGGGTGCCCAGAATGTCAGACTGGAACTGCATCAGGAAGTTGTTCGCCACCGCACCGCCGTCCACGCGTAGAGCGTGCAGACGAATGCCGGAGTCGGCTTGCATCGCTTCCAGCACGTCACGCGTCTGGTAGGCGATGGATTCCAGCGTCGCGCGGATGATGTGGTTCGAGTTCACCCCACGCGTCAGGCCGAAAATCGCGCCGCGCGCATACGGGTCCCAATATGGCGCGCCCAGGCCTGTGAATGCAGGTACCACGTACACACCGTTGGTGTCTTTCACTTTGGTGGCGAAATATTCGGAATCGAACGCATCGCTGATGAGCTTCATTTCGTCGCGCAGCCACTGAATGGATGCACCGGCCATGAATACCGCACCTTCCAGCGCATAGTTCACTTCGCCGCGTGGGCCACAGGCGATGGTGGTCAGCAGGCCGTTTTCTGATTTCACCGCTTTCTCGCCAGTGTTCATCAGCATAAAGCAGCCGGTACCGTAGGTGTTTTTCGCCATCCCTTCTTTCACGCACAGCTGGCCAAATAGCGCTGCCTGCTGGTCACCGGCGATACCGGAGATTGGAATACGCGTGCCGCCTTTACCACCGATGTTGGTCTGGCCGTACACTTCTGACGATTTACGCACTTCGGGCAGCATGGCGCGCGGGATGTCCAGCGCTTCCAGCATTTTGTCATCCCAGTCCAGCTCGTGGATGTTGAACAGCATGGTACGGGAGGCGTTGGTGTAATCGGTAACGTGCACACGCCCTTGGGTCATCTTCCAGATGAGCCAGGTATCGACGGTTCCGAACAGGAGTTCGCCGCGTTTTGCACGCTCGCGGGAGCCTTCAACGTGATCCAGAATCCACTTCACTTTGGTGCCAGAGAAGTACGGATCCACCACCAGACCGGTGGTGCTGCGGATGTAATCTTCCATGCCGTCGCGCTTGAGCTTCTCGCAGATTTCCGCCGTACGACGGCACTGCCAGACGATGGCGTTATAGATTGGTTTGCCGGTTTCACGTTCCCACACAATCGCGGTTTCACGCTGGTTGGTGATACCAATTGCCGCGATTTCATCGGAACTGATGTCGGCTTTCGCCAACACTTCGACCAGCGTTGAGCTTTGGGTAGCCCAGATTTCCATCGGATCGTGCTCTACCCAGCCAGGCTTAGGATAGATTTGTTCGAATTCGCGCTGTGACACGCTGACGATATTCGCGTCATGATCCATTACGACAGCGCGGGAGCTGGTAGTGCCCTGGTCGAGCGCAACGATATATTTTTTGTCGGTCATAGTATGTGTCCCGTAGTCAGATTACAGCGAAGCTTTTTGTTGTGCGGTAGAGGTCGTTTCTTTCTCGTCTTCCACACAGGTGTCGCACGGTAAGTGGCGACCAATTAATTTGCGATAGCCGAATGCGCCCAGCGCAGCCCCTGCAATCGGGCCGAACAGCGGCACCAGGAAGTAAGGGATATCTTTAGCGCCGGTAAAGGCCACTTCACCCCAGCCTGCAAAGAAGGCGAAGGTTTTCGGCCCCAGGTCACGCGCCGGGTTCATCGCAAAGCCCGTCAGTGGACCCATTGATGCGCCGATCACCGCAATCAGTAAACCAATTAGCAGTGGCGCCAACGGGCCGCGTGGAATGCCGTTACCATCATCGCCCAGCGCCATGATAACGCCCATCAGAATAGCGGTAATCACCATCTCAACCGCGAAGGCCTGCACAAAATTGATATGCGGGTTTGGATACGTTGAGAAGATACCGGCCAGATCCAGACTTTCGACACTGCCGCGCACCATATGATGCGTCTGTTCGAAGTCGATGAAAAGATTGTAATAAAGCCCGTAAACTAATGCCGCTGCGCAAAAGGCGCCGGCAAACTGAGAAATAATGAACGGCACAACTTTGCGTCCGTCAAAGCAGGCAAACAGCCACAACGCGATGGTTACCGCCGGGTTAAGGTGTGCGCCGGAAACCCCTGCAGTCAGGTAAATGGCCATGGCCACGCCCAAACCCCAGATGATGCTGATTTCCCACTGGCCGAAGGTCGCGCCAGCTACTTTCAGAGCAGCAACACAGCCTACACCGAAGAAAATCAACAACCCGGTACCAAGGAACTCGGCGATGCACTGGCCTTTTAAGGTTGATGTCTGACTCATAATCGGAATCCTGAAGAAAGATGAATGTTTATTGTTAGCGCAGCGACAGCGGACAGCCACGATGTCCTGTAGACATGCTGTTAATTTATCGTTAACGAGCAAAAACGAGAAATATCGAAATCAAAATGTGTGTGCTGTGTCAATAAAATGAGCGTTTTCGCGCTATAAAGCGTGTTTTAGCGGTATCAGGTAAATGTGAGCTGAATCATTTCATTAACTAAAGTATTAACAATTTAGGGGTAGATGGCGCGAATGCACCAGGACCAGACCGAAAAGTGTTGCAAACCGCGATCTGCGCGGCGTGCCGCTGGACAGGCGACGCCGCGCTCCATACAATCGACATTAAATATGTTGCGCGCGTTTTACACGCCATTGTTCAATTTTCTTCCTTGATGAAATGTGAATGATGTAGCGTAAGTTCGAAGCGTCGCCTTGCCATTCAGAAGAGGTATGACCATGTCATTAGAAGTGTTTGAGAAACTGGAATCAAAAGTACAGCAGGCGATCGACACCATCACACTGCTGCAGATGGAAATCGAAGAACTGAAAGAAAAGAACAATGCACTGGCGCAGGAAGTTCATTCTGCTCAGAATGGTCGTGAAGAGCTGGAGCGCGAAAATCACCAGCTGCGCGAGCAGCAGAGCGGCTGGCAGGATCGCCTGCAGGCGTTGCTCGGACGTATGGAAGAAGTCTAATTACGCTTTTTCTTTCGCGCCGTAGCGGCGTTGGCTGTGTTCAGCTACCCCAGTCACGTAGTTGACTACGCTGCTGGGGATATCTTCGTTTGCCGCCTTGCTACAACACGAAATCTTGTGCGTAATTGCCCAGCAGTCAAATGCTGGCCAAAAGAATCCATAAAAAAAGGCACCTTTCGGTGCCTTTTTTCATTATTCGATATCGAGAGGATCTTCGGAAAGGATGATGCCGGTATTGTCGGCGTAGAGATGGTCGCCGGAGAAGAAGGTGACGCCACCGAAGTTAACGCGCACATCGCTTTCGCCGATGCCTTCGCCTGCTGCACCCACGGGGATGGCTGCAATGGCCTGAATGCCCAAATCCAGCTCTTCCAGATCGTCAACCTGACGGACCGCCCCGTATACCACAATCCCTTCCCACTCGTTTTGCAGGGCCAGACGGGCAAGATCGGCGTCGATTAACGCACGACGAACAGAGCCGCCGCCATCAACCAGCAAAATACGGCCACGGCCATTTTGTTCGAGCAACTCATACAGCAACCCGTTGTCCTCGAAACATTTTACCGTGATGATTTGTCCGCCAAATGACGACCGTCCTCCAAAGTTGGAAAACAGCGGTTCCACGACGTTGACATCTTCTTGATAGATGTCACAAAGCTCGGAAGTATCGTATTTCATAGGTTTAACGCTCGGTTGCTGCGAATGTGTTCAGTATATCGCGCTAAACGCGTTGTTGGCAAAATCATCAATTGTTAATTGATATTTGTCAGTTAACTCAGCGTCTGGCTCAGAATAATCCCAAGTACGAACAAGAGGTTAGTCAACAATGCACCTTTTACCGTACGTTCGAGCATGGGCGGCATCGCTGAGGGGCTGAGCTCGCGAATCACGAAACGTGCCTGTTTGACTAACAGCGGCGCGGCCAGAACAAACAGCCAGCCCCAGATACTGTGCAGTGAAAGCAGATTAAACAGCGCCAGACAGATCAGCGCGCCCATCAGCAGGCCAGCGTGATAGCGACGGGCGTTGACCGGGCCTAACCGCACCGCCAGGGTGTTTTTTCCGTTCTGACGGTCACTTTCGATATCACGCAGATTATTGATATTGAGAACCGCAGCGGCCAGTAATCCGCAGGCAGTAGCGGGCAAGAATAGTGCTGGAATCAGCGTATGCGCCTGCAAATACCAACTGCCCATCACGCTCAGCCAGCCGAAGAAAACCAGCACGGAAATATCACCCAGACCGATATAACCATAAGGGCGCGTGCCGACGGTATAGGTAATCGCGGCAACAATCGCCAAAAGCCCCAACACCATAAATCCGATGAAATCGGCCGTCGTTTTGCATGCCACCGACACCAGCGCCAGGCCTGAAAGACAGATGAGCACCACGGTGATTATCAGCGCACGTTTCATCTGCGCCTGAGTAATCACCCCTTTCTGCATGCCGCGCAGCGGCCCAATACGATCGGGTTTGTCGCTGCCCTTGACCGCATCGCCGTAGTCGTTCGCGAGGTTAGAGAGGATTTGCAGCAGGCCCGCAGTGATGAGCGCCAGACCGGCAACCAGCGGATCGAAATGGCCCTGCCACCAGGCAAGCGTGGTGCCAACGACGATAGCGGCAAAGGCCAGAGGTAATGTCTTAGGACGCAGGCTCTCGAGCCACGCCTGAGTACGGCTGATATCAGTCATTTTATTTAGCCAATAAAAATGGGGGCATTAGCCCCCATCAACAGTGATGAAAATGCATTAACCGCGATTATAAGATAAAACGGCTTAGATCTTCATCTGCCACTAACGCATCCAGATGTTTACGCACATAATCTGCGTCAATGGTAATACTCTGGCCGTTCAGATCGCTGGCTTCATAAGAGATATCTTCGACCAGACGTTCCAGCACGGTGTGTAAACGACGCGCACCGATGTTTTCGGTGGTTTCGTTAACCTGCCATGCGGCCTGCGCGATACGCTTGATACCGTCTTCGGTGAATTCAATGGTCACGCCTTCGGTCGCCATCAGCGCTTTATACTGCACGGTGATGGAGGCATTTGGCTCAGTCAGAATGCGCTCAAAATCGTCGGTGGTCAGCGCCTGCAACTCTACGCGAATCGGCAGACGACCCTGCAATTCCGGAATGAGATCGGAAGGCTTAGCCACCTGGAATGCGCCAGATGCGATAAACAGAATGTGATCGGTTTTGACCATGCCGTGCTTGGTCGAAACGGTACAGCCCTCGACCAGCGGCAACAGATCGCGCTGAACGCCTTCGCGAGACACGTCCGGACCGTTGGATTCACCGCGCTTACAGATCTTGTCGATTTCATCGATAAACACGATACCGTGCTGCTCAACCGCGTCGATTGCGTCCTGTTTCAGCTCTTCTGGATTCACCAGTTTAGCCGCTTCTTCTTCAATCAGCAGCTTCATTGCATCTTTGATTTTCAGCTTGCGCGGCTTTTGCTTCTGACCGCCCAGATTCTGGAACATCGACTGCAGCTGGCTGGTCATCTCTTCCATGCCCGGAGGAGACATGATTTCAACACCCATTGGCGCTGCAGCGAGATCGATTTCAATCTCTTTGTCGTCCAGTTCGCCTTCACGCAGTTTTTTGCGGAATGCCTGACGCGCGGCGGACGGCTCCTGAGGTTGTTCATTCTGACCCCAGTTGTTTTTTGCCGGTGGGATCAGCACGTCGAGAATACGTTCTTCGGCCATTTCTTCCGCGCGATAACGGTTTTTCTCGATGGCTTGCACACGCACCATTTTCATCGCTGAATCGGCCAGATCGCGGATGATAGAGTCCACTTCTTTACCGACGTAGCCCACTTCAGTGAACTTGGTGGCTTCAACTTTGATGAACGGCGCGTTCGCCAGCTTCGCCAGACGACGGGCGATTTCGGTTTTACCGACGCCGGTCGGGCCGATCATCAGAATATTTTTTGGGGTCACTTCGTGGCGCAGCTCTTCATCAAGCTGCATACGACGCCAGCGGTTACGCAGGGCGATTGCCACGGAACGCTTGGCGTTGTCCTGGCCGATAATGTGTTTGTTCAGCTCGCTGACAATTTCGCGTGGGGTCATTTCAGACATGGGAGATCCTTACGCTTTGGAGGTCAATTCTTCGATGGTATGGAAGTGGTTGGTGTAAATGCAGATATCACCTGCAATTCCCAACGCCTTCTCGGCAATTTCGCGGGCGCCCAGCTCAGTATTTTCAAGCAAAGCACGCGCAGCGGCCTGGGCGTAAGGACCGCCGGAGCCGATAGCAATCAAATCATTTTCTGGCTGAATGACGTCACCGTTCCCGGTGATAATCAGAGAGGCGTTTTCATCCGCGACGGCCAGCAGCGCTTCGAGCTTGCGCAGCATGCGGTCGGTGCGCCAGTCTTTCGCCAGCTCAACGGCCGCTTTGACCAGGTGGCCCTGGTGCATTTCAAGCTTGCGTTCAAACAGTTCGAAGAGCGTGAAGGCGTCAGCGGTACCGCCCGCAAAACCGGCGATCACTTTGTCGTTATACAGGCGGCGCACTTTTTTCACGTTGCCTTTCATGACGGTATTACCCAGCGTGGCCTGGCCATCACCGGCGATTACCACATGGCCGTTACGGCGTACACTTACTATTGTTGTCACGAGCAGACCCCCTGGTTACAAATTCGAAACAGATGCCCTGAGCTGATACTCAGGGCTGAATAGAATGATAGATGGGGGGGATTTTTGGGGTTTCAACCCCCGGAGGCGAGTCGAATGCAGTTTGTGTGGCCGGCAATTTTCAGGCGGCTAATGGTGCCGTCTGCATTTTCTTTACCCTTCACCGGGCCGATCACAACGCGATTCCAGCCACCGTTGGTGGTCACGCGTGAATCAAAACCTTCGAAGGCCAACTGCGCGCGCACGGTTTCTGCCTGGTCTGCACCTTTGAACGATCCGCACTGAACCATCCAGCGACGATCGTCTTTCTTCTCGGCCGTTTGTTTCGGCGCTTCAGTTTGCTGCGTAACCGGTGCGCTCTGCTGTGGCTGCGCTTTTGGCTGCTGCGCGGTGTTATGCGCTGGCGTTTGCAGCAGATCCTGATACGGCTGCGCTGATGCGGTTTGTTTCTGCTGTTGCACCGGTGCCTGCCGCGGCTGTTGGGCAGGCTGAGTCTGCACGGTACGCGTTTGCTGCTGCGGCTGCTGATACGGTTGTTCGGTCACACGCGGCTGCGTGCGTGGTTGCTGTACCGGCTGCGTTTGCGTCAACTGCTGTTGCTGAACTTGTTGCTGTGCCTGACGCTGGCGTTGCAGCGTTTGCTGGCGCTGCTGTGGCGTTTGTTCGTTCCACGGGACTTCGGTCAGCTGCGTTGGCTGCTGACGCATATCGGCCTGCATCTGCGCCAGAAGCTGGCGTTGCTCATTCGTAAGCTGATCGGCATTTTTCACTTCACCACCGGCAGAAGGCTCCGTCGGCGCACGCACGCCTGGCTGGCGGCTTTCCAGCTCTTTGATATAGCGCCAACGCTCTTCAGGTTTTGGCGGCAGGCCATTACCGGCCACTTTGTTGCCCTGAAGCGCTTCAGACTCTTCTTTTTTGTGGTGAGTAATAAAGTATAAACCGCCGATAAAGGCCACGAGCACAGCCGCGGCTATCGCGACCATAGCGGGCGAGACGGAGGGCAGGTTACTTTTCTTGCTCCGTGAGGTGCTCTTTTTGCGTCGCGAAGGTGCCGGCTGGCCGCGACGTACATAATCTCGTTGTGCCACTATCGTTTCGCTGTATTTATGCATTCGTCAGCCCGCCATGTTACTTAAGCGGCGGGCCTTTGACCAGATGAGGGAGTCTTAAAGCCGTTTACTTTAAGTAAGCGCCTGTGTAGAGCCCCGAATAATAAGTTCGCAATCCAGTAACCGCGAGCCGCTGCTGACGGTTTGCCCATGCAGTTGATCAAGCAGCAACAGCATGGCCTCGCGTCCAATATCATAGCGCGGTTGCGCGACGGTCGAGAGGGGAGGATCGCAAAACTCGGAAAGGGAAATATTATCGAACCCGATAATCGACAAATCTTGCGGCACGCGCAGGCCCCGGCGTTTGGCATACGACAACGCGCCCAGTGCCATCACGTCGCTGTGGCAGAAAACGGCCGTTGGCGGCACAGGCTGCGCCAGTAATTGCTCGAGCGCCAGGCCTCCGGCTTCAAGCGTGAAATCACCGCGCGCGATGTAATGCGGATCGACCGTCACGCCTGCGCGGCGCAATGCCTGAACGTAGCCCTGCAGGCGATAATGGCACAGCGGCATCTCTTCTGGCCCGGCGATACAGCCAATGCGCTTATGTCCCAAATCCTGAAGATAGTTCACGGCGTTAAACGCGGCGGTCAGATTATCAATATGGACCGTCGGCAGTTTAAGCTCAGGTGCAAATTCATTCGCCATCACCATAGGCGGCAGGTTGCGTTGCTCTTCAATGCTGGCATCAAACGGCAAACGCGACCCGAGCAGCAGCATACCGTCGATCTGCTTGGTGATGATGAGGTCGATAAAGGTTTTTTCTTGCTGATTCTGATGCGCGCAATCGCCAATCAGCACCAGATAACCCTGTGCGGCGGCCGTCACTTCGATGCCGCGAATGATTTCGCTGAAGAAGGGATCGCAAATGTCCGGCACAATTACCAGGATGGTCCGCGATTCGTTACGCTTGAGGTTACGGCCCATCGCCTGAGGTAAATAGCCCACTTCCAGCGCCGCCTGCTCGACGCGATTACGCGTCGTCTGAGAGACTTTATCCGGGTTCATTAACGCGCGGGACACCGTTGCCGTGGACACTTTGGCTTTCTGGGCAACGTCTTTCATGGTCGCCGGGGCAACCTCTTTCCTGGACTTCAACGTCTTCTCCTCGCAGGACCACCAACTACTGACTGATTCATTTTTACAGATAGTGAATGGAAGCGGTTACAGAATTTTCATAAAAAGTGTGAGGGGCGTTTGATTTTTCGATCCCTCTCGCATCGTTTCTACCCTTCGATAGGGTCGACATCCAGAACCCACTTCACTTTTCGCGCTTCTGGCAACGTGTTGATGAGCGCCAACGTGCCACTAATTACATGTTGTAAACGCACGCGAGAAGGGTGCTGAAGTAAAATTTGCCAGCGATAACGGCCACCGCGTTTAGGCGCCAGCGCCGGAACGGGGCCTAAAATCCACAGCTGATTATCCACCAGCGGACTGGCCTGCAACAGATTACGTAACTGCTGCAAAAACAGCGGTGCCTGCTGATTGTTATGATCTTCCGCGCGAATAATCACGTGGCTGGTCCACGGCGGAAGTTGCATGGTCTGGCGCTCGGCCAGCGCCTGCTCGGCAAACGCGTCATAGCCTTTATGGAGCAACGTTTGCAGCAGTGGGTGTTCAGGGTGATGCGTTTGCAATACCACTTCACCCTGCTTACCCGCGCGACCGGCACGCCCGGCCACTTGCGTGTAAAGCTGGGCGAAACGTTCAGCGGAACGGAAATCGGCAGAAAACAGCGCGCCATCGACGTCAAGCAGCGCCACCAGGGTGACGTCGGGGAAGTGGTGCCCTTTTGCCAGCATCTGCGTACCAATCAGAATGCGCGCCCCGCCGCGATGAACCTCAGCCAGCTGCTGCTCCAGAGCCCCTTTACGGCTGGTGGTGTCGCGGTCAATACGCGAAAGCGGTACGCCGGGGAAAAACGGTGCCAGCGCCTGTTCGAGCTGCTCGGTGCCAAGACCGACCGGAACCATATGCGTAGAGCCGCACGACGGGCACTGGCGCGGCACCGGGCGCTGGCTGTCGCAATGGTGGCAGCGCAAATGATGCTGTGCCTGGTGCAGCGTGTAGTAATGATCGCAGCGCGGGCACTCTGCTATCCAGCCGCAGTCGTGGCACAGCAGCGTCGGAGCGAATCCACGGCGATTCAGGAACAGAATCACCTGATTATCAGCCTGCAAATGCTGGCGCATGCGAGTGATTAACGCGGGCGCTAATCCGGCCTGTACCTGCTGACCTTTCAGATCCAGCACATGTTGAATGGCCGGGCGCGCATTACCCGCGCGGCGGGTCAGGCGTAGCATATGGTATTTCCGCTGGCGCACGTTGTGCAGCGTTTCCAGAGCGGGCGTTGCCGAGCCAAGAATAATCGGGATTTGTTCGCTGTGCGCACGGTAAACGGCCAGGTCGCGGGCGTGATAGCGCCAGCCTTCCTGCTGTTTATAGGAACTGTCGTGTTCTTCGTCGATCACGATGACGCCCAGATTTTTAAATGGCGTAAACAGCGACGAGCGGGTACCAATCACAATCGCCGCCTCGCCATTTTTGGCTTTCAGCCAGACGTTCAGGCGTTCGGTATCGTTTAAACCGGAATGGAGTACTTCTACCGGGGCGTTAAAACGTTCGCGAAAACGGGCGATTGTCTGCGGCGTCAGGCCGATCTCAGGCACCATCACCAGCGCTTGTTTACCCTGTGTGAGCGCGTTTTCGAGTACGCTCAGATAAACTTCGGTCTTACCGGAACCGGTCACGCCCGCTAACAACCAGGCGGAAAAACGGTCAGACGCGCTGTGAATCGCGCCAACGGCGGTCGCTTGTTCCGTGTTGAGACGCAGTCGCTCGCCCGCCACGCTAAAACCGTCGCGCCAGTCCACCAGCGCAGGAGATTCGCTGGCAAGCTCGCTCAGCCCTTTTTTGCGCAACGCCTGCAGCGCTGCGTCGTTAAATTCCAGCTCTTCAACCTGATGACGCCAGATTCTGCCCTGGCGCAGCGCGGCCAGCGCCTGCTGCTGTTTCGGCGATCGTTTCAGGCTGTTGATATCGACGGCTTGGCCCTCTTCCGTCGCAAACCAGTACCACGTCGGGGCATGGCTGGCGCTTTTACCCTGACGCAGCAAAATCGGCAACGCGTGAAACAGCACATCGCCAATCGGGTGGTGATAATAATCCGCCGTCCACAGCAGCAGTCGCCAGACACTTGCGGAGTAAACCGGCTCAACGTCGAGCACATCGACCACCGCTTTTAATTCATTGATCGGCAACTCGCTTTGGTTGCTCACCGACACCACTACGCCGACGCGCTGTTGCTTGCCAAACGGCACGGTTACGCGACAGCCCGCTTTGGCGCTCATGCTGTCGGGCAGCAAATAGTCAAAGGTGCGGGGAAGCGGAACGGGCAGGGCAACGTGAGCAACGGGCATCGAATCTTCCTGACTTGAAAAGTGGCGCGTTAGTATACACATTAGATGCTATAGACGTGCTGATCAGTTTGCATCCATCGAATGGATTCTGTATGATTCGCCGCCTTTGGTGTAACTTTACGCCAAAGAATTTACTATCAACATCGCGTGGTGTCTGGCGTTAGGGCTGGAAGAGCGACGCGGCCTTAACTGAGGTTCTCCCCATGAAAAAAGATATTCACCCGAAATACGATTTTATTACTGCAAACTGCTCTTGCGGTAACGCGATCAAAATCCGCTCTACAGTGGGTCACGATCTGAACCTGGACGTGTGCGGTCAATGCCACCCGTTCTACACTGGTAAGCAGCGTGATGTTGCAACCGGTGGCCGTGTTGACCGCTTCAACAAGCGTTTCAGCATCCCGGGCGCTAAATAAGCTACCCGAAAAAAAAGCGCCGAAAGGCGCTTTTTTTGTATCTGCAAATCAGTATTCCCACGTATCCGGGTCGATACCCAGTTCACGCATAATCACTTTCGCCGCTTCCGGAATTTCATCGCTACGCTCTTTGCGCAGGTCTTCATCATTCGGCAGGGGTTGGCCAGTAAACGCATGCAAAAATGCTTCGCAGAGCAGTTCGCTGTTTGTCGCGTGACGCAGGTTGTTCACCTGACGACGCGTGCGTTCATCGGTGAGGATCTTTAACACCTTCAGAGGAATGGAAACCGTAATTTTTTTTACTTGCTCACTCTTCTTACCGTGCTCAGCGTATGGGCTGATATATTCGCCGCTCCATTCAGCCATGAGATACCTTTAATCCTCTCTGTCATTTATAAGGGCATAAAGCCATAGATTATATGGGGCTTTATACCGTAATCTCGCGTAGTTTACCGTAAGGACGATACCGTGACACGGATATTGCGCCCGAGCCGTGCACTAAAGCATGTCATTTTAACGGCTATTCTCGCATTGCTCAATCTATACGCAAAGAAGTTTAGATGTCCAGATGTATTGACGTCCATAAGTTCAGTGTTTACTCTGGTGCCTGACTTTTCACCTCATTAGCCAGGAAGCCTTCACCATGACGCGTAAACAGGCCACGATCGCAGTGCGTAGCGGATTGAATGATGACGAGCAGTACGGCTGCGTTGTCCCGCCGATTCATCTTTCCAGTACCTATAATTTCACCGGATTTAATGAACCTCGTGCGCATGACTATTCACGTCGTGGCAACCCGACGCGTGACGTTACCCAGCGCGCCTTGGCAGAGCTCGAAGGCGGCGCAGGCGCGGTCCTGACCAATACCGGTATGTCGGCCATTCATCTGGTGACTACGGTATTCCTGAAACCTGGCGATTTATTGCTGGCCCCGCACGACTGTTACGGTGGCAGCTACCGACTTTTTGATAGCCTGGCAAAACGCGGCTGTTATCGCGTGCTCTTTGTCGATCAAAATGACGAACAGGCGCTAAAACAAGCACTTGCCGAAAAACCTAAGCTCGTTTTGGTGGAAAGCCCAAGTAACCCGTTATTGCGTGTTGTCGATATCGCGAAAATTTGTCAGCTCGCAAGGGATGCGGGAGCGATAAGTGTAGTGGATAATACGTTCCTCAGTCCGGCGCTTCAGAACCCACTTTCCCTGGGTGCGGACCTGGTATTGCATTCATGCACTAAATATTTGAACGGTCACTCTGACGTGGTCGCTGGCGTGGTGATTGCAAAAGATCCGGAGATTGTCACCGAGCTGGCATGGTGGGCCAATAACATTGGCGTGACTGCGGGTGCGTTCGACAGCTATTTGCTGCTGCGCGGCATCCGCACGCTGTCGCCACGTATGGAAGTGGCACAACGCAATGCCCAGGCGATTGTCGATTTCCTGAAAAACCAGCCGCTGGTGAAAAAGCTGTATCACCCGTCGCTGCCGGAAAACCAGGGCCACGAGATTGCCGCGCGCCAGCAGAAAGGCTTTGGCGCGATGTTAAGTTTTGAACTGGACGGCGATGAGCAAACGCTGCGTCGCTTCCTGAGTGCGTTGTCACTGTTTACGCTGGCGGAATCCTTAGGGGGAGTTGAAAGCTTGATCTCCCACGCCGCAACAATGACACACGCAGGCATGGCGCCAGAAGCGCGTGCCGCAGCCGGAATTTCTGAGACGCTGCTTCGCATCTCAACCGGTATTGAAGACTGTGAAGATTTAATTGCCGATCTGGAAAATGCCTTCCAGGTCGCAGCCAAGGGGTAATCATGAGTGTGATAGCGCAGGCAGGGGCGAAGGGTCGTCAACTGCATAAGTTTGGTGGTAGTAGTCTTGCTGATGTGAAATGTTACCTGCGTGTTGCAGGGATCATGGCGGAGTATTCGATGCCGGGCGACATGATGGTTGTCTCGGCGGCGGGCAGCACTACCAACCAGTTGATTAGCTGGCTCAAACTGAGCCAGACGGATCGTCTTTCTGCGCATCAGGTTCAACAAACGTTACGCCGTTATCAGAGCGATTTGATTTCCGGCCTGCTGCCCGCGCAAGCGGCTGACGGGCTGATCAGCGCTTTTGTTCACGATCTGGAGCGCCTTGCGGCGCTGCTGGACAGCGGCATTAACGATGCGGTTTACGCTGAAGTGGTCGGCCACGGTGAAGTCTGGTCTGCGCGCCTGATGGCCGCAGTGCTGGAACAGCAAGGTCTCGAGGCCGCCTGGCTGGACGCACGCGATTTCCTGCGCGCCGAACGCGCTGCGCAGCCGCAGGTCGACGAAGGGTTATCTTATCCGCTGCTGCAACAGCTTTTGGTGCAGCATCCGGGTAAACGTATCGTTGTCACCGGCTTTATCAGCCGCAGCAACGCGGGTGAAACCGTGCTGTTGGGCCGTAACGGCTCTGACTATTCCGCCACGCAAATCGGTGCACTGGCGGGAGCGTCTCGCGTCACCATCTGGAGCGATGTGGCCGGCGTCTACAGTGCCGATCCCCGCAAAGTCAAAGATGCCTGTCTGCTGCCGCTGCTGCGTCTGGACGAAGCCAGCGAGCTGGCACGTCTCGCGGCTCCGGTTCTGCACGCGCGTACGCTGCAGCCGGTTTCCGGAAGCGATATTGATTTGCAACTGCGCTGCAGCTACACGCCGGATCAGGGTTCCACGCGCATCGAACGCGTTCTGGCGTCGGGTACGGGCGCACGTATTGTCACCAGTCACGATGATATTTGCCTGATTGAGTTCCAGGTGCCGGCGGGCCAGGACGTCAAGCTGGCGCATAAAGATATTGATTTAATTCTCAAGCGTGCGCAGGTGCGTCCGCTGGCGGTTGGCGTGCACAGCGATCGTCATTTACTGCAATTCTGCTATACCGCGGAAGTGGCCGACAGCGCGCTCAAAACGCTGGATGAAGCTGGTTTGCCGGGCGAACTCCGTCTGCGTCAGGGCCTGGCACTGGTGGCGATGGTCGGCGCGGGTGTCTCGCGTAACCCGCTGCATTGCCACCGTTTCTGGCAACAGTTGAAAGGTCAGCCGGTCGAATTTACCTGGCAGTCGGAGGAGGGCATCAGCCTGGTTGCCGTGCTGCGTAAGGGGCCAACCGAGAGTCTGATTCAAGGCCTGCACACCACGCTGTTCCGCGCGGAAAAACGTATCGGTCTGGTGCTGTTTGGTAAAGGTAATATCGGTTCCCGCTGGCTGGAGCTGTTCGCTCGCGAGCAAACGACGCTGTCGGCGCGTACCGGATTTGAATTTGTACTGGCAGGCGTTGTGGACAGTCGCCGCAGCCTGCTCAATTACGAAGGGCTGGACGCCAGCCGCGCGCTCGCATTCTTCAATGACGAAGCCGTTGAACAGGATGAAGAGTCGCTGTTCCTGTGGATGCGTGCGCACCCGTACGACGATTTAGTGGTGCTGGATGTTACGGCCAGCGAACAGCTTGCCGACCAGTATCTGGATTTCGCCAGCCACGGTTTCCATGTCATCAGCGCGAATAAACTGGCGGGTGCCAGCAGTACCGATAAATACCGTCAGATTCACGATGCGTTTGAAAAAACCGGGCGTCACTGGCTGTATAACGCCACCGTAGGCGCAGGCTTGCCGGTTAACCATACGGTGCGGGATCTGATTGACAGTGGCGACAGCATTTTAGCGATCAGCGGGATTTTCTCCGGGACACTTTCGTGGCTGTTCCTGCAGTTCGACGGCACGGTGCCGTTCACCGACCTGGTCGATCAGGCGTGGCAGCAGGGGCTGACCGAGCCCGATCCGCGCGTCGATCTGGCCGGGAAAGACGTGATGCGCAAGCTGGTGATTCTGGCGCGTGAGGCGGGTTACGATATCGAGCCGGGCCAGGTGCGTGTGGAATCGTTAGTTCCTGCGGGCTGCGAAGAGGGGTCAGTCGATCACTTCTTTGAGAACGGTGATGAGCTGAACGACCAGATGGTGCAACGTCTGGAGGCCGCGCAAGAGATGGGGCTGGTGCTGCGCTACGTGGCGCGTTTTGATGCCAACGGTAAAGCCCGCGTGGGTGTGGAAGCGGTGCGTCCGGAGCATCCGCTGGCGGCGCTACTGCCATGCGATAACGTCTTTGCCATCGAAAGCCGCTGGTATCGCGATAATCCGCTGGTGATTCGTGGGCCAGGCGCGGGGCGTGATGTGACTGCCGGTGCCATTCAGTCGGATATTAATCGTCTGGCGCAACTGCTGTAGTTTTTGCTCTGCATCGTTTGATGCCCTCACCCTAACCCTCTCCCACGGGAGAGGGAATCGTTCGGGGCGGTCTTCTCCCAGTCTCCGCAAATAAGAGGGACTGTTTTCTCCCTGTTCCTTACGCGGCGAACGGACTGTTTTCTCCCTCATCGCAATGCGGTGAAAGGATTGTTTTCTGCCTCATCACAATACGGCGAAAGGATTTTTTCCTCCCTCATCGCAATGCGGCGAAAGGGTTGTCTTCCCCCCCTCTCCCTGTGGGAGAGGGCCGGGGTGAGGGCATCAAACCGCACTCTTTCCCCGCCATCATGAACATCTTTCATCTTGCCTGAACATTCCTCACCGTTATGACTGATTATTTCAGTTGACGGCATTCGCGTTTTCCGTCATTTTTACATCCAGACGTCTAAATGGATAGATGTTTATAACGAGCAATAATTATCACGCGATTGATGAGGTAAGGTATGAGCTTTTTTCACGCCAACCAGCGGGAAGCCCTGAATCAGAGCCTGGCTGAAGTGCAGGGCCAGATTAACGTCTCTTTTGAATTCTTTCCGCCGCGCACCAGTGAAATGGAGCAAACCCTATGGAGCTCTATCGATCGCCTGAGCAGCCTGAAGCCGAAATTTGTCTCCGTCACCTACGGGGCAAACTCTGGCGAGCGCGACCGTACGCACAGCATTATCAAGGGCATTAAGGACCGTACCGGGCTTGAAGCCGCACCGCATTTGACCTGTGTGGATGCGACTCGCGATGAACTGCGCGCTATCGCCCAGGATTACTGGAATAACGGGATTCGCCACATCGTCGCCCTGCGCGGTGATTTGCCGCCGGGCAGCGGAAAACCGGAAATGTACGCCACCGATCTGGTCGCGTTACTCAAGGACGTGGGCGATTTTGATATCTCCGTCGCTGCGTATCCGGAAGTGCATCCGGAAGCGAAAAGCGCCCAGGCCGATCTGCTCAACCTGAAACGCAAAGTCGATGCCGGTGCCAACCGCGCGATTACCCAGTTTTTCTTCGACGTCGAAAGCTATCTGCGTTTTCGTGACCGCTGTGTTAACGCTGGAATCGACCTGGAAATTATTCCGGGCATCCTGCCGGTCTCGAACTTCAGGCAGGCTAAGAAGTTTGCAGACATGACCAACGTGCGCATTCCGCTGTGGATGCAGAAAATGTACGAAGGGCTCGATGACGACGCCGAAACCCGCAAGCTGGTGGGCGCGAATATCGCGATGGACATGGTGAAAATTTTGAGCCGTGAAGGGGTGAAGGATTTCCACTTCTACACGCTAAACCGCGCCGAGATGAGTTACGCCATCTGCCACACCCTCGGCGTTCGCCCTGGACTGTAATCTCATAACCCTCTTCGGAGGGTTTTTGCTTATCTGACCTTCCGCCCTTCTCCAGCCTGACGGCATTTTTACCGATCCACTATAAAAGCTTACATTTTACAGGGTAATTTAAACGGTAATAACTATCGAATCTGTGGGTTATCTCAATTATACCTATCTGGCTTCGGTGTATATCTTAAGGGAAATACGATCAACGGAGTATAAAGATGAGCATGTCAGAAGAGACCAATAATTCGTCATCCAGCGGCAAGTGTCCTTTTCACCATGGAGGGTCTGATCAGAGCGCAGGCGCGGGGACAGGCAGTCGCGACTGGTGGCCCAAGCAGCTGCGCGTTGAACTCTTAAACCAACATTCCAACCGTTCGAACCCTTTGGGTGAAGACTTCGACTACCGCAAAGAATTCAGCAAACTCGACTATTCCGCTCTGAAAGGCGATATCAAAGCTCTCCTGACCGATTCTCAATCCTGGTGGCCTGCCGACTGGGGCAGCTATGTGGGTCTGTTTATTCGTATGGCATGGCACGGCGCAGGGACTTACCGTTCCGTGGATGGTCGTGGCGGTGCCGGTCGCGGTCAGCAGCGTTTTGCTCCTCTGAATGCATGGCCAGATAACGTGAGCCTCGACAAAGCGCGTCGTCTGCTGTGGCCTGTTAAACAAAAATACGGGCAGAAAATCTCCTGGGCCGATCTGTATATCCTGGCGGGGAACGTGGCGCTGGAAAATTCAGGCTTCCGTACGTTTGGCTTTGGTGCCGGGCGCGAAGATGTCTGGGAGCCAGATATGGACGTTAACTGGGGCGATGAAAAAGCCTGGCTGACCCATCGCGATCCTGAATCACTGGCGAAGCGTCCGTTGGCCGCTACCGAAATGGGGCTGATTTACGTCAATCCGGAAGGGCCAAACGCCAGCGGTGAGCCGCTGTCGGCCGCCGCAGCGATTCGCGCGACGTTCGGCAACATGGGCATGAACGATGAAGAGACCGTCGCGCTGATTGCGGGCGGACATACGCTCGGCAAAACGCACGGTGCAGCGGCGGCCACGCATGTGGGTGTCGATCCGGAAGGGGCGTTGATTGAATCTCAGGGCCTGGGCTGGGCCAGCACCCACGGAACGGGCGTGGGTGCAGATGCAATCACCTCCGGTCTGGAAGTCGTCTGGTCACAGACGCCAACCCAGTGGAGTAATTACTTCTTCGAAAACCTGTTCAAATACGAGTGGGTACAGACCCGCAGCCCGGCAGGCGCGATCCAGTTTGAAGCCGTTGACGCGCCGGAAATTATTCCCGATCCGTTCGACCCGGCGAAAAAACGCAAACCGACCATGCTGGTGACCGACCTGACGCTGCGTTTCGACCCAGAGTTCGAGAAAATTTCTCGTCGCTTCCTGAACGATCCGCAGGCGTTTAACGAAGCATTCGCGCGGGCCTGGTACAAACTGACGCACCGAGATATGGGGCCAAAAGCACGTTACATCGGTCCTGAAGTGCCGAAAGAAGATCTGATCTGGCAGGACCCGCTGCCGCAGGCGGTGTTCAATCCGTCTCAAGAAGATATTGCGAGTCTGAAAGCGGAAATTGTGGCGTCCGGGCTTTCCGTTAGCGAGCTGGTGTCGGTTGCCTGGGCGTCTGCGTCCACCTTCCGTGGCGGTGACAAACGCGGTGGTGCCAACGGCGCGCGTCTGGCTCTGGCTCCGCAGCGCGACTGGGATGTTAACGCCGCCGCGGTACGCGTCTTACCAACGCTGGAAGCGATTCAACGCACAACCAACAAAGCATCGCTCGCCGATATCATCGTGCTGGCGGGCGTCGTCGGCGTTGAGCAGGCGGCAAAAGCGGCGGGGGTTTACATCACCGTGCCGTTTACCCCGGGCCGCGTGGATGCGCGTCAGGATCAGACTGATATCGAGATGTTTAATCTCCTTGAGCCAGTTGCAGATGGTTTCCGCAACTATCGCGCTCAGGTTGATGTCTCGACAACGGAATCGCTGCTGATTGATAAAGCGCAGCAGCTGACGCTTACCGCGCCAGAACTGACCGCGCTGGTCGGGGGAATGCGCGCGCTGGGAGCCAACTTTGATGGCAGCCAGAACGGCGTGTTCACCGATCGCGTGGGTGTGCTGACCACCGATTTCTTTGTGAATCTGTTGGATATGGGCACCCAGTGGAAAGCCACCGACGAATCCAATGAACTGTTTGCGGGCAGCGATCGTGCGAGCGGTGAGGTGAAATACACCGCAACGCGTGCCGATCTGGTGTTTGGTTCAAATGCGGTTCTGCGTGCGCTGGCGGAGGTTTATGCCAGTCAGGATGCCAGCGAGAAGTTCGTCAAAGATTTTGTCGCGGCATGGACCAAAGTGATGAATCTGGATCGTTTTGATGTGAAGTAATCAGGCATCAGTCATAAATAAAAATCCCCGCCTCGGCGGGGATTTTTTATGTCAGACGTTATTCCCACTCATGCAGGCAACGCTGACCATACTGATCGGCGACCAGCAGCGCTGCATATACCTCATCTGGCGTCACGCCGCCCGGCATATTGTGAATGGTTTCGCCTTCCGCGCAGGCGGTTTTTGCCACCAGACGCATCTTGGCAGGAACATCTTCTTTAATACCCAGCTGTGCCAGGGTGATGGGCAGCCCAACGCTGTGACACAGTGCGGCAACCGTTTCGATCTCTTCTACCGGCGCGTTTTCCAGCACCAGTTGGGTGAGCGTGCCGAACGCAACTTTTTCACCGTGATAGTAATGGTGCGCATCCGGAATCGCCGTCAGCCCATTGTGTATCGCGTGGGCTGCGGCCAGTCCACCAC
Source organism: Lelliottia sp. RD5 (assembly GCF_056032945.1). Lineage (NCBI taxonomy): Bacteria > Pseudomonadati > Pseudomonadota > Gammaproteobacteria > Enterobacterales > Enterobacteriaceae > Lelliottia > Lelliottia sp. RD5. The sequence goes on along the minus strand of NZ_JBVYHQ010000009.1, from coordinate 16,552 downwards.
TCTCAAAGCCCACGCCGCTGAGGTAGGTATTGGCTTCGACGACGCGCTCAAGGGCCGGCGTGACGACATGCTGTTCCGCTGCCAGCATCGCCTTTTCTCCCTCTTCAATCAGCGTGTTATAGCAAAGCTCCGCCAGCGCGAGAGCTGCCTGCGTGCATTTGCCTCCGGCCATGGTAGTGGCACCGCTGCGTGAGCAGGCGCGCGCCTCAAACCAGGTCGCCAGCGCATCGCCAATCCCTGCGGCCAAAAGACGCGCAGGCGCACCCGCCACGATTTTGGTATCGACGATAACCATATTGGGATTGTGCGGGAGCATAAGGTAATGATCGAACTCGCCGCTGTCGGTGTAGATGACTGAAAGGGCGCTGCACGGTGCATCCGTAGAGGCAATGGTTGGCGCGATGGCCACCGGTACATCCATAAAATGCGCTAATGCTTTGGCGGTATCGAGCGTTTTACCGCCGCCAATACCCAGCACGGCCTGACAGTCAGCGCCTTTGGCCAGCTTGCGCAGACGGTCGATCTCATTTTGTGAACATTCGCCGCCAAATGGCGCGATTTCGACGTGCAGTTCTGCCTGTTTGAAGCTTTGGCGCAAGGTTTCTTCCGCAAAGCCTAAAACAAACTTATCCCCGACAACCAGCCAGCGTTTTGCCAGCGGTTTGAGATAGTCGCCGAGTCGAGTGAGGGCATCTGCACCCTGAATGTATTTGCCCGGTGATTGAATGATACGGTCCATAACATTTCTCCCATAGAGGTTGAGGTTACTAAACGCGTTTTTCCCGTCGTGCTCGAACGTCACTATTGTGACTTTACCGCCACAGTAGCTGGCATTTGTTGCGCTAAATCTAAGGTGGGGGATTTTTGGGCAAAAAAAAGGCCACACCCTGTGTGACCTTTTGATTCGGAAAACCGTTAGCCGGTGTTACGCATGCCTGCCGCAACGCCCGCAATCGTCACCATCAGCGCCTGTTCGACGCGTGGGTCCGCCTCTTTGCCTTCTTCTTCGGCCTTGCGCGAGCGATGCAGCAGCTCAGCCTGCAGAACGTTTAGCGGGTCGGTGTAGATATTTCGCAACTGGATGGATTCGGCAATCCACGGCAAATCAGCCATCAGATGGGAGTCGTTAGCGATATCCAGAACAATTTTGATGTCGCTTTCGAGCAGGTCGCGCAGCTCTTTACCTAACGCCCACAGTTCGGGTTTCACCAGACGCTGATCGTAGTATTCCGCCAGCCACAGGTCGACTTTGGAGAACACCATCTCCAGCATACCCAGGCGCGTGGAGAAGAACGGCCAGTCGCGGCACATCGTCTCAAGCTCAGTCTGCTTACCGTCTTCCACCACTTTTTGCAGCGCTGCACCGGCACCCAGCCAGGCGGGCAGCATCAGGCGGTTTTGCGTCCAGGCGAAGATCCACGGAATCGCGCGCAGGGATTCCACACCGCCGGTCGGACGGCGTTTAGCCGGACGAGAACCCAGCGGCAGTTTGCCCAGTTCCTGCTCAGGCGTGGCCGAGCGGAAATAAGGTACGAAGTCTTTGTTTTCGCGCACGTAGCCACGGTACAAGTCGCAGGAGATATCCGACAGCTCATCCATGATGTGACGCCATGCGTCCTTCGGCTCCGGCGGTGGCAGCAGGTTAGCTTCCAGAATCGCGCTGGTGTAGAGCGACAGGCTGCTGATTGTCACTTCTGGCAGACCGTATTTAAAGCGAATCATCTCGCCCTGCTCGGTGACGCGCAAACCGCCTTTCAGGCTGCCCGGGGGCTGAGAGAGCAGTGCGGCATGAGCCGGTGCACCGCCGCGACCGATAGAACCGCCGCGTCCGTGGAACAGCGTTAATTCGATCCCGGCTTTTTCGCAGGTTTTGATCAGCGCATCTTGTGCCTGGTACTGCGCCCAGGATGCCGCCATCACGCCCGCGTCTTTTGCGGAGTCGGAATAGCCAATCATCACCATCTGTTTGCCCTGGATAAAGCCGCGATACCAGTCGATGTTCAGCAACTGGGTCATCACGTCGTTGGCATTATTCAGGTCGTCGAGGGTTTCAAACAGCGGCGCGACAGGCAGCGCAAAGCTGATACCGGCTTCTTTCAACAGCAAATGAACGGCCAGCACGTCAGACGGCGTTTTAGCCATGGAGATCACATAGGCCGCGACCGATCCTTTTGGCGCATCGACGATCGCTTTACAGGTGTTGAGGACTTCGCTGGTTTCTTCGCTTGGTTCCCAGCTGCGTGGCAGAAGTGGACGTTTGGAATTCAATTCGCGGATCAGGAACGCCTGTTTGTCGGCTTCTGACCAGCTTTCGTAATCGCCAATGCCAAGATAACGGGTCAACTCGCCCAGCGCTTCGGTATGGCGGGTGCTTTCCTGACGCACGTCAATGCGCACTAAAGGCACGCCAAAACACTTCACGCGGCGCAGGGTGTCGAGCAGTTCACCGTTGGCGATGATGCCCATGCCGCACGCTTGCAGTGATTTATAGCAGGCGTAAAGCGGGTCCCAGAGCTGTTCGTTTTGACTCAGCAGCCCTGCGGGTTTTGGCAGGCGCTGGCCTTTCAAACGTGCTTCCAGCCAGGCTTGGGTCGCCATCAGCTGGCCGCGCAGGCCTTTTAACAAGAAGCGGTACGGTTCGGTTGCACCGGCTTCGCCGACTTGGTCGAGCAGTTCTGGCGTGGCTTCAACCATCGACAGCTCAGAAATCAGGATCTGAATATCTTTCAGGAACAGGTCGGTGGCTTTCCAGCGGCTGAGCAACAGCACATGGCGGGTGATTTCGGCGGTGACATTGGGGTTACCGTCGCGGTCGCCACCCATCCAGGAGGTGAAACGCACCGGAACAAAATCCACCGGCAGGCGATAGCCAAGGTTCTCTTCCAGCTGTTCGTTTAATTCGCGCAGGTAGTTCGGCACGCCTTCCCACAGGCTGTTTTCGACAACCGCAAAACCCCATTTGGCTTCATCAACCGGGCTTGGGCGATATTTGCGAATTTCATCGGTGTGCCAGGACTGGGCGATCAGCTGGCGCAGGCGGCGCATCAGCTGGTTACGTTCGTAATCGACGATGTCTTTGTTGTCTAACTGCTTGAGACAGCTATTCACTTCGCCCATTTTGTGAATCAGCGTACGGCGGGTGATTTCGGTCGGGTGTGCAGTCAGCACCAGCTCCAGCGAGAGGGATTCAACCGCTTTTTTGATGGTCTCTTCGTTCAGTTCAGGCTGGTCTTTGAGTTTTCTGAGCGTACGGGCAATCACTTCCGGGTTGCTGGCACCTTCGCCTTTTGGCGAAATGCTGTGGTATTGCTCGGCGGTGTTAGCCAGATTCAGGAACTGGCTGAACGCACGCGCCACGGGCAGAAGCTCATCATTTGACAGGTTTTGCAGCGTGGTGAGCAGCTCCTGACGATTGGCTTCATTTCCTGCACGGGAGGATTTGGACAGCTTACGGATTGTTTCGACGCGGTCGAGAATAGTCTCTCCTAGCGCATCCTTGATGGTATCTCCCAGCACTTTGCCGAGCATACTGACATTACTACGCAACGCGGAATATTGTTCGTTCATATAAACCCAGACACCCCATCATTTTTGTAAATGCCCTGCATCTTTCAAACCGCAGCCGTTTTGGCTGCTCTCACCCACTCAGGTCACTTACTTATGTAAGTTCCCGAAGATGCGCTCGTTGCCGCCTTGCCGCAGCTTGAAATCTCTCGGACATAATTTTTCAGTTGTCCTTTATAAAGCCACGTAAAACCCCTGTCGTCAATTGCTGCGAAAACGGTTCAGCAAACGAATAAATGCAGGTAATTTACGAAATTTAATTCGCTTCGCGTCAGATAAGAGATGCTTATGGGAATGTGATGGGGATCATGCGTTATGTCGTCCTCACCTGACCCTCTCCCACCGGGAGAGGGGATAGCTCGGCGCTGTTTTTTACGCGCTCACCCCTTTGGAAAGCGTGTTGTTAATGCCAGCAGAAGTGATGCACAACCTGCGTAATTAACTCGCGAGTGGGCTTAATAAAGCGCGTTTCCAGGTATTCATCCGGCTGGTGGGCCTGATTGATGGAGCCCGGACCCAGCACCAGCGTCGGGCACAGCGTCTGGATAAACGGTGCTTCGGTGCAGTAGTTCACCACGTCCGTTTTCTCGCCGAGCAGTTTCTCAACCACTTGCACCAATTGATGATCCGGCGGGCATTCGTAACCTGGAATTGGCGGATGCAGATCGAAAATGGTCAGACGGCCAGGCCAGCGTTCACTTACCGGGGCCAGCGCTTCGCTCAGTAAGCCATTGAGATCGTCGAGCGTCATGCCTGGCAGCGGGCGAATATCCATGTGCAATTCGCAGCAGGCGCAGATGCGGTTAGAGGCATCGCCGCCGTGCAGGCTACCGAGATTGAGCGTGGGATATGGCACGGTGAAGGAATCGTGGTGGAAGCGTTCTTTCAGGGCGTCGCGCAGCACCATGATGCGGCCAATGGCGTCGTGCATCAGCTCAATGGCATTGACGCCGCGTGCCGGATCGCTGGAGTGGCCTGACTGGCCCAACACGCGCACCGCTGTGGAAATATGGCCTTTATGCGCCCGAATCGGTTGCAGTGAAGTTGGTTCGCCAATGATCGCGCAGTCCGGGCGAATGGCGGTGTTTTCCGAGAAATAGCGCGCGCCCGCCATGCTGGTTTCTTCGTCGGCGGTCGCCAGAATGTATAGCGGTTTTTTAAGCGTCTTCACATCAACGTCACGCAGCGCATCGAGAATAAAGGCAAAAAAGCCTTTCATGTCGGCGGTACCCAGACCGTAAAGCTTGCCGTCATGCTCGGTGAGCGTGAAAGGATCGCGCGTCCAGCGCCCATCATCGAAGGGCACGGTGTCCGTATGGCCAGCCAGTAAAAGGCCGCCTGCACCCTGTCCGGCACTGGCCAGCAGGTTAAATTTATGACGGGTTCCTGGAACGGGTTGAACTTCCACCTTAAAGCCGAGATCGCTAAACCATCCAGCCAGCATATTGATTAAAGACTCATTGCTCTGGTCGAGCGCTTCTTCGGTCGCACTGATGGACGGCGTGGCAATCAGGGCGCGGTAAATCTCGATAAAGGGTGGTAAATTCATTTTCATTGTTGACATACCTTAGGTCGTGATAGTATCAATATTCATGCACTAAATGTGAATAAAAATACACTAACGTTGATCGTAAAGGAACCCGATGTTGAATACGCTGATTGTGGGCGCTAGCGGTTATGCGGGCGCAGAGCTTGTAAGCTACGTGAATCGCCATCCTCATATGACCATAACCGCTTTGACTGTCTCAGCGCAAAGCAATGATGCGGGAAAGTTAATTTCCGATTTGCATCCGCAACTTAAGGGAATCGTCGATCTCCCGTTGCAGCCGATGTCCGATATCAGTGAGTTTGTTGGTGGTGTGGACGTGGTGTTTCTGGCCACGGCGCACGAAGTCAGCCACGATCTGGCCCCGCAGTTTTTGGCGGCGGGTTGCGTGGTGTTTGACCTCTCCGGCGCGTTCCGCGTAAACGACAGTGCGTTCTACGAAAAATATTACGGTTTCACTCACCAGCATACCGATCTGCTTGAGCAGGCGGTCTACGGCCTGGCGGAGTGGAATGACGACAAGATAAAAGAAGCCAATCTGATCGCTGTTCCGGGTTGTTATCCGACGGCGGCGCAGCTTTCGCTTAAACCGCTGATCGAAGCTGACCTGCTGGATCTCAATCAGTGGCCGGTGATCAACGCCACCAGCGGCGTGAGCGGTGCCGGGCGCAAGGCGGCGATTGCCAATAGTTTCTGCGAAGTGAGTCTGCAACCGTATGGCGTGTTCAACCACCGTCATCATCCGGAGATCACCACGCATCTGGGCGCAGAGGTGATTTTCACACCACATCTGGGCAATTTCCCGCGCGGGATTCTGGAAACCATTACCTGTCGTCTGAAGCCGGGCGTGACCAAAGACCAGATTTCTGAAGCCTTTACGCAGGCCTATGCCAATAAACCGCTGGTCCGCCTGTATGACAACGTGCTGCCAGCGCTGAAAAATGTGGTCGGTCTGCCGTTCTGCGACATCGGCTTTGCCGTTCAGGGCGAGCATCTGATTGTGGTTGCGGCGGAAGATAACCTTCTTAAAGGCGCTGCCGCTCAGGCTGTGCAGTGCGCAAATATTCGTTTTGGCTACGCTGAAACCCAGTCTCTTATTTAAGGTGTGATGATGAATCCATTAATTATCAAACTCGGTGGCGTATTGCTGGACAGCGAAGAAGCGCTGGAGCGTCTGTTTAGCGCGCTGGTTGATTATCGCGAATCCCATCAACGTCCGCTGGTGATTGTGCACGGCGGCGGCTGCGTGGTGGATGAGCTGATGAAAGGCCTCAACCTGCCGGTGAAAAAGAAGAACGGTCTGCGCGTGACGCCTGCCGATCAGATTGACATCATCACCGGTGCGCTGGCGGGAACGGCGAACAAAACGCTGCTGTCATGGGCGAAGAAACATCATATCGCGTCGGTCGGCCTGTACCTCGGCGATGGCGACAGCGTAAAAGTGACGCAGCTCGACGAAGAGTTGGGCCACGTTGGACTGGCGCAGCCGGGTTCGCCTAAGCTGATTAATACGCTGCTGGAAGGCGGTTTCTTGCCAGTGGTGAGCTCTATCGGGGTAACCGAAGAAGGGCAACTGATGAACGTGAACGCCGATCAGGCCGCAACGGCGCTGGCCGCCACGCTGGGCGCTGACCTGATTCTGCTTTCCGACGTGAGCGGCATTCTGGACGGTAAAGGCCAGCGCATCGCCGAGATGACAGCGGCAAAAGCGGAGCAGCTGATTTCTCAGGGCATCATTACGGATGGCATGATTGTGAAAGTGAACGCGGCGCTGGACGCTGCGCGCACCCTGGGCCGTCCGGTGGACATTGCCTCATGGCGTCACGCGGAACAACTCCCGGCGCTGTTTAACGGCACGCCGATTGGCACACGTATTCTGGCGTAAGCATTTTTCCCCTCATCAGAGGGTATCTCTAAACGAATTTAAGGAAGCATGTTATGGCACTTTGGGGTGGGCGTTTTACACAGGCAGCGGATCAACGGTTCAAACAGTTCAACGACTCTTTGCGCTTCGACTACCGCCTGGCCGAACAAGATATCGTCGGCTCTGTGGCCTGGTCCAAAGCGCTGGTCACCGTTGGTGTATTAAGCGCTGATGAGCAATTACAGCTCGAAGAGGCGCTAAACAACCTTCTGGAAGAAGTGCGCCTGAATCCGCAGCAAATCCTCGAAAGCGACGCGGAAGATATTCACAGCTGGGTGGAAGGCAAGCTGATCGACAAAGTGGGTCAACTGGGTAAAAAACTGCACACCGGGCGTAGTCGTAACGACCAGGTGGCGACAGACCTGAAGCTGTGGTGTAAAGACACTATCGTGGAGCTGCTGTCGGCGAACCGTCAGCTGCAGAATGCGCTGGTTGAAACTGCGCAAAACAATCAGGATGCAGTGATGCCGGGTTATACCCACCTGCAGCGCGCGCAGCCGGTTACGTTTGCTCACTGGTCTCTGGCGTATGTCGAGATGCTGGCGCGTGATGAAAGCCGTTTGCAGGATACGCTGAAGCGTCTGGACGTTAGCCCGCTGGGCAGCGGTGCGCTGGCCGGTACCGCCTATGAAATCGATCGCGAACAGCTGGCAGGCTGGTTAGGTTTTGCCTCTGCGACCCGCAACAGTCTGGACAGCGTGTCGGATCGTGACCACGTCCTGGAATTGCTGTCGAACGCCTCTATCGGCATGGTGCATTTGTCGCGCTTTGCCGAAGATCTGATTTTCTTCAACTCCGGTGAAGCCGGTTTTGTGGAGCTGTCCGATCGTGTCACCTCTGGCTCTTCATTGATGCCGCAGAAGAAAAACCCGGACGCGCTGGAGCTGATCCGCGGTAAGTGTGGCCGTGTGCAGGGGGCGCTGACGGGCATGATGATGACTCTGAAAGGTCTGCCGTTGGCCTACAACAAAGATATGCAGGAAGACAAAGAAGGGCTGTTCGATGCGCTCGACACCTGGCTGGATTGCCTGCATATGGGCGCGCTGGTGCTGGACGGCATTCAGGTGAAACGTCCACGTTGTCAGGAAGCGGCGCAGCAGGGCTATGCGAACTCCACCGAACTGGCGGATTATCTGGTCGCCAAGGGCGTACCGTTCCGCGAGGCGCACCATATTGTGGGCGAAGCCGTGGTAGAGGCGATTCGTCAGGGCAAACCGCTGGAAGATCTGACGCTGGCCGATTTGCAGAAATTTAGTGCCGTGATAGGCGATGACGTGTACCCGATTCTTTCGCTGCAATCCTGTCTGGATAAGCGCGCGGCGAAAGGTGGCGTGTCACCGAAACAGGTCGCGCAGGCGATTGCGGATGCGAAAGGGCGTCTTGTTTAAGATTTGTGCGGGCTGATGCCCTCACCCCGGCCCTCTCCCACAGGAGAGGGAGTAAACACTAAAAATGGCAACGTCAGTTGCCATTTTGCTTTTACCTTGTCTCAACCCCGGCCCTCTCCCATTGGAGGGGGAGTAAATACTAAAAATGGCAACGTCGGTTGCCATTTTGCTTTTACCTTGTCTCAACCCGAGCCTCTTCCATGGTGAAAGGCGCGAGCTGTCTCCTCTCTTTGGGAGAGGGCCAGGTGAGGGAAGAATAGGCAGCCTGGTTAAAAGCCGGGCTTTTTTACGCAAAAAAAAAGCGGACCACAGGGTCCGCAAAAGTTCACGTTGGCTTTAGTTGTTCGAGTCAGGGATAAACTCGTGTGACTCGGCGGGGACGTCAAGGGTCAAACACGTGCCGCCTCGTCTATGTGGTGTATTATTCAACAGAGTGCTTGATAGGGATAATCGTTCGTTGCTATGCTATCTATCGCCATGAACTATCATGGCGATAGAGGATGAATAATGAATATTCGTGATCTTGAATACCTGGTTGCACTCGCTGAGCACCGACATTTTCGCCGCGCGGCAGATTCCTGCCACGTTAGTCAGCCCACGCTGAGCGGTCAGATCCGCAAGCTGGAAGATGAGCTGGGCGTTATGCTGCTGGAGCGCACCAGCCGTAAAGTGCTGTTCACTCAGGCCGGTTTGTTGCTGGTGGATCAGGCGCGCACCGTATTGCGCGAGGTCAAAGTGCTCAAGGAAATGGCGAGCCAGCAGGGCGAGGCGATGTCCGGTCCGCTTCATATTGGCCTGATCCCGACCGTTGGCCCGTATCTCCTGCCGCTCATCATTCCGATGCTGCATCAGACCTTCCCGAAACTCGAAATGTATCTGCACGAAGCGCAGACACATCAATTGCTGGCCCAGCTCGACAGCGGCAAGCTCGACTGCGCGATCCTGGCGCTGGTTAAAGAGAGCGAAGCGTTTATTGAGGTGCCGCTGTTTGATGAGCCGATGATGCTGGCGATCTACGAAGATCACCCGTGGGCCAATCGCGATCGCGTACCGATGGGCGATCTGGCAGGTGAAAAGCTGTTGATGCTGGAAGACGGTCACTGCCTGCGCGATCAGGCGATGGGGTTCTGCTTTGAGGCGGGTGCTGAGGAAGATACCCATTTCCGCGCAACCAGTCTGGAAACGCTGCGTAATATGGTGGCGGCGGGAAGTGGTATTACGCTGCTGCCTGCGCTGGCCGTACCGCGCGAGCGTCGCCGCGATGGTGTGGTTTATCTGCCGTGCATTAAGCCGGAACCGCGTCGTACAGTTGGCCTGGTTTATCGTCCGGGATCGCCCCTGCGCAGCCGCTATGAGCAGCTAGCAGAGGCCATCCGCAGTTCGATGGATGGCCATTTTGACGACGCGTTAAAACAGGCGGTTTAAGCCGTTTAGCGCCGCTACCCGATAGGCTTCTGCCATCGTCGGGTAGTTAAAGGTGGTGTTAACGAAGTACTCGATCGTGTTACCGCCACCTTTTTGCTCCATGATTGCCTGACCGATATGAATGATTTCCGCCGCACGTTCACCGAAGCAGTGAATGCCGAGGATCTCTTTCGTCTCGCGATGGAACAAAATCTTCAGCGTCCCCACGCTCATTCCCACGATTTGTGCCCGCGCCAGATGTTTAAACTGCGCGCGACCGACCTCGTACGGCACTTTCATCGACGTCAGCTGCTGTTCGGTTTTACCCACAGAGCTGATTTCTGGAATGGTGTAAATGCCGGTTGGAATATCTTCAATCAGATGGGCGGTGGCTTCACCTTTCACCAACGCCTGAGCCGCGATGCGCCCCTGATCGTAAGCGGCGGATGCCAGACTCGGATACCCAATCACATCGCCTACTGCGTAAATATGCGGCAGCGCCGTCTGGTACATGCTGTTGACCTTTAACTGGCCGCGACTGTCGGTGGCAAGGCCAATGTTTTCCAGCGCCAGCGAATCGGTGTTACCGGTACGGCCATTCGCGTACAGCAGGCAATCGGCTTTCAGCTTTTTGCCAGACTTCAGATGCATAATCACGCCATCGTCGCAGGGCTCGATTCTTTCGTACTCTTCGTTGTGGCGAATCACCACACCGCTGTTCCAGAAGTGGTACGAGAGCGAATCGGACATCTCTTGATCGAGAAACGCCAGCAGGCGGTCGCGGGTGTTAATCAAATCAACTTTGACTTCCATCCCACGGAAAATGGAGGCGTATTCGCAGCCAATGACCCCCGCGCCGTAGATCAGCACATGGCGTGGCTCATGATGCAGGCTCAAAATAGAGTCGCTGTCATAAACGCGCGGATGTGAAAAATCGACGTCGTCCGGATGATAGGGGCGTGAACCGCAGGCGATGACGAATTTCTCGGCGGTAATGGTCTCGACGGAACCATCGTGACATTTTAGCGCCAGGGTATGCTCGTCAACAAAGTGCGCGTCACCCTGCAGGATTTCGCAGTGGTTGCGTTCGTAAAACCCCTGGCGCATCCGCGTCTGCTGATTAATCACGGTATCAGCATGGTTGAGGATGTCGGCAAAAGAGGAACGAAGAAGACGGGAGTGGTCGCTGTAAAGAGGGTTTTGGTTAAATTCGATAATGCGGCTAACGGCGTGGCGGAGGGCTTTAGAAGGGATGGTGCCCCAGTGGGTACAACCGCCGCCAACATTATGGTAGCGCTCAATGACCGCTACTCTGGCTCCCTGTTTAACCAGACCCATAGCAGCGCCTTCGCCGCCGGGGCCGGAACCAATAACTATTGCGTCGTAATCGTAGGAATGTGACATGGCAAGGCTTACCTGTTCTTATACATAAAAGCAACAGAATAGTAACATCATTAGCGGGATAACCCAATTATCGTTGTGCTCTTTTCGGGCTGTGGAGCACAAACCTCGCGTAAACAATCATTCACAAAGCTGTGCAAACAGATTAATTTTATTCTCTGGTATAGTGCCTTAAGGCCTTTGGAAGGATTCAACTATTGTGATGGGCGTAAGAGCACAACAAAAAGAGAAAACCCGGCGTTCGCTGGTGGAAGCGGCATTCAGTCAACTGAGCGCTGAGCGAAGCTTTGCCAGTTTAAGCCTGCGCGAAGTCGCACGCGAGGCCGGGATTGCGCCAACGTCTTTCTATCGTCATTTCCGTGATGTGGATGAACTGGGCCTGACCATGGTGGATGAGAGCGGCTTAATGCTGCGCCAGCTCATGCGCCAGGCGCGTCAGCGTATTGCCAAAGGTGGCAGCGTGATCCGCACTTCGGTCTCTACTTTTATGGAATTTATTGGCAACAACCCTAACGCATTCCGCCTGTTATTACGGGAACGTTCGGGAACGTCGGCGGCTTTCCGTGCCGCTGTAGTGCGAGAAATTCAGCATTTTATCGCGGAACTTGCCGACTATCTGGAACTCGAAAACCATATGCCACGTGCCTTCACGGAAGCGCAGGCCGAGGCGATGGTGACCATTGTTTTCAGTGCGGGTGCCGAAGCACTGGATGTGGGCGTTGAACAACGCAAACAACTCGAAGAGCGACTGGTCTTGCAACTGCGGATGATTTCCAAAGGCGCTTATTACTGGTATCGCCGTGAACAAGAAAGGTCGGCGCATCAAATCGACGAAGGGTGAGTAATGAAACAGTCAGGTCAGGATAAAGGTACGTTGTTGCTGGCATTGATCGCTGGCTTATCTATTAATGGTACGTTTGCAGCGGTGTTCAGCTCGATTGTGCCGTTTTCGATTTTCCCGATGATCGCGTTGGTCCTGACGGTTTACTGTCTGCATCAACGCTATCAAAACCGCACCATGCCGGTAGGTTTACCGGGCCTGGCGGCGGCGTTCTTTATTCTGGGTGTCCTGCTGTATAGCACCGTTGTGCGCGCGGAGTATCCGGATATCGGCTCGAATTTCCTGCCCGCCGTGCTGTCTGTGGCGCTGGTGTTCTGGATTGGCATCAAAATGCGTCACCGTAAGCACCAGCTTCCTGAATAATGGCGTTATTTCAACGTTAACAGTACGCCGCATTCCATATGGTGCGTGTAGGGGAACTGATCGAACAGCGCCAGACGTTCAACCTTGTGCGTCTGGCTTAATGTTTCCAGATTCTTGCACAGCGTTTCCGGGTTGCAGGAAATGTACAAAATACGCGGATACGCCTGCACCATCTTTTCGGTTTCGCTGTCCAGCCCGCTGCGCGGGGGATCGACGAAAATCGTCTCGCACTGGTAACTCTTCAAATCGATACCCTGCAAACGGTTGAATTCGCGCTCACCGTTCATTGCCTGCGTAAACTCTTCTGCCGCCATACGAATGATCTGCACGTTATCGATATGGTTGGCCGCAATATTGTATTGCGCGGAAGCGACAGACGGCTTGGCGATTTCGGTTGCCAGTACGCGCTCAAAGTTTCGCGCCAGCGCCAGCGAGAAGTTGCCGTTACCGCAGTACAACTCCAGCAGATCGCCTTTTGACCCTTCCGTTGCACTCAGCGCCCACTCCAGCATTTGCACATTCATGGCCGCATTCGGCTGGGTGAAGCTGTTTTCGACCTGGCGATAAATCATCTCTTTACCGGCCACCGGCAGGCGCTCATCCACGTAGTCCTGATCGAGCATGATTTTAGTTTTAGTCGCGCGGCCAATCAGATGGACGTTGATATTCTGCGCCCGCAGCGCATCGCGCAGGACTTCGGCTTCTTTGCGCCATTCGTCGTCCAGCTTTTTGTGATACAGCATCGAGACGATAGCCTGATTGCTTTGGGTGGTCAGGTAATCAATCTGGAACAGTTTATGGCGCAACTGGGTGTTATTGCGTACCCCTTCAATCATCAGCGTCATTAATTGGTTAATTAATTCGCTGGCTGCCGGGAAACTGTTTACGCGGATACGGGACTTGGTCTGCTGATCGAAAATGATGTGATACAGGTCGTCGCCGTCATGCCAGATACGGAACTCAGCACGCATGCGGTAATGGCTGACAGGAGAACGAAACACCTCGGGAACGGGCGCGGCAAAAGGCGTCATCATACTTTGCAGACGGACAACTTTCTCTGCCAGCTGCGCGTCGTACTGTTCTGTCGGGAGGTGTTCGGGTGTCATCATGCATCCTGAGTGGTAAAGAATTTCGCGGGGATTGTAAGCACTGTACAGGGGATGTCCAGATTTAATCCTGCATAGCTGTCTGGACATCCATACGTTTCTAATTGTAGCATTCTGTTTCCGGTCTCATGTAAGTGAAAAGGGAATCCAGTGCAAATCTGGAGCTGACGCGCAGCGGTAAAGACTGGCGGGATGAATGTTGTAGACACTGTGAAAATGGGAAGTCGTCATCCGTAAAACGCCACCAAGCCCGAAGACCTGCCGGAATTACGTCGCATCTGGTTTCATCATCGCGTGCTATAGATGACGCCTGCGGCATCCTTCTTATATTGTGGATGCTTTAAAAATGATTAAAAAAGTATCGCTGATGACGGCGCTTTCCGTCACGGCATTTTCGGGCTGGGCGCAGGATAGCGCTGACTCATTGGTGGTCACAGCAAACCGTTTTGAACAACCGGCAAATACCGTTCTGGCACCGACTTCTGTTGTAACGCGTGAAGATATTGAGCGCTGGCAGGCAAAAAGCGTCGTCGAAGTCATGCAGCGTTTACCTGGCGTAGATATTGCGCAAAGCGGCGGAATGGGGGCAAACGCGTCAACCTTTATTCGTGGAACCGAATCCCGTCACGTTCTGGTGCTTATCGATGGTATTCCGCTAAATAATGCCGGAATCAGCAATGTTGCCGATCTGAGTCAAATCCCAACGTCCCTCATTCAACGTATCGAGTACATTCGCGGCCCGCGTTCTGCGCTGTACGGTTCTGATGCGATTGGCGGCGTGATTAACATTATTACTGGGCGTGATAAGCCTGGCGCGGACATTACCGCGAGTGTCGGCTCGAAGGGCTATCAGTCTTACGATGGTTCATTCCAGCAGGTGCTGGATAAAACCAAAATCACGATGGCAGGAAACTATACCTATACCCGAGGTTTTGATATTGATGCGCAGGATGCGCCGCGTCAGCCGGATCGCGATGGCTTTATGAGTAAGTCGCTGTACGGGTCTATCGAACAGCAGATTAACGACAGCCTGAGTGGTTTCGTTCGCGGTTTTGGCTATGACAACCGCACGGCATACGACGGGTATGATAGCTACGACAATAATTTCAATTTTACCGGCACGCCGGATACGCGTCAGTTATACAGCCAGAACTGGGATACCGGGCTGCGTTACAAGCAGGGCATTTATCAGACGCAGCTGGTGGCGGGCTACGGTCGCAGTAAAGACCAGAACTACGATCCGAGTAAAGGTCGCTATGCCGCCTCTTCTACTATGGATGACGTGAAGCAATACACCACGCAATGGATGAACACCTTTACCGTAGGTCACGGCAACATCGGTGCGGGTGTGGACTGGCAGAAGCAGCAGACGCAGGCGGGTACGGGTCTTCTTGATCAAGGCTTCAAACAGCACAACACCGGCGTTTTCCTTTCGGCGATGCAGCAGTTTGATAGCGTCACGCTGGAAGCGGCAGCGCGTCATGATGATAACTCTAACTTCGGTAACCACAGCACCTGGCAGACCAGTGCGGCGTGGGAGTTTGTTGATGGCTATCGCATCATCGGCTCTTACGGTACAGCGTATAAAGCACCAACGATGAGCCAGATCCACAGTGCAGATTATGGCAATCCGGATCTTAAGCCAGAAGAGAGTGAACAGTGGGAAGGTGGTTTTGAAGGGCTGACAGGTCCGGTGACCTGGCGCATCAGCGCTTATCGTAATGACGTTGATAACTTAATTGGCTTTGGCAACAGAAATCGTCCTTATAACGTTGATAAAGCGCGTATCGAAGGGGTTGAAGCCACGGCACAGTTTGATACCGGCCCTGTCGGTCATCAGATCTCTTATGATTATGTTGACCCGCGCAATGCCACAACCAATCAGGTGCTTGCCCGTCGTTCTAAGCAACAGGTGAAATACCAGTTGGATACGCAGGTATGGGATTTCGACTGGAATCTGGCGTATCGCTATCTCGGCACGCGTTATGATGTGGCCGTCGATCCCAATACCTTCACCACTGAACGTGTACAAATGGGGGGCGTAAGCTTGTGGGATCTCGCAGTTTCATATCCTGTCACCTCACATCTCACAGTTCGTGGTAAAATAGCCAACCTGTTCGATAAAGATTACGAGACAGTTTATGGCTACGAAACTGCAGGACGGGAATACACCTTGTCTGGCAGCTACACCTTCTGATCCACGTCCCACCGTGCTGGTGTTTGACTCCGGCGTCGGTGGGCTTTCGGTCTACGATGAGATTCGGCATCTTCTGCCGGATCTTCATTACATCTATGCTTTCGATAATGTCGCCTTTCCGTATGGGGAAAAGAGCGAAGACTTTATTGTCGAACGTGTGGTTGAAATCGTCACAGCAGTTCAGGCGCGCTACCCCTTAGCGTTAGCCGTCATTGCCTGCAACACGGCGAGTACCGTTTCTCTTCCTTCATTACGTGAAAAATTCCCGTTCCCGGTTGTGGGCGTCGTTCCGGCGATTAAGCCTGCTGCGCGTCTGACGGCGAATGGCATCGTTGGGTTATTAGCGACGCGCGGAACGGTGAAGCGTCCTTATACGCGTGAGCTCATTGAACGCTTTGCCAACGAATGCAAGATTGCAATGTTAGGCTCAGCTGAGCTGGTGGAAATGGCCGAAGCGAAGCTGCACGGTGAACCCGTTTCGCTGGAAGAGCTGCGACGCATTCTCGGCCCATGGCTTCGCATGGCTGAACCGCCTGATACGGTTGTGCTGGGCTGCACGCATTTCCCTCTATTACAGGATGAGCTACTGGAGGTGTTGCCGGAGGGGACGCGTCTTGTGGATTCCGGTGCGGCAATCGCCCGACGGACAGCCTGGTTGCTGGAACATGAAGCGCCAGATGCTAAATCCAGTGATAAGAACATTGCCTTTTGTATGGCGTTAACTTCTGAGACTGAGCAACTTTTACCCGTTTTACAGCGTTACGGCTTTGAAACGCTCGAAAAACTCGCACTTTAACGTGCTTTTGGGCAAAAAAGAG
>NZ_JBVYHQ010000008.1:0-124292 GCF_056032945.1 Lelliottia sp. RD5 | reverse complement strand
ATACCTTCGTCTTATTCCCTTCGGCTTCGGGTCAGGCGCGATCCTGCATCCATGCAGGTCACGCCCTCTCGGCGCATCCATGCGCCTCGCCCCGGCCTTTGGTCAACGACTCAGCGATTTACAGCCGGACCCAGGCCATCGCTGAAAGTCTGTCGTCCCCCTGGGCTTTTGTATCGCTAAGGTTTAATTTCAGGTTCTGCGAGCGT
Source organism: Lelliottia sp. RD5 (assembly GCF_056032945.1). NCBI lineage: Bacteria > Pseudomonadati > Pseudomonadota > Gammaproteobacteria > Enterobacterales > Enterobacteriaceae > Lelliottia > Lelliottia sp. RD5. The sequence goes on along the minus strand of NZ_JBVYHQ010000008.1, from coordinate 124,086 downwards.
GCTTCCAGCGCCTCTCTTGCCAGCCAATCAGCAAAGCAGTATCTTCTCGCCACGCCTGCAAAATCAGGCGTCGGGGTTGGTCCCCTGTCATCCTCATCCGCGATAAAACTCGTTTTTATTGCGTGGACAGCTACACCTCAATGGTGGGCTGGACGGTGGCGTCGCAAGACGCGCCGGTAGCTGATGAGGCCGGTAGGACCAACTCCGTTCAGTCCACCACCAGCAAGGTTGGTCCCTTCTGTGGTGGTCAATTAATCTCATCAGAGGCTGTCATATGACGACTACCCTTAGCTTTTCTCATTCTTTATTTACCGTCCCATTCGATAGCAACACCGATTTCACCGCGCTGGCAGACAACTGCGAAAGGTTTGCTGAAGTGATAGTGGAATGCGAAGACCCGGCACAAAAAATGGCGCTGTGCGGACGGCTTTCGGCCTGTCTGGACCTGCTTCAGCCAACGCTGCTGGAACCCGTTCCTGAACATTTAAAAGCAAGCCTGACGGTGGATGACCTGCCGCTGGACGTGCCCGTTTTTGAGCCTGAAAGCGATCAATTGGGGCGTTATTGCCAGCTCTTAACCCAGCTGCTGTTAACGCGCTCACTGTCAGAGCGTGAAGAAAGGGTGGCGGGCGATTTGCTGCAGGATTTGGTGGGATTTTACAGCGATACGCTGAAAGCACCGCGCTGGTTGCGCACTGAAGAGGGCGTTGCGCTACTTTAAAAAGAGGGATGGTGTGCTCTGATGCCCTCACCCCTGCCCTCTCCCACGGGGAGAGGGAGAAAACCAACAAAGGCAAAGCCACCACCCTACAAAAATACGACCTCTGCGGCCCGATACCCTCTCCTCTCTATCTCCCACAGAGTGAGGGGCAACAAAAAAGGACAACTCACGTTGTCCTTTTCTTTCTACCTGCGATGCCTTAGCTCAACAACGTAAACGCAATCATCCCGACAATCGCACCTGTCGTGCCGAGGATAGTCTCCATCAGCGTCCAGGTTTTCAGGGTCTGCGCTTCGGTCGCGCCGGTAAATTTACCGAACAGCCAGAAGCCGGCGTCATTCACGTGAGAGACCACAATCGAACCGCCCGCGATACAGATTGACAGTGCCGCCATCTGCGCGCCGGAGTAGTTCAGCTGTTCAATCACCGGCATCACCAGGCCCACGGCCGTCAGACACGCCACGGTGGCGGAACCCTGGATGATGCGCACCGCGGCCGCCAGCACGAAGCAGGTCACGGCAATCGGCAAGCCCATCCCGGTCAGCGCTTCGCCCAGTGCAGGACCCACGCCGGAATCCACCAGTACCTGCTTGAACACGCCGCCCGCACCAATTACCAGCAGGATAATGCCCGCCGGTTGCAGCGCGGCACCGCAGATTTCCATGACTCTGTCTTTCGGCATGCCCTGACGGATCGCCAGGCCATAAATCGCCACCAGACAGGCAACCAGAATCGCGGTGAACGGATGGCCAATAAACTCGAACCATTCGTAGGTACTGGAACCGACCGGCACAAAGCGCGCAGCGATAGTTTTCAGCCCTACCAATACCAGCGGTAGCAGGATCAGCGCCAGGCTAAAACCGAAGGACGGCATTTTGCCTTCGCCAAGATGCGGCTCGGTAATATCGTCAGGGATGTGCAGCTCAACGTAGCGGCTGATGAAATTGCCCCACAGCGGCCCAGCGATAATCATCCCCGGGATTGCGGCACACAGGCCAATCAGGATCATCCAGCCAAAGTCAGCGTGCATCTGAGACGCCAGCAGCATCGGCGCAGGCCCAGGCAGCAGGAACGCCGCCGCGGCCGCCACGCCCGCAAACAGCGGGATCACCAACTTCACGAGGTTGGTTCCGGTATGACGCGCCATCGAGAACGCCACGCTAATCAGCAGCACCACGGCCACTTCGAAGAACAGCGGCAGCGCGCAAATCAGACCGGCCAGACCAATCGCATAATGCGCGCGGCTGTGACCAAAGGACTTGAGCATTTTGACGGCAATCTGATCGACCGCGCCCGTTTCATGCAAAATCTTGCCAAACATCGCGCCCAGCGCGACCACAATCGCCAGGAAACCCAGCGTGCCTCCCATCCCTTTTTCCATTGTCGCTGCGATTTTGTCGAGCGGCATGCCGGAAAAGAGACCTGCACCAATAGAAACCACCATCAAAGCAACGAAGGCGTGCATACGCGCTTTCATCACTAAAAACAGCAGCAGCAAAACGGAGCCAACTGCTGTCAAAACTAACGTTAATGTACTCAAAACTTACTGCCTTTTATTAATGACCTCGATGGTGCTGGCAACAACACCGTCCAGCGGCTGATCGATATCCACGATCAAGACATCGCTTTCATCCGCGCCCGGTTCCTGCAACGCGTCAAACTGAGTAACCAGCATCTGAGTTTTAAAGAAGTGGCCTTTACGCGCTTTCAGACGGCTTTCAATCACCTCGAAATCGCCTTTCAGATAGATGAAAGAGAGATTCGGATTGCCGTCACGCAGCAGATCGCGGTAGGTCTTTTTCAGCGCGGAGCAGACAATCAGCGACACTTTATTGGTGCGCTGCATGGCGAACGCGGCATCATTCAACGCCTGCAACCACGGCTTGCGGTCGTCATCATTCAACGGCTCGCCAGCGGCCATTTTGGTGATGTTGCTGCGCGGATGAAGGAAGTCGCCATCAAGAAATGCGGCCTGAAGTTGATGCGCCACTTCACTGGCAACGGCGGATTTACCGCTACCGGAAACGCCCATCAGGACATAAACGTGGTGATCGAGATTCGTCGTGCTCAAAGGGAGTCCCTCAGTCAATTGTTACGGGTAACAGTTATCGGTAACATTGTCCTGCCGGGGCAAAAGAGAAGCAATATCCAAACGTGCGTGAAGTGAATAAGTGTGAGCCAGGTCAAACTTGTCAGATTAAATTGATCCACCTGGTGACAAGGTGAAACCTAAATCTAACATTTTCGGCGTCACCACTTCACCCCGAATGCGCGCCAGCAGGCGTTCCGCACCAATGCGGCCCATGCGTTCACGCGGTGTCAGGACGCTCGCCAGTCGCGGTTCCATCACCTGGCCGATATCGTGGCCATGGAAACCGGCAATCGCGATGTCATCAGGGATTTTCAGCCCCAAACGCTGGCATTCAAACGCAGCGCCAACCGCCAGGTCATCGTTGGTACAGAAGATGCCATCGAGCTGCGGATATTCACGACGCGCCTGACGCATCAGCTCAATACCGGACGAATAGGAAGACGATTGCTCCACCATCACGCTGTACGGCGTTAAATGCGCGTCGAGCATGGCCTGCTCGTAGCCCTTCTGTTTGATGATAGTACGTTCATCCAGACGTGCGCCAAGATAGGCGACGTGGCGATGCCCACGCGCAAGAATGGCGGCGGTCATCTGGCGGGCGGCCTCGAAGTTATCGAATCCGACGGCGATATCCAGACACGGAGACTGGCTGTCCATCAGCTCGACGACCGGAATCCCGGCGACTTCAATCATTTTGAGCGTGCGAGGGGTGTGAGTACGTTCCGTTAAAATCAGACCGTCGATGTTCCAGGAAAGCATGGATTCAAGACGTTCTTCTTCCAGTTCCGGTTTGTACCCATAGTGCGCAAGCATGGTCTGATAACCGTAAGCATCGGTGACGCTTTCGATACCGCGCAGCACTTCGGCGAAAACCTGGTTGGTCAGGGAAGGAAGCAGGACACCGACCGCGCGGCTGGTGGAATTGGAGAGAATATCGGGGGCGCGGTTGGGGATATAACCCAGTTCATCGAGAGCAGCGGCAATCTTGCCACGCAACGCCAGGGAAACCTGTTCCGGGTTACGCAAAAAGCGGCTGACCGTCATTTTGGTCACACCGACGCGATCGGCTACATCCTGAAGTACGGGTCTTTTCTTTTTCATCGTCCTGAGAAATCTTGAGTGAGAGATTTTCTCAGTTTATCACGGACAAAGGCCAACCTTCCCCTGTCAAATGGTGAGGGTTAGCCTTTTATCAAAAAAATACATTTAATCATTCGAGTTGCATCGAGGCGGCGATGCAGTGAAACCCCGATCGCGTACATATCAATGCGACCGGGATTACGAGTTAAGCCAACCACGATGCGGCTTAACGGATGACGCGTCTTCAGACCGGTGGCAGATCGAAAAGCAATATTTCACTTTCACTGTCGGCATGAATGGATAGCGCCTGCTCATCCCAAATCGCCAGACCATCGGCAGTGGTGGCTTTGGTGCCGTTAATGCTCACCTCGCCTTTCACGACCTGGATCCACACGCGGCGTTCCGCAGCAATCTGGTGCACAGATTGTTCGTTTTTCGCCAGCGCCCAGCGATAGAGTTCCATATCCTGATGCACTTTCAGCGAGCCATCGCGGGCATCGGGAGAGAGCACCAGCTGTTTGCCCTGTTCTGCATCAAAGCGACGCTGCTCGTAGCGCGGCGTAATACCGGTTTCTTCTGGAATGATCCAGATTTGATACAGATGCAGTTTTTCCGTTTTGCTCGGGTTGTATTCCGAGTGACGTACACCGGTCCCTGCGCTCATGATCTGGAATTCACCCGCCGGAACCTGCTCTTCGTTACCCATGCTGTCTTTGTGCGCCACGGCACCTTCGAGTACATAGGTCAAAATTTCCATGTCTTTGTGCGGGTGAGTGCCGAAGCCCTGGCCTGCGTCAATCACGTCATCGTTAATCACGCGCAGTGCCGAGAAGCCCATGAAATTCGGGTCGTAATAGTCAGCAAACGAGAAGGTATGCCATGAGTCCAGCCAGCCATGATTTGCGTGACCACGTTCGTTAGCTTTGCGTAAGAAGATCATTGTTTTTCACCCCAGTTCGTTTCGATGGAGTAAGTGTGGACGTATTCGCGCTGGGATGATAGTGGGTGAAAATTGACTCCTCTGTTCAAAAATTATGAACAAGTCCAGAGGAGCCACTTTTGCTTATTTCGCGAGGGTTACCGTAGCAGGAGAGGCCTGCTCAAACGCCCGTTCAAGGATTTCCAGATTGGTCAGAACGTCAGATTCCTTGACGTAATTTGGCGTGCCTTTGGTGATGGTTTCAAAGAGCGCATCATAGACGCGGCCATAGTCGCCGATTTCCGGGGCAATCTCTTCTTTGACCGTCACGCCGTCGGCATTGACGTACTCCATCACGCCGAGGGAGTCATCCGCGGCAAAACCCGTTTCGCCGGGCATGATATTGGCTTTCAGGCTGGTTTCCTGCTGGTCAATGCCGTATTTGAGAAACGAGCCCCTGGTGCCGTGAACGATAAATTTTGGGTAATCGATTTTCACCAGATGACTGGTTTTGACGATCGCTTTTACATCGCCGTAAAACAGCTGCGCTTCGAAAGTGTCGTCGGGGTTGGCTTTATTACGCAGGCTGCGGATGTCGTAAGCCACGTGATCCGGGCGGCCGAACAGGGATATAATCTGGTCCATGGTATGCACGCCAAGGCCGTAAAACGACCCGTCCTGCGGCAGACCAGGCTTGGTTTCAGCAATCGGGCGGAAGTAATCAAAATGGCTTTCGACTTCAACAATCTCCCCCAGCTTGCCGCTCTCGATGGCTTTTTTCGCCGTCAGGAAGCAAGAGTCAAAGCGGCGATTCTGGTACGGCGTTACGGTCAGCCCTTTGCTTTTTGCCAGTGCGAAAAGCGCTTTAGCTTCAGCCATTGTCGGGGTAAAGGGTTTTTCCACCAGCACGTTTTTGCCCGCTTCCAGCGCGCGTTTCGCGTAATCAAAGTGGCTGTCGGCGTGCGTGCAGACGATCACCAGTTTGACCTGCGGATCGCCCAGCACTTCATCCAGATCGCTGGTGAAATGGATATGTGAATACTGCGGAGCCTGCTCTTCCGGCTTCGCGCTGCGGCGGTAAATATGCGCCACATGCCAGCTGTTTTTACGGTTGAGAACATACGGAAGGTGATAGCGGGTGGTGCTTTTACCAAATCCAATAAATGCGCAATGTAACGTCATGGCTCAGTCCTTTTTAAGGTTGCTGAGTCTACCATAGCGCAACTTTTCCCTTCACCCCAGCGTTGACTTAGCCCATCCCTCGGGCGTGAGTGGCGCAGTCAGATTATTCACAGCCAGCACGCAACAACCGGAGCGTATGCACAGTACGCGAGGATTGCGAGCACTTCCCGGCGGCAGAATGGCACGTAAGCCAGGCTGAAAAATAGACAAAAAAAAGCCAGCTAGAAGCTGGCTAAAGTAATACTGGAAGCAATGTGAGCAATGTCGTGCTTTCAGGTTTCCGTAGAGGTCTTCCTGAACGCGAGACAATAATAATCATTCTCATTCGCAGTTGTCCAATACTTTTTGCAAAAAAGTGAGTTGACTCAAATTTCAAACTCAATGATGTTAAAAGGGAGATCAACCTAACGAGGACAAAGGAATGAGTGAGATAGTGATACGCCACGCTGAACCGAATGATGCCGCGGCCATACGCCAGAATTACATGCATCCGGGGGTGTATCATGACACGCTACAGCTACCTCATCCTTCTCTCGAAATGTGGCAAGAGCGCCTGGTTGTTAAGCCCGGGCAAAGACGTCTGGTGGCCTGCATTGATGAGAAAATCGTCGGCGACCTGTCGTTACAGGTAGAAGCCAGTCCACGGCGCAGCCATGTGGCAACCTTTGGCATCAGCGTAGCAGCGCATGCGCAAGGGCGCGGCGTAGGCAGTGCGTTAATGCGTGAGATGATCAATCTTTGCGACAACTGGATGCGCATCGAACGTATTGAATTGACGGTATTTTCAGATAACCCTGCCGCACTGGCGCTGTACCGCAAATATGGCTTTGAAGTTGAAGGCACCGGCAAGAAGTTTGCGCTGCGCAACGGCGAGTATGTCGATGCGTATTATATGGCGCGAATGAAGTAGTTTGTTGCCCTCACCCTCTCCCACAGGGAGAGGGGATTGCCCGACATGCACTTCCCTCTCGCCCCTGTGGCGAGAGGGGAAGACATCAGTACCCTGCCGTCAAATCATCGACGGTGCGTGGATCGGATGCGCCAAACAGCGTACCGTCCGGCCCAACCATAATGCTCTGGGTGCTGCCCATCGCCTCTTTCACCGCAATTTTCTGCCCGCGCTGCTCCAGCAGTTTTAAGGTATCCGGGCTAAAGCCCTTCTCCACGCGCAGTTCGTCCGGCAGCCACTGATGATGGAAACGCGGTGCGTTAGTCGCCTCCGCCACGTTCATACCAAAATCAATGCTGTTCACCACCATTTGCAGCACCGTGGTGATAATACGGCTGCCGCCAGGGCTACCGGTTACCAGCCAGGTTTTACCGTCTTTCACCACAATTGTCGGGGACATTGACGACAGCGGACGCTTCTTCGGCCCGACCGCATTGGCGTCGCCGCCCACCAGTCCGTAAACGTTCGGTACACCCGGTTTGGCCGAGAAATCATCCATTTCGTTGTTCAGTAAAATGCCGCTATTACCCGCCACAATCCCGGTGCCAAAGGTGGTATTGAGCGTATAGGTCACCGCCACCGCGTTACCGTCTTTATCCACCACTGAGAAATGGGTGGTCTGGTTACTTTCGTATGGCGCCAGTTTGCCGGGACGAATTTGGCTCGACGGTTTTGCCTTGTTGATATCAATCTGATCCGCCAGCGATTTGGCATACGCTTTGTTAGTCAGCGCCTGCCACGGCACTTTAACGAAATCCGGATCGCCGAGATATTCCGAGCGATCCGCGTAAGCAAACTTCTCCGCTTCGGCCATCACCTGCATCGTATCGGCACTACCAAAGCCGAATTTGTGCATATCGAAGTTTTCAAGAATATTGAGGATCTGCACGATGTGGATCCCACCAGAAGACGGCGGTGGCATTGAGTACACCTGATACCCGCGATAGTCGCCGCTGATCGGCTCGCGCTCGATAGCTTTATATTCCGCCAGATCGGCTTTGGTGATCAGTCCGCCGTTCTTTTGCATCTCTTCCGCGATTTGGTCGGCAATCGCCCCTTTGTAGAACGCATCCGGGCCGTTTTCAGCAATCAGCTCCAGGCTTTTCGCCAGATTTTTCTGCACCAGCTTGTCGCCCTTTTTCAGCGGCTCGCCGTCTTTCCAGAAAATCGCTTTGCTGTTTTCATGGTTGGGAATGACTTCACTGCCATAGGTTTTGAGGTCGTCCGCCAGGGCGTCGTTCACCACAAAACCGTCGCGCGCGAGCTTGATAGCAGGCTGCACCACTTTGTTCAGCGGCAGCGTGCCGTATTTTTCCAGCGCCAGCGAGAAGCCTGCCACCGTGCCCGGCGTGCCGGTTGCCAGATGTGACGTCAGCGATTTTTTACTGTCCGGGTTGCCCTGATCGTCGAGGAACATATCGCGGGAAGCCTGGTTCGGTGCCATTTCGCGGAAATCGATCGCCGTCGTTTTCCCGTCTTTGGTGCGCAGCATCATAAACCCGCCGCCGCCCAGATTCCCCGCCTGGGGATGGGTCACGGCCAGCGCATAACCCACGGCAACCGCAGCATCCACGGCATTACCGCCCTGCTTGAGAATATCCACGCCCACTTGGGTCGCCATCGCGTCAACCGACGCCACCATGCCCTGCTTCGCGCGAACGGGATGAAATACATCTTCTTCAACGCCATACGAGACAGGCGGTGCGGCAGGCGGATTTGCCGCCACGGTGAACGTGCCGCCCGCCATCAGCGCTGCGATAGCGACCCAGCGCAAAAACGTTGGTTTTATCATTGTTATTCTCCAGGTGATGGGATCCATATTCCCGTTTAAGCCTGGTTCACAACTCCTAAAAAATCATCGTGGTGTCAGAATCGAGATAAACTTAAGAGAAGCCTCAGAGGGAGGAAAAGATAATGAAACGACTTTTGCTTATTACGGCGCTGCTCCCGTTTGCTGCGTTGGCACAACCACAGCCACTGAATACGATGAACAACCCCAATCAACCGGGGTATGTCATTCCGAGTCAGCAGCGGATGCAGACGGAGATGATGAACCAACAGCAGCAGCAAAAAGGGATGCTCAATCAACAGTTGAGAACCCAAACACAGCTTCAGCAGCAGCATCTGCAAACGCAGATGAACACCAATACCCAGCGGATCCAGCAGGGTCAGATGCGTGAGCAGCCATTGCCGAACGCCAACGGCGGCATGCTCAACAGCACGCCACGACCGAGTTCCGGAACGCTTCTGGGGGGTGATAGCGGAGGGGTTGCGCCGCAGCAACAGCATATGCTGCCGCAGCGCCAGAACGGCGAATTACTCAGTCCGCCGCTGAATTAAAGTCTGGACCAATCACGTCGATGGCATCGGTACAGATGCAGTCGACGCCCCAGCGCAGCAGCTCTGCCGCGCGCTGGGGTTTGTTGACGGTATAAACCAGAATGTGTAATCCGGCGTCTTTCAGCATTTTTACGCGCGCTTCATCCAGCAGCCTGTGATTCAGATGAATCGACACGCAGGCTAAGCGCGTGGTCAGCGCCTGCCAGTCGTCACGCCATTCATCCAGCAGTAAACCGCGCGGCAGTTCCGGTGCGGCCGCAAGTGCTGCTTCCAGCGCGTCGATTTCAAACGACGACAGCAGCGGCGCCGTCATCCCGTCCCACATTTCACGCGCCGCCAGCGCAATCACTTTTCCTGTGAGCGGCCCGCTGCCGGTGGTCGGTTTGATTTCAATGTTGGCCATCATGCCGTGCTGACGACAGCGATCCGCCACTTCCGCCAGCAGCGGCAGCGGTTCGCCTTTGAAGTCACTGCTGTACCAGCTGCCTGCGTCCACTTTCAGCAGATCGCGCCACGGCAGCGCTCCCGCCACGCCCCAGCCATTACTGGTTCGCTCCAGATTGTCGTCATGCAGCAGGAAGATTTCACCGTCTTGCGACAGCTTAGCGTCAAACTCGATCATCCGATGACCGTAATGCGCACCCACGTCAATCGCTGCCAGCGTGTTTTCCGGTGCCAGTTTACCGCCGCCGCGATGGGCGACGATGTGAGGATAAGGCCAGTGACTCATACGCGTTGTCCTGTTTCGCCATCAAATAAGTGCAGATGATTTTCGGGCAGATGCAGCCAGAGCGTGCTGCCGGCTTTAGGGCGTTCCTGATGGGCCAGACGCACCACCATTTTTTGATCGCCCCAGCGCCCGTGCGCCAGGTTATCCGCTCCCAGCATCTCCAGCGTGTCCATGACTAACGGCACGCCGCCGTCCGCCTGCGAGCTTAACGCAATATGTTCCGGGCGGATACCCAGCGTCATTTTACGTCCGGCATAACCGCGATAATACCAGTTGATCGGCAGCGCCATACCGCTCTCAAGCTCGAAATGGGTGCCCGCGTGGCTGATGCGCCCTTCCAGCAAATTCATCGCCGGACTGCCAATAAAGCTCGCCACAAAGCGGCTGGCCGGTTTTTCATACACTTCAACCGGCGTACCGATTTGCTCCGCAATCCCTTTATTCATCACCATCACGCGTTGTGCCAGCGTCATGGCTTCGACCTGATCGTGGGTGACGTACAGCGAGGTGGTTTTCAGGCGACGATGCAAATGCTGTAACTCAAGGCGCATTTGCACGCGCAGTTTGGCGTCGAGGTTAGAGAGCGGTTCATCGAACAGGAAGACCGCCGGATCGCGCACGATAGCGCGCCCCATCGCCACGCGCTGACGCTGCCCGCCGGACAACTCGCGCGGACGGCGTTTCAGCAAGCCGTCGAGTTCCAGAATGCGCGCCGCCTCTTTGACACGCTCTTCGATGTGGCCCTTGCCCATCCCACGAATTTTCAGCCCCCAGGCCATGTTCTCTTCCACGCTCATGTGTGGATACAGCGCGTAGTTCTGGAACACCATCGCGATGCCGCGATCTTTCGGCTCCATTTCCGTGACGCGCTGCCTGTCAATCCAGATATCGCCGCTGGTCACGCGCTCAAGCCCGGCGACCATGCGCAGCAGCGTGGATTTTCCGCAGCCGGACGGGCCAACCATCACAATAAATTCGCCATCCGCCACGTCGAGCGTCAGCGGTTGAATCACCTGGGTTTTGTTATCCCAGCTTTTGGTTACTGCCTGTAATTTAAGTCCTGCCATCTTATTTCTCACTGTCCACTAAGCCACGCACAAACGCGCGCTGCATGGCTAAAACGATAACGACCGGAGGGATGAGGGTGAGCAGCATCGCCGCCATCACCTGATTCCAGAGCGTGGTGCCTTCGCCCGTGGCGATCATGCCTTTGATGCCCGCTACGGCGGTGCCGAGATTGACGTCCTGCACAATCAGCAGCGGCCACAGATACTGGTTCCAGCCGTAGATAAAGGTGATCACGAACAGCGCCGCAAGGTTGGTTTTGGAGAGCGGCAGCACGATGTCACGGAAAAAGCGCATCGGTGACGCACCGTCGATTCGCGCCGCTTCAATCAGCTCGTCCGGCAACGTCATAAAGAACTGGCGGAACAAAAACGTCGCCGTTGCTGACGCCATCAGCGGCAGCGTTAGACCCGCGTAGCTGTCGAGCATTTTCAGGTTGGCGATCACTTCGACCGTCGGGAAAATACGCACTTCAACCGGCAGCATCAGGGTGATAAAAATCATCCAGAAGAACAGGTTGCGCAGCGGAAAACGGAACCAAACGATGGCGAACGCAGAGAGCATCGACACCACAATTTTGCCGACCGTGATGCCGAACGCCATGATGAAGCTGTTCAGCATCATCAGCCAGAACGGCGCGCTATTCGCGCCCACGCCCTGCGTCCAGATGGTCGCCATGTTTTCAAAAAGATGACCACCGGGGATCAGCGTCATCGGCGTTTCAAACACGGCTTTAGTGTCCAACGTGGCGGCCACAAAGGCGATGTACAGCGGGAAGAGGATGACGATAATCCCCAGAATCAGCATGGTGTGGCTGAAAATCGTCAGCCCCGGACGGTTCTCAATCATTGGTAGCGCACCTTACTTTCGACATAGCGGAACTGAACCACCGTCAGCACAATCACCAGCAGCATCAGCACTACCGACTGGGCAGCAGACGCAGAGAGATCAAGACCCGCAAAGCCTTCGCGGTAAATTTTATAAATCAAGGTCGTCGTGGCCTGCACCGGCCCACCGGCGGTGGCGGCGTCGATCACCGGGAAGGTATCGAAGAAGGCATAAACCAGATTGACCACCAGCAGGAAAAAACTCACCGGGGCGATCAGCGGCAGTGCCAGCTTGAAGAAGCGACGGATCGGGCCTGCGCCGTCAATTGCGGCGGCTTCAACCAGCGATCGCGGAATGGATTGCAGCGCGGCAAAGAAGAATAAGAAGTTGTAGCTGATCTGCTTCCAGACCGAGGCGAAAACCACCAGAAACATCGCCTGGCCGCTGTTTTGCGCATGGTTCCAGTCGTATCCCATCTCACCGAGGAAATGGGTTATTAATCCGCGTCCTGGGTTAAACAGGAAAATCCACAGCACGGCGGCAACGGCAGGCGCAACGGCGTACGGCAGCAGCATTAGCGTTTGATAAATACGACTGCCGCGCACCACGTAATCCACCAGGGCGGCGAAGAACAGCGAGGCCAGGAGACCACTGACGGTCACCATGGTGCTGAATTTTATCGTCGTCCAGAAGGAATCGATGTAGTAGCTGTCGTGCCAAAGGGCAGCAAAGTTATCCAGACCCACGAACTGGCTGGACAAACCGAAAGGATCGACGCTTTGTACCGAGTACCACAGCGCTTCGCCCGCAGGCCAGATAAAGAAGATAACGGTGATAATCAGCTGCGGGGCGACCAGCAGATAAGGCAGCCAGCGCGAACGGAACACCGGACGGGATGATGACATAGAGGGACTCTTTTCCAGAAAACGCCGGGTGGCAGCGTCGCCTTACCCGGCCTACAAGGTGCATTTTCTCCCTCTCCCAGTGGGAGAGGGTTGGCGTGAGGGCATCAGCCCGCACTAAACCTGTAGACCGGATAAGCGCAGCGCCATCCGGCAAAAGCATTAAGACTTCGTTGACTGCTCAAAGCGACGCAGCAGCAGATTTCCGCGCTCTACCGCAGAATCCAGCGCCTGCTGAGGGGTTTTCTTACCGGTCCACACGCTTTCCAGCTCTTCATCCACGATGGTACGAATCTGCGGCATATTGCCCAGACGCAGGCCTTTCGTGAACGGCAACGGCGGCTTGTTCATCATCTGACGCGTGGCAATATCAGCGCCTGGGTTTTTCTCATAGAAACCCTGCTCGCGAGTCAGATCGTACGCGGCTTTGGTAATAGGCAGATAACCGGTTTTCTGGTGCCATTCAGCCGCGTTTTCAGGTTTTGCCAGGAAGTCGAGGAACTCCGCGACGCCTTTGTAGGTGCCCTTGTCTTTGCCCTGCATCACCCACAGGCTCGCCCCGCCGATGATGGCGTTCTGCGGCGCGCCTTTCACGTCTGCGTCGTACGGCATCATGCCCACGCCGTAGTTGAATTTAGCGTAGTGACGGATGTCCGCCAGCGAGCCGGAAGAGGCGGTCGTGATCGCGCAATCGCCGTTGTAGAACTTCTCGGTTGATTCGTCTTTACGCCCGAAATAGCTGAAATCGCCCTTCTTATTCAGGGCTTCCAGCAGCGCGATATGTTTGACCTGCTCTGGCTTATTGAACTCCAGAACCGCATCAGTGCCGTCGAAGCCGTTATTTTTGGTCGCCACAGGCAGACCATGCCAGGCGCTGAAGTTCTCAATCTGGATCCAGCCCTGCCAGCCGCTCGCGTAGCCACACTTCATGCCTGCTGCTTTCAGCTTCGCGGTGTAGTCCGCCAGGTCCTGCCAGGTTTTCGGCGGCTGATCCGGGTTTAAACCGGCTTTCTTGAAGGCGTCTTTGTTGTAATACAGCACCGGCGTGGAGCTGTTAAACGGCTGAGACAGCAGGTGGCCGGTTTTGGAATCGGTGTAGTAACCGGAAACGGTCGGCACGAACTGAGATTCGTCAAAGTTGATGCCCGCATCTTTGAACACTTCGTACACCGGTTTGATAGCTTTGGACGCCATCATGGTCGCGGTGCCGACTTCGTAAACCTGGAGCAACGCCGGAGCATTGCCGGTACGGAACGCCGCGATACCTGCGCTCAGGCTCTGCTCGTAGTTGCCTTTGTACACCGGCACAATTTTGTAATCCGGGTGGGTGTCGTTGAAACGCTGCGCCAGGGAGTCAACTTCTTTACCCAGTTCCCCTTCCATGGAATGCCAGAACGGAATGGACGTGACAGCCATTGCGTTCGTCGCAAAAGCCAGACCGATTGCCAGACCCAAAGCTGTGTGTCGTAACGATGTCATTGTCATCTCTCTTTTTTGTGCCGGATGCGCGATATCACGCGTTTTATGCTCGCGAGGTAACATGACATGTTCGAATGACAGAAAAATAACTGTTTAATTACAAATAAGTGACAACCAGGAGGCAGCGGGATGATGGTACGGTGAAGGTAATATGGCGGGAATAATAATGTTGTGCGGCTAGATGCCCTCACCCCGGCCCTCTCCCACAGGGAGAGGGAGAAAGCACTAAAAAAGGCAACGTGCGTTGCCTTTTGCTTTGAGCGGATGCGGCCAGATGCTCTGAACTCAGCCCTCTCCGCAGGAGAAGGGGAAAACATTAAAAAGGCAACGTGCGTTGCCTTTTGCTTTTACCTAGCCACCCAGATAAGCGCTGCGCACCGCTTCGTTCGCGAGCAACGCATCGCCTGTATCTTCCAGCACCACGCGGCCGTTTTCCAGCACGTAGCCGCGATCGGCGAGCTTCAGCGCCTGGTTGGCGTTTTGCTCGACGAGGAAGATGGTCATGCCCTCTTTACGCAGCTGTTCAATGGTGTCGAAAATCTGCTGGATGATGATCGGTGCAAGTCCGAGCGACGGCTCATCGAGCAGCAGCAAACGCGGCTGGCTCATCAGCGCACGACCGATCGCCAGCATCTGCTGTTCCCCGCCGGACATGGTGCCCGCACGCTGAATACGACGTTCATACAGGCGCGGAAAGAGTTCATACACCCACTTCATGCGGGACTGGTATTGGTCGCGCTCAACAAAGAAGCCACCCATTGCCAGGTTCTCTTCCACCGTCATTCGCGAGAAGACACGACGCCCTTCCGGCACAATCGCTACCGCTTCGCGCATGATTTTCGCGGTCTGCCAGTCGGTAATGTCTTTTCCATCAAAGACGATACGCCCGCTGGTGGCGCGCGGATCGCCGCACAAGGTGCCGAGCAGCGTGGTTTTACCCGCACCGTTTGCGCCAATCAGGGTGACGATTTCGCCCTGATTAATGTGCAGGCTCACGTCATGCAGCGCCTGAATTTTGCCGTAGTGGGCACTGACTTTGTCAAAAGATAACATCGCTTTTTCCATCTTATGCCTCACCCAAATAGGCGCGGATCACGTCCGGGTTGTGTCGAATTTCATCCGGCGTACCGTTCGCCAGCGGCGTACCCTGGTTGACCACGTAGATACGATCGGAGATCCCCATCACCAGCTTCATATCGTGCTCAATCAGCAGGATAGTGGTGTTGTGATGGTTACGCAGCTCGACGATCAGTTCGTCCAGCTCTTTGGTCTCTTTCGGGTTCAAGCCTGCGGCGGGTTCATCCAGCATCAGAATTTCTGGCTGCGTCACCATGCAGCGGATAATCTCCAGACGACGCTGATCGCCATAGGCGAGGTTGCTCGCCTGACGGTTAGCGTGCTGAAGCAAGCCGATACGGTCGAGCCAGGTCGCCGCACGATCCAGGGCTTCGGCCTGCGCACGGCGGAAGGCCGGGGTTTTCAGTAAGCCCGAGAAAACACCGGTTTTAAGCTGCTGATGCTGTGCCACCAGCAGGTTTTCAATCACCGTCATCTCACGGAACAGACGCACGTGCTGGAAGGTCCGCACCACGCCCATCCGCGCGATTTGCTGCCCCGGTAAGCCTTCGAGGTGCTTGTCGCCCAGCATGATGGTCCCGCCCGTTGGCTTATAAAACCCGGTCAGGCAGTTGAAAACGGTGGTTTTCCCTGCGCCGTTCGGGCCAATCAGGGAGACGATCTCTTTTGGATGCAAATCCAGCGACACGTTGTTGACCGCCAGCAGGCCGCCAAAACGCATCATCAGGCCGTTCACGGTTAATAATGGCTGACTCATGCCTGTTCTCCTTTCGCCTGAGCGTTTTTCAGCTTCAGCTGTGGACGGGTCATCGGCAGCAAGCCTTGCGGACGCCAGATCATCATCAGCACCATCAAACCACCCAGCATTAACATGCTGTATTCATTAAAGTCGCGCATCAGTTCGCGGGAAACGACCAGCAAAATCGCCGCGAGGATAACCGCAAACTGCGAGCCCATTCCGCCCAGCACGACGATCGCCAGCACGAAAGCCGACTCGGCAAAGGTGAACGATTCCGGGCTGACGAAGCCCTGGCGCGCGGCAAACAGCGTTCCGGCAAAACCCGCAAACGCGGCGCTGATGGTGAACGCCGTCAGCTTGATGCGGGTCGGGTTCAGACCCAGTGAACGGCAGGCGATTTCGTCTTCTCGCAAGGCTTCCCACGCACGGCCCAGCGGCATCCGCAGCAGGCGGTTAATCACGAACAGCGTCATCACTACCAGCAGCAGCGCCACCAGATAGAGCCAAATCACACGGTCCGACGGGTCATATTTAATGCCGAAGAAGTTGCTGAACGTATCCCATCCGCCCTCGCGCGCGGTACGGCTGAACTCCAGACCGAAGAACGTCGGTTTAGGGATCTGGCTGACGCCATTCGGACCGCCGGTGATTTCGGTGTTATTCAGCAGCAGGATACGGACGATCTCCCCGAAGCCCAGCGTCACGATTGCCAGATAGTCTCCGCGCAGACGCAGCACCGGGAAGCCCAGCAGGAAACCTGCGGCAGCGGACACCAGCCCTGCCAGCGGCAGACAGGTCCAGAAGCCGAGGCCGTAATAGTGGTTCAGCAGCGCAAAGGTGTACGCGCCGATAGCGTAGAAACCGCCGTAGCCGAGCACCAGCAGGCCAGACAACCCCACCACCACGTTCAGGCCAAGACCCAAAATCACATAGATCATGGTCAGCGTGGCGATATCCACCGTGCCGCGCGACACCATAAACGGCCAGGCCACCGCCGCGACCAGCAGCGCGACCAGGAACAGTTTCTGCTTAACGGACGAGCCATCAATAGCCGGTAAAACAAATTTTGGTCCGGAGACGTTTTTCAACGTTTTCTGGAATACCGGGCGCAGCAGCTGGAACAAAAAGACCACCGCGGTGCCAACAAACACCCACTGCCAGCGGATATCAGACGCGACATCCACCACCAGTTTGGTGCCGTTAAGTTCTAACTGTACGCCCATGAAGACGCCCGCGAGAACAAAGAACATGGCGGCGGAGAGCAACGCCATCGCAAAATGCATTGGTTTCATACTTTTTCGACCTCCGGACGGCCCAGAATCCCGGTAGGCATCACCAGCAGCACGCCAATCAGCAGCGCAAACGACACCACATCTTTATATTCCGTACTCAGATACGCCGAGGAGAGCGCTTCGGCCACGCCCAGAATCAGGCCGCCAATCATCGCGCCAGGAATGCTGCCGATCCCGCCCAGCACCGCTGCGGTGAAGGCTTTCATCCCGGCCATAAAGCCGATATACGGGTTAATCACGCCGTAGAACTGGCCGAGCAGAACGCCCGCCACCGCCGCCATCGCCGCGCCAATCACAAAGGTCAGCGCAATCACGCGGTCAGTGTTAATACCGAGCAGGCTCGCCATTTTCAGGTCTTCTGCACAGGCACGGCAGGCGCGTCCCATGCGGGAATAACGGATAAAAATGGTCAGCGCCAGCATCGCCAGGAAGGTCACAATCCAGATAACCAGCTGCATGGTGGTGATAGAGGCAGAGAAGTTTTCACTTGCGCCGACAATCCACTGGCCGTTAAACAGGCTTGGCAGCGCCACGTCGCGGGAGCCTTCGGTCAGGCTGACGTAGTTTTGCAGGAATATCGACATCCCGATGGCGGAGATCAGCGCGATCAGGCGTTTGGAGCTGCGCACAGGCCGATAGGCCACGCGTTCGATGCTCCAGCCGTAGGCGCTGGCAATCACAATCGCACCCACAAATCCGGCAGCGACCAGCAGCCAGCTGCTGTCGATGCCCATCATCATCAGCGCGGCAATGATCATAAAGGAGACATAACTGCCGATCATGTAGACCTCGCCGTGGGCGAAGTTGATCATGCCGATAATGCCGTACACCATCGTATAACCGATGGCGATCAGCGCGTAGGTGCTTCCCAGCGTGACGCCG
This sequence comes from Lelliottia sp. RD5, assembly GCF_056032945.1. Lineage (NCBI taxonomy): Bacteria > Pseudomonadati > Pseudomonadota > Gammaproteobacteria > Enterobacterales > Enterobacteriaceae > Lelliottia > Lelliottia sp. RD5. Next base: position 105,809 of record NZ_JBVYHQ010000008.1, on the reverse strand, counting down.
TTAAACATCTGCTGCAAGAAATAGAGAAACTGCTCTGACATAAGGAAACCTTTTTAAATCCGCCCGCTGAATGCGGGCGGCGGGATAACTTGTCTTCAGGCGTTATTTCGCGACGGTTGACGAACCGTCGGCATGCCACTGGAAGACACCAAATTCAAATCCCTTCAGATCGCCTTTCTCATCCCAGTTCAGCGGCCCAATCACGGTATTCGCACCGTGAGCTTTTAAATCTTTGATTAAATCCAGCGGCGCTTTGCTGCCGGTGCGTTCCAGGGCGGTAGCCAGAGACTGCACGGCGGCATAGGTGATCCACACATACGGACCACTCGGATCTTTTTTCTGCGCATTGAGCGCGTCTACGATAGCTTTATTCGACGGTTCCTGGTCATAGCGTTTTGGCATCGTCACCAGCATGCCTTCGCCTGCATTGCCCGCAATATTAGACAGCGAAGCGTTACCCACCCCTTCCGGCCCCATAAACTGCGTTTTCAGACCGGTTGCCCGTGCCTGGCGCAGCATCTGGCCCATCTCCGGGTAATAACCGCCGTAGTAAACGAAGTCGATATTCTCTTTTTGCAGACGGGCCAGCAGCGCTGAGAAATCTTTCTCGCCCGCAGTGATACCGTCGAAGAAGACCACGTTAGCGCCGCCTTTTTTCAGGTTCTCTTGTACCGAGCGCGCCAGGCCTTCGCCGTATTGCTGTTTATCGTGAATGATCGCGATGCGCTGCGGTTTCACTTTTTCCAGAATGTATTTAGCCGCTGTCGGTCCCTGTGAAGAGTCCAGGCCGGCGGTACGCATGATGTGCTGATAGCCACGCTGAGTCAGTTCCGGGTTGGTCGCACCAGGCGTTATCATCAGAATGCCTTCGTCTTCGTAGATGTCGGAAGCGGGCTGTGTGGAAGATGAGCAGAGGTGACCAATCACATACTGAATGCCATCGTTAACGATTTTGTTGGCCACGGCGACGGCTTGTTTAGGGTCACAGGCGTCGTCATATTCCACGCCGACCAGTTTGTCGCCTTTGATGCCGCCCTTGGCGTTGATGTCTTTGATTGCCTGACGCGCGCCGTTAAATTCCATATCACCCCACTGGGCAACCGGACCGGACATCGCACCCACCACGGCAATTTTAATCTCTTCCGCCATAGCTGCCTGCGAAATCGCCAGTGCAACCATTCCCGCGATAAATGCTTTCGCGTTCCTTTTCATCTCTGAATCCCCATTCGTGATGTCGTGTATATATTTTGTTTTATTATGGTTAAAAAGCATTCTGTACTTTTAATGAACAACGCTATTTTTACCAGTGCCTTTAATGGTTTAGCGCAGTTTTTTGCCAAAAACCAGACTAAAATCTCTATTTTTCAGGCGATTAAGCAAAGATAATATTCTGAAATCAGACAGAGATAAACAAATAAAAGCGCAGTTTGCAGCATAAAATAACGGTACAAAGCGCCGAATAAATCACTGCCCTTTAGGTTAAAATTCTGCTTATTTTTCGATCCCTGCGTTTTATAGCTGCTCTTTTTGCTGCCAAAAAAGTAATCACCTGGAGAATGGATTTAAAAAGTGGAAGCCGCTGGTGAGATAAATTGAGTACACTGCCTTACTCTTTTTGATTTGGACAAGCAGCTAATGAAACTGACTATCCTTCGTCTGGTGTCCTTTAGCGACCAGGATCTTATCGACCTGGGCAAAATCTGGCCGGAATATTCCCCCTCTTCGCTCGCTGTTGATGAACATCATCGTATCTACGCCGCCCGTTTTAACGAACGCTTGCTGGGCGCAGTGCGCGTCACGCTGAGCGGTACGCGAGGCGCGCTGGATTCTCTGCGCGTGCGGGATGTCACACGACGTCGTGGCGTGGGGCAATATTTGGTCGAAGAAGTGATTCGCCATCATCCAGACGTGACGTCCTGGTGGATGGCCGATGTCGGCGTCGAAGACCGCAATACAATGGCGGCGTTTATGCAGGCTCTGGGGTTTGTGGATGTGGAGATGGGCTGGGAAAAGCGGTAAGTTTTTTGCGGCCTGATGCCCTCACCCCGGCCCTCTCCCACGGGGAGAGGGAGACAAAATCGCACCGCGCAATTCCTCTCTCCCGCTGGGAGAGGGAGACAAAACCGTATCGCGCAATTCCTCTCTCCCGCGGGGAGAAGGCGGTATGAGCAAGAACGACGTTGCCGTTTGCACAGCAGACACGCAACAACGCATCTCAGACCTTTTCACGACAATGTCGCGTGCAGGCAGGTGGCAAGTGATGAAAACCCCGGAAGCTTACATCAGTAAGAGACCGGGGTTGAATCACGCAGTCAACGCACCTGCGGCACGAAAGGCGACGGGAAAATTATTTGGCGTCAGTCGCCGTACCGTCTGCATGCCAGGTAAAGACACCGAACTCAAAGCCTTTCAGATCGCCCTTCTCGTCCCAGGACAGCGGACCCATAACGGTTTCAACAGAGTTAGCTTTCAGGTATTTAGCGATTTCAGCCGGATCGGCTGACTGGTTCAGACCCGCCTGCAGAGACTGCAGCGCAGCGTAGGTAGTCCAGACGAACGCGCCGCTCGGATCTTGTTTCTTGGCTTTGATCGCGTCTACGATAGGTTTGTTTGCCGGAACCTGATCGTAGTTCTTCGGTTTGGTCACTAACATGCCTTCTGCGGATTCGCCGGCGATATTAGACAGCGAAACGTTCGCCACACCTTCTGGGCCCATGAAGTGGGTTTTCAGGCCAGCGGCACGCGCCTGACGCAGAATCTGACCCATTTCCGGGTGATAACCACCGTAGTAAACGAAATCGATGTTCTCTTTCTTCAGACGCGCCACCAGCGTGGAGAAGTCTTTCTCACCGGCGGTGATGCCATCAAAGAACACCACGTTAGCATTGGCTTTCTTCAGGTTATCCTGCACGGAACGCGCCAAGCCTTCGCCGTACTGCTGCTTATCATGAATGATCGCGATGCGCTTCGGCTTCACGTTCTCCACGATGTATTTTGCCGCCGTTGGGCCCTGATCGGAGTCCAGACCGGTGGTACGCATCACCATTTTATAGCCGCGAGCCGTCAGCTCTGGCGCAGTGGCAGCTGGGGTGATCATCAGAATGCCTTCGTCTTCGTAGATATCAGACGCGGGCTGAGTGGAGGAAGAGCACAGGTGACCGATGACGTATTTGATCCCGTCGTTCACCACTTTGTTCGCAACCGCGACCGCTTGTTTCGGGTCACAGGCATCATCATATTTTACGATCTGCAGTTTCTCGCCTTTGATTCCGCCTTTGGCATTAATGTCTGCAACCGCTTGTTCTGCACCCGTAAATTCCTGATCGCCGTACTGCGCTACCGGACCGGACATCGCACCGACAACGGCCACTTTAATATCTGCCTGAGCCATCGTGCTAAATGCCAACGCGATACATCCTGCCAGTAACGCTTTACCCTTCATATTCATCCTGAGATTCCCCATTATTATGGTTATAACGATTGTTGTGATGTTGTTGTGCAGCGCTTTATTTCAATTATAGGTGTACCGTTCGCGCATTTTCAGCACACTCTGCTAAAACATACCCCATTTTTATGATTTTGGAATAGCTAATTTGAAATGAATATATGATAAGCCCGACAGCGTTGGCTGCCGGGCGGAGCGCTTTAACGTGTCAGCGAAGCAGAGATAATATCCAGCGCTTTGCGGAACTGTGCTTCAGGAATGGTGAGCGGATAGAGGAAACGAATCACGTTGCCGTACACGCCGCAGCTCAGCAGCAGCAGACCTTCCTGCAACGCGCGGTTCTGCACCTCGCGGGTAAATTCTGGGGACGGCTGTCCGGTTTGCGGGTCATTGAATTCGACCGCCACCATCGACCCTTGAGCGCGGATTTCAGCGATAAACGGACAATCAGATTTGGCTTTGCTCAGCACTTCGACCAGACGATGACCCAGATGCGCCGCACGAGTGCAGAGATCCTCTTCATCAATGACGTCCAGCACTGCCAGCGCAGCGGCGATCGCCAGCGGGTTACCGGCGTAAGTCCCGCCCAAACCACCCGGCGCAGGGGCATCCATCACGTCGGCACGACCAGACACTGCCGAGAGCGGCATTCCGCCCGCCAGACTTTTCGCCATGGTAATTAAATCAGGCTTCACGCAATGGTGTTCCATCGAAAACAGTTTTCCAGTACGGGCAAAGCCACTTTGCACTTCATCCGCAATCAGCAAAATGCCGTGGGTATCGCACAGCGCACGCAGCCCTTGCATGAAATCGGCCGGTGCAACGTTAAACCCGCCTTCACCCTGAACCGGTTCAAGAATGATAGCGGCCACCTGATCGGGCGCGATATCGGCTTTGAAGATACGCTCAACGCTTTTCAATGCCTCTTGCGAGCTGACGCCGTGCAGCATGTTGGGATATTGCGCGTGGTAAACCGAGCCGGGGAACGGGCCAAAACCCAGCTTGTACGGGGCCACTTTGCCCGTGAGCGCCATGGTCATAAAGGTACGGCCATGGAACGCACCGCCAAAGGTAATGAGTCCGGGGCGTTTAGTGTAAGCCCGCGCGATTTTAACGGCATTTTCGACCGCTTCTGCGCCCGTCGAGAAGAACGCCGTTTTGGCTGGCCCGTCGATCGGCACGCGGGCGTTGATACGTTCCGCCAAGGCGATATAGCTCTCGTAAGGCACAATCTGATAGGCCGTATGGGTAAAGGATTGCAGCTGATTTTCAATGGCGGCGATCACTTTAGGATGGCGATGACCGGTATTGAGCACCGCGATGCCCGCCGCGAAGTCGATCACTTCGTTGCCTTCCACATCCCACAGGGTCGCATTTTCGGCTTTGTCGGCGTAAAACCCACACATGACGCCGACGCCACGCGGCGTGGCCTGTAAACGCCGGTCATTCAATTCGTTATTTTTCACCCCATCCCCCTAAATTGTCAGCAAGCCAAACTTACAGCGCATCTGTAAGTGTTTGCCACGGGGGAGATATTCGCCAGAGCGGCGCAGAAAAATAAGCGGGGAGCAGAAAAACAAAACCCCCAGATTTTCATCCAGGGGTTATCGGGGACTTCGCGGGGATTACGCTTCGATAGCGGCGCGAAGTTTTTTCATGGCGTTCTTTTCAAGCTGACGTACACGTTCAGCAGAGACGCCGTAGCGGTCTGCCAGTTCCTGCAGCGTGGACTTGTTGTCTTCGTCCAGCCAGCGGGCGCGGATAATCGCCTGGCTACGCTCGTCGAGACCTTCCATCGCGTGGGTCAGTTTGTTCGCGGCCTGATCTTCCCAGTTGTCCTCTTCGATGCCGTCGGCAAAGTTAGAGGTTTTATCCTGCAGATACAGAACCGGTGCCATCGGCTGGCTATCCTGCGCATCGTCGTCGGAGGACATATCAAACGTCATGTCCTGCGCGGCCATGCGGGATTCCATCTCACGCACGTCTTTACTGGAAACACCCAATTCGCGCGCTACCATTTCGACTTCATCCTGGTTGAACCAGCCCAGACGCTGCTTGGCTTTACGCAGGTTGAAGAACAGTTTGCGCTGCGCTTTGGTGGTCGCAACTTTCACGATACGCCAGTTACGCAGAACGTATTCGTGAATTTCAGCTTTAATCCAGTGCACGGCGAAAGAAACCAGGCGCACACCCACTTCCGGGTTGAAGCGACGTACAGCCTTCATGAGGCCGATGTTGCCTTCCTGAATCAAATCCGCCTGCGGTAGGCCGTAGCCCGAATAATTACGAGCAACGTGAACAACAAAGCGCAGGTGAGACAGGATCAGCGTCTTAGCTGCTTCCAGATCGCCCTGGTAATGCAGCTTTTCAGCAAGCTCCTTTTCTTCCTCGGCCGTCAACATCGGCCAGGTGTTAGCGGCCCGGATGTAAGATTCCAGGTTACCAACAGGGGCTAAAGCTAAAGTTTGCATTTCTTTGGTCATTCATTCCTCTCAATATAGTGTCTTCTGGCGGTGGTTTGTCCCCATCAGGCAACAAGCATGCCAAAGCATTTGAGCAGTGAGACTAACATTCACTCTTTTATCAGACCGTGATTTTATCCACAAGTTCCATGTACCGCTGTGAATACATTACGCACAAAATGTGACATGGATTGCGGTTCGCGGGAGAAGAGTGAACAGATACTCTTTCCCTGCCGAGTGAAGTACTCATTGCAGGGAAAGATTATATCAGAAAATTTTTATTGGGGGGTAAAGTGGCGTAAATGTTGGACGGTTGCGAGCCATGCAGCGACCCAGCCGATCATCGAACACACCAGCAGTAATAACAGGCACTCATCGAAGCCTAACCCACTGATATCAAACTTAGTTCCAAAAACTTGCGCCACTTCAGTCACCGCAGACGAAAGCCGCATCACCAAAATTTCTGACAATATCAGTGAAAGAAATGCACCGGAAAAACCGAGTAATGCGCCACCGTAAAGGAACGGACGCAGGATGAATCCATCCGTCGCACCAATCAGTTTTTGCACGTTAATCGTATCGCGACGGGCAAAGATACTCAGGCGCACGCTGTTACCGATGACGAGGAAGACCGCCGCCACCATCAACACGCCAATCATCGCCGCCACGCGTCCCACCAGGCCGGTGAGTGACGCCAGACGTGCAAACCAGCTGTCGTCCATGCGCACTTCATCAATACCCTTCACCTGGCTGATACGATCGCGCAAGGTGTTCAGCGATTCCGTACCCTGGAAATCAAGCTTAGGAATGACCACCGCCACGGCGGGCAACGGGTTTTCTTCAAGCATGTCCAGCGCGCCACCAAAGCCAGACCAGTTGCGGAACTCGCCCAACGCTTCGTCGCGCGAAAGATAGTTAACCTTCTCAACGCCCTGTTCAGACTGGAGTTGTCCCACCACCTGCGCTGCTGCGTTATCGTCGAGCGCTTTGTCCAGATACACCGTGATTTGCGGCGAAGGATAATATTGCGACGCGGCCTGATTGACGTTTTTGTAGACCATGTAGCAAACGCTCGGCAACGTCAGGGAGATGGCAATCACCATCACCGTCAGGAACGTGGCCAGCGGCTTACTTTTCAGATCCTGCAACGCACCCTGGAAGGCGTAACGCACCTGCTCATTAAAAACGTTGGTTTTCCGCGACTGCGGTTTCGGCGACGATTTGGCGCGTTTTGGCGCGTTTCGGTTGCCATCACCACCGCCCTGCGAAGGACGGAAACGGTCAAATCGATTACCAAACTGCCGAATCTGGTTTATTGCATCGCGCTTATTCACTCAGGCCTCCGTGCAAATGACCGTCGCTCAGCGACAGCATGCGGTACGAACGACGAGAGATAAGGCCGATGTCGTGCGTTGCCATCAGTACCGTCACGCCGACGCGGTTAAACTCTTCAAACAGACGCAAGATCCCTTCCGAGAGTGCATCGTCCAGGTTACCGGTCGGTTCGTCCGCCAGCAAAACGGCAGGTTTGTTGACCACCGCACGAGCAATACCCACGCGCTGTTGTTCACCGCCGGAGAGCTGAATCGGGAAATTTTTCGCTTTGTCCAACAGCCCGACTTTATCCAGCGCCGCGGATACACGACGGCGAATATCATCAAAGCTGGCACCCGCAATAATCAACGGAATGGCCACGTTATCGAAAACAGTGCGATCCATCAGCAGGTGGTGGTCCTGGAAAATCATCCCGATCTGGCGACGTAAAAACGGCACCTCACGGTTTTTGAGGCGGCTAATATCGTGGCCGCCAAATAAGATTTTCCCGGCGCTTGGCCGCTCGATCCCACAGATAAGCTTGAGCAGGGTACTTTTTCCCGCGCCGGAATGGCCGGTCAGGAATGCCATCTCGCCTGGCTGCAGGTGAAATGTCACTCCCTGCAACGCTTGTCTCCCACCGAGATAGGCCTTGCTGACATGTTCAAAGCGAATCATTGTTAATCCTCTCGGGCAAAAAGTGCCTCAATAAAGTCGTCCGATTTAAACGGACGCAAATCCTCGATACGTTCGCCGACACCAATGTAGCGGATTGGAATACCGAACTGATCCGCCACGGAGAAGATCACTCCCCCTTTCGCGGTGCCGTCCAGTTTAGTCAGCGTAATGCCGGTCAGCCCTACCGCCTCATGGAACAGCTTCGCCTGGCTGATAGCGTTCTGCCCGGTGCTGGCGTCCAGAGTCAGCATAATTTCATGCGGCGCGTCTTCGTCCAGCTTCTTCATCACACGGACGATTTTTTTCAGTTCTTCCATCAGGTGCGATTTATTCTGCAAACGCCCTGCGGTATCGGCAATCAACACGTCCACGTTACGCGCCTTCGCCGCCTGAATGGCATCGAAGATAACCGACGCGGAATCTGCGCCCGTATGCTGCGCAATCACCGGAATGTCGTTACGCTGACCCCAGACCTGGAGCTGCTCAACGGCCGCCGCACGGAAGGTATCGCCCGCCGCCAGCATGACCGATTTACCCTGCTGCTCAAACTGACGCGCCAGCTTGCCGATCGTGGTGGTTTTACCCACGCCGTTCACGCCAACCATCAGAATAACAAACGGTGTTTTGCCTTCAATATTAAGCGGTTCGTCAACTTTTGCGAGAATTTCGCCCATCTCGTCTTTCAGCAGACCGTAAAGCGCCTCGGCATCGCGCAGCTGTTTACGGCTCGCGCCTTCGGTGAGACTGGCGATGATTTTACGGGTGGTCTCTACGCCCACATCCGCGATCAGCAGCTGTTCTTCCAGCTCTTCGAACAGATCATCGTCGATCTTTTTACCGCGGAACAGACTGATAAATCCGGAACCGAGATTTTCTTTGGTCTTCAGCAGGCTGCGTTTCAGGCGGGCGAAGAAACCTTCTTTGGTTGGTTTTTCCTGCTCCTGAACGATCTCTTCGACAGGTTTGTCCGCTTCTGCGACCGGAACAATGATTTCCGCTTCTTCTGCGGCAACCGCTGCCAGCGCCTGCGCTTCCAGCTCTTCGTCAGTGATTTCGGCGTCGTTGTCGGCCTCATCAGCCACGTTTTGTTCTACGAATTCTTCTTCAACCGTTTCGACAGTCTCAACGGTCTCGGCTTCTGCCTGCCACTCTTCCGGCACAATTTCTTCCGCTTTCACCTCTTCCGGAAGCGGTAATTCTTCGTGTTCAACCACAGCGCGCGGGGTTTCTTCAACCACCGGCTCAACAACCGCGTCGACAACAGGCCCTGCAACAGCCGGTTCGGCTTCTACGGGCTTCGGCTCTTCGCTTTCCTGGACCTGCTCAGTCACCTCAACAATGTCTTCGGCGAAGGCTTCAGTTTCAGCGTCGCTGTGAGTCTGTTCTTCGGCCTCGACTATCGCCGCCGTTTCAACGGGCGTTTCTGGCTGTGATTGTTCTTCAACCGTCTGTTGTTCTTCGGTTTTTTGTTCTGTTTCTTGCTCTTTTTCACCAAAGCCCAACCAGGAAAAGAAGCCACGTTTTTTTTGTTTTGCCATCTGCGACTACACCCCTTGCGGTTAATTTCTGGCGCTATATACATGGAAGCTATAAAAATGATGAAATAGTCTAACACTTTACTTAATTGACATCACCGCCTGGAATCGCAGGCCAATTGTTAGCAGAGCTTTCCAGAAATGAAGAAAACAAACCGCCCGGCCGGACAAATTCGCATTATCGGCGGCCAGTGGCGTGGCCGTAAACTGCCTGTGCCCGATAGCCCAGGTCTGCGCCCCACGACCGATCGCGTCAGAGAAACGCTGTTTAACTGGCTGGCCCCATCGATGGTAGACGCGAAATGCCTGGACTGCTTCGCGGGAAGCGGCGCACTGGGCCTTGAAGCCCTGTCGCGGTATGCCGCCAGCGCCACGTTGCTGGAGATGGAGCGTGGCGTTGCGCAGCAATTACAGCAAAATCTCGCTACGCTCAAAGCAACGAATGCCAAAGTCGTCACAACCAATACCCTTGCTTTTCTCGCGCAGCCGGGCACGCCGCACGATGTGGTGTTCATCGATCCGCCGTTCCGTAAAGGGCTACTGGAAGAGACACTCACGCTGCTGGAAAATAACGGCTGGCTGGCGGATGACGCGCTAATTTACGTTGAAAGCGAAGTCGAAAATGGCTTACCGCCGGTGCCCGTGCACTGGAACTTACATCGTGAACAGGTCGCCGGGCAGGTTGCCTATCGTTTATATCACCGTGAAGTACAAGGAGAGTCTCATGCCGATACTGATTAATTTTGGGCGCTTGCTGATGGTGGGCGTTTGGGCGTTTCTGATCCTGAATCTGGTCCATCCGTTCCCGCGTCCGCTGAACATTTTCGTCAACGTGGCGCTGATATTCACCGCGTTTATGCATGCCCTGCAGATGGTGATGCTGAAAAACGGCTTGCCGAAAGACAGCCCGCCGATGACGGGTTGGCAGCAGCTGCGCGTGTTTATTTTTGGCGTGTTCGAGCTGCTGGTGTGGATGAAAAAGTTTAAGGCGCAGACTAAGAAATAAGTCGTCTGATGCCCTCACCCTAACCCTCTCCCACAGGAGAGGGGAAAAGAACACACCCGTATTGCCAGAAACCGCACCGAATAGTCCCCTCGCACCGCAGGATCGACAGGGAAAACTACGGCTCCGCCGTGAACCCCTCAAACCGCGATCCTTTGTAACTCAGCGTCCCTTTCTCCCCTACCGTGAGCTGGTGATACTGCGTTTCATCGATGCGAAACGTCGTCTCCAGCCCGCCGCTTTGCGGCTTAAAACTCACCTCATAACGCATCGCTGTGCCAGCGGGCGTCACCTGCTGCTGGCGAGAGCGCCGGTTATCAAGTGCTTTCTCGCGTTTGTTGCTCACCACCACGCGTTTTTGCAGAAGCGGTGCGGCATCGTTATCGGCCCTTTCACGACGCTGCTGCACAAAACGAAACGAGGCGGCAATCACGATGATCGCCACCACGATAATCAAAAAAATCGGCATTTTGCTCATTGTTGAATCCCATCAGATTATGCGGAAATCAGGATACCTCGCCGGATCCGGCATTGCCAAACGCCCGCCCGCGTCACTACACTGAATCAGAGAATGTTTATTCAAAAATAACAGATACAGGGAGTTAATATGCTTTGGTCATTTATCGCTGTCTGTTTTTCCGCATGGCTCTACGTCGATGCGTCGTATCGCGGTCCCGTGTGGCAGCGCTGGTTGTTTAAGCCCGTCACGTTACTGCTATTGCTGTTACTCGCCTGGCAGGCGCCGATGTTCAACGCAGTGAGTTATCTGGTGCTGGCAGGCCTGTGCGCCTCGCTGATTGGCGATGCCTTAACGCTGCTCCCGCGTCAGCGCGTGTTATACGCCGTCGGGGCGTTTTTCCTCTCACATCTGCTTTACACCATTTATTTCGCCAGCCAGATGACGCTGTCCTTCTTCTGGCCGCTGCCGCTGGTTCTGCTGGTGATCGGCGCGCTGCTGGTCGCCGTTGTCTGGTCGCGCCTCGAAGAGATGCGCTGGCCGGTGTGTACGTTTATCGCCATGACGCTGGTGATGGTCTGGCTCGCCGGTGAACTGTGGTTCTTCCGCCCAACCGCACCAGCGATGTCGGCTTTCTTTGGTGCGACGCTGCTGTTGCTGGGGAATATCGTCTGGCTGGGCAGCCATTATCGTCGCCGTTTCCGCGCGGATAACGCCATTGCGGCGGCCTGCTACTTTGGCGGCCACTTCCTGATCGTGCGTTCGCTGTATATCTAATAAGCCTTGACTCTGGAGTCGACTCCAGAGTGTATGCTGCGGTTAATGAGAAAATTATCATTACCGGAGAGTGCCATGTCGACTCCAGACACATCTAAAAAAGTGCCGCAATTCTCGGCACTCAAACTCAGCCCCGTCCCCGCCAAAGAGGATTGCTGCAGCGCAGGTACGTGCGACACACAGAGCGCGCCAGCACTGCCCGCCAGCGGTGAGCGTTACACGTGGGTCGTCAACGGAATGGACTGCGCCGCCTGTGCCCGCAAAGTGGAAAACGCGGTAAAACAGGTCGCGGGCGTCAACCACGTGCAGGTGCTGTTCGCCACGGAAAAGCTGCTGGTCAGTGCAGAAAATGACGTGAGCGCCGACGTCGAAGCGGCGGTCACCAAAGCCGGGTATTCCCTTAGGGCCGAAGATGCGCCCGCCGAAAAAGTCTCTCCCCTGCGTGAAAATCTGCCGCTCATCACGCTGATTATCATGATGGCGTTAAGCTGGGGCCTGGAACATTTCAACCATCCGTTAGGCAATCTGGCGTTTATCGCCACCACGCTGGTGGGGCTGTTCCCTATTGCGCGTCAGGCGCTGCGCCTGATGAAAAGCGGGAGCTGGTTTGCGATTGAAACGCTGATGAGCGTCGCGGCCATCGGCGCACTGTTTATCGGAGCGACGGCAGAAGCCGCAATGGTCCTGCTGCTGTTCCTGGTAGGCGAACGCCTTGAAGGCTGGGCGGCGAGTCGCGCGCGCAAAGGCGTCAGCGCGTTAATGGCGTTAAAACCTGAAACTGCCACGCGGGTATTCAACGGCGAGCGTCAGACCGTGGCCATCAACACGCTGCGTCCGGGCGATGTGATTGAAGTGGCGGCCGGCGGCCGTCTGCCTGCCGATGGCGCATTGATCACCGCCACGGCAAGTTTTGATGAAAGCGCGCTGACCGGCGAATCCATTCCCGTTGAGCGTGCAACGGGTGAAAAAGTGCCTGCGGGCGCCACCAGCGTTGACCGTCTGGTGCAGCTCAGCGTGCTCTCCGAACCGGGTGAAAGCGCCATCGACCGCATTCTGAAACTCATTGAAGAAGCCGAAGAGCGCCGCGCGCCCGTCGAGCGTTTTATTGACCGTTTCAGCCGAATTTACACCCCTGTGATTATGCTGATCGCCCTGCTGGTGACGATTGTCCCGCCGCTGCTTTTCGCCGCCTCCTGGCAGGAGTGGATTTACAAAGGGCTGACGCTGCTGCTGATCGGTTGTCCGTGCGCGCTGGTGATTTCGACGCCTGCAGCAATCACCTCCGGGCTGGCCGCTGCGGCGCGCCGTGGGGCATTGATTAAAGGTGGCGCGGCGCTGGAGCAATTGAGCCAGATTCAGCACGTCGCTTTTGATAAGACCGGCACGCTGACCGTGGGCAAACCGCAGGTCACCGGCATTTATCCGCTCGAATTGACCGAAGACGCCCTGCTGACGCTGGCCGCCGCCGTCGAACAGGGTTCCACTCACCCGCTGGCGCAGGCGATTGTGCGTGAAGCGCAGTCGCGCGGCTTAACTCTTCCGGCAGCAAATGAGCAGCGTGCGCTGGTCGGTTCAGGAATTGAAGCCGACGTAGACGGGAAAAAAGTCCTGATCACCGCCGCTGATAAATTCCCGTCGCAGGCGTTGAGCCAGCAAATTAGTGAGCTGGAACAGGCCGGGCAGACCGTCATCATTGTGGCTGTAGACGGCATCGCAAAAGGCATTCTGGCGCTGCGCGATACGCTGCGTGACGATGCCAAAGAGGCCGTTGATGCGCTGCATCAGCTGGGTATTCAGGGTGTGATCCTGACAGGGGATAATCCACGGGCCGCTGCCGCCATTGCCAATGAGCTGGGCCTTGAATTCAAAGCCGGACTCTTGCCCGCGGATAAAGTGCAGGCCGTCACCGAGCTCAACGGCCAGGCCCCGCTGGCGATGGTGGGCGATGGCATCAACGACGCCCCTGCGATGAAAGCCTCGACCATCGGGATCGCGATGGGCAGCGGTACCGATGTGGCGCTGGAAACGGCCGACGCCGCACTGACTCATAATCGCCTGACCGGGCTGGCACAGATGATCGGTCTGGCGCGCGCGACGCGTGCCAATATCCGCCAAAACATTGGTATTGCGCTGGGGCTGAAAGGGATTTTCCTGGTCACCACGCTGCTGGGCATCACTGGACTGTGGCTGGCCGTGCTGGCGGATACCGGTGCGACGGTGCTGGTGACCGCAAATGCGCTGCGGTTGCTGCGAAAGAAATAGAGCAGTCTGATGCCCTCACCCCAACCCTCTCCCACAGGGAGAGGGAGAAAAGACTCAAACGGCAACCGACGTTGCCGTTTTTTTTACCTTGTCACTGCATCCCCAGAACCCCCGGTAACCACAATGATATCGCCGGGATGTACGTCACCATCCCCAGCACCACCAGCAGCATGGCGTAAAACGGCAACATCGCGCGCATTACGGTTTCGATGCGCTGTTTACTCACTGCGCTGGCGACAAACAGCACCGAGCCAACCGGCGGCGTAATCAGTCCGATCCCCAGATTGACCATCATGATCATCCCGAAGTGCACCGGATCGATACCCAGCGAGTTGGTCACCGGCAAGAGTACTGGCGTCAAAATCAGGATCAGCGGCGCCATGTCCATCAGCGTGCCAATCAGCAGCAGCATGATGTTGAGGTACATCAGGATCACGTACTTGTTATCGGACAGCGATGTAAAGAACTCGGTGATCCGCATCGGCAGTTGCATGTAGGTCATCACCGCACCAAACGCGGCCGCAAAGCCAATCAGGATCATCACGATCGTGACCGTTTTCACCGTGCGGCACATCAGTTTCGGCAGCTCTTTCCACTTGTAGTCGCGATAGATAAACATGGTGACGAAAAACGCCCACAGACAGGCAACTGCCGCCGATTCTGTCGCGGTGAATATCCCAGACAAAATTCCGCCCAGAATGATCACCACCGTCAACAGCCCCCACAGCGCATCGAAGAAAATCTTCACCGCCTGCTTAAACGGGATTTTTTCACCTTTCGGATAGCCGCGTTTGTGCGCAAAACCGAGGCACAGAACCATCAGGCTTACACCGAGCAATAACCCTGGTAGTACGCCTGCGATAAACAGCGTGGCGATCGACACCGTGCCGCCCGCCGCCAGCGAGTAAATCACCGAGTTATGGCTGGGCGGAATCAAAATCGCCTGCACCGATCCGCTGGCCGTCACCGCGGCGGCGTACTCGCGCGGATACCCCTTTTTCTCCATTTCGGGGATCATCACGCTGCCGATTGATGCCGTATCCGCCACCGATGAACCGGAAATCGCGCCGAAAAACGTCGATGCGACGATATTGACCAGCGACAGGCCGCCACGAATAAAGCCGACAAAAATGTACGCAAAGTTCACCAGCCGTCGGGCAATGCCCCCTTCTGCCATGATCGCGCCCGCCAGGATAAAGAACGGGATCGCCAGCAGCGTGAATTTATTCACCCCGCTGGTAATCTGGATCATCAACGCTTCCAGCGGCAGGTCAATCCATAGCGCACCCGCAACCGCACTTAGCCCGACGGCGAAGGCCACCGGCATCCCCAGCGCCAGTAAAATGGCGAGGGTGAATAACAAAATAAATGCATCCATTGTTCACCCCTTAACTGTGGTTACCGATCAACACGACCGGACGGTTTTCCTGCGAGCCAAACAGCAAACGCTCAATGACAAACAGGATCATAATGGCCGAACCTACCGGCAACGGCAGATAGCTTTCACCCGACGTGAGGATGGGGAACTCTGCGACGGGCTGTTCCCACAGTTCGATACACAGCAGCAGGCTGTACCAGAAGATCAATGCGGAAATGAGCAACATCAGCAGATCCACGATCCGCGCGCACAGGTTTTTGAGCATGTCGGGCAGACGATCGGTGAGCATATTCACCGCAATATGCGACCCGGCGCGATACCCCACCGCCGCGCCGATAAAGGTGAAAGTCACCATGCAAATAATCGCGATCGGTTCCGGCCAGGATTCCCCGCGATTGAGCACATAGCGCGAGAAAATGCCGATGGGGATAACAATCGTCATGACCAGTAGCGACACGCCCGCGACGCCCATGGCGAAGAGGTACAGGCGGTCCATCCACTTCAGGTAGAGTTCGGACATACGTCCTCCACGAACACGTTAGGGTTTACTGGACGTCCGCGATGGCCTGCATCAGTTCCTTGTGCTTATCGCCGTACTGCGCGCGCACCGGTTCAGTCGCCTTGATAAACACCGCTTTGTCGATGTCGTGGAATTGCACGCCGCCCGCTTTCATTTTATCCAGCGCCTGCTGGTTGTAAGCGTCCCAGAGTTTACGCTGCTCAAATTGCGCCTCACGCGCCAGAGTTTTGATTTTCTGCTGATCGTCAGCGCTGAGTTTGTCCCATTTCACTTTGGAGTAGAGGAGCATTTCCGGCGTGATGAAGTGGCCGCTGAGGGTGTAGTTTTTAGCAACCGGCATGTAGTTATGCGCCACAAAGGTTGGCGGGTTATTTTCCGCGCCGTCAATCACCCCAGTTTGCATCCCGCTATAGACTTCGCTGACGCCCATCGCCACCGAGTTAGCCCCCATCGCTTTCAAGGTTGCCAGTGCGACCGGGCTGCCCTGCACGCGGATTTTCTTGCCCTGCAGGTCTTCTGGTTTGACGATCGGCTCTTTGGTAATCAGATTACGCGTGCCGGAGTCCATCCAGCCCAGAAACACCAGGCGCGATTTTGGGTTAGCCGTCAGTTTTTCGCCAATCTCTTTGCCGATATCACCGTCAATCACCTTGTGCATGTGGTCTTCGTCGCGGAACACGTACGGCAGAGTGAAGACCTCGATATCCGGTAAAATCGCCGCCACAGGCGCCATTGAGACGCGAATGATATCGATAGCGCCCATCTGCGCCTGTTCAATCATTTGCTTTTCATCACCCAGGACGCCGCCAGGGAAAACTTTAATCTCCAGCTTGCCATCGGTTTGTTGGTTGAGTTTTTCACCCATGTTTTGCACGGCCACCACGTTTGGGTAGCCTTCAGGATGAACATCAGCAGCTTTGATCGTTTGCGCTGCCGCCGTGGTGGCGAACAGCAGTGACGCGGTGGACAGGCACAACGAGGCCAGTAACGGCTTAAGGGTCGTTTTCATCGGGTCAACTCCAGGGTAGTGAGATAAGCGTTAAAACGTTGTTTTAGTTTTACGCTTAAAAATTAGACTACGTCCTGGAAAGCGGGGGTGAAGCAACTCACAAAAGCGATAAATTTTGAAACGATGGTTTGAAATCGTAGATTCGATCACGCGCCTTTGCGTAAAAGATAGCGATACGGCAGCGCGTCGGTCTCTTTCGCGATCAGCTCATGTTCCATAAAAGTACAAAAACCGGGGATGTCTCGCGTGGTCGCCGGATCGTCAGCGATAATCAGCAGCGTTTCGCCGGTTTGCATCGTGCGCACGGTTTTACGCACCATCATAACAGGCTCCGGGCAGCGAAGGCCCTGGGCATCAAGAGTGTGGTCTGGAGTGGAAAACAGGTCGGTCATCATCGTCTCAATCATCTAAAAACGGCTGTAGTTTACGCCGCGTTTTGGGCAAAGCAAACCAGGTTAACGATTGCGTGATAATTAGCCATTGCAATGTGTTGTCAAAGCAGTATTATGCGGCCGGTTCAGAATCTGGGCCATCAGGCGTTGTTGTTGAAGCCTAAGGTGTCAGATTCAAATTGGGTTCCCTCACCCCAAACATTAATCAAAAAGGTCACAATATGACGCAGTTCTCTCAATCGCAGCGCGTAAAAGCGTTGTTCTGGCTATCGCTTTTTCATCTGCTGGTGATTACCTCCAGCAACTATCTGGTGCAGCTCCCGATCGCCATTTTTGGTTTTCATACCACCTGGGGCGCATTCAGTTTCCCGTTTATTTTTCTCGCGACTGATTTAACCGTGCGCATTTTTGGCGCGCCGCTGGCACGACGCATTATTTTTGCGGTGATGCTGCCTGCACTGTTCGTGTCGTATGGGATTTCATCACTTTTTTATATGGGAAGCTGGCAAGGTTTCGAGGCGCTGCTGCACTTCAACCTGTTCGTCGCCCGTATCGCCGCCGCAAGCTTTATGGCCTATGCGCTGGGACAGATTCTTGACGTCCATGTGTTTAACCGTCTGCGTCAAAACCATCGCTGGTGGATGGCACCGACCGCCTCAACGCTGTTCGGTAACGTGAGCGACACGCTGGCCTTCTTCTTTATTGCCTTCTGGCGCAGCCCGGATGCATTTATGGCCGAGCACTGGATGGAAATCGCGCTGGTCGATTACTGCTTCAAGGTGCTTATTAGCATCGTGTTCTTCCTGCCGATGTACGGCGTATTGTTAAATATGCTGCTGAAAAGGCTGGCAGATAAATCTGAAATCACCGCATTGCAGGCTGGTTAAACGTTCGCTTTATCAGTTGTGATAAGATGGATGAATGAGCCGTTATGGCCGTTTATCGAAAGGAAGAAGTCAATGCGCAATCTGGTTAAGTATGTCGGGATTGGCCTGCTGGTCGTGGGTCTTGCGGCCTGTGATAACAGCGACACCAAAACACCTGTTCAGGGCGCGGCCGCAGAAAGTAATGCGACCGGCCAGGCGGTCGAGCTGATGGATGGCAAACTCAGTTTCGCCTTGCCAGCGGATATGACCGATCAGAGCGGTAAGCTGGGGACGCAGGCGAATAATATGCACGTCTATTCCGATGCAACCGGACAGAAAGCCGTGATTGTGATTGTGGGCGACGACTCCAACGAAGATCTGGCCGTGCTGGCGAAGCGTCTGGAAGACCAGCAGCGTAGCCGCGACCCGCAGCTCCAGGTCGTGACCAACAAGTCTATCGACTTGAAAGGCCACACGTTGCAACAGCTGGACAGCATCATCTCCGCGAAGGGTCAGACCGCTTACTCTTCCGTGGTGCTCGGTAAAGTAGATGGCAAACTGCTGACCCTGCAGATCACGCTGCCAGCGGAAGATCAGCAGAAAGCACAAACCACGGCTGAAAACATCATCAATACCATCGTCATCAAGTAATTTTTGATGAGGATTCAACGGCCTCCGGCGTTTGCGTCGGGGGCCGTTTTTTTAAGCGCCACGTCAGCAGTAATGCCACACCCACCAGCCCCGCTGCCGCCAGATAAATCACCGGCACGCCCGCCCACGCCATCAGCAGCCCTGCCAGCGGGCCCGTCACGCCCAGCGACATATCCATAAACACCGTGTAGGTGGCCAGTGCCGATCCCTGGTTTTGCTGCGGTACCGCTTTAACCGCCACCACGCCGAGCGCGGGAAAGACCAATGAAAATCCTGCGCCCGCGAGGAACACGCCAATCTTCGCTATCCACGGTTCGTCGGCGATCCCGGTCAACAGCAGGCCGATAATCTCAACGGCGAAGCAAATCATCGCCACGTTCAGACCGCCAAGGCGATTGATGCCGTTCGGGAACAGAAGACGCGCCCCGACAAACGCGCAGCTAAACAGCGTTAGCGCGAACGCCGCGCCATCCCAGCCTTTGGCGTCGTAGAACAGCGTGATAAAGGTGGCGATCACGCCAAAACCTGCGGAGGCGAGCGCCAGCGCCATGCCGTACGGCCAGACGCGCCCGAGAACGGCGCGAAACGGCAGCGGCTTGCCTTTTGTGGCTTTGACTTTTGGTCGTGGAATCGCCAGCAAAATAGCAATAAACGCGACGGCCATAATGGTCAGAGCCAGGCCGTGCAGCCCGCCCCACGCATAGCACAGCACCCCAAGCGGTGCGCCGAGCGCCATCGCGCCGTAAGTCACGATCCCGTTCCACGAAATCACGCGGCCAATGTGCGCATTACCGACGACGCCCACGCCCCACAGCGTTGAGCCCGTTCCCGCCAGGCTTTGCCCTATCCCCAGAATCACGCGCCCAAGGCACAGCAGCGCCAGACTCATTATCGGCCAGCCGCTGGTGGTGGCTGCCAGCAAATAACTCAGGCCGCTCAGGAAACAGCCGCATAATCCAACCACCACGATACTTTTTGGTCCAAACAGGTCGGCATAACGGCCTGACTGTGGACGGCTCAACAGCGTGGCGAAATATTGCAGGCTGATCACCAGCCCTGCCCAGAAGGCGCTGTATCCCATCACGTCGTGGACATAACCGGGCAAAACCGCCAGCGGCAGACCAATGGTGAGATAGCTGGCGAAGTTAAACATGACAACAGAAACAATGCGCAGATTGAGGCGCAATCCGCTAAGCGCCGGTTCGGCGGCAGGTACGGGCATGACTTTCTACCTGGATTTTTGCAACAGTGTTTCACTATTACCACGTCACGCGGTGAAAATCAGCAGCGACTTTCAGATTAACAGCCTCAAGCGAAGCGCATCGCAGGCACTACACTTAACGGGCATACAACATAAGGAATCAGCATGACATCCGCTCAGCCCGATAAAACGGGTCTCCATATACTGTTAAAACTCGCCTGTCTGGTGGTGATCCTCGCGGGGATCCACGCTGCAGCCGATATTATTGTTCAACTTTTACTGGCACTCTTTTTCGCTATTGTTCTCAATCCATTAGTCACCTGGTTTATCCGTCGGGGTATCAAACGGCCGGTGGCGATCACCATCGTTGTCCTGGTCATGCTGATCGTGCTGACAGCGCTGTTCGGCGTGCTGGCGGCCTCGCTCAGTGAATTTTCTACCATGCTCCCTAAATACAACAAAGAACTGACCCGCAAGGCGCTGGAATTACAGGAGATGCTGCCGTTTCTCAATCTTCACATGTCGCCTGAACGCATGTTGCAGCGCATGGATTCAGAAAAAATCATGACCTTCGCCACCACGCTGATGACCGGGCTTTCTGGCGCAATGGCCAGCATTTTGCTGCTGGTGATGACGGTGGTCTTTATGCTGTTTGAGGTGCGCCACGTGCCGTACAAACTGCGCTTTGCGCTCAATAATCCGCAAATCCATATTGCGGGCCTGCACCGCGCGCTAAAAGGCGTATCCAAATATCTGGCGCTGAAAACGTTACTGAGCCTATGGACCGGCGTGATTGTATGGCTGGGGTTGACGCTCATGGGCGTACAGTTCGCGCTGATGTGGGGCGTGCTGGCGTTTCTGATGAACTACGTGCCCAATATCGGCGCGGTGCTTTCCGCCGTGCCGCCGATGATCCAGGCGTTTCTGTTCAATGGTTTTTACGAATGCATGCTGGTCGGCGCGCTGTTCCTGGTGGTGCATATGATTCTGGGCAATATCGTAGAGCCACGCATGATGGGCCACCGCCTGGGCATGTCAACGATGGTCGTCTTCCTGTCATTATTAATCTGGGGATGGCTACTCGGCCCCGTCGGGATGCTGCTTTCCGTACCGCTCACCAGCGTCTGTAAAATATGGATGGAAACCACCAAAGGCGGTGGCAAACTGGCGATTCTTCTTGGACCAGGGCGACCCAAAAGCCGGCTTCCGGGGTAAATTTAGCTTCATAAAAACATGACCACAGTGATACCGTGCCCCTCTCGTCATCAACGCGTTATTTGGGTCGTACGATAGGAGCCTACGGGCGCGGGAAGCATGGCGCGGCCGGTCGACGCTCAATTTAAGACAAGCTGATGAGTAATTTGGCGCTTTAGATTATATTATGGGGGAAGCACGTCAGATTGACTGTGAATATCTGCAAAGCAATAATTTCGCCTTTGGCGGCATTAACACCTCCATCATCATTAAACGTTGGGCGTAACTATGTACCAGTTGGTACTGGGAAAAATTTCGACTCTTAACGCTGACCCTTTGGTGTCAGCGCTTGCCGACAGGGCACCGCTGGGTGCACGTCGTGCCCGCTGGTTGGCGGGGCGAACGCTGCTTACGCGCGCCTTATCACCGGCGTCGTTGCCGGAAATCGTCTTTGGCGAGCAGGGAAAACCCGCATTTGTCGATGCAAATCCCTTCTGGTTCAACCTGAGCCATAGCGGCGATGACATCGCCCTGCTGGTGAGCGACGAAGGCGAAGTGGGCTGCGATATCGAAGTCATTCGACCACGCGATAACTGGCAAGCACTCGCCAATGCCGTTTTTAGCGTCGCGGAACATGACGAGCTGGAGCGCGAAACGCCAGAGGAAAAACTGTCGGCGTTCTGGCGCATCTGGACGCGCAAAGAGGCGATAGTGAAACAACGCGGCGGCAGCGCCTGGCAAATTGTCAGTATCGACAGCACCTTCAAATCCGCCCTGAGCGTCAGCCACTGTCAGTTTGGCGCGCTGAGTCTGGCGGTCTGCACCCCTACCCCCTTTACGCTCGACGACAACGCCGTCACGGTCCTCTGATTCCGGCATAGAAGTTCCCCTCTGCTACGCTTTATGGTCTGCACTTTTATCATCAAAAGGAACAGACCATGAAAATCGATCTTACGGGGAAAGTCGCACTTGTCACCGCCTCTACCGGCGGCATCGGATTTGCCATTGCACGCGGCCTGGCAGAAAGCGGGGCTGAAGTGATTATTAATGGACGCAGCGTAGAGTCCGTCAATAAGGGCATTCAGCAGCTTCAGCAGGTGGTGCCTGGCGTTCAGGTTCGCGCGGCGATTGCCGATCTCAGCACGCCTGACGGCGTCGAATCGCTGCTAAAAGTGGCGTCTAGTGTCGATATTCTGGTGAACAACGCCGGGATTTACGGCCCACAGGATTTTTACGCTACCGACGACGACACCTGGAATAACTACTGGCAAACCAACGTGATGTCTGGCGTCCGGCTGTCGCGCGCGCTGCTGCCCGGGATGGTGCAAAAAGGCTGGGGCCGCGTGGTGTTTATCTCTTCTGAATCGGCCTGCAACATTCCCGCAGACATGATCCACTACGGCGTGACGAAAACGGCGCAGCTGTCGCTGGCACGCGGTCTGGCGAAATTCGTCGCCGGAAGCGGCGTCACGGTGAACAGCGTCTTGCCGGGTCCGACTATGTCAGATGGTTTTGCCGAGATGATGAAAGACGAGAGGGAGAAAACCGGGAAATCGCTGGAAACATTGGCGAAAGAATTCGTCATGGCCAATCGTCCAGCCTCGATTATCCAGCGTGCCGCCACGGTGGAAGAAGTGGCAAACATGGTGGTTTATGTTTGCTCAACTCAGGCTTCCGCCACCACCGGCGCGGCGCTGCGTGTCGACGGTGGTGTCGTGGACGACATTATTTAATGACTCAACCGGTGATCCGGCGAGCGGTAATAAAGTGCGAATGCCAGTAATCGTTCGCCAGCGTTGAGACCGTGACGCCCTGGCTGGTGGAGGCGTGGATAAACTGACGATTGCCGATATACACCCCCACGTGGCGGCGGTTTGGCCCGGTCTGGAAGAAAATCAGATCCCCGGCTTTAAGACGGTGTTCCGCTACCTGAACGCCACGGTGGATCTGCTCCCCGGTGGTACGCGGCAGCGAAAGATGCGCCGCGTCACTGAATAAATGCTGCATCAGCGCGGAGCAATCCACGCCACGATGGCTGGTGCCGCCCCACTTGTAGTCCGTCCCTTTCCATTTTTGGTATTGCGTCAGGATCCGCCCACGAAGCGGGCCGGTATCCTTATGCTCCAGCGCGGTCTTCGCGGTAGACGCAGAAAGCGGATGATGTTGCGATAACATCGATGCGGGCAGTTGAAAACTTAATGCAGCAGAGGCAAAACTTAACGCGATTATTGAAATAAGAAGTCTAAAAATCATAACGATAACTTAAATTGAGTGAATTTTTCCTTACCAGTGAGGAGACCGTGTTCCCCCGAATCACCTTTCGAGGTGGCGATAATATAGACAGATCGTTTTTTGAACAAAGCCTGATGGATCCAATATCGGACTCAGCGAGTGTCGCAAGAATGAGAAAAAAATCGGCGTGGTATAAGGACTGGAGAGGTAAAGCAGGTAAACTAATGAGCAGAATGTGTATTTCAGCTAAGACGTATTTATGACCAATATGATTGCCGATGAGGCAGTGGCCAAATCCCGAGTGCTGTCCGTTTTTGATTTTGATGGAACGTTGACGCATCACGACAGTTTTATCCCTTTCCTGCGTTTTGCCTTTGGTAAACGTTATTTTGCCGGGCGTCTGGTGCGTATGGCGCTACCCACCCTTCACTGCGTCCGCCGCAAACTGACGCGCGATGAGCTCAAGGAAGTGCTGATTAAAACCTTCCTGACGGGCGTGGATGAGCACTGGATGCGCGAGCAGGCGGAACTGTTTTGCGAGAAATACTGGAACAAACTGATGCGTCCGGCAGGGGTTATGGCGGTTGCGGCTGAAGTGAACTCCGGCGCAGAAGTGACGATCTGTTCAGCGTCACCCGCGCTGGTTCTCCAGCCATGGGCCGATAAGCTCGGTATTAAGCTGATTGGCACGCAATTGGAAGTGGCAGACGGCAAACTGACCGGGCGTATTAACGGGCACAACTGCCGTTGCGCGCAGAAGGTGGCCCGACTTGAGCGTGTGTATGGCAATCTGAGCGATTATCACCTGCGCGCCTGGGGCGATACGCGTGGTGATCATGAGCTACTGGCCGCGGCACAAGATCCGCACTGGCGGCATTTCCATCCGCCTAAAGCGCGTCGTCATTCACCGATTAAGAACTAGCTGCGGTCTGATGCCCTCACCCCGCCCCTCTCCACAGGAAGAGGGAGCAAATACAAACGGCAACCTCAGTTGCCGTTTTGCTTTTACCTTTCGGCTCTTTTCCCCGGGAACATCACGCTCACGATAATTCCCAGTGCCAGCACGCCCAATACCACAAACAGACTTGCCGTGGCGGAAATACTATAGCCATGATGCCAGAAGTGATCTGTTGCATTCAGCCCCAGCTTAAAGGCGACGAAGAACAGCAGCAGAACCACTGATTTCTCCAGATGCACCAGATACTGCTTCAGCGCTTCGAGCACAAAATAGAGCGTACGCAATCCGAGGATCGCGAACATCATGGCGCTGTAGATAATTAGCGGTTCACGGCTAACGGCGATAATCGCCGGTACGGAGTCAAACGCAAACATCACGTCCGACAGCTCAACCACCGCAACGCACAGCAGCAGCGGTGTGGCGTAGCGTTTCGCTTTCTTCACCCGGCCAACCATCACGTCCTCGTTTTCGGGTTTCTCAAGCTCTGCATCTACCTCTTTTTGCGTCAGAAGAAATGCGTTACTGCTGATCTTCGGCCAGACCGGATAAAAGCGTTTCACCAGTCGATAGGCCAGATGATGCGAGTAATCCTCGACCTCATCGCTCTCTTCGTTGCGTCTGAGCATCATCAGCGCCGTCCAGCCCACCACCAGCGCGAAGATCACTTCCACGTATGGCCCAAGACTCAACAGGCTGGTGCCGATGGCCACAAAAATCCCGCGGAACACAATCGCCCCCAGAACGCCCCAGTACAGTACCCGGTGACGATATTTATCCGGCACCCCGAACCAGGCGAAAATCGCCATCATCACGAACAGGTTATCAACCGAGAGCACCTCTTCCAGCGCATAACCGGTGAGGAACAAACTCGCCACCTCTGCGCCATGGTGAACGTACAGAAACCCCGCGAAGGCCATTGCCATCATGACCCAAAAAATGGACCACATCGCGGCGCTTTTCAGCGAAATAGGTTTGTCGTGACGGTGCATGAAGAGGTCGATAAACATCGCCCCCACGGCCATCACAACAAAGACAACGACGGTTTCCGTCGGGAAACCGAGATGAGCAGAAGCCATGACACAACCCTTTTTGAAGACAAATACAACCCATGCAGACTGGCGGAGCCAGTAAAGTAAAGAGTGGACTGTTTACGCACTCCTAAACATCCAGAGCACAACAGTCAACTCGAGAAAGTGTTGTACTTTACCTCAGAAGGCAAGCGTTATACATCTGCTGTGCTGACTTCAATTTCCAGCTGGGACACGTGCTTTTTGCAATGGTTAGCGTAATGAGATTTCACAAAAAAGCACTTTTTTGAAAGATACAATTTCGCGATGCGTCATACCGGTCCATTATCATTCGAATATCAATCAATGGGTTGCAAGTGGCTGGAAATAGAGTCGCTCTCTTTAGCAAGGCATCTATTACTTATAAAGATGTAGATAAATGAAATCCCTGGCAGCAGGTGATGGAAAAAGAACAGTAACTGAATTCAGAAGGCCCACCTGTTCAGTGAGCCTTCTAAATTACCCCTAGTCCCTGGAAGTGAATGTGGCATTCACCGAAGTTTTCCCTGCGGTGGTTGGTACATCGGAGTTTGTCACCTCTGCAACGAGCAGCAGTACGCCGAGAGTGTTTGAGAAAACATCAGAGGTTAAACTGCCATCAGCACCGGTTTTACCTTTAGAAGGATTAAAGGTTGTCGTGATACTGAGATCATTATCCCTCAGGCTCAGAGCAACGCCGGGCATCGGATCATTATTAACATCATAAGCAGTAACCTTAACAACATTTGGCGTTGAAGAGCCCAACCCACCATGTCCGTCAACTAACATCGTCATCGTTAGGTGATCAACGATGAAAGTGAAGGTGGTTTTTTGAACCTGCGGCATGGTATTTCCTACTCTTGCGCTCAGATTCACTGTCTCAGCAACAACATCGGTCAATGATACGATAGCTTTACCATTCGCATCTGACTGGCTGGTCGTGGCTGACAAAGTGGCGTTGCCACCCACATTCCAGTCGACTGTACTGCCTGAGACAATATTGCCATTCGCATCCGTTACTGTCGCTGTGGCACGGTTTTGCGCTGTACCATTTGCAGTATGGTTATCATCATCAATAGTCAGGGACGAAACATGTGCAGTTGCGGTATTCGCCACAAAACTACTGGTTTTTGACTGGCCGTTGTCAGCGCCACCCGATTTTGCCGTCAGCGTCACCGTTTCCGCGTGCGTATCTGTAAACGTCATCTCTGCCTGTCCGCTGGCATTCGTCGTACTGCTTACCGATGTCAGTCCGGCACTGCCCGTGATGCTCCAGGTTACAACCGTGTTCGCCAGAATATTATTTCCACTGTCCGTCACCGTTGCGGTTGCATGGTTCTGCGCCACACCGTCAGCCACACTACCATCTTTATCAATGGTCAATGCAGAGACATGTGCAGTGGCAGCGTCTGCGATGAATGTCGTAGCCTGCGTTTTCTCCGCTGTACTGCCAACTCTTGCGCTCAGATTCACTGTCTCAGCAACAACATCGGTCAATGATACGATAGCTTTACCATTCGCATCTGACTGGCTGGTCGTGGCTGACAAAGTGGCGTTGCCACCCACATTCCAGTCGACTGTACTGCCTGAGACAATATTGCCATTCGCATCCGTTACTGTCGCTGTGGCACGGTTTTGCGCTGTACCATTTGCAGTATGGTTATCATCATCAATAGTCAGGGACGAGACATGTGCAGTTGCGGTATTCGCCACAAAACTACTGGTTTTTGACTGGCCGTTGTCAGCGCCACCCGATTTTGCCGTCAGCGTCACCGTTTCCGCGTGCGTATCTGTAAACGTCATCTCTGCCTGTCCGCTGGCATTCGTCGTACTGCTTACCGATGTCAGTCCGGCACTGCCCGTGATGCTCCAGGTTACAACCGTGTTCGCCAGAATATTATTTCCACTGTCCGTCACCGTTGCGGTTGCATGGTTCTGCGCCACACCGTCAGCCACACTACCATCTTTATCGATGGTCAATGCAGAGACATGTGCAGTGGCACCGTCTGCGATGAATGTGGCTACGGTGTGCTCCGATCGATTTCCTGCACTCGCCGTTACCGTAACATCTTCCGCCACGTTATCCGCGAGATTAAGGGTGGCTATTCCCTTACTATTCGTAACAGCAACCTGAGGCGTCAGCATAGCGGCAGTGCTACTATTGAGACTCCAGTTTACACTCACGCCTTCCATCGAATGATTGTCAGCATCGGTGATGAGAGCCTGAGCGATATTTGCGGTAGTTCCGTTTGCCGATGCATTATTAGTCGACATAGAGACGGCAACATTATTGACAATCTGATTTGTAAAAACAGAATTAACCGACTCTTTTTTTCCTCCCGCACTTGCGCTTAGCTTTACCGTACCGGCCGTTGCGCTAGAAAAGTGAATAGTTGCATGGCCTTTGCTGTCGGTACTGGTGTCGCTACTCACAATTTTAGCTCCGTTCCCAATCGTCCAGGTCACGGGGATTCCTGCTATTGGTTTGCCGCTTGTATCTGTGAGCGTTGCCAAACCCACATTCTGGTCGAGACCATCAGCTTTACTGTTATTTTTCGTCAACGAGAGATCTAGCGCTGCAACAGATTGGGTAAATGATGACGTGGTATGTCGAGTGATGGTTTCTGATGTCGCGCTAACGATAACCTGTTCCGCAGTTGTGTTGCTCAGATTAACGGAAGCATTGCCGTTAGCGTCTGTGATTCCCGTTGTCATATTGAGCTTCGCGGTTCCTGTCACGCTCCAGACAATCGAAGCATTTGCCACAGATTTACCATCAGAAGTAACCGCGTGGAGCGTCACTGTATTCGTCTTATTGCCATCGGCAGGACTATTGTCCTTAATCGTCGTCAGCACCATATCAGCCAGAACTGCAGAAGTTTCTTTCTTTTTATATTGGAGAATTATTTCATTATTGCGATTAACAATATCATTGCGACTGCCTGCGAGACTTCTCCGTAAAGCAACCTGATCAGGAGAGATTTGCGACTGCCAGGACTGATCCAATGTATAATGAAGATTCAGGCTTACTTTTGTTTCATCCAAAGAATCCTGACCACGTTTATAATCTAATGCAGCGGTAATTAATGGAATTGGCGTGTAATTTAATCCGACTGTGACGGCCGATGGGTTGCTCTGCAAATGATCTTTATCGAATAACGCCACCTTGTCGCCATAATATTCTTCATACATGGCTTTTAACCCTAGCTGTGGGCAAGCAGGAAAATAGTTTTCCATTCGAATATCAAACCCGTCGGCAGGTTTCTCATGGTAGTTATCAAAATCCCTTGAACTATGCCATTCGGTAGTACCAACATAAGTATTAGCTGATAATTTTAAATAATCCGTCCATGCTTCTGCGCCGAAACCAACGCGGCGATTTTTACCTGTGAAATCATTATCAAAAAATACATTTCCTCCGAACATCCACTTCTGGGTATAAAATGTACGAACACCCACGCCAACATTTCCTGTCGCGCGACCATCGGGAGCACGCAACCCTATCTGGGCAAATAGAGTTGACTTTTCATTTTCATAAACAGGCGTAAGAAAATCGAAAGAACTGTTATCCCAGTGTCCGTCATTATCAACATTCAGATTGATTTGCGCAGTACCGAAATAACTTAACCATTCCTCAACGGTTGTGACTGCTGCACCAGTAGCCATACTAGTGGCCGTATTTTTAATTCCATTGATGCCGTTAGTTGCAGTGCTATCAGCAAATCTCTGAGCTTCTGAAGAAAAAGGGATAACTATATTAGTTTCTTCGATATTTCCGGCTCCAGCAAGCACACTTGGAGCAAGTATTGGGTATAACTGCATTGCAATCAATAACTTAGAAAAAAATCTACGTAGTTTACCCTTAGAATTCAGCCACAATGATTCCATTTTCGACATCCTATCCTCAACAAAAGTGAAATTTTTATTATGTTTACCACTACTAGCACTCATTAATCCCAATGAGTTAAAAATGATTATAATTAATAAAAAACATGAAAAATAGACTGTAATAAGTATTTTGCAAATATAACGCTATCGACACTCATTAATAAATCAAAATAGTTTATCTCAACGAAATATAATATCAGAAAAACTTTCGAAAAAATAACATCCAATTAACACCGCTTCTTGTCCAGGCACTAACATAAGTGACTTAATTTAGCATCTTTAAATTTGGCTTTAGCCCATTTATTCGCACGGAATTATTTTAAATTACATTGGCTCACTTAAGAGCATTAATAACGAAAATTCATTTTAAAACCACTATAGAAGGAAATAACAGATGCTTTTCGAAGATAAAAACAGAGTTAGCGTTGTTCGCGTCTCACCTGTGGATGCAGTGCCTGGTGTAACAACTACCATCACACTTTCAGCTACAGTCGTTGATATCGATAATGTGCCAGTGTCAGGTGCCACCGTAACATGGCACAACACGCTGGATGAAGTTGGGGTAAATGAAACATCAGATACAGACGCCTCTGGTGTAGCAATACTGGACGTTAAGCTCACTGACCTTACTGCGGGCCTCAGTGTTTTTCCTTTTATTGCTTATCTGGATTCAGACCCTTCGACTGGCGCTACAGGCACTATTCGCCTCGCCAGTACAGATAATCCCATCCCACAGATCAATGACGGCGGTGATTTTAAAATCGACCAGTATGACATCGCAAGCGGTGTGACTATCACTATCCAGGCATATCCAGATGCTACCCGTGGCGATTTGGTGAATTTTTATTGGGATGATATTCACTCACTTGGGAAAACTATTGCGGATCCTGCAACAGATTTCCCGTGGGTCATTAATGCTAAGACTTCGCTCCCGCCAGAATGTCTGGTCAACGGTCAGTACTCACTCTACTACCAGTTTAGGGACAGCAATGGCAACTTCGGTGTTTCCATGCCAAGGAAGGAAACTGTAAATGGCAGCCAACCAGCGCCAACTCTGTTGGCTCCTGATTTCCCTGAAGCCGACGGCAACGGCGGCTGGATTAATTCCATGCTGGCGCTGAACGGCACACCTGCCAGTGTGACGTGGAAAAATATGCAAAAAGGTGATTTGGTAAATCTCACCTGGGTTGTTTATGACCAAAATGGCGTGCAGTTGCTACTGGACGATCAGTTGGCAGGTACCGTCACCGATGAGCAGGTCACCGCGGGTAGTATGGATATTACTGTTCCATCTACTGATATCCCTCAGGGGATACAGAATGGTTCGGCCAAGGCCTGGTACACCATGACCCCAGCTAACGGTAGTGATTTGCAATCCTCAGCTGTGGCTAATGTCGGTATTGATACTAAAGCATAACTCTCTTGCCCGCATATGTAGCCGTATGTGGGCACTTATCAAACTGAAAACGTGACGCTTATGAACACGACAAATGCAGGCATTATTTCTCTTTATCCCCCAATGCTGCCGCAAATGACAGCAGACAATGTCATTAATGTCGCAGATCTGATTAACGATGGCGGTGTGATAGTTGTGATAAACGAGCCCCAAGATGCTTTACGTGGGGATTATCTGACTTTGTACTGGAATGGTACTGCCGCAAATACGCTTTATACAGGAACCAATACACCTTCAGACTCTTATCCCTGGACGACAATTATCCCCTCTAGCGCCGTGCCGGATGGGAGTTATCAGGTTTATTATACTCGAGTAGATCAAGCCGCCAATATTGCGTCATCACTCATGACTACCGCAATCGTGCGTCGCAGCGATACGGGCGATCTGCCGGCCCCAGATTTCCCTGAAGCTAACAATAATACGATTACAGCTGATGACATTTATGACGACAGCACACCCGTTCATATTCCTGTTTATTCAGGAATGACATCTGGCGATCAGGTTACGATTTATTGGGCGGGTACAGATCATTACAACCAACCAGTCCCAGCCAGCGTTACTAGTCTTTCTTATATTGTTAAGGCAAACGATCTGATCAACGGATTTTCGGTGAATATTCTCGCACCCTATGTTTCCGTCATTGGCGTCGGAACAGCCTCATCCTGGTATTCAGTCCTCCCTGTGGGTGGCGTGGCCAAAAACTCCGACACAGCCGTAGTACAGATTGATATCACTCAGATCTCATTGATTGCCCCTATTTTCACTGAAGGTAATGACGGTTGGATCGATACCAACGAAGCCGTTAACGGTACGCCAATTGCTGTACCCGCTTATTCGGGGATCTCTGTCGGAGATGTTGTCACTGTCAGTTGGCAAGGCTATACCGGGAATAACCCCGTGGCTGGCAGCAGCGGTAGTGCATCACCACATGCTGTATCTGGCTCTGAAATCATCACCGGATTTCAAGTCACCTTACCTTACGCAAATATGGCCCCCATTGGCGTTGGGACCCTACAGGCCTGGTATCAAGTCGACTATTCCGGTAGCAGCCAGCAAGGTATCTCGGCAGCAGCCCAGGTAAATTTGGATATTCTCCATCCTGGAATGCTGCCACCCCCCACTTTCCCTGCTGCTGCTGGGGATAACACGATCACCTCCGCAGAAGTTACCGCAGGCAACGGAACAGAAATGGATGTGACGTATAGCGGTATGACCACTGGAGATATTGTCACCGCCTTCTGGTTAGGCTATGTGACCTCGCCAGGAACACCTGTTCCCGGCACTCAGTGGACACAAACTCGAACGTTGACAGCTCAGGAAGCCCAATTATCACTCGCTGTCTTTCATATTCCCGCCAGCGCTATCACACCTGTGGGCAAAGGCTACGGAGAAGGTAAATATCAAGTTATGTTTAATAATCAAGGTGGTACAGCATCTTCAGTCGCGGCAGATGTTAAACTCGATTTATCATCTGTAGCAGAATTATCGATGAGTTGTAGCACAGGCGCCCCAATATTCGATCCAACGGTGATGGTTCGCCCCCTCAATACTGTCGTGATGTCTGGCCCTCCGGGTGCGGACGTTGAGTTATCTCTTGCCACAGGTTCTAGTGCCTGGTTTAACCCTAATGGAACCCAAACCCTACACCTACGTTTAGACAGTAATGGTCGAGCTTCAGCAGATGTGTATTCCTTAGCTGTAGGTAACGTTCTGGTAAGTGCTTACGTAATTACAAATCCTATTCTCAGCGCCGCAGCCAGTATGACTTTCACGAATTGGATTAATGGAAATGGCGATTTACAGTTTTATGGATTCACTACCGGCGCAAGTGCAGATGGAATAATGCCGTGCTGTGTATGGTTGAAAACGTCATCCTCCATTACCGCGACACAGGCCAGACTGACGTTGAATACCGGCGACGCTATTATCACTCAATCTGGGATCAAAATTGCCTTTATTGATATTAGTACCAGCCATGCGGGTGGTTTCGATGTTATCGACACAGTTGTGGAAACTGTCGCTTTTACGCTTTCTTTGCCTGATGTATCGAATGCCAACGTAACCGGCTCCTTATCATTTATTACCCCCCTTTAATTCAAAATATTATGGATAATATTATGTCATCAATTGATTCATCAGGCATGAGCCTGCTTTTTTATACCGGTGCGAACTATGGTGGTAACTACACCAGCGTGGCACACGGTGTGATGGGTACGCTTGCCAACACATCTATCGGTTGGGCCTATAACTCTGTTGCAATGTCCGATATGCACGCCGCCGTTCTGAGTCAGGTCAACATTAACGACAGCAGTATTAATTATCAGCAGCATATTGAAGATGTTATTACCGCGAATATTTCCAGCCTGCCGGCACTCTATCCGTCAGCCCAACTTCCGTTGCAGTACCTGGGGCTAGACCCAGCCGTTGTCGCCGTTGTCTGGCTGGAAATGGATGATAACCAGGCCTCACCGAACGCGCTGGCATCCACTTCTCAGGTTGGTGGTAGTACAACAAATGTCACCACACTTACCCTTCCTGGGCACCGCGGCATGTTGAGTTTTGTCCCTCTGGCCGAAGGTAGCTCTGTAGTGGCAAACTGCCGCCTCGGGGATTACAACACGGCCAGCGGAACAGTTAACTGGGCCGGAAACGGCACGGTAGTGCTGGAGTATCTGGGTGGAATGATCAAGCTCATCAGCACTTCAGGCTTCCCGACGGGCTGGTCGTTTGGCGCACCGCAGATGAATTCGGACGGTAGCTGGAAAGTGGTACTGAACGGTGGTTCAACCTCTGCAGATTTTATCAGCGATCTAACCTCTGACAAAACCAGCATTGCGGATAATGGTGCCGATATCGCCACCCTTACGGCGACAGTGAAGGACAGCATCAATGGTCTGGTGAAAAGCGGTGTAACGGTAAACTGGAGCAGTACACTGGGCAATCTAAACACCCTGTCATCCGTAACGGATAGCAACGGCCAGGCTAACGTTCAGCTAAGCGACAATGACGCACCAGGCACAGCCACCGTAACAGCGGCCATCAGTGGCAACAGCAAATCGGTCAACTTAATTGTCTCAGCAGGCCCGGCTGGGTTGTCGTTATATAGCGACTTCAACTGGCAGGGAAGCAGTATGGTGTTGACCGAACAGCAGAGCACTTTATTGCGTGATCCGTTGTATTCCTGGAACTGGAAGTCGGTAAAAACCGGCAGTGAACGACTGATGGCACACTCTTTACTCACGTTGGATACCTCCACTTTTGACTTCCGCACCTACCGGGACAGCTATATCATTACGGATGTGTCAGACCTGACGGCCGACTTCCCGGCGATACTCTCTGCCCCGACGGTGCAAGGCACCACGCTGGGTGAAAACGATGTGGTCGTGCGCGTACTGCTGCTCCCGGATGACAAAACTCAGAAAGTGGTGGCCTGCGCCACCCAGACCTGGCCTCAGGTTATGAATACTGCGAGTGTGGCGAACGGCGTGTCGTCAGTCGAGGGAATACTGGTAGTACTTAACAAAACCAAAGGTCTTGTCACCGTGCCGCTACAGTTGGGGGTAATGGATGATAACGGTCTGGTGGCATGGCAATACACTACCACTTTGGTTGCCAGCTGGGATGAATCCCGTCAAATACCTTTAGTCGTACTGGGCAACGATGCCCCCACAGACTGGATACTGTACCCGGCTCAGCCAACAGCGAATGCGGGAGAGTTTAAAACGGCGCTTTCGGGTGTTCTAATTCAAAATAAATTTACCATGTACTGCGTGACGGATGCTGTTACCACGATGGTTCAGTCGAATGCAGTCAACCCAATTGGTTTTCACGGTACGCCGGGAGCAGAAATTACCGTTTCTGTAGACGGTCCGGCTTCCGTGGTCACCACAAATCCGGTCATTCTGGATGATCTGGGCTATGGTCGCGTCGATATTTCCAGTTCCCAGGCAGTAACCGTTGTTGTAACAGCCGTCGGCTCAGGATATACCGTTGTGGACAGCATGAAATTTGTGAGTGCTTATACCGTATCAAGTTTTGGCAATTATCAACTCACGCAGAATGCTCCTGCAGACGGCAGAACACCGAATATGGTATATGGCTATGATACTGCGAGATACCCTATGTACGTCGATCAGCATGCAGTATATGACACAGGCACAAATTCCAAGATACCATCGACAACCACTTTTGCTCTTGAAGTGACTGATACGTTTTCTGAAGATGTCAATGTGCATGTTTACAATAATGCGTATCCACTTGGAAAAATGAATTTTGTGGAATTCACTACACCAGAAATGGAAAATGATTACATTCACAAAGAATGATTTAATCAAAAAATAACTATATACGTAGATTTACTATAATAATAATTAGATATCCCCATGCCCATAGACAACTTTTCTAGATGGGAGAGTACGCTTATGGGCACTTTAGTATGGGTTTATTATAATTCGGATTTCAAATACAAATAAAATTCATCCAATAATATGCAATTACACAATTATTAAACTTTTTTTATTTATTTGACAGAATAAGGACTAGCGAGACAACTTCAACAAATGGGGTTCGTCCTTGTTGAAAAGAGCCCTTTAGAGAGTGAATTTTAAACTGAAATCATTAGCTCACATTCTTTTGTAAGAGTCTGACAGCAACAAGATGTAAAAATATATCAGAAATAATCACCCTATAAACAATTTAATAAAGTGATACTAAAAGGAATTATCAATGAGTGGTAAAATAACCCTAGGCACTTTGCTTTCAGCATTAATTTCAGAGCCTGTCGAAGTTATAAAAATTTTTTTAATACTTACTTTAGGCGAGTTGGGGCGATGGTTGTATGGTGGGGGCCGCATAAGAGAAATGGCGGGGGATTTAATTATCAGCCTACTCCTTTTTTACTTAATTCGCCCCCATATTATTCAACTTTCTGCCATGATAGGGACGAAAGTTTCCTCCGGCGCTATTGCTATCTGCATTGCATTAATTGGTTCACATGGAATAAGCCAGATTCTAATTTACGCGATTAAGAAAAGAACCGGGATTGATATAGCAAAATTTCTATTTCGAAATAAACATTAATTTTAGTTATCCAAATTAGATTTCTTACAACGGTAACTATCTGTACAAAAAATTAGTTATAAGCACCCATTATATTTGGAGAATAATATTTATTATTAATACGAAAGCAGAGAAAAACACAATATCAACAATGGCATAGAGTGACCATACTGAAGATTTTGCGTGTAATGTGATAGACAGGTTAAAAATCCAACAAGGCTTAAATTTCTAGCTTGTGAAAGTCTCTACACCAGCTAATTTAATATTAATTAGACAGTAAATAACAACTAGAATTAACTATCCTTCGTCAAAAGAAAGTGTCCTTAACAAAAAATATTTGTCAGATCAGAGTCTTAAGTCCCTATAATCACACCGGTCGACTCAGGGTTATAGGATACCGTAATAATATTTTCAGCAACATTAGTAAGTCATACATTTGGCACTTTTTTATTGTTTTCATTAATATGAAATCAGTTAATAGTTATCAGTAACACTTTTAATGTCTTAAGCAGCTGCTCACGATACGTCAATGGATCCCTACAGGAAATACTAACAAATTTGGCGCATTGCACAATTCCCCTTCAAAAAATTCATTTTTTATGAAGAAAGCATTAAAATTTGAGCATTATTGTCGTCAAGAGTAGCGCAGGAACCAGGAGAGGTAATTGCGCGCTTATGCATTTTACCGCAACAATCAAAATGGCACGTTCAAAAATTAAACCCTCTCTAAAAAATCAAATGATAATTACATTTAAACTAATTTGAGAAAAATATTGTGGGAATTCACTAAAAAAATAAAATATTGCAGTTACTCTATAGAGTTATATAAACAACTAACCACACACAACTCAATTATTTCAAAAGAATCATATAAAAAAACCTATGTATAAGATAACTGGATGAATATACTTAAAAAACAACAAATCTGACAACATAAAAATAAACCGACGTTTTTCATTTAATGCAGCGCTAATAGCATTGTGCAATTATTGGTAAACTACTATTAGTGATACCCCCCATAACATGGGCCCGCCAAAAGTAAAATGGCGTAACCATATGAAAGGTAGCATTATTTTTTAATTGCAAATGGTAATGTATATTAGTTAGATATTGAGTGAAGCTTGACAAAATTTTTCATTCCTTTCCCTCCTTTTTTTGTTCTTAATGACTTATACTCGTTTACTCTTATAATGGACGAATCATAAATACCTTTTAAAATGAACGAAATCCTGTCATTGCAAAATTTGCCACTTTTGTTAACCGTATGCAAAATCATTACCAAGAACACAGTACAAGAACTGTTTATAGAAACCGTTACTCACGATGAAATGGTTTATCTTCAAAGAGTTAATGAAATTTGTTCAGAAGAGTTTAGATTTAAGATCGATGAATGCCGAATGTCAGTAGTTATTACTAAACCAATGCAGTCTCTGATGTGTATCCTTCCTAAATACACACCAGAGTTCGAAGCTCTGCATCCAATTATTAAAGAGTTTGGATTAAAATACGAACTATAATTTTTTATTTTGTAATTGACATCAACATATCGGTTATACTTGATATTATTGTTTTATTTTTTTGTCTTTTGTTCACATAAAGACCAGTCTTAATTCGTACATTTGGGACTTTAATTTTACATGTCCCTGGCGGAGAAAAGTAGGAGCTTAAACATTCAGGAAGAAGCATCATACCTTCCCCCGCACAGACAGAAATAAGCATCGATGTAGTATCTCTATCTGTTTCTCTAATATCAATGTATGGCGCAAAATCCCGTATACTTTTTGCTATAATCCCTTTTAGCTCTGGTGAAAAAACATCCTTCCTGATTAACAACTTAATATCTTTTATACTTTCAAAATCTTTTAAAGATTTTTCATGAATGCCCTCAGGCATTAATAAAAAAAGCCCCTCCTCACTTACTTTATGAAAAACAAAATTTTCTGTCAGAGCAATTTCGCGAAAAGAGATTATACCTACATCAGGATTTGTTTTTAGCGACTGAATTTCGTTACAAGAGACTGAAACTCGCCTACAACTTATTGAACAGTTAGACTTACTTAACAATGAAGATATGTGCTGGTAGATAACAAATGGAACGCTAATATCACAAAGTAATTCGAACCTGGTAAGGTTTGCCGAAATGCCAAACTCGCTTTCTATAGCACAAAGAAGATCATAAACGGGTTTAATTTTTTCATATAAGTTAAATGCCAGTTCAGTTGGTTCTAGGTGGTTGTATTTTCTAACAAATAGCTTCCCACCTGCCTTTTCTTCCAACTCATACATAACTCGAGTTAAAGGTGAGCGAGTAACACATAACTGGTCAGCAGCATGGTTAATGCACCGAGTTTCGAAACAAACTATGAAATATTTTAATTTTTTCGACATTAGCAAAGCCATGCATACTCCGTTTAAATTTTTTCAAGTTTTAGCATGAGAATAAAATATATGCATAATTAGATCATACCATTAAGCCGGATGTGTATGACGCTTTCATATATCTTTCAAAATCCCCTTGCAATCAAAATACAGTATACGTGTACTCTACTTGCGCAAAAATGACTTATCAAATGAATAATAATGGCACATTTTTTATGTTGCTTAAATTCTTCGTTTTTGCTCTCACTCAACGGTGTTAACCGAGATTTTTCATAGCAAACATTTTTCCATGCACATTTCTGTGCGAAAAATAGACAATATAGAAATAAAAATGCGGCACACTATATATACTCACAGAACTTCTTTTTAATAAAACAGATTAAGCACGTTTAAGAAATAAATAATTAAAATAAAACCATTTTGTTACTAACGCAGCTATGCCTTTACAAGATATTAAACACAAGTGAGGAGATAAATCTGATGAATCAGAAAAATGAAATTATTGCGTTATTACGCTATGAAGAAGGTGTCCGGTATACACCTTACATTGACAGTCTTGGCTATCCGACCAGTGGGGTGGGCTTTAAACTTGGGCCGCATGGCGCTCCGCTAAAAAATTATACATTTACGCTGAATGATAAGACCATTGACGCCTGGCTAAATAACAACATTGAACGTGTGCAAGCTGCCATGATTCAAAACCATGAGATTGCTGGTGCACTTTCATATTGTAGTCAACCCCGGGAGGATATTCTCACATCGATGGCATATCAGATGGGTGTCGGCGGACTTGGAGGATTCCACCAAATGCTTAAAATGATTACGCAAGAAAACTGGGATGGTGCAGCGTCACAAATGTTAAATAGCGTTTGGGCACGGCAGACACCAGACAGGGCTAAACGCCACGCGGAAGTAATGAAATCTGGAGAATGGCAACCCACATATTTTGTATGATTTAATTAACCCACATGGCTATGTGTCGCAACAAATAATGGGCGGTACCATTTATGAATGCTAAATAACGGTATAAATTATTGTTGTTAATATTTACTTCATTCGAGAGCCCCAAAACAATTAGTGAGCAACATTGCGCAATCAGGCAATATGGCCTGTTAGTTAGAACGCTGCTGTATCTCGGGTTCATATTATCGCACATGAGCCAGCGCCTGCGCACAGGCCCAGGCGCTGGCCCACGCCCACTGGAAGTTATACCCGCCAAGCCAGCCGGTCACATCCATCACTTCACCAATAAAGTACAGCCCTGGCACATTGCGGGCTTCCATGGTGCGTGAAGAGAGTTCATCGGTGTCGACACCGCCGAGCGTCACTTCCGCCGTGCGATACCCTTCGGTGCCGTTTGGCTGAACGCGCCAGTTCGTCAGCGTGTCGACCAGCGCTTGCTGCTCACGGCTGTTGAGCTGCTTGAGCGTCACATCCGGAATTTGCCCCAGCAGCTGCAGGCACTCAATCAAACGCTTCGGCAGTTGCATCGCCAGCGTATTTTTCAAACTTTGATTCGGATGTTCAGCGCGTTGCTCGGTGATAAAGCTGTCCAGATCGCAATCCGGCACTAAATTCACCGTGACAAATTCACCCGGCTGCCAGTAGCTGGAAATTTGTAACACCGCCGGTCCAGAGAGACCGCGATGGGTGAAGAGCAGATTTTCGCGAAAAAGCGTCCCGTCTTCCGCGGTGATGGTAGACGAAACCGATACGCCGGAGAGCGTCTGGAGCTGTTCCAGCAGCGGCTTGTGCAGCGTAAAGGGCACCAGCCCGGCGCGCGTGGGCAAGACCTTCAGGCCAAACTGCTCCGCAATTTTGTAGCCAAACGGCGTAGCGCCCAATCCAGGCATCGACAGACCGCCGCTGGCAATCACCAGATTATCGGCGCTCACGGTGTCACCGTTCAGCTCCAGGGTATAGCCGTCGTTATCGCGGGTCACGTTCAGCACGTCGGTGCGCAGGCGCGTGATAACGCCGCCCTTTTCGCATTCTGCCACCAGCATATCGACAATCTGCTGCGCGGACTCATCGCAGAACAGCTGTCCTAGCGTTTTCTCGTGCCAGGCAATGCCGTGTTTCCCGACCAGTTCAATGAAATCCCACTGGGTATAACGCGCCAGGGCAGATTTGCAAAAATGACGGTTTTGGCTCAAATACGCGGCGGGTTCAACATATAAGTTAGTAAAATTACAGCGCCCCCCGCCAGACATCAGAATCTTGCGTCCAGGCCTCTTGCCATTATCCAGCAGCAGCACACGTCGACCCGCCTGTCCGGCCATTGCCGCACAGAACATACCCGCCGCACCGGCGCCAATTACAACGGCATCAAACCTTTCCACATCAAAATCCTCTTGTTTTACCGGCGCGAATTGTAAAGTTTCCTATGTGGTCGCACCAGCGCAAATATCCGATATCTCAGTCATTTACTTGAAATATAAAATATATTTCTTTACCGGACACATACAAAGCAGAAGGTATATCAAAAAAAAGCTATATTTCACTTTGCCCGTTGCGCGTTTGTCCTGGATAATGCGCCGCGTTCATGTCCTCCAAAATGGCGTAACGTCCTATGCTACATTTGTTTGCTGGTCTGGATTTACATACCGGACTTTTATTATTGCTTGCTCTGGCATTTGTCTTGTTCTATGAAGCTATCAATGGCTTCCACGATACGGCGAACGCAGTAGCTACCGTTATCTATACTCGTGCTTTACGATCGCAAGTTGCGGTTGTGATGGCGGCTGTATTTAACTTCTTTGGTGTTCTCCTTGGTGGTCTAAGCGTAGCCTACGCCATCGTTCACATGCTGCCTACAGACCTCCTTCTGAATATGAGTTCAGCCCATGGTCTGGCGATGGTATTTTCAATGCTGCTTGCCGCGATTATCTGGAACCTCGGAACCTGGTATTTCGGTCTGCCTGCATCCAGTTCTCACACGCTGATCGGCGCGATTATCGGTATTGGGTTAACCAACGCCCTGATGACCGGTACGTCAGTCGTTGATGCGCTGAATATCCCGAAAGTTATGGGGATTTTTGGTTCGCTTATCATTTCCCCCATCGTGGGTCTGGTCGTTGCGGGTGGATTGATTTTCATCCTGCGCCGTTACTGGAGCGGAACCAAAAAACGCGCCCGTATTCACCTGACGCCCGCAGAGCGTGAAAAGAAAGACGGTAAGAAAAAGCCGCCATTCTGGACCCGTATCGCCCTGATCATTTCCGCCATCGGCGTGGCCTTCTCTCATGGCGCGAACGACGGCCAGAAAGGCATTGGCCTGGTGATGCTGGTATTGATTGGCGTAGCGCCGGCAGGTTTCGTGGTTAACATGAACGCCTCCGGCTACGAAATCACCCGTACCCGCGATGCCATCAATAACGTCGAAGTTTACTTCCAGCAGCATCCTGCGCTGTTGAAGAAAGCCACCGGCGTTGACCAGTTGATTCCTTCGCCTGAACCAGGTGTGTCCACCGCACCTGGCGAGTTCCATTGCCATCCGGCAAACGCGATCAACGCGCTGGAACGTGTGAAGGTTATGCTGGGTGATATCGAAAGCTACGACAAACTGTCCGTCGATCAACGTGGTCAGCTGCGTCGTATCATGCTCTGCATCTCTGATGTGACCGATAAAGTCGCGAAGTTGCCAGAAGTGAACGCAGACGATAAGCGCCTGCTGAAGAAACTGAAAGGCGATATGCTCAATACCATTGAGTACGCGCCAATCTGGATCATCATGGCGGTCGCACTGGCGCTGGGTATCGGTACGATGATTGGCTGGCGTCGTGTTGCTACTACTATCGGTGAAAAGATCGGTAAGAAAGGCATGACGTATGCGCAAGGTATGTCCGCGCAGATGACGGCTGCGGTCTCTATCGGCCTGGCGAGTTACACCGGCATGCCGGTCTCCACCACTCACGTACTGTCTTCGTCCGTGGCGGGTACCATGATTGTTGACGGTGGCGGTCTGCAACGCAAAACCGTGACCAACATTCTGATGGCCTGGGTGTTTACCCTGCCGGCGTCAATTCTGCTGTCAGGCGGTCTGTACTGGATCTCCCTGAAGCTGATTTAACGAAAAGCGTGCATAAAAAAGCGGGTCAGGAAACTGACCCGCTTTTTTTATCCTCATTTTCATACTCAATGCCAG
Source organism: Lelliottia sp. RD5 (assembly GCF_056032945.1). Classification (NCBI taxonomy): domain Bacteria; kingdom Pseudomonadati; phylum Pseudomonadota; class Gammaproteobacteria; order Enterobacterales; family Enterobacteriaceae; genus Lelliottia; species Lelliottia sp. RD5. The sequence continues at coordinate 63,501 of NZ_JBVYHQ010000008.1, read as the reverse complement.
ATCAGGAGCGCCACCATACTCACCACAACCAGTCCACACAGGGCGCTGGTCAAAATGAACTGACAACGTAAACGCTCGCAACGACGGATAAATTCATCGTCATGATGATCGCGATAGCGTTGGGCGTAGATGTACCACACCAGACGCATCTGTTTGCTGGGCTGTCCATGCGACGTGAAGAAGCCTCCACCATCCACATACTGATAAAGCAACGGATCGCAACCACGAAGTACCACTAATAGCGCGCGTAATGATGAGAAATAACGCGCCATATTCACTATGCAAACCACACATAACGCCCAAAACAATGCGACAGTGCTAATCATACTTCCTCCCCGGCGTCCGCCCACGAAGCAAGGCTTCTGGACAACCGCACCCCAATGCCCTGACAGACAGTTCAGTGAAAGAATGACGAAAGTCGATCGGGTTCACGTTTAATTATCCGAACGGCTCATTCAATAGTGTAGGAGATCCGCTAATTTTTTTGCCACAAGGTTAATCGTTATCAACACCAAAGCTTGATAATTTTCGTTAACTGGGCCGTAATAAAGACAGATAGACGACGGCTTCACTCATGGGTCATCGATAACTTAAGGAAGGAGTAACACTATGGCTTACAAACACATTCTTATCGCGGTAGACCTCTCTCCTGAGAGCAAAGTGCTGGTTGATAAAGCGGTATCCATGGCACGTCCCTATAACGCGAAAGTTTCTTTGATTCACGTTGATGTGAATTACTCCGATCTCTACACCGGCCTCATCGACGTCAATCTTGGCGATATGCAGAAGCGCATTTCTGAAGAAACTCACCATGCGTTAACTGAGTTGTCCACCAACGCGGGATACCCGATTACCGAAACTTTAAGCGGTAGCGGCGATCTCGGCCAGGTGCTGGTTGATGCGATTAAGAAATACGATATGGATTTGGTGGTTTGCGGTCATCACCAGGATTTCTGGAGCAAACTGATGTCTTCTGCGCGTCAGCTGATTAACACCGTTCACGTTGATATGCTGATCGTCCCACTGCGTGACGAAGAAGACGAGTAATTCTGTATCCTTTCACCCCGGCCCTCTCCCCATAGGGGCGAGGGCGTAAAGACAGCTCCAGTTACTTCCCTCTCCCTGTGGGAGAGGGTTATAGGGTGAGGGCATCAGCCCGCACTCACCTCAGCCGTTCCCGAATAAATATCAAACCGGTGCCCTTTGGTCACCACGGCATTTGTCGTCACCACGTCCGCCAGCGGCGGCGCGTAATCGGGGCGCTTCACCACCACCCGTTTTGTGGCCAGCATTCTCGCAGGCTCCAGCAAACCATCCGCATCTAGATCCGGTCCCACCAACGACTGAAATACGCGCATCTCTTTTTTGACCAGCGCGCTTTTCTGCTTGTGCGGGAACATCGGATCGAGATACACCACCTGCGGACGCGGCGTGATATCCGTCAATGCCGTCAGGCTCGACGCATGAATCAGCCGTAAACGTTCCTGTAACCACGCGCCTATCTCTGGATCGGCATAGCCGCGCGCCAGACCATCGTCGAGCAGCGCCGCGACCACCGGGTTACGCTCCAGCATACGCACGCGACAGCCCACGGACGCCAGCACAAAGGCGTCGCGCCCCAGCCCCGCCGTTGCATCCACCACGTCCGGCAGATAACTCCCTTTGACACCCACCGCTTTCGCTACCGCTTCCCCGCGACCGCCGCCAAACTTACGCCGATGCGCCATCGCGCCGTCAACGAAATCAACAAAGATGCCGCCGAGCTTGGGCTCATCACGCTTACGCAGTTCAAGATGTTCCGGCGTCATCACCAGCGCCATCAAATTTTGTTCATCGTGTTCAAGCCCCCAGCGGGCCGCAAGAACAGATAAGGCGCCGTCTCCGGCGCCTGTTTCATCGACTAAGCAGATTTTCACGCTGCGATCAGCCTTTGATACCGTAATGCTCAAGCATCGCGTCCAACTGCGGCTCGCGGCCACGGAAGCGTTTGAACAGCTCCATTGGCTCCTCAGACCCCCCGCGCGTCAGGATGTTATCCAGGAACGACTGACCGGTTTCGCGGTTGAAGATCCCTTCTTCTTCGAAGCGAGAGTAGGCATCTGCGGCCAGCACGTCTGCCCACAGATAGCTGTAATAACCCGCAGCGTATCCGCCAGCAAAGATATGGCTAAACGCGTGCGGGAATCGGCCCCACGTAGGACCTGGGATCAGCGCGACCTGCTTTTTAATTTCAGCCAGGGTTTCGAGGATTTTTGCCCCCTGCTCTGGGCTGAACTCGGCATGCAGACGGAAATCGAACAGACCGAACTCCAGCTGGCGCAGGATAAACATCGCCGCCTGGTAGTTTTTCGCGGCCAGCATTTTATCCAGCAGCGCTTTTGGCAGCGGCTCGCCTGTTTCGTAATGGCCAGAGATAAACGCCAGCGCGTCCGGCTCCCAGCACCAGTTTTCCATAAACTGACTTGGCAGCTCGACGGCATCCCACGGCACACCGCTAATACCCGATACACCCGCCGCTTCAATACGCGTCAGCATATGATGCAGACCGTGGCCGAATTCGTGGAACAGAGTGATCACTTCATCGTGCGTGAATAGCGCAGGCTTGCCGCTAACCGGACGGTTAAAGTTACAGGTCAGGTAAGCGACCGGTTTTTGCAACGAACCGTCGGCTTTACGCATCTGGCCGACGCAGTCGTCCATCCATGCGCCGCCGCGTTTGTTTTCACGCGCATAGAGATCCAGATAGAAACTGCCGCGCAGTTCGTTTTTCTCGTCATACAGCTCGAAGAAACGCACTTCCGGATGCCAGACATCTACGTCAGTACGCTCTTTGGCGGTAATGCCGTAAATGCGTTTCACCACTTCAAACAGGCCGTTTACGGCTTTGTTCTCGGGGAAGTACGGACGCAGCTGTTCATCGCTGATGCTGTACAAATGCTGTTTCTGTTTTTCGCTGTAGTAGGCGATGTCCCACGGTTGCAGGTCGTCGACGCCAAATTCAGCGTTCGCAAATGCACGCAGCTGTGCCAGCTCTTTTTCGCCCTGCGGACGCGCACGTTTTGCCAGATCGGTTAAGAACTCCAAAACCTGCTGCGGGTTTTCCGCCATTTTGGTGGCGAGGGATTTTTCGGCGTAACTGTCGAAGCCCAGCAGTTGTGCCAATTCATGGCGCAGCGCGAGGATTTCTGCCATCACCGGGCTGTTGTCCCATTTCCCGGCATTTGGGCCCTGATCAGACGCACGCGTACTGTACGCGCGGTACAACTCTTCACGCAGAGCCTGATTGTCACAATAGGTCATGACCGGCAGATAGCTTGGGATATCAAGCGTTAACAGGAAACCTTCCTGCTCTTTCGCTTCGGCCTGCGCTTTGGCAGCCGCCAGCGCGCTCTCCGGCATGCCCGCCAGTTCAGATTCGTCGGTAATCAGTTTCGACCAGCCCATGGTGGCATCAAGAACGTTATTGCTGTACTGATTGCCCAGCTCTGACAGACGCGCGGCGATTTCGCCGTAGCGCGTTTGTTTCTCTTTCGGCAGGCCAATGCCGGACAGTTCAAAATCGCGCAGCGCGTTATCGACCGCTTTTTTCTGGGCGATATCCAGTTTGGCGTAGTTCTCACCGTCGCGCAGATCGCGATAGGCGTTGTACAACCCTTCGTGCTGACCCACCCAGGTGCTGTATTCCGACAGCAGCGGCAGCGTTTGCTCGTAGGCTTCGCGCAGTTCCGGGCTGTTTTTTACGGAGTTCAGATGGCTGACCGGTGAGAAAAGGCGACCCAACACGTCATCCACTTCGGCCAGCGTCTGGCACAAATTCTCCCAGGTGTACGGTCCGCCCTTCGCGACCACGCTTTCTACCGCCGTGCGGCAATCGTCCAGCGCTTTGGTGACGGCTGGAACGACATGCTCTGGCTGGATTTTAGAAAACGGCGGTAACGAGAAAGGCGTCAGTAATGGATTGGTCATAAGCGCTGTCCTGTAGAAATAGATGAATGAAGCGCGCATCCGGCGCTGTGCATATTGTTTGTAGAATGGGGTTAAGTGTAGTGAATTTCAATGCCAAACGTTGCGCTTTCGCGGCGGCGATGACTTTTCTGTATACTGTGGCGATATGCTATTTTTTGCCCGACCGCGCACCGCGATCCGGCTCTACGTTTACTTACTGGAACACCTTTACCCATGCTCAGTTATCGCCACAGCTACCACGCGGGCAACCACGCCGATGTCCTCAAACATACCGTTCAGAGCCTGATTATCGAGTCTCTGAAAGAGAAAGATAAATCCTTTCTCTATCTGGACACCCACGCGGGCGCGGGCCGCTACCAGTTAAGCAGTCAGCACGCGGAGCGTACCGGTGAATATCTGGAAGGTATCGCTCGCATCTGGCAGCAGGACTCTCTCCCCGCCGAGCTGGAGCCGTACATCAACGTAGTGAAGCATTACAACCGCAGCGGCCAGTTGCGCTACTACCCAGGCTCCCCGCTGATTGCTCGCCAGTTGTTGCGCGAACATGACAGCCTGCAGTTGACCGAACTGCACCCAAGCGATTTCCCGCTGCTGCGCTCTGAATTCCAAAAAGACGCCCGCGCGCGCGTGGAAAAAGCTGATGGTTATCAGCAGCTGAAATCCAAACTGCCGCCTGCTTCCCGTCGTGGTCTGATATTGATCGACCCACCCTACGAAATCAAAACTGACTATCAGGCGGTAGTGACCGGCATTCATGAAGGCTACAAACGCTTCGCGACCGGCACTTATGCACTGTGGTATCCGGTGGTGTTGCGCGCGCAAATCAAACGCATGATCAAAGAACTGGAAGCGACAGGCATTCGTAAAATCATGCAGATTGAACTGGCTGTACGTCCTGATAGCGATCAGCGCGGCATGACGGGCTCGGGCATGATCGTGGTTAACCCACCGTGGAAGCTCGAAGCACAAATGAACAACGTGCTGCCGTGGCTGCACAAAACGCTGGTGCCAGGCGGAATTGGCCATGCAACAGTCAGCTGGATCGTGCCGGAGTAATCGCAGTCATCGGTGGAAACTATTGATTTCAGGTATACAATCGCGGCAATCAGATATTAAGGACAAGACCCATGAGCAAGCATTATGACTACATCGCCATTGGCGGCGGCAGCGGCGGTATCGCCTCTATTAACCGTGCAGCCATGTACGGCCAGAAATGTGCGCTGATCGAAGCCAAAGAGCTGGGCGGCACCTGCGTTAACGTCGGTTGTGTACCGAAAAAAGTGATGTGGCATGCTGCGCAAATTCGCGAAGCCATCCACATGTACGGCCCGGATTACGGTTTTGACACCACTATTAATCACTTCGACTGGGACAAGCTCATTGCCAGCCGCACCGCCTATATCGACCGTATTCACACGTCGTACGATAACGTGCTGGGTAAAAATAATGTCGATGTCATCAAAGGTTTTGCGCGCTTCGTCGATGCCAAAACGATCGAAGTGAATGGCGAGACGATCACTGCCGATCACATCCTGATCGCCACTGGTGGCCGTCCGAGCCACCCGAACATTCCGGGCGTTGAATTCGGTATCGACTCTGACGGTTTCTTCGAGCTGCCAGCGCTGCCGAAACGCGTTGCCGTGGTTGGCGCGGGTTATATCGCCGTGGAACTGGCGGGCGTGATCAACGGGCTGGGCGCGGAAACGCATCTGTTTGTGCGTAAACACGCGCCGCTGCGCAGCTTTGATCCGCTGATCGTCGAGACGCTGGTTGAAGTGATGAATACCGAAGGCCCGACGCTGCACACCCACGCGGTGCCGAAAGCCATCGAGAAAAACGCCGACGGTAGCCTGACGCTGCAATTAGAAGACGGCCGCAGTCAGACCGTTGACTGCCTGATTTGGGCGATTGGTCGCGAACCGGCTAACGACAATTTCAACCTGGCAGTCACAGGCGTTAAAACGAACGAGAAAGGGTATATCGACGTCGATAAATTCCAGAACACCAGCGTTCCGGGCATTTATGCGGTCGGTGATAACACCGGTGCCGTTGAGCTGACGCCTGTCGCCGTGGCAGCGGGTCGTCGTTTGTCAGAACGTTTGTTCAATAACAAGCCGGACGAGCATCTGGATTACAGCAACATTCCAACCGTGGTCTTCAGCCATCCGCCAATCGGCACCGTCGGTTTAACCGAGCCGCAGGCGCGTGAGCAGTATGGAGACGACCAGGTGAAAGTGTACAAATCGTCGTTCACCGCGATGTATACCGCCGTGACTTCGCATCGCCAGCCATGCCGTATGAAGCTGGTTTGCGTGGGGCCGGAAGAAAAAATCGTCGGCATTCATGGCATTGGCTTTGGTATGGACGAGATCCTGCAAGGCTTTGCGGTGGCGCTGAAAATGGGTGCAACGAAGAAAGACTTCGACAATACCGTGGCGATTCACCCTACCGCCGCAGAAGAATTTGTCACCATGCGTTAATGCAACTTCACGAAAAACTGGCTGTAACAGGCCAGTTTTTTCGTCTGTCGATGTGCAATATATCGACTCATCACTCAATACCCGTTCACTCCTTGCTGTTGAAAATGTCATTATTTTAATTCCGGCTGCTTATTATCGTCAGTTTTTTAAGATCTCGTTTCCTTTTTCCATATATTTGTCACGTAATTAATAGTTAATGATAACTGATAGATGATCGTAATAAATGACGATACACTCAACGTTCTAATTTAATTATCTTGTAAGACTCCTCTCTTTTACAGGCAGACAACAGACATGAAAGCAGGTGAAAATGACGGGAAGTTCAGGATTACATTCACTTAAAACATTGAGCTGTTTTGCCGCAGTGACATTTTTTTCAACCAGTCAGGCCTGCACATCGGAATGTTTGTTTGAACCCAATGTCGTCAATATTTTTTATTTGATCTCCATGGTGTCCAAACCGCTATTTTTCATCATAATGGGTTATATCGATGAGCTTGATCATTTATCCCCCGCACAATTTTTTGCGAAAGTCAGATCGGTTTTAGGCATTCTCATTTTCTGGAGTGGTGTGCTGACCTTGCTGAGTTCAAGAAGCCTTGAGGCGAGTTATTTACTGCAAAGCGGGATACTCATCAACATGGCGGCGATCTATTTTCTCTACCCCTTCCTTGTAAAAGGAAAGGATAAGCTGAACGTGTTGATATTGCTGGTGCTGGTAGGTTTTTTGGGACTGCTAACGTTTGACGTATTACGTGCCTCTACGCCTGACGCGGGTATCGATCTTTTTGCAGATTATACCTCAGTATGGGTTTGGCCCGGGTATTACATTCTTGGCCATGTGTTTGCTGGCAAGCCATTCAGACGTTTTATGAACAACCCAGCCATTACTAAACTGGCAAAAATCCTGTTATTCCCTGCCTTAATGAGTCTCTATTTCAGCGAACTGTATCTGGTAAATCATCAAACCGTTTATGTGAGCCCATGGCTTCTGCTTGAGCATTCTCAATTATTCATTCTATGCACTATTTTATTTATTATCTTCAATCGCACAGCCATAAAATCGAAGGCCATTAAAAAGACGATAAACTTTATGGGTCCAACGATGGTGGGTGTCTACATTATTCATTACAGCATTTATTATATTCTGGTCAGAGTATATGAACTCTTTAATCTGGGGATAACGCTGCACTCGCTGGTACTTGTTTTTCTCTTATCCGTGGTGATATCACGGTTGCTATCACAGAATGAATATACGTCGAAAATAATCACCTTCTGAAGGTTTGCTTCTATCTCATCAGCAGCGCAACCAGCGAGGAGTTGGCAATATCCAGGAAGAGCGCGGCTACCAGCGACAAAAGGATAAACGCTTTTGGTGAGGAGCCATGCATTGCTGTTGTCGTCGACATATTGGTAAAGGCTGTTGCAGTCGAGCCTAGCGCGATCCCCGCAAAACCGGAGGCGATGACGGCGGAATCGTAGTCTCTGCCCATCAGCGGAAAAACAATCAGAAGGATATACAGCACAGCGATAACAACGTGAAGCAAGAACAGGACCAGAACGGCCAATCCGACGTCCGCGAGCTGCCAGAGCTGCATGCCGATCAGCGAAAGTGCCAGAAAAAGTTCAAGCGACAAATCTGAGATCAGCGCCAGCGCACGCGTCCTGGCCGGCATGGCGATGCGCGGAAATAGCCGGGGGACGCCATTTGCAATGACCATCGCCATGACCAGGGCAGAGACAAACAGCGGCATTTTGATGCCCATATATTGCAGCACTGCGTCCATGCCATAACCCGATAAAATGGCAATATGGATAAAGGCGATCGTCCGCAACAGAACGAAATGGTTTATATCGTTTGCGCCATCACTGCCCAGGGCTTCAGGAAGACCAACAACGGGAAGCGATGCGCCGGTCGCTTTTAAGCGAAAGCGCGAAATAAGCCGGTGCGCGAGCGGCCCTCCGATCAGGCTCCCTGCAATCAACCCAAGCGTGGCAACGGCAATTCCAATCTCATGCGCATTTTCAATACCATAATGCGCATCAATCATCGGTGCCCAGGCAATGGCTGTTCCATGTCCTCCTGTTAACGCAAGCGATCCCAGCAGTATGCTTAGCGATGGAGGTAGCGAAAAGGCAGACACGACGGAGCTGGAAACCAGATTTTGAAGAACCATGAGTCCACTGGTCAGGCAAAAAAGAATGCACAGGGACTTTCCCCCGCGCGACACATCGGATAATCGAATATTGAGTCCAATGCTGGTGAAAAAATACAGGAGTAAAATATCGCGCGCACAGAGATCAAAACTAAGGTGGATATTCGTCAACGTATACAACAGACCGCAAACACTGGCGACCACCAGGCCGCCAGTGACTACGTTTGGGATCCCCCAGGTGTGAAACGCCTTCAGGGCCTGGTTGATCCTTATCCCCAGATACAGGGACAGGATCGCTACCGTCATGGAAACAAGAAGCGGTATTTCAATGAGGGTGACCATAGCCCTAACGCTCCGCTCACGCCGACCGTTGCGTCGGGTAGGATTCTTTCATAAAGAACCCCAGCACCACCGGAATAGCGGCACAGAACAGAAGTGGCATCGCCGCAGCCTGCGCGATATCAAACAGACCCATATCTGTACCCGCTGCCATGCCTCGCTCGATGATCACGCCAGGGCGGCTCATCATGAAGCCCGCGAGGATAAACGACACACCGTTAACGATAGCGGCTGAAGTACCGACCTGATCTGGCTTCACGACGTCAGCGGCAGAACTGAACGGCAACATTGAACCGGAAGAGCCGAGCCCGAACAGGAAACACGTTACCAGAGCAAAGAGTAAACCCGGGTTTGGTACATAGAGCAGCGCCAGCAGCGTAACCAGCTGAATAGCCGCTCCCGCAATCATCAACGGTTTGCGCTTCTGAGTGATATCCGAGATTCGCGGGACAATGGCCGAGCCTACCGCCATACCAAGGAAGATGAGTGAGCCGCCGAAATTGGCCCATCCCGGATCGAAGCCGTGAACTGACTGAAGAAGACGGCGCGCCCAGATAATCCCCATCGACAGCCATGTCGCGAACGTGGTGGCGCTCATGATCGACACGACGATGATGTGCGGCATTTTTCCCACGGTGATGATGTTCTTCACTACCGATTTCAGGAAAACGCCTGTCCCGTCCTGACCCATTCCTGTCGCCGGCGTGCGGTTGCGGACAAACACAAAAGCCAGTATCGCCAACAGCACCCCAAAGACGGCATAGCTGTTGAAGAAAATGCGCCAGTGCATTTGATCCAGCCCGATGTTGATCAGGTTTTGTGAGAAGGAAGACCCCGTCGAGGCCACCACCTGAACCAGGCCGAACATCACGCTGTATTTAGCCAACCCAAACCATTGCCCGCCAATAAATCCGGCGCCGACAAAGCCGCAACAGGCGCCGCAGGCAATGACGAACTGCGCCACCAGCAACATTTCAAAACTTTGCGCATTGGCAAAAATGAAAATCCCGACGGTCACCAGTGAGATCGCGACTGGCGTGACTCGCCCGGCGCCCAGCCTGTCCAGTAATGCTCCGCTGAAAAACTGCCCTACCGCGAAGACCCACGTGTAAACCGCCGCCACCATACTGACCTGTGCGATGGTGAGTCCGATATCCTGCTGAACGCGGAGGTTAGACGCGGAATAGCCCGTCTGGAAGCTGAAGAGAAATACGACGAAAGTGACCCCCAGAGCCCAAATCCACCAGGCTTTTGCGCCGCCCACGGGCTGCTCGTCACATCGTGCTGTCTGGCTGGATATTACATTTTTCATTTCCAGTCTCCCCTTGAGGTATGCACCTTATCCGGACTCCATCCTGGATGAGATATTTGTCATTTTTGAAATCGCTTTAGCCTCTGCTATAGCGTTTAATGCCGGCGATATACGTCGCCTGAATTGCCCGGTCATCCCCCAGCGTCATTTGTACAAACAACGCCTCGTGGATGTCCTTCACGAACTGCATGCGATAATCGATAATTGGCGTCGATTTCATGTCGAGTACAACGATGTCTGCCTCCATTCCGGGGGCGATGCTGCCGACCTTGTCGTCGATATACATTGCATGTGCGGTACCCCGCGTTGCCATGTAGTACGCCTGCGCGGCAGTAAGCGCGTAATCATTGAGCTGTGCGGCTTTATAAGCTTCATTGAGCGTGGTTAACATGGAGAACGATGTTCCGGCGCCAAGATCGGTCCCGATCCCCACGCGAACAGGGCGTTCTTCCTGCATCGCGCGTCTGGCGTTGAAAAAACCGCTCCCCAGGAAGAAATTCGAGGTTGGACAATGCGCGATAGCCGAACCCGTTTGATGCATCGTGCATAATTCATCTTCAGTTAAATGGATGCCGTGACCGAATACCGCGCGCGGGCGGCACAATCCATAATGATCGTAAACGTCGAGATACCCTTTTCGTTCCGGAAATAACGACTTAACCCACTCGATCTCCTCGAGGTTTTCTGCAATGTGCGTCTGCATGTAGCAATCCGGGTATTCGTCCCAGAGTGCGCCAGCAACGGCAAGCTGTTCAGGTGAGCTGGTAGGCGCGAAACGTGGCGTAATGGCGTACATGATGCGATTGTGACCATGCCATTTTTCGATGAGGGCTTTTGACTCCTCGTAGCTGGTCTGGGCGGTGTCGAGCAGGTAGTCCGGCGCGTTGCGGTCCATCATCACCTTACCCCCGGCGATCCGCATACCGAGACGGTCTGCTTCTTCAAAAAGCGCATCAACCGACTGCGGGTAAACGGTGCAATACACGCAGCTGGTGGTGATTCCGTTTTTCAGACACTCGTTAAGAAACATTTTCGCCACCGCGCTGGCGAACGTCTTATCGGCATATCGCCTCTCCATCGGGAAGGTGTATGTATTAAGCCAGTCGAGCAGTTGCTCACCGAAGGCGCCGATCATGGGCGTTTGAGGAAAATGGACGTGACTATCAAGAAACCCTGCCGAGATTAGCGAGTCGGGACCATAATTCGTAATCTCAATGTCAGGCGGAAGCTGCTTTTCAATCACCTCTGCGGGGCCGAAATGGGTGATTTTTCCGCCGCCAAATGCGACGATCCCATCGGGTTCGTATACCATCACTTCATCAGGTGCTTGTTTGAAAGGATCTCCTGTAAAGGTCAGTACGGGGCCACGGATTGCCGCTTCAGGTTTTACGGTATGGGGGACATTCATACGTTATTATCTCCCTTTATTGTGTAGAATTAAAAACAGGTGTGCAGGTCAAATCTGCCTGTAAACCAGAATCTGGTCGTGAATAGCTGCCCATAAGAAACATCATTTATTAGGCGGCATTAACCTCCACAAAAATGATATTCCCTCATTGTGAACACGCTTCATTCACTTATTTTCTTTCGCTTCATTTTTTATTAACACTATCGACATATTTTCTCCATAAAATCTAATACAATGCGTACCGCATCAAGCTCGCCCAGCGCACGTCGCATGTAGAGGTTAATATCAAATAAGGATGACGTTATCTTAGCCGTGTTCGCAACGCGATCACGTCATTATCTTCATTTTCACAACGCTATAAGAAAAAAGGATTGCTCACTCACAATGCATTCATTTTTATGAATAATGCGTCAGCTGAAAATGCCATTAAAAAGGGAGCTATCTTTGTCCTTCAGATTTCAGATTATGCCGATTAAATTACAGGAAAAAAGAATAAATGACTCTATTGTATTGTCTCGTTTTGTATTTTAATCAGCTTAAATATATACATCCTGAAATTACATTTACGCTAATTTTAAAATGTATCATCAGTTTAAAATTTAAAAAATATCTGCCATGCGCGACTATAATTCATTCATTCTGATCAACACATAATTAACATAAGCAAACTAAAAATATACAATTAAATATCATAAGAACGCCGTAAGAATTCAAAACGCCAGGTGATATGTTCAATGCGCATTATTAAACCTTCGCAAATATCACGACAACACAATAAGGGAGGCGGTACGAACGTTGTTTTACACCCGTTGCCCTCTTATGAAGCAGAGTTCGCGTTAACATACATAAATCGTTGCAAAACGAATGCTCTGAATTTCACTCATCGTCCATACTGCAGAAATTGCGAGTAAAATACTTTAAATCAATCTGTTACGCGATTTTAGGGGTCTTAATATCCACTAATGATATGTGATCTACCGCACACTTCGCACCCCACAGACCGAAGCGAGTGTCTAAGCTTATTCTATGTCCGGGAAACACCCGTATTTGTGACAATGCAAACCGGAGGTCCTAACCACCATGTTCAACCAGAAATTACATGCTGCAGACATTATCGAGTTCGAAATCGCAGAAGAGCTGCGCTATGAGACCGATCCCTGCGAATTGAAACTGGATGAGATGATCGAGGCGGAGCCGGAACCAGAAATGATCGAGGGGCTGCCTGCATCCGATGCGCTCACCCCTGCCGATCGTTATCTGGAACTTTTTGAGCACGTGCAATCGACGCGCCTATTTGCGGACAGCAAAACGTTCCCTGACTGCGCGCCGAAGATGGATCCGTTGGATATTCTGATTCGCTACCGTAAGGTTCGCCGTCATCGCGACTTTGATTTGCAACGCTTCGTTGAGAATCACTTCTGGATGCCGGAAAACCTGACAACTGAATATGTCTCCGACCCCAGTCTGTCGCTCAAAGAGCATATTGATAATCTGTGGCCGGTGCTGACGCGCGAGCCGCAGGATCACATCCCATGGTCATCACTGCTGGCGCTGCCGCAGGCGTATATCGTGCCGGGTGGACGATTTAGCGAAACCTACTATTGGGATTCGTATTTCACCATGCTGGGCCTCGCGGAAAGCGGGCGCAACGATCTGCTCAAGTGTATGGCGGATAATTTCGCGTGGATGATTGAGCGCTACGGCCATATCCCGAACGGTAACCGAACCTATTATCTCAGCCGTTCACAGCCGCCGGTATTTGCGTTGATGGTTGAGCTGTTTGAAGAGGACGGCGTGCGCGGCGCGAAGCGTTATCTGGATCACCTGATGATGGAGTACGCATTCTGGATGGACGGCGCGGATTCGCTGATTCCGAACCAGGCTTACCGTCACGCGGTGCGTATGCCGGATGGCTCGCTGCTCAACCGCTATTGGGACGACCGCGACACTCCGCGTGATGAGTCGTGGGTAGAAGACGTTGAAACGGCCAAGCACTCAGGCCGTCCGCCGAACGAAGTGTATCGCGATCTCCGCGCTGGCGCGGCGTCCGGCTGGGATTACTCTTCTCGCTGGCTGCGCGATGCCGGGCGGCTCGCCAGCATCCGTACCACGCAGTTTATCCCCATCGATTTGAACGCGTTCTTGTTCAAACTCGAAAGTGCGATTGCCAATATTTCGGCATCGAAAGGCGACAAAGAGACGTCTGAGCTTTTCCGTCAGAAAGCCAACGATCGCCGTGCCGCCGTGAACCGATTCCTGTGGGATGACGAAAACGGCTGTTATCGCGATTACGACTGGCGTCGCGAAGAGATGGCACTTTTTTCTGCCGCCAGCATCGTACCGCTGTATGTGGGGATGGCGACGCATGAACAGGCCGACCGCCTGGCAGATACGGTCAAAGCCCGCCTGCTCACGCCGGGCGGAATTATGGCGACGGAACACGAAACCGGCGAGCAGTGGGATAAACCCAACGGCTGGGCACCGCTGCAATGGATGGCCGTCCAGGGATTCAAGCAGTACGGCAATGATTCATTGGGAGATGAGATCGCCTGGAGCTGGCTGCAAACGGTGAATCACTTCTACAAAGCGCATCACAAGCTGATTGAAAAGTATCACATTGCCAGCAGCACACCGCGCGAAGGTGGCGGGGGTGAATATCCGTTGCAGGATGGCTTTGGCTGGACGAACGGTGTGGTGCGGCGTTTGATTGGACTGTATGGGGAACCGTAGTTCCCCTCTGTTCAGCGTTTGTGTTTAACGTACGTGTTACGTGTTTAACGCACGTGTTTAGCGAATCACATTGTAGATATCCGTCTGGATAGACTGCCAACGTTTGTTGCTTTCATCCGGCTGCGCTTGTGCTCGCAGCATCGCTTGCTCGGCTTCACGTTTCTGACGCTTCACAACCGCAGGCACGGTACAAAAAGCGGAGAGGAACTGTTTACGCACCGACGTGAGCGGCTCCCCGTTCGACATCGCATGGCTCAAGGTACTAATGAAGCGGCGGCACGGTTTTTCCTCCACCATTTTCTGTGGATAGCGCATCAGCACTTCCAGCACTTCGTCATGTTTAGACGCCATCGCCTGCTCGGTCCATGACAGTTTCCAGTCCATTCCACTTTGCAGGAACAGCAGAGTCATCTGCGTATCGTTGCGATCGATGGCGGAACGAAGACTGTTTTCATCCCATGTCACGCCCATGCGCGTCAGCTTTTCTCGCGGAGACGGCTTTTCACGCGTCTCGGGCAACGGGGCCTGCACCTGTGCTGTCACGGTGGCCGCCGGAGCAGAAGGCATCTCGCTGACCACCAACCACACGCCGCCCGCAATGATAGCGAGCACCATCACGCCCACCGCCCCCCACAGCGTGCCGGAGATCAGCTGATCGCGTTGCTCCGGAGTACGCGGCGCGCGCTGCGTCGGCTTTTCAATACTGTCACGCACCTCAAAGAGATCGCCCCCGGTCTGCCTGTCCATTTTTTGCGCGTTTTCCCAGAAGGTGTGCAGCTCGCTGGCATCGACCGCCATCAGCCCGGTCGGGTTAATGCGCGTGCGCCCTTCTTCGAAAGCGCGTTGGATAGGCCGGGAGATCTGCCCATAGTAATTATCCAGCATCAGAAGTTGTGCGGAGCTTAAGGTTTGCTGAACAGTCAGGGCATTACGGATCTGTCGAATATCATCCAGAAAAATCTGCAGCGTTTTACGTGGTTCAACCAACAGGGTGAGGTTGGTGCCATCGTTGAACAGACGCGAGTAATAACGGCTGAACTCTTTCTTATCGACCAGCATCTGCGCCATTTCGCTGAACATCATGCCGCTCAGGACATCGTTACGCTCACCGAGTTTCAGCCAGCGTCTGACGCGGTCGGCATTGAATAAGGTTTTTAGATGGTTGTTCAGCCGCACCTGATCGGGCCAGGCCTGCATAATTAACGATCTGATGATCAGCTCAATGGCACGCACCTGCTTATGCGCCTGCAATTGCTGCGATTCATCTCCCGGCGCGAGGTCAGTGTTGTAGCCCAGCAGCGGCTGTTGCAACCGCAGATGTTCTAGCGAAGTAACAAAACGCACGGCAGCGATCAGCTGATTTTCACTGACATCCTGACCGCTTTCATACTGCGGCACGCGCTGCTGTAGTAGCCGCAATTGCAGCGTGAAATCGGACATTTCGGCATCATTGAGATTCAGGCGTTTCGCCACCGGCCCCCATCCGCCCAGACCCAGGCGGGCCGTGTCGAGTTGTTCCAGGAACCAGCGGGGATCTTTCCCTTCAGAGACGCGCAGATCAAGTAACAGCAAGATCTCCACGGAGGCGAGCCGAATAATGCCGATGCATTGTTCAAATTGCCCACGAATGTGATGTGATGTGCTTGATGTCATCATTTACCTTAAGTACTGCAAAAAGGAGAAGTCGGCCGCAACGGGCTAATTTTTTTAATTTATGCGCCCTTAAACATAACTGAGAATATGGAGAAATAAAGTGATAACCCTATAATCATTGAAAATTGTTATAGGAGAAAATGCATGCCGGTGATAACGACGCCCCGCCTGATTTGCTCACCTGTCGAAGAGCAAGACTGGCCGTTTTATCTGTCGCTCCAGCAAGACCCGGAGGTGATGAAATTTGTTGCAAATCAGCGGCCAATTGCGACGATCCGCGCAGCATTCGAACCGCGTCTTCAGCACTGGACGCTTGGCAGCGATCACTGGCTGTGCTTAATTGTGCGTGACGCCGTCAGCCAGATACCGCTGGGAGCGACTGGATATATACATAGAGAAAATGATTGCGCAGAAGTCGGGTTTTTATTCGCACCGGAAGCTCAGGGTAAAGGCTATGGCTATGAGTCGTTACGCGCGCTGTGTGATTTCGCGTTTGAGCAGGGCGGGATCCGTCGTCTGACCGCAACGGTAACGGCGGGCAACATCGCCTCCCGGCGCCTGCTGGAAAAAGCAGGCTTTGTACTGGAAGGCGAGCTGCGAGAAAACTTCTGGCTGTCTGGGGGCTGGCATAATGACTGGGTATTTGGCTTGCTCAAACACGAGCATGTGGTTCCAGCGCGTTGAGGGTTACAGGAACATCCCCCCTGACACCTCAATGCGCTGCGCGTTCATCCAGCCCAGGTCATCGCTCAGCAATGCCGCGATCGCGTCACCAATATCGTCCGGCAACCCGACGCGGCCCAGCGCCGTTTGCGAAGCAATCATCTGATTCAACTGCTCGTTGTCCCGCACGCGACCGCCGCCAAAATCGGTTTCGATAGCACCCGGGGCGATGATATTGACTGATATACCGCGCGCGCCCAGCTCTTTTGCCTGGTAGCGCGTGAGCACTTCCATTGCCCCTTTCATCGCCGCATAGGCGCTGGAACCCGGCTGGGCAAAACGCGCCAACCCGCTCGAGACGTTCAAAATACGCCCGCCGTCTTTAATGACAGGCAAGAGGCCCTGCGTCAGGAAGAAAGGTCCTTTAAAATGGATATTCATCGCATCATCAAATTGCGCTTCCGTGGTCTCTGCGTACGGGGCGTATAAACCCGTTCCAGCATTGTTCAATAAATAATCGAACGAATCACGCTGCCAGACATGTTTTAGCTGTGAGCGCACCTCGCTCACAAAACGCTCAAAGCTGGCGACGTCACCGACATTGAGCGGCAAAGCCACGGCCTTCACGCCTTTCTCTTCAATCTGATGGACCACATCAAAGGCTTCTTTCTGGCTGCTGTGGTAAGTCAGGATGATTCCCGCTCCCTTTGCTGCCAGCTTTAAGGCCGCGTTTTTACCCAGTCCGCGACTCCCACCCGTCACTAATGCAATACGTTCACTCATGAAAAACCTCGTTTCGGCTGATATGGAGATTGAGTAAGAGCTTATTAGGTGATAGAAAATCAATAAAGACGGCAAAGAACGCTTCACTGTTTCACTGACAACAATAATGAGCGCAGCCTATGGATAAAATTCACGCAATGCAGCTCTTTATCCGCGTGGCGGAACTGGAGAGTTTTTCTCGCGCCGCGGACACGTTAGGTCTTCCTAAAGGTAGCGTATCGCGCCAGATTCAGGCGCTGGAAAACCTGTTGGGCACCCA
This sequence comes from Lelliottia sp. RD5, assembly GCF_056032945.1. Lineage (NCBI taxonomy): Bacteria > Pseudomonadati > Pseudomonadota > Gammaproteobacteria > Enterobacterales > Enterobacteriaceae > Lelliottia > Lelliottia sp. RD5. Next base: position 45,752 of record NZ_JBVYHQ010000008.1, on the reverse strand, counting down.
GCTTTTACACCGCACCACGCGCCGCGTCAGCCTGACGCAAGACGGCATGGTCTATTACGAGCGGGCAAAAGATCTGCTCGCCAACCTCGACGAACTGGATGGCCTTTTCCAGAGTGACCCCACCAGCATCAGCGGACGATTGCGCGTCGATATGCCGGTTGCCGTTGCGCGAAATTTAGTCATCCCGAAACTGCCCTCCTTCTTACAGCAATATCCCGGCATTGAGCTGGAATTGAGCAGCAGCGATCGGCTGGTGGATGTGATTCGTGAAGGGTTCGACTGCGTGGTGCGCGTCGGCACGCTGAAGGATTCTGGCTTGATCGCGCGTACGCTAGGCAAACTGTCGATGATTAACTGCGCCAGCCCCGATTATCTGGCGCGTTTCGGGTATCCGGACAATCTGGACGATCTCGCGTCTCACGCGGTCATTCATTACGCCGTGAATCTGGGCACGCGCCCGCAGGGTTTTGAATTTTTTAACGGTGATGCAACGGTGTGGGTGAAAACCGGTGGCATTTTAACGGTCAACAGTACCGAAACCTATCATGCGGCGTGCCTTGCCGGACTGGGTATTATCCAGGTGCCGCGCGTCGGCGTCCGCGAGGCGCTGCGGGCGAAAAAAATGGTAGAGATTCTGCCGCAATATCGTGCCGAACCAATGCCCGTGTCGCTGATTTATCCCCATCGTCGCAACCTCTCCCGACGCGTTCACCTGTTCATGGAGTGGCTCACCGGCACAATGAAAGCCTACGTTGACTAGTCGCAAGCTATAATTCAGTAACCTCCAGTCAAACGAATAAGGAAAATGCGCGTGACGCCGGAAAACAACCAGCAACGACCGACTCAGGAACTGGAATACGATCCCATTAAAAAAATGGAAACGGAGCCAGAAAAAAAGCCCTCTCCTGGCAAAGCGAATAAGGCACTGGAAACGGTGACCGACACGGCGCAGAAAATTCAGCGCCGCCCAATGGTTGCGCACCTGATACGCGCCGCCGAGCGCTTTAACGATCGCATGGGCAACCAGTTTGGGGCAGCGATTACCTATTTCTCCTTCTTATCCATGATCCCGATTATGATGGTGTCGTTTGCAGCGGCCGGTTTTATCCTCGCCTCGCATCCCACGCTGTTACAGGACATCTTCAACAAAATTCTGGTGAACGTCAGCGACCCTACGCTCGCCGCCACGCTCAAAAGCACCATTAACACCGCGGTTCAGCAACGAACCACCGTGGGGATTGTCGGGCTGCTGATTGCGCTCTATTCAGGCGTTAACTGGATGGGAAACCTGCGTGAAGCCATTCGCGCCCAGTCGCGCGATGTGTGGGAGCGCAGGCCGCAGGACGAAGAAAAAATCTGGATTAAATATCTGCGCGATTTCGTCTCGCTGATAGGCCTGCTGATTGCGCTGATCGTGACGCTGTCGATTACCTCCGTCGCCGGGTCAGCGCAGCAGATGATTATCTCCGCGCTGTATCTCGATTACATCGAGTGGCTCAAACCGGCCTGGCGGGTTATCGGACTGGCCATTTCTATTTTTGCCAACTATCTGCTTTTCTTCTGGATATTCTGGCGATTGCCGCGCCACCGCCCGCGCAAAAAAGCGTTGATTCGTGGAACGTTTATCGCGGCGATTGGCTTTGAAGTGATTAAAATCGTCATGACGTACACCCTTCCGGCGCTGGTGAAATCACCGTCTGGGGCCGCATTTGGCTCGGTGTTAGGGCTTATGGCGTTCTTCTACTTCTTTGCTCGCCTGACGCTCTTCTGCGCCGCGTGGATCGCCACCGCGCAGTACAAAGACGACCCAAGAATGCCGGGCAAAACGCACCGGTAAATCCGCCATCGGGCTGAATAAGCATGCATAATTTCAGCCCGATTCGGCATTTCAGCATATAAATCCAGCCTGTAACTTTTATTTAACCAAAAACCAGTTTTATCCTCTGATATATAAAATCTGTGAAGCATTTCATAGAAGATATTTCGCTGGCCTGAATATTATCCGCTTTTTGCTGCTTTTATCGCCGTCTCGCCGGTTTGTTACAGATTGAAATGTCGCTTTTGCTATGCGTAATATGGCCGTTCGTTCGCCAAAAAATAAGAAAATTTTATGCAAGCCACAGCCACTACCATCGATTCCGAACCGGAAAGCACACCGGTCAACTCGCGTAATAAAGTCGTCGTTGCCTCCCTGATTGGCACCGCCATCGAATTCTTCGATTTCTACATTTACGCCACTGCTGCGGTCATTGTCTTTCCGCACATTTTCTTCCCGCAGGGCGATCCTACGGCGGCAACGCTACAATCGCTGGCAACGTTCGCTATCGCCTTTATCGCGCGCCCGATTGGTTCGGCTGTCTTCGGGCACTTTGGCGATCGCGTTGGCCGCAAGGTCACCCTGGTGGCATCGCTGCTGACCATGGGGATTTCCACCGTCGCGATTGGCCTGCTGCCAACCTACGAAACAATCGGTATTTTAGCCCCGATTCTGCTGGCGCTGGCGCGCTTTGGTCAGGGTTTGGGCCTGGGCGGTGAATGGGGTGGTGCGGCGTTACTGGCGACGGAAAATGCCCCGCCGCGCAAACGCGCGCTGTACGGCTCGTTCCCGCAGTTAGGCGCGCCGATTGGCTTCTTCTTCGCTAACGGCACGTTCCTGCTGCTGTCGTGGCTGCTGACCGACGAGCAGTTCATGAGCTGGGGCTGGCGTATTCCGTTTATCTTCTCTGCTGTGCTGGTGTTGATTGGCCTGTACGTGCGCGTTTCTCTGCACGAAACGCCCGTTTTCGCCAAAGTCGCGGCGGCGAAAAAACAGGTCAAAATCCCGCTGGGTACGCTGCTGACCAAACACGTCCGCGTGACGGTGCTGGGCACGTTCATCATGCTGGCGACCTACACGCTGTTTTACATCATGACCGTGTATTCCATGACCTTCAGCACCGCTGCGGCACCGGTTGGGCTGGGCCTGCCACGTAATGAAGTGCTGTGGATGCTGATGATGGCGGTGATTGGCTTTGGCGTAATGGTGCCGATTGCGGGCCTGCTGGCGGATAAATTTGGCCGTCGCTCAAGCATGATCGTCATTACAACGCTTATCATTCTGTTCGCGCTGTTTGTCTTCCCGCCGCTGTTGGGTTCCGGCAGTCCGGCGCTGGTGATGGTTTATCTGCTGATTGGTTTGAGCCTGATGGGACTGACGTTTGGTCCGATGGGCGCGCTGCTGCCGGAGCTGTTCCCGACGGAAGTGCGCTACACCGGCGCGTCGTTCTCCTATAACGTTTCATCGATTCTGGGTGCTTCCGTTGCGCCGTATATCGCGACCTGGTTACAGGCAAATTACGGTCTGTTCTACGTGGGGGTTTATCTGGCATCAATGGCCGCGCTGACGCTGATTGCGTTGCTGTTAACGCACGAGACGCGCGATCGGTCGTTGTGATTTATTGATGATTTGCATTTGTGATTATTCGCATAAGGGATGCCTTCTCCCTTTAGGGAGCAGGCTGGAGTGAGGCGCTAAACCGCTTTTGAGGGTATTCCATTCCGTTCACTTCCAGTGAGTGCTTCTCTATCCGCGAACACGGCGTCTAAGTGATGAGTGGAATGCAGCAGCGCTCTGATCCGGCTGTAAATCGCTGAGCCGTTTTCTGGAGGCCGGGGCGACGCGCAGGGATGCGCGGCGAGGGCGCATTTACAGGGACGTTACGCGCGCCCGACCCCGTCAGCCGAAAGAAATAAGGCGAGGGCACCGCGAAGCGGCGATTTTCTTGCCGGGAGCCCGGGTTGCCAGGGTGGTGGCGATTGAGCCACCCTGGCACGTTCACGGGTTCCGAAACGTTAAATAAGCACGTATCTGAAAGTGAACGGAATCACCTCCGAGGCGCTCTCCCCCCCTCTTCCTAAATGGAGAGGGGGAAAGCGTTACCCATCCTCACGCTGAGGCGATAACGCCCTCCAGGCTCCCCACGTTATTTCTTCATCTGCGACAGAATATTGCGGCACTGATTCGCGTCCCCTTCTGATGGCGAAATCAGCGCCAGCAGCGCGGCCGCAGGCGTCACTAATGTGGCCAGCGCCGCAGCCACGGCACCGCGCGCAATCAGCGGGCCGGGTTTGACACCGGCTTGCGGATTTTTAAACGAACCGCGCACGTAGAGCGGGGAACGCAGCGTAATGATGCGGAACCCCTTACTCTCTGGATTAATCGTCAAATCCAGCTGTTCTGACGCCATGCTCGCGGTGCCCGTCACGTTGATCACCGCGTTTTCCGTATCGAAGGCAAAAATCTGCGGACGCGCCACACCGTTGACCAGATCCAGATTCGCCGCCGCACAGTTCACACGCACTTCGTCATCGCCAAAAATCTGCCCAATGATGAAGTTACCGACGTTCAGCCCCAGAATCTCCATCAGGTTACGGCTGATCAACCCGTCGTTCATCAGCAGCTTAAGATTCCCGTTACTGCTGCCCAGCAGCGCAGCAATCGAGTTACCCACACCGCGGATTTCCGCATCGCCGTTCATCTCACCGAGGGTTTTCTGCATCAGCTCAACGTTTGGCATCAGCTCTTTCAGCTTCAGCCTGCGCGCCTGAATATCCGCCCGTCCCTGCATCGGTTTTTTGTCGCCGTCGAGATGAATATTCGACGAGATGGTTCCTCCCGCCAGACCGAATTTCAGCGGCTGCAGGTGCAAGTCTGAATTTTTCAGGATGATGTGCGTTGAAAGGTCGCTGATTGGCAACGTGCTGCCGTGCTCGATTTTGCGGCCTTTGAAGCGCACATCGGCGTCCATTACATCCCATTTGTCGGTTTCAAAGCGATCGTAGGGCAGCACTTTGCCCGCCGGCTGGATATCTTTCTCGCCCTTTTTCTGCTCGGCGCTTTTTGCCTTCTGCGCGCCTTTACCGGAATCAACGCCGATCAGCGGGCCGAGATCGGCCAGCCGCAACTGGCGGGATTCGAGATCGCCTTCCAGTTTTGGCCGTGGTTTTCCGGTGGTATACGTGAGCGAGCCGCGAATGTCGCTGTCGCCGATACGTCCGTTGAAATTGCGATAATCAAACACCGAGGATTTTTCGGTATCGATTTTTGCCACCAGACGCCCGTCCGTCTCAAACGGCGGAGTATCCGGCAGGAGCACGCCCGTTAAATCATAAAGTTCGCCCAGCGAGTCGCCGGAGAATTTAAGCTGCACATCGACGCCGCCCATTTTCATCGGATCGTTGACCGTGCCGACAAACGCCACGCGGGAGTTACCGGAGCGGAAATCCGCCTGCACAGGGAACGGTGTACCTGCGCTTCGCAGCGCCAGCACGCCGCCGATCTTGCCCGTGCCGGTTAACGGCTGGCCGTTGTAACGCCCTGTCGCTTTCAGGCCGAAAACGTAATCGCCCACGTTGTGAGTATCGTTTTTGCCTTTGTTACCGGTGACTTCGCTGAACGGCAGCGGTTTGCCGAGCGGATCAACAAAGATCTCCACATCCGCTTTGCTGACCTTGTCATCAATCGCGATCCGCCCGCGATCAAACAGAATATTATCCAGACGGAATGACCAGGCTGATGGCTGCGCGTTGGGATCTTTTTCTTCATCGCTGCCGGCCAGGTTAAACGTCCAGTTGTCGTTTTTCTCTGAAAGACGAATCAGCCGCGCATCGGGCTGTTGCAGTTTGATCCACGGCAGATAAACCGTTTTCGTCAGCAGCGCCAATGGCGCAAGCGTGGCTTCTACGCGTGGCAGATGTACCATGGTGACTTCAGGAATGTCCGGCGGATTGCCGAGAATAATGTCGTTAGCGTGTACGTGCGGCCAGGGAACCCAGCTGCGCCAGCCGGTTTCGTCTTTCTGACGCTCCCACACCACGCCAAGATCGCCGCGAATGGCGAAGGGTCGGTTAAGTTCGGTTGAGACTTTCTGGTTGATGGTCGGCTTGAGACGATTCCAGTCGAACGTCGCAATAATGATGATTGCTACCACAATCAACAACAAGAAAATCCCTGCCACCCAGGTGACGATCCTGGTCGTTTTTGTCATCACTGTCCCCTTTCTTTATCACCTTGCCTTTCATGAATATAGTTCAGGCAAAGCGAAATGGGGATTTGCTGCTTCCGGCAATAGCGCGTTTTACTGACGCGCTATTGTGGGAAACAGCAAGCGTTACAAGGTGATAATTACGTTCTCGAGTGTATCCATTGGTACGGGGCGAGACAGGAAATAGCCCTGAGCCGCTGCCGCTGGCGAATTCTGGACATCGCGCCACTCTTCGAGCGTTTCTACGCCTTCGACAATCACGCCCTGGCAATAGCGGTTCATCAGTTGCAGCAACAAGGTAAACAGATTTCGGCCTTCCGGGGTCTGGCGCAGCATGATGAACAGGTCGCGCGCGACTTTGATGTAGTCGTAACGGACTTCGCTCAGCGCCGAGAAATTCGCCATACCCGTGCCGAAGTCATCCAGCCACAGCGGGCCAAATTCGCACATCGAGGCAAACGAAGAGTCCTGCGGTAACTGCACATGTTCAACCAGTTCAAAACGCATCCACGGCAGCGAGGCGACGAGTTTTTGCAGTCCTGGATTCTGGCGCAGGGCGATAAGCGTGGGGCCATCAACGTTGACCGACGCCAGGATGTCATTGCGCATGAAAAAGGCTTCTTTCGTCGCCAGCATTTCCAGCTGCTCTTCCAGAACATCAAGACGCTGGCGCACGCTGACCTCCGCAAAATAGCGGTCAGGGGCAATACGTTGCGTGGGATCGGATGGATGCGTCACGACGGTTAAAATCTCAACTGCCATGAGTCTGCCGTTGATACGGTAGATAGGCTGATAAGTATAAGCACGCTCACATTGCAGCCAATAGCGATGCTCCTGCAAGCTTTCGATACTAGCTTCTGGAGTGGTGCATAGCCGCTGGATAACCTGCTCTGACTTCATTTCAGATGTCCTGTTGAAAAGAGATGACCTGTCTGGACTCGTCAAAGAGTTATCGGCCTACGAGGTGAGAACTTTATGTTCAATTGGCCGGGAAAATGAAATTAAGATGACAGAAACTTTCCGGAACACGCGCTGGCTCAAAAAAAATTATGGAACGACGTTTTAATATAGTTGACCATAAATTTCTCACAGCGCACACTCACTTTAATTTATCTGTTCAGGTTCACGACTATGTCTAAAAAAATTGCCGTGATTGGCGAATGCATGATTGAGTTGTCACAGAAAGGCGCAGAAGTTAGCCGAGGCTTTGGTGGCGACACGTTGAATACTTCGGTTTACATTGCGCGCCAGGTCGCTCCTGAAGCGCTTGCCGTCAATTACGTCACTGCGCTGGGTACCGACAGCTTTAGCCAGCAGATGCTGGAAGCCTGGCAGAGTGAAAACGTACAAACCTCGCTGATTCAGCGCATGGAAAACCGCCTGCCAGGGCTGTATTACATTGAAACCGACAGCACCGGCGAACGTACTTTCTATTACTGGCGCAACGAAGCTGCCGCCAAATTCTGGCTGGAGAGCGAAGATTCTGCGGCTATTTGCGAAGAGCTGGCGACGTTTGATTATCTCTATCTGAGCGGCATTAGCCTGGCCATTTTAAGCCCGTCCAGCCGTGAAAAATTACTCTCCCTGATGCACGAGTGCCGTGCAAATGGTGGCAAAGTGATTTTCGATAACAACTACCGTCCACGTTTGTGGGCCAGCCGCGAAGAGACGCAGCAGGTTTACCAGCAGATGCTGCACTGTACCGATATCGCGTTCTTAACCCTCGATGACGAAAATGCGTTATGGGGTGAAAAGCCGGTTGAAGAGGTAATTGCTCGCACGCATGATGCGGGTGTTTCCGAAGTTGTGATTAAGCGCGGCGCAGATTCTTGTCTGGTCTCGGTGGCAGGTGAAGCCGTGATTGACGTCCCTGCGGTGAAATTAGCCAAAGACAAAGTGGTCGATACCACGGCGGCAGGCGATTCATTCAGCGCGGGCTATCTGGCCGTGCGTTTGACGGGCGGCACGCCTGAAGACGCCGCCAAACGCGGCCATCTGACGGCAAGCACCGTGATTCAGTATCGCGGGGCGATTATTCCACGTGATGCGATGCCTGAGTAAACGTAGCAAACAACTGTCTTAGCCGGGAAGGCTATGGGGCAATCTGCTGATGCGATTGCCCCGTCTTTCCCGTTGCCTGCTCAATCTGCGCTAAACGCCCTTCATCAGTGCGCGGTCTGGTCTCAAGACCAGCGCGGCGCTTTGAGATCTCCTGCAAACATCCACATCAGCTCACACAGCAGCGCTTTCAGCGTTTTTTCCGTTTCCGGCAGTAGCGATTGTCCGCAGAGCACCAGCGTCAGCGACTGGCAGTAATCGCACAGGGCTTCGGCATCCGGCTCAAAATACGGAGCCGTTTCGGGCAGCGTATCGACGGTAAAACGCCCGATCAGGTGCGGCGGGATCGGCTCGCTGAGAGTCGGGCGTAGCAGCGCGAGACAAGCGCCGATGCGGCCAAGCAGCGCCATTTTCTCGACAGGTTCATGGCATTCCATCAGCGTTTCGGCAAAGCGATCGCAGCAGTCGGCGAGATCGGTGAAATCTGTCGCGGCGCTGAAGGGGACAGTGAATAAGTCGTGCTCGGGGGAAAAAATGTTATTCATAAGAACATCTCCAACAAAACAACAATCATTTCCGCCATCGGAGAGGCTAATCTTCCGGGTGGCAGAACCGGACGGGGTTAGCCTTACCGGCCTTGTTGGCAACCGGCGCGTCTTGCGACGCCCCCGCCCGGCCCGCCATTGTAGCGTAGCCGTACGAGTGACTCAAAATGACATATTTACGCCACTGAGTCGCCAACAAGTTAATTCAGGAGGCTAATCCCGACACCTGTTATTGCAGGTGCGTAAAAATAATACGGTGAGAACGTTATTTTTAAAATGGTTATTACTGGAAGGAGCATCTAATTTTCGAATGTAATTGCATGGTGTCGAATTACATTAATTATTTTAAGAAATGCGTTGATGTAATTTATTCGTGAATATTATTGTTCAGTGAATATCTCGAAAAATATCGCTTCTTTCATCTATTTTCTGGTTGTAGGATAAGTGATCAATACCAACAAGGATGAGAGGGTTATTGAATGCCCGTTAACGAAGATATTGATCCAACATCAGGAACCCGGATAAAGCCCGATGGATTGAGACTCCTTACTATAGGAGAAATCGCTCTTGCTAAAACACTGTTCGGGGGAAGTCTCATTTACAGTAAAATATGGGTACACCGAGAAAGCTATCTCCCCTTTAACCTACAGCCTATCGATGTTGCGATGACGCCCAACGGTGAACTGTGGTTTAGAGAAGAAACCTATTCACACGATTTCTCTTTAGAGCTCATAGGAAAAAAACACAGATTTATGCATGAGATGGTTCACGCCTGGCAAGCACAAAAGGGTATGTTTGTCAGAACACGGGGCTTATTTTCTCGTTTCGCTGATTATAGTTATAGCTTAGATAAAGCCGATTTTCTGCATTATGGATTAGAACAACAAGCATCATTAGCGAGTGATTACTGGCTACTGCTTCATTATGGTTTTGAAGGCAATGACGCTTTGTATGATTATCGTGATTATTCCCCAAATGAGTCCGTTGATAATCTAGTTCAAAAATATAAATCAGTATTAAAAGGATTTCCAGCATGAAAAACGCATTGTTTATTCCACTAGTATTCCTGCTTACTGGTTGTCCCGGCGGAGGCAAGCCATCACCTGAGCAGCGTGGCGTATTTATGCACAATGATGTCATTTGCTTTAGCATAGATAAAAAAGATACATTAGATTTTTATAACATCTACTATGAGCCTCACAGAAAATATACCGTCGTTAAAGCAACGAGTAATGTTAACTTATCTTATCCTGACACCTGCATTACCGTTAAACTTAAGCACGGCTATTTTTACTACATCTATTATGGCCTGAATGGAAAATATTATTCAGATGAATTCTTTATTGATAATGATGGGAATCGCTAATTATGTCACTGCCCGCCTATTTATTTTTATACGATGAAAACGGAATGCAAGTCACCGGGGAATGTATGGCACAAGGCCGAGAGGGTGCCATAGAGGTGATGAACAGTAGCTATGGCATACGAACAGGTGTCGATAGCCATACCGGAAACCTGACAGGAACCCGACAGCATGATCCCGTCATTATTCATAAACAACTCGATAAAGTCAGTCCTTATCTTGCTAATGTAATTAGTGAATCACGACGATTACAGAAAGCTGTCATTAAATATTATGAGATTATCGAGGCGGGAATTGAAGTTGAGATCTACCGCATCACGCTGGAAAGCGTGGTTATCTCGTCCTTAGATTTTACTCATGTCTATTATCCGGGCAGTACCGCGCCAAATATGCATGAGGTTGTGGGGCTGAGATTCCGGGCGATTGAATGGAATTATGTCAGGGGCAATATTAAATATGATGACGCATGGATGAAGAAAAAGCAGGAACAACAGACCCGATAAATGGAGAGTAGACGGAACAATACTGTTTTCTGGGAGGGTTTTGATGATGACCTTGCCCCCTCCCGTAGGAGAGGGCAAGAATCAGGGCATCCGCCCGCACATTACTGCGTGCGCGGAATATCTGACGCATCCTGATGTAAATCATCTACCGCTGGCTGTGCAGCAAGCGCGGCTTCCGGCATCATGATCTCATTCCAGGTGGCCTGCAAATCCTTCATGTTAAATTCCGGTTCACCTTTCGGCTGCAGCAGCACCAGCGCCATGTCCTGAGACAATTGCTGACGAAGATCTTGATTAATCATCTCAACGGTCAGGCTATTCAGGAAATCCTGGCGAAGTTTCTGATACTGCTATTTTCTCGTTTCGCTGATTACAGTTATAGCTTAGATAAAGCCGATTTTCTGCATTATGGATTAGAACAACAAGCATCATTAGCGAGTGATTACTGGCTGCTGCTCAACCATGCTTTCAATGGATATGGTGGCTTTAATGTATATCGTGATTATAGCCCTGATGAATCTATTTACTCATTGATTAAAAAATATAAAGCCGTGTTAAAAGGATTTCCTGGATGAAAAGACTCGTTATGATTCCTCTAATATTCCTGCTGTCTGGTTGTCCCGGAGGAATGCCTGCACCAGAAGCCAGATACACTTACATCAGTAATGAAAGACTTTGTTTCAGCGTAGATAAAAAAGATGTTTTGAATTACTACCTTATTGAATCAGATCAGGAGAAAGGATTTTCAACAATAAAATATGATGAAAATCTGAATCTCTCTTATCCCGACGACTGCATTAACATAAAATGGAAATATGGTTATAGCTATGCTGTTTCATACGGTTTGAATGGTAAAAATTATATTCATGAGTTCTTTATTAATAACAATGGACAACTAAGGGAATTGAGGTAATAAGAATGTCACTGCCCGCCTATTTATTTTTATACGATGAAAACGGAATGCAAGTCACCGGGGATTGTATTTCGCCAGGCCGAGAGGGTGCCATTGAGGTGATGAACAGTAGCTATGGCATACGAACAGGTGTCGATAGCCATACCGGAAACCTGACAGGAACCCGACAGCATGATCCCGTTGTCATTCATAAACAACTCGATAAAGTCAGTCCGTATCTTGCTAATGTAATTAGTGAATCACGACGATTACAGAAAGCGGTCATTAAATATTATGAGATTGTCGAGGCGGGAATTGAAGTTGAGATCTACCGCATCACGCTGGAAAGCGTGGTTATCTCGTCCTTAGATTTTACTCATGTTTATTATCCGGGCAGTACCGCGCCGAATATGCATGAGGTTGTGGGGCTGAGATTCCGGGCGATTGAATGGAATTATGTCAGGGGCAATATTAAATATGATGACGCATGGATGAAGAAAAAGCAGGAACAACAAACCCGATAAATGGAGAGTAGACGGAACAATTCTGTTTTCTGTGAGGGTTTTGATGATGACCTTGCCCCCTCCCGTAGGAGAGGGCAAGAATCAGGGCATCCGCCCGCACATTACTGCGTGCGCGGAATATCTGACGCATCCTGATGTAAATCATCTACCGCTGGCTGTGCAGCAAGCGCGGCTTCCGGCCTCATGATCTCATTCCAGGTGGCCTGCAAATCCTTCATGTTAAATTCCGGTTCACCTTTCGGCTGCAGCAGCACCAGCGCCATGTCCTGAGATAATTGCTGACGAAGATCCTGATTAATCATCTCAACGGTCAGGCTATTCAGGAAATCCTGGCGAAGCTTCTGATACTGCTCTGGCGCGATATCCACCACCTGGTTTTGCAGGGAACGAATACGCTGACTGATCAGAACGTCAGTATCCGTGCGGGCATAAGTGGCGAACAGTTTTTGCAGCTCGAGGCCTTTCTGTGCCACCAGCGCATCGAACTCCTCTTTCGACAGGCCGTCTTTACGCACTTTTGCCAGCTCTTTCGCGACCACGCTGAGATTGGCGTTCAGCTTATCGCTCGGGGATTCAACGTTAATCGCGCACTGGGCACGCTGGAACAGCACGCGGCAGTCGAAGCCAATGCCGATATCTTTCGCATTGTTTTTGCTGAGCGTTTGCTGAACATGCCAGAACAGTGCTTCACGCGCTAAATCAGCGCGCCAGTAACGCAGCAGCGCCGCAGATTCACGAATCGGCTGCCACGGCGTGTCCCACATCAACGCCAGACGATCCTGGCGCACGGCGTCGGTCATAATGCTCACTGGCTCTGGGCGCAGCGGCGACAGCGTTGGAACCGGCGCTGGCACATCACGTTTGCCTTTGAGATCGCCAAACGCTTTGCCGATCTGCTCGATCACTGAACGGCTATCTACGTTACCCACCACGATCAGCGTCATCGCATCCGGAGTGTACCATTTCTGATAAAACGACTTAACTTGCTCGATATCGACCGGCTGTTTGACCGGCTCTGCCGGGTCATGTCCCAGCAGCGTGGAGCCTTTCAGGCGATAGCGCCACCAGCTGTCTTTGGTGTCCGCGGGCCAGGTCGCCACCATGTCACTGTTGCTTAGCGCATAGTTGACCGTATCCGGCGTGATCGCCACTTTGCCAGCGGTATCACCCAACCAGGTCAGCGATTCTTTCAGCAGATCGTTACGGTTATTCGGCAGGCTGAGGTTAAACATGGTGTAGTCGTAAGAGACAACGGCAGGCGGAAGTGGACGCTTCGGGTCAATGCCCTGCTGCCACAGTGAACGCACCTGCACGGCTTGCAAACTGCCGCTTTGGGTCAGCGCCAGTCGAGGAATAAAATGGCTGAACCCGCTCTGCTGAGAGCTTTCAGTCAGTGAACCGGTGTTAACAGAAAGGCGAATTTCAATGCGATCGCTGGGACGCTGCGGCGTGGCTAAAACTTGCCACTGAAAACCATTCGCCAGTGTTCCCTGTTGCCAGGCCGGGTCGGGCTGGAGAGTATCTGCCTGCACATAACTGGCTGCTGCCATCATCAGCAAACCGCCGGTTAAGAGTCGAATTTTTGTGCCCTGCATGTAAACCCCTGATCAACAATCCTGGTTAAAAAGAGTGTCTCACTGCCTCGAGCACTCTGTAAAAAACTTTCAAACACTTCGATTAGACCGCGTGAAGGGTGAAACGTCACGGCATGAAGTGAAAAATTCCCGAAAAAAATCTTGTCGAAGTATGACAGATATGAGTCGTTATTATGCGCAGGAGCCCGCCCCCCGACAAGGGTAAGCGGGCATAAGTGCTGATTTTATGAGGATAAACCTTGGGTTTTGCTATCTGGCACGCGATTATTCAGCGTATCGTCGAGTTTTTTATGGTCCAGCTCTTTGACCCATTTCGCTACCACCACGGTGGCAACGCCGTTACCAATTAGGTTGGTCAGGGCACGGGCTTCAGACATAAAGCGGTCGATACCGAGAATCAACGCCAGACCCGCAATTGGCAGGTGTCCTACGGCCGAAATGGTGGCCGCCAGGACGATAAACCCGCTGCCCGTAACGCCCGCCGCCCCTTTTGAAGACAACAGAAGCACCACCAGCAGGGTTATCTGATGGAAAATATCCATATGGCTGTTTGTCGCCTGGGCGATAAACACGGCGGCCATGGTCAGATAAATCGACGTTCCGTCGAGGTTGAATGAGTAGCCGGTCGGTATCACCAGCCCCACGACCGATTTACGACAGCCAAGCTTCTCCATCTTATCGAGCATGCGCGGCAACGCAGATTCAGACGAGGACGTACCGAGCACAATCAGCAGCTCTTCGCGGATGTAACGGATGAATTTGAAGATGCTGAAACCGGTCGCGCGCGCAATTGAACCCAGCACCACCACCACAAACAGAATACAGGTGATATAGAAGCAGATGATCAGCTGGCCGAGCTGAATCAGCGTGCCCACGCCATATTTACCGATCGTGAAGGCCATCGCCCCGAACGCACCAATGGGCGCCAGGCGCATGATCATATTGATGATGCCGAAAATGACCTGCGAGAAGCTTTCAATCACGTTGAAAATCAGCTGGCCTTTACTGCCCAGGCGATGCAGGGCAAAACCAAACAGCACGGCGAACAGCAGCACCTGCAAAATGTTGCCGCTGGCAAAGGCACCAATCACGCTGCCGGGAATAATATCCAGCAGGAACGCGACGATACCCTGATCTTTGGCCTGCTCGGCATAAATCGCGACCGCTTTGGCATCCAGCGTGGAAGGATCAACGTTCATCCCCGCGCCCGGTTGCACCACGTTCACGATAATGAGGCCGATAATTAACGCAATGGTACTAACGACTTCGAAATACAGTAGGGCAACCGCACCGGTACGACCGACTGCCTTCATGCTTTCCATGCCAGCGATTCCGGTCACTACGGTACAGAAGATAACGGGCGCGATGATCATTTTGATGAGCTTCACGAACGCGTCGCCAAGCGGTTTCATTTGAGCGCCCAGTTCAGGATAGAAATGGCCAAGGAGAATACCAATGGCAATCGCTGTCAGGACCTGAAAGTAGAGACTTTTAAAGAGTGAGGTTTTCATAGGTTGTCCTTGGGAAGAAAAACCACAGGTTTTTTATGGGTAAGACTCACCTGCGGCTTTAAAATAACACCCGTAAAACAGGACAGAAATGAACACACGTCAAAAATGAAACAAAAATGTTAAGAAATTAGAGCTGACTCGAACAAGCCAGCAACAAACTTACACTTTTGCGGGAGTGTTTTCGGCGGTGAGATACCGTTTTTCAAATTCATCGGACGGCACGGCGCGAGCAAACAGGAAGCCCTGACCACTTTCGACACCCGCCTTCGCCAGCCAGTCGCGCTGGGCTTCCGTTTCGACACCTTCAGCAATCACATGCAAATCAAGGCTGCGCGCCATCTGAATAATGGCCTCAACCATGCTGCTGTCGTCTGGCAGACCGTCGACAAAAGTCTTATCGATCTTCAGTACGTCAACGGGCAGCGTTTTCATGTGCTGGAGCTGGCGCAGCCCCGCGTAGCCCATGCCAAAATCATCCAGCGCAATGCGAATACCGGCATTACGCAGCGGTTTCAGAATCGCCACCGCCTCATTGGGGTCATCAATACGGCGGCTCTCCGTGACTTCAAGGATCAACGTGTCGGGCTTGATCCGGTAGCGATTGATCAGCTCAAGCATCTCCGACACCATCGTCGGATGCATCAGCTGTAAGGCGGAAAGGTTGACCGACAGCGGCATATCGATGCCGCGTTCCTGCCACGCAGAAAGCTGACGGCATGACTCTTCCAGCACCCAATAACCCACTGTCACCATCAGCCCGCAGGATTCAATCTGCTCAATCAGCCCTTCGGGCAGCTCCCACGAACCATCCGATTGTTGCACGCGTAACAACGCTTCGGCACTTTTCACTTCGCCCGTTTCAAGATTAACCTGCGGCTGGAGCCACAGCGCGAACTGATTATTATCCAGCGCCGTGAGAATATCGCTCTCTTCCGTCAACCGTCGCTGCGCCTTTTCCATCTGCTCCGGTTCGAAGAACTGAATTTGATTTTTACCTTTGCGACGGGCGGTAAAGGCCGCTGAGAACGCGCGTCGATAGAGCTGTTCTGCCGTCAGATCGCCGTAATACATCGCCAGACCGATACTGGCGCTCGGGCGCAGCTGGATGCCCTGCACCGGCAGACGCTCATTTATGACAGTGAGCACTTGCTGACCTAACGTTATGGCGTGCCACGGCTCTTTCACCCCGTGGGCGAGAATCACAAAATCGTAGCCGCTCACCTGGGTGAGTACCATTCGCGGCGCGAGCACCGATTTGATTTTTTCCACCAGCGTTAGAAGCAGCATTTCGCGCTGGCTCTCTTTCAGCACGCCAGCAGTGTCCTGCAAGGTTTCACAGGCGATAGCCATCAGCGCCGTGGTCTGTTGCCGCGCGACGGTTTGTTCCAGTAACGCCATCAGGAAGGCTTTGTTTGGCAGTTCAGATACAGGGAAACGCGTGGCGTTACTGTTCAGCTCATCATGATGGCGCAGCAAGCGCTGCTGGTTGATGTTGTAACTGCGCACCAGCATGCCGATTTCATCGTCATGATGCAGGCGCGGCAGTGAAAGCTGGTGTCCCACCTGGTCCTGCGGCGAGAGATTATCCAGCTCACGGGCTATTTTGCGCAGCGGATGGACAATCAACCGATTGATACACCAGGTCAGGGCCACGCTCAGGATCAGCGTTAAAAGTAAGTAAGTAGTTACTAACGTAGAGATCCAGCTCATCACGAACTTGTGCATCCGATACGCATCCGCCTGTAAAACCAAATAGGCTAGCGGCTGCGGATTGGCAGGGCGTTCAAGGGAATAAAGCGGGAGCGAAATCTGCACCGGCAGCTCAAACAAGCGCATGATCATCATCGGAACCGGACGCTCGGGAATAAAGCTCATCCGCAACGCCTGGAATTGATTGGGCAGCACCACATCCGCCCGGCTGACAATGCCCGCGGGCTGAATGCGCTGTAAAATGGTTTCTGCTTCGGGGATATCCCCTTTCAGAATGGCGGCCGAGAGCGGTAAACGAACCGAGCGGGCGATACTTTCCAGTTGCGAAGCCGTGTTGTAGCGATTCTGCTGTACGGAATGAAACAGCAAAATAACGCAAAATATGAAAACAAACACCATAGTGACGGCTGACACCATCGCCATTTGTTTGATCGTTAAAGAACGGCTGACACGCAATTTGACTCTCCACAAACCCAAAGCATAGAGTAACAAAACGTTACCCTATTGCCGCCAGAGTATACCCGATCGCAACGAATTTGAGAGAGCCTAAGATTTCTATTAAGGATAATTCCGGTTACCAGTCCGCGTAAGGTGTGAGCGGTTCCGGCGGTAAATCCATATCGCCCTGCCAGCCTGCGGCAGAGTAGCGCACATAAAGCAGCGCATGGCTCGGGGTATAGTCCTTCGCTTGCTGAATATCGACGCCCATACCGACAAACCAGTTTGACGTCACGCGACGTTCCACAATCGCCCGCGCGGTATAACCGGTTCCGGACGAACTGCTGCCCTCTTCAGGTTCGTTTCTGTCGCCGTATCGTCCCGGTTCATTCGTCGGGATCAACCCCTGAATCGGATAGCGCATTCCGTCTTTGGTCTTAGAATGCGACCAGGAAACAGAACCGCCCAGCTCCCAGGACCAGTTTTCGGTACGTTTACGCCAGGTCACAGGCACCGCGAAGGAAACATACTCCTGCGGGCTGTAATAGCCGCCCTGACCCAGCGAATAGGAACTCAAATCTTTGTCGTAATGCCAGAGCATATTCGACAGCCCAACTGTCAGACGCTCGTTGTTTTTGTTGATGATTTTGTAGTAGTAGCCGGTCATCCAGCGGATGCGCCAGTTATCCTCAACGTTTTTGCCCTCAAGCGCGTCCATGTTCAGACTCGACCAGATGCCATTGGCTTCGCCTTTGTCATAACTGATGCTCGCACCGCCACCGGTGGCACGCACGCCGCCCCATGTCGTGCCCGTGTTAGGATCTTTTTGCCCGGCAAACGCCAGCATGGAGCTGGAGATCGGACGGCGATGGGCATTCACGGTATAGCCAATCGGCCCTAAATCATTGCTGTAACTTAGGCCACCCACCACGTCGACAACGTCAAAGCCCATTGGCGTGGTGCCGATGTCCATGGCCCAGGTTTTGTTTTCCCAGCCCACCGCCACACTCGCGCCGTTCGCGCTTTGATTGGTGCTGCCGTAACACGGCGTACCGGCGCAGGTACCCCATTTAGGATCGTAGGTGCCGTTTTTGGTCTCAAAGGAACCGGCATTCATATTCACCAGATCGCTGCGGAAGAACATCCGTCCGTCGGACAGCGGCGCATCGACATGCAGCATGGTGGTATGCGCTTTCAGGTCGGAATACCCGCCAGTCCCGCTGGAGCCCCAGTAGTCATGCTGCAGCGTGACGTTGAGATCCTGCTGTTGATATAGCTCGCCTGCATCACTGCGCACGCCGCGTTTCAGCCAGTCATCTTTTTCGTCATTGCGCGTCAGACGCGTAAAACTGTCGTTATCTTCAGGGCGCGTCGGGGTGATGCCGGACGCGACCATCGCATCTTTATAGCTTTCGAGCGCCTGTTGCGGCTGGCCGTTACTGGCCTGGAAGCGTGCTGCATCACGCAGCACCAGCGCGCTGTCCATGGACGGCGGCTGCGATTTTGCCTGCGGAACCAGTATGCTGAACGTCTGCTCTGCGGCGGCGGTATCGCCCAGCTCAGCCTGCGCCAGCGCAATGCGACGCTGCATATTCACCGACGGCGGCTCGTTATTTTGCCCGGCGGGCAGCATCGCCAGCTGCGTACGAGCAGCGTCTTTATCGCCTTCAGAAAGATAGACTTCCGTCAGGCCGAGAATCGCATCGGTATTTTGCGGTTCCCGCTGCAAAACGGTGCTGTAAGCGGCTTTGGCAGCGGTACGATCGCCCCGCTGCTGCGCCCAGTCTGCCAGCGTTAAATCGATACGCGTAGACTGCGGCTGCTGGCGTAATAGCGTTTCCGCCTCGCGCTCCTGGCCGCTGTCACGCAGGCGATTGGCCGTTTCCAGCACCTGATCGCCTTGCAGTCGGTCAGCCAGCTCCTGAATATTGCCGTTCCATTTATCGCGTGAGAGCGTATTGAGATGGGCCAGCGCGGCGCGATCCTGGTTGTTACCGGAAAGATACAAACCGTAGGCGTAAACCTGTTCCGGATCGCCCGGTTTTTGGCTCGCCAGCTGGCGCATCAGCGCATCCGCCTGGCTGCGCTGCCCGGCGCTGTAGAGATCGCGTGACAGACGATAGGTGATCCATACGTTGCCCGGATCGAGCGCCAGCCGACGGCGCTGAATTTCAGCCGCCTGAGCAAAACGGCCCTGATTTTCAAGCTGTTCCGCCTGCTGCGCGAGCCGGTCGTTATTCAGACTGCGTTCGATATCATCAATGCTGCGACGCTGGCTGGCGGAAAGTGACTGGATAAACTGGTCGGCTTTTTCCGGTGATTCTGCGCGATAAATATTGGCCAACCCGCGCACCGCGTTGCTGTTGCCGCTGTCCATGCGCAGTGCCTGACGATAAAAACGCTCGGCGGCGGCCGTATCTTTGCGTGCAACGGCCGCATCGCCCAGACCCAGCACCGCGTAACTGTCGGTATTATCGATGTTACGCGCCTGCTGATAATGATGTTCCGCCTGGCTGACATTATTGGCTTTTAGCGCGGCATCACCCTGCTGAATCAACAGCCAGTAGCGGTTGACCTTCAGCAGGCTGTCCCATTTCCCGCGGTTATCGCTTTGTGGATCAAGCGCGATCGCCTTTTCAAACTGAGTGACCGCACGCGCACGATCGCCGCGCTGGGAATACGCTTGCCCCAGCGCGCCCACGGCTTCGCTGTCGGCATGATTGGCGCTAACCGCCTGCTGTAGCTCGGCAACGGCTTTGCCGCCCTGTCCCGCTTCCACCGCTGCCAGCCCTTCGGCCTTGGCACGGAAAGCCGGATCGGCTAAGCGTTTTTGCTGGTCATCAAGCTGCGAGCGGGCAGCGGTGACGTTATCGCCCGTGCTGAACACCTGCAAATAATCCTGCAGGGCTTTCACGCTGGCGGCACTCACCGGTGCGTCTTTGATCTGCTGATACCAGAGATCGGAAGCCGCATCGCGTCCGGCGTTGGATTTCGCCATTTGCCGCAGCACCGCAAAGCCTTCGTCGCTGCGCCCGCTCTGGAACAGAAGCTGCGCCAGCGTGTTTTGCAGCTGCGTATCGCCGGGGCTGGTGAGATTAATTTTTTTGAGCTGATTGATCGCTTCAACGCGACGCGCAGGGTTCTTCGCAACAACGGTCCAGTATTCCGTCGCCAGCGCATCGTTTGGCGGATTGCCTGAGAAGATTTTCTCGTATGCGTCAATCGCTTCCTGCGTATGTCCAGTGGTCGCCAATAAACGCGCCTGCTGTAATGCCTGGCGCCCTTCTGGCGTCGAGAGCAACATGGCGTTTTGTGAAGACAGATAAGCACTCGAACTCGGCGCGATACCTTTCAGGCGATCCAACTCTTTTTGCGCGCCCGCATTATCGCCCTGACGCAGCAGATAGCGGAATCGCGCGGCGATCACATCCGGATTATTCGGGTCGATGAGCTCCAGGCGATAGAGCGACTGGCGGACCAGATCTTCGCGCTGCGTCGCTTCGCCGAGCCGAACCTGTTCCAGCAACTGTTTTTGCTGTGGAGAGTTGGCGGCCTGCGCCAGCGGCATCAGCGTTAAGCCAAGCGATAAACTGAGTAAACTTAATGAGAACTTGCGCATTCCTGGCCCCAGTCAGGGTGTAATTCACCCTTTGCGGTAAAGCGAAAACGGTGCTGATCCCATCCTTGTCCGAACAGGGTCAGCACGTAGCTGTAATAGGCATCATTGCCGGGGAAATGGTCGGCGACGCGCTGGCGTTGCACCGCTTGTGCATCGCGGTCCTGTAAAAACGGCAGCAGCGAGGCGGAGAAGCCTACCGGGCCATCGCCCGTGGGTTTACCGCTTGTGACATCGACCTTCTCCGGCGGGACACCATTTTTTGTTGTGAGCGTCGCCATCGGTTTAAAACGTGCCAGCAGTCGGGCTTTTTGCGGATCGCGGTCGTGCATCATGCCCGTCCAGAGATACACGCGAATCGCGTCGTAACTGCCAATAACGTTTTTTTCTGGCTGCTGTTGCCAGCCTTTATTTTGCTGATACTGCACCCAGTTGGGTGAAAATCCTTTTGGCGCGGTTTCCAGCAGCAAACGCAGATTTGTCTCGCGAAGCGTTGTCCACGGCGCGCCAAAGCGGGTGAAATAATTCGCCAGTTGCGGCGGGAGATAGCTGGGGTTAAAGCGCCAGGCTTTCTCCTCGGTAAAGCCGACGTTGCCGGGCAGGAGCATCAGGCCTAAACCCGGCACTTTAATGACTTCTTCGCTGGCGATGCGTTTTAGCAGCGCTTTGCCGGTGGCGGTGTATTGCGGCGCTTTCCACAAACGCCCCGCCTCCAGCAACGACCAGGCTATCCAGATATCAGCATCAGAGGCAGAGTTTTTGTCGATCACCGCCCAGGTATCCGCATCCTTTTTTCCCCACAACCAGGCAGGCAGATGTTGACTGAGAGACCCCTGGGCGAGATTGTCGCTCGTCCAGTTCAGCAGCAAATCGAAGGCCTTGCGGTCGTTAGCAGCAAGGGCAAAGAACAGCGCATAGCTTTGCCCTTCTGAGGTGCTGATTTTCCGCGCGTCACTGGGATCAATGACGCGCCCGCCATCGCTGATGTAGTCCTGTTTAAACTGCTCCCACGCAGGCCAGCTACAGGCTGCACGCGCATTCGTTGCCGCCAGAACCAGCGCGACGATCATCCACCCACGAAGCGCGTTCATCGTCCGTTACTCGTTATCCGAATGGAGACGACGACGACTGATGATTCGCAGCAGACGCCACATCACCCACGCCAGCAACACCACGCTGATGGCTGCAAACACCGCCAGCAGAACCGGGTGATTGGACAGCGCATACCAGATTCGCTCAAACCACGGCAGATGGCCGACGTAGTAAACATCGCCCACGCGCAGGCTGTTGACGCCAGACTCACGAATCACCGCCACGGAACCAAACATCGCCGCGCGTTTGCCGCTGTCATTCATCGCCATGTTCAGCAACTCATACCCGCGTGGACTGTCCGCCAGCAGTGCGATGACGCTGCGCTGTTCGTTGTACGGTGACTGGAACCCGACAATCGCCGCCATCGGGCCTTGCGAGCTGACATTCGTCTGCACGCTCGCTTCGCGATCCGCATTATCCGGCATGATGCTCGGGAACGTCGTCTGGCGCAGCGGCGTATTGACCCAGGATTCCGTCGCCTGAACCAGCAGGTCGATACGTTTGTCGTCTTTCAGTTTTTCCGGGATGTTACCGATCACCATAATGTCGGCGTCTTTGTTCTGGATCTGGCTGCCATCATCGGTCAACGTGACGTTAATAGCGGGCAACCCCGTTTGCGCGCCCACGGCGGCCATGGCATCCAGCAGCGTAGCGATCTGCCCTTCGTTTGGCGTTTTAGGCATCACCACTATGGATTCAGACAGATCGGCCATCCGGCTGAACGGGAAGCTGGCATTCGCAAACGCGCGCAGATCCGGCAGCGCAATGAAGTGATAGTACTTCGAGAAGTCGATAGTCGAATCGTCGCCGATGACCACATGATTCTGCACCGGCTGGAAGGTAATACAGTTATCCACCGAGCCACCCGGCATCGGGTTCATGTACTGGAAATCGAAGCGCAGCTGGTTCACCGCGCCGAGCTTCAGGGCCGGAATCGAAACGTCCGTTTTGCCGTCCAGCAGGCCTTGCAATACTGGCAGACGCAGCAGCAGTTTGTTGGTGTCCTGGCTGCTGGTCAGCGGGAAGGATTGCAGGAACTGGTTGTTCAGGCTGATATCCATCCGCGAGCTGTCTTTGGTTGGCGGCGCGGTGTAGCGATAGTTCAGCGCAATATCAATCCCGTTACTGCGCAGCAGGTACATATCCGGCGGCAGATTCAGCGGGACGTTAATCGCTGACGGCTCAAGCCCCGTTGACTGAAGCTGCTCTTCATAGGTTTTCAGCTCGCCAAAGGTGACCGCACGGTCGGTGCGGATCCAGTTCGGCGCATCGTACGGTTTACGCGCCAGCAGCGGTTTGACTTCGCCAATGGCAACGCTATTGCCACGGAACAGGACGTTGCCCTGCGCAATGCCTTTCGCGGCTTGCACCAAATCTTTATCGTTGCGGCCAAAGACCACCAACAGCTTCACATACGGTTTATCCGGATGATTCACCATTTCGACCATTGGCCCTTTCACATCAGGATGGTCGCGCAGGAAAGAGGGACGCTTCTCATTGGTGGCAAACACAATGGCGTTGCGGTCCGGCAGTTTGTCGAACAGGACCGGGAAGCTTTGCCCGCGCCAGCCTGAACGGGAGCCAAACCACGAGGTGACGATGGTGGCCGCCTGCTGCTGGGTAATATCCGGCGAACCGGCGAATACCACCGGCAGATTCAGCTCGCGATTGTCACGCGGATCGAAGAACGGCACCGGGAACGCAGAGAGATCGTTTTTCACCGCCAGCGTCTGGTAAGTCATGCTCAGCGAGGAATTGCGGCTCACATCCATCCACAGCGTGCTGCTGGCCGGGTTTTCGCACACGTCGCGATAGTGACCGACAAACTCCAGACGTACGCGGTTAAAATCGGTGATAAACAGCGGATTGATCGGCACCTGCGCCAGCGTTTTCTTGCCCAGTTGCTCTTTCGTGACCGGCAGAACGCCCATCAGCTCATCATTGAGATAGACCTTCAACTGGGACTGAACCGGCAGCAGAGACGGTGATGGCGTGTATTCGAGATTCAGCAGGGCATTCGACACCACTTCATCGCTGCGCATCCCAAACTCAACGCCGCCATTCGGGTTGATACCGCGCAAAATCATGCTGCCCGGCGGCGGCGCGATCTGTGCAAACGTCAGCTTCACGTCACGCGACGGGGTGTTTTCAGCCACAATAGGCGCATTCGCCCCGTTAACGCCCGGCATCACCTGCCCAACCGCCTGCGCACCTGTCGGCGTCGCCGGAAGGGTATTGCTTTCGGTTGGCTGATTTGGCACCAGGTTTTCAGTTTGCGTTGGCGCTGCGGTGACCACCGGATCGGTCGCTTGCGCGACGACAGGCACGGTCGGTGCAGGCGTTGCCGCCGTATTTTCAGGCGCCGCTTGAGCCATCATCGCGGGCAGCGCACTCATCCCAACCGCCACAGCACATATCCAGGAAAGTTTTCTTTTCATCGCGTTATCATCATTGTTGAGCCATAACCGGGTCCGGTTGCTGTATCGCCTCGTCTCGCTCAGGACGACGAGGGATAAACGACACCACCCAGGAAACCAGCGAGGTAAGTGACCGGAAAATTATTTTCACTGACGGCGGAGCAAATTCTGCAAGGTGGCGATAACCACGGAACCCCAACTTCAGAATATCCAGCAGACTTTCCAGTGGTTTATCTTCCGGGAAGCTGTCCTGCCAGAGCGCCCACGTATCCGCGCGTGCAAACGTACACTGCACAAAATCGATATGTTGCTTCTTAGTGAGCGGCATCAATTGCAGCCCAACTTCATCCCCCAAAACGCGGACCACCTGCGTCGGGAAGACATATTCCTGCTGGCCGCGCTTGAGCAGCAATTTCACTTTTTGCCCCTCCAGCACTTTTGCCTGGCCGTTGATCTTGATGCCCAAACCGCCGTCCGAGAAGTCCTGAACGGTGCAGGAGAAAAGATGCCCATCTTCGCGGGCAATCGCCGCAGGCATGGAGATTTCGACGCGATGCGCGCGGCGCACCTGTTTACTCTCCACAGATACCGCCACCGCGCCGCCAAGGATAATCAGGTTGTAGAAGACCCACGCGAGGCTCACGATCACGGTCAGCATTTCGCTTTCCGGTCCGTAGAAGTAGCGCCAGATCCCCACCAGCACGCCGACAATATTCAGCAGCACGAGGAAAATGTACGGACGGGAGATCACCCAGTCGACGTACTCTTCCTCTACCAGGCCACCTTTGGCGGTAACGTTAAATTTGCCTTTGTGCGGGTTGATCAGCGCCACCAGCGTCGGCGGTGCGATGTACCACGCCAGCACCGTTTCGTAGATTTCACTCCAGAACGAATGGCGATATTTTCCCTGAATTTTTGAGTTCGTCAGGCTGGCGTGGATCATGTGCGGCAGCACGAACAGCGCGATCATCAACGCCGGGGCGAAGATGATGTAAGCATGCAGCAGCAGGAAGGCCAGCGGCGCGGTCAGGAAGATCAGCCGCGGAATACCGGATAAGAAATGGAACATAGCGTTGAGATAACACAGGCGCTGCGCCATCTTCAGCCCTTTGCCAAACAGCGGGTTATCGAGACGGAAAATCTGTACCATCCCGCGTGCCCAGCGAATACGTTGACCAATGTGCGCCGACAGCGATTCGGTCGCCAGCCCCGCCGCCTGCGGAATACGCATATACGCGGAGGTATAGCCGCGACGGTGCAGACGCAGCGAAGTGTGCGCATCTTCGGTGACGGTTTCGACCGCGATGCCGCCGATTTCGTCCAGCGGAGCACGTCGAATCACCGCGCAGGAGCCGCAGAAGAACGTGGCATCCCACATGTCGTTACCGTCCTGCACCAACCCGTAGAAAAGCGTCCCTTCGTTCGGCGTTTTGCGAAAACGCCCCAGATTGCGTTCAAACGGATCGGGAGAGAAGAAGTGGTGCGGCGTCTGCATCATCGCCAGCTGTTTCTCTTTCAGGAACCATCCCATCGTCATTTGCAGGAATGAGCGCGTCGGGACGTGGTCGCAGTCGAAGATAGAGACAAATTCACCCGTGGCGTATTTCAGCGCATTGTTGATGTTCCCGGCTTTGGCATGCTCGTGCGTGGTACGGGCGATATATTCCACCCCGACGCTCTGCGCAAAGTGGCGAAACTCTTCGCGACCGCCGTCGTCGAGGAGCCAGATTTTGAGTTTGTCTTTCGGCCAGTCGATGCCCAGCGAAGCATAAATGGTGTTTTTCACCACGCTCAAATCTTCGTTATACGTCGGAACAAAAATATCGACGGTCGGCCACACACGCGTGTCTTTCGGCAGTGGAACCGGCTGGCGATTCAGCGGCCATACGACCTGGAAATACCCTAAAATCAGGACAATCCACGCGTAGGTTTCAGCAAACAGCAGCACCAGGCCACACACCAGACTTACCGGATCGTCCCAGTTCAGCGTGGAGGTGTAACGCCACCAGATGTAGCGGCAGGAAACAGTCAGCGACAGGACAATCAGCATCATCGCCGAGAATCGCCCCGGAATGCGGCGCACCAGCAGCGCCACGCCCCACAGCAGTATCAGGAAGATAAACTGCGCCAGCGGGTTAAACGGCTGGGTGATGCAGACCAGCGCCAGAATCAGCGAGAAAACGACGATAACGCCCAGGATAAAGCGCCGTAATCCGGGATGCAGATGCCCCAGCTCTTTTTCGCTCTCAAGATGACGGGTCTGATTTCTGACGCGGTCTGGCAGATTTTCGAGCCATTGATGGTAACGGCCACGCAGATTCTTAAACCCGCCCGTACCGCGCCAGCGTGGTTCTGTTTTTTCTTTCTTAGCCGACGTGGCAATCAGCCAAAGGGCCTGAATCGCGTAACGCGCAGGATCTAACGGCCTTGGCCGGTCAGGATTGAGATGCGGATACAGTTCGCGATGGCGTGCGCGAATATGCTGCCAGCGCGGGTGTTCGAGCGGGATAAAAATCCAGGCCAGGACCATCCAGAAACAGCCGAGCGCGGCGCTAAAAGACGACGCGCCATGACGGCGGTAATTCCGGTAACGCTCGCTTAAACGGGCGCTAACCGGCGGGATGAGTAACCAGGCGGACACGCGGCTCATGGATGGCTCCTGCCCGGTTCAGGAAGTCCGGTATAGTGCAGCAGACACCAGTTGGCCAGCGTAAGGATCTCTTCGGCTGCCAGCGAGTCGCCGCGATATTCACCCAACGGTTGTTTTGATGCCAGACATTCCGCCATCCCTTCGTCACGATGGATGGCCATCGGCAGCAGACGGCGCTGGCTTTGCAGCCACACCTGATACAAATCATCCTGAATTTGGCTGCCGATACGTAAATCATTGATCAGAATATGTGCGCCCGCCGGCAGCGCCTGTTGGTGCAGGCGAATATGGCAATTGGCATCGGCATTGACGATGGTCAGCATATGGTCGCAGTGTTCGATTAACTGGCGAGTCAGCGGCGAAAAGCCGTTTGGCAGATCCAGCAAAATCCACTGATAGTGGCTTTTTTCCTGCAGCAGTTGCAGGGCATCCGCAAAATATCCCAGCGTACCAAAACGGGTGTGCAGCGATTCCATCTCGCTCACGGTCAGTTGACCAAAAGGCAAGATATCAAGCTGCGAGGTATAACGTTGCGCGGTGTCACGCCAGTCGCGGCCATCAAGCAGCGCGCGCGCCCAGCCGTCGGACACGTCATAATCGACGTTAAAAGACATGCGCAACAAATTATCAGGGCAGGCATCAATAACCAGGACGGATTCACCTAATACCTGTAATGACCATCCCAGCGCCGCTGCGATAGACGTCGTGCCCACACCGCCACGAATGCCCTGTAATCCGAGTATGGCCATCAATGGCTCCCTTATTGTTGACGGGCAAATTCAGCTAATAAAGGCCAGCGTTTAATCGCCGCCGCCAACTGTTCCCGTTGGGAAATATCGGTATAATCTATTTCTGGCAATGAAAATGCCTGGCTAAGCGCCAAAAAATCGTTTTGGAATGTGTACCCCAGGCTAGAATCAACCGGCGTTGCAGGGTCATTATTATGCATTTTAGTTTCATCCCTTTATTAAAACCAAACGAACTACGGACGTAGAAAGGCTTCCTGCCAGCGAAAATTCATTTACATGCTAAATCTGATGCTCTTTAATTTCAATGTTAGGTTTATTTCTGCGCTTTCGCTAGTAAACTGAGATACAGGTAAATTAAACGCCAAGAGGGACACTGTGAACCCCATATTTTCAGTTGGTATCCAGTCATTGTGGGATGAATTGCGCCACATGCCAGCCGGCGGAGTCTGGTGGATTAGCACGGATCGCAATGACGATGCTATAAGTCTGGTGAATCAAACAATTGCAGCACAAGATAAGGGCGCAAAAGTCGCCGTTGTCACTATGGGTGAAGACCCTAAAAAAATCATCAGACTCAATGAAACGCACGGTCCCGATAAAGTGCGCTTGTTTTCGATGCCACATGAAGAAGATGGTCTATACTTTTTGCCCCGCGATATTCAGTGCAGTATTGACCCCGAACATTATTTAGTGGTTCTCAAATGCACGAATAATTTTTGGCAGAATATATCTTCAGAAAAATTGCGTCTGTGGCTGGAAAAGATCAATAAATGGGCGCGGGTTCAAAATTGTACGCTGCTGGTAATCAGCCCAGGCAGTAATAATGATAAGCAGTTCTCATTTTTAATGAGTGAATATCGCTCTCTCTTTGGTCTTGCCAGCATCCGCCATCAGGCCGACAGCCATGTTTACGATATTGCCTTCTGGTGTAATGAAAAAGGCGTAAGCGCGCGGCAACAACTCACGCTTATGCATAATAATGGCGAGTGGCACGTTGCGCGGCAGGAAGAAACCGTCGTTCAACCGCGTAATGATGAAAAACGCATTTTGAGTCACATTGCAGTATTAGAAGGTGCCCCTGCGCTTTCTGAATATTGGTCGCTGTTTGAAACCAACGAAGGTTTGTTTAACGAGGCCCGCACGACCCAGGCTGCAACGATTGTTTTTTCTCTCACTCAGAATAATCAAATTGAGGCGATGGCGCGGCAGATCCATACCCTGCGCCGTCAGCGCGGCAGCGCGTTGAAAATCGTAGTGCGTGAGAATACCACCAGCCTGCGCGCCACCGATGAGCGTCTGCTCCTTGGCTGTGGGGCGAATATGGTGATTCCGTGGAACGCGCCCCTTTCGCGCTGTTTGACGCTGATCGAAAGTATTCAGGGCCAGCAGTTTACTCGCTACGTCCCGGAGGACATTTCGACGCTGCTTTCCATGACTCAGCCGATGAAATTACGCGGCTATCAGAAGTGGGACACCTTCTGCGAAGCGGTCAGCAATATGATGAGCAACACGCTGTTGCCGGAAAATGGTAAAGGCGTGATGGTCGCGCTGCGCCCGGTTCCGGGCATTCGTATTGAGCAGGCGCTGACGCTGTGTCGCCCTAACCGTACCGGCGATATCATGACCATTGGCGATAATCGTCTGGTGTTATTTTTATCCTTCTGCCGGGTTAACGACCTGGACACCGCGTTAAACCACATATTCCCGCTACCGACCGGCGATATCTTTTCGAACCGTATGATTTGGTTCGAAGACAATCTGATTAGCGCCGAAATCGTGCAGATGCAAATGCTGGAACCTGAGCAGTGGGGCAAACCGCTGCTGATGGCGAGCGATGCGAAACCCGTGCTGAATGCGACGCACGACGGGCACGCCTGGCGTCGCACCCCTGAGCCGCTTCGTTTGTTGAGTGATGCCCAAGAGAGAGCTTCATCATGAATAACAGCGATATCATTCAGTTGGTGGTCGTCTGTGCGATCATTTTCTTCCCGCTTGGCTACCTTGCACGCCATTCGCTGCGCCGTATTCGTGATACGACGAGATTGCTGTTTGCAAAACCTCGCTACGTTAAACCAGCAGGAACACTGAAACGGGCTACACACGTCAAGGCAAACCGAAAACATGACTAATTCTACTTATACTGCTTCGGCACCTTCGCCGCTTTGGCAATACTGGCGCGGCCTTTCCGGCTGGAACTTCTACTTTCTGGTGAAGTTTGGTTTGCTGTGGGCGGGCTATCTGAATTTCCACCCGCTGCTAAACCTGGTGTTTATGGCATTTTTGCTGATGCCAATCCCCAACCTGAAGCTGCACCGCCTGCGTCACTGGATAGCCATCCCGATTGGTTTTGCGCTGTTCTGGCACGATACCTGGCTGCCAGGTCCGGAAAGCATCATGAGCCAGGGTTCGCAGGTCGCGGGATTTAGCGCGGGCTATATTCAGGATCTGGTCGAACGGTTTATTAACTGGCAAATGATCGGCGCGATTTTCGTGCTATTCATTGCGTGGCTTTTCCTGTCGCAATGGCTGCGCATCACAGTGTTTGTGGTGGCGATAATGATCTGGCTGAACGTGTTAACGCTGGCCGGTCCGAGCTTCTCTTTGTGGCCAGCCGGTCAAGCGACAGAAACGGTCACCACCACGGGCGGTACGGCAGCACCTACCGTCGCCACTGCCGGAGCCACGCCGGTCATTGGTGATATCCCGTCACAAACCGCGCCGCCGACCAACACCAATCTCAATGCCTGGCTTTCCAGTTTTTATAACGCAGAAGCCAAGCGCCAGACCAAATTCCCGGATGCGTTACCGGCCGATGCGCAGCCTTTTGAACTGCTGGTGATTAACATCTGCTCCCTTTCGTGGGCGGACGTGGAAGCCGCCGGTTTGATGTCGCATCCGCTGTGGTCGCATTTCGATATTCAATTCAAAGACTTCAACTCGGCCACCTCGTACAGCGGTCCGGCGGCGATTCGTTTGCTGCGCGCAAGCTGCGGCCAGCCGTCGCATAAGAACCTGTATCAACCCGCAGGCAACCAGTGTTATTTGTTCGATAACCTTGAAAAACTGGGCTTCTCTCAGCACCTGATGCTCGGTCATAACGGTATTTTCGGCGGCTTCCTGAAAGAAGTGCGTGAAAACGGCGGCATGCATGCGCCGCTGATGGATCAAACAGGTCTGCCGGTTCCGCTGCTGGGCTTTGACGGCTCGCCGGTATACGACGATACCGCCGTGCTGCAACGCTGGCTGCAAACGGTCGGTAAGGACGATAACGCCCGCAGCGCGACATTCTATAACACCCTGCCGCTGCACGACGGGAACCACTATCCGGGCGTGAGCAAAACGGCGGATTACAAAGTGCGCGCGCAGAAGTTCTTCGATGAGCTGGATGCCTTCTTTACCGAGCTGGAAAAATCTGGCCGTAAGGTGATGGTTGTCGTTGTGCCGGAACATGGCGGCGCGCTGAAAGGCGACAGAATGCAGGTGTCTGGTCTGCGCGATATTCCAAGCCCGTCGATCACCAACGTGCCGGCCGGGATTAAATTCTTTGGCATGAAAGCACCGCATCAGGGTGCGCCGATTGAGATTACCCAGCCGAGCAGCTATCTGGCGATTTCAGAACTGGTGGCGCGTGCAGTGGACGGAAAGCTGTTTGTGGAGGACAGCGTGAACTGGAATCAGCTCACCAGCGGTTTGCCGCAGACGGCGGAAGTGTCCGAGAACGCCAACGCGGTAGTGATTCAGTACCAGGATAAACCCTACGTGCGGTTGAATGGCGGGGATTGGGTGCCGTATCCGCAGTAAGCGCTTTCCACTTATGGCTGTCGATTGCTGCAAAAACGCCCTCTCCATTTAGGGAGAGGGAACAATCAGTGCCGTTTGTCAGTGCAGCGATTTCCTTGCTGATAGGGGTAAAAAAACCAAAGCCATGCCTTTTTCCGGCTGTAAATCGCCGAAGCGTTTCCGTAAGGCCGGGACGACGCGCAGGGATGCGCGGCGAGGGCGTGACCTGCAAGGATGCAGGATCGCGCCCGGCCCGAAAGCCTGAAGGGAGAAGCTGAGGGAATCGCGTAGCGGCGATTTTCTTGCCGGGAGCCGGGGTTGCCAGGGTGGTGGCGATTGAGCCACCCTGGCACGTTCACCGGTTCAGGATTGATAGAAAAGCACGAAACTGGAAGTGAACGGAACAATCCACTGAGCCGCATATCCCCCTCGCGAGGAGAAAACGTTACTACTGCTCCGCCAACCACACCAACATCTTCAGACTCGCCGAATAATAATCATCCATCGCGGTGATATCCGGTTCGCCAGTGGATTGCCCCATCGTTAAATCACGCACTGCCAGCAACCCGCCTTGCATCATGTAAGGCGCGTATTCATTGGTCGTGACATTCACCCAGGCAGGGGTTTTCTCGCGGCTAAACTGTCCAAACCAGCTGCGCCATGGCGTCAGTGACGGACTTTGCGGACTCGACCAGTGGATATACAGCGGAATACGGATCGCATCATAGCTCATGCGCGGCGGCCAGGCGTTGGCGGGGGTCAGCTTGCCGCCCGCCGCCAGTGACATCCAGTCGGTCGGCAAATTCGCCGTCCCCGTACCCATTTTGCCCAGCACCTTGTGTCCATCCTGAATCAGCTCGCGCCACACCTGCAAATGGCTGCGATCGGCGAAGGCCTGCCAGGCTGGGAAAATAAAGTACGACGGATTCAGAATCACTTCGCTGTTGAGATTGAATCCCTGCGCGCCCGGCAGCATCACGCGGTAGCCCGCATAGTGAATAACCGTGCGCGCCACCAGCGATTTGGTGATCGCATCAGATGCCTGACTGTAACGCGCATCATGCCAGCGCGCGTCCGCTTTTAATAACGCCCAGGCGATCAGCGCGTCGCCATCGGAGGCGTTATTTTTGTCAGGAATCGGGTCCGGCAGGACCGGATTGTAGCGCCAATAAAACAGGCCGTTGCTTTTGTTTTTCAACGTACTGTCCGTCCACTGCCAAAGCTTGTCGAACGCCGTTTTGTCGTCGCTCGCGACCGCCATCAGCATGGCAAAGCCTTGCCCTTCGGTGTGGGAAACGTTGCCGTTGCCGGTATCGACAATCCGGCCATCCGGCATCAAAAAGCGCGCTTTATAACTCTCCCAGGCCTGTCCGGCCTGAGAGAACGGGGAAAACATCACAGTCATCATGACCGCCAGTGCGGCGCATGCGGGCTTACGCATAATTAGCTCATTGTGGGTTGTGGTAACGGAACTGCACGTCTGAAAGGGAAAAAAGACGCTCGCGACTCACCGTCACGTGCGCTTTTCCGCCCTGCCCCTGCATCCAGCGAACATAAAGCCCTTCCAGTATTGCACAGAAGGCATGGCACCAGCGGCTTTGCTGCTCGTCAATCCGGCTCACCGGCAGGGCCTGATGACGCAGCGTAAGATCGGTATCGCTGGTTTCGATCTCCACACATCCCCAGCCAAAACGCGCCAGTTGCGCGTTGATATTCGCTTCGAGTTCACCCACGGTTTCGGATGGCGGGAGTGGATACTGATCGGCCAGCGCGATACCCATCTGGCGTAAGAACGGCTGGCTCTCCAGTTCGCCCACGTTGCGCACCATGCCGTCCACAATCAGCGCCAGCAGATCAAACCACCCTTCCGGCGTTTGCTGTCCGCGAAACCAACCCAATAGCGCAGGGTTTTCCAGTGTCGTTGTCATTATTTTTCTCCCAGCATGTAGCGGAAATAGAGCCCCGCTGTACTTTCGTTATAGCTGCCAAAGGTGTCATAACCCACTTTGCCGCCGATGGTCATGTCTTTGTTGACGTTGTAATCCACGCCAGCGCGCATCGTATAGCCAATGCCGTTTTCGGAAGTGCCTTTGTACTGAGCCTCTTTGGTAAACCCACGATTCGCCAACACTTCTAACGCTTTCTGAGCGTCAGGGCTGTCCGGGAAGTAATCGCTGCTGTCCTGGCTGTAAGACTGATAGCCCACGGAACCGCCGAGATTCAGCTTCCAGTTATCAAACTTCTGCGAATAATCGACGGGCAGCGAGACGCTCACGTAGTTTTGCGGGCTGAAATAGCCGCCCTGACCCATCGTGAACTGGCTGAGGTTTTTCGAGAAATCCATCCAGCCGATACTGATCCCCGTTTGAACCTGACGGAAATCGTCGTGATAAGGGCGCACATACACGCCCGCATTGGCGTTGATGCTGGTGTTACTGGCAACGTTCTCGCCAAGGTAGCTGTAACCGCCGCCGCCGACGTAGAAACCAGCATCGCCGTCATCAAAGCTCAGCTGCGCGGTGCCGCCGTTTTTGGTCACCCGCCCCCAGGTTTCGCCAGAATATTTGTCTTTCATCCCCACGTAAGAAAGCAGGCTGTCGGTCACCGCGCGGCGTTCGCCCGTCAGAATGACCGACAAATAATCCGTTAGTTTCGGCGACCATTTCACGCCCCCCACCAACGTGCTGAGATCTTGCCCCAGCGGTGTGCTACCAATATCCAGCTTGTAGTCTTTGCCGCTCAACGCCATATTCAGCTCGACGCCGTTGGCTTTTTGCGAGTCGGTTGACTCAGAGATTTTCTCGCCGGAATTGGGCTTGTAGGTCGACTGACTTAGCGCGGTGAGTTGCGGAGAATTCAGCAAGCGATCGAAACGCTCATAGCCAGGCTCAGTGAACGGCGTGAAATTCGATGCGTCTTGATAGGCGCTAAGATCGGTAAATGCTGGTCCGTTAACCTTGTCATTGAGCGCTGCATTCACCGCCGTACTGACGTTGCTGAGCGCATTCGCCAGCGGATTGGTGCCGTAGCGACGCCACGCGTCACCGCTGGCGCTACCCGCACTCAGCGTCACCGGTGTGGCGGTAAACTCGAAACGCGACTCACCAAACGGCGAGCTGGACCAGGTCAGCGGGGCTTTGGCTTCGGTCAGTTTGCTGGTGCCCGATTCGCCATCGCGACCGCGCACTTCGACGCCGCCCTGCAGCCACATGCCGGTCTGTTCGTCCATCCGCTGCATCATGTCGTCCACCTGACGCAGCGCGCGGCTTTGGGCCGTCTCCTGCGGCAAATCGGTACGCATCGTACCCGGAAGCGTCGTGCCCGGTTCCCGTGCGGTTTGCGCCAGTTGCCACGGCAATGCGCTGTCGCTGGACGTTGTCGCGCCAATCGCCTGTGACGAACGGCTGGTCGTGACGAACGGATTATCCGCCAGCAGCAGGCCGCCCATAGTCGGTGTCGCAGAGCTGTTGGTCGATTGCAGCCCCAGCAGCTTGCCGCGCGCGCTGCGCAGATAAGTCATCGCCTGCTGATGATTGCCCTGCGCCTCTTCCAGGCGTGCCAGTAAAATCAGACGCTGCGGCGACGTATCGCTTTGCAGGCCGTTGGCGAGCTGTTTCGCTTTGGCCACATTATCTTCTGCCAGCGCCACATCGATTGCGCCCACGCGAGCGTCCTGAGTTGGCGTGTCCCGCGTCATCAGGTAGTCGTAAACCACGCCCGCTTCTTTGTTCATTTTGCCGGTCTGATACAGACGCGCCATCGCAAACATCAGATCGGTATTTTGCGGATCGCTTTGCAGGGCGCGAATCAGCTTGTCGTACGCTGCCGCATAGTTGCCCTGCTCACGAAGCTGATCCGCTTCGTTGATCACATAGCCGTTACGCACGCCCGCAAGCTGCGTTGGCGTGCTACGCGAGAGCAATTCAGGATTCGACAGGAAACTCTGCGCTTCGCCGTTCAATCCGGCCTGATTCAGCACCGCGACCTGATCGGCATAATCGCCCGCGTTCCCCTGCACGCCCTCACGCATATTGCTGCGCACCACCGACACGGCGGTAGTGAGATCGCCGCTTTGCGCCAGCATTCGCGCCAGTTTGCCCGCATCTGCCGGGCTTTCCGGCGGACGCGCTGACAGCGTTTTAAGCGTGTTCGCCGCTGCCACAGAATTCCCCTGCGCCAGATAGCGTTCGGCCGTCGCCATTTGCAGATTGGTATTCACGCGCTGCGCCAGCTCGCGCATTTGCGGCGTCTGGCTTGCAGGAGAAATACGCGACAGAAGGGTTTGTGATTGCTGCCATGCCCCACTTTCACTGGCAAATAACGCCGCCGCGTACAGGGAACTTGCGCCAGCCCCCGGACGGGATGCGGGTTGCATCACCGCCGCCGCTTCGCCATCCGCGCCTGATTTTTGCAGCAAACGCGCCAGATCGAGACGTAACCATGGGTCATCCGGTAAACGCGCAATGCCCTGACGCAGAATGCCGATGGCCTGTTCGGTATTGCCGCTGGCCGCTGCCTGCTGCGCCTGACGACGAATCGGATCGCCCGGCAAACCCGCCACCACACGCGGCTGGAGCTTCGCCTGCAAACTCGCTGGCAACGTGCGCAGCATCGCCTGTGCGTCTTCCGTTTTGTTCTGCTCTTTCAGAACGTAATAGAGGTTTTCCCGCGCCGCGCCGTTTTGCGGCTGCTGGTTAATCAACTCACGCAGCGTCTGTTCGGCCTGCGGATAATCCTTGTTGTGGCGCAGCACATCGGCGCGGAACAGTTTGGCCGCCGTTCCACGTTCGCCACTTTGCTGCACCAGCGGCGCAGAGAGCGCCAGCGCCTGGCTGACGTTGCCCTCTTTCAGCGCCTGCTGCGCCTGGGCGAGTTGACCGTAAAATGCAGCGTCGTCGGCCTGCGCTTGGCGCTCCGTTGATGCGTCCCCGCCCTGGCTGGCGGCGCGTCCGAGATATTGCGCGGCCGCCTGATAGTCACCGCTGCGCTGAGCGATATACCCCATTCCTGCCAGCGCGTCAGCATCCTGCGGGTTGGTTTGTAGCACCTGCTCAAACTGACGTTTTGCCGCATCGGTATTGCCGCTGTTCAGCGCGGTATACCCTTCACCTTTCGCGGCACCGCCAATATTTTTGCGATAGTATGCCTGCACTTCGCTGTCCTGCGGATGACGCTGCAGCCAGGTGTCGTAGAACTGCTCGTCACCCGCTTTGGGTCCCAGCCACAGCAGCGCCTGACGCAAGCCTGCATCCGCATCTTTGCTGCCACTCGCCATCTGTTGGAGCTGGGTAATCCCGTCGCGGCGCGTGCTTTCCTGCCAGGTCAGCATTTTGCCCAACGCTACGCGCGCGGCGTTGTCCTGCGGGTTTTGCGCCGCAAAGCGCTGTAATTCCGCGAGTGCCTGCGGATAGCGCGATTTATCGCTACCCATGGTCTGGTAGTACTCGGGCGCCAGGCTCGCAGGCGGCGTGTCACCGCTAAATAGCGTTTTCCAGGTCGCCAGCGCGGCGGGAATATTACCGCTCCGCGCCTGCTGACGCGCCAGCGTCAGCGTGCCCTGCGGGACTTGCGTCATCTGTTTGGCATTATCCAGCGATTGCAAACTCGCATCGCCCGGCGAGACTTTTGCCAGCCGCGCACGCCACTGCGCCGCGCCCTGTAAATCACCGTTTTGCTGCGCCCACAAGGCCATCAGATACAGCGCTTGCGTGTTGTTGGCATCAACCATCAACACCTTTTTGAGCGATTCGCTCGCCAAGTCATCGTGGGATTTTTCGTGCCAGTAGTTGGCCTGGTCGAACAACGCTTTCAGCGCCGCATCGTTTTGCGCCGCATAAGCCGCCGATCCAAACGCCAGCACGCCGGAGAGACAGATTGCCGATTTAATGGTTATTTTTTTCACTTTCCCGTCTCCGGATTCAAACGCTTACGCGCGCGCTTTTTCAGCCAGGCATACAGCCCCAACCCGCAAAGCGTACTCATGATCAGTCCCAGAATCGCCAGCAGCGCCGAGTGCTGGTTGGCGTACCAGACAATCATCATCTGGGTCGGCATTTCGCCGCTCGGGAACTGCGACCCCACGCGGAAGCTGCGTACGCCGTTTTCGTTGGTGATAATGGCCGCGTCACCGCGAATCCCGGCGTTGATGCGCGCGGAGGTTAAATCGTCATGCAGACGGGCTAACTGCTCGTCGTTACTGCCGAGCGCCATCACCACCAGACGATCGCTGCTCCACGGGGAACGGAAACTGACAAACCCGCGCCAGGCTTCGTTCGAGGAGAAATAGCGATCGGCTTCGACGCCATCGGAGGTCCAGTCGCCCGCCAGCCAGCGTTGCAGTTTCTGCCAGGTTGACGGGGTGCGAACGCCCAGCGTGTTGTCATGGGAGGTAAACGGCGAACCGCTCAACAGCGCCTGGTTAAAGTCGTGCTGCGCCATGCCGCTGACCGCCAGAACATCGCGCGTACGCAGCAGCTCCAGATTGCCACCGGCTGTCGGCACGCCGAGCACCACGCGGTTGTTATACAGCGCCGTGCCGGTGGCATTGCCGGAACGCGCTGCCATATCCAGCAGCGTAGCTATTTGCGTTTCGGTCGGCTGTTCAGGCAGCAGCAGAACGGTTTGCGAATAGTCGGCCAGACGCGTGAACGGGAAGGATGCGCCGACAAAATAGGAAAGATTCGGCAGAAGCGAGAAGTGGCGCGTGTGGCTCAGATCGATCCACGAATCTTCGTCGATGCGGCTCTTGATGTTGTTGTTCATCAGCACGCTACACGGCGCGTTCTCTTTCGCCGTGATGTTGAAATAGAGCGACAGCTGGTTGTCGCCGTAAATCATGTACGGCTCAAGCGGCATGTCGAATTTCTCCTGCCGTGCATCGCCACCGACTTTGTGCCACAGCGTTTCCAGCGCGCCCTGCTTGTTGACCGGCAGGTTGTGCAGGAACGTGTCATTCATGGTCATGCTCAGCCAGGACTTGTTTTCATCGATCCAGCTTTCGGTCGGGAAACGGTAGCCGATATGCAGCGGAATGGTTTCGCCGTCCCACAGGAACAGATCCGGCGCGGCGCGGAAGGCTACGCGCAGCGGCGCATGCCAGATCCCGGTGACGGTCAGACTTTGATCCTTGCGGATCAGCTCAGAGAGCTTCACCGGCCGATCGGTTGGGATCCAGCGCGGCGCGTCGTAAGGCTTGCTGGCCGGGATCGTCTGCGTGGGGATCGTCATGCTGGCGGTTTGCTGCGTGAAGTTGCCCCGCGTCAGTCGCCATGCGGCGGTGCGCAGCGCCGCGTCGTCGTTACCGACGATCAGCAGCAGTTTATAAACCGGGTTCGCCGGGTTATCGATAACCTGCAGCATCGGCTGAGAAGACTGCGGCAGCGTCAGGCCGCCAATTTTCTCACCGGGATGGCCAATCAGAATGCCGTTTTTCTCTGGCAGCGTGTCGTGCAGCGCGGCAAATGAGACGCCGCGATAATCTGCCTGAATGCCGAGCCAGGAGGAGATCGATGCCGCTGCGCTGAGCGTATCGCTGCTGAGCGTGGGGCCAAAGGCGAAAGCAATGGTGGCCGGCGTCATCTGCATCGAATCAAAGAACGGGCGCGGGAAATGGCTGAGATCCGAGCCGATATCGAGCTGCTGGCCTTCCAAATCAAAGCGAGAGTCCGGTAGGATCGTGACGCGGTATTTTTCAGACAGATCGCGCTGGCACTGCATCGCATCGCCATCGTTAATCTTGAAGCTCAGGCTGTTGCTGGACACCAACAGGGCAGCGGGGATATCAAGCTGGAAGCGAGACACATCGCTGTCTGCCGCCCCCAGCGGCACGGTGCCAAGTGGCTGACCGTTGAGCATCAGTTGCATGGTGGCGTTGCGCGTTGCCATTGCCGGAGAGACTTTCAGATTCAACGAGAGTTGCGCATTCGTGATGACCTGATCGACCGGGAGAGTGAAGTTCATCCCGCCCTGTAACTGGCCGCCGCTCAGCACCAGGCCCTGCGGCTGGCCCATCTGCGCCACGCTGATACTGTTTACCGTGGACGGCACAAAATTCGCCAGCACCGGTGTGGTCGGCGCGGGCATTTCTACCGGCAAGAGCGCCTCAACAGAGGTTTCTTCGCTATGCAGCGGCAGCGCAAATAACGACGCCGCCAGCAGAGTGAGTTTTGTCAGGTGCTTCATACGTTGCCGTCCTCCTGCACTTGCGCTTGCGCACGGCGGTTCTCCCGGCGCGTTTTCCACGTCAGCCAGAAGAGATCAAAGACGCAGCGCACGATGGTCAGCAGCGAGCGGAACGGATTGTCCTGCGGTTTTGGCGGCTGGATCCACGCATCAGCGCGAGCCAATACCACGCGCACCAGTTCACGGCGGCGCGCCAGCGGAATATCTTCAAACATCAGGCGGATATACTCTTCGTCAGTAGCGACCACTTTCACCGGAATGCTAATCGCACCCGATTGCAGCAGCAGTTCCACCTCTTCGATTTCATCCGTCAGATGGCGATCATCCGGCAGTTCGATGCGGCAACCGCCCATCGATAAATCCGCCGTCTGGCTGCGGGAAGAGATCCCGCTGGCGTAGTGAATCAGCACCGGGATTTTGACGTCGATACGAATGGTTTTGCGCGTCTGGCGCGTTTCACGGGCGACGGCAATCGCCGCCAGCAGGAAGATCAGGCTGTAAAGTCCCCAACCGACGTTGAGCGCGATAACGCTGGGATCGACGCCGTAGTAGTCGTGGGCACACGCGCGAACGATACCGGCGATGACGCCGATAGCCAGCAAAATGGCGATCACCAGATGCGGGCGCACGACCCGGAAATCGAAGTAGCCGACGTTAAGCAGCGCCCCTTTATCCGTCACGTTGAACTTGCCGCGCTTCGGGAAAATCATGGTCACGGCAGTTGGCAATACCAGATGGAACGCCAGCACCAAATCGTAGATTTCGCCCCAGAAGCTGTAGCGATAGCGTCCGTTCATCCGCGAGTTGAGGTAAATCGCCAGGAACAGGTGCGGCAGCGCATAGGCAAACACCAGACCCGCCGACGAGTGAATGATGTTGAGGTTGAACAGCAGATAGGCCAGCGGCGCGGTTAAGAATGCGATACGCGGCAGCGCGAACTGATAGTAGAGCATGGCGCTGAGGTAGCACAGGCGCTGCTGAATCGTCAGCCCACGGCCTAACAGCGGGTTATCCAGACGGAAAATTTGCGTCATGCCGCGTGCCCAGCGGGTTCGCTGGATGACGTGCAGCACCAGACGTTCGGTAGCAAGACCGGCGGCCAGGGGGATATCAAGAAACGCGGATTTCCAGCCGAGACGCTGCATTTTCAGCGCGGTGTGGGCATCTTCGGTGACGGTTTCCACGGCGAAGCCGCCAATCTCTTCCAATGCGCTACGGCGGATAACCGCACAGGAGCCGCAGAAGAACGTGGCGTTCCAGTTGTCGTTACCCTGCTGGATGGGGCCGTAGAACAGTGTCCCTTCATTCGGGATATTGCGCCCGACGGAGAGGTTACGTTCGAACGGATCCGGCGAGTAGAAATAGTGCGGCGTTTGCACCAGTGCCAGCTTGGGATCTTTCAGGAACCCGCCCACGGTAGCTTGCAGGAAAATACGCGTGGCAACGTGGTCACAGTCAAACACCGTGATAAGCTCACCCTGCGTCAGTTTCATCGCATGGTTCAGGTTGCCCGCTTTCGCGTGGGAGTTGTCGTTACGGGTGATATAACCCACGCCAACGTCTGCCGCGAAGACGGCAAACTCGCGGCGCTTCCCGTCATCGAGCAGGTAAATCTTCATTTTGTCGCGCGGGTAGTCGATACACTGCGCGGCCAGCACCGTATCGCGCACCACGTCCAGCGATTCGTTATAGGTTGGGATGTAGACGTCAACCGTTGGCCATTTCGACATATCGTCGGGCAGCGGGACAATTTCACGCTTTAGCGGCCAGATGGTTTGCAGATAGTTGAGCAGCAAGAGCACCCAGACGTAGACTTCCGCCAGAAATAACCCCATCCCGAGTATTGTTTCAATCTCAGAATTAAAATGCAGGGTTTGCGTGAGGCGGAAATACATATAGCGGGTCGACATCAATAATGACATCACCACCATAATTACAGAAATGCTGCGTCTTTTACTAAAGCCCATTAAAAACAGAAGGCCAATACTGATAAAGCCGAAGATATATTGTTTCTGGCTGTCCATCGGCGTGATGATGATGAGCAAGGCAACAGGAATCATTGCTAAGGCCAGCAAAATAAATAGAAACTTTTTCATAGGTTGCTCTGCCTGAGTTTAAAACCCGGAATGACGCGGAAGGGTGTGAACAGTGCCGTCACCTACTTTCACTCCAAGAATACCCGCGACTTTTTTGGCAATAAGCTCAATGTCGAAGGCCGCGGCGGATGCCGGACTGAAGTCAAATACGGACTGTTGGGAGGCATTGGCTTCGCCAACGCTTTCGTCGCGGTGTACAACACCCAGCAATTTGTCGCCAAGTTTATTTTCAACAAAGGCTGTGACATCACGACTGATCTGTCGACGGTTGTCGCTTTGATTGAGGATAAAGTAGTGCCCGGCTTTGTGATTGAGCGCGCCGCCCGTCAGGCGTTGATTTTCAATTTGCGGCAACAGGGAGAGTGAAGCGGTGTCTGCCATCAGCGTAATCAAGTGCAGATCCGCCAGGCGTGACATCGCTTTTAAGGCTGGCGACGGTCCCGGTGGGAAATCGGCAATAATAATCAACCCAGGATAATTCAAAAGGGTGCTTAAACCGCGCGTGAGGAAATGCTCATCATGTGTGAGTCGTTCTTCAAACGCCATGCGTTGCGGTTCGGTGGCATCGCCGTACGGCAACACAAATAAGTTTCCACCGGCTGTGAGCACAAACTGGCTCCAGTCGGAGGATTCTGCTGCTCTGGCAACGTAGCCACGGGTGTCAGAAAGCGGCACACCAAAATGCAGGCGTAACGCATTTTGCACATCGAAATCCAGCGCTAAAACCTTACTTCCCGAGCGCGCGAGCGCATAAGCCAGATTTGCGGTCATGGTCGTCTTACCCACGCCGCCTTTTGGCGAACAAATGCAAACTAACGGCATGTGGCGATCCTTTCCAGCAGGGAATTCAGGGGCTGATTTTTTTCAGCGGTAGGCGTCGGGGTGTTCGTCGCAGGTGCAAACAGACGCGAGAAATTCACCTCAGCCGGAGCAGGCATAACGGCACGAACCGATTCTGGTGCAGGTGCAGGTGCAGGTGCAGGTGCAGGTGCAGGTGCAGGTGCTACAGAGAGTGTGTCAGGCGTTGCGGCAAGCTGCTCGGCAACGTCATTTAATATCGAAGAGGCATCATGAGACACCGTCTCAATCGCAACCTTGTCGGGCACGAAGGCAGCATCCGTCAGTGCAAATGCTTCAGGCGTGACGGGTTGTGGAATGGGTAAAGAGACGTGTCCCCCAACGGCAAGGGCATTTGTTTCCGTTGCAGGAAG
The DNA here is from genome assembly GCF_056032945.1 of Lelliottia sp. RD5. NCBI lineage: Bacteria > Pseudomonadati > Pseudomonadota > Gammaproteobacteria > Enterobacterales > Enterobacteriaceae > Lelliottia > Lelliottia sp. RD5. Next base: position 2,798 of record NZ_JBVYHQ010000008.1, on the reverse strand, counting down.
AAGTTGATTAAGAATGGCCCAACTTCCTTGCTCGCTCCCCTGAGTTTGTCCTGAGAAGTCTTTAAAATCGAGCGCCTGATTGCGCGTTTTGTCCTTAAATCGCTGCAAATCATCATAGTGATTCATAGTTATACTCATGATTTACAAATACATAATGTACACACCACAGTTTGACTCACGTGGCCATTTACGATCGACAGACGAGTTTTATTCAGGTGTAGGTGTACAGTGACGTTGCAGAGTTAACTGAACGTTTATTATGGGCATGCTTAAATTATGGGTTTAATGCCGGAGTGTTTATTTACGACTTAACAGTAAACATCGACTCGACACATGCTAACTGTTTTTGAACGAAAAAAACACGGTGAGCTCATTAACTTAACTAAAGGTAATTTACAGATTTAAAATTCAACGAATAAGTTAAAATCCAGATTTAAATATCGATTAAAAATGGTTAAATGGATTTTATATCTACTTAATGTGATTCCTGTTTTAATAAAAAGTTACCCTGAGAAATATTTAGAAATACTTTTTCGTCGTTAATTTTTGCCGACTTTCGTTAACTCCTTATTCTTACTAATATTCTTTCAAGGCCTACTACTTTAGGGGGGGGTAATATACGCGCGCACAAAAAAGGGAGCCGTTGGCTCCCTTAGGTTATTCTGCGCTTCGCAGTGAGATTTCGCCACCCACCCACGGCTTTAAAATACCCTCCTGTTCAAGCAAGAGAGCACCTTGAGCATCGATGCCACGTGAAGTGCCAAAGATTTCCTTATCACCAATAATCAGTTTCACCGGGCGATGAATAAAATTATCCAGCTTTTCCCAACGACCCAGGAACGGCGAAAGCCCTTCTTGTTCAAAAAGCATTAATGATTGACGTAATTCTTTAATTAGACGCACAGCAAGAATATTACGATCAATAGTCACACCCGCTTCCTGGAGCGTTATCCAACCCTGATTGACGACGTCCGCCTGCACGTTGCGCATGACCATATTGAGACCGGCACCGATCACGATCTGTGCTGCATCGCCGGTTTTTCCCGTCATTTCGACCAAAATACCTGCAAGTTTCCGATCGTTGAGATAAAGATCGTTAGGCCATTTTACACGTACTTTATCCGCGCCCAGACTGTGCAATACTTCGGCAATCACGATGCCGATCACCAGACTTAAACCGATGGCGGCAGCCGGACCTTGTTCAAGACGCCAGAACATAGAGAGATAGAGATTTGCGCCAAACGGTGAGAACCACTTGCGTCCTCGACGTCCCCGACCCGCCTGCTGATATTCAGCGACGCAGCTATCACCAGAGTTCAGTTCATTAATTCGGTCTAACAAATACTGATTTGTGGAGTCGATGACCGGCAGTACGGTCACTTTTCCCTGCTTCAACTGGCTGCGAATGACATTTTCATCCAATAGCTGAATAGGTTCCGGCAAACTATAGCCTTTGCCGGGTACAGTGAAAACATCAACACCCCAGTCGCGCAGGGTCTGAATGTGCTTATTGATCGCTGCACGACTCATGCCCAAGCGTTCGCCCAGTTGTTCGCCCGAGTGGAATTCACCATCAGCAAGAATGCTAATCAGCGTTAATGGAACGGTATTATCTCTCACGCAATCGTCTCCACGGCATTTACTTCACCCGTAGGCCCGATAAAACGGACCTCTGGCTCAAGCCAAACACCGAATTTATCGCCAACACATTGACGAACATAATGGGCCAGAGCGACGACATCTTCGCTGGTCGCATTATTTTCATTGATCAGCACCAGAGCCTGCTGACGATGCACCGCTGCCCCCCCTTTTACCGAACCCTTGAGCTGACACCGATCGATAAGCCATCCAGCAGCCAGTTTCACCCCCCCGTCTGCCTGCGGGTAATGCGGTACGTTGGGCCATTCTGCGAGCAACGTTTTTGCCGATTCGCCGCTAATAACGGGGTTTTTGAAGAAACTACCGGCATTTCCATTCACTTTAGGATCGGGAAGTTTCGTCATCCGCATATGACATACAGCGTCGAAAACTTCACGCGCAGTGACTTTTGTCGGATCAAGACGGGTTAAATCACCGTAGGTTAATACTGGCTGCCAGCGTTTTGCGAGGCGCAAACCCACGGACACGATGACATAGCGATCCTGATACTCATGCTTGAAAATACTGTCTCGATAACCAAAATGGCACTGTTCTGCGGTCAGGCGGCTCGCTTTTCCGGTCGCCAATTCGATGCAGTCGACATAGTCACAAACATGTTTAAGTTCAATGCCATAAGCACCAATATTCTGAATGGGGGAAGAGCCAACGCAGCCAGGAATCAGCGCCAGGTTTTCCAGCCCTGCCATCCCTTTTTCAAGCGTGAATTGCACCAGTTTATGCCAGTTTTCCCCCGCGCCTACATGCAGGTGCCAGCTCTCATCCGTTTCACTAATCTCAATGCCCATAATGCGGTTAATAATGACTGTACCGGCAAAATCATCAAGAAAAAGGACGTTACTTCCTTCACCCAGGATCAGAACAGGTTGATGATTTTCAGTCGCCGTGTTCCACGCATCAAGAAGTTGGTGAGTATTCTCGGCACGTACAATGTTATCGGCAATTCTTTGAATACCAAAGGTATTCCAGGGCTTAAGGTTATGATTCATAGACGCTATCCTGATGCAATTTCTGCGATAGTTTACCGTATATGTGAGTCGATTGGGGATTAGTTTGGCAGGAGGGAGTCTGAGATCTTACATAATGTCACAAGCAAAAAACCCCGGACCTTGCGGACCGGGGTTCTTCTTTATTGATGCCTG
>NZ_JBVYHQ010000007.1:0-246553 GCF_056032945.1 Lelliottia sp. RD5 | reverse complement strand
GTTTTTTTTCACCAAAACCGCTAATAACAAGTCATATATTGTTCTATTTGTTGTTTTTGCAGCCACAATCACACTCCAGGTGGCATACTTATTAGCAAGAACAATTAAGGAATAAGAGCTATGCCCTTAAGCGCACAACAGCTGGCGGCACAAAAAAACCTATCTTATGTGTTGGCTGAAAAGCTGGCTCAACGAATTTTGGCGGGAAAATATGCTCCAGGAAGCATTTTGCCCGGAGAAATGGAACTCGGTGAACAGTTTGGCGTGAGCCGCACCGCCGTTCGTGAAGCAGTGAAAACATTAACGGCAAAAGGAATGGTGCTTCCGCGTCCTCGTATTGGTACCCGGGTTATGCCCCAAAGCAACTGGAACTTCCTCGATCAGGAGTTGCTTTCCTGGTGGATGACTGAGGATAACTTCCATCAGGTTGTTGACCATTTCCTGGTAATGCGCAGCAGCCTTGAGCCCCAGGCGTGTTTACTCGCCGCGATGTTGGGCAGCGCAGAACAAAAAGCGCAGTTGAACACTTTAATGGAAGAGATGACCTTCCTGAAGCAGCACTTTAACCGCCAGCGTTGGATTGAAGTCGACATGACGTGGCATGAGCACATTTACTTGATGAGCGGAAATCCGTTCCTGACCTCATTTGCGTCCCTGTTCCACTCTGTGTACCACACCTACTTTGCTTCTATTACCCAGGATGAAGTGGTTAAGCTCGATCTGCACCAGGCCATTGTTGATGCTATCCAGGATAGCGATGGACAACGCGCATTACACGCTTGCCAGGCTTTGTTGGCTGCCCCAAATCAGTAACAGGAAATCGATGAACGAGAAAAAATCACGCAGCATGGCGGGATTGCCATGGATTGCCGCCATGGCTTTCTTTATGCAAGCGCTGGATGCCACCATTCTTAATACAGCTCTGCCGGCCATCGCCCAAAGCCTCAACCGCTCTCCACTGGCCATGCAGTCAGCCATCATTAGCTATACGTTGACCGTCGCGATGCTGATTCCTGTTAGCGGCTGGTTGGCCGACCGTTTTGGAACACGCCGGATATTTATGTTCGCCGTCACGCTATTTACGCTAGGCTCGCTGGCATGCGCACTTTCAACCTCATTAACTGAGCTCGTGGCCTTTCGTGTACTTCAGGGTATAGGCGGCGCAATGATGATGCCGGTGGCACGACTCGCGTTATTACGCGCGTATCCACGCAGCGAGCTATTACCCGTACTGAATTTCGTGACCATGCCCGGTTTGGTCGGTCCTATCCTCGGCCCGGTATTGGGTGGCGTACTGGTGACCTGGGCAAGCTGGCACTGGATTTTCCTGATCAACATTCCGATTGGTATCGCCGGGCTATGCTATGCCCGCAAATACATGCCGAATTTCACTACGCCCAAGCGCAGTTTCGACATGGGCGGTTTTTTCCTTTTCGGTGTGAGCCTGGTGTTGTTCTCCATCGGCATGGAGTTATTCGGCGAGAAAATAGTTGCGACCTGGATAGCATTGTCGATTATCTTTGGCAGCGTTCTGCTTTTCCTTCTTTATATACGTCACGCGCGACGTCATCCAACGCCACTTATCTCATTACAGCTTTTTAAGACTCGGACTTTCTCCGTCGGGATCGCAGGGAATATCGCCTCGCGTCTTGGCACGGGCTGCGTACCCTTTTTAATGCCGTTGATGTTACAGGTAGGATTTGGCTATCCGGCGCTGATTGCGGGGATAATGATGGCTCCGACCGCCGTCGGATCTATTCTGGCGAAATCGATGGTGACGAAAATACTGCGTGGGCTGGGCTACCGGAAAACGCTGGTTGGAATAACGGTCTTTATTGGCGCGATGATTGCGCAGTTCTCGTTACAGTCATCGGCACTGCCTGCGTGGATGCTGATCCTGCCGCTCTTTATATTGGGGATGGCGATGTCTATCCAGTTCACCTCGATGAACACCATCAGCCTCGCTGACCTCACCGATGAAAATGCCAGCGGCGGTAACAGTGTTCTGGCCGTCACTCAACAGCTTTCGATAAGTTTAGGCGTGGCAGTGAGCGCAGCGGTACTTCGCGTGTATGAAGGTATAGAAGGCACAAACACCGTCGAGCAGTTCCACTACACCTTTATTACGATGGGCGTCATTACCGTGGTTTCCGCTCTGGTGTTTTTATTATTGAAGCCGAAGGATGGCCGAAACCTGATTAAAGATCGCCACCCGACGAAACCGAACCGCGTGCCATCAGAACAGGAGTAAGCTGCAGACGCTGCTGCTGCAATGTGGGCTGTGCCATTCGATGAATCAACACATCAATGGCCAGCTCCCCCAGTTCATCTTTCGGTTGATGAATAGTGGTAAGCGGCGGAGTCATGAAGCGCGCCAGTTCAATGTCATCGTAGCCAACTATCGCCATATCATGCGGAACGCTTAATCCCGCCTGATATAACGCCTGATAAGCACCAAATGCCATCGCATCGTTACCAATAAATACCGCCTGCGGACGCTGTTCCTGCGCCAGCAATTTTTGCATCGCCTCGAAGCCACCATTGAACTCAAAATCGCCTGTGATGCGATAACCTTCTGGTACGGATAAACCGGCGCGATCCATCGCGGTCAGATACCCTTCCAGACGTAAACGCGCAGGTGTTTTATCAAGTGGCCCCGTGATACAGGCGATGCGACGATACCCTTTATCAATCAAATGCTGCGTCGCCATATCGCCACCGACAAGCGAGTTGTCCTGGATGAGATCGCTGGTTCCGTCGAACGGTGCCCAGTCCATCATCACGGTAGGGACTGAAGGATAGCGCTGCATAATCTCTTTCGAGGGCTGGTGCGTTTCGGTACACAGCAACAGCAACCCATCCACGCGTTTTTGCATCAGCGTTTCAAGATTACGGTTCATGCGTTGCTCATCGCCTTCCGTGTTACATAGCACCAGGCTGTAACCGCGCTCAAAGCAGCTACGCTCCACGCCGCGCACCAGCTCAGAATAGAAAGGGTTGGTACTGGCGGTGATAAGCATCCCGATGGTGTGGGTCTGATTGAGCTTAAGACTGCGCGCTAACGCCGAAGGCGCATAATTGAGGTCTTTAACTGCGGCTTCGACTTTCGCCTTAATCGCGTCGCTGACGAAGCGATCGCTATTGATTACGTGAGAGACCGTCGAGGTAGAAACGCCCGCCATGCGGGCGACATCTTTCATTGTGGCCAAGCGTTACCTCTGCTGAATCAAAAATTCATCAATCTCTTTGCGCCATGGAACGGAAGGCTGAGCACCTTTACGCGTCACCGCAATTGCGGCCGCGGCATGGGCAAAGCGAATGGCATCATCCATCGCCTTACCTTCCAGCAACGCCGTGACCAGCGCACCGTTAAAGGTGTCTCCCGCAGCGATAGTATCAACGGCTTTAACCTTAAAGCCGGGCACGCGACGGCCTTCACCGTTAACGCTCGCCCACACGCCACGACTACCGAGCGTGATAATCACGGTGTCGATGCCTTTCTCGTGCAATGCCTTAGCGGCTCGCGCGGCGTCGTCATCGTTTTCAACACGAATACCCGTCAGCTTTTCTGCTTCGGTTTCGTTTGGCGTAATGATGTCCACCAGCGCCAACAGATCGTCTGATAATACACGCGCTGGCGCGGGGTTAAGTACGACAGTGGTATGATTTTCATGCGCAATTTTTGCCGCCGCCAGCACGCTTTCGACCGGAGACTCCAGCTGCATCAGCAACGCTTCAGCACGGGCAATAATTTCACGCTGTGCCTCTACACGTTCGATGTTCAGCGCCGCGTTTGCCCCCGCGTGAATACCGATAACATTCTCACCTTCTGCGTTGACGAAAATCAGCGCCACGCCGGTTGATTCCCCTGCCACCACGCTCACGGGCGCAATATCGATGTTGTCGCTTTCGAGCTGCTTGCGAACACGTTCGCCGGTATCGTCATCACCCGTACAGGCAATAAAGGCAATATTCGCACCACTGCGCCCGGCCGCTACGGCCTGGTTTGCACCCTTACCACCGAAAGCCACCTGATACTGATTACCCGTAACGGTTTCACCCGGAGTGGGGAAAGATTCAAGGTTAAGAATGTGATCGGCATTGATACTGCCAAGGACGACGAGATTGCCTGCGGTTTTCATGTATGAGGTGTCCATCTAAGAGCGCCACCGGTTTGACCCGGTGGCGTGTGCCACACTTTTCTTTATTTTGAGTCCCTCAGGCCGTTCTCGACGACCTGAATCGCCTATTACTGCTTGATGACCAGCTTCAGGTCAACGGGATATTTAGCCTGAACCTTTTCGCCTTTCAGCACTTTGTCTGCAGTATCAACGCCCGTTGCGCCAATCTGCTCAGGTAATTGAGCGATGGTCGCCGCCAGTTTGCCATCGTTTACCGCTTTCTCGCCGTCTGGCGTGCCGTCAAAGCCGACAACCATCACATCCGTTTTACCGGCAGTTTGCAGCGCACGCAGCGCGCCCAATGCCATTTCATCGTTCTGCGCGAAGACAGCCTGCACGTCAGGATGCGCGGTCAGCAGGTTCTGCATCACGTTCAGACCTTTAGTACGGTCAAAGTCAGCTGGCTGGCTCGCCAGTACGTTAAATTTGTGTGCAGCAACGGCCTGCTGGAAGCCTTCGCCACGCTCACGCGCTGCGGAAGTCCCTGCGATACCCTGCAGCTCGATAACTTTTGCGCCTTCACCGGCTTTCTTCGCGATGTAGTTGCCGGCGATTTTGCCGCCCAGCACGTTATCAGAAGCAATGTGGCTTACCACTTCGCCTTTAGCGGCAACGCGGTCAAGGGTGATAACCGGAATATTCGCCTGGTTTGCCATCTTAACGGCGTTACCTACAGCGTCTGAATCCGTTGGGTTGATCAACAGAATTTTGGTGCCACGTACGGTTAAGTCCTGAACGTTAGCCAGCTCTTTCGCCGGGTTGTTCTGAGAGTCCAGCACAACCAGGTTGTAGCCCAGCTTATCGGCTTCTTTCTGCGCGCCATCCTTCAGCGAAACGAAGAACGGGTTGTTTAGCGTAGAGACCACCAGCGCGATGGTGTCTTTCGCCATTGCGTTAGCACTTACGGTGGCGCTCAGTGCCACAGCAGAAACCAGGATAGCCAGTTTTTTCATATTCATATCAGTGATGTCCTGTAGTGTCGTCAGTTACTGTTTTTTGTTGTCTACCAGAACCGCCAGCAAAATCACCACTGCTTTAACGATCATCTGGTAATAGGAAGAAACACCTAACAAATTCAAGCCATTATTGAGGAAACCAAGGATCAGTGCGCCGATCAATGTCCCAACAATGCGACCTTTACCGCCCGCAAGGCTGGTACCGCCCAGCACAACCGCCGCAATCGCATCCAGTTCATAACCCGTACCCGCCGTCGGCTGTGCTGAGGAGAGACGAGCCACTTCGATGATACCCGCCAGCGAAGCCAGCAAGCCACAAAGGGAATAAACGATAATCTTCACTTTGTTAACGCTGATGCCTGACAGACGCGTTGCCGCTTCATTGCCGCCCAGCGCATAAATATAACGACCGAGACGGGTGTGATGCAGCATGTACCATGCGGCCAGGAAGACGATACCCATGATCCAGACCGGGGTTGGAACCCCCAGCGGGCGGCCAATACCAAACCAGCCAAACAGATCGGCATTGTCAGTAAAACCGGTGTTGACGGGACTGCCGTTGGTATAGACCATCGTGACGCCGCGCAGCAGCAGCATCATCACCAGAGTCGCAATAAATGCCTGCACCCGGCCTTTTGCCACAATCATTCCGGTGACAGCACCAATGGCAGCACCCAATGCCAGAGCCGCCGCGATGGCCACCAGCGCGTTCACTTCAATCCCGACAATGGAAGCCGCGACCGCGCCGGTGAGTGCCAGCAGAGAACCGACGGACAGGTCGATACCCGACGTCAAAATCACCAGCGTCATCCCGACGGCCATAATGGCGTTCACCGACGTCTGCTGGAGAATATTGAACAGGTTATTTACGGTAAAAAAGTTTGGGCTCATGGTGGAAACCACCGCGATCAGCACCAGCAGTGCAATCAGCGATTTTTGTTCCAACAGCCATGCCTTAGTGAAATAGCGGCGACCAGAAACAGCCTGGGTAGTCATCTTGTTACTCCTGATTCACGCGATTAAGCTTGCCCACAGCGGCAGCCATCAGAACTTCCTGGGTGGCCTGCTCGCGAGTGAATTCACCGCCGAGATGCCCTTCATGCATGACGATAATGCGATCGCTCATGCCTAATACTTCTGGCATCTCGGAAGAGACCAGAATGATGCTCAGCCCGTCAGCCTTAAACTGGTTGATCAGCTGATAAATCTCTTTCTTGGCACCGACGTCCACGCCGCGAGTCGGCTCATCGAGAATCAGCACTTTTGGCCGCGTCATCAAACCGCGCGCAATCGCCACTTTCTGCTGATTACCGCCGGAAAGCAGGCCGATAGCCTGTTCCATCGAAGGCGTTTTCACATTGAACAGGCGGATAAAATCACTGACCGCCTGCTGTTCATCTTTATGCTTTAAGCCGCCGCCGTTACGACTGAAATAGCGCAGCGCAGTCAGAGACATGTTCTCTTTGACCGACATACCCAGCACCAGTCCATCGCGTTTACGGTCTTCAGAGATATAAACGATGCCGTTTGCCAGCCCATCCTGCGGAGAACGGGTGACAACTTCATGACCGTTAAGCGTGACGTAACCGCTGGTACGCGGCAGCGCACCGTACAGCACTTTCATCAATTCGGTACGGCCCGCGCCCATCAGACCCGCTACACCCAGGATTTCACCCTGGCGCAGCGTAAAGGAGACATTGTCGACACCTGGACCGCACAGGTTATCCACCTTCAGGCGGATTTCACCCGGCGCTTTATCCAGTCGCGGATACTGATCTTCCAGCTTGCGTCCCACCATCATTTCGATCAGCGAATCTTCGGTCAACGAGGCCACCTCGCGCTCGGCAATAAATTGCCCGTCGCGGAACACGGTGACATCATCGCAAATCTCGAAAATCTCTTTCATGCGGTGAGAGATATAAACAATGCCACGTCCTTGCGCTTTGAGCTCGCGGATGACGCGGAATAAGGAGTCGGTTTCGGTATCAGTGAGCGCATCGGTCGGTTCGTCCATCACGATGACTTTTGACTCGAAGCTCAGGACTTTAGCGATTTCCACCATCTGCTGGTCGCCGATCGAAAGATCGCCCACCAGACGGTCGCTCTTGAAGCGCAGATTCAGTTTCGCCAGCAGTTTGTCGGCTTCAGCATACATCTGCTTCCAGTCGATTTTGCCAAAGCGGCCCACGAATTCACGGCCAAGGAAGATATTTTCTGCAATGGTGAGCTGCGGGATCAGGTTTAATTCCTGATGGATAATGCCGATCCCGGCTTCCTGAGAGGATTTCGGTCCGGTGAAGGTGGTTTCTTTCCCCAGCCACACCAGCGAACCCGCATCGCGTTGATAGATGCCGGTCAGCACTTTCATCATGGTGGATTTGCCAGCGCCGTTTTCACCGACCAGCGCCATCACGCGACCGGCGTAAACATTCAGCGCCGCGCCAGAGAGGGCTTTTACGCCCGGGAACGATTTATCGATCCCTTTGAGTTGTAATAATGCGTCCATGACGGCCTCAGAACGTGACGCCAGCACAGAGAATGATATTCGCATACGGGGAACACTCCCCGCTGCGAATCACCGCCTGACTGTCTGCGGTTTGTTGTTTGAACTGTTCATGCGTTGTGTAACGAATTTCAATGGTGTTTCCCTGGTGTTGTTGCAGTTGCTCTATGTGGCCGAGCAACGTTTCGTGGAGTTGCGGATTATGTTGTTTAATTTCCGTCGCGAGAATGGCTGTCTCAACCTGCATCTCCGCCGTCACCACTTCAAGTACCTGCATAAACGAGGGAACACCCTGCGTTAATGCCATATCAATACGCGTTGTGCTGTGCGGAACCGGTAAGCCTGCATCGCAAACCACCAGCGTATCGGTATGCCCAAGACGGGAAATAACCGATGAGATTTCAGAATTAAGTACCGTGCCTTTCTTCATTTTCTTGCTCCACTAGCGAAACGTTTCGCTGAAATAAGTGTAGCCGTAAGAGTGTTCAGAAAACCATCATGACGTAACAGAATTGTGATCAACGTCGAAACGTTTCGCTAAGTAAAATCTGAAGGGAAAAATACAAAGAAAAATGCCGGGTGAGCGTTGCGCTTCCCGGCATTCGTGCGGCGATTTAAATCTCGACCTGCGTTCCTAATTCAATCACGCGGTTAGGCGGAATCTCAAACTGATCCGGCGCACGCAGGGCGTTACGTTGCAGAATAAGATACAGCTTGCCGCGCAGGCGCAGATACCATGGCCGTTTGCCGACAATCAGCGACTCGTGCGACATAAAGAACGAGGTCTCCATCATGCGACAGCTCAACCCTTCGAGACCGCAGCGGTGGAAGACCTCTTCCACATTCGGCGTTTCACGCCAGCCGTAGCTTGCGACTACGCGCCAGAACGTCGGGGATAATTGTTCTATCTGCACGCGACGAACGTTATGCACGTACGGCGCATCTTCGGTACGCAGCGTCAGCAAAATCACGCGTTCGTGCAGCACTTTGTTGTGCTTGAGGTTATGCATCAGCGCAAACGGAATCACTTTCTGCGCACGCGACATATATACCGCAGTCCCTGGCACGCGCACCGGCGGTGATTTCTCCAGCGAGGCGATCATCGCCTCAAGAGAGTTACCGTGCTCATGCATACGACGTAACAGGCGGAAACGCTCGCTTTTCCACGTTGTCATCACGATGAACATCACCAGACCCAGCGTCAACGGCAGCCAGCCACCCGAGACGATTTTATCCAGGTTTGCCGAGAACAATGGCAAATCAATACACAGCAGCCCCACCAGAATCAGCGCCACCAGGAACTTATTCCAGTGCCAGTTCCGATACGCCACGGTGGTCGACAGAATCGACGTAAGCACCATCGTCCCTGTGACGGCAATACCGTACGCCGCCGCCAGATTGCTGGAGTGTTCAAAGCTGACAATCACAATCACCACGGCAACGTAAAGCAGCCAGTTAATGAAAGGAATGTAGATCTGACCGGATTCCATCTCCGAGGTATGGATAATGCGCATCGGCGACAGATACCCCAGGCGAACCGCCTGACGCGTCAACGAGAACACCCCCGAGATCACCGCCTGAGATGCGATAACGGTCGCCAGCGTGGCGATAATCAACATCGGCACAAGCGCCCAGTCGGGCGCCAGCAGGAAGAACGGGTTCTTGATAGCCTCAGGATTTTTCAGCAGCAGCGCCCCCTGACCGAAGTAATTCAGTACCAGAGACGGCAGCACGACGGTAAACCACGCGAGGCGAATCGGCAGCTTCCCGAAGTGACCCATATCCGCGTACAACGCTTCGACGCCGGTAATAGAGAGCACGACCGCGCCGAGGGCAACAAACGAAACGGTTTTGTATTCCAGGAAGAAATGAACCGCCCATGCCGGGTTAAGAGCCTGCAGCACTTCTGGATTGCCAATAATTCCGCGCAAACCCAGTGCCGCCAGGATCAGGAACCAGGCCAGCATAATCGGTGCAAACAGCTTACCGACAAGCCCGGTGCCATGTTTCTGAATCGCAAACAGCAGGGTCAGGACAATAATGGCGAGCGGAACCACCCACGTCTCCAGCTGCGGCGCGATAATCTCCAGCCCCTCGATTGCCGAAAGCACCGAAATCGCAGGCGTAATCACCACTTCCCCATAGAAGAAGCTGCCGCCTATTAACCCGATGATCACCAGGAAAGAGGTCATTCTTGCCGACGTGTTACGCCCCGCCAGGGACATCAACGTCAGGATCCCGCCTTCACCGGCGTTATCCGCGCGCATGACGAAAGAGAGATATTTAAGCGAGACCACCAGAATCAGCAGCCAGAAGATGAGTGACAAAAAGCCAAACACGGCGTCACGTTCGACACCAAAACCAAACTGACCGGACAGACATTCGCGAAGCGTGTAAAGCGGGCTGGTGCCAATATCACCGTAGACAACCCCAATCGCCGCAAGCGTTATAGCGCGTAATGATTGCTTATTATCAGTGCTCATAGACTAGTCTTTTCGTTGTAGAACAAATGTGTGCTGAGTCCCTTGGCCCACAAAAAGGCGCACAGTATGCACGATTAATCGCAAGATCGTATCCTTAAATGCAACCGTATTAATTTAGCGCAAAGAAAATAGCGCCGGACTTCAGTCTATTACCAGCCCAACCCGAAACGTCTATACTCGCATCAAATAGCTGCAACGACAGCGAAAGGACGCAAAACTATTATGGCTCACTCACATTTATTAGCAGAAAGAATTTCCCGCCTCAGCAGTGCGCTGGAGAAAGGCCTTTTCGAGCGTAGCCATGCAATTCGCTTGTGTTTGTTGGCCGCATTGAGCGGTGAAAGCGTCTTTTTATTGGGCCCTCCCGGCATCGCAAAAAGCCTAATCGCCCGCCGCCTGAAGTTCGCCTTTCAAAATGCACGCGCCTTTGAGTATTTGATGACTCGCTTCTCCACGCCGGAAGAGGTGTTTGGCCCGCTATCAATTCAGGCGCTCAAAGATGAAGGGCGCTATCAGCGTTTAACGGCCGGTTATCTCCCCGAAGCCGAAATTGTTTTTCTGGATGAGATCTGGAAAGCCGGTCCCGCCATCCTGAATACGCTGCTCACCGCCATCAACGAACGACGTTTTCGCAACGGCGCGTTTGAAGAAAAAATCCCGATGCGCCTGCTGGTGGCCGCATCCAATGAACTGCCGGAAGCCGATAACAGCCTTGAGGCACTGTATGACCGCATGCTGATTCGCCTGTGGCTGGACAAGGTGCAGGACAAATCCAATTTCCGTTCGATGCTCGTGAGCCAGCAGGACGAAAATGAAAATCCGGTTTCGCCTTCGTTACAGGTGACCGACGAAGAGTATCAACAGTGGCAGCAGGATATCGGCAAGATAAAGCTGCCCGATTCCGTGTTTGAGCTGATCTTCATGCTTCGCCAGCAGCTGGACTTAATGCCGTCAGCACCCTATGTGTCAGACCGTCGCTGGAAAAAAGCCATTCGCCTGTTGCAGTCGAGCGCGTTATTTAGCGGGAGAGACGCCGTCGCCCCAATCGATCTTATCCTGCTGAAAGACTGCCTGTGGCACGATGCTGAGGGCATGAATCTTATGCAGCAGCAGCTGGACGTTTTGATGACCGGGCACGCGTGGGGACAGCAGGCGATGCTTAATCAGCTGGGCGCTATCACTCAGCGACGCATCCAGCTTCAACAGCAGCAAAGTGATAAAACAGCGCTTAAAGTCAGCCGCCTCGGCGGGATGTTCTCGCGTAAACCTCACTATGAACTCCCCGCAGAACTGACAGAGACGTCGCTGACGCTTCTTCTGCAACAGCCGCTGAAACTCCACGATATGCAGGTGGTGCACATCACTTTGGAGCGCGAAGCGCTGGCGCAGTGGCTGGATAAAAGCGGTGAGATCCGCGGGAAGCTAAACGGGATCGGCTTTGCGCAGATCCTGAATATGGAAGTGGATACCAGCCTGCATTTGGTGATCCGCGATGTCAGTCTGCAAGGATCGCGTCTTGCCCTGCCAGGCAACGCGGCCGAGAACGTTCCGGAAGAGATCAAACAGCAGTTGGAAGCGCTGGACACCGAGTGGCACCAGCAACATACGCGCTTCAGCGAGCAACAAAAATGCCTCTTTGTTCATAGCGACTGGTTGGGTCGTATTGAAGCCAGCCTGCAGGATGTCAGCGCGCAGATTAAACAGGCGCGTCAATGCTAACGCTGGATACGCTGAATGTGATGCTGGCTGTAGGAGAAGAAGGGCTGATCGAAGAGGTCGTAATCACCTTACTGGCTTCTCCGCAGCTGGCTGCGTTCTTTGAAAAATTTCCCCGAATTAAAAAGGCTGTTACCGACGACCTCCCGCGCTGGCGCGATAGCCTGCGCAGACGCCTCAAAGAGACAGAAGTCCCGCCTGAACTGACGGAAGAGGTGGTGTGCTATCAGCAGTGTCAGCGGTTATCCACACCACAATTCATTGTTCAATTGCCGCAAATTCTGACGCTGCTCGATAAAGTTCACTCGCCTTATGCGGCTCAGGCCCGCAAGCTGGTAACGGACAACGCCACGTTTACCCCGGCATTGCATACCCTGTTTTTGCAGCGCTGGCGGCTCAGTCTGGTGGTACAAACCACGTCCCTTAACCAACAGCTTCTTGAAGAAGAACGTGAACAATTGCTCAGTGAAGTTCAGGAACGCATGACGCTGACCGGGCAGCTGGAGCAGGTGCTGGTGGAAAATGAAAATTCTGCCGGACGTCTTTGGGATATGAGCGCGGGAAAAATCAAGCGCGGTGATTATCAGCTGATTGTGAAATACGGTGATTTTCTGACACAACAACCCGAACTCATGCAGCTCGCAGAACAGCTTGGTCGATCCCGAGAAGCCAAGTCCGTGCCGAAAAAAGACGCCCCGATGGAAACCTTCCGCACGCTGGTGCGCGAGCCCGCCACCGTACCTGAGCAGGTGGATGGATTACAACAGAGTGACGATATTTTACGTCTGTTGCCAACCGAACTGGCGACGCTCGGTATCACTGAACTGGAATATGAATTTTACCGTCGGCTGGTGGAGAAACAGCTGCTCACCTATCGCCTGCAGGGTGAATCCTGGCATGAAAAAATCAGCCAGCGCCCGGTCATCCATCAGGATTTTGATGAACAACCTCGCGGACCCTTTATTGTCTGCGTTGATACCTCTGGCTCAATGGGCGGTTTCAACGAACAGTGCGCTAAAGCGTTTTGTCTGGCACTGATGCGCGTCGCCCTCGCTGACCGGCGTCGCTGCTTTATTATGCTGTTTTCCAGTGAAGTCGTGGGCTACGAGTTAACGGCTGAACAAGGTATCGAACAGGCGATCCGCTTTTTGAGCCAGCGCTTTCGCGGCGGGACGGATATCGCCAGCTGTTTTCGTTCCATCATCGAACGAATGCAGGGCGGCGACTGGTATGACGCCGACGCGGTAGTGATTTCTGATTTTATTGCCCAGCGATTGCCGGACGACGTAGTAGCAAAAGTGAAGTCATTGCAGCGAGATCAACAACATCGCTTTCATGCTGTGGCGATGTCTGCACATGGAAAACCCGGGATCATGCGCATTTTCGATCATATCTGGCGCTTTGATACCGGGTTACGCAGCCGTCTTATCCGACGCTGGAAACGCTAATTAAAGAAGAGAATCCACGCTCGCACGCACCTGCTGTGGCCATACACCACACTGAACCTGGCCGATATGGGAAAGTTGCAGGAGCAGCATCGTTAAACGAGACTGACCAATACCGCCACCGATCGTCTGCGGCATTTCGCCGCGCAGCAGCGCCTGGTGCCACTCGAGTTTCAGGCGATCTTCATCTCCCGTCACCGCCAGCTGACGCTTAAGCGCATCGGCATCCACGCGGATCCCCATCGAAGAAAGCTCAAACGCGTCTTCCAGAATCGGGTTCCACACCAGAATATCGCCGTTCAACCCCGCGCGTTCGCTTTCACCTGAGGTGCTCCAGTCATCATAATCCGGCGCACGGACGTCATGACGTTTACCGTCAGACAATTTGCCCCCGATACCAATCAGGAATACCGCGCCCAGCTCTTTTGCGATCGCACGTTCACGGCCTTTTGCATCAAGATCCGGGAAACGACTCAGCAGATCCTGACTGTGAATAAAGTGGATCGTGTCTGGCAGGAACGGCGCCAGACCGAATTCTTCACTGACGGCAGCTTCAGTCGCTTTAATTCCCGCATAAATCGCTTCTACGGTAGATTTCAGCGTACCGACATGGCGCTCGCCATCGCCCATCACGCGCTCCCAGTCCCACTGGTCAACATAGACAGAATGAATGGCTGTCAGGCGGTCTTCATCGGGGCGCAGGGCTTTCATGTGCGTGTAAAGCCCTTCGCCCGCGCTGAAGTCGTGTTGTCCTAACGTTTGACGCTTCCATTTCGCCAGTGAATGAACCACTTCGAACTGGGCATCTGGCAACGTTTTCACTTTGACCTGTACCGCTTTTTCGCAACCAGACAGGTTATCTTGCGTTCCATCACCAACGCGGCTGAGGATCGGTGCCTGAACTTCAATCAGGCCCAGCTTCTCTTCAAGCTGACGTGAAAAATGGGATTTAACGAAGCTGATCTGGCGTTGTTTTACGATGTAAGCGGTTTTCATTTTTATACTCCTGCGTCCTGTTGATATTGATTAAGCAACAAAACCGGGCATCAATTCAATAATCCAACAACAAAAAGCCACGTTCACTTTTGATTCGATAAAATAAGACGCTAGAATAGAGTGATTACTCATTCTTCATAAGAAAAAACGATGGAAAATTATCAGATCGATAATCTGGACCGCGGCATCCTCGAAGCATTAATGGCAAATGCGCGCACCGCTTACGCCGAACTGGCAAAACAATTTGGCGTTAGCCCCGGCACGATTCACGTTCGGGTAGAGAAGATGAAGCAGGCCGGGATCATAACCGGAGCGCGTATTGATGTGAGCCCTAAACAATTGGGTTATGACGTGTGCTGCTTTATTGGCATTATTCTGAAAAGTGCGAAGGATTATCCGTCAGCGCTGGCAAGACTCGAGAGCCTGGAAGAAGTGACAGAAGCCTATTACACCACTGGCCACTACAGCATCTTTATTAAGGTCATGTGCCGATCGATCGACGCCCTGCAACAGGTACTTATCAACAAGATCCAAACAATTGATGAAATTCAGTCCACCGAGACACTGATCTCCCTGCAAAACCCGATCATGCGCACCATCCGCCCTTAACAGGGCATTTTAATCACCACATTTTCCACAGGTAGATCCCAGCTCACTCACAGCGTACAATGATCCCCTCTTTATATGAGCGAGCGATCATGGCAGATATAACTCTTATCAGTGGCAGTACTCTTGGCGGCGCGGAATACGTTGCAGAACATTTGGCCGAAAAGCTCGAAGACGCTGGTTTTTCGACCGAAACACTGCACGGGCCGTTACTGGAAGATCTCCCCACTGATGGGATTTGGCTGCTGATCACGTCGACGCACGGTGCTGGCGACATCCCGGACAATCTGCAACCTCTCTATAACGAGCTACTTGAGCAGCAACCGAACCTGACCGCCGTACGTTTTGGTGCCGTGGGTATAGGTAGTCGCGAATATGACACGTTTTGCGGTGCAGTTGAGAAAGTAGAAGCCGCGATCAAGTCCTGCGGTGCAAAACAGATCGGTGAAACACTGAAGATCAACATCCTCGATCACGATATTCCTGAGGATCCAGCCGAAGAATGGTTGGGTGAATGGAAAAATTTACTCAAAAACGATTAAAGATCACGCGATCAGATGTGTATAAGTCTGGTTAAAAGCTTGGATTAAGCGGTAGTTATCCAATGTATAACGCTTGCTTCCTTTTTGAGCTGTGGATAAAGTCACGATCTAACCCCAGCTTATACTGTCCAGGATCACCGATCATTCACAGCAAACGATCCTTTCTAACGTTATGATCTTCCTGATGAGATCCCGCTTATCCACAGAAACGTGCGATCCTAATAAGAGATCATAGTAAAACAGATCTCTAAATAAGAAGATCTTCTTTTTAATAGCCAGGATCCCAGTGCTTTCTCGAAAGACTAAACTTGAGTAGAATCCACGGCCCGGGCTTAAATCCATTTTCAAACCGCTTTACGCAAGGCAGGAAAGCATGTTTTATCAGGATCCTTTTGACGTCATCATCATTGGCGGGGGTCATGCAGGCACTGAGGCCGCTATGGCCGCAGCGCGTATGGGTCAACAGACCCTGCTTTTGACACACAATATCGACACGCTGGGACAAATGTCCTGTAATCCGGCGATTGGCGGCATTGGGAAAGGACACCTGGTAAAAGAAGTCGATGCCCTCGGCGGCTTGATGGCGAAAGCGATCGATCATGCTGGAATCCAGTTTAGGATACTAAACGCGAGTAAAGGGCCGGCCGTTCGTGCCACCCGTGCTCAGGCCGATCGTGTGTTATACCGGCAGGCGGTGCGTACTGCGCTGGAGAATCAACCCAACCTGATGATCTTCCAGCAAGCGGTTGAAGATCTTATCGTTGAAAACGATCGGGTTGTCGGTGCAGTGACCCAAATGGGGTTGAAATTCCGCGCCAAAGCGGTTGTGTTAACGGTGGGGACTTTCCTCGACGGCAAAATTCATATCGGTTTGGATAATTACAGCGGTGGCCGTGCTGGCGATCCGCCATCCATTTCGCTCTCCCGTCGTTTACGCGAGCTGCCGTTACGTGTTAATCGCCTGAAGACCGGTACGCCGCCGCGCATCGACGCGCGCACTATCGATTTCAGCGTGCTGGCTCAACAGCAGGGCGACACACCTATTCCTGTCTTCTCGTTCATGGGCAATGCTGCTCAACATCCTCGACAGGTGCCGTGTTACATCACGCATACCAACGAGAAAACCCATGATGTGATCCGTAATAATCTCGATCGCAGCCCGATGTACGCCGGGGTGATCGAGGGGATCGGCCCACGCTACTGCCCGTCGATCGAAGACAAAGTGATGCGTTTTGCCGATCGTAACCAGCACCAGATTTTCCTGGAGCCGGAAGGCCTGACATCCAACGAAATTTATCCGAACGGCATCTCCACCAGCCTGCCGTTTGATGTTCAGATCCAAATCGTTCGTTCGATGCAGGGCATGGAAAACGCGAAAATTGTGCGTCCCGGCTACGCGATTGAGTACGATTTCTTCGACCCTCGCGATCTGAAACCGACGCTGGAAAGCAAATTCATTCAGGGTCTGTTCTTTGCCGGTCAAATTAACGGCACAACGGGTTACGAAGAAGCCGCTGCCCAAGGGTTGTTGGCAGGCTTGAACGCCGCACGTTTTTCTGCCGAAAAAGAGGGCTGGGCGCCGCGTCGCGATCAGGCTTACCTTGGGGTTTTGGTTGACGATCTCAGCACCATGGGCACAAAAGAGCCGTACCGTATGTTTACCTCTCGCGCGGAATATCGTCTGATGCTGCGTGAAGATAACGCTGATTTGCGTCTTACGGAAATGGGGCGTGAGCTGGGTCTGGTTGATGACGAACGCTGGGCACGCTTCAATGAAAAGCTGGAACGTATCGAAACCGAACGTCAGCGCCTGAAATCTACCTGGGTGAATCCGTTAGCCGAGTCCGTTGCTGAAGTGAATGCTCACTTGGCAGCGCCGCTCTCCCGTGAAGCGAGCGGTGAAGATCTGTTACGTCGTCCCGGCATGACTTACGAACAGCTGGTTCAGATGACGCCATTTGCACCTGGCCTTGACGATGCTGAAGCGGCTGAGCAGGTTGAAATTCAGATCAAATACGAAGGTTACATCGCGCGTCAGCAGGATGAGATCGAAAAACAGCAGCGTAACGAAAATACGTTGCTGCCAGAAATGCTGGATTACCGTCAGGTGACGGGGTTGTCTAACGAAGTGATCGCCAAACTGAACGATCATAAACCCGTTTCGATCGGTCAGGCATCGCGTATTTCTGGCGTTACACCTGCAGCCATTTCCATTCTGCTGGTCTGGCTGAAAAAACAAGGTATGCTGCGCCGCAGCGCTTAAGTCTATGATAATCGTTGCCCGGTCGCGTTGCGTTGACCGGGCCAACAATCCTCTCTACAGGTATTCACCGTGCTCAACAAACTCTCTCGTCTGCTGGAACAGGCCGGCATTTCGCTCACCGATCACCAGAAAAACCAGCTGGTGGCGTATGTCGATATGCTGAACAAATGGAATAAAGCGTATAACCTTACGTCAGTACGCGATCCTAACGAGATGCTGATTCGCCATATTCTCGATAGCATTGTGGTTGCGCCTCATCTGCGCGGCGAGCGCTTTATTGACGTCGGGACTGGTCCGGGGTTACCCGGTATTCCGCTGTCTATTGTGTGTCCTGAATGCCACTTCACCCTGCTGGACAGCCTTGGCAAGCGAGTACGTTTCCTGCGCCAGGTGCAGCATGAGCTGAAGCTTGAAAATATTGAGCCGGTGCAGAGCAGGGTAGAAGCGTTTCCTTCCGAGCCTCCATTTGATGGCGTGATCAGCCGTGCTTTTGCTTCCCTCAACGATATGGTGAGCTGGTGCAAGCATTTACCCGCGCAGGATGGCCGTTTTTATGCGCTCAAAGGGTTAGTGCCTGACGATGAAATCGCCCAGCTACCTGCGGGTTATAGCGTCGAGTCCATTGCTAAGCTTCAGGTTCCGCAACTTGATGGTGAGCGTCATTTGGTGGTGATTAAACCAAATCATTTTTAAAAATGTATAAAAATGTGGAATTTGTGCTGTTCTTAGTGTGTTAAAAAACAGCACGGAAAAAAGATTCCCTTAAAGGCTGATTTAACCTGATTGTTACTTGGGGTTTTCCTGAAGTTAACGTAATCAGCGTTGTTCACCCAAAAGATAGTCAACCACGAAAATATAAGCCTGCGAAAAGTCGGATTGAGTAACGACACGTTGATGTTAAATTTTTATTAAGAATGTCAATGAAAGGTTTTTGTTGTAGATAGGGTTGTTTTGAGAAAAGTTGCGTTAATTAACCTTTAATATCATAAAGATGAAATAATCTGATTTATGGATTTGATTAATATGACCTTATCGTAAATGTATATTTTGTGATCTCGTGCACGCTTTATCATCAACGTTTCCGAGCTGTTTGCCGTTTTGCATCCTGGCTCACTCTTTGATGAAAAGTTAAAAAATAGCGGTGGTGAAAAATTTTTAAACATTTATTCACCTTTTCGCTACTTATTGTTTGAATTCACGGGGGCGCACCGTATAATTTGTCCGCTTTTTGCTGCTTGACTCTGAGCCTTAAAGAACGTTTTATACGACACGCGACGTACCTCGAAGGGAGCAGGAGTTTAACGTGATGTCTGTGTCACTCTTGAGTAGAAACGTTGCACGTAAACTTCTGTTCATACAGTTTTTGGCCGTAGTAGCAAGTGGACTGCTGTTCAGCCTGAAAGACCCCTTCTGGGGCATCTCCGCTGTTTGTGGAGGTCTGGCAGTTGTTTTGCCTAACATGTTATTTATGATTTTTGCCTGGCGTCATCAGGCGCATACACCCGCCAAAGGCCGCGTGGCCTGGTCCTTCGCTCTTGGCGAAGTGTGTAAGGTGTTGCTGACCTTTGCCTTTTTGGTGGTGGCGCTGGCTGTTTTCAAAGTGGTATTTTTGCCGCTGATCGTGACGTGGGTTTTGGTGCTGGTGGTACAAGTTCTGGCACCAGCTGTAATCAACAACAAAGGGTAAAAGGCATCATGGCTTCAGAAAATATGACGCCGCAGGATTACATAGGTCATCATCTGACGAACCTTCAGATGGATCTGCGTACATTCTCGCTGGTGGATCCGCATAACCCCCCGGCCACCTTCTGGACGCTCAACATTGACTCCATGTTCTTCTCGGTGGTGTTGGGTCTGTTGTTCCTGGCCATGTTCCGTAGCGTTGCTAAAAAAGCGACCAGCGGCGTTCCAGGGAAATTCCAGACGGCAATTGAATTAGTCATCGGCTTTGTTCATGGCAGCGTCAAAGACATGTATCACGGTAAGAGCAAGCTGATTGCTCCACTGGCGTTGACTGTCTTCGTCTGGGTCTTCCTGATGAACCTGATGGACCTTCTGCCTATCGACCTGCTGCCATACATCGGTGAGCATGTCTTCGGCCTGCCTGCACTGCGTGTGGTTCCGTCTGCTGACGTGAACATCACCCTGTCCATGGCGCTGGGCGTATTCATCCTGATTCTTTTCTACAGTATCAAAATGAAAGGCGTAAGCGGCTTCGTGAAAGAGCTTACCTTGCAGCCGTTCAACCACTGGGCGTTTATTCCGGTCAACCTGATCCTGGAAGGCGTGAGCCTGCTGTCCAAACCGGTTTCTCTCGGTCTGCGACTGTTCGGCAACATGTATGCGGGTGAGCTGATTTTCATTCTGATCGCGGGTCTTCTGCCGTGGTGGTCACAGTGGATTCTGAATGTGCCATGGGCCATTTTCCACATCCTGATCATTACGCTGCAAGCCTTTATCTTCATGGTTCTGACGATCGTCTATCTGTCGATGGCGTCTGAAGAGCACTGATTTTTTACCAACACTACTACGTTTTTTTTTGAAACAAACTGGAGACTGTCATGGAAAACCTGAATATGGATCTGCTGTACATGGCTGCCGCTGTGATGATGGGTCTGGCGGCTATCGGTGCTGCGATCGGTATCGGCATCCTCGGGGGCAAATTCCTGGAAGGCGCAGCGCGTCAACCGGATCTGATTCCTCTGCTGCGTACTCAGTTCTTTATCGTTATGGGTCTGGTGGATGCAATCCCAATGATCGCTGTAGGTCTGGGTCTGTACGTGATGTTTGCTGTCGCGTAGTAGTAGTTCGAAAAACCTAAGCCACAGAAATTTAAGAGGTATTGTGCTGTGAACATGAACGCAACAATCCTCGGCCAGGCCATCGCGTTTATTCTCTTTGTCTGGTTCTGCATGAAGTATGTATGGCCGCCGTTAATGGCTGCCATCGAAAAACGTCAGAAAGAAATTGCTGACGGTTTGGCTTCTGCAGAGCGCGCTAAGAAAGATTTGGACCTTGCACAGGCCAACGCGACAGACCAGCTGAAAAAAGCGAAAGCAGAAGCTCAGGTCATCATTGAACAGGCTAACAAACGCCGTTCACAGATCCTGGACGAAGCAAAAGCTGAAGCAGAACAGGAACGCACTAAGATCGTTGCACAGGCGCAGGCTGAAATTGATGCTGAGCGTAAACGTGCACGTGAAGAACTGCGTAAGCAGGTTGCGATTCTGGCTGTTGCTGGCGCCGAGAAGATCATCGAACGTTCCGTGGATGAAGCTGCTAACAGCGACATCGTGGACAAACTTGTCGCTGAACTGTAAGGAGGGAGGGGCTGATGTCTGAATTTGTTACGGTAGCTCGCCCCTACGCCAAAGCAGCTTTTGACTTTGCTGTCGAACACCAAAATGTCGATCGCTGGCAGGATATGCTGGCGTTTGCCGCTGAGGTAACGAAAAACGAGCAAATGGCTGAGATGCTTTCAGGTGCTTTAGCACCAGAAACGCTTGCTGCGTCGTTTATCGCCGTTTGTGGCGAGCAGCTGGACGCCAGCGGCCAGAACCTGATTAAGGTTATGGCTGAAAATGGTCGTCTACGCGTGCTCCCGGATGTTCTTGAGCAGTTCGAGCACTTACGTGCTCTCAGTGAAGCTACCGCCGAAGTTGAAGTAACCTCGGCGAACGAACTGAGTGAAGAACAGCTTGCGAAGATCACCGCCGCGATGGAAAAACGTCTGTCACGCAAAGTTAAGCTGAATTGCAAAATCGATAAGTCTGTAATGGCAGGCGTAATCATCCGAGCGGGTGATATGGTCATTGATGGTAGCGTACGCGGCCGTCTTGAACGCCTTGCAGACGTCTTGCAGTCTTAAGGGGACTGGAGCATGCAACTGAATTCCACCGAAATCAGCGAACTGATCAAGCAGCGCATTGCTCAGTTTAGTGTTGTGAGTGAAGCTCATAACGAAGGTACTATTGTTTCTGTAAGTGACGGTGTTATCCGCATCCACGGCCTGGCCGATTGTATGCAGGGTGAGATGATTTCCCTGCCGGGTAACCGTTACGCAATCGCACTGAACCTGGAGCGCGACTCCGTAGGTGCAGTTGTGATGGGCCCGTACGCTGACCTTGCCGAAGGCATGAAAGTCAAATGTACTGGTCGTATTCTGGAAGTACCGGTCGGCCGTGGCCTGCTGGGTCGCGTGGTGAACACCCTGGGTGCACCAATCGACGGTAAAGGCCCGGTTGATAATGATGGCTTCTCGCCAATCGAAGTTATCGCACCAGGCGTTATCGAACGTCAGTCCGTTGATCAGCCAGTGCAGACTGGTTACAAATCCGTTGATGCCATGATCCCAATCGGTCGTGGTCAGCGTGAACTGATCATCGGCGACCGCCAGACCGGTAAAACCGCGATGGCAATCGATGCGATCATCAACCAGCGCGACTCCGGTATCAAATGTGTGTACGTGGCTATCGGCCAGAAAGCGTCCACCATTTCTAACGTGGTTCGTAAACTGGAAGAGCACGGCGCACTGTCTAACACCATCGTTGTGGTTGCGACCGCTTCTGAATCCGCTGCACTGCAATACCTGGCGCCTTATGCCGGTTGCGCAATGGGCGAATACTTCCGTGACCGCGGTGAAGATGCGTTGATCGTATACGATGACCTGTCTAAACAGGCTGTTGCTTACCGTCAGGTTTCCCTGCTGCTGCGTCGTCCACCAGGACGTGAAGCATTCCCGGGCGACGTGTTTTATCTCCACTCCCGTCTGCTTGAGCGCGCATCCCGCGTAAACGCGGAATACGTTGAGAACTTCACCAAAGGTGAAGTAAAAGGTAAAACCGGTTCTCTGACTGCGCTGCCGATTATCGAAACCCAAGCGGGTGACGTTTCTGCGTTCGTTCCAACCAACGTAATTTCGATTACCGATGGTCAGATCTTCCTGGAAACCAACCTGTTTAACTCCGGTATTCGTCCTGCAGTTAACCCAGGTATCTCCGTATCCCGTGTTGGTGGTGCTGCTCAGACCAAGATCATCAAAAAACTGTCCGGTGGTATTCGTACCGCGCTGGCACAGTATCGTGAACTGGCGGCGTTCTCGCAGTTCGCGTCCGATCTGGACGAAGCAACCCGTAAACAGCTGAGCCACGGTCAGAAAGTGACCGAACTCCTGAAGCAGAAACAGTATGCCCCAATGTCTGTTGCACAACAGGGCCTGGTGCTGTTCGCGGCTGAACGCGGTTACCTCGAAGATGTGGAACTGGCGAAAATCGGTAGCTTCGAAGCCGCTCTGTTGGCTTACGTTGACCGTGATCACGCTCCGCTGATGCAAGAGATCAACCAGTCCGGTGGCTATAACGACGAAATCGAAGGCAAGCTGAAAAGCATCCTCGATTCCTTCAAAGCAACCCAGTCCTGGTAACGTCCGGCGGTCTGTCTTAGGGCAGACCGCAAGGCATTGAGGAGAAGCTCATGGCCGGCGCAAAAGAGATACGTAGTAAGATCGCAAGCGTCCAGAACACGCAGAAGATCACTAAAGCGATGGAGATGGTCGCCGCTTCCAAAATGCGTAAATCGCAGGATCGCATGGCGTCCAGCCGTCCTTATGCAGATACCATGCGCAAAGTGATTGGTCACCTTGCAAACGGTAATCTGGAATACAAGCATCCTTACCTGGAAGAACGCGACGTTAAACGCGTGGGCTACCTGGTGGTGTCTACCGACCGTGGTCTGTGCGGTGGCTTGAACATTAACCTGTTCAAAAAACTGCTGGCGGATATGAAAGTCTGGTCTGATAAAGGCGTTCAGAGCGATATCGCGATGATCGGCTCTAAAGGCGTCTCTTTCTTTAATTCCGTAGGCGGCAATATTGTCGCTCAGGTGACGGGCATGGGTGATAACCCATCCCTGTCCGAGCTGATTGGCCCGGTTAAAGTGATGTTGCAGGCCTATGATGAAGGCCGTCTGGACAGACTTTACGTTGTCAGCAACAAATTTATTAACACCATGTCTCAGGTTCCGACCCTCACTCAGCTGCTGCCTTTACCGGCATCAGAAGATAAAGAGCTGAAGCAGAAAGCCTGGGATTACCTGTATGAACCCGATCCGAAACCGCTGCTGGATACCCTGCTGCGTCGTTACGTTGAATCTCAGGTTTATCAGGGCGTGGTAGAAAACCTGGCCAGCGAGCAGGCCGCACGTATGGTGGCGATGAAAGCCGCGACCGACAATGGCGGCAGCCTGATTAAAGAGCTGCAGTTGGTATACAACAAAGCTCGTCAGGCCAGCATTACTCAGGAACTCACCGAAATCGTCGGTGGTGCATCCGCGGTATAACCAGGTTAATTCGTAGAGGATTCAAGATGGCTACTGGAAAAATTGTCCAGGTAATCGGCGCCGTGGTTGACGTCGAATTCCCTCAGGATGCCGTACCGCGCGTGTACGATGCTCTTGAGGTACAGAATGGTAACGAGAGTCTGGTGCTGGAAGTTCAGCAGCAGCTCGGTGGTGGTATCGTACGTACTATCGCCATGGGTTCTTCCGACGGTCTGCGTCGTGGTCTGGCTGTTAAAGATCTCGAACACCCGATCGAAGTCCCGGTAGGTAAAGCAACACTGGGTCGTATCATGAACGTTTTGGGTCAACCAATCGACATGAAAGGCGACATCGGTGAAGAAGACCGTTGGGCAATCCACCGTGCAGCACCTTCCTATGAAGAGCTGTCTAGCTCTCAGGAACTGCTGGAAACCGGCATCAAAGTTATCGACCTGATGTGTCCGTTCGCTAAGGGCGGTAAAGTTGGTCTGTTCGGCGGTGCGGGCGTGGGTAAAACTGTAAACATGATGGAGCTGATCCGTAACATCGCGATCGAGCACTCCGGTTACTCCGTGTTTGCAGGCGTGGGTGAGCGTACTCGTGAGGGTAACGACTTCTACCACGAAATGACCGACTCCAACGTTCTGGATAAAGTATCCCTGGTTTATGGCCAGATGAACGAGCCACCAGGAAACCGTCTGCGCGTTGCGCTGACCGGTCTGACTATGGCTGAGAAGTTCCGTGACGAAGGTCGTGACGTACTGCTGTTCGTAGATAACATCTACCGTTACACCCTGGCCGGTACTGAAGTATCTGCGCTGCTGGGCCGTATGCCTTCAGCGGTAGGTTACCAGCCGACGCTGGCGGAAGAGATGGGCGTTCTGCAGGAACGTATCACTTCTACCAAAACCGGTTCTATCACCTCCGTTCAGGCCGTATACGTCCCTGCGGATGACTTGACTGACCCATCTCCAGCCACCACCTTTGCTCACTTAGATGCAACCGTGGTACTGAGCCGTCAGATCGCGTCTCTGGGTATCTACCCAGCCGTTGACCCGCTGGACTCCACCAGCCGTCAGCTGGATCCACTGGTTGTTGGTCAGGAACACTACGACACCGCGCGTGGCGTACAGTCCCTGCTGCAACGTTACCAGGAACTGAAAGACATCATCGCCATCCTGGGTATGGATGAGCTGTCTGAAGAAGATAAACTGGTGGTAGCTCGCGCACGTAAGATTCAGCGCTTCCTGTCCCAGCCGTTCTTCGTAGCGGAAGTATTCACCGGTTCCCCTGGTAAATACGTTTCCCTGAAAGACACCATCCGTGGCTTTAAAGGCATCATGGAAGGCGAATACGATCACCTGCCGGAGCAGGCGTTCTACATGGTTGGTTCCATCGACGAAGCCGTGGAAAAAGCCAAAAAACTTTAACGCCTTAATCGGAGGGTGATATGGCAATGACTTACCACCTGGACGTCGTCAGCGCAGAGCAACAAATGTTCTCTGGTCTGGTCGAGAAAATCCAGGTAACGGGTAGTGAAGGTGAACTGGGTATTTTCCCAG
The DNA here is from genome assembly GCF_056032945.1 of Lelliottia sp. RD5. NCBI lineage: Bacteria > Pseudomonadati > Pseudomonadota > Gammaproteobacteria > Enterobacterales > Enterobacteriaceae > Lelliottia > Lelliottia sp. RD5. Next base: position 220,985 of record NZ_JBVYHQ010000007.1, on the reverse strand, counting down.
GACACGCGCCGCTGCTCACCGCCATTAAGCCTGGTATGATCCGCATCGTAAAACAGTTCGGTCATGAAGAGTTTATCTATCTGTCCGGCGGCATTCTTGAAGTGCAGCCTGGCAGTGTGACCGTTCTTGCTGATACCGCTATTCGTGGCCAGGATCTCGACGAAGCGCGAGCTCTGGAAGCGAAGCGTAAAGCAGAAGAGCATATTAAGAGCTCTCATGGCGACGTGGATTACGCACAGGCGTCTGCTGAACTGGCCAAAGCGATCGCGAAATTACGCGTTATCGAGTTGACTAAAAAAGCGATGTAACACCGGCTTGAAAAGTACAAAAGCCAGTCTGGTTTCAGACTGGCTTTTTTTATGCTTGCGTTTCAGGATAATTGAAACTGAAAAGGTGTTTTACTATTTTGTGATGTATCTCACAAAAATGTTGATCGGTTAAATTTTGAGGTGTAGACTTGTTTTTGTGATGTGTATCACATAATTAATTCAGATTAAAAACAGGATGCCAACATGAAACTGATCAACAAAATCATCGCCCTTTTCAGCAGCATGAATATCTCTTTCGGGACTTTCAATCTGTAATACCGCTGATATGCAACGTGGCGCTGTGCTTACAGTGGTTCGATAAGCAAGCGCCATCTGCTACAACTTCAGCTCAGCTAACGTGGCTTTCTCGTCTAATACCTTCCCCTCGCTATTCACGCTTTTCCCTTTCTGCATAAAGTAATTCGTCTCATCAACGTTACCGACGACGGCGTCGTCATAGCGTCCAGGCTGCGTGCGTACTGACTTATTACCGGAGAAAATGCCCTGTGTAGAGGGATCGCCGTACGGGCTTGGTCGGAAGATAAAGTTAAAGCGCTGGTTGTCCACCGCCACATTATTTTCGACAACCAGTTGGCCTGGGTTGAAGTTATCGGTAAAACCATCCAGATGATTTCCCACCGCCTTACTGTTACGCACTTCATGCGCGACGGGTTGCCCTTCACCGCCGAGTTTAAAACCGTTGCTGGTGTTGTTGCGTGCAATGGAATTCTCGATCACCACAACGCCGTTGGCACCGTCTTCAATCTTATTGAACAGATCAAAGCCGTCGTCGATATTGTCATGAGAAATGCAGTTTTCCAGGCGATTACCCTCACCGACGCGCATCTTCACCGCAAATCCATCGGCGTTAATTTTGCCAGGATCTTCATTGGAATAGGATTCGGCGTTGATCACCCGGTTATAGCTTGCCCACAGCGGGCGGCCTACGTTATCCGGGGATGAAATCTGAATGCCGGTATCGTCATTGCGATAAGCCGTCACATCTTCAATCAGATTATGACTGCCCTGAACGCGCAGGCTTTTCCCGGTAACGTCAATTCCGTTGATGTGCCAATAGCTGGCATCCACCAGCAACCCCTGAATCACCACTTTCCCATCCGCCTGCAGGGTTTTGACGTTGTCCGCGCTGCCGCTGGACGAAACCGGGATTTCGCTGCGTGGATAATCACCTTTCGCCATGATGATTTTGCCGCCTGGCGCCAGCAGGCTAATGGCAGTCGTTAAATCCATCGGTGAAGCGACCGTTCCCTGACCCTCCGCTTTCCCTTCCGGGGAAACGTGCAAGGTCGTTGCCGTGATACCTGCCACTTTTTCGACGGTGAATTTCTGCTGCACAGGCTCACCGCTGGCAGGCGTAAACGTTAAGTCAAAGGCGTTGTTATCACTCAGTTTCGCAGGCACGGAATACATTTCACCCGCTTTAACGGATTTATCATTGCCGATCACCACTTCGTTTTGGCGAAGACGGAAGACGCCATCATAGTTGGCGCGCGCTTGTACCTGATAATCTTCAGAGGTGCTCTTGCCTGGCGAGGCGATCTGCACAACAGGTGGTAATGCTTTTGGTTGCCAGGGCTTGCTGGCGACCGTTTCTGCCACAGATGTTGTCAGAGCCGCATCGGTCACGGTGATTTTTGCGTTACGAGAAGCAAAGAACCCAACGTAATAGCGATCCTGATTTTGTACCGAAATTAAATTGGCACGGGGAACGCTTTGGCTGACCCACGCGTCACTCCCAGCGGGGGCCCACGCGGTGACAAACCCTTCGTTCGTTCTTTGCAGCTTAAGCCGAAATTCAGGCGTCTGGCTTAAATCCACTTCTTCCTTGTAGCTCTGTTTTTTTATCGCCGCGCCTGCGTTGCCCCACGGACGGGAAACACCTTCACGCGTGATTACTTGCATTTTTACCCGCTGATGGTCCTTTTTATCCTGCGTCATAATGGCATTCATCACCAGATTCGACGCTGCAGGAAACTCTTCGTAGCCCTCTTTCAGCGGTTGCTGACGCGGCACGCCGATCACATCACGCACTAACAGCCCTGCGCCTTCCTGCGCCGCTGGCTTAGCCCCATTCTCCGGACCAAACTGATCGACCCTGACGGTCGCTTCTAAAATAAAATTCTCGCGGGTTGGAAGCTCGGTATAGAAAAACGTCAATCCGTCGTGCGAATTGGCGATTTTGCCTCCCCGGCTTTCAATCGTGATGGGTTTGGAGAGATCAACTGCGTCTTGCGGCGTCAGTTTTTTTCCATCTATAGTGACGTCGTTGACGCCGATTTTCTCGGGCAACACGTTTGATGAGAAATTCACGTCTGTCGATTGGCCAAACGCAATGGCTTTCCAGACGTGATGCTGTTCTGCTGCGTTGACAATAAAGGAGCTACACATCATTAGGGCCAGAGGTATTTTATAATTCATCTTATTCTCCTGATTGATATTTGAGCGCCATTATCATCAAGATGAAACGTCGTTTCTTTTTTGGTTGTCACAATATTGGATAATTAAAACGTTGTTTTGCTTTGAGGCGATCTTTATTCATGAGGCGAAAAAATAGCTAACCTGTTGTAGGCGCTCGCGACTTCCCACTAGAAAGCTATTTTCCGGATGAAAAGTGATTTACTCTGCCCTTAAAAGTATCTTCAAATAGCCATTAATGCCGGATGTTGAGCGTTTTACCAGCAGCCCATTTTATGCTGCAAAATATGTAGAATTTTCAACGTCAAAGGGTTCTACTTCTCACTCAAATTACAGTCAGGACGCGTATGTTGAATAATACAATGAGCGTGGTCATCCTTGCCGCAGGCAAAGGCACCCGCATGTATTCCGATCTTCCTAAGGTGTTGCACACGTTGGCAGGAAAGCCGATGGTGCAGCATGTCATTGATGCTGCAAATGAATTGGGCGCGAGCAATGTTCACCTGGTCTACGGACACGGCGGTGATTTGCTTAAAAAGACGCTGGGCGATGAGAATCTCAACTGGGTGCTTCAGGCTGAACAGTTGGGTACCGGCCATGCTATGCAGCAGGCCGCGCCATTCTTTGCAGACGACGAAGACATTCTGATGCTTTACGGCGACGTTCCGCTGATTGCTGTTGAAACCTTAACGCGTCTGCGTGAAGCCAAACCGCAGGGTGGTATCGGTTTACTCACTGTAAAACTGGATGACCCGACGGGCTATGGCCGTATCACCCGCGAAAACGGCAAGGTGACGGGCATTGTCGAGCATAAAGACGCCTCCGAGGAGCAGCGCCAGATTCAGGAAATTAACACCGGCATTCTGATCGCCAACGGTGCGGATCTGAAACGCTGGTTGTCAAAACTGAACAACAACAACGCGCAGGGTGAATACTACATCACCGATATCATCGCAATGGCGCATCACGAAGGCCATGAAATTACAGCCGTTCATCCGACGCGCATCAGCGAAACTGACGGCGTAAACAACCGTCTTCAGCTTTCCCGTCTGGAGCGTATCTATCAGGCTGAGCAGGCGGAAAAACTGCTGCTTGCGGGTGTGATGCTGCGCGATCCGGCGCGTTTCGACCTGCGCGGTACGCTTGCTCACGGGCGTGATGTCGAAATTGACACTAACGTTATTATTGAAGGCCAAGTGACGCTGGGTCATCGCGTTAAAATCGGTACCGGATGTGTCATCAAAAACAGCGTCATTGGTGACGATTGCGAGATTAGCCCGTACAGCGTGGTGGAAGATGCACGTCTGGAAGCCGCCTGTACTATTGGTCCGTTCGCGCGTCTGCGTCCAGGTGCTGAACTGCTGGAAGGTGCGCACGTTGGCAACTTTGTTGAGATGAAAAAGGCCCGTCTGGGTAAAGGCTCGAAAGCCGGTCATCTGACCTATCTCGGCGATGCGGAAATTGGCGATAACGTGAATATCGGTGCGGGTACGATTACCTGTAACTACGATGGTGCCAATAAATTCAAAACCATTATCGGCGATGATGTATTCGTCGGTTCTGACAGCCAGCTGGTGGCGCCAGTCACAATCGGTAAAGGCGTTACGATTGCGGCGGGCACGACCGTTACGCGTGATGTGGCGGAAAATGAGCTCGTTCTCAGCCGTGTGCCGCAGGTTCACAAGCAAGGCTGGCAGCGTCCGGTCAAGAAAAAGTAACTGACCTCACCTGAACCGTCCTCCCATCGAGGATCGTTTGGTGCGGTGTTTTCTCCCTCGCCCCTTTGGGGAGAGGGTCGGGATGAGGGGATAACATAATCCCCCGCCCAAAATGCAGTAACCAAAAATATAGCCCCACTCTCTACAAGGCTCGGGGCGCCCGGAAACGGGCATACTCAAAGGATTTCGCGTTGTGACAAGGCGGCAATTGTGAGAGTCCATGGGAGCTTACTTAAGTAAGTGACCGTGGCGAGCACGTGCAGCCAACGCAGTCGCAGCGTGAAAGACGAAGAGTAATACAGATCAGCGGCAACGCATGGCATAACGCCATAATCAGGAAATCTAACTATGTGTGGAATTGTTGGCGCAGTTGCGCAGCGTGATATTGCTGAAATCCTTATCGAAGGATTACGTCGTCTGGAATACCGTGGTTACGACTCTGCCGGTCTGGCAGTGGTGGATGCAGCAGGGCACATGACCCGCCTGCGCCGCCTCGGTAAAGTGCAAATGCTGGCGCAAGCCGCGGAAGAAACGCCGCTGCATGGCGGTACCGGTATTGCACATACGCGCTGGGCGACGCACGGCGAACCCTCAGAAGGCAACGCACACCCGCATGTGTCTGAACACATCGTCGTGGTGCATAACGGCATTATCGAAAACCACGAACCGCTGCGCGAGGAACTTAAAGCGCGGGGGTATACCTTCGTTTCTGAAACTGATACCGAAGTTATTGCTCACCTGGTTCACTGGGAACTGGAGCAAGGCGGTACGCTGCGTGAAGCGGTGCTGCGTGCGATCCCTCAGCTGCGTGGTGCATACGGTACGGTGATCATGGATTCTCGCGATCCAAGCACCCTGCTGGCTGCCCGTTCCGGTAGCCCGATGGTCATCGGCATGGGTATGGGCGAAAACTTTATCGCCTCCGATCAGCTGGCTCTGCTGCCGGTCACCCGTCGCTTTATCTTCCTGGAAGAGGGTGATATCGCCGAAGTGACGCGCCGTAGCGTTACGGTCTTTGATAAATCTGGCGCAGAGGTGAAGCGTCAGGAGATTGAATCCAGTCTGCAGTACGACGCGGGTGACAAAGGCACTTATCGTCACTACATGCAGAAAGAGATTTACGAGCAGCCGAACGCGATCAAAAACACGTTGATCGGGCGCATCAATCACGGCGAAGTGGATCTGAGCGAACTGGGCGCAAACGCGAATGAGATGCTGGCGAAAGTGGAGCATATTCAGATCGTTGCCTGCGGAACGTCTTACAACTCCGGCATGGTTTCGCGTTACTGGTTTGAAGCGCTGGCTGGCGTGCCGTGCGATGTGGAAATCGCCTCTGAATTCCGCTATCGCAAATCAGCGGTGCGTCGCAACAGCCTGATGATCACCCTTTCCCAGTCCGGTGAAACGGCGGATACCCTGGCGGCACTGCGTTTGTCTAAAGAGCTGGGATATCTCGGTTCTCTGGCGATCTGTAACGTGCCGGGCTCTTCGCTGGTGCGTGAGTCCGATCTGGCGCTGATGACCAAAGCGGGGACAGAAATCGGTGTGGCGTCGACCAAAGCGTTCACCACCCAGCTGACCGTTCTGCTGATGCTGGTGGCGAAACTGGCGCGTCTGAAAGGCCAGGATGCGTCGATTGAGCACGATATCGTTCATGGTTTGCAGGCGCTGCCGAGCCGCATTGAGCAGATGCTGTCTCAGGACAAACGCATTGAAGCGCTGGCGGAAGATTTCTCTGATAAACACCACGCACTGTTCCTGGGCCGTGGCGATCAGTATCCAATCGCGCTGGAAGGCGCGCTGAAGCTGAAAGAGATCTCCTATATCCACGCCGAAGCCTACGCGGCAGGTGAGCTGAAACATGGCCCACTGGCGCTGATTGACGCGGACATGCCGGTTATCGTCGTTGCGCCGAACAACGAACTGCTGGAAAAACTGAAATCCAACATTGAAGAAGTGCGCGCCCGTGGTGGCCAGCTGTACGTCTTTGCCGATCAGGATGCCGGTTTTGTTAGCAACGACAACATGCACATCATTGAGATGCCGCATGTGGAAGAGGTGATTGCACCGATCTTCTATACCGTTCCGCTGCAACTGTTGGCTTATCACGTCGCGCTGATTAAAGGCACCGACGTTGACCAACCGCGTAACTTGGCGAAGTCAGTTACCGTAGAATAATCCCTTCAGGCTCCATCTTCGGGTGGAGCTTTTCTCTTTCCTGCTGGTTTGTTTTTAATCAATCCCTTCTCTCTTTGTTGATGACAATCTGTCATTTTCAGCTACTTTTTCAGTGTCACACAAATAAAATTTTTCTGAAAACAGAGTGTCATAAAGATACCTAACCTTCTGTTTATTAATGCTTATTTCGCGATTTTTTAAGTTAAACTTTTCATGTCATAAAACTGTCATATTTCGTACATTTATCTGTCACCTGATTGTCCTATTTTGCTCATCGTAGCCACTAAACAACGATTTACGAAATCCTTGCAGGAGACATTATGAAAGTTATGCGTACCACTGTCGCAACTGTTGTCGCCGCGACCTTATCGATGAGCGCGTTCTCTGTATTCGCAGAAGCAAGCCTGACTGGCGCTGGTGCAACTTTCCCTGCGCCGGTGTATGCCAAATGGGCAGATACCTACCAGAAAGAGACCGGTAACAAGGTTAACTATCAGGGTATCGGCTCCTCCGGTGGCGTTAAACAAATTACGGCTAATACCGTTGATTTCGGTGCATCTGACGCGCCATTGTCCGATGACAAACTGGCTCAGGAAGGTCTGTTCCAGTTCCCAACCGTTATCGGTGGTGTTGTGCTGGCCGTGAATATCCCGGGTCTGAAATCTGGCGAACTGGTGCTGGATGGCAAAACCCTTGGCGATATCTACCTCGGCAAAATCAAAAAATGGGATGATGAAGCCATCACCAAACTGAACCCAGGCGTGAAACTGCCTTCGCAAAACATCGCTGTGGTTCGTCGTGCTGACGGTTCCGGTACGTCCTTCGTCTTCACCAGCTACCTGGCGAAAGTGAACGAAGAGTGGAAATCCAAAATCGGTTCTGGCTCTACGGTTAACTGGCCGACCGGTCTGGGCGGTAAAGGTAACGACGGTATCGCCGCGTTCGTACAGCGTCTGCCGGGTTCAATCGGTTACGTTGAATACGCTTACGCCAAGCAAAACAACCTGGCTTACACCAAGCTGATTTCAGCTGACGGTAAACCGGTTAGCCCGACCGAAGAAAACTTCGCAAATGCCGCGAAAGGCGCTGACTGGAGCAAATCCTTCGCACAGGATCTGACGAACCAGAAAGGTGACGGCGCGTGGCCAATCACGTCCACCACGTTCATCCTGGTGCACAAAGATCAGAAGAAACCTGAGCAGGGCGCTGAAGTGCTGAAGTTCTTCGACTGGGCATACAAAAACGGTGGCAAACAGGCTAACGACCTGGATTACGCAAGCCTGCCGGACAGCGTGGTTGAGCAGATTCGTGCTGCATGGAAAACAAACGTGAAAGACAGCAGCGGTAAAGCATTGTATTGATTTGGCATACTGACGAAAATGGCGGGTGAATTTCACCCGCTTTACTTCGTAAAACGTATTTAACAGAAGAGTAATTTATGGCTGCAACCAAGCCTGCTTTTAACCCTCCGGGTAAAAATGGTGACAAGATTTTCAGCGCGCTGGTAAAACTGGCTGCGCTGATTGTGCTATTGCTGCTGGGCGGCATTATCGTGTCACTGATTTTCTCCTCCTGGCCGAGCATCCAGAAATTCGGGTTCGCCTTCCTGTGGACCAAAGAGTGGGATGCACCGAACGATATTTACGGTGCGCTGGTGCCGATTTACGGCACGCTGGTCACTTCGTTTATCGCCCTGCTGATTGCCGTTCCGGTGAGCTTTGGTATCGCGCTGTTCCTGACGGAGCTGGCCCCTAACTGGCTCAGGCGTCCGCTGGGCATCGCGATTGAACTGCTGGCGGCGATTCCGAGTATCGTTTACGGCATGTGGGGCCTGTTTATCTTTGCTCCGCTGTTTGCGAAATACTTCCAGGAACCGGTGGGCAATGTCCTGTCGAATATTCCTTTTGTTGGCGCGCTGTTCTCCGGCCCGGCGTTCGGGATCGGTATTCTGGCCGCAGGCGTGATTCTCGCCATCATGATTATCCCGTACATTGCGGCGGTCATGCGCGATGTGTTTGAACAAACGCCGGTGATGATGAAAGAGTCGGCCTACGGTATCGGCTGCACTACGTGGGAAGTTATCTGGCGCATCGTCCTGCCGTTCACCAAAAATGGTGTTATCGGCGGCGTCATGCTGGGTCTGGGTCGTGCGCTAGGTGAAACCATGGCGGTGACCTTTATCATCGGTAACACCTATCAGCTCGACAGCGCCTCGCTGTTTATGCCGGGTAACAGTATTACCTCCGCGCTGGCAAATGAATTTGCCGAGGCGGAATCAGGTCTGCATGTGGCGGCGTTGATGGAACTGGGTCTGATTCTGTTCGTTATCACCTTCATCGTTCTGGCGATCTCCAAGCTGATGATCATGCGCCTGGCGAAAAATGAGGGGGCACGCTAATGGCTACGCTCGAAATGCAAAGCACCACTGCGCTGGCAGAATCTCGCCGCAAAATGCAGGCGCGCCGTCGCTTCAAAAATCGCCTTGCGCTGACGCTTTCTATGGCGACGATGGCGTTTGGCCTGTTCTGGTTAGTGTGGATCCTGTTCTCGACGATCACGCGCGGCATCGACGGGATGTCGATTGCGCTGTTCACCGAGATGACGCCGCCGCCAAATACGGCGGGTGGCGGGCTGGCAAACGCCCTGGCAGGCAGTGGCCTGCTGATCTTCTGGGCGACCGTTGTCGGAACGCCTCTCGGCATCATGGCGGGGATTTATCTGGCGGAATATGGCCGTAAATCCTGGGTCGCTGAGGTGATTCGTTTCATCAACGATATTCTGCTTTCCGCGCCGTCTATTGTGGTTGGCCTGTTCGTCTACACCATTGTGGTCGCGCAGATGGAGCACTTCTCAGGCTGGGCGGGCGTGATTGCGCTGGCGCTGCTGCAAGTGCCTATCGTTATCCGTACTACTGAGAACATGTTGAAACTGGTGCCGGACAGCCTGCGTGAAGCGGCTTATGCGCTGGGTACACCGAAATGGAAGATGATTTCCGCGATTACGCTGAAAGCGTCAGTCTCCGGGATCATGACCGGCATCCTGCTGGCGATTGCGCGTATCGCAGGCGAAACCGCGCCGCTGCTGTTTACCGCGCTTTCGAACCAGTTCTGGAGCACCGACATGATGCAGCCCATCGCTAACCTGCCGGTCACCATCTTTAAATTTGCGATGAGCCCGTTTGCCGAGTGGCAACAACTGGCCTGGGCAGGGGTGTTAATTATCACTCTGTGCGTACTGTTGCTGAACATTCTGGCGCGCGTCATTTTCGCGAAACAGAAACACGGTTAATTTTTACGGCGCGGCATCACGCGGCGCCGAATGAGGAAATGAGTCAATGAGTATGGTTGATACTGCACCGGGTAAGATTCAGGTTCGTGATTTGAACTTCTACTACGGTAAATTCCATGCACTGAAAAACATCAACCTGGATATCGCCAAAAACCAGGTGACGGCATTTATCGGTCCATCGGGCTGTGGCAAATCCACCCTGCTGCGTACCTTTAACAAAATGTACTCGCTCTATCCGGAGCAGCGTGCGGAAGGCGAAATCCTGTTGGATGGCGACAATATTCTGACCAATACCCAGGATATCGCCCTGCTGCGTGCCAAAGTGGGCATGGTATTCCAGAAACCGACGCCGTTCCCGATGTCCATTTACGACAACATCGCCTTTGGCGTGCGCCTGTTCGAAAAGCTGTCTCGCGCCGATATGGACGAGCGCGTGCAGTGGGCGTTGACCAAGGCCGCACTCTGGAACGAAACCAAAGATAAGTTGCACCAGAGCGGATATTCTCTCTCTGGGGGCCAGCAGCAGCGTCTGTGCATCGCGCGCGGTATCGCGATTCGCCCTGAAGTGCTACTGCTCGATGAGCCATGTTCAGCGCTGGATCCGATCTCAACGGGCCGTATTGAAGAGCTGATCACCGAGCTGAAGCAAGATTACACCGTGGTGATTGTCACCCATAACATGCAGCAGGCCGCGCGTTGTTCAGACCATACGGCGTTTATGTACCTGGGCGAATTGATTGAGTTCAGCAATACGGACGATCTGTTCACCAAGCCCGCCAAAAAACAAACAGAAGACTACATTACCGGTCGTTACGGCTGATATGTCCTTCATCTTTTAGGCTGTACCCGCGTTGGCGGCCTTTGCTTACTCCGGTCACGTAGAGAACTACGCTTTCGGGGATTTGCTCAGTTGCCGCCCTGTTGCAGCCAGAAATATTTTGGGCATCTGGAGGAATGATGGACAATCTCAACCTTAATAAACACATTTCCGGTCAGTTTAACGCCGAGCTGGAAAGCATTCGCACTCAGGTCATGACCATGGGTGGCATGGTGGAGCAGCAGCTTTCTGATGCGATTACCGCGATGCACAATCAGGACAGCGAGCTGGCGAAGCGCGTGGTCGAAGGCGACAAAAACGTCAATATGATGGAAGTCGCGATCGACGAAGCCTGCGTCCGCATTATTGCGAAACGTCAGCCGACGGCGAGCGACCTGCGTCTGGTGATGGCGATCATCAAAACCATCGCTGAACTTGAACGTATTGGCGATGTGGCCGATAAAATCTGCCGCACGGCGCTGGAGAAATTCTCTCACCAGCACCAGCCGCTGCTGGTCAGCCTGGAGTCGCTGGGCCGCCACACCGTGCAAATGCTGCATGACGTGCTGGATGCCTTTGCGCGTATGGATCTGGATGAAGCGGTGCGTATCTACCGTGAAGACAAGAAGGTCGACCAGGAATATGAAGGCATTGTGCGTCAGCTGATGACCTACATGATGGAAGATCCGCGCACCATTCCAAGCGTCCTGACCGCGCTGTTCTGCGCCCGCTCTATCGAGCGTATCGGCGATCGTTGTCAGAATATTTGCGAATACATCTTCTACTTCGTGAAGGGACAAGATTTCCGTCACGTTGGGGGCGATGAGCTGGACAAACTGCTGGCGGGTAGCGATCCGAAAGAGTGATGTTGACCTAGCCCTCTCCCACCGGGAGAGGGAAGGTTTCGCGACGTTCCCTCAATCACTGAGCGTTTCGCTTTTCTCCCTCTCCTGTGGAAGAAGAGGGGTGAGGGGAAACTTAGCGGGTAATCTTCCACCCGCGCGCTTTCCACAATTCCGGCAGCTGCGCTAAATCGGTAAAGGTCGTCACTTTCGGATGGTCAATCGGCTTGTTATGCGGATCGGCGCAGAAGTAAAACACCTCCATTCCCGCATCAATCCCCGACTGCGCGCCCGCGCTGGAATCGTCCACCAGAATACAGTTCTCCACGTTCACATTCATCGCTTTCGCCGCATGGAACATCAACGCAGGATCGGGCTTCCAGCGCTGGATATCGTAACCGCTGAACAGTTTTTCCGGGAAGTGATGCAACATCTTCAGTTTGCCGAGAGAGTGCTGCATTTTGGTGACCGGTCCGTTAGACACTACGCACATCGGTACCGCCATGGAATCCAGCAGCGCGTTTGCGCCCGCGATGACGTCCAGTTCCGAGTCGAAGAGGCGTGCGACCTCGGCGCGGTAAACAGGCTCTAAGTCCGCTTTCGCAAGACTGACGCCGTGCTCGGCGTTGATGATGTCAATAATCTCGTAAAGCTTCACGCCTTTAAAGCGCTTAAAAATCTCTTCGAGATCGAGCGTAATGCCAAATTCCTGGAACATGCTGACATACGCGCGGGAACAAATGACCTCACTGTCGACCAGCGTACCGTCGCAGTCGAAAAATACCGCTTCAATCTCAGACATGCTTTTCCCTTTTAACAAGTTTAACGTTTACGTACTGCAGAATCACGAGACGCAATCGTTGCCGTATAAGCAAAATCAATGAAAAAAAGTATCTCGTAACCGCCCTTATTGTCGCATTTTGGTATAGGATAGCGACGAATTTTCCCTCCTATGTTCGGAAATTGATGATGAGTCAACAACACACTACCCAGACGTCTGGTCAGGGTTTGCTTGAGCGCGTGTTCAAATTGCGCGAGCACGGCACGACGGCACGCACCGAAGTGATCGCTGGTTTCACCACCTTCCTGACGATGGTGTATATCGTTTTTGTTAACCCGCAAATTTTGGGCGTTGCTGGCATGGATACCAGCGCCGTCTTCGTCACCACCTGTCTGATTGCTGCTCTCGGCAGTATTCTGATGGGCGTGTTTGCTAACCTCCCGGTGGCGTTGGCGCCGGCGATGGGTCTTAACGCCTTCTTTGCCTTTGTTGTCGTGCAGGCGATGGGGCTGCCGTGGCAAGTGGGGATGGGCGCCATCTTCTGGGGTGCTGTCGGCCTGTTGCTGCTGACCATTTTCCGCGTGCGTTACTGGATGATTGCCAATATCCCGGTGAGCCTGCGCGTGGGGATCACCAGCGGGATCGGCCTGTTCATCGGCATGATGGGGCTGAAAAACGCGGGCGTTATCGTCGCGAACCCAGAAACCCTGGTGAGCATTGGTAATCTGACGTCTCACAGCGTTCTGCTGGGCGTGCTGGGCTTCTTTATCATCGCGATTCTGGCCTCCCGCAATATTCATGCGGCAGTGCTGGTGTCTATCGTGGTGACGACGCTGCTGGGCTGGATGATGGGCGACGTGCAGTATCACGGCATCGTCTCTGCGCCACCGAGCGTGTCTAGCGTGATTGGTCACGTTGATCTGGCGGGGTCGTTTAACCTGGGCCTGGCGGGCGTGATTTTCTCCTTCATGCTGGTCAACCTGTTCGACTCCTCCGGGACGCTAATCGGCGTGACCGACAAAGCCGGTCTGGCAGATGAGAACGGCAAATTCCCGCGCATGAAGCAGGCGCTGTTTGTTGATAGCGTGTCGTCTGTCGCGGGCTCATTTATCGGTACGTCGTCTGTTACCGCTTATATTGAGTCGTCGTCCGGCGTTTCCGTCGGTGGCCGTACCGGTCTGACGGCCGTTGTAGTTGGTCTTCTGTTCCTGCTGGTGATCTTCCTTTCGCCGCTGGCGGGGATGGTTCCACCGTATGCGGCCGCAGGCGCGCTGATTTATGTGGGCGTGCTGATGACGTCTAGCCTGTCGCGTGTGAAGTGGGAAGATTTAACCGAAGCGGTTCCGGCGTTTATCACTGCCGTGATGATGCCGTTTAGCTTCTCGATCACCGAAGGTATCGCGCTGGGCTTCATCTCTTACTGCGTGATGAAAATCGGTACCGGTCGTTTCCGCGAGCTCAGCCCATGCGTTGTTGTTGTGGCGTTGCTGTTTGTACTGAAGATTGTGTTTATCGATGCACACTAAGTTGCCAGTGGTGTCAGGTGGCGCTTTGCTTTCCTGACCTACGCTCTGATTTCCCTCTCCCGGTGGGAGAGGGTTCGCACTTCTCTTATGCTTTAACCCGCTGAATATAATCCCCAAACGCAGTCAGCTGACCGGTCAGATGATCCAGCGTGCTTTGATCGACCACTTCGCCCGTTTGCGTATCCACTTTATTCTGAATCACACCGCCCATAAATTCCGGCTTGTTCATCACCATCGCATCCAGGAACACCAGGATTTGGCGCAGGTGATACTGACAGCGTGCGCCGCCAATCGCGCCCATTGAGCTGGTCTGGATCAACACAGGTTTACCGGCAAGCGGCTGATTGGGTAAGCGTGACAGCCAGTCGATCGCATTCTTCAACCCACCTGGCACCGAGTAGTTATATTCCGGTGTGACAATCACTACGCCGTCCGCCTGGCGGATTTGCTCTGCAAGCGCTTCCACACTGTGCGGGAAACCTTCTTCCTGCTGAACATCGGCGTCATACAGCGGAATATCACCAATGGAGGGTAATGCCGACACGTCCATTCCCGCAGGGGCAAGTTTGGGTAGCGTGCGGGCAACCATCCCATTAAATGAGCCTTTACGCAGGCTTCCCAGTAACGTAACAACTTTCAACGTATCAGACATGATTACTCCTTTTCGCCATGATGGCCCAGGACGGGTCAATTGAGGGTTAACGCTTTTTCTGTCGGTAAGCTGATTAATCTTATCAGGCGGGCTGCGGGTTTGTTAGCGCGAGCCGGAACATCAGGCAGGCTACGCCACCCGTATCGACTGTCAAATTCCCAGATTCTCAGGCGCTCAATGGCAGGCGTCACGGCAATGGACCAGATCAAAACGTCTTCCGCGTCGCTAAGCGCTTCAACGCGTGCCGCTTTGGCGGAACGCAGGCGGCCTGAGCCCGGCAGGAGCTGCAACAAGCTCGCGTCATCGACCGCGCAACCGGAGAGTTTTTGGATGCTCTGACGGAGAGTAATCAGCTGCGCTTTGGCTTCGTTGGGATCGTTTTGATTGCGCACCCACAGCTTTTCATTGCTGGAGAGCGGGTAATCGTCGTGCGCGTGGGGACCGTGGAAGCTATGCGTGACGCGCTGAAGTTCCATATCCAGCCCACAATCTCCCTCCGTCGTCAGCGCTACACCCACGATATTCCCCGTATACGCCACCGAAAAACTCGGGAGTTCGGGATCCGCAAAAACGGGGCGGCCCTCAGGCTGCGTGAGCATTTCGGGGAGTTCGCTCGTGCCATAAAGCATAAACATCAGCTCGGCGAGTAGCGCACGGGAGGCCAGGAATCGCGTGCGTCGATGTTCCGGTAGCGTACGTGCCTGATTGTGGCAGGCCGAAGAGAGCCTGACGGAGGCAAGTCGTCCTTCTGTCAGTATCCCTCTTGCAAAATGCGTTGCCATTTTTCGCTCCATGATAATGGTCAGTGACAGGTTAAACGGTTACACCATTATCGCTTAACTTTGCATCTGTTTTAATCGGTAAATGGGGGTATGAGAAGCCAATGAACCGAACTTTACATTTGCAGGGGCAAAAAAGAGATCCTTAGCGCAGTGAATCGCAATACAACGCCTTGATTGTCTCTTTCAACCAGACAAGTTTGGGGTTGTGACTGTTCCGTTTATGCCAGATCAGCGTGAAAGGGACGGTGAGTTTTTCAGACAGCGCTTCGTCAATGGGGATTGGACGGCTGACCAGATTGCGCTGGTGGATCTGATTATAGTGATGGCAATAGTGCGGCGCGGTCGCAATGTAGTTGTGGTGAGGTTGCGCGGCCATAAACATCGACTGCTCAAAACCCGGCAGACTGAGAGCAATGTTGCGCTCGTGTCCCATCTCTCTGAGCACTTCGTCCAGCGCCCAGGTGTCGCTGCGTTCCCAGAAGATGCTGATGTGCGGATAACGCAGAAACGTCTCCAGATTCCACTCTTCCTGGAGCGCGGGGTGATCTTCGCGCAAATAGACGCAGGGACGGTCGCTAAACAGGATTTCGTAGTCGATAAACCACGGCATCAGTTTCAGGAGTTCGCGCGAGCGTGGGTGCGTTTCGCGTCCGGTAAAGCCAAGATCGACTTCCCCTCGCGTAATGGCATCCAGCGAATCGTAATCCCAGTGCCGCATACGCACGGTCGCCTGCGGATAGCGCTCATTCACCTGCTCCAGCAAAGTGTTAAAACGGATCAGCATCAGCGGCGTTTCCGCCGCCAGTTCGAATTTCAGTCCGCCCGGCGAGTCGTGATGGAATTTATCGAGGATCTGATTGCCAATCTGCATCCAGTCCGTGAGGTCTTGCTCAAGACTGACCGTCAGCGGTGTCGGGAGCAGTCCCAGCGGCGTTTTGACAAACAGCGGGTCGTCAAACCAGTCGCGCAGTTTCGCCAGCGATTTACTGACCGCCGACGGAGTGACGTTCATGCGCTTTGCCGCTTTGGTGACGCTGCGCTCCTGCAGCAACAGCTGCAGGCACAGTAACAGATTAAGATCGAGACTGCTGAGGGGCTTCTTCATAATGCGCCGCGGGCTGTATCGCCATAAGTAACAGGATACACAGCATGCTACAGCCAATCAGGATCCCGATCAGCATATTCAGGGCATTAAGGCCGATCACCGCAGCGAGCCATATCCACAGGGATGACCCGCACACCTGTGCTATACCCAGCGCGGAACTGGCGACGCCCGCCCGCAATGAGAACGGCCCTAACGCCTGGCTCATCGCCACGCCAAACCCCACGGAGAAACCGGCGCAAATCAGCGTAATGCCTCCCAGCATGATGGCATGTGAGCTTGCGGTCGCCAGAATCACGCCTGCGGCCAGGAACAACACCTGAGAAGTAAGCATCAGCGTACGCTGGCTGAAGACGTTGAGTGCAAAGGGTGTAGAAAACGACACCGCCATGCTGACCATCGCCGTCAGCGCCATCACCGTTGAATATTCGCCCCGATCAAACCCCATCGTTTCCATTAGCAATACCGGGGAAACGTTTACAAAGGTGAGAATGACGGCCACGCTCATCGTCGTGACTAACAGACGGCTGATGAAAAAGCGGTTGAGCAGCGTTTCGGCGGGTTGGATCGTTGCGGAATGCCCGGAATGATGCGAGCCGGGGTGCGTCTCTTTTAGCACGGTGATCGACAGAATAAAGACCAACGCGCCCATGGCGGCCATCGTCCAGAACAGGCTCTGCCACGGCAGCTTGAGCATAATCAGATAGCCGACAACAGGTGCAAGCACTGGAATAATACAGGTGATGCCGTTCAGCATGGAAAGCACTTTGGCGCGACGCTGAGCGCTGAGGGTATCGCGTAAAATCGCAAATGCCACCACGTAGCAACCGCCCGCGCCGATGCCCTGGATAAACCGGCCAGAGAGGAACAGCGTGCTGTCCTGCGCCATTGAGCAGAGCACGGAGGCCAAAGCAAAGATTACTGCGCCGGTAATGGCGACGGGCTGTCGTCCGGCTTTGTCGGCGATCTTCCCGGCAAATAACATCGACGAGGCCATACCTGCCAGATAGGCAGAAAACGCGATATGTAATTGCGCTTCGCTGGCCCCCAGGTCTCGCGCGATATGCGGAAGGCCAACCAGATACATATCGATGCCTGATGGATAAAGTAGAACTAAAGCAAAACTACAAAACAGAAAACGCGCCATAAATCCCCCATGTCAGGCAGGCGCAAAGCATAGGGGGATTACGGTGAAAGCGCGAGTTGCCATTTGGACACTAGTGATTTCCTGTCAGGAAATCACCAGGGGATCATGAGGATTATTTACCGATACAGAAGCTGGAGAAAATGCGTCCCAGCAAATCATCTGAGGTAAATTCGCCGGTGATCTCGCTCAGACTCTGCTGCGCCAGGCGCAGCTCTTCTGCCAGCAGTTCTCCCGCCCACGCGCCGAGCAGTTGTGCTTTGCCCTGATCGAGGTGATTTGCAGCCGCTTCAAGCGCCTGTAGATGACGACGACGCGCCAGGAAGCCGCCTTCCATATTGGTTTCAAAGCCCATGCTCTGCTTGAGATGGTTACGCAGGTCTTCAATGCCTTCACCGGTTCGAGCCGACAGGCGAATCAGTGAGTGACCGTTTACATCGCTCAAACCCAGCGTTTCGCCGGTCATATCGGCTTTGTTACGCACGACGGTAATCGGCAGTTTAGCCGGCAGGCGAGCAATAAAGTCAGGCCAGATATCCGCAGGATCCACTGCGCTGGTGGTAGTGCCATCCACCATAAACAGCACGCGGTCGGCTTGTTCAATTTCCTGCCAGGCACGCTCGATGCCGATACGTTCAACTTCGTCGCTGGCGTCGCGCAGGCCAGCAGTATCAATAATATGCAGCGGCATGCCGTCGATATGAATGTGTTCACGCAAAACGTCGCGGGTTGTGCCCGCTATATCGGTCACGATCGCCGCTTCGCGACCTGCAAGGGCGTTCAGCAGGCTCGATTTTCCGGCGTTTGGACGCCCGGCAATCACCACTTTCATCCCTTCGCGGAGCAAACTTCCCTGACGCGCCTCGGCACGAACCGCTTCCAGATCGGCCATCACGGTGTTCAGCTGTGCTTCGATTTTGCCGTCAGACAGGAAGTCGATCTCCTCGTCCGGGAAGTCGATGGCAGCTTCGACATAGATTCGCAGGTGAGTAAGTGCTTCCACTAAGTGATTCACGCGTGCGGAAAACGCACCTTGCAACGAGTTCAGTGCGGAACGGGCCGCTTGTTCGGAACTGGCGTCAATCAGGTCGGCAATGGCTTCGGCCTGGGCCAGATCAAGCTTGTCGTTCAGGAAAGCACGCTCGGAGAACTCACCCGGTTTAGCGATGCGCAGGCCCGGCAGCGTCAGAATACGTTTTAAAAGCAGGTCGAGGATAACGGGACCGCCGTGACCCTGCAGCTCCAGCACGTCTTCGCCGGTAAAGGAATTTGGGCCGGGGAACCACAGCGCGATGCCCTGATCCAGCGCGGTGCCGTCCGCATCTTTAAATGGGAGATAGTCGGCGTAGCGCGGCTTTGGCAATTTGCCCAGCACGGCTTCGGCCACCTCGCGCGCCTTCAGGCCGGAGATACGCAAAATCCCTACGCCACCGCGTCCTGGTGGGGTTGCCTGGGCGACGATAGTGTCGTTATGGCTCATGGTTTTTCTCGTCAAATACAAATAAAAAAGGCGGTCAAATGACCGCCCTTATTTTAGCGTTATCTTACCGGATTAGGATTTTTTCTTTTCGCGGCTATGCAAACCACGTTTTTCCAGACCACGGTAAATCAGCTGCTGCTGAAGGATCGTCACCAGGTTGCTGACGATATAGTACAGCACCAGACCTGACGGGAACCACAGGAAGAACACGGTGAAGATGACCGGCATAAAGGTCATGATCTTCTGCTGCATCGGGTCGGTCACAGTGGTCGGCGACATCTTCTGAATGAAGAACATCGTGATACCCATCAGGATCGGCAGGATGTAGTACGGGTCCTGTGCAGACAAGTCATGGATCCACAGTGCGAACGGCGCGTGGCGCAATTCAACGGAGCCCATCAGCATGTAGTACAGCGCAAGGAAGATTGGCATCTGAATCAGCAGCGGGAAGCAACCACCCAGAGGGTTTACCTTCTCTGCTTTGTACAGGGCCATCATTTCCTGGCTTTGACGCTGTTTGTCATCGCCCAGACGCTCACGCATCGCCGCAATCTTCGGCTGCAGCATACGCATCTTCGCCATGGAGGTGTACTGCGCCTTGGTCAGCGGGTACATGATGCCACGAACGATAAAGGTGATAACGATGATGGAGAAGCCCCAGTTGCCCAGGAAGCTATGGATCCATTTCAGCAGTTTGAACAGCGGCTGAGAGATGAACCACAACCAACCGTAATCTACCGTCAGATCCAGGTGCGGTGCGACGGCTGCCATTTTATTCTGGATTTCCGGACCGACCCACAGGGTGCTGCCCAGCGTACCGGTTTGACCCGGCTGAACCAGAACCGGCTGTGACTTATAGCCGATAGCGGCGATGCCATTGCCCAGATTTGCAGTATAGAAGTTGTTAACACCGTCGTTGTTCGGCACCCACGCTGTCGCGAAATACTGCTGCAACATCGCAACCCAGCCGCCTTTAGCACTGACGTT
This sequence comes from Lelliottia sp. RD5, assembly GCF_056032945.1. NCBI lineage: Bacteria > Pseudomonadati > Pseudomonadota > Gammaproteobacteria > Enterobacterales > Enterobacteriaceae > Lelliottia > Lelliottia sp. RD5. The sequence continues at coordinate 200,944 of NZ_JBVYHQ010000007.1, read as the reverse complement.
CAGGTTTTCGTTATCCGCGATGGTGTCGAATTTGTATTTCTCGTACTTGGTATCTGGCGTGGAGTACGCCGCGCCACGGAAAGTGTGCAGCGCAAAGTTGCTGCTTCCGGTGTCACGGTGAGACGGCAGATTGATGGATTGCTTCAGCTGACCAAACGTCGAAACTTCCAGTGGTTTCGCACTGGTGTTCTGCACGTTATAGCCCACACTCACCGCATACTCACCGCGTTTCAGGGTGAAGGTTTTGGTGAACGTGTTGCCGGCCGCGTCAGTGTAAGTCATCGGGATCGCGAGTTCATTCTGGCCATCAGCCATCACAAACGTATCTTTATCGACGTTATACAGCGGACGAGCACCGTTAGCCGGGTTATCTGGGCCATCACGACCGGTCAGGCCGCTCTGTGCCTGATAGAGGAACTCTGGCGTCGTTTCCAGTAACTGGAACGGTTCGTTTGACTTCAGCTCTTTCGGGTAGGTCAACAGCAGCGCCTGCTCAATATCACCACCACGGGTGTTGATTGTCAGCTCAAGCACATCGGTTTTAACCGTAATCTGTTTTCCCTGGCCACTGGCCGGTACGCCCTGGTCGGCGGCGCTACCCGCTGCGGTGGTCGTGGTCTGCGTGGTCTGCTGTTGCTGGGGTTGAGGATTTTTATCCTGTTCCCATGCTTGCCAGATCATGAAAGACACGAACAACAAAGCGATGACTAAAAGATTGCGTTGCGAATCCATCGTTAGTGTTCTCTGGTATCAAATGGTCCGGGCGGGACGGGGTCGTCACCACCAGGGTGTAAAGGGTGGCATTTTAATACGCGTTTCACCGTCAACCAACTGCCTTTTATCACTCCAAACCTGCGCAATGCCTCAATTCCGTAGCTAGAACACGTTGGCGTGAAACGACAATGCGGCCCCAGCAGCGGACTGATCAGGCGCTGATAGACCCTGATAAGGCCTATCAGGACCCGTGAGCCAGGCGACAGTGGCGGCGCCATAGTTTTTCCAACGCTTCCGAGAGAGCACGGTTATCGAGGTCAGCAACCCCCTTTTTCGCCACCACAACGAAATCCATTGACGGAAGTTCGTGTTGACGTAAACGGAAGCTTTCACGCGTCAGACGTTTAATCCGATTGCGTTCATGCGCACGCTTAACGTTTTTCTTGGCGACTGTGAGACCGATGCGGGGATGCCCCAGCGAATTTTGGCGGCCGAGGATGGTGATTTGCGGCGTGCCAGCCCGATATGGCTGCTGGAAGACGAATGTGAAATGAGTGGGAGTTAACAAACGTAACTCCCTGGGAAATGCTAGCTTAACCACTCAGGGGTTAGCTTTATTACTTGGAAACGGTCAGACGAGAACGGCTTTTAGCACGACGACGTGCCAGAACCTGACGACCATTTTTAGTAGCCATACGAGCACGGAAGCCGTGAGAACGGTTGCGCTTCAGTACAGACGGTTGAAAAGTGCGTTTCATGGCGATTTCTACCTAAACTTGAATAAATTCACTGACTTTCGCGTATACCCGAACGATTAACGAACGACTAACGCCTCAGCGTGGGTGATTAAAGAGGCCGGATTGTAATAATTGTACACTCCGGAGTCAATTCTCTTTCCTTATTTCCCGCGTATTTCCGCACCTTTTCGCGTGGAAAATGAACAACGGTCCGACGCAGGAAGTCGAGCATCACGCGCCGGGTGGAGGATTATACGACCTCCCAACCAAATCGCAAGGATCGTCCAGGATCTTCATGAGATCATTTAAGCAGAAAATTGTCTTTGCTCATTAAATTTTCCAATATGCGGGCCAAATCGTGCGTGCTCCAGCCAGGATCGATTACACTTACCCGGTTTCGGATCTTCCTGTGGATAAATCGGGAAGAATCTGTGAGAAACAGAAGATCTCTGGCTCAGTTTAGGCTATGATCCGCGGTCCTGATCGGGATCCCAGTGGGTCTGGTCAGGCAAAATTGCAGATAGCAATTCGCACGTCACCCTTTTGCACAGGGTCTTGTCGACGTGTGCCAACAATCACGATTATTCAGTGTCTTTCTTTTATTGTTCGAGTGGAGTCCGCCGTGTCACTTTCGCTTTGGCAGCAATGTCTTGCCCGATTGCAGGATGAGTTACCAGCCACAGAATTCAGTATGTGGATCCGCCCGTTGCAGGCGGAACTGAGCGATAACACGCTGGCTTTGTATGCGCCAAACCGTTTCGTGCTCGATTGGGTAAGGGATAAATACCTCAATAACATCAATGGATTGCTTAACGATTTTTGCGGTGCAGATGCCCCGCAGCTGCGTTTTGAGGTGGGGACGAAACCCGTCACCCAGACCGTCAGAGAGACCGTGAACGTAGCGGCTCCCGCGCAGATTCATGTGCCTACTCCACGCATCATCCAGCCCGCGCGTTCGGGTTGGGACAACGTTCCAGCACCCGCGGAACCGACCTACCGCTCCAACGTTAACGTTAAACATACGTTTGATAACTTTGTAGAAGGTAAATCGAACCAGCTGGCGCGTGCTGCGGCCCGTCAGGTTGCGGACAACCCAGGCGGCGCCTATAACCCACTGTTCCTTTATGGCGGCACTGGCTTAGGTAAAACGCACTTGCTGCATGCGGTGGGCAACGGCATTGTGGCGCGCAAGCCCAATGCAAAAGTAGTGTATATGCACTCCGAGCGCTTCGTTCAGGACATGGTAAAAGCCCTGCAAAACAACGCGATCGAAGAGTTTAAACGCTACTACCGCTCCGTCGATGCGCTGTTGATCGATGACATTCAATTCTTTGCTAATAAAGAACGATCCCAGGAAGAGTTTTTCCACACCTTCAACGCATTGCTTGAAGGCAATCAGCAGATCATTTTGACCTCGGATCGTTATCCAAAAGAGATCAACGGCGTTGAAGATCGTCTAAAATCTCGTTTTGGCTGGGGCCTGACCGTGGCGATCGAGCCGCCGGAGCTGGAAACCCGCGTTGCGATCCTGATGAAAAAAGCGGACGAAAACGACATTCGCCTGCCGGGTGAAGTGGCGTTCTTTATTGCTAAGCGACTGCGTTCCAACGTTCGTGAGCTGGAAGGCGCGCTGAACCGTGTGATTGCCAACGCCAATTTTACGGGCCGGGCGATTACCATTGATTTCGTGCGTGAAGCGCTACGCGATCTGCTGGCGCTTCAGGAAAAGCTGGTCACCATCGACAATATCCAGAAGACGGTGGCCGAGTATTACAAAATCAAAATTGCCGACTTGCTGTCCAAGCGTCGTTCTCGCTCGGTAGCGCGTCCGCGTCAGATGGCGATGGCACTGGCAAAAGAGCTGACCAACCACAGTCTGCCGGAAATTGGCGACGCGTTTGGTGGCCGTGACCATACGACCGTCCTTCATGCCTGCCGTAAGATTGAGCAGTTACGTGAAGAAAGCCATGACATAAAAGAAGATTTTTCCAATTTAATCAGAACCCTATCATCGTGACGCTATGAAATTTACCGTTGAACGTGAACATTTATTAAAACCGCTGCAACAGGTGAGTGGCCCATTAGGTGGCCGCCCGACGCTGCCTATTCTTGGTAATCTGCTACTGCAGGTCGCTGACGGCACGCTGTCGCTGACGGGAACCGATCTTGAAATGGAAATGGTTGCTCGTGTGACGCTGTCTCAGCCACATGATGCAGGCGCAACGACTGTCCCGGCGCGTAAATTCTTTGATATTTGCCGTGGATTGCCAGAGGGCGCGGAAATTGCTGTGCAGCTGGAAGGCGACCGTATTCTGGTGCGTTCTGGCCGCAGTCGTTTCTCACTCTCAACGCTGCCTGCGATTGATTTTCCGAACCTCGACGACTGGCAAAGTGAAGTTGAATTCACCCTGCCGCAGGCGACGATGAAACGTCTGATTGAAGCCACCCAGTTTTCGATGGCGCATCAGGACGTTCGTTACTATTTAAACGGCATGCTGTTCGAAACCGAAGGTGAAGAACTCCGTACCGTGGCGACCGACGGCCACCGTCTGGCGGTCTGCTCGATGCCCATTGGCGTGACGTTGCCCAGCCATTCGGTGATCGTCCCGCGTAAAGGCGTGATTGAGCTGATGCGTATGCTCGACGGCGGCGAAAACCCGCTGCGCGTACAAATTGGTAGCAATAATATTCGCGCACACGTTGGCGATTTTATCTTTACGTCCAAGCTGGTTGATGGTCGTTTCCCTGATTATCGCCGCGTTTTGCCGAAGAATCCGGACAAAACGCTGGAGGCGGGCTGCGATATCCTTAAACAGGCCTTTGCCCGTGCAGCGATCCTCTCAAACGAGAAATTCCGCGGCGTGCGTCTGTACGTGAGTGAAAACCAGATCAAAATCACCGCGAATAACCCGGAGCAGGAAGAGGCAGAAGAGATTCTGGACGTCACCTACGCCGGGACTGAAATGGAAATCGGCTTCAACGTCAGCTACGTGCTGGATGTGCTGAATGCGCTGAAATGCGAGAACGTTCGTATTCTGCTGACCGATTCGGTTTCAAGCGTGCAGATTGAAGATGCGGCCTCACAAAGTGCAGCCTACGTCGTCATGCCAATGCGCCTCTAGTGGAAAATATCGGGCTATCTTACTTGCCATTTTCAACCTGGGCTGTGCTCGCCCCTGTCGCGTACTCCGTGTACGCTCCAGGGTCTGCGCGCAGTCCGCGTTGAAACGGGCTGCGCCGATTACGCCCTGGATCTATGGATCAATGTACTGATATATGTCACTGACGCGCCTGCTCATTAAAGACTTCCGCAATATCGAAAATGCGGATCTCGCTTTATCTCCCGGCTTTAATTTCCTGGTCGGCGCTAACGGCAGCGGGAAAACCAGCGTGCTGGAAGCCATCTACACGCTGGGTCATGGCCGCGCCTTTCGCAGCTTGCAGGTGGGTCGCGTCATCCGTCATGAACAGGACTCGTTTATTCTGCACGGTCGATTACAGGGCCGCGAGCGTGAAACCTCGATTGGTCTGACGAAAGACAAGCAGGGCGACAGCAAAGTGCGCATCGACGGCACCGATGGGCACAAAGTTGCTGAGCTGGCCTTGCTGATGCCGATGCAGCTGATTACGCCTGAGGGGTTTACGTTACTCAACGGCGGCCCCAAATACAGAAGAGCATTCCTTGATTGGGGATGTTTTCACAACGAAGCGGGTTTCTTTAACGCCTGGAGCAATCTTAAGCGACTGCTCAAACAGCGCAATGCCGCGCTGCGACAGGTTACTCGTTACGCGCAGGTGCGCCCGTGGGATATGGAACTGGTTCCCCTTGCGGAGCAAATTAGCCGCTGGCGAGCCGAATACAGCGCAGGCATTGCCGAAGATATGGCGGATACCTGCAAACAATTTCTACCCGAGTTTTCTCTCACCTTCTCCTTCCAGCGCGGCTGGGAGAAAGAGACGGATTATGCCGAAGTGCTGGAGAGAAGCTTCGAACGCGACCGCATGCTGACCTATACCGCGCACGGCCCACACAAAGCGGACTTCCGCATTCGTGCCGACGGCGCACCGGTCGAAGACACCTTGTCGCGCGGACAGCTCAAACTCCTGATGTGCGCGCTGCGTTTGGCGCAAGGGGAGTTCCTCACCCGCGAAAGCGGGCGGCGCTGTCTGTATCTGATAGATGATTTTGCCTCGGAACTCGACGACGCACGGCGCGGACTGCTTGCCAGCCGCTTAAAAGCCACGCAGTCGCAGGTTTTCGTCAGCGCAATTAGCGCTGAACACGTTCTGGACATGTCGGACAAAAATTCGAAGATGTTCACCGTGGAAAAGGGTAAAATAACGGATTAACCCAAGAATAAATGAGCGAGAAACGTTGATGTCGAATTCTTATGACTCCTCCAGTATCAAAGTCCTGAAAGGGCTGGATGCGGTGCGTAAGCGCCCAGGTATGTATATCGGCGATACCGATGACGGCACCGGTCTGCACCACATGGTATTCGAGGTTGTGGATAACGCTATCGACGAAGCACTCGCGGGTCACTGTAAAGATATTATCGTCACCATTCACGGCGATAACTCCGTTTCCGTACAGGATGATGGCCGTGGTATCCCGACCGGTATTCACCCGGAAGAGGGCGTGTCTGCTGCAGAAGTCATCATGACCGTTCTGCACGCGGGCGGTAAGTTCGATGATAACTCGTATAAAGTGTCCGGCGGTCTGCACGGTGTTGGCGTTTCCGTTGTGAACGCCCTGTCGCAGAAGCTGGAACTGGTTATCTACCGCGAAGGTAAAGCGCATCACCAGGTGTATTCTCACGGGGTGCCGCAGGCTCCACTGACCGTCACTGGCGACACGGAAAAAACCGGTACCACCGTACGTTTCTGGCCGAGCCACGAGACGTTTTCTAACGTGGTTGAATTTGAATACGAAATTCTGGCAAAACGCCTGCGCGAGCTGTCATTCCTGAACTCTGGCGTATCAATTCGTCTGCGCGATAAGCGTGACGGCAAAGAAGACCATTTCCACTACGAAGGCGGCATCAAGGCATTTGTTGAGTATCTCAACAAAAACAAAACGCCTATTCACCCGAATATCTTCTATTTCTCCACCGAAAAAGACGGTATCGGCGTTGAAGTTGCGCTGCAGTGGAACGATGGTTTCCAGGAAAATATCTACTGCTTCACCAACAACATTCCGCAGCGTGATGGCGGCGCACACCTTGTCGGTTTCCGTACGGCGATGACCCGTACGCTGAACGCGTACATGGATAAAGAAGGCTACAGCAAAAAAGCGAAAGTCAGCGCAACCGGTGATGATGCCCGTGAAGGCCTGATTGCCGTGGTGTCGGTCAAAGTACCGGACCCGAAATTCTCCTCTCAGACCAAAGACAAACTGGTTTCTTCCGAGGTGAAAACCGCCGTTGAACAGCAGATGAACGAACTGCTGAGCGAATACCTGCTGGAAAACCCGTCTGACGCGAAAATCGTAGTCGGCAAAATTATCGATGCGGCACGTGCGCGTGAAGCGGCGCGTAAAGCCCGTGAAATGACTCGCCGTAAAGGTGCGCTGGATCTGGCGGGCCTGCCGGGCAAACTGGCGGACTGCCAGGAACGCGATCCGGCTCGCTCCGAACTGTACCTGGTGGAAGGGGACTCTGCGGGCGGGTCTGCGAAGCAGGGCCGTAACCGTAAGAACCAGGCGATTCTGCCGTTGAAGGGTAAAATCCTCAACGTTGAGAAAGCGCGTTTCGACAAAATGCTCTCTTCTCAGGAAGTGGCTACGCTTATCACGGCTCTCGGCTGTGGTATCGGTCGTGACGAGTACAACCCGGATAAACTGCGCTATCACAGCATCATCATCATGACCGATGCGGACGTCGATGGTTCACACATCCGTACGCTGTTGCTGACGTTCTTCTACCGTCAGATGCCGGAAATCGTTGAACGTGGCCACATCTACATTGCACAGCCACCGCTGTATAAAGTGAAGAAAGGCAAGCAAGAACAGTACATTAAAGACGATGAAGCGATGGACCAGTACCAGATCTCTATCGCTCTGGACGGTGCTTCTCTGCACGCCAACGCGTTCGCTCCGGCGCTGGCGGGTGAGCCTCTTGAAAAACTGGTTTCTGAGTACAACGCGACGCAGAAAATGATTGGCCGTATGGAGCGTCGCTTCCCGCGCACGCTGCTGAAGGCGCTGGTTTACCAGCCAACGCTGACCGAAGCCGATCTGAGCGATGAGCAGACCGTGACTCGCTGGATTAACCAGCTGATCACCGAGCTGAATGAGAACGAGCAGCACGGCAGCATGTGGAAGTTTGATGTCCGCGAAAATGCTGAGTTGAACCAGTTCGAGCCAATCGTTCGTGTGCGTACTCACGGCGTAGACACTGATTACCCGCTGGATCACGAATTTGTGACCGGTGGCGAATACCGTCGTCTTTGTACGCTGGGCGAGAAGCTGCGCGGTCTGATCGAAGACGATGCCTTCATCGAACGTGGCGAGCGCCGTCAGCCTGTTGCCAGCTTTGAGCAGGCGCTGGAATGGCTGGTCAAAGAGTCCCGTCGTGGTCTGTATATTCAGCGTTATAAAGGTCTGGGTGAAATGAACCCGGATCAGCTGTGGGAAACGACGATGGATCCGGAAAGCCGCCGTATGCTGCGCGTGACCGTGAAAGATGCGATTGCTGCCGACCAGCTGTTCACGACATTGATGGGCGATGCCGTAGAACCGCGCCGCGCCTTCATTGAAGAGAACGCCCTGAAAGCCGCGAATATCGATATCTAAGTTGTAAAACTCCCTCACCCGCTCTCTTCCCTTTGGGAAAAGGGCGGGTGAGGGTGAAAACACCTCACAAAAGAGGAATCCCCTTCCTCAACTCCATCCCCCTTTCTCCACGACTCTTTTACTGTTTTCCGTGCGGAATCGCGTTAGCATGAGGACAGACTCATTTAAATCGGGGATCTCATGGCCATTAAACTCATTGCAATCGACATGGACGGCACATTGCTGCTGCCAGACCACACTATTTCTCCTGCTGTTAAAAAGGCGATTGCCGCCGCGCGCGCAAAAGGCGTGAATGTGGTGCTGACAACGGGGCGTCCCTATGCCGGCGTTCACAGCTATCTGACAGAGCTGCAGATGAATGAGCCCGGTGATTACTGCATCACCTATAACGGCGCGCTGGTACAGAAAGCCGCTGACGGCAGCACCGTGGCGCAAACGGCATTGAGCTATGACGATTACCTGTACCTCGAAAAACTGTCACGTGAAGTCGGTTCCCATTTCCACGCGCTCGATCGCAATACGCTCTACACCGCTAACCGCGATATCAGCTACTACACCGTCCATGAATCCTTTGTCGCCACCATTCCGCTGGTGTTCTGCGAAGCCGAGAAAATGGATCCGAGCACGCAATTCCTGAAAGTCATGATGATTGACGAGCCCGCGATTCTGGATCAGGCGATTGCCCGCATTCCGGCGGAGGTAAAAGAGAAATACACCGTGCTGAAAAGTGCGCCGTACTTCCTCGAAATCCTCGATAAACGCGTCAATAAGGGTACGGGCGTAAAATCGCTGGCCGACGCGCTGGGCATCAGGCCGGAAGAGATCATGACCCTTGGCGATCAGGAAAACGACATCGCAATGATCGAATACGCAGGGATGGGCGTGGCGATGGAAAACGCGATCCCGTCGGTGAAAGATGTCGCCAATTTCGTGACCAAATCCAACCTGGAAGACGGCGTTGCCTACGCTATCGAGAAATTTGTCCTGAATTAAGCCTGACTCAACTCATCAGCCTCGGTTATAAACCGGGGCTTTTTTTTGCCTTCATATTAATGAATTGTTCTTTTTGTGATCTGGATTGTAGTACAACTAATTCATGTTGTACTACATTACCAACACAGCAATGACGAACGACCTCACGTTTGTACTGCAAACGTGAGGCGAAAATCAGCGGTCGCGGTAAAGTAGTGATGGACACATAGAGCACAAGGACTCTCCATGACGCTGAATAAAACCGACCGCATCGTTATCACGCTGGGCAACCAGATTGTGAGCGGAAAATACGTACCCGGTTCACCGCTACCCGCAGAAGCTGAGCTCTGCGAAGAGTTTGAAACCTCGCGCAATATCATCCGCGAAGTGTTTCGTTCGCTGATGGCGAAGCGGCTGATCGAAATGAAACGTTACCGTGGCGCGTTTGTTGCCCCGCGTAACCAGTGGAATTACCTCGACACCGATGTTCTGCAATGGGTACTGGAAAACGACTACGACCCGCGTCTGATTGGCGCGATGAGCGAGGTGCGAAACCTGGTGGAACCCGCCATCGCACGCTGGGCGGCGGAACGCGCGACCTCGGGCGATCTGGCGCAAATTGAGTCGGCGCTTAACGACATGATTGCCAACAATCAGGATCGGGATGCCTTTAACGAAGCGGATATCCGCTACCACGAAGCGGTGTTGCAGTCAGTTCACAACCCGGTTTTGCAGCAGCTAAGCGTCGCGATCAGCTCGCTACAGCGCGCAGTATTTGAACGGACCTGGATGGGCGATGAGGCCAACATGCCGAAAACGCTCCAGGAACATAAAGCGTTGTTCGATGCGATACGGCATCAGGACAGCGATGCGGCAGAGCAGGCGGCGCTCACCATGATCGCCAGCTCAACACGAAGGCTAAAGGAAATCACATGACATCTCGCTACATCGCTATTGACTGGGGATCGACCAATCTGCGCGCCTGGCTTTATCAGGACGACAGATGCCTGGAAAGCAGGCAATCCGAAGCAGGCGTGACGCGCCTGAACGGTAAATCCCCCGAGGCGGTGTTAGCAGAGGTGACAGCGGGTTGGCACGATAGCACCACACCGGTAGTGATGGCTGGAATGGTTGGCAGCAACGTCGGCTGGAAAATTGCCCCGTATTTGCCCGTTCCTGCCCATTTCTCTGCCATTGGCGAGCAGTTAACGTCCGTTGGCGACAAAATCTGGATCATTCCAGGCTTATGCGTGTCTCGCGACGATAACCATAACGTGATGCGCGGCGAAGAAACGCAGCTGCTCGGTGCGCGCTCACTTTCTCCTTCTTCTGTGTACGTGATGCCCGGTACCCACTGTAAATGGGTACTGGCGGATGGCGAGAAAATCCACGATTTTCGCACCGTGATGACCGGTGAACTGCACCATTTGCTGCTGCGTCATTCGCTGGTGGGCGCGGGGTTACCGGAGCAAAAAAACGCGCCCGACGCCTTCACTGCCGGGCTTGAGCGGGGTCTCGCCTCGCCTGTCGTTCTGCCACAACTTTTTGAAGTTCGCGCGTCACACGTGCTGGGAAATCTCCCGCGTGAAGAGGTCAGCGAATTTCTGTCCGGCCTGCTGATTGGCGCTGAAGTCGCCAGCATGCGCGATTTCAGCGCCCACGAGCAGGCCATCACGATCGTCGCCGGTTCATCGTTAACGTCGCGCTACCAGCAGGCGTTCAGCGCCATTGGGCGCAATGTTGCAACCGTGGCAGGCGATACGGCATTTCAGGCAGGCATAAGGAGCATCGCTCATGCAGTGGCAAACTAATCTTCCTCTTATCGCGATTTTGCGCGGCATCACGCCGGACGACGCGCTGGCGCACGTTGGCGCCGTTATCGACGCCGGATTTGACGCGGTCGAAATCCCGCTGAACTCGCCGCAATGGGAGAAAAGCATTCCTGCGGTCGTTGATGCGTACGGTCATAAAGCGCTGATTGGTGCCGGTACGGTTCTGAAACCTGAGCAGGTGGACCAGCTCGCGAAAATGGGCTGCAAGCTCATCGTCACGCCGAACATCAATCCAGAGGTGATCCGCCGCGCGGTCAGTTACGGCATGACCGTCTGCCCAGGATGCGCCACGGCGACAGAGGCATTTACCGCGCTGGATGCGGGCTCACAGGCGCTGAAAATTTTCCCGTCGTCGGCCTTCGGCCCGGACTACATCAAAGCGTTGAAAGCCGTGCTTCCGGCGGATGTCCCGGTCTTCGCTGTGGGCGGTGTGACGCCAGAAAACCTGGTGCAATGGTTGAAAGCCGGTTGTGTGGGCGCAGGCCTGGGCAGCGATTTGTATCGCGCAGGGCAGTCCGTGGAACGTACCGCAGAGCAGGCAGCCGCATTTGTTAAGGCGTATCGAGAGGCAGTGAAATGAAAATAACCAACATCACCACGTACCGTTTACCCCCGCGCTGGATGTTTTTGAAAATCGAAACTGACGAAGGCGTTGTCGGCTGGGGCGAGCCGGTCATCGAAGGCCGCGCACGTACCGTCGAAGCGGCGGTACATGAGCTAAAAGAATATTTAATTGGTCAGGACCCGGCGCGCATCAACGACCTGTGGCAAGTCATGTACCGCGCAGGTTTTTACCGCGGCGGCCCGATTCTGATGAGCGCTATCGCGGGTATTGATCAGGCGCTGTGGGACATCAAAGGCAAAGTGCTGAACGCGCCGGTATGGCAGCTAATGGGCGGTTTGGTTCGCGACAAAATCAAAGCCTACAGCTGGGTCGGCGGTGACCGTCCGGCGGAAGTGATCGACGGGATTAAAACTCTGCGCAACATCGGCTTTGACACCTTCAAGCTGAACGGCTGCGAAGAGATGGGCATCATTGATAACTCGCGCGCGGTGGACAAAGCGGTGAATACCGTAGCGCAGATCCGCGAAGCCTTCGGCAATGAAATTGAATTTGGTCTCGATTTCCACGGTCGCGTCAGCGCGCCGATGGCGAAAGTGCTGATTAAAGAACTTGAGCAATATCGTCCGCTGTTTATCGAAGAACCCGTGCTTGCAGAACAGGCCGAGTACTATCCGAAACTGGCGGCGCAAACCCATATTCCGATTGCGGCGGGTGAACGTATGTTCTCGCGCTTCGAATTCAAACGCGTGCTGGAAGCGGGTGGCCTGGCGATTCTGCAGCCGGATCTGTCACACGCCGGTGGTATCACCGAATGCTACAAAATCGCCGGGATGGCGGAAGCCTACGACGTGGCATTAGCGCCGCACTGCCCACTGGGACCGATCGCACTGGCGGCCTGTCTGCACGTGGACTTTGTTTCGCGCAACGCAGTATTCCAGGAACAGAGCATGGGCATTCACTATAACAAGGGCGCGGAACTGCTCGATTTTGTGAAAAACAAAGAAGACTTCAACATGGAGGGCGGTTTCTTCAAACCGTTAACGAAGCCAGGACTGGGCGTGGAAATCGATGAAGCCAAAGTCATTGAGCTGAGTAAAAATGCGCCGGACTGGCGTAATCCGTTGTGGCGTCATGAAGATGGATCGGTCGCAGAATGGTAAATGCGCGTCATACTTCGCGCTGGTGATGCGTTGGCTGCGCTTTCCCCCAGCACGAATTATTTAGCGCATTCCGGCTACTTTTTTAAATAAAAAAATAATTACACCCTCTGAAACTACAGGGCATGGTGAGCGGCTTCGCTATGCCCAAAATCTGGAGACAGATTACGATGGATATTCCAGTTACTACTGCAAAACCAGGGCGTCGCCGCTATCTGACGCTGATTATGATCTTTATTACCGTAGTGATTTGCTACGTCGACCGCGCCAACCTTGCCGTTGCGTCGGCCCATATTCAGGAAGAATTTGGTATTACAAAATCGGAAATGGGATACGTCTTTTCCGCGTTTGCCTGGCTGTATACGCTCTGCCAAATTCCCGGCGGCTGGTTCCTTGACCGCGTGGGTTCACGACTGACCTATTTTATCGCGATATTTGGCTGGTCTGTGGCGACGCTCTTCCAGGGCTTTGCGACCGGTTTAATGTCGCTGATTGGCCTGCGTGCCATCACCGGCATTTTTGAAGCACCGGCGTTCCCGACCAATAACCGAATGGTCACCAGCTGGTTCCCGGAGCACGAACGCGCTTCTGCCGTGGGCTTTTACACCTCGGGGCAATTTGTCGGCCTGGCCTTCCTGACGCCGCTGCTGATTTGGATTCAGGAGCTGCTGAGCTGGCATTGGGTGTTTATTGTTACCGGCGGCATCGGCATTATCTGGTCGTTTATCTGGATTAAGGTTTATCAGCCGCCGCGCCTGACCAAAAGCATCACCAAAGCCGAGCTGGAGTACATTCGTGACGGTGGCGGTCTGATCGATGGCGACGCGCCCGTCAAAAAAGAAGCGCGCCAGCCGATGACCAAAGCGGACTGGAAACTGGTCTTCAACCGCAAGCTGGTGGGGGTCTACATCGGGCAGTTTGCGGTCACGTCAACGCTGTGGTTCTTCCTGACCTGGTTCCCGAACTATCTGACGCAGGAAAAAGGCATTACCGCGCTGAAAGCCGGATTCATGACCACCGTGCCGTTCCTGGCGGCGTTCTTCGGCGTGCTGCTTTCGGGCTGGCTGGCCGATAAGCTGGTGAAAAAAGGGTATTCGCTGGGTGTGGCGCGTAAAACGCCCATTATCTGCGGCCTGTTGATTTCGACCTGTATAATGGGCGCAAACTACACTAACGATCCGGTGTGGATTATGACCCTGATGGCGATTGCGTTCTTCGGTAACGGCTTTGCGTCGATCACCTGGTCGCTGGTTTCATCGCTTGCGCCGATGCGTCTGATCGGCCTGACGGGCGGCGTGTTTAACTTCGTCGGCGGTCTCGGCGGGATCACGGTTCCGCTGGTGGTAGGCTATCTGGCGCAGGATTACGGCTTTGGCCCGGCGCTGGTGTATATCGCTGCCGTAGCGCTGATTGGCGCACTCTCTTACATCCTGCTGGTTGGCGATGTGAAACGTGTAGGCTAAAGCTTTGCGATGCTTTACCCTGATGCGATAACCGCGCATCAGGGTATCCTCATGAAACAAATCACTTTCGCTCCCCGCCATCATCAACTCACCAATATCAATACCTGGACTGCCGACAGCCAATGGCTGGTGTTTGACGTGCGTCCGTCCGGCGCATCATTTACCGGCGAAACCATTGAACGTGTGAATGTCGAAACAGGCGAGTGCGAGGTGATTTATCGTTCCGGCCATGGCGCGCACGTTGGCGTGGTGACCGTTCATCCGACCGATGACAAATACGTATTTATCCACGGCCCGGAAAATCCGGATGCGAGCTGGCAGTACGATTTTCATCATCGCCGCGGTGTGATGGTGCAAAACGGGCAGGTAGGAAATCTCGACGCGATGGACATCACCGCGCCCTACACGCCCGGTGCGCTGCGCGGCGGCAGCCATGTCCATGTATTTAGTCCCAACGGCCAGTGTGTCAGCTTTACCTATAACGACCATGTGCTGCACGAGCGCGATGCAAAACTCGATTTACGCAACGTGGGCGTGGCCGCACCCTTTGGCCCGGTAACGCCGCGCGGCAATCATCCGCGAGAATATGCAGGCGCATTCTGGAGTGTGCTGGTGAGCCGCACGACGCCAACGCCAGTGCCAGGCAGCGATGAGATCAACCGCGCTTATGAAGAGGGGTGGGTGGGTAACGATCGTGTGGCATTTATCGGCGATACGCTGAGTAAAAGCGGCGAAAAAGTGCCAGAACTGTTTATTGTCGATCTGCCAAAAGACGAGCAGGGCTGGAAACGCGCAGACCGTGAGCTGCTGGAAGGAACGGCTGAGAAGATGCCCGCACCGCCTGCCGGCGTGGCGCAACGGCGTTTAACCTTTACCCATCAAAATCGTTTTCCCGGTCTGGTCAATATCCCGCGCCACTGGGTGCGTACTCATCCGCAGGCCACAGAAATTGCGTTCCTGATGCGTGATGAGTTCGGTGTGGTGCAACTGTGGCTGATTGCGCCAGAAGGCGGAGAACCGCGCCAACTGACGCATCACGCCAGCGACATTCAGTCGGCGTTTAACTGGCATCCGTCGGGCGACGCACTGGGGTTTGTGCTGGAAAATCGCATTGCGCTTGCAGATTCACACACCGGAAAAGTGACCTTTTTGACATCCGATCACGGTAATTCACCGTCAGGTGACGCCATCGTCTTTTCGCCGGATGGACATTTTATTGCGTGGATGGAAGAGACTGCCGGTTTCCGTCAACTTTGGGTAACGGAAACCGGAAAGTAATTACGGGGCAGGCATTGCGGCAGGCGGGATAACAGCATTGGTCGCCAGATTCTGTTTCTCGCTTTTTTCGACCCGTGAGCGCACGGAGCTGTCGGTGCGGAACAGGTCCCACGGGACTAATAACGTATCCATTACCGCTGTAAAAGGCAGATCCAGGATAGCCAGGGATTTGGTGCCCCAGTTTGTCTCGTCATCCGAAATCATCTCAGCGCTGGCGCGCGTGCCAGGATATGTTCCTTCTTTACCGCCAGTGTGAGACATCACGCTCGAACACCCGCAAAGTAAAACCAGCACGCTGCACGCCGTCAGCTTTATCAGAACATTTTTCATCATCAGTTAATCAACGTTAATGGCCCGATAGAATAGCAATATCAATTTATAACGAGCCATGTGCGAAATGAATAGGTGTAAAGCACTGCTCTGTGGCAGCCATCGCAATTTAACCCTTTGTGCTGTAGCCCCAAGTCTATGCGAGTGCCAGCAAAGTGCAAAAAAATCTTACAAGATGAGTATTGAAAAGAACGGAAGCGGACCCATTTTATGTGTGTAGCCCGAGAACGAACACGCCTGCGGGGTGTTCGGTGGCTCAGTGGCCTGTCCATAGTGGAAGGCAAACATGACTTGCTGATTTCAGGAGCTTTGATTTATGCGTAATTTCGACTTATCTCCGCTTTACCGTTCTGCTATTGGTTTTGACCGTCTGTTCAACCACTTAGAAAATAATCAAAGCCAGAGTAACGGCTACCCTCCTTACAACGTTGAGCTGGTGGACGAAAACCACTACCGCATCGCCATTGCCGTCGCCGGGTTTGCAGAAAGCGAACTGGAGATCACCGCGCAGGACAACCTGCTGGTGGTGAAAGGCGCGCATACGGCCGAGAAAAAAGAGCGTACCTATCTTTACCAGGGCATCGCTGAGCGCAACTTTGAGCGCAAATTCCAGCTCGCCGAAAACATTCATGTCAAAGGCGCAAACCTGGTCAACGGTCTGCTGTTTGTCGATCTGGAACGTGTGATTCCGGAAGAGAAAAAACCGCGCCGTATCGAGATTAACTAATTAAGCGGGTCGCGCTGGCGGCCCATCCAGAATTGCTTGCCGTAAGGGAGCAAATGCGAATCCACAGGGATTTGCAGGTACAACTGCGCACAAAAAATGTGCTGAACTCGCTTCTCAGAAGGAGAAAATAGTATGCGTAATCATGATTTATCCCCACTTCTGCGTCAGTGGATTGGTTTTGACAAACTGGCTAACGCCCTGCAAAGCACCGCTGAACATCAGGCTTTTCCGCCGTACAACATCGAAAAAAGCGATGACAACCACTATCGCATCACGTTGGCGCTGGCCGGGTTCCGTCAGGACGATCTGGATATCCAGCTCGAAGGCACACGTTTAACCGTGAAAGGGACGCCTGAAAAACCGGAAACCGAAACCAAATGGCTGCATCAGGGGCTGGTTATTCAGCCGTTCAGCCTGAGCTTCACGCTGGCTGACCATATGGAAGTCACCGGTGCGACCTTTACCAACGGGCTGTTACATATCGATTTGACCCGTAACGTGCCCGAAGCGTTGGCTCCGCAGCGTATCGCCATCAGCGAGCGTCCAGCACTGAACAGCTAATCCTCTGCGGGTTGATGCCCTCACCCCGACCCTCTCACAGGGAGAGGGTGAAAAGATAAGGCCCTGCCTCGGCAGGGCTTTTTTGTGCGCCATCGCCCATACAACGCCTTTGCGCTCTGAGAGAATCCTTAAAATAACTCAGGTTATGCTCAGGGAATCGATCATGAGTGATATCGCATTAACGGTTAGCGTGCTGGCCCTGGTGGCGGTGGTTGGGCTGTGGATTGGCAATATCAAAATTCGTGGTGTTGGGCTTGGCATTGGCGGGGTGCTGTTCGGCGGGATTTTCGTTGGTCATTTCGCCGAGCAGCTGGGCATCACCCTCAGCGCTGAGATGCTGCATTTCATCCAGGAGTTTGGCCTGATCCTCTTTGTGTACACCATCGGCATTCAGGTGGGCCCGGGCTTTTTCGCCTCTCTGCGCGTCTCCGGCTTACGGCTCAACCTTTTTGCGCTCGGGATTGTGGTGATGGGCGGCGTAGTGACCGCCATTCTGCACAAACTCTTCGAAATACCGCTTCCGGTGGTTCTGGGGATTTTCTCCGGTGCGGTCACCAACACGCCCGCCCTCGGCGCAGGACAGCAAATATTGCGCGATCTGGGCATCGCGCCTGGCGTCGTAGACCAGATGGGGATGAGCTATGCGATGGCTTATCCGTTCGGGATCTGCGGGATTCTGCTGACCATGTGGCTGGTGCGCGTTCTGTTTCGCATTAACGTTGACGACGAAGCCAAAAAGCACGAATCCGCGATGACTAACGGCCACGCGCTGATCAAAACCATCAATATCCGCGTCGAAAATCCCAACCTCAGTAATATGGCGATCCAGGATGTACCGATTCTGAACAGCATCAGCATCATCTGCTCGCGCCTCAAACGTGGCGATATGCTGATGGTGCCGTCACCTGGGACCGTCATTCAAATCGGCGATTTACTGCATCTCGTCGGGCAGCCGGGTGATTTACGCAGCGCGCAGCTGGTGATCGGCCAGGAGGTTGAGACCTCTCTTTCCACACGCGGAACCGACATGCGCGTGGAGCGAGTGGTGGTCACTAATGAACAGGTTTTGGGCAAGAAAATCCGCGATCTGCAGGTAAAAGAGCGTTACGACGTGGTGATCTCCCGTCTTAATCGTGCGGGCGTGGAGCTGGTCGCCAGCCCGGATGCCAGCCTGCAGTTTGGCGATATCCTCAATCTGGTGGGGCGTCCGTCCTCTATCGACGCGGTGGCCGATATGGTGGGCAACGCCCAGCAAAAATTGCAGCAGGTACAGATGCTGCCGGTGTTTATCGGCATTGGTCTTGGCGTGTTGCTTGGGTCTATTCCGCTGTATGTGCCGGGTTTTCCGGTGGCGCTGAAGCTCGGCCTGGCGGGCGGGCCGTTGATCATGGCGCTGATCCTTGGGCGTATCGGCTGCATTGGTAAGCTGTACTGGTTTATGCCGCCAAGCGCTAACCTGGCGTTACGCGAGCTGGGGATCGTGCTGTTTCTTTCCGTTGTCGGGCTCAAATCGGGGGGGGATTTTATTGCTACGCTGACCCACGGAGAGGGCGTCAGCTGGATTGGTTACGGCTTTTTCATCACCGCCGTCCCACTGCTGACGGTCGGGATTCTGGCGCGAATTTTCACCAACATGAACTACCTGACGCTGTGCGGCATGCTGGCGGGTTCAATGACCGATCCGCCTGCGCTGGCCTTTGCCAATAACCTTCACGCCACCAGCGGCGCGGCAGCGCTGTCCTATGCCACGGTTTATCCGCTGGTGATGTTCATGCGCATCATTACCCCACAGCTACTGGCTGTGCTGTTCTGGGGGATGGGCTAATAGCGCGTCCGGATGGATGCGCCGCAGGTGGTAGTCCACCTGGTAATCACTGGTATTACGGAACATCACGGAATAGTTAAGGAACTCGCCGCTGTCGCTGTAGGAAAGAGACGTTATCCGCAGCAGCGGCGTATGCTCAGGTAAGTTCAAATAGTTGGCAAGCTGCTTATCCGCTAAAACCGGCGTCAGACTCTCAATGTTGCCGCTGATCGTTATCCCGCACTCTTTCTCAATATAATCAAATTTCGACCCTTCAAGATGCGCCAGGGAAAGATGGCGGAACAGTTTTACTGGCATAAAGCTGTCTTCCAGCATCAGCGGTTTCCCTTCGACGTAACGCACCCGCCGCGAAAAATAGATCCGCTCATCAATTTGAATGCGCAACTGGCTGGCAATGGCAGGCGGCGCGGGCATCACTTCAAACTGCAACACCTTACTCTGCACCTCTTTTCCCTGCTGGCGCAGCACCTCCACTAACCCCGTCAGATTGGTGGTTTCATGATGGACGTCTTTTCTCGCTACAAAGGTGCCGCTGCCGTGACGACGCACCACCAGGCCCCAGCTCACCAGTAGATCGATGGCTTTACGAACGGTCATACGGGCGACGCCAAACTCGATCGCCAGCGTTTTCTCACCGGGTAAAGGGCTACCGATATTGTAGTCGGATGAATTCAGCCGCAAACGTAACCGGTCAGCAATAGATTTGTAGATCACCTGTAGACCTCTCTGTCCGTATTTATCCGGTCATTCCGCTCAAACATGTCCAGATTTTAAGTAAAAAGTAGACCTCACTGAGCAAAATAAAACCATGAATACGATCACGAATCGCAGCGGCGCGCGATGTTAACGACTGAGCAAATTCTTATTCTGATTTCAGGCCAGCTAAAAACCATAAAGGCCTCTACTCCTACAGGTTGTGAAATGAGGATTTAAAGATGCTCAGTCAAATACAACGTTTTGGCGGCGCCATGTTTACCCCGGTGCTGTTATTTCCCTTCGCAGGCATTGTGGTCGGTATTGCCATCATGCTTAGCAATCCGCTTTTTGTGGGCGAGGCCTTAACCGCTCCCGATAATTTATTTGCACAGATAATTCATATTATTGAAGAGGGCGGCTGGGCGGTATTTCGTAATATGCCGCTTATTTTCGCCGTTGGCTTACCGATTGGTTTGGCGAAACAGGCTCAGGGCCGCGCCTGTCTGGCCGTGCTGATTAGCTTCCTGACCTGGAACTACTTTATTAACGCGATGGGAATGACCTGGGGTCACTTCTTTGGCGTGAACTTTATGGCCGAGCCCACAGCTGGCAGCGGGCTGGCGATGATCGCCGGTATCAAAACCCTCGATACCAGCATTATTGGCGCGATTATTATTTCCGGTCTGGTGACGGCAATTCACAACCGCTATTTCGATAAACAGCTTCCCGTCTTTCTCGGCATATTCCAGGGCACCTCGTTTGTGGTGATCATCGCGTTCTTTGTGATGATTCCATGTGCGTGGCTCACGCTGCTCGGCTGGCCGAAAGTGCAGATGGGCATTGAATCCCTCCAGGTCTTTTTACGCTCAGCCGGAGCACTCGGTGTGTGGGTTTATACCTTCCTGGAACGCATTCTGATCCCAACCGGCCTGCATCACTTTATCTATGGTCCGTTTATTTTTGGTCCGGCAGCGGTAGAGGGCGGCATTCAGGTGTACTGGGCGCAGCACTTACAGGAATTTAGCCAGAGCACCGAACCGCTGAAAACCCTGTTCCCTGAAGGCGGCTTTGCCTTGCACGGTAATTCGAAAGTGTTTGGCTCTGTCGGGATTGCGCTGGCGCTCTGGTACACCGCAGCAAAGGAAAACCGCGTCAAAGTTGCCGGGCTGCTGATCCCCGCGACGCTCACCGCGATGCTGGTGGGCATTACCGAACCGCTTGAATTCACCTTCCTGTTTATATCGCCGCTGCTGTTTGCCGTTCACGCCGTGCTGGCTGCCACCATGGCGATGGTGATGTACATGTTCGGCGTAGTGGGCAACATGGGCGGCGGGCTGCTTGACCAATTCCTGCCGCAAAACTGGATCCCGATGTTCCACAACCATGCCTCAATGATGTTCACCCAGATAGGCATCGGCCTGTGCTTCACCGCGCTCTACTTCATGGTCTTTAAAACGCTGATCGAACGCTTCAACTTCAAAACGCCGGGCCGCGAAGAGAGTGAAATCAAACTCTACAGTAAGGCCGACTATAAGGCTGCGCGTGGGCAAACCACCGTGGCAGCGAATACCTCCGCAGGCCAGGCAGTGGGTTATCTGCAGGCGCTGGGCGGGGCGGGCAACATCGAAAGCATCAATAACTGCGCCACCCGGCTGCGTATCACGCTGGTCGATATGGCAAACACACAAAGTGACGACGTCTTCAAATCCCTTGGCGCCCACGGCGTGGTGCGTCGCGGCAACGGCATTCAGGTGATTGTCGGCCTGCACGTCCCGCAGGTGCGCGATCAGCTTGAATCGCTGATGAAAACGCCTTCTTCCCTTGAATCTTCCACCATGACAGAGGCTGTATCATGAAAAAATTCTCAGTTGTTATCGCAGGCGGCGGCAGCACGTTTACACCGGGTATCGTTCTGATGCTGTTGGCAAACCGCGATCGCTTTCCGCTCCGCGCGCTGAAATTCTATGACAACGACGGCGCACGTCAGGAAACCATCGCCGAGGCGTGCAAAATTATTCTTCAGGAACAGGCACCCGAGGTCGATTTTAGTTACACCACCGACCCGAAAGCGGCGTTTACCGACGTTGATTTTGTGATGGCGCATATTCGCGTCGGCAAATATCCGATGCGTGAAAAAGACGAAAAAATCCCGCTGCGTCACGGCGTGCTGGGTCAGGAAACCTGCGGTCCTGGCGGGATCTCCTACGGTATGCGTTCTATTGGTGGCGTCCTTGAACTGGTGGATTATATGGAGCAATACTCGCCGAACGCGTGGATGCTGAACTACTCCAACCCAGCGGCGATTGTGGCGGAAGCGACCCGTCGGCTGCGCCCGAACGCCAAAATTCTCAACATCTGTGATATGCCGATCGGCATTGAAGGGCGCATGGCGCAGATTGTCGGCCTGAAGGATCGCAAAGAGATGCGCGTGCGTTACTACGGTCTGAATCACTTTGGCTGGTGGACGTCGATTGAAGATTTAAACGGTAACGATCTGATGCCGAAACTGCGTGAATATGTCGCAAAACATGGCTATGTGCCGCCGTCTGACGATGTGCATACCGAAGCGAGCTGGAACGATACCTTTGCCAAGGCGAAAGACGTTCAGGCGCTGGACCCGGACACGATGCCAAACACTTACCTGAAATATTACCTTTTCCCGGACTACGTGGTAGCACACTCCAATCCAGAACGCACCCGGGCGAATGAAGTGATGGATCACCGTGAGAAGCACGTATTCAGCGCCTGCCGGGCGATTATCGAAGCCGGGAAATCCTCCGCCGGTGAGCTGGAAATCGACGAACATGCGTCGTACATCGTCGATCTGGCGACCGCTATCGCCTTCAACACACAAGAACGCATGCTGTTGATTGTGCCAAACAACGGCGCTATCCATAACTTTGATGCGGACGCGATGGTCGAAATTCCGTGCTTGGTAGGCAAAAATGGCCCGGAACCGTTAACCGTGGGTGATATTCCGCACTTCCAGAAAGGGCTGATGGGCCAGCAGGTGGCCGTCGAAAAACTGGTGGTTGATGCCTGGGAACAGCGCTCCTACACCAAACTGTGGCAGGCGATTACGCTGTCGAAAACTGTGCCGAGCGCTTCTGTGGCGAAAGCCATTCTTGATGACCTGATCGACGCTAATAAAGATTACTGGCCAGAACTGCATTAATCCTGACTACCGGCATCGTCCTGATGCCGGTCTCCTTGTCCGTGTCGATTTACGCTATGCTGAGGCCAGCATGCGGCACGACAAGGAGTTTTCATGAGAATTTCCCGCTTCGGCGAAGCGCCCGATTATCGCTTTTCGCTGGCAAACGAACGTACATTTTTGGCGTGGATCCGCACTGCGCTGGGCTTTCTGGCGGCAGGCGTTGGGCTGGACCAGCTTGCCCCGGATTTCGCCACGCCGCTGATTCGCGAAGTGCTGGCGTTACTGCTCTGCCTGTTTGCGGGTATCCTGGCGATCTACGGCTACTTGCGCTGGCTGCGCAATGAAAAAGCGATGCGCCTGAAAAAGGATCTGCCCTATACGCGCGGGCTGTTCATCATCAGCGTGATGTTGCTGTCGGTGGCTGCCGTGGTAATGGTGCTGGTGTTTTATGGTGGATAGCCGCAAAGCGCGGCGCGAGGCCGATCCCGGCCTGCAACCGGAGCGCACCTCGCTCGCCTGGCTGCGCACGATGCTGGGTTACGGCGCGCTGATCGCGCTGGCGATTAAGCACAACTGGCATCGTACGGGACTGCCGTTTTGGATATCGATGGTGGTACTGGCTTTGGTCGGAATTATTTTGTGGCGCTATACGCGCAATCGCAATGTGATGGACGTGACTCACGCTGATTTCGTGCAGCCGAAAGCCGTGCGTGACAAATTCCTGATCGCGCTCGCGGTGCTCTCCCTCGCATTACTGTTTGCGGTGACGCACCTACAGCAAATTTTTCTGTTTTTAAGATCGTAAATAACAGGCGCTAAACCGCTGCGGCTGACGTTCTGCATGAAATGAACGCGCCAGCCGCAGAGAAATCACCTTCCCTTCGCCAGATATTTCGCCATCTCATCCTGCGGAACCATACCGCCACCGGTGGCCCACACCAGGTGCGTTGCCTTATCCAGCACGTATTTTTTGCTTGCTGAAACGCGAATTGGTCCGGCCATGCCCGCCAGCGCAGACGGCTCAAGCTGGATGCCTTCTTCCTGCGCCAGCCAGCCCAGCATGTCGTACATACTTTGATCGGACAGGGTGTAGAATCCGTCCAGCAGGCGCTCCATCGCACGGCCCACAAACCCGGATGCGCGCCCCACGGCCAGCCCGTCCGCCGCCGTCACGTTATCAATGCCCAGATCCTGCACCGCTATCTGGTCATGCAGTCCGGTGTAGACGCCTAACAGCATGCACGGCGAATGCGTTGGCTCGGCAAAGAAACAGTGAACGTTATCCCCAAACGCCAGCTTCAGCCCGAACGCGACGCCGCCGGGACCGCCGCCGACCCCGCACGGCAGATAGACAAACAGCGGATGTTCCGCATCCACGACCCGTCCCTGCGCTGCGAATTGCGCTTTCAAACGCTCACCCGCCACCGCATAGCCCAAAAACAGCGTGCGTGAGTTTTCGTCATCGATAAAGAAACAGTTCGGATCGCTTTCCGCGGCTTTGCGTCCCTGCTCAACGGCGACGCCGTAATCCTGTGCGTATTCAACTACGTCTACGCCATGGCTGCGCAGTTTCGCCTTTTTCCATTCGCGGGCGTCGGCGGACATATGCACCGTGACCTTGAAGCCGATGCGCGCGCTCATTATCCCGATCGACATGCCCAGATTGCCGGTGGAGCCCACGGCGATGCTGTAGTTACTGAAAAAATCCGTAAAGCGGGGTTCCAGTAAAACGCGGTAATCGTCCGTTAACGACAGCAGTCCGGCTTCCAGCGCCAGCTTTTCGGCATGCGTCAGCACTTCGTAAATCCCGCCACGGGCTTTGATGGAGCCGGAAATGGGCAGGTGACTGTCCTTTTTCAGCAGCAGCGTGCCAGGGATTTTTTCACCCGATCTCTTTTCCAGATGCTGATGCATGGAAGGGATAGCGACCACGTCGGATTCGATAATGCCGTTTTTCTCAGCCGTTTCTGGAAATGCGCTTGCCAGATACGGTGCAAAACGCGCCAGACGCGCATGGGCATCGTCAACATCCGCCTGGGTGAGGCCGACATGCGGCAAACCCTCGGCAAGCGTGGTGGTGCGAGGATTAAACCAGGTTGTCTCTTTCAGGGCGATAAGATCTGCGACCAAAGGAAACTGGGCGATGAGTGAGTGGATTGCAGTTGTATTCATCATTTTTCTCAGAATAAGTTCGCGTTGACTCTACACCATTCACGAAAAAGCGTGCTAAATACAGAGTATTGCTTTCGATTTTACGCAAGGTTAACCGTGTTAAAACCGTTGATTGCTGCTGCGCTCATTTTCTCTGCAGGCTTCTGTTTTGCTGCCGATCCCCCGCTGACGGCTGCGCGCTATGCGCAAGCACTCGGCGTGGGTATCGACGTAGACTGGGCACGCACCGAGCGCGGTATCCGTGAGTTTGATCCGCTGGTGGTCCGCGATTTTCGCGCGAAAGGGTTTACCCACGTACGTATTCGCGTGGCGGGCGAACCCACGGAAGCGCGTCTGATCCATCTTCGCAAACTGGTGGAGGCCTGCGATCAATACGGCGTCATTCCGATTATCGCTTATCAGGCTGATGAATATAAAAACGACCCGAAAGTGGAAAACGAAAAAGAGGTGGTGAACTGGTGGATTGCCGTGGCGCACTACTTCGAAAAAAGCTCACCGTTGCTGGGATTCGACCTGATTTATGAGCCAGCGGATAAGCTGAATCACAATCTGGTGTCCCTGAATCGCGTCTACGACAAAACGATCAAAACTATTCACGGCATCGATGCGCAAAGAATGATTTTTGTCGCTCCGCGCTTACGCGCGGCACCGGAAGACCTCTCCAGCCTGAAACTCCCCGCGCACAGCCAAAACTATGTGCTGGCTGAATGGCATATTTTCCCGTGGGGACCGCTCAAAAATAGTGGCAAATACCCGTGGACGTCGGGCACGGCGGCAGAAAAATCGGCTATTCGTAGCCGCATAAACGCGGCGCTGCGCTGGCAGCAAAAAACCGGACACGTCAGCTGGGTGGGCGGTTGGGGCGTAGGTGAATCCAGCCGCCTGACGCCGTCGGTGGAGCAGATGGCCTTCGCCAGCTTTATGGCTTGCGAGCTACAACAGGCCAAAATCCCCTATGCAATCAACGCGGATTTTCAGTTTTATGACGGAGAAGAGGGGGCGTGGCGGTCGGCACCAGAACCGTTATTGCAGGTGATGATGACACCGGTTTGCGAAAAGCCCGACGAGACGCCGGGCCATCATGCGGTTAAACCATCTGCTCGTGATGCGGTTCGCGCGACGCCAGCGGTAGCCAGCAAAGCAAAATCAGCAGCCCCATCAGCGTCATCAGCAGGCCAAGGCTAGCCTGACCGGTCTGTGGCATCATCGCTGAAAGCCAGGCCAGCGCGCCGGAACCGATATTTTGCAAACCGCCCACCAGCGCGCCCGCGGTGCCGGCGAGGAACGGAAACGGCTCCATCGCGCCGCTGGTGGCCAGCGGGAACAGCATACCTGCACCAAAGAAGAACAGCGCGGCGGGGATCAGCAGCGTCCAGACCGTCATCACCCCAAGCAAACCGGGGATCCACATCATCACGCCAGCCAGCAAGCAGCTGATTACCGATTGCCACATCAGCGTCGAAAAGCGCTTATTCGGGCGACCGGCGAACCATGCGCCAAAAAATGCCGCCGGAATCGGCAGGATAAACAGAATACTCACCACCATGCTGCTCAGCCCCAAACCCGCGCCCAGCAGCACGCCAGAGCACGCCTCGAACACCGCAATGCCTGCCAGGCCACCAATCAGCATCAGCAGATAACAGCTGAACGCCCCATTGCCAAAAAGCGTTTTATAGTTGGCGATAAGTTTTGTGCGCGGTGCGCCAGTCGGACGCGTTTCGGGCATCCAGCGCGCCATGCTGAACGTAACGATGATGCACAGCACCAGCAGGAAAGCGTAACAGGCGCGCCATGACCAGATGCTGTCCAGCACGCCGCCAACCAGCGGAGCCAGCAACGGGCTGACCAGAATACCCATGTTCAGCAGGCTATTCGCGTGGCGCAGCTGCGTGCCTTGATACATATCGCGCGGCAGCGTTCTGGCCATAACACCGCCCACGCCGGTTCCCATGCCTTGCAGCGCGCTGGCGGCAATCAGAAGGGTCAGGCTGTGCGTCGTCATGGCGATCGCCGTGGCGAGCATGAAAATCGACATCCCAACCAGGATCACCGGACGACGCCCGACGCGGTCGGACAGCGGCCCGTAGAAGAGTTGCGATACGCCATAGGTCAGCAGATAGGCGGCCATTACGCTCTGGACTGCGCCTTCGCGCACGCTGAGATCCTTTGCCATGTCGGCAATGGCCGGAATATAAATGGTTTGCGCCATCTGACCGACGGCCACCAGTAACACCAGCATCAACAGTAAATTAACGTTCCGTTGTTTTTTCATGTCGCTAAATACGTTCGCCAAAAGAGATAAATGAAGAATAAGTGACTACGGTTTGCCGTAATTGTGCGTGGAATCTACCACAGCAGCGTGACGAATTAATCATTACAAAGGTGAATGATTGAGCGGGATAAGGCAGGATTTATAAACAATGCTCGGCAACTTATGTTGCCAGCAGGCCAGGTAAACGGGGGGCGTTATACCGCGCAAAAAAGGCGGTGTGTGATGCGCGGCTCATCGGCGACCAGGCTAAACCCAGCACGATGGTAAAATCCGTACGCGGCCTTTGGTGCATGAGTATTGAGGAAATCAAACCAGATGCTGGCATCGGCCATTACCACCGCAAGCAGCTGTTTGCCGATCCCCAGGCCACGGCACTTTTCGCTGATGTAAAGATGGCGGATGCGCCCAGCCCGAGGCTGCTGGCTAAAGGGATCGCGGTTGATTCCGCACACGCCGACCAGCTTCCCGTTCAGAAATGCACCCAGCAGCTTTTCACCCGGCGCGTTAAAGCGGTTTTCACCGCGCTGCCAGTTCTCTTCGAGCCTGCGCAGCATAGTGAAATTTAGCGCGAGGCTTTCCGCTTTTAAGGCAATATAGCCCGGTTCATCAGGGGTAATAGGCTCAATTAATAAACGCGACATAGCATTCCCTCGTGATTAAAGAGGGGCGGTTGCCCGCCCCTCTCAGGTGCGACTTGAACCTGAATTACCGCAGGTATTTCAGGACGGCATCAAGCAGTTGCAGTACCGCAACAATGAGTCTGAGGATAAGTATCACCATATCCACGGCGCCCATACGCGTCTCCTTTTAGTCAAAGGAGCACGGTGCTGACGTACCTCTCCGCCGCCTGTTGCCAGCACCTTTATTGACGTAACACAGTGTGCTCACTTCAGGGGTTAAGGCACTGACGGCACCACCCGTTTCAGCCAGGACTTCGTTGCGCCGGTGTACTGCTTGCGGCCCCCTTACGCACTGCGAACAAAATCAGTATAGATAAATACTGTATGCATGAACAGGTATTTGTGGACAAAATTCGACGGGCGATCCATACTCCATTACGTCAAAATCCGTGCCTGAAATTGCGCGTTCGTCGCCGATCGCGTATACTTTGTGCGTTGACGTAACACAGTGTGTTCTGCGGAAACCAACCGCATAACCCTGAAAAAACCTCGCTCCGGCGGGGTTTTTTGTTTTCTGTTCTATCCATAAAAACTGCTGGATTAGCGAGGGTTCTGCTATTTGGCTTCGCTGTGGACTAGTTAGGATCGCTTAAGCAACTCTATTTAAAGGAGAGGTATTAGGCTCATTTTGTAAGATAACACCACTAAATTTATAAACTCATATAACGACTAATAGCCCTCAAGTAATTAAATTGTTCCGCCTATAATAGTAATAAATAAAAGCTAGCCAACTTATTATTTACGTGAATGTTTAGTTTAAATAATTTCACTGGTTTGAATTCCAGAGATTTTCATTGTATATTTCTAGGGCCGAAAATACTGTATGGATACATTATGCAAGCATCTGATTATTTAAAGATGAAGTTCCAGAGTGACAGGCAGTTGGCTATTTATGGACAGCAAGGCATTACAGGGACATGGAAAGCATTAAAGGGGATCG
This sequence comes from Lelliottia sp. RD5, assembly GCF_056032945.1. Lineage (NCBI taxonomy): Bacteria > Pseudomonadati > Pseudomonadota > Gammaproteobacteria > Enterobacterales > Enterobacteriaceae > Lelliottia > Lelliottia sp. RD5. Next base: position 172,073 of record NZ_JBVYHQ010000007.1, on the reverse strand, counting down.
GCTCTGATATTTACTCAGGAATGGAACGTGTAAGCTGGTACTCATCATGCTTAATCCCCAGCAATCACGATGTATGTGATGAGCTTCTTTCAGAAGAAAAGAGGATGTACCTCTCAATTGTGTCTGTTTACCGTTATCGCGATGTAATAGCACACATGCTCTATCTTTATTTTGAAGGTATTATAACGGACTCTGAAAATGGAAATGAACAAAATCGCGTTCGCAAGACGGATACAAAATTAACCGGGCTTGTTAAAAACATACCGACAAGCAAGGCAGCGCGTTTAGCGATAGCATGGGGGCTGGCAATATATCTTTCCGAATCTGGTCTGCTCTCAGAAATTGTCGTCGAGCGGCTTGCACGCCGCGTACCTAACGTTGTCATGGCGCTTCAACTGATTGGCACGGACCAGAAGTGTGCTCTTGCTGCCCGTCGCCTGAAAACGTTGGACCCAAAATATTACGCCACCCTCTATGCCGCACATCTGGAGATGCTTTACTACTTTTTTGAGCCATTCCTGTCTGAACTCATTAAGAAGGTGCAAATGGGATTCTACAGGGATTTCGATGCGATTTATGACGACTTAAAGGACAAGTAGCATGTTTAAGAGTCTGCTATCAATTCTATTTACGGATATTTTATTCCCCGTTTATATTTTTGCATGCGCCTCTTTGTTCCTGTGGTTGTTGCCTGACCACTGGGTGTTACTAACGTTCATTGCTATCGTGGTATTTATTATTGTCCATCCGATAATTTTCGGCCGCTTTGATAAATACGATTGAATTTTATAAAAAGGAGTTTTTATGTCAAATCCGGCTTATTTATTTCTAAATGATGAAAATGGTTCTCCCATGATTGGTCCTTGCCTTGTGTCAGGGCGTGAAGGCGCAATTGAACTCAAATCGTTCACTCATAATGTAAACATCCCGGTAGACGGGAATACCGGGAAATTGACGGGCACGCGCATACACATGCCCGTCATGTTTCAGAAGGAATTTGATCGTGTAACCCCGATTTTATTTCGGGCGCTGAGTACGGGAAGAACGCTCCAGTCAGCCACCATTAAGATGTATCAGATTAATGAGGCGGGTTTAGAACAGGAATATTTTAATATCCTCCTGGAGAATGTGAAAATAACCTCAATCACACCAGACCTGTATCCCGACGCAAACACCGGAACACACCTTGAAACGGTTCTAATACGCTACGAGAAAATCACCTGGAAGCATTGCGACGGCAATATCATCTATAGTGACTCCTGGAATGAGCGAGCAACGTACTGAAACGTGATCCCTGAAGCATTTTTGACCAGATGAAAATATTTCCATTGTCACGCTCAGGAACCTGTGGTTGTATAAATTCCATCAATGATTCCAAACACAGGTCCTAAATGACAACTTCCATGATGACGTCGACCCTACTAAAAACTGCGCTACCAGCCGCAGTGGTCGTCGTGCGTATGGTGGTGGTCGTCGGCAATGCGCCGTAGGGACTGGATCAACACACGAATCCAAAACCCCGCCGGCGCAAACCGGGCGGGGTTTTTAGTTTTAAACGCCCCCCGGAAACGCTAAGTCGTTCGGGTTGCAGGAAGGCGGCAAGTGAGCAAATCTCCGGGATCGTACACAGGTACGTGACCGGCGTGAGTGAACGCAGCCAATACATCTGCAACGTGAACGACGACGCGTAAAGTCGGCTCAGAAGAAAAGGACTGGAGCATGACAAGTTCGGGCAAGACAACAACCAAGACGCGTTTCACTGGCGCGCAATTAATCGTTCATTTACTGGAACGACAGGGCATTTCCATCGTTTCTGGAATCCCTGGCGGTACCGTTCTGCCGCTGTATGACGCGTTAAGCCAAAGCACGCAAATCCGCCATGTACTGGCGCGGCACGAACAGGGTGCAGGTTTTATCGCGCAAGGAATGGCGCGAACGCAGGGCAAGCCGGCAGTCTGCATGGCCTGTAGCGGACCGGGCGCGACCAACCTGGTCACTGCTATCGCCGATGCGCGCCTCGACTCCATCCCGTTGATTTGTATCACCGGCCAGGTCCCTTCTTCGATGATCGGTACCGATGCGTTCCAGGAAGTCGACACCTACGGCATCTCTATCCCCATCACCAAACATAACTATTTAGTTCGCGATATCGCCGAATTACCGCAGGTTATTAGCGATGCGTTTCGTATCGCACAATCCGGCCGCCCAGGCCCGGTGTGGATAGACATTCCTAAGGATGTGCAAACCGCTGAAATCGATATCGACGTTTTCCCGGAGCCGGGTGACCGTGCACCCGCGCCAGAATTTAGCGCCGACAGCGTACGTGACGCAGCAGCGATGATTAACGCCGCCAAACGCCCGGTGTTGTATTTGGGCGGTGGAGCAATCGACGCTTCTGAAGCCGTACGTGAATTTGCTGAAAAAGCCCATCTGCCAACCACCATGACCTTAATGGCGCTCGGGATGTTACCAAAAGCGCATCCGCTGTCGTTGGGCATGCTGGGGATGCACGGCGCGCGCAGCACTAACTATATTCTGCAAGAGTCTGATTTGCTGATTGTTCTCGGTGCACGTTTTGATGACCGGGCGATTGGTAAAACCGCGCAGTTCTGCCCGAACGCCAAAATTATTCATGTCGATATCGATCGCTCTGAACTCGGTAAAATCAAGCAGCCGCACGTAGCAATTCAGGGCGATGTCGCCGAGGTTCTGGCGCAATTAATTCCGCAAACGCATGAGAATGAACATGCAGAATGGCGCCAACTGGTGGCCGATCTGCAACGTGAATTCCCGAGCGCGATCCCAACCGAAGGCGATCCGCTGAGCCATTACGGGCTGATCAACGCCGTGGCCGCCTGCGTTGACGACAGCGCTATCATCACCACCGACGTCGGCCAGCACCAGATGTGGACCGCGCAGGCCTATCCGCTGAACCGTCCGCGCCAGTGGCTGACGTCCGGCGGGCTGGGGACGATGGGCTTTGGTTTGCCTGCTGCGGTCGGCGCGGCGCTGGCCAATCCGGATCGCAAAGTGATTTGCTTCTCCGGCGACGGCAGCCTGATGATGAACATTCAGGAAATGGCGACGGCGGCTGAAAATCAGCTGGATGTAAAAATCATTCTGATGAACAACGAGGCGCTGGGTTTAGTGCATCAGCAGCAGAGCCTGTTCTACACGCAGGGGGTGTTTGCTGCGACCTATCCGGGGATGATCAACTTTATGCAGATCGCCGCGGGCTTTGGTCTGCACGCCTGCGATTTGAACGCGGAAGCCGATCCGCATGCGGCGTTGCAGGACGCGATTTCGCGCCCAGGACCGGCGCTGATCCACGTGCGTATCGATCCACAGCAAAAAGTCTATCCGATGGTCCCGCCAGGTGCGGCCAATACTGAAATGGTGGGGGAATAAACCATGCAGAAACAACATGATAACGTCATTCTGGAACTCACCGTCCGCAACCACCCTGGCGTCATGACTCACGTCTGCGGGCTGTTTGCCCGCCGTGCGTTTAACGTCGAAGGCATTCTCTGCTTGCCAATTCAGGGCAGCGAACACAGCCGCATTTGGCTCTTAGTGAATGACGATCAGCGCCTCGAACAGATGATGGCCCAGATCGATAAGCTGGAAGATGTCACCAAAGTGGTGCGCAACCAGTCCGATCCCACCATGTTCAACAAAATTTCAGTGTTCTTTGAATAAACGGCTCATCGCCGGAATGGTTACGCGCTAATACGCAAAATCATTCACGTTGCCTCAAGGCGGCAAATGCGCGGATACCCGGGGCCTGGCTCAGGTCAGTGACTGGGGTGAGCAGACGCCGCCATCGTTGAGGCAGCTTGAAGGACGACGCGCATACCGTTATGGTAAGCGCGTTTTTTAACCCGCCAGGACTGCAACATGACCACCATCGCCCTCATCGACGATCACCTTATCGTCCGCTCCGGTTTTGCCCAGCTTCTGAGTCTGGAGCCGGATTTCCAGGTCGTCGCCGAATTCGGTTCGGGCCGCGACGCGCTGGTGGGTCTGCCGGGGCGCGGTGTGCAGGTCTGTATTTGTGATATCTCGATGCCGGACCTTTCCGGACTGGAATTGCTCAGCCAACTGCCAAAAGGTCTGTCGACCATCATGCTCTCGGTGCACGACAGTCCGGCGCTGGTGGAACAGGCGCTTAACGCTGGCGCGCGCGGGTTTCTGTCTAAACGCTGTAGCCCCGATGAACTGATTTCTGCGGTGCGCACCGTTTCGGCGGGCGGCTGTTATCTCACGCCGGAGATCGCCATTAAGCTTGCGGCAGGGCGTCAGGACCCGCTGACGAAACGCGAGCGGCAGGTGGCAGAAAAGCTGGCGCAGGGAATGGCGGTGAAAGAAATCGCCGTCGAGCTGGGGTTATCACCCAAAACCGTTCACGTCCACCGCGCCAATCTGATGGAGAAACTCGACGTGAGCAATGACGTCGAACTGGCGCGCCGCATGTTTGACGGCTGGCAATGAATCCGTTTTTCTCGCGACTGGTCTCCGGTGTCGCAAGTTTCTTTATCTTCTCTGCCGCCTGGTTTTGCCTGTGGAGCATCAGCCTGCATCTGGTCGAACGACCCGAGCTGTCCGTGTTGCTGTTCCCGTTTGGCCTGCGCCTCGGACTGATGCTGCAATGCCCGCGCGGTTACTGGCCCGTGTTGCTGGGCGCGGAATGGTTAATGCTGTTCTGGCTCGCACAGGAAGTGGCGCTGGCGCATCTGCCTTTGCTGATTCTCGGCGGCGTGTTGACGCTCCTGCCCGTGGCGCTGATCTCGCGCTATCGCCACCAGCGCGACTGGCGCACGTTGCTCGGTCAGGGCGCGGCGCTGATTGCCGCCGCGCTCTTGCAGTCACTGCCGTGGTTAGGCCAGCAAGACATGCTCAACGCCCTGCTGCTGACGCTCACCGGCGGGTTGACGCTCGCGCCCACTTGCCTCGTGATTTGGCACTATCTCACCAGCACCGTCTGGCAGCCGCTCGGGCCTGCGCTGGTTTCCCAGCCGGTGAACTGGCGCGCCCGGCATCTGATCTGGTATCTGCTGCTGTTTGTGGTCAGCCTCTGGCTACAGCTCGGCCTGCCCGCTGAGCTTTCGCGCTTTACGCCGTTTTGTCTGGCGTTGCCGATTATTGCGCTGGCGTGGCACTACGGCTGGCAAGGGGCGCTTATCGCCACGCTGATGAACGCTATCGCCCTGATTGCCAGCCAGACCTGGCACGATCATCCCGTCGATTTATTGCTCTCGCTATTGGCGCAAAGCCTGACCGGGCTGCTGCTGGGTGCGGGTATTCAGCGCCTGCGTGAACTCAATCAGTCATTGCAAAACGAGCTGGCACGCAACCGACGTCTGGCAGAACGGCTGGTCGAAACCGAAGAGAGCGTGCGGCAGGAAGTGGCGCGTGAACTGCACGACGATATCGGCCAGACAATTACCGCCATTCGCACCCAGGCAGGGATTGTTCAGCGCCTTGCGCCGGAAAACGGCGGGGTGATCCAGAGCGGGGCGCATATCGAGCAGCTTTCGCTCGGGGTGTACGATTCGGTGCGCCGTTTGCTTGGGCGTTTACGTCCGCGCCAGCTCGACGACCTCACGCTTGAACAGGCGGTGCGTTCTCTGATGCGTGAGATGGAGCTGGAAAGTCGCGGTATCGTCAGCCATCTCGAGTGGCACATCGACGAATCAACCCTGAGCGAAGGCCAGCGTGTCACGCTGTTCCGCGTCTGTCAGGAAGGGCTGAATAATATCGTCAAGCACGCAAACGCCCGCGCGGTGACGCTGAAGGGCTGGCAACAGGATGAGCGGCTAATGCTGCTTATCGAAGACGATGGCTGCGGCTTGCCGCCAGGGTCAGGCCAGCAGGGCTTTGGCCTGGCGGGGATGCGCGAGCGCGTGACGGCGCTCGGCGGCACGCTGGCGATTTCATGCACCCACGGCACGCGCGTCAGCGTCAGTTTGCCGCGACGCGTTGCCTAAGGACCGATGATGTTTACCTTCCTAAAAACGCCTGCAAACGCCGCGCCGATGGGCGATAAAGCGGAAATCGACGCGCGCTATCGCTACTGGCGACGCCATATTTTGATGACCATCTGGCTGGGCTACGCGCTGTTCTATTTCACCCGCAAAAGCTTTAACGCCGCCGCGCCGGAAATTCTCGCCAGCGGCGTGATGACGCGCACCGATATCGGCCTGCTGGCAACGCTGTTTTACATCACTTATGGGTTGTCGAAGTTTTTCTCCGGCATCGTCAGCGACCGCTCCAACGCCCGCTATTTTATGGGTCTTGGGCTGATTGCCACCGGCGTGGTGAATATCCTGTTCGGCTTTTCGACGTCGCTGTGGGCGTTTGCATTGCTATGGGCGCTGAACGCCTTTTTCCAGGGATGGGGCGCGCCGGTGTGCGCCCGTCTGCTGACCACCTGGTATTCACGCAACGAGCGCGGCGGCTGGTGGGCCATCTGGAATACGGCGCATAACGTCGGCGGGGCGCTGATCCCGATGGTGGTTGGTGCGACAGCGCTGCACTATGGCTGGCGGACCGGGATGATGATTGCGGGCGGGCTGGCGATTCTCGCCGGGCTGTTCCTCTGCTGGCGTCTGCGCGACAGGCCGCAAACCGTCGGTCTGCCGGAGGTGGGCGACTGGCGGCATGACGAAATGGAAATCGCCCAGCAGCAGGAGGGGGCAGGACTTACCCGCAAAGAGATCCTCACCAAATACGTACTGCTCAACCCGTACATCTGGCTGTTATCGCTGTGCTACGTGCTGGTGTACGTGGTGCGCGCGGCAATCAACGATTGGGGCAATTTGTACATGTCCGAGACGCTGGGCGTGGATCTGGTGACGGCCAACTCGGCGGTGACGATGTTTGAGCTGGGCGGTTTTATCGGCGCGCTGGTCGCAGGCTGGGGGTCGGACAAACTGTTCAACGGCAATCGTGGCCCGATGAACCTGATTTTTGCCGCCGGGATCCTGCTCTCCGTGGGGTCGCTATGGCTGATGCCGTTCGCCAGCTATGTGATGCAGGCGGCGTGTTTCTTCACCACCGGTTTCTTCGTGTTCGGCCCGCAAATGCTGATCGGCATGGCGGCGGCAGAGTGTTCTCACAAAGAGGCGGCGGGTGCGGCAACGGGCTTTGTCGGCCTGTTTGCCTATCTGGGTGCGTCGCTTTCTGGCTGGCCGCTGGCGCGGGTGATCGACGTCTGGCACTGGAGCGGTTTCTTTGCGGTCATCGCCATCGCGGCGGGGATTTCAGCCCTCTTGTTGTTGCCATTTTTGAATGCTCAAGCCCCGCGCGCGGTGAGCGAAGCGTGATGCGCCTCACCTTTTCACCCCAACCGGGGCAAAACTAAGAAATTTTCTCGGTTTCGCCTGGACGCTGTCTCAGGCGAGTCTCTCCGCTGATTTTTACAATGCCAGCCATTCGCAGGACAAAAAATCAGCTCAGGAGATACCCATGCTGGCCTTCCTCAATCAGGTGCGCAAGCCGACCCTGGATCTGCCGCTCGATGTGCGGCGCAAGATGTGGTTTAAGCCGTTCATGCAGTCCTATCTGGTGGTCTTTATCGGCTACCTGACCATGTATCTGATCCGCAAAAACTTCAACATCGCACAGAACGATATGATCACCACTTACGGGCTGAGCATGACGCAGCTGGGGATGATCGGTCTGGGCTTTTCCATCACCTACGGCGTAGGCAAAACGGTGGTGTCCTATTACGCGGACGGCAAAAATACCAAACAGTTCCTGCCGTTTATGCTGATCCTCTCTGCCATTTGTATGCTCGGCTTTAGCGCCAGCATGGGCACCGGCTCGGTCAGCCTGTTTATGATGATCGCGTTCTATGCCCTGAGCGGATTCTTCCAGAGCACCGGCGGGTCGTGCAGCTATTCGACCATCACCAAATGGACGCCGCGTCGCAAGCGTGGGTCTTACCTCGGCATGTGGAATATCTCCCACAACCTCGGCGGGGCGGGTGCAGCAGGCGTGGCGCTGTTCGGCGCAAACGTCCTGTTCGACGGTCACGTCATTGGTATGTTTATTTTCCCGTCGATTATCGCGCTGATTGTGGGCTTTATCGGCCTGCGCTACGGCAGCGACTCCCCGGAATCCTATGGCCTGGGCAAAGCGGAAGAGCTGTTTGACGAAGAGCTGAGCGAAGAAGACAAAGAAGCCGAAGATGAGTCGATGACCAAATGGCAGATCTTCGTGGAGTATGTGCTGAAAAACAAAGTCATCTGGCTGCTGTGTTTCTCCAATATCTTCCTGTACGTGGTGCGCATCGGTATCGATCAGTGGTCAACCGTGTATGCCTTCCAGGAATTGAAGCTGTCGAAAGAGGTGGCGATTCAGGGCTTTACCCTGTTTGAAGTGGGTGCGCTGGTTGGCACGCTGCTGTGGGGCTGGCTGTCGGATCTGGCGAACGGTCGCCGCGCGCTGGTAGCGTGTGTTGCGTTGGCACTGATCATCGCCACGCTCGGTGTTTATCAGCACGCCAGCAATCAATATGTGTATCTGGCGTCGTTGTTTGCGCTTGGCTTCCTGGTGTTTGGCCCGCAGCTGTTGATTGGCGTCGCGGCCGTCGGATTTGTGCCGAAAAAAGCGATCGGCGCAGCCGATGGGATTAAAGGCACCTTCGCCTATCTGATCGGCGACAGTTTCGCAAAATTAGGCCTGGGAATGATTGCCGACGGCACCCCGATTTTCGGTCTGACCGGCTGGGCGGGCACCTTCGCCGCGCTGGACGCCGCCGCGATTGCCTGTATCTGCCTGATGGCGATGGTCGCCGTACTGGAAGAGCGCAAAATCCGCCGCGAGAAACGTATCCAGCGCCTGAAAATGGCTTGAGTATGCAGTAATGCGTTGCCCGGCTGACCGCCGGGCTTTTTTATGCCTTTTGACCAGAGCGTCGCTCTTCAAGCCTGCCGTTTCTGTTTTCGACACCTTTCCAATTTTTCCAGTTCACTATTATCGTGTCGCCCGCTGTTGACCCTGCGCGTTTCCCGATATCATGAGCGGCTAAAATTAAGGAGAACGCATGGTCTGGATAATGCTGGCCACCCTCGCAGTGGTGTTTATCGTTGGATTTCGCATCCTGACGTCCGATTCCCGCCGCGCCATCAAACGTTTAAGTGAACGTCTGGGTATCACGCCGGTGCCGCTGGAATCGATGATTGACCAGTTTGGTAAAACCGCAGGCAATGAGTTTATCCGCTATCTTGAGCGTCCGGATGAGGCCCATCTGCAAAACGCCGCGCAGGTCTTGCTGATCTGGCAGGTCTGCATCGTTGATGGCAGCGAAGATAATCTGCAAACCTGGCATCGATTGCTGCGCAAAGCGCGTCTGGCCGCGCCAATAACCGACGCACAAATTCGCCTGGCGCTCGGTTTTATGCGCGAAATGGAGCCGGAAGCGCATGAGCTGAACGCCTTCCAGCTGCGCTACAACCAATTGTTCCTACCGGAAGAGGGCGTGTTCTTTTTGCACTGATTTCATCGGATGCACGCAAGCGCTATCCGTCTTGTCGGGCAGCGTATCGGCATCAAAATGGGCTGGCCGCGCCGCCTGGCAAAACCACAAAAGTTGTCAAAACGTTAAATTGGTCACACTTTTGATGCTAAACTGTGCGACTTTTCCGCACGTTTATCATCAGGTAACGCCATGACAGAACACACTCCATCAACGCCCACACCGCATACCAAAGAGGTCTCGCGCCCGAACTGGTCGGCGGTTTTTTCCGTGGCGTTTTGCGTCGCCTGCCTGATTACCGTGGAATTTCTGCCGGTTAGCCTGCTCACGCCGATGGCGCAGGATCTGGGGATTTCCGAAGGCGTGGCCGGCCAGTCCGTTACCGTCACGGCATTTGTTGCAATGTTCGCCAGCCTGTTTATCACCCAGGTCATCGGGACTGTCGATCGCCGCAAAGTGGTCATTTTGTTCGCGGTGCTGTTAACTCTCTCCTGCGTGCTGGTGTCGTTTGCCAATAACTTTACCCTGCTGCTGTTGGGGCGAGCCTGCCTGGGGTTGGGATTAGGCGGATTCTGGGCGATGTCGGCGTCGCTGACGATGCGCCTGGTGCCGGCGCGAAAAGTGCCAAAAGCGCTGTCCGTTATCTTCGGCGCAGTCTCAATCGCGCTGGTGATCGCCGCGCCCCTGGGCAGTTTCCTCGGCGGAATTATTGGCTGGCGCAATGTGTTTAACGGCGCAGCGGTGATGGGCGTGTTGTGTATTTTCTGGGTGTGGAAAGCGCTGCCGTCGCTGCCAGGTGAGCCTGCGCACCACAAAGAGAATATGTTTAGCCTGCTCAAACGCCCTGGCGTGCTGGCGGGGATGACCGCTATCTTTATGGCCTTTGCCGGGCAGTTTGCGTTCTTCACCTATATTCGTCCGATTTTCACCACGCTTTCGGGCTTTGACGTCGACGGCCTGACTCTGGTGCTGTTGAGCTTTGGTATCGCCAGTTTTGTCGGTACGTCACTGTCGGCGCAGTTCCTGAAACGCTCGCTCAAAGTGGCGCTGGCGGGCGCACCGCTGGTGCTGGCGATAAGCGCCGCCGTGCTGATTTTCTGGGGCAGCGATAAGTGGGTGGCGTCTGCGATTGCGATTATCTGGGGCTTTGCCTTCGCGCTGGTGCCGGTTGGCTGGTCAACGTGGATCACCCGCTCACTCGCCGATCAGGCAGAAAAAGCCGGATCTATCCAGGTGGCTGTCATTCAGCTAGCGAATACCTGTGGTGCCGCAGTAGGCGGTTACGCGTTGGATAATTTAGGCCTGACGTCGCCGCTGGTGCTGTCCGGCACGCTGATGTTGCTCACCGCGCTGCTGGTGGCGGGAAAAGTAAAGGCGAAGTAGGTTCCCCTAACCCTCTCTAACAGGGAGAGGAAATCATGCACGTTATCTCCTGTAGCGGAGTGAGTGATGCATTTTCTTCCTCTCCCCGTGGGTGTACAGACCGGGGGGAGGGCTTCAGACCGCACCGCATCAGGTAAAATCCCATGCTATGCTGTTGACCGAAAAAGAGACCAATACATCGCAGGGGAGAACATGGGTTCCACAAGAAAAGGGATGCTAAACGTCCTGATCGCCGCCGTTTTATGGGGGAGTTCAGGGGTTTGCGCGCAGTACATCATGGAGAAAAGCCAGATCTCCTCGCCGTATTTAACTATGATCCGCCTGCTGTTCACCGGCGTGATTCTGCTGACATTATCCTTCGTCCACGGCGACAAAATTTTCTCGGTCATCAAAAATCGCAAAGACGCCATTAGCCTGCTGATTTTCTCGCTTTTCGGCGCGCTGGTTGTGCAGCTCACTTTCCTGGTGACGATTGAGAAATCTAACGCCGCCACCGCCACCGTGCTGCAATTTTTATCGCCAACCATTATCGTGGCGTGGTTCGCGCTGGTGCGTAAAAAGCGTCCTGGGATATTTGTCTTCGCGGCGATTATGACGTCGCTTATCGGCACATTCCTGCTGGTCACGCACGGCGATCCGACGTCGCTCACCATTTCTCCGGCCGCGCTTGCGTGGGGTATCGCTTCGGCCTTTGCCGCCGCGTTTTACACCACCTATCCCTCCACGCTGATTGCCCGTTACGGCACGCTGCCGATTGTCGGCTGGAGTATGCTGCTCGCAGGGCTGATGCTTACACCGTTCTACGCCGGACGCGGAACCACGTTTGTGATCGATGGCAGCCTGCTGCTGGCGTTTTTCTATCTGGTGGTGATTGGTACGGCGCTGACATTCAGCCTGTATCTGAAAGGGGCGCAGATGATCGGCGGACCTAAAGCGAGTATTTTGAGCTGCGCCGAACCGCTCAGCAGCGCGCTGCTTTCCGTAATGCTACTAGGCGTGGCGTTTTCGTTGCCGGACTGGCTGGGGACGTTCTTGATTGTTTCGTCGGTCGTGCTGATTTCGATGGATTCGAGAAGGCGCGGGCGGACATCGGCGTAACCTGATGCCCTCACCCCAGCCCTCTCCCACGGGGAGAGGGGGCGGACACTAAAAACGGCAGCCTTCTGGCTGCCGTTTTGCTTTTGCCTTGCTTAGAACCAGGCTTCCCACATCGCGCCGACGTTGAAATCGTCGAGCGTTTCGTCTTTGGTGCCATTTACGCGCGCGGTACGCTCGTTATCCACCTTGCCGCCGGTCACGTAGAAGCGCAGCATCGGACGGAATTCCGGTCCCATTGCGATAGACATGTTCTGGGAAAGCGTCAGCTTCCAGCCTTTGTTATCGCCGCCGTTGTCATAGTCAACATGCTGCCAGCCTGCTTCCAGCCAGGTAGAGTGAACGTCGTTCCACCAGTGCATTGGACGCACAATCGCGTTGTAGTTTTTGCGGTTGTCGGTGTTGTCGCGGCTATTGTCATAGTCGTGGAAGGCCAGGATGTACTCCACCTGTGTAGCCTGGGTGAATTTATACAACCCTTCGAAGCTGGCGTATACCGTGGTCAAGTCTTCGGTTTTGTTGAACACGCTGTTGTCTGAGTTATCAGAGTAACGGGCGATCACTTTGTTCACGCCGCTGTCGTTGGTGTGGCTCAGCACCACGCCGCCCTGCCAGGCGTTCAGGCGTTCATCGCTTTCGATGGCTTTCGAGTCAAAGCCGTAGTTGGCGTACAGTTCCAGATCCAACGGACCAACTTTCATGCCGTGAATTTTGGAGGTTGCCGCATAGTTGCCTTTATCGCCCGTGCCGGAACCGCCGGTACAGGAAATGCGCGATGGGTTAGAGCCATCGTTTTCAATTTCCGGATTACAGGATTCAACGGCGGCGACCGTTGCGACGTCAAACTGCACGCCGCCGATGTCGAAGTTCTTCACCCCGGCGCCCTGGCCGTCGTGGTTCATCCAGAAGTAATCGTTGATGCCCTGTTGCGGACGCTGGTGGAAATCACGACCGGCCCAGAAATAGGCGTTCGGGTTGGATGCCATAATATTGGTCACGCCAGCGTAGGCTTTTTTGAGGTTAACTTCGTCACCCCAGTGGTCGATCATGACGTTGATGTCCCAGATCGCGCCGTTCTCGCCTTTGAAGGCTTTTGAGAGCTGGAATTCACCGCCGTTGCCTTCGTTACCCAGACGACCAATCGCGGAGCCGCCATTATAGGAACCGTCGACGGCGACGTATTTCTGGTCGGCAGCCTGGAAGTGCGCGCCGTAGCGGGCATAACCGGTAAATTTAACGCCAAAGGGAATCGCCATATCCGGTGATTGCGCCGCGCTTTGCGGCTCCGTCACCACGTCGACTTTTTTGGCGACGGCAGCGTCCATTTTTGCCTGACGATCTGCCAGGGCTTTATCCACCGCTTTGGCCACAATGGCGTCGATTTGCTCTTGTGTGAAATCCTGCGCAAGTACAGAAATTGGGCAAAGCGCGGCGATAACCGCCATTGTTAATGGAAGTTTTTTAATAATTTTCATTGTCATCTCAATATATTTAAATTTTATTCAGACAATAACCGTCCCATTCTGGACTGACATGAATTGTCGCTATCACCAAAATAAGGGGGGTCGATATTTTATAGGTACAGAGGGTCTACAGTATTATCGTAACGATTTCTCCATCACTGATATTTAATTATTAACGCTGATACAGGTGAATAATCTCTTCGGATAATTCACGGGCCAGCAGCGAGTTCATTAAATGATCCTGGGCATGCACCATAATTAAAGTCATCGGCTGACGGGCTTCGCCCGCGTCCTGTTCGATGAGCTTGGTTTGCATATGGTGCGCCTGGCGCGCGTAGCCATCGGCCTCGCGCAGCAGACTCTTCGCTTCGTCAAGATTGCCCTGACGCGCAGCGTGCAGTGCTTCAAAGCACAGGCTGCGCGACTGACCCGCATTGACGATAATTTCCATTACGGCTTCTTCTAATGCGATCATCATTCATTACTCTTTATCAAAACTATTATTCAGAGACGTGGCAGCAAACCATTCCCCACTTTTCTTAATGGTGCGTTTCTGCGTCGCCAGATCCAGCTGAATAAAGCCGTAGCGGTTTTTATACGCATTACACCATGACCAGTTATCAATAAATGTCCACATATGGTAACCAAGACAATTACTGCCTTCGCTAATGCCTTTATGTACCCATTTAAGATGTTCGGAAATAAAGTCGATACGATACTGATCGTTAATTTGACCGTTTTCAATAAAACGCTGCTCGTTTTCGACACCCATACCATTTTCAGAAATAAAGCAGCGTGGGTTGCCGTAATTTTCGCGCAGATTAACGAGAATATCGTAAATACCCGGCTCGTAGATTTCCCAGCCACGGTACGGATTCATTTTACGGCCTGGCATTTCGTAATTATCAAAGAACCACTCCGGCATAAACGGCGCCTTAGGATTCACCGCGCTGTCACGACATTTCACGCGACGCGGCTGATAGTAGTTAATGCCCAGCAAATCGATGGTGCCTTCCGCAATCACCGCGCTGTCGTCAGGTTGACAGGCAGGAAGCTGATCGTAGGACTTCAACAGCGCGACCAAATCGGCCGGATATTCGCCGCGCAGAACCGGATCAAGGAAGCTGCGGTTGAACATCAGGTCCGCGTAGTGCGCGGCTTTCACATCCTGCGGGTTTTGCGACCGCGGATACGACGGCGTCAGGTTCAGCACGATGCCAATTTCACCGGGATAATGCCCGGCGCGGAAGGCGCGAACCGCCTGTGCATGAGCCAGCACCGTGTTGTACGCGACGGTCGCCGCACGGCGGAAATCAACCACGTTCGGATAATGGAAGTCGTATAGATAACCGCCTTCTACCGGCACAATCGGCTCGTTGAAGGTAAACCAGTGCAGCACGCGATCGCCAAACAGCTCAAAGCAAATCTGTGCGTAGCGGGAATACGCCGCCACGACGTCACGGTTTTCCCAGCCGCCCATCTCCTGCATCGCCATCGGCATATCGAAGTGGAACAGGGTGATGAACGGCGTAATGCCCTGTTCAAGCAGCTCGTCGAACACCTGATTGTAGAAGTCTACCGCCTGCGGATTCACTTCACCGACACCGTCTGGAATCAGACGCGCCCAGCTAATCGAGGTGCGAAAGCTGTTATGGTTCAGCTGCTTCAACAGCTGAATATCCGCTTTCCAGTTCTGACAGAACGTTGAGGTATCCTGCGGCCCCACGCCCTGGTGAAAACGGTTTGGCTCGCGGCCGAACCAGTGATCCCAGGTGGTCAGTCCCTTTCCGTCGCTTGGGCGGTCCCCTTCGGTCTGCAACGCGGAGCTTGCGCTACCCCACCAAAAGTTATCGGGAAATGAATATTTCATGATGCTTCCTCTTTGACTTAATTACTGGCTGGTTCAGCTGCACCCACGGTTGCCTGGGCTTTTTGTTCTTCGTTTTTCATCAAAGAACGCTCGTAAGCACGCAGGAACGGCAGATACATGATTGCTGACATCACCATACAAATAACGCACATCACGACCGGACTAAACGCCCAGTTGGCGGCCCACGATGCGCCGATTGGGGCAGGCGTAGTCCATGGCGTCAGAGATACAACTTGTGCGATCCAGCCGAGTTTAGTTGCGCCATACGCCAGGCAGGCGTTAATCAACGGCACGAACACGAACGGGAGGAACAGCATTGGGTTCATGATGATCGGTGCGCCGAACAGAATCGGTTCGTTGATGTTAAAGAAGCTTGGCACCACACCCATTTTGCCGATAGTGCGCAGGTGCGCCACACGGCTGCGCAGCAGCAGGAACGCCAGCGGCAGAGTCGAGCCCACGCCACCGATCAGCAGGTAGTGATCCCAGAAACCTTGCAGATAAACGTGTGGAAGCGCCGCGCCAGCCGCCAGTGCAGCCTGGTTTGCCGACAGGTTCGCCATCCAGAACGGGTTCATAATGCCGGTGACAATCAGCGAGCCGTGGATACCCGCGAACCAGAAGATCTGGCACAGCAGGACGGAGAGCAGAATGGCTGGCAGGGAATCCGATGCAGAAACCAGCGGCTCCAGCAGGTGCATAATCGCCTGCGGGATAATCATGCCGGTCTGCGCTTCGATGAACAGGTTCAGCGGGTGCAGTGTACCGATAACGACCATCACAGGGATCAGGATTTCAAAGGAGCGCGCCACGCCGGTTGGGACTTCTTTCGGCAGACGGATTGTTACTTTGTTTTCCTTCAGCCACGCATAAACGCGGGTGGAGTAGATAGCGGTAATCAACGCGGTGAAAATGCCCTGGCCGGACATGTACTGCGTGGAGATTTTGCCGTCGGCATAAGGGGCGGCGACCAGCAGGAACGCCATAAACGCCAGCAGGCCTGACATCACCGGATCGAGATTAAACTGGCGGCCCAGGCTTGCACCAATACCCACCGAGATAAAGAAGGTCATTACGCCCATGCTGAGGTTAAACGGCAGCATCAGCTGTTCGCGGTAGGTCTGGGAGAAATCAAGCCAGCCGCGTGCAAAGCTGTTGGTCGTATCCGCGGAGAACGGCGGGAAGATGAACACCAGCATAAACGAGCCGATGATCATAAACGGCAGGGCGGCGGTAAAGCCGTCACGGATCGCAATCACGTACTTTTGCTGACCCAGTTTGGCCGCCAGCGGGGTGATGGACTGCTCGATCACCGCAACCATGGATTGATATAACGAACTCATGAGAACACCTTCTTAGTGTGCCGCTTCGATGAGCGACAGAGCGTAGTCCAGAACCTTATCACCACGCTGCATTCCGTAGTCCATCATATCGATGGCTTGTACCGGAATACCTTGCGTAGCAGCCTTGTCTGCGAGTGTCTTTAACATGTATTTCACTTGGGGTCCGAGAAGCACGACCTGGTATTGCGGAAACTGCGTATCAAATTCGGACACGCCGTACGCATCAATCTTCACAGGTAGACCGCGTTCTTCTGCTGCCTCGACCATTTTCCTCACCAGCAGGCTGGTGGACATCCCGGCAGAGCAGCACAGCATAATCTTGAACATCGACAACCATCCTATAAATGTAAAAAGTTATTGCGGGGCTGATTGGATAACATATGGAAACCGGTTTCCATTCATAAAGGACAGAAGTGTGACATCCTTCAAAGTCCGTTACTTATGGGGCTTATTAATAGGATTTGCGTCACGAAATTTGGCGTTTTTAATATCAAAATGAGTGGAAACGGAAAATCGGTTTCCATGGAAAACGGAAACGGATATACTCCTGATTGGCTATATTGTGAGCCGAAGCGGTAACGGGAATTACAGGCTACGTGGGGCCTGTCAGGGGAATATGATGTCTACAATCAACGATGTATCACGTCTGGCCGGGGTGTCAAAAGCCACGGTATCACGGGTGTTGAGCGGGTCGCGCGGCGTTAAGGAAGCCAGCCGTGAGGCCGTATTAAAAGCGGCGGATGAGCTGAACTATCGGCCAAACGTCATTGCGCAGTCGCTGCTGAGCCAATCGACCGGCTGTATCGGTGTTATTTGCGCGCAGGATAATATCAACCAGACGACGGGCTATCTGTACGCGCTGGAAAAACACCTCAGTCAGCACCAAAAACACCTGCTGCTGCGCTTCGCAAACACGAAAAGTGAAGTGCTTAATGCACTTGATGAACTCTCCTGCGGACTGTGCGATGACATTCTGATTATCGGTGCGCGCTTCCCTCTGCAAGTCGATCAGGAAAACGTCATTCTGGTGGACTGCATGGAGTCAGAAAACGCCAATAGCATCCAGTTTGATCACGCCTTCGCCGCCGAAACCGCCTGTAATTACCTGACCAGCCAGGGCCGCCGCCAGATTGCGCTGATCCAGCCGCAGGGCAGTGGCTTTGCCGATCAGGTGCTGCTCGGTTACAAACACGCGCTGGAGAAAAACTTCCTGCCGTTTAATCGTAATCTGGTGTTTATGGATGCCACATCGTCATCCGTGGCGTTGCAGGAATTGCTCAATAACGCCACGACGCTGAATTTTAATGCGCTGTTGGTGGCTGATGAGCAAGAAGCACATCGCGTGATCCCGCAGCTGCAGGCGTTCAATAAATCGGTGCCGGAAGACATCATGGTCTTTAGTCTGGCCGGTTCGCTTCATCTGCCTGGGATTCCAACAATTCCGGCGATTGAATATTCGATGGATGCCATGGCGGCGCGTATTGTGGCGTGGCTCAATGAAAAAACGCAGATGCTCGGCTCATACGTTTTGCGTGGTGATTTGATTATTCCGGATATCCGCAAGCGTTAAAAAAAAGCGTGAAGCTTAGGCTTCACGCTCAGTAATCCTCCATGCAATCGACCTTTCCAACCGCCTCCCAGTAGTTGTCCAGATTGTCGCGTTCCATCGCCAGCACGGCGTTTTTAATCAGCAGCTTATTCGCCTCCGATGACATAATCATGGTCTGCCACTCTTTATCCGTCTGCTTGCTCTGAGGCGAACAGACTTTTTTGATATCTTTCATCACGACTTGTTTAATTTTCTCATCTTTAGCCGGATCTCGCGTCTCCTTCGCATGGGCGAAGGCGGCAAAAAGCAAACAGACAACCAGGCAAAACAGGTGTGCAACTTTCATTGAAACCCCCGAAAAAAACACGCATTGTCTTCTGAAATATATCGTTACATTCATGGTTGCGATTCAAGTCGAAAGTATGAAATTGATCGTTCGCGGGTATGAGACGTTTTAAGCGTAGCCGCAGATTTTGCCGCTCTCTATTGCCTGAAAAAATATTTATTCGCTGTCGCGAATACACGCTGTGCGTTTGCTATTCGCGGGACCCGCGCATTATTCTTGAGAGAATCATTGGGCTAAAAACAAGGAGATAAAATGCAACTGAGCGTCACCAACACGATTACCGCACATGAGAAAGATGAACTCCTGAGCGGATTACGCTCTTACAACCGTCAGTTTATTAACTTTGCCAACGTGAGCGGCGACGTTGCGGTGTATGCGCGTGATGAAAAGGGCGTGATGATCGGTGGGCTGATGGGCAACCGCAAAGGAGAATGGCTGAACATTGACTATTTGTGGGTTAGCAGCGATGCGCGCGGCACCGGACTTGGGAGCCAAATTATGCAGGCCGCCGAAGAAGAGGCAAAACGCATGGGATGCCTCCATGCGCTGGTGGACACGTTTAGCTTTCAGGCCCGCCCGTTTTATGAAAAGCAGGGCTATCGGCTGCAAATGACGCTGGATGATTTTCCGCAAAAAGGCATGCAGCGGCATTACCTGTCGAAAGCGCTCTAACCGCCGATCCCCTCGCCAATCACCGCAAGCGCATGTCTCACGATAATCTCCGGTGAGAGCGCTTTTAGCCTTTCGTCGTTTCGCATCCGCGAGAACGGCACCAGTACCAGGCTTAATAGGGTGGTGAAGAGCAGCTCTGGCGCAAGCTCGCGGTTCAGTTTGCCTTCCTGCTGCCAGCGCGCAATATTGGCAAGCGTCGCCTGATATTTATCATCTCCAAAGCGTGCCTGCAGATGGGTGCGCAGCACCGGCATTTCGCCAATCACTTCCTGCATCCACAGCGGCGCAAACCAGTGATATTGCCCGGCGAGTTCGGCCAGTTTTTTCACCATTAATGTCAGCGCCGTGACGGGATCATCTGGGTGTGCATCAAAAACCGCGCCGATCGCGCTGCGAAGTGGCAGGAAACGCTCCTCGACCATGGCGTCGAGTAATTGCTCACGAGAATTGAAATAGTAATGCAGCATTGCTGGCGTCACGCCCGCTTCTTTCGCAATGGCATTGAGGGACGTATTCGCGATGCCCTGGCGGGAAAACAGATCAAGGGCAATGTCCAGCAATCGTTCCCGGCCGGTGGCTGTGGGTTTTGTTCCACGCGGGCGTCCGGGGCGACGGCTTTGCGGCGTGGATTCAGAATGGTCCTTTTGTGCTGGCATAGTACGCGGATTCCTTGACGTGGTTCATCACTTGGATGAATATTAATTATCTCATTAATTAATTTCAAGTGGTGTTTTATGGAGTCTGAACCTTCGACTCAAACCCAAAACGCTGTGCAACAAAACGCGCCATCGGTGCGTCTGCTGTTCAGCGCATTGCTGCTGGTGATGTTGCTGTCGGCGCTCGACCAGACCATTGTATCCACTGCCCTGCCGACGATTGTCGGGGAGCTGGGCGGGCTGGATAAACTCTCGTGGGTGGTGACCGCCTATATTCTCAGCTCAACGATAGCGGTGCCTTTATACGGTAAATTTGGCGATCTGTTTGGCCGAAAAATTGTTCTGCAAATCGCGATTGTACTCTTCCTTGTGGGCTCCGCGCTCTGCGGGCTGGCGCAAAATATGACCCAGCTGGTGCTGATGCGCGCTTTGCAAGGGCTGGGCGGCGGTGGCTTGATGGTGATCAGCATGGCCGCGGTGGCGGATGTGATTCCTCCTGCCGATCGCGGCCGTTATCAGGGTCTGTTTGGCGGCGTGTTTGGTCTGGCTACGGTTATCGGGCCGCTGATCGGCGGGTTTATCGTGCAACACGCCTCCTGGCGCTGGATTTTCTATATCAACCTGCCGCTTGGGCTATTCGCCCTGCTGGTGATCGGTGCGGTGTTCCACAGCAGTAGCAAACGCAGCGCGCATGAGATCGACTATCTCGGGGCGTTTTATCTCAGCATGGCGCTGCTGTGCATTATTCTTTTCACCACCGAAGGGGGCACAATACGCGAGTGGAGCGATCCGCAGCTATGGTGCATTTTAGCCTTCGGGCTGACGGGGATTGCCGGGTTTATTTATGAGGAGCGGCTGGCGTGGGAGCCGATTATTCCCCTGTCGCTGTTCCGCGATCGCAGCTTTCTGCTGTGCAGTCTGATCGGCTTTATCATCGGGATGTCGCTGTTTGGTTCAGTGACGTTCCTGCCGCTCTATTTGCAGGTGGTCAAAAACGCCACCCCGACGCAGGCGGGACTCCAGTTGATTCCACTGATGGGCGGCCTGCTGCTGACCTCTATCATCAGCGGACGCATCATCAGCCGTACCGGAAAATACCGTCTGTTTCCGATTCTCGGCACCCTTTTGGGCGTGATCGGTATGGCGTTACTGACACGGATTACCATTGATTCACCGACCTGGCAGCTGTACTTGTTTACCGGCGTATTGGGAATGGGGTTAGGGCTGGTGATGCAGGTGCTGGTGCTGGCGGTACAAAACAGCGTCTCGTCCAGCCAGTACGGCGTGGCGACATCCGGCGTGACGCTGTTCCGCTCGATTGGCGGGGCGATTGGCGTCGCGCTGTTTGGTGCTGTGTTCACGCATGTTCTGCAATCCGGACTGATTGAACGCTTACCGGAAGGTACAGAACTGCCGCGTGAACTCAATCCTGTTGCTATTCACCATCTGCCGGATGCCCTGCGCCTGGGCTATCTTGACGCGTTTGGTTCTGCGATCCACGCCGTATTTATGATTGCGGCTGGGATTATGGTGCTGGCGTTTGCTCTGTCATGGTTTTTACGCGAATCGCCGCTGCGCCGGGATAATGCGCATCCGTAGCGCGTAAAAATGGTCGTCCGATTTTCGGTTGTGGGGGATGAGCCGAACGCGCCACACTCATCCGGCACACCCTATAACCGGAGACAACCATGAATTTTGCCGCGCTTCATCACAAACCCGCACCGCTCATTATCGCCAACGTCTGGGATGCCAGCAGCGCACTGGCGGCCCACCAGGCTGGATATCTTGCACTCGGTACATCCAGCGCGGCGATTGCTGCCCTGCTGGGTTACGAAGACGGCGAGGCGATCTCGTTTGATGAGCTGTTGTTTATGGTGACGCGCATTCAGGCGGTCACCACGTTGCCGCTCAGCGTCGATCTGGAATCCGGGTACAGCGAAACGACAAACGGCATCATTGAAAATATTCAGCGTCTGGCACAGCTCGGCGTCGTGGGCGTTAATCTTGAAGACAGCCGAGTGATTGAGGGCGTACGTCAGCCGGAAAATGCTTCTGCATTTGCCACAAAGCTCGGGCAAATTCGTCAAGCGTGCCCTGAAATGTTCCTGAATATTCGCACCGACGGTTTTCTGTTAAATGACGACAACGCGCTGAACGAGACCCGCCGCCGCGGCCAGCTTTATGCGGCGCAGGGCGCTGACGGCTTTTTCGTGCCAGGCGTGACCCGAGAAGAGGATATCCGCGCGCTCGTTCGTGATGTTCCCCTGCCGCTAAATGTGATGTGTATGCCCACTCTGGCTGATTTCGCTACGCTTGCCGAATCAGGCGTGCGGCGTATCTCCATGGGAAATTTTGTCCATTCTTCGATACAAACGCGGCTAAAGGATTTACTGTTAACGATCAAAAATGAGCAGTCCTTCGCGGGAGTTTTCAGCCATGAAAGTCACTGACAGCAGCCAGTGCGATACCTGGTATCAGGCGTTGCTCGACCGTGCGTCGGAGTTCACGGGCGTCTTTTTCGTGGGCGTCAGAACCACCGGCGTCTTCTGCATCTCGGTCTGCCGGGCGCGCAAGCCAAAGCGTGAAAACGTCGATTTTTATGATGATTTTAAATCTGCGCTGGACGCGGGTTTTCGCCCTTGCAAAGTGTGCCGTCCCACAGAAAATGCCTTTACCGCCCCGGATTTTATTGCTCAGGCACTCGGTATGCTGCGCGAGAATCCAAAAGCGCGCGTGAGTGACACTGAGCTGCGCCAAAAAGGGATCGGCCCGGAACGCGTCCGCCGCTGGTTTTTGCAAAACCACGGCATGACCTTTCAGGCATTTCAGCGGATGCAGCGGGTTAACGTGGCGTTGCAGGAGCTAAAAAGTGGCCGCACGGCGACCGACGTGGCGTTCGACAGCGGTTATGAATCCTTAAGCGGATTTGGCTACACCTGTAAAAAACTCACGGGACATGCGCCGAGTGAAAGCCGCCAGGTGATTCTGATTCATCGTTTTACCACGCCTCTCGGCCCGATGTTTGTGTGTGCGACGGAGCGCGGCGTCTGTTTGCTGGAATTTGTCGACAGGCGGATGCTGGAAACCGAGTTCAGCGACTTACAGCGTTTGCTGAAGGCCAGAATCATGGCGGGTGAAAATCGGCATACCCGTCAGATGGAAGCGGAGATGGGGGAATATTTTGCAGGCACTCGTCAGCAATTCGATGTCACTCTCGATATGCCTGGAAGCGAATTTCAGCGCACCGTCTGGGAGGCGTTAAAGACCGTGTCTTTTGGCGAAACGTCCCACTATCAGGCACTGGCAAAACAGATCGACAAACCCGCAGCGGTGCGTGCCGTGGCGGGGGCAAACGGCGCAAACCGAGTCGCGATCGTCATTCCCTGCCATCGCATTATCGGCAAAGACGGTTCGTTGACCGGGTATGGCGGCGGAATAGCGCGTAAAGCGTGGCTCATCGCCCATGAAAAAAAGCACCGTTGAGCGGGATAGATTTTTTTCTTCTGATTGATTCCTTTTCGGTTTTTCGCGCGCCGCTGCGTTACCGATATAGTCGTGAAAACGTCTATCAAAAGGAGCGGTCTCGTGAAACTGAAATTCGGCGCATTACTGCTGGCGGGCCTGCTGCTCGCGGGCTGTGACCAAAGCGGCAGCAATGCTAAACATATTAAAGTCGGGGTAATCAACGGCGCAGAGCAAGATGTGGCAGAAGTCGCCAAAAAAGTGGCGAAAGAGAAATACGGTCTGGAGGTTGAGCTGGTGGGCTTCAGCGGGTCGCTCCTGCCAAACGATGCGACCAATCAGGGCGAACTGGACGCCAACGTGTTCCAGCATCGCCCTTTCCTGGCCGAGGATAACAAAGCGCACAACTATAAGCTGGTGGCGGTCGCCAATACGTTCGTCTTTCCGATGGCCGGGTATTCGCGCAAGGTGAAATCCGTTTCCGAGCTGAAAGAGGGCGCAACGATTGCCATTCCAAACGACCCAACCAATCTTGGTCGTGCGCTGTTGCTGCTGCAAAATCAAAAGCTGATCGCGCTTAAACCGGATACCGGGCTGCTGCCAACGGCGCTGGACATCACCGCCAATCCTAAGAACCTGAAAATCATGGAGCTGGAAGGCGCACAGCTCCCGCGCGTGCTGGACGACCCAAAAGTAGACGTGGCGATTATCAGCACCACGTATCTCCAACAAACGGGCCTGTCGCCTGTCCATGACGGCGTGTTTATCGAAGACGGAAACTCACCTTACGTGAACATTGTCGTCACCCGTGAAGACAACAAAGATGCAGAGAACGTAAAAGAATTTATTCAGTCCTATCAGTCACCGGAAGTGGCGAAAGCGGCAGAAAAAATCTTTAACGGCGGGGCAGTTCCGGGCTGGGAATGAAACCCACACCATGTTAATGGTTAATAAGCGGCATAGAGTGGTCGTTTAATAGGCTTTTGGTATTAAGGAAAGCACGCAAAATAAGCTCCCCGCCCGGTTTTTGATTGGGGTGGGTGGCTTATTTTGCACAGACAAGGAAAGAAAAAATGAAGATTAAAAGCATCGTGCTCGCTGCCATTATTCCTCTGGCGCTAAGTGCGTGTTCTCGGTTATTACCCCTTGATTATACTAATTATCAGGGCAGCGATGCGGCAACGATCTATACCCTGAATCAGCAGGGCAACGTTGGCACTATTTATCTGGGCAGCTACAAATTTAATGAAAAAGATGCCTGCTACGATATGGTCGACAGGTACCAGCTGGAATCGAATTTCCTCGAATCTAAAGGAAAAGTGATTGTCAGCAGGGTTAAACCTGGTGCTCAGTATTCTGTTTCACAGATCAAAAATAGGGGCAGCTACCTGATCGATTCGGACTCTTCCTTTATTCCTGAGGCTGGCAAATACTATTACATTGCCTCTGGCAGCAAGATTGTTGAGGTACCAGCGAGTTTTATCCCCGACCCTAACGTCAGCGAGGATAGCGTCGTGAAACACTATGAGAAAACGCCAGTCAAGTTCTGGAATCTTAAGAAGCGATGCTCGCGTGCCTGGTGGCATGTGGGTTAATTGCTGGTGCGGTGGTGTTAATAAGCCACCGCAGGGTTTTACTGGAAGTGGCAGAATGGCGGCACATATGACGGTTCAGCGGCACAGGGATAAACAAACGGATTTGATGCGTTGCCGATATATTAAATATCTTTTTAAGGCTGAATGTAATATTTAATCTAAATCACATATTTTGCAAAAAAATAACGCTTAACTTAAATTTTGTACCCCTTATTTGAGACTCGCCTTATAGTCTCGGAAATATTCAGACATGTTTTCATTCAGGGAAAGATGGACAGGGCGTTTAGCACCTTCAAATTTATAATAATTTCATCCAGAAATTATATTTACGCTATTTTATCGATAGGCGTTTTTTCTTTTACGCTACACGCCGCACCTCTTTTGCCAAGCGATCGTGATGCTATTCAGCAGCAGCAACAGCAGCTGTTATTACAAAACCAGCAGCAGCGTGATGAGCTGGAACGCAGTATTTTATTACCCGCGCCAACTCCTGAAAAGTCAGTGTCCACGGGATCTGGGCCGTGTTTTCGTATCGATAATATCACCTTATCGGGTGTGACCTTAATTTCCGCCAAAGCCCAGCACACGCTGGTTTCGCCGTGGGAAGGCCAGTGCCTGAACATGGCAAAAATAACCGAATTAACCACGGCCATTTCCGACTGGTATATCAGCCGGGGCTATATCACCAGCCGTGCCTTTCTGACGGAACAAGATCTTTCCAGCGGTCAGCTCAATATTGTCGTACTTGAAGGAAAACTGGCTGAAATTCGCCTGGACGGTAAAACACCCTTGATGCTGAAAATGGCATTCCCGGGGCTGAAGGGTCGTGTGCTTAATTTGCGGGATATTGAACAAGGTATGGAGCAAATTAATCGTTTGCGTGTCCAGCCGGTGCAAATTGAAATTATCCCGGCATCGCAGCCTGGTTATTCAGTGGTTAATCTTACCGCTCAGCCTGAATTTCCATTAAGTGCATCAATCAGTCTGGATAATAGCGGGCAGAAGAGTACCGGCGAAGAACAACTGAATGGCTCGCTGACGGGCAATAATATGCTCGGTATTGCCGATAAATGGTTCGTCAGCGGCGGTCGCAGCAGCGATTTCGCCCGTGCTTATGACGCGCAAAATTTCCAGGCGGGCGTCAGCGTACCGTTCGGCTATGGATTGCTGGACTACAGCTACGCGTGGAGCAACTACCGCACCACAATCGACAACGTTGGATACCCGTGGATTTCGAGGGGTGACACCAAAACGCACCGCCTTAACGCCTCCTGGGTCGTCTATCGCAACGGCGACGTGAAAACAGGTCTGGCGGCAGGCGTTGTGCAACGCTCAAGCCGAAACTGGCTCAACGATGCGCCGCTGCAAAGCAGCACGCGGAATCTCTCCAGTCTAATCCTTGGCATCACCCACACGCAAAAAATGGCCGGTGGCGTGGCGACACTCAACCCCACCTACAGCCACGGCATGCCCTGGTTTAACGCCGAAACCGATGAAGACAAAACCGGCGACGCGCCGCGAGCGCTGTTCCGCAAATGGAGCCTGAACGCCAGTTTTCAGCGCCCGCTAACCCAGGATCTGGGATGGCTCACCAGCGTCTACGGGCAGTGGTCGCCCGACCGATTGTACGGTGCAGAGCGCCTGACGCTCGGCGGCGAAAGCTCAGTGCGTGGCTTTAAGGAACAGTATCTGTCCGGCGACAACGGCGGCTATCTGCGCAATGAACTCGGCTACACGCTTTTCACGTTGCCGGTGATCGGACAGGTCAGCGCGACCGTCGCGTTCGACGGCGGCTGGCTCGAAAAAGACCGTGAGGACCGCTTCGCCTCCGGCACGCTCTGGGGCGCATCTGTTGGCCTCAGCAGTTCAGGCCGCTGGTACAGCAGCCAGATTTCAGTGGGTACACCGGTGCATTACCCTGACTGGCTTGGCCCGGATCACGTCAGCGTCAACTGGCGCATCGCGTTTATGCTTTAAGAGAATCATACGACTATGGCTACCCGTCACCCTCCTGTTCGTTTCTCTCAGCGTCTGATTAGCTGGGTCGTCTGCGGCGTAATGATCTGGCAGCCGATGGCACCGGCTTTTGCGGCGGTAATGACGCCGACCGGCAACACCACGATGGACAAGGCCGGGAACGGCGTGCCGGTGGTGAATATCGCCACGCCGAACGGGGCGGGGATTTCCCATAACCAGTTCAACAGCTACAACGTCGGCAAAGAGGGCGTGATCCTCAATAACGCGACCGATCGCCTGACCGCAACCCAGCTCGGCGGCCTGATCCAGAACAACCCCAATTTGCAGGCGGGGCGTGAAGCGAAAGGGATTATCAACGAAGTGACGGGCGGGAGCCGCTCGCAGCTTCAGGGCTATACCGAAGTCGGCGGGAAAGCGGCGAACGTCATGGTCGCCAACCCTTACGGAATTACGTGTAACGGCTGCGGATTCATCAATACGCCGAATGTGACCTTAACCACTGGTAAGCCGCAGTTTGATGCCAGCGGTAATTTGATGGCGCTGGACGTCACCAAAGGGGCGATTACGGTTGAAGGTCAGGGGCTGGATGCCAGCAAAAGCGATGCACTGTCGATAATCTCCCGCGCGACCGAGGTCAATGCGGCCATTCACGCCAACGATCTGAGCGTTACCGCCGGTGCGAATCGTGTGAGCGCGGACGGCAGCGTCAAAGCGATTGCCGGACAGGGTGCGACGCCGACCGTGGCGGTTGATACGGGTGCACTGGGCGGGATGTACGCAAACCGCATTCGTCTGGTGTCGAGCGATAAAGGCGTGGGCGTTAACCTCGGGAATCTTAACGCGCGGCAGGGCGATATTCAGCTCGATGCCAGCGGCAAACTGACGGTCGCCAACAGTCTTGCCAGCGGATCGCTAACCGCGAAAGGCGCAGGCGTGACGCTCAACGGCAGCCAACAGGCGGGCGGCGCGCTGAACGTTGCCAGTACGCAGGACATGATGCTCAACAACGCGTCGCTCACCAGCGGCGGCGAGATGCGCCTCACGAGCGACGGCAAACTCCAGGCGACTGGCGGCGGAGCGACCAGCAAAGGCGCGCTGACGGTAAACAGCAGCCAGGATATGGCGCTGACGAATGCCAGGCTGGTGGGCCAGGGAAATACCACGCTCAGCAGCAACGGTAAGCTGAACATCAACGGCGGTGGCGTATCGGGCAACGGCGCCGCGCTGGTTGTCTCCAGTCAGAAAGAGATGACGCTCACCAACACGACGCTGGTTGGGCAGGGAAAAATGACGCTGGCGGCCGGCGACAACCTGACCGTTAACGGCGGCAGCCTGAGCAGTCGCGGTGAACTCAGCGTCACCAGCGGACAGGGCATGACTGTCACCAACGCGGCGGTGGGCAGCGATGCCAGCACTACGCTAACCAGCGGCGGAACGCTTACGGCGAACGCCGGGTCGTTGTCGGCGGGTAAAGATCTCACGCTTAAAGGCCAACAGCTGGTGCTGGACAACCGCAACCGCGCGGATGCCAGCGGTAACGTTCGTCTTGAAGGTGAAAATCTAACGAATCAGGGGCAAATCAATGCCGCTGGCGATCTGGCGATCTCCGGCAATAGCGTTGATAACAGCGGCCAACTGGCGGCAAAAGGTCGGGTTGATGCGCAAACGCGCGCGCTGAATAACAGCGGTTCGCTGCAGGGCAACGGCGTCACGCTGCAAGGTCAAACCCTCACCAATAAAGGCACGCTGCAAAGCGGCAGCCAGCTGGCGATCAATGCCGGGACGCTAAACCAGCAGGGTATGCTCAGTGCCAAAGGGGACGTTGATCTCAACGTCAGCGAAACGCTGCAAAACAGCGGCGATTTGCTCGCTGATGGCGGGCTAACGGTCAAAACCGGCGCGCTGGCGCAAAACGGTTTGCTTTCAGGAGCGAAAGCGCTGAGCGTCAACGCCGACAGTCTCACCAGCGGCAAAGGGTCGCGCACCACCAGCCAGGGCAATATCCAGCTGACTGCCGCGCAGCTCGCGGATCTTAATGGCCAGACGGATGCCGCAGGAGCGCTGAACGTCAGCGCCAAAAATCTGAAGACTCGCGCGGATGCACATCTCCAGAGCGGCCAGGATCTGACGTTGCAGGCGCAAAACGTCACGCTCAACGGCATTCAGGCGGTGAAAGGGGCGCTTAACGTTACGGCGCAGACGCTCGACCACGACGGTCAATCAACAGCGAAAACGCTGACGTTTAGCGCCACAGAAGGGATTACCAGCGGCGGCGAATTCACGGCGGACAGTATTTCTCTGCACGGACAACGCATCACCCACAGCGGCATCGCGAAAGCCAAAAATATCACTTTTACCGCCCCGGAATTCATCACGTCCAGCGGAACGCTGGTGGCCGACGGCCTGACCCTTGACGGGCAGCGCATCACCAACAGCGGTCTGCTGCAGGCGAATACCCAGTTCAACCTGCACGCCGATGCGCTGGATAACCTTGCCAGCGGTGCGCTGTACAGCGTTCGCGATCTGACGCTCGATCTGCCGGAACTCACCAACCAGGGACTGATCACCACCGATGGAAATCTGTGGCTGAAGGGCAATGCCCTGACTAACGCCGGCGAAATTAACGGCGTCAATCTGCGTCTCGATAACGCCAGCCTGGCGAATCAGACGGCGGGTCGTTTGCTGGCAGATGACCAGTTGAATGTTATGGGCACGGCGCTGGTTAACGACGGTCAGATGGCGGCGAACACCCTGCAGCTGACGGCAGATAGCCTGCAAAACCACGGCGTGATGCAGGGCGATAAGGCGCTGACGCTGAACGCCGCAGAGATACACAACAGCGGTGCGTTGCTCAGCGACGGCACGCTGGATCTGCGCGGCGCATCGTTTGAGAACGCAGGTGAGCTGAGCGCCACCGATCTGCTTTTCACGCTGACGCGCCAGATGAATAACCGCGCTGACGGTAAAATTATCGCCAAAAAAGGCCTGACGCTCACCGCGCCAGAGCTGCTCAACAGCGGGCTGCTGGCGGGGGCAAACACCCAACTCAACGCGGGCGCTATTCTCAACAGCGGGACGCTGCAAGGGACAAACGCGCTGACCGCAACGGGCAAACGGCTTGAAAACCAACAGTCGGGCAAGCTGCTCTCCGGCGGTGAACTGCATCTGCAAAACGCCACGTTGACCAACGCCGGTTTGTTGCAGGGCAAAACCCTCAACCTGGCGACGGGCGAGTGGATCAACAGCGGCAACGCGCTGGGCGAAGCGGGCGTGACGGCAAAGGTCAGCGGATCGTTCTCTAATCAGGGCAGCGTGCTGAGCCAGCAGCAGCTCGATCTGAACGCCACCAACATCACAAACCAGGGACAATTGCTGGCGAAAGTGTTGACGCTGCACGGCGATCTGCTCAACAGCGGGCTGTTGCAGGGCAGCGATGCGTTGGCCTGGACGGGAGACCAGTTTACTAACCAGGCGCAGGGCCAGGTGACGGGTGGTGAAACGCTGACGCTTTCCGGAACCAGTCTGAACAATGAGGGGCAAATTCAGTCGCGCGACGCGGCGCTCACTGCCGACACGCTGACCAACAGCGGCTCGGTGCAGGCGTTGGATCGCCTGAAACTCAACGTCGACGGGCGGCTGGATAATCAGGGCGCGATGCTCAGCCAAAATCTGTTTGAACTGACGGCGGCGCAGCTGTTTAACGACGGCCAGCTGGCAGCCAAATCGTTGACGCTCAACACCCCGCAGCTTACCAACACCGGCACCCTGCAGGGTAACGACAGCCTGACGCTGACAACCCGCAGCCTGACGAACGCGCAGAGCGGACAGCTGGTCAGCGGCGGTGCGCTGGATCTGGATCTCGATAAGCTCGACAACGCCGGGCTGATGCAGGTAAATCAGCGCTTCACGCTGAAGGGAAAGGATCTGCTTAACCGCGGCGATATTCAGGCGGATGCGCTGGATTTTGCGCTCAGCAAAACGCTGAATAATCAGGGTAGCATTGTGGCCAAAAACGGCGCGACGCTGAACGCGCCAACGCTGACCAACAGCGGAACGCTGGCGGGGAAAACCTTGTCCCTGAGCGGCACGGATATTCGCAACAGCGGGCTGGTTCAGGGCAATGACAACGCCGACGCGACGGCCAGCCGTATCACCAACGACGCGGCGGGCAAGTGGATTTCTGGCGGGGCGCTGACGCTCAACGGCGGCCAGCTGACGAATGCTGGCGCAGTACAGGGGGCGACGATTGGCCTCACGGCGACGTCGCTGGACAACGGCGGAACACTCAACGGACTCAACGGATTCACCGGGACGTTCAGCGGCAAACTGACCAACAGCGGACAGATCCAGAGCGGCCGCGCGCTGAATTTCAGCGCTGACAGCATCCTCAACCCGGGCCGTATGACCGGTAAAACCCTGGCGCTGAATGCCCGCGATCTCACTAACAGCGGGCTATGGCAGGGCTCGGATGGCCTGACGCTGACCGGGGATACGCTTGCCACCACGGCGACCTCCCGCACGCTGACCGGCGGCACGTTAACGCTGGATGCAGGCCAATTGACCACGCAGGGCACGCTTCAGGGCAACAGCGTCGAGGTCACGTCTGACGGCTGGACGCACGGCGGAACGCTTCTGAGCCTGGGCGGATTGACCGCGAATGTTGGTGGGACGCTCACCTCAAACGGGTCGCTGATGAGCAAAGGCGCGGCGGACGTGACGGCGCAAACGCTGGATAACCGTGGGCAATTGCTCGGCGAAGGCGACGTGACGCTCGGCGGCGCGATGCTGAAAAACAGCGGCACGGTGCAGGGGAAAAATCTCGCCCTGCATCAGACCAGCATCAACAACCAGGGAACGTTGACCGGGCTGGACAGCCTGACGATCGACGCCCGTCAGCAGCTGATGGCGCGTA
This sequence comes from Lelliottia sp. RD5, assembly GCF_056032945.1. Taxonomy (NCBI): domain Bacteria; kingdom Pseudomonadati; phylum Pseudomonadota; class Gammaproteobacteria; order Enterobacterales; family Enterobacteriaceae; genus Lelliottia; species Lelliottia sp. RD5. Next base: position 140,269 of record NZ_JBVYHQ010000007.1, on the reverse strand, counting down.
TGGCGATGGCCGCGCCGCAGCAGGAGTTAATCAACGGTGCGAGCGGCGCGCTGCTCACGCAGGGCACGCTGAATATCACGTCCGGGGCCGTGACGAACGCCGGAAGTTGGCAGGGACAAAACATTCTGCTTAACGCTCAGTCGCTGACGAACAGCGGCGCGGTGCAGAGTGCTGATGCGCTGCAATTGACGCTGGCGAATACTCTGACCAGCAGTGCGGGCAGCAAAATTACCGCGATGGGCACGGCGACGCTGCAGGCGCTGTCGCTCAGCAATCAGGGGCAGTGGGCGGCCAAAAATCTAACGCTGAAAGGCACGACGCTCAGCAACAGCGGTGCGATCAGCGGCGTTAACGGCCTCACGCTGGCGCAAACGGGGGCAGTAACTCAGCAGCAGAGCGGGACGATGCTCTCCGGCGGGGCGCTGAATGTGAACGCTCAGTCCGTCAGCAACGACGGCAAAATTCAGGGTGCGACGCTCGGGGTCACCACCGGTGCGTTGACCAACAACGGGCGTTTGCAGGGCGATAACGGCGTCACGCTTGGCCTCAGCGGCAATTTGACCAATAACGCGGGCGGGGAAATTGTCAGCCGTCAGGCGCTGACGGTAACGACCCCTTCCCTGTTTAACTACGGGCTGATACAGGGCGGCGGCGAAACCAGCGTCACCGCTACCAGCCAGGCGCGGAACGACGGCAAACTGTTGTCCGGCGCGCGCTTCACGCTGACCACGCCGCAGTACACCGGCGCGGGCTGGCTGCAGGCGACGAATCTCATTTTGAACGCCGCGACTGCCACCAACAGCGGCACCTGGGTCGCCGATCGGGCGACGCTGACGGGCAACACCCTTACCCATCAGGGCACTACACAGGCGGGCACGCTTGCCGTGAATTACACCCAGTTGACCAACAGCGGCACGCTGCTGGGCAATACGCAGCTGACGATTGATGCCGATCAGGTGAATCAGAACGCAGCGGGTAAACTGTTCAGCGGCGGCGATCTGTGGCTCGACAGCAAAGGGCTGGATGTTGTCGGGCAGGTCGTCTCGCTCGGCAATTTGACCTTAAAACTTACCAACGCGTTTACCAGTAAAACGGCGCTGGCCGCGGGTAAAACGCTCGCGATCAGCAGCAATGGGGCGATCGATAACCGCAGCGTGATGCAGGGGCAGGCCGTCAATCTGACGGCGGGTGGGCAGTTAACGAATAACGGACAGATCACCACCGGAACCGGAGCGAGCACGCTTTCCGGCAGTACCGTGGCGCTTAACGGTGCGGGGACCATTCAGGGCGGCGGCGATATCAACATTGCCAGCCGCGGCAATATTACCGTTGACGGTTTTACCGGCACGCGCGGTTCCCTGACGCTCAGCGCGCCGGGTTCCATCATCAACACCGCGCTGCTGTACGCTGCCAATAATCTGGCGTTGTACGCCAACATCATCACCAACCAGCGCGGCGATATCCTCGCCGGAAATAACCTGTGGATGCAGAAAGACGCGGCGGGAAATGCCAACAGCCAGGTGACTAATACGTCGGGGAATATCGAGACCACGCGCGGTGATATCACTATTCGTACAGCGCAACTGCTAAATGAACGTGAGGGGTTAACTTCAGCATTTTCAACAATAGATAACCCTCTCAATATGGATGGCTTAGGTGATTCATTAATTTCAATTTCAATTGATAAAATGGCAGATGGAAGTTATGGCATAGTTTATTTCCCGGAAACTGAACATTGTTCTGCCGCAGGACATAATGGATCTGGTAATTGTTCCACAAGGCCAGCATCTGCGTCATATCGCCCATTCGCTTCTGGTCTTGTGCAAAAATTTGCTCAAAAGCAAACTACTAGTACAGTTTCAGCCAACGGGGGAGCTGCTCGCATTAGTTCGGGTAGCAATCTGACAATTTACTCCGGAAAATTGGAGAATAACGCTAGCGCTATTCTGGCAAATAAAAACATCTCTCTTTCTGGTAATACGCTATCAAATCAGTCATGGGAGAATTCAACTTCAACTGATTACCTCATTTATACTTATCAGTATGAAGTTCCTGATGATATTAAGTCCGTCGAAAATTACAGTTATTCAACCAAGCCAGAAAAAAAACTGATCTCAAATTACAAACTCACTGATAGAACTACAGAAAGTGTTGTTGGTTCTGTCTATCGCGCCGTCATTCAAGCCGGTGGCAACGTTACGGCAAACTTCTCCAATGACATCAGCAACACCAATACCACAGCCAATGCGGGCGGCGTCAGCAATAGCATTTCCGCGCCATCGCTGAACACGCTCAGCAATAAAGCAATCGGCAGCGGGGCGCAAAAGCAGAGCCTGGCGAATACCGGAACGGTGGCGGTCAATTCACCGGAATGGAACGATCAGCTCCAGGGCGCGTTGCAGCAGATCAACGGCGGCGGCGCGCTGGACAGCAACGGCGCGAGTAACACCGCGCTGACCAACATTTCCACCTCCCAAAAAGGCAACGCCAACCTCGGCAAACTGGGCAGCCTGGCGAACGCGGGCGTTACGACCGCGGCGCTGAACAGCGCCACAGGCGGCGCGACGGGGCAGTACCAGGGTAAAACCGTGGATACCAGCGCCTACCCGCTGCCGTCAGGCAACAACGGCTATTTTGTGATTTCGGATAACCCGAAAAGCCCGTACCTGATTAACATCAACCCGAAACTCAACGACCTCGGGAAACTGGATCCGGCGCTGTTTACCGACCTGAATGCACTGCTCGGTGTTAAACCATCGACAGCTGCACCACAAGAAACGCGCATCGCGTATACCGATGAAAAACAGGTGCTCGGCTCGTCCTATATGCTGGGACGTCTGAACCTCAACCCGGACTACGACTACCGCTTCCTCGGCGATGCGGCGTTTGATACCCGCTACGTCAGCAACACTGTGCTCAATCAGACCGGCAACCGCTATCTGAACGGTATCGGCTCCGATCTCGATCAGATGCGCTATCTGATGGACAACGCCGCCGCGCAGCAGCAGGCGCTCGGCCTGCAGTTTGGCGTCTCGCTCAACGCCGATCAGATTGCTGCGCTCGACCACAGCATCATCTGGTGGGAAAAAGCGACCATCAACGGCGAAACGGTGATGGTGCCGAAGGTTTACCTGTCGCCGAAAGATGTCACCGTCAATAACGGTAGCGTGATTGCCGGCAACAACGTCACCCTGAAAAGCGGCAACATCACCAACAGCGGCAGCTCCCTGCTGGCCAATAACAGCCTGACGATCGACAGCCAGAACAGCATCAGCAACCTCAACGACGGCCTGATGAAAGCGGGCGGCGCGCTGAACCTCAGCGCTATAGGCGATATCAATAATATCAGCTCAACCATCAGCGGTAAGACGGTGGCGCTGGAGAGCCTGGACGGCAGCATCAATAACCTGACGCTGGCGGACCAGATTGATATCAATGCGAAGGGCAAACGCAACAATGTGACGATCAAAGACACCGTGCTGGGCACCACGGCGTCGATTACCGCGCAGGATTCACTGTCGCTGGAGGCGGGGAAAAACATCACCGTCACCGGCGCGAACCTGGCATCCGGCGGCGATATGCTGCTGAATGCGTGGGGCGATATCGCCGTCAACGCCAATCAGGTGAATGACGCCTACAGCTCTGCTCAGGCCAAAACCAGCCGTTCATCCGTGACGTATCAGGGAAGTAGCGTCAGCGCGGGCGGCGATCTCATCGTCAATGCCGGACACAATATCGATCTCACTGCCAGCGACGTCAAAGTCGGCGGCAGGGCGGGACTGAGCGCGGGCAACGATCTGAACCTGAACGCGGCGCAAACCAGCGAAAGCAGTCGTAAAGGGAAGAGTGAATCGCACAGCACCGACGTCGATCGCACGACGATTTCCGCAGGTGAAAACCTGGTGCTGAAAGCCGGACAGGACATCAACGCACAGGCGGCAGCGCTGGCGGCGGAGAAAAACGTCGGGCTTCAGGCCGGACGCGATGTGAATCTCGTGGCCCAAGAGACCCGCGAAGGCGACAGCTACAAGTCGAGCAAGAAAACCGTTATTAACGAGTCCGTGCGCCAGCAGGGAACCGAAATCGCCAGCGGCGGCAACACCGCGATTATCGCCGGACGTGATGTGAATGCGCAGGCCACGCAGGTGACCGCGCAGGGCGATATCGGTGTGGCTGCGGGTCACGACGTTAATCTGACGACGGCGACGGAAAGCGATTACTACTACAAAGAGCAAACCAAAACCAAGAGCGGTTTCCTCAGCAAAAAAACCACCCATACCATCCAGGAAAGCAGTGCGACACGCGAAGCCGGAACGCTGCTGAGCGGGGATAACGTGAAGGTCACGGCGGGAAATAACCTGCTGGTGCAAGGCTCTTCGGTGGTCGGCGACGGTGAAGTGGGGCTGAAAGCCGGTAACAACGTCGATATTGTGGCGGCGACCAACAGCAACACCGACTGGCGCTTCAAAGAGGAGAAAAAAAGCGGCCTGATGGGAACCGGCGGAATTGGTTTCACCATCGGCAGCAGTAAATCCACGCACGATCTGCGCGAAAGCGGCACGACCCAAAGCCAAAGCTTTAGCACCGTGGGCTCAACGGGCGGCAATGTTGATATCGCGGCCGGTAATCAGCTCCATGTCGGCGGTGCGGATCTGGTGGCAGGCAAAGATCTCGCGCTGAAGGGCGATAGCGTCATCATCGAACCGGGGCACGATAAACGCACGCGCGATGAGACGTTTGAACAAAAAGCCAGCGGCCTGACAGTCGCCCTTTCGGGTGCGGTAGGGAGCGCGATTAACAGCGCGGTGCAGTCGGCGCAGGCAGCGAAAGAGGAGAGCGATGGTCGCGTGGCGGCGTTGCAGGCTACAAAAGCGGTGCTCTCCGGCGTGCAGGCGGGACAGGGTGCGGTCGTGGCGCAGCAGACGGGCGATCCGGCTAACGGCTTTGGCGTCAGCATTTCTCTGACCACGCAAAAATCAAAATCGCAGAATCATGCTGAAAGCGATGTGGCGGCGGGTAGCACGCTGAATGCGGGCGGTAACCTGGCGATCACCGCGACGGGCAAAGGTAAAAGCGAACACAGCGGCGATGTGGTGATCGCAGGCAGCCAGCTGAAAGCGGGTGGTGACACGTCGTTGAATGCAGAAAATGACATTCTGCTGACGGGCGCGGCCAATACGCAGAAATCCACCGGGAAAAATAGCAGCAGCGGCGGTGGTGTGGGAGTGAGTATTGGCGGTGGCAGCGGCGGGGCCGGGATCAGTGTTTTCGCCAACGTTAACGCGGCAAAAGGCAATGAAAAAGGCAACGGCACTTCCTGGACTGAAACCACGCTGGACAGCGGCGGCACGGTGTCGATGACCAGCGGACGTGACGCCATTCTGAACGGCGCGCAGGTTAACGGCGATAAAATCGTTGCGGATATTGGCCGCGATCTGTGGATGAGCAGCCAGCAGGACAGCAACGATTTCAAATCGAAGCAGACTAGCGTGGCGGCAGGCGGCAGCTTCACTTTCGGCAGTATGACTGGCTCCGGCTACATCAGCGCCAGCCAGGACAAAATGAAGAGCACCTATGATTCGGTGCAGGAGCAGACCGGGCTGTTCGCGGGCAACGGTGGCTTTGATGTGACGGTTGGACGCCACACTCAGCTGGACGGTGCGGTGATCGCCTCGACGGCATCGGCGGATAAAAACAGTCTGGATACCGGCACGCTCGGCTTTAGCGATCTGCAAAATGAAGCAGATTATAAAGTGAGCCATACGGGGATCAGCCTGAGCAGCAGTAAGCCATCGGGCGGTGATTTTTCGATGGGTGGGATGATTTCAGCGGCAAGCCATAGTGGGCATGCAGAGGGCACCACCCAGGCCGCGGTGGCGAACGGTACCATCACCGTGCGCGATACCGCTAACCAGAAGCAAGATGTGGCAAACCTCAGCCGCGATACCGAAAACGCCAACGACAGCATCAGCCCGATCTTCGACAAAGAGAAAGAGCAAAATCGCCTGAAAACGGTTGGCCTGATTAGCGATATTGGTAGCCAGGCAGCGGATATTGCCAAAACCCAAGGCGATATCTATGCCCTGGAAGCGGCGAAAAAAGAGGTGCCTGCCCTTAAGGAAAACGCCACAGATAAAGAGCGCGAACAGTATGTGAAGGATTTGCGCAGTTCCCCGGCTTATCAAAAAGAGATGGCGAACTTTGGTACGGGCAGTACTCTCCAGCGCGGTATTCAGTCGGTAACAGCAGCGCTTCAAGGGCTGGCAGGCGGCAATATCGCTGGCGCACTGGCGGGAGCGTCTGCTCCGGAACTGGCTAACATTATCGGTCATCATATGGGTATTGATGATGACCCAGCGACCAAAGCGATTGCCCACGCCATTCTTGGCGGTGTAGTGGCCTCGCTTCAGGGGAACAATGCTGCATCAGGCGCTGTGGGTGCGGCGTCGGGGGAACTGATCGCCGCTGCGATTAAAGATGCTTATTACCCTGGAAAATCTGTTAGTCAATTGAGCGAAGAAGAGAAGCAAACCATCAGTACGCTTGCTTCAATATCTGCAGGTATTGCGGGTGGAATTGCGGGCGGAGATACAGTCTCGGCTGCGAACGGAGCGCAAGCAGGTAAGAATTCTGCTGAAAATAATTTCCTCAGTAACGGAAGCCCCCAGAAGTATGTTGAGAAGTTAATGGGCTGCCAGGGGGGCGTGAAATGTGAGCAGGACATCCGTAAGGAAATGGCTAAAGAGTCATCGGAAAATGTTCAGAAGCTCAAGGCCTGCTGGGACGCCGGTGATACAGCTTGTGTCGCGAAAATGCGCACTCAAATTGAGCTGAGTCAGCAAGCTTATACCGACCTACGTAAGCTCGATGATACGGTTGGACGTACCTACGAAACATCTGCAAATTGGTACGCAGATATTATCGATCAATGTTCTGGAAAATGCGGCTGGCTAGAGGCTGCGTTGGCGAAAACGACAGCCGAGGGTCTTACCAACGCCGTATATGGTGCACTGGGTTCAGGCAATCTACCTAAGCCAGGCCAGACAGTTAAACCGCTTGAGCCAGTGACTAACCCTCCAGTACAGCTTGAACGCCCAACGACATCAGGACTCAAGCTCACTTCAGATCCTGATAAAACAACAACTGTACTTGGAACTTTCCGTGATGATACAGAAGCCATTATCAAAGAGCTTAGGTTACCCAAATCGACCGATCTTGGTGGTAGAAAAGGTGGATTCAATTTATTAAATACTCCTGATGAATTATATCAAAACCCGACTCAGTTCTGGAAAGAGTATAATAAACCGTGGCTTGATAACGCTATTGCCAGGAACGATCCAATCGTGCTTGCAACTAAACCAACAAATGATAATTTGTACCGACTGGACAGTGTCACTGGAAAACAAGAAATGACTGGTTTTGGAAGGGAATTTAACTACCTTAGTGAGAACGGTTATTCTTTCGACAGTAAAACAATGCAAATGATTAAGGGAAAATAAAATGAACCAATATCTAGAATCATTTTGCGATATTTTTGCGGAAGCCATTGAACGTTATAGGTTTGATGTAAATGCAACTGATGAAGATACTATCGTACTTGCTCAGAAAACTTATCAACTAAAGTTCGTTATGTGGCGAGAGGCGGTTGAAGTCAGCTTTTGTGAGTTAAAAACCGATAATAGTGTTCTGGTATACAATGTGAGAGATTTTATAATTACACAAATGAAGGATGAAGATCGCGCTATACCAGAAAACGCAGTGCAGCCTGGAGGGAGTGAGGTTTATAAACGAAATATCTGCAGTCTCTTTCATTTTTCAAATGCTTTGAAAAATAGACTTCCATCAATGTTGAAAGGAAATATGGATTGGCTGGAGTTATACGAAAAATCAGAATGGTATCGCGAACCGAAATATGAAAAATGCAGTGTGAAATGCCATGCAAAAAAAGACGATTTAATTGATTAAAAAATTAAGAAGTATGGGTGATGATTCATTTATGAGGGAAATTACTTTTTGCATTGGTTTCTCTATGGGTGACAGGAGCTTTTATCACATAAATGGTTGGGCGTTTGCTCAATGCCAGTCGCCCTACGGCGAGAAAAGGCAATTGCTTAGAATTATGATTGGCTTACATCGCCGCTTTTTGTTTATTGTGAAACGCCACATGCCATGCTGCAAACAAAAAAAGACGACAGTGAGGATGTCGTCTAAAGGTATTACGTGTTCGGACCTCTCGGGCTAGGGGCCTTCGCGTTATGAAATCGTCAGGCGATCGCCAGGCGCAGGCCCAGCTCATCGGGATAGGGGTTAAAGTAGTTTTGCGTCAGGAGATAATCGTCCGGATGCTCGGCCAGATAGTGCTTCAGCAGCGTCAGCGGTGCGAGAATCGGTAACAATCCGGCGCGATAGTTCAGGATCACTTCACGCAGCTCGAGGCGCTGGCGCGTGTTGAGCTGTTCGCGGAAATAGCCCTGGATATGCATCAGCACGTTGGTGTGATTTTTCCGGGTGGCGGGCTTTTTCAGAATCGCCATCAGCTTTTCCCGATAGGCTTCGAAAAAAGCGTCCAGATCTTTCCATTCATGCATGGCGGCAACGAACGGCCCAATCTCACGGTATCCGGCTTGATTGTGTGCCAGCAGCTGCAGCTTGTAGCGGCTGTGATAGGCCAGAAGCGCACGGCGGGTCAGGCCGCTGGCGCGTACGGCGTTCAGCTCGTGAAGGGCAAAAACGCGCGCAATGAAATTCTCCCGCAGCACCGGATCGTGCAAGCGTCCGTCCTCTTCCACCGGCAACCACGGATACCGCGCCATCATGGCGGCGGTAAATATGCCACTTTCTTCCTTCGCGCCTCGATTCCCCGCTTCATCATAAACTCTCACCCGCTCCATACCGCAACTTGGCGATTTGGCGCAGACGATAAATCCATCCAGATTCGCGATTGACGGTAAATATTGCGCGGCAAAATCCGCCATTTTATCGGTCACATCGTCATGGGGAGCATGGGTGAAGCGCATGCGAATATCGCCGACAGGCGTTTTCACCAGGCGCAGAGCAGGTCGTGGGACAGGCAGGCCAATCGCCATCTCGGGGCAAACCGGTTTGAACGTTACCTCTTTTGCCAGGGCGTCCATCACAAAACCCATCCGTTTGTGGCCGCCATCAAAGCGCACGGCCGATCCGGTCAGGCATCCGCTGATACCGAGTACGGGTTGATTGTTCATGACGTCACCTCTGGCTACCTGTTATAGGCTGATGAAAACAGTATAGCTAAAACTTAGACAAATGTGTTTTATTGTCTAAGTTTTATTGAGGTTTAATTTAATTTATCTTAATAATCAATGCTTTTGTGGCGTTTATTTTTAGTTTAAACGCCACAAGTTGTTTAGCTTCCTTTGTAAGTGGAGTAGCCGTACTGGCTCAGCAGCAGAGGGATATGCAGCTTTTCATTGGTGCGGGTGACGGTGAATTGCACCGGGATTTCCGGGAAGAATGAATCCAGCTTTTGGCTGCGGAAGTATTCGCTGGTTTTGAACGTCACTTTGTAAACCCCTGGCTGCATATCCTGCTCCTGCGGATAAAGCGATTTGATGCGTCCGTCAGGGTCGGTTTTCGCGCTTGCCAGCGTGGTCCAGCTGTTCTGCTGCTGTTTTTCCAGCGTTACGGTGACGTCAGGTGAGGGTAACCCGGTCTGCTGATTAAGAATGTGCACGCTCAACGTGCCGACCGGGGCGCTAAACGCCGCCGGTATGAATGCCAGAGAAGAGAGAACAATAAGGCCAGAAATCTTATTCATGTTGAAATCCTGTCAGATGAAAATAACAGGAAAAATTTAGCACTCTACGGGAAAAATAATATTCAACTTTCCGTGATAACTGGTACGTCCGTTATTTTTACAAGGTAACGACCTCGAGGAAATTAACCTGTTCGCGCCATTTCTCTATTTGCTTTTTACGTGCAATGGTTAATTTGCCACTGGTGATCAGCAGCCATTGGCGTTCGGGAAACATTTCAGGTGCCAGCGCCGCAGGCGAAAGCGGAAGCACATCGATACGATGGCCCTGGCCGGTGCGCTTGAGCGCTTCGAGCCAGATTTCACACGGGTCGGTGAGGTGCCAGCCGGTCAGCAGGAAATTATCGCCGCGCGCTTTGCGATCGCCTTCCAGACAAAACGAGGTGTAGGAAATAATAATGCCGTCCAGCACTTCCCGCAGCGTCATCATGGTCGGGGTGTTGGCCGAGACAGAACTGCGCAGCGGCCGCAGGACTTGCGTCACCAGTTCCGGGCGCGGATATTCACGGCCCGCATCGTAAATCAGCTGGCGCAATGATTCGATTTTGCCTTCTCTGAGCCGCTGGAGCATCGACTCCTGCAATGTGACCCAGTTGTTGGTCCGGCGTGCGCCAGGGCGCGCCAGCAGCGGTTTGACCTGACTGACGGGCACGCCTTTTTTCACCCAGTCGAGAATTTTGAGCGCCTGTTGCACATCGTCATCGCTGTAAAGCCGATGCCCGCCATCGGTGCGCAGCGGTTTCAGCAGACCATAGCGGCTCTGCCATGCCCGAAGCGTGGTGGCGTTGATTCCGCAAAGTCTGGCGAATTCGCCGATGGAGTAAGACATGGATACGTCCGATCAGAAAGATTAGTCTCAATATACTACGAATATTCGTCGGCTGAATGAAGAGCCTGATGCGTGCACTACACTTATACCCGTCATACTTCACGTTGCAGGGGTGTTGGCATTACTCGTTTTCTCCAGTCAAGTTTTTGACTCACTGTGTCGCCGCCTTCCTGCAACTCGAATTATTTTGGGTATATCTCCCACGAGCATATGAAAGGAGTTCACATGAAGCTATGGCCCGTTTTGACAGGCGTTGCGATCGCCTTGACGCTGGTTGCCTGCCAATCCCCGACGCCACCGAAAGGCGTTAAGCCTATCACCCACTTTGATGCCGGGCGCTATCTGGGCAAATGGTATGAAGTTGCCCGTCTGGAAAACCGCTTTGAGCGCGGGCTTGAGCAGGTCACTGCCACGTACGGTAAGCGCAGCGACGGCGGAATAAGCGTGCTCAACCGGGGCTACGATCCGGTGAAAAACAAATGGAACGAGAGCGAAGGTAAAGCGTATTTCACCGGTGAGCCGACCACCGCCGCGCTGAAAGTTTCTTTCTTCGGGCCTTTCTATGGCGGCTATAACGTGATCGCGCTGGATGATGAGTACCAATATGCGCTGGTAAGCGGTCCGAACCGCGACTATCTGTGGATTTTGTCGCGCACGCCGACCATTCCGGACGCTGTGAAGCAGGATTACGTGAGCATCGCTCGCGGCCTGGGGTTCCGCGTCGACCAACTGGTGTGGGTGAAGCAGTAGCATAACGCGCGGCGTCATTTCGTGCTTTTTTCGTAGGGCAATGGCGCGGCGCGTAGATAGACTTCCGTTTAGGGTCGAACGGGAGATAACGAGATGAACTGGCAACCTTTTCGCGGTGACGCGCCGAAAAACATGACGATTTTTAGCGCGTCATTTCCCGATATTAGCGATCAATGGCCGATGAGAGACGACGTTGTCAGAGAGATCAACGCGCTCAATCAGGCCATGAAGGCTAACCCCGAACTCTTGCCGCCGCTGCTTGAGGAGGGCGAGAATGGGTTACCAAAGCTGACTCCGCGGCATGCCTGGTCTGAACAGGCGTATCGCACACGTCCGGCGATGGCGGCCTGGCGTGCACGGCTTGTCCCCAAGGCGTTAGCGCTGTTTGTGGTGCAAAATCCGCTGGAAGAACGGCTGCCGGAAGGCACCAAAATGGACAGCGAAAGCCGCCAGTGGTTTATTCACGCTAATGATGCCATCGGCGTACGCTCGCGCGCGCAGGTGCTGGCTGCACTGGTCGAAAAATACATCCAAAACGATATCGAAAGCGACTGGATAAGCCTGGCGAGCGGCGCGGCAATCCCGGTGCTGGAGGCGCTGCGCACCGCAAAACTGGATGGGCAAAAAGTACATCTTACGCTCGTGGATAACGACCCTGTCGCCTTGCGGTGGGCCGAGACAATGGCGGCGCAGGAGGGGTTAAACGTGGGGGATCAACTGACGCTGCTGAATCGCCATCTGCTTCATCAATTTATCCGCAACGACGATCTGCTGCTCGAGCTGGGCGAGCATCAGGCCGAACTGGTGGATGCGCTGGGGATTTTCGAATATTTCAACGATGCCGACGCGGTGATTTTCCTGCAGCGCGCTCTGCGGCTGGTCAAACCCGGCGGAGCGGTGATTGTGTCGAATATGCTCACGACCAGCCCGCAGATTGATTTTATCCTCCGCTGCATCGGCTGGGCACCCATCTTCCCGCGCTCGCTACAGCAGTTGCAGGACATTCATATCGCGGCAGGTGTGCCGCCGGAAAACGTCACCGTGGTGGTGCCGAAAGACGGGGTGTATGCGGTGCTGGAGGTGCGGGCTTGAGCGTTTGATTCCCTCTCCCGGCGGGAGAGGGTTGGGGGGAAACATGCGACGTTGATGCAGGAAAAAATCTAAATATGAAAGGCTACGCGTTTTCCTGTCGGAAGCTCAACATTCAGGCTCAGTTTTCCACCCATCGCTTCGATGTAGCGTTTTAGCGTGGCGATTTTTAGTTCATTACCGCGTTGTTCAAGCTGTGTGACTGCGGGTTGGCTGATTCCCATTAATTCTGCGACAGCCTTCTGCGATAGTTTCAATTCTTCGCGCATCATCTGTAAACCAGTTTCCAGAATCATCTCGTCAGCCATTTCTTTGATTCGCTTTTGGCTTTCGGGTGAGCGAGAAGCAATCACTTCATTTAAGGTTTTCATTTTGTTGCCCCCAGGTTGCCAGGTGAGTTGAAAATTCCTCATCTGCGATGCGGATCAGTCGTTCATAAAACATTTTGTCGCCACGCTTATCGCCAGCACAAAGCATAATCGCCTGGCGGATGGGATCGAACGCAAAGAAGGCGCGAATCGGACGGCCTGAATATTGAATACGTAACTCCTTCATATTCTTATGCCGGGAGCCTTTTACTGTATCGACCCAAGGGCGGGCAAGATGTGGTCCGTAGTTTTGCAGATTGAGCAGGTCCACAAATACCTTTTCCTGTAACCCTTCATCTTGCTCATATAGCCATTGCTCAAATACGTGTCCCAGAAGTACCGTCCACATGCGTTCGTCCATGATAAGCTGTAGCTTATAATTAGAAGCATATAAGCTGTGGTTTATAATTGCAATGGCTGCCTTTGACGGCCATCGCATCTCAGATGAAAAAGTATGACAAAGATTGGCAACCAACCTGATAAGGGAATGGTGATATTGCGAGCATGCTTCAGAGCTATCTCAATCGGTGAGATTAATGCTTCTGTAACAGCGCCCCTTCAATTCCTTTCAATTTCGCCTGCGCCTGTTTTAATTCACCCAGCAACCGCTGTTCCAGCTCGTTGTAAGCCAGCAGAACGATGCACCCGTTCATGACTTTGACCGTCAACTGTTGCCCGGTTTCAAATCCTGCGGCGCGCAGCCATTTGCCAGAAAGCATGATATTCGGCGTGGATTTATCGAGAGCTTGCGGGCGATATCCCACAATTATCGTGCGCTCAGTTCCGGTTTCTGCGGCGTCTGGGGTAGAATGCGAATCAGCCATAATCAACTCCTTGATAGTTGGTGAGGTTAGACGCTTCGTTTGTGTTCGAGCACATCGAAGCGTTGTTTAAAAGGAGGATTAAGTGGCCTCCTAATTATGTTTAGACTAGTTGGATAGGTGGCCCCATGTCAATCATATCGCGCGAAAAAAAACCAAAAGGCGGCGGACAATCTCCGCAGTTTAAAATGCGTATTGATCCGGCATTGAAAGAACAGTTGGATGCTGTAGCTGCTGAGGAAGGGGTGAGTCTTGCCAGTTGGTTGAAGGAGCTGGCGAGGGGGGCTTTGGTGAAAAAAGGTATAGTTCCTAAAGGATGATTAGATTCTTTTTGAAATTGCTTAGTAAATTACACGGAGTTTTTTATGCCACGCACAGCCAATCAACTTAAATTATTAAACGCTCTTAGAAGAAATGAAAAAAATAAGACAATTTTTACACTGATAGAGTTAGCAAATGAAACTGGCTATACGCTAAATAGCATAAGAAAGTACATTAATGAAAAATTAAATGGTCGTTATGTTCATACTATTGATGGGAAGGTATGGAATTGCGAAGGAATCCATAATCTATCTAACGATGATTTTATATCTTTAATGTCACAATCTTTGAGAGCTCAAAAACTAACTCCTGAAACTAAAATTTATAAGTCGTTGCTTAAAAGAAGTCTGGATGCATTTATTTTATCTCTAGAGATCTATAATAGGCCAAGTTTAGATAATCGAGTAGAGGCATTTTGCATATTATCTGTAAATGCATGGGAGCTTTTATTAAAGGCAGAGCTAATTAAATCTAATGGAATGGAGTCTGTGTTTTATCGGAATGGTTTCTCCATATGTATTTCGGATGCAATTAACAAATGCTTACAGCAAGCTGACCCAGTCAAGAAAAATCTTGAAACCTTAATTGAACTCAGGGATGGTGCGATACATCTTCTTCTGCCAGAGCTGCAGCCAGAATTATCACGCCTATTTCAGGCTAATGTTTTAAATTATCAACAAAGATATTTGAGTGAAACGGGAATGTCACCTTTGGCCGGGCAAAGTGTTGGAATGCTCAGTCTTGTCGTGGATGGACCTAGAGGGGATGTTGCTACAATAAAAGAGAATTATGGAGAGATGACTGCAAATATTGCACAAAGTTTCCTAACTCGATTCTATAATACAACCAAAGAACAAAATTCTAATGCATTCAGTATATCAATTGAGTATAAGCTCACATTAACGAAGTCTGAAAAAGAAAGTGATCTCTCCCTAGGTTTAGGTAACAATGGCAGTAATGCAATTATTATAAGGGAAACAAGAGATCCTGATATCACTCACCCTTATTACCAAGGCCCGGCAATTGAAAGAATTAATTCATTGCAAAATTTACAAATAATCACTAAATATTCTTTCACTGCAATAATTAAAAAAAATAATATTCAAAAAATCAAGCGCTCTGATATGCATTACACGATTGATAAGCGACATCGTTATTCAGAGAAATTTATACAGTGGGTTGTCAAGAATTTAGAGCAACCTAAGTGGTTAGATGATTCGATTTCGTACTATAAAAAAATAATCAAGAAGAAATAATTAATTTTGGCGGAAGATCACAGGAGTCGAACCTGCCCGGGACCGCTGGCGGCCCCAACTGGATTTGAAATCCAGCCACCTCACCGGAGATGACGATCTTCCGCGCCTCGATTGCTACATGGAGGCGGAGCGCAGTATAGCTACTTTCAATCGTTTACCCCATCCTTTCGCACATCTTTTTCACGTCTCTTTTGATCTGCATTAATTCGTTTACCTTAAATATTAAGAAAATCCTCAGGTTATCTTTGCGTGCGGCGAGTTTTAACGCGATCACAAAAAAGAAGAATCGTAAGTTATTAACCAGAAAACAGAATACCTGCTCTATCAGCGATGGTTTACAACGTCTGTAACCGGTCTCAGCGCCCCTACAGCGTCAAAGGATTAAAACAATGAAGAGCGAAGTCTTGTCTGTTAAGGAAAAGATTGGCTATGGCATGGGAGATGCCGCCAGTCATATTATCTTTGATAACGTCATGTTGTATATGATGTTTTTCTATACCGATATTTTCGGTATCCCTGCCGGGTTTGTCGGCACCATGTTCCTGCTGGCGCGTGCGCTGGATGCGATTTCGGACCCCTGTATGGGCCTGCTGGCCGACCGTACCCGCAGCCGCTGGGGCAAATTCCGTCCGTGGATTTTGTTTGGCGCGATCCCGTTTGGCCTGGTTTGCGTGCTGGCTTACACCACGCCCGATCTCAGCCTGAATGGCAAAATGATCTACGCCGCCGTCACCTACACGCTGCTGACGCTGCTTTATACCGTGGTCAACATCCCTTATTGCGCGCTTGGCGGCGTCATTACTAACGATCCGACGCAGCGTATCTCCCTGCAGTCGTGGCGCTTTGTGCTGGCGACCGCGGGCGGCATGCTCTCAACGGTGCTGATGATGCCGCTGGTGAATCTGATTGGCGGCGACGATAAGGCTCTGGGCTTCCAGGGCGGGATCGCCGTGCTGTCGGTGGTGGCCTTCCTGATGCTGGCGTTCTGCTTCTTTACCACCAAAGAGCGTATCCAGGTGCCGCCGAGCACCACATCTATGCGCGAAGACCTGCGTGATATCTGGCAAAACGACCAGTGGCGTATCGTGGGCGTGCTCACCATTCTCAACATTCTCGCGGTGTGCGTGCGCGGTGGGGCGATGATGTATTACTGCACCTGGATTATCGGCTCGCCGGAAATCTTCGTCGCGTTCCTCACCACCTATTGCGTCGGCAACCTCATCGGCTCCGCGCTGGCTAAGCCGCTCACCGACTGGAAATGCAAAGTCAGCGTCTTCTGGTGGACCAACGCCCTGCTGGCGGTGGCGAGCGTGGCGATGTTCTTCGTGCCGATGCACGCCACGGTAATGATGTTCAGCTTTATCTTCGTGATTGGCGTGCTGCATCAACTGGTGACGCCAATTCAGTGGGTGATGATGTCCGACACCGTCGATTACGGCGAGTGGACCAACGGTAAACGCCTCACCGGCATCAGCTTTGCCGGGACGCTGTTCGTGCTGAAGCTGGGACTGGCGCTGGGTGGCGCATTGATCGGCTGGATGCTTGCAGGAGGCGGTTATGATGCCGCAGCCAAAACGCAAAACGGCGCCACCCTCAACATCATCATCGGCCTGTTCACGCTGGCGCCAGCGCTGTGCTACGTGCTGAGCGCGATTGTCGCCAAACGCTATTACACCCTGAAAACCCCCTTCCTGACCAAAATCATGGGCGAGCTGGCGCAAGGCGCGCGGCGCAACCAGCAGGAATTTGAAAATGTGCCGGTCAGCAAAGAAGTGCAGAATTAAGAGGACGAAAGATGAAAATCAGTGATGGAAACTGGCTCATTCAGCCGGGTCTGAACGTGACGTATCCAGTACAGGTGTTTGACGTGGAGCAGCAGGGCAACGACCTGGTGGTGTACGTGGCGCCGCGTGACGTGCGTGAGCGCACCTGGCAGCTCGATACCTTGATGTTTACGGTGCGCCTGTTTGCTCCGCAGGAAGGGATCGTCGGCGTGCGTATCGAGCATTTCCAGGGCGCGCTGGATAACGGCCCGCATTATCCGCTCAATGTTCTGAAAGACGTAAACGTGCAGATCGAGAACAACGCAGAATTTGCCGAGCTGAAAAGCGGAAGCATCAGCGCGCGGGTGACCAAAGGCGAATCCTGGGCGCTGGATTTCCTGCGTGACGGGCAGCGGATCACCGGCAGTCAGCTCAAAAATAACGGCTACGTGCATGACGGCAACACCGACCGTAATTATGTGTTTGAGCGTCTGGATTTGGGCGTCGGTGAAGCAGTGTACGGCTTGGGAGAGCGTTTCACGGCGCTGGTGCGTAACGGCCAGACCGTCGAAACCTGGAACCGCGACGGCGGCACCAGCACTGAACAGTCGTATAAAAATATCCCGTTCTATCTCACCAATCGCGGCTACGGCGTGCTGGTGAATCATTCGGAGAACGTGTCGTTTGAAGTGGGTTCCGAAAAAGTCTCAAAAGTGCAGTTCAGCGTTGAAGGCGAATATCTGGAATATTTCGTGATCGACGGGCCGACGCCGAAAGCGGTGCTGGATCGCTATACGCAGTTTACTGGCCGTCCCGCGTTGCCGCCGGCCTGGTCGTTTGGCCTGTGGCTCACCACGTCGTTTACGACGAATTATGACGAAACGACGGTGAACAGCTTTATCGACGGTATGGCCGAGCGCGACCTGCCGCTGCACGTGTTCCATTTCGACTGCTTCTGGATGAAGGCGTTCCAGTGGTGCGATTTTGAGTGGGACCCGGTGACGTTCCCCGATCCCGAAGGGATGATTCGCCGTCTCAAGGACAAAGGGCTGAAAGTCTGCGTGTGGATTAACCCGTATATCGGCCAGAAATCTCCGGTGTTCCAGGAACTGAAAGATAAGGGCTATTTGCTGAAGCGCCCGGATGGCTCGGTGTGGCAGTGGGATAAGTGGCAGCCGGGGCTGGCAATTTACGATTTTACAAATCCAGACGCCTGCAAATGGTACGCCGACAAGCTGAAAGGCCTGGTGGATATCGGTGTCGATTGCTTCAAGACGGACTTTGGTGAGCGTATCCCGACCGATGTGCTGTGGCATGACGGTTCCGATCCGCAGAAGATGCACAACCATTACGCCTATATCTATAACGAGCTGGTGTGGAACGTGCTGAAAGAGACCATAGGCGAAGAAGAGGCGGTGCTGTTTGCGCGTTCCGCATCCGTCGGTGCGCAGAAATTCCCGGTGCACTGGGGCGGCGACTGCTATGCCAACTATGAATCGATGGCGGAAAGCCTGCGCGGTGGGCTGTCTATCGGCCTGTCGGGCTTTGGCTTCTGGAGTCATGATATTGGCGGGTTTGAAAACACGGCACCGGCGGATGTCTATAAGCGCTGGTGTGCGTTCGGGCTGTTGTCGAGTCACAGCCGCCTGCACGGAAGTAAATCCTATCGTGTGCCGTGGGCGTACGATGACGAGTCGTGTGATGTGGTGCGCCATTTCACGCAGCTGAAATGCCGGATGATGCCGTACCTGTACCGCCAGGCGGCGCTGGCCCGCGAGTGTGGTACGCCGATGCTGCGCGCGATGATGCTGGAATTCCCGGACGATCCGGCGTGCGATTATCTCGATCGCCAGTACATGCTGGGTGATTCCATCGCGGTTGCGCCGGTCTTTACTTCAGCGGGCGATGTACAGTTTTATCTGCCGGAAGGCCGCTGGACACATCTGTGGCATAACGACGAAGTGCAGGGCAGCCGCTGGCATACGCAGCAGCACGACTTCCACAGCCTGCCTGTCTATGTGCGCGAAAATACCTTGCTGGCGCTCGGCAATAATCGCCAGAAACCTGATTATGCGTGGAGCGACGGGACACAATTCCAGCTGTTTAGTCTGGCGGACGGGTGTACGGCGAGAAGCGAAGTACCTGCGGCGGACGGCTCGGTAGTGTTTACGCTGGTGGCATCTCGTATTGGTGACAAAGTGACGTTTAGCGCTACAGGCAAGGCGCTGAACTGGTCGATTTGTCTGCGTAACGTGCAGCGGATCAGCGGCGTGACGGGCGGTTCTCAGGCTGGAAGCGAGTGGGGCGTGGTGGTGAGCGCCCAGGGAAATGAGGTGATCGTTACGCTGTAGTGCTGCGTTTTCTCATTACCCTAACCCTCTCCCTTAGGGAGAGGGTTAGGGTGAGGGTGTAACAGTCGGCTGCGACGTCGTGCTCACCTGGCCCCGCGTCATCGTCTGTTCCACTTTCTGTTTATCCATATTCACCGCACTCAGCTTACCGTTCACCGTGGGTTTTAGCGGCGCTTTCGCCTGGATGCTGCCGCTGGCGGTGAGTTGCACGTTGCCGTCACCCGTAATCGGTAACTCAGGCCAGCCCCACTGTTGCAAAATCTTAAACGGGACGCCGCGCCCGTTCAGGCTGACAGTGGTCTGGCGTTGCGGCAACTGTGAGACCGCCGCTGTCGCTTCCAGAATCCCTTTCTCGGTGAATGCACTCAACTCCGTAATGTTCACCGCTGAGGCGTCGGCTGCGAGTGCCAGCGACGGGCGACGCACATCCACGCGGTTAAACGTCGCCGCTGCACCATTCAACGTGGCGTTGCCGCCCCACACGCCCCACTGGCGATCTTTCGCCAGACGTAAATTTGCACCGTAGCCGTCGAGCGAGGTGATTTGCCATGGGAACGCGGGGTCGATATCAATCACCAGATTTCGGCTCAGGCCGAATTTTTTCAGGGTCACTGCGTTGAGCCATTCCGGGAGCGGATCCATCCACAACGTTTTCCAGTTCTGTGGCAGGGTGTATTCCAGCCCGGCAACGGCGACATCGTCCAGCACCAACGCTTTACCGTTCCGCAGCCAGTTGCCAGACGTGCGGACCATGCCGCCTTCCCAGCGGGAAGTGAACTGACGCAACGCGATCCCCTGCGGGGCGAATTCCGCATTCAGAATCGGGTCGAAAAGATGCAGCGAACCGTAAATGAATTCGCTGGCGTTCATCGATAAACGTCCTTCCTGCGTCTGCCAGTCGCCTTTGCTCAGCGTCAGATTACGCAGACTTAAATCGAGATCGGTGACCGCCCAGTCCGGGCCTTGCAGACGCGCATCGGTGATGTCGAGACGACCCACCTGTAACGACGGCAGCGTGGTGATCGGTGCAAAGAGATCCAGAAGCGATTTGTCGCTTTGCAGGCGAATATCGTTGAGCCGCAGAGTGTCGATGACCCAACCGCCATCGGCGTTGCGCCGTGCGGTACCGGTGAGCGATCCGCGTGCCATATCCGCGCCGATGGTGCTCAGGACCACTTCTTTACCGTTGAGTTCGCCCTGAATGAGCACGTTGCTGGCGGGAACGCCGTTGAGCGTGAGCGATCCGGCGCTCATCTGAATATGCGCTTTTTTACCCAGCACGTTCCCCGCTTCTGGCTGCCACGGGCTGACGCCACCGGTGACTTTTTGCGCGCTCAGATCCCATTCGGTATTGGGGCTGTTAAACGCCATATTATTCAATTGCAGACGGTCGGCCTGGAAGGGGAGCGGCGCGGTTTGTGGCGAGAGATTTAGGGTGCCATCGCGTAACGTGATGGTGTCCATGTGCAACGGATCGGTGATTTGACGGCTGCTCAAGCCTATATCGACTGTTTTTGCGACCAATGTCGCGGGTTTGCCATCACGACCAAAGGTGACGTTTTCGAGAAGGATATGTGACGGCGATGAAAAGCGGTGATCCATCAGGTCGAAATTAAGCTCGTAATCGGTATTCACCGTGACCCAACTGCTCACCTGAGCCGCGCCCCAGCGGGTTTGTACCAGAATATAGAGAGCCAGAATTACGATCAGTACCGCAATCAGGATCCAGATGAGCAGCTTTCCAATAAATTTCATGGTCTTCCATCCCGTCAAACGCACATAGAGGAGTTATGCACGATTTATGCGCAATCCTCAAGGCAGGAATGGTGTATTTAGATTTCACGGCAGGCGATTCCTGCCTGCCGTGTTGTCGATCAGTTCTTTTCAGGCGGGAAAACGAGGTTCAATACAATGGCTGTGATACCGCCCGCAGCGATGCCGGAGGAGAGCAGGTTTTTCACCCAGTCTGGTGCGAACTGCAAAATCAGCGGCTGCTGAGACACGCCCAGGCCGACGGCCAGGGACAGCGCGATAATCATGATTGCGCGGCGGTTCAGCGGCTCGCGCGACACGATGCGCACGCCCGATGCCGCGATGGTACCGAACATCACCAGCGTTGCACCACCCAGAACCGGTTCCGGAATGTGCTGCACAAAGCCACTCACCGCCGGGAACAGGCCGAGCACGATCAGCATCAGCGCAACAACAAAGCCCACATAGCGGCTGGCCACGCCGGTTAGCTGGATCACACCGTTGTTCTGGCCGAAGCAGGAGTTCGGGAAGGTATTGAACACCGCAGAGACGAATGAATTCAGGCCGTTCGCCAGTACGCCGCCTTTCAGGCGCTTCATATAGATCGGGCCAGAAACCGGCTGTTCTGAAACGTCTGACGTTGCGGTGATATCACCGATGGTTTCCAGAGACGTGATCATAAAGACCAGCATCAGCGGAAGCAGCAGGTTCCAGTCGATGCCCAAACCGTAGTACAGCGGCGTTGGCACCATAATCATCGGGCTGCTGGTGGGGGCGGTGTTTTCCGGCAACATGCCCAGCGTCCACGCCATCAGATACCCGGCGGCCATGGCGATCACCAGGGAAGCCACGCGTAGATACGGGTTACGCTGACGGTTGAGCAGAATAATGATGGCCAGCACGACGCCCGCTAAAAGCAAATTCTTAGGGGCGCCGAAGGTATTGTCGCTCATGGCTGCGTAACCGCCACCGATGGACGTCAGGCCCACCTGAATTAATGACAGCCCGATAATCATGACGACCACGCCAGAAACCAGCGGCGTGATAACACGACGCGCCAGATGCAGTACGCGCGAGATCACCATCTCTGTACAGCTTGCCAGCATCAGCGTGCCGAAAAGCGCCGCCATCATGGTGGGTACATCTGCACCACCGGTCTTGAGGGCCGTGCCACCCATGATTAACGGTGCAACAAAGTTAAAGCTGGTGCCCTGAATGGAGAGCAGGCCGGAACCCACCGGGCCCCAGGCTTTTATCTGGATAATTGATGCCACGCCAGAGGCAAAAAGAGACATGCTGATGATGTGTTGCGTGTCCTGTGCCGGTAAACCCAGCGCCTGACAAATCAGCAGAGCGGGGGTGATCACCGCGACAAACATCGCCAGCAGATGCTGGCAGGCGGCGAAGAGGGTCTGCGCCAATGGCGGACGGTCTTCGAGGCGGTAGATTAATTCACTGTTATGCTGAATAGGCGCAATCGGTTGCGCATCCTGAGACTCAATGGCGTTAGCGGACATCGGCGGCAATCCCACGGTGGAAAAGCGGGCATTTTATCTGACCGGTTGGTAAAAGCAAACGTTTGCGAGTGAAATAAATACCATGGCGTGTGCGTTGATATGTTCGGCTACATTGCTGTTCAACTCTGAGGGGATATGGATTGATGAGAGTTTGGGAATGCGAACGTTCACAAATAAAAGGCCCATCCTGAGATGGGCCTGGATGTTACAGGCGCTCGATGTCGATAGTCACAAAACTATTGATGTTACCTGCTACCGCTTCCTGACCCTTTAGCTGGACCATCTGCAGGCCAATCACGGTGTCTTTTTGAGCGGGCACTGAGCCACCGCCAACGTTCACAAGCTTGTTATTGGCATCAAAAATACCAACCCCAACGCCTTTAGCCGCAGTGTCATCGGTCAGGCTATTGGCCAGCACAGTGCCGTCTGCATTGTCGTTTTTACCGGAGAAACGGAAGGCAATTTTACCCGCCTCCACCAGTGAATCACATTTGTCGCCAGGGCCATAAACATACAAATGGACCTGTACCGGTGAGGTTGCATCAGCGCCTTGCTTAATCAGCGTATCTGGCATTTCCAGCAGTGAAACGGAGCTTTCGCTCGGAACTACCGCACAAGCCAGTTCATAGTCGGATGTGGCAACACCGTTTATCTGAATCGTGGTGCTGGTATTGTCCGTTTGTACCGCCAGTGCCGGCATTGCTGCAAGGAGCGCTGAAATCGCGAAGCCTGTTAATAAACGTTTAGTCATTTTTCATCCCTTTAATAACTTATATGTACCGGGCTTACAGCCGCTCAATTTGTACCGTCATGTTTGTCTGAATATTGCCTGGTGTTGACGTTTGACCTTTTAACTGAACCAGGGCGAAATTCAGAGGGAAAGAGGCGACATGGGTTGTCTCTTTGTCGCCGTTTCTAGAGACAAAAAAACGCCCAATCGTTACATTAGGAGTGAGAATTTGATTTTCCATATCAGACAGTTGCACGCCAACACCTTTGGCCGCATCGCTTCCAGTGTCGATATTGGCCAGGGAATTCCCCATGGCGTTATCAGGCGTACCAATAAACTTCAGGCCAATTTTGGTATAATTTTCATTGGCATCACAATGTTCGCCACCCAGTTGAATGTAAACCTGATCATCAGACACAGCGGAGTTAATGGTTGTGCCCTGAACCGGCAACGATTTGTCTTCGTGGGAAAGACTCACCACATATTTGCTCATTAATACCGTGCAACCGCTTTTGGCTGTTTCCAGACGACCCATAATCGACAGGCCATGAGATATGTCAGCCATTGCGCTGGTGGCACCCGTTAAAAAAATACCGCTTAGGGTTAATGCTAATACTAATTTCTTCATTGTATTCTCTCTCTATGAAGAAGTGGCTATAGAACATCAATAAACACTCTTCGACGTGACAAAGATAATTAAAGGTGAACGATGTCGATAGTTAGGGCACTGCTGATGTAACCGGGTTTTAGAAGCTGGCCTTTAAATTTAGCCAGTTCAAAATTAATATAACGACCTGAGATTGTCTGCGGGATAGGAATGACACTGTTAACCTGCATTGGTGATAAATCGCTGCCATAGATTCCGACGCCAATACCTTTTGCCCCCAGTTCACTTTCGTCTGAATTGTATAATACAGTTCCACCGCTACTCCCCTGAAGGCCACGAAGTTGCAACGCAAACGTGTTGATATCGCAAGTGTCGGATATATGGTATGCGATTTTAGTTGGCGTCCTGGCATTTTCTCCTTCATTAGGAAATTCACCGATGTCACCTTTTAAATTTACTGTCGTTTCTGCCGTGTCAAATTGACATTGTGAGATATTGTTTGTCAGAGAGGCATGTATGTTGACAGTCGCAGAATGGTCTTCTGCCTGCGCTGTGCCAGCCATGGCAAACGACATAAATGTCAAAGCCATTAAGGTCTTTTTCATATAAAAATCCTTTTATATTTTAGAGGGATTTAATTAACAGAAATAACAGCTGATTAATTATTTTCTCTAGCAGTGAGAATGTTTACAGGCGAACAATGTCGATGGTCAGCGCGCCGTTAACGGTTCCTACAACCGGCGTTTGTCCATCCAGCTTAACTAATTGCAAATAAAGCGAGTCTGGAAAATGCGGAATAATCTGGCTATTAATATTTAGCGGAGTGTTTAAGTTGCGTGCAGAGTCAAACAACTCGATGCCCACCCCTTTGGCTGCGGTTTCACCAGTATCGGTGTTGGCCAATACCGTCCCGGTGGGATCCGCTACACCGTGAAATTGCAGTGCGACGCGGCCGTAACAGGATTCACCTGTTGACTCTACCGTATAGTTAAGTTTTGTTGCTATGTCATTTATAAAGACACCCTGTTGAGGAAGATCGACAATTTCGCCGCTAAGATCGACGGATGAAAGATCGGTCTGCACGGTGCATTCTGAATGATCGCCGGTAAGAGAGCCGTTAATATCAACTACAGCAGAATGGTCTGAGGCCTGCGCGGCACCCACCATAAACAGCGACGCAAACGCCAAACTTAATAAAGTCTTATTCATTTTCAATATCCTTACTTTCTGCAGAGAAATGAATGTGGTCGTTCATTAATGACAACACATTCTTTCTAATGCTTTTCCTAAACGCGCTGATCGGTAAAACATGCACCGAATTAGGTGCATGTTTTGAGGCGATTACAGACGCACGATATCGATGGTCAGCGAACCATGTACGCTGCCTTCAACAGGCGTTTGCCCATTCAGCTTGACCATCTGAAGATAAATTTGGCCGTTTGCTTGTGGTTCTAACGTTTTGACGTTAACGAATAATGGGTTGAGGTTGGAATCATAAATTCCGATACCCACACCTTTAGCTGCAGTCGCGCTGGTATCGCTATTTTCAAGCACAGTGCCATCAGCTTGATCAGGAATACCGTGGAACTGTAACGCTACTTTCCCGTAACAGGATTGTGCGGAATCATTTGAACCCACTGAATAGTTGATAAGAGCGGCGTCATTTGTCGCGTTACCGCCCTGAGAAGGAAGATCGGCGATTTTGCCGCTCAGATTGACGGTTGAAGAATCCGTGAAAACGGTACATTCCATCTGATCGGCAGTAACATTACCGCTGATATCAATGGTTGCAGAATGGTCTTCAGCCTGCACAGCGCCTGCCATAAACAGAGATGCAAAAGTTAAACCCAATAGTGTCTTTTTCATTTCAATATCCTTTTGTTAAACGGGGAGAGGATTAATGACAATTACAGACGTTCAATCTGAATGGTGACGGCACCTTGAACGGCACCGGCTTTTGCAGTCTGGTCTTTCAGTTTGACCAGGGTGAGGCCGAGTTTATTGCTAGAGGGGGCTGCTGCTGCAATCACAGTGTCTTGGTTAATACGAATCAAGCTATTATTACCCGATGCGGTATTGTAGAGCGCAATGCCAACACCTTGTGCAGCATCACCTGTTGATAAGGTATTTGCTAGAGCGGTGCCATCTGCAGAGTCGGCATTGCCGGTGAAGGAATAGGCAATCTTGCCATCGCTGGCCATATCGCTACATCCTTCGCCGCTCAGGGTCAGATCAACAATGGTTGCGCCGTCAACGTTACCGTCCCCTTGAGTTGGCATTTTATCTAAGTCTGCGGTGAGCACGACGGAAGGAGTACTGAGATTTACGGAACAAGTTACGTTATGGGTTACGGAACCTGTAACATTCAGCGTTGCTGAAACATCGTTTGGATTCACAGTAGCCTGAGCTGCGCCAACCATAAAAATAGTAGAAATTGCCAGTCCTAAAATAGACTTATTCATAATAATATCCTTCTATGTAATGTATTTGAAATAGGTGAAGAACAATCATCGTAAGACGATTGTGCTTCCTTATTTCTTTAGAGGTAGTTAATTCGTAGCGTAATTTGCGCCTTTATATTTCCTTCTTTAATTTTTTCATTTAATCGTGCATAACGTACGCTGATAGGTAGCGCATAATTACTTTGATTTGGTAATGCAATATCTATTGACCTACCCGGCGTTAAAGTGCTGCTCTCATAGAGCATCTCAATGCCCACGCCGGATGCGGCGTTATCTGTTGCCAGGTTATTAAATACAGAAGGCGTATTAGCATTGTTATTGCCTTCAATATTAATACTTGCTTTTTGAGTGTTAAAGCAAAGTAAATTAACATTGGCTGGGTAGGCTTTTGACGTGCGTTGTTTCTCGATAGTGGCGGCATCGATTGCTGGCAAGTCAATTTGTGGTGTAAGCATTTGAATAGAGCAATGCGATTTCGCCGCCAGAATTTTCATCGCAAGGTTAACCACCAATGAGTTGTCATTTAAAGAAAGCAAAGAAGGCAATTGGACGCTCACCGTACCGCCTTTAATCATTCCTGTTTTGATTGCTTCGAGGCGTAATTTTATATCATCAGTTGTAATGGCATCGCTCGCCAGGTCGGTAACGGGCTCGTTAAACGGGAGAACCCATTCTTTATGTGGGTGGTTCGCCTTATCAAAAACGAGCGTTGCCCGGAGGCCAAGCCCTTCGGTAGATGTTGTAAATACACCCGATCCACTTTGTGTTGTGGTCATCCTTCCGCTCAGAATTTTTTTAAATTTCTTCAAACAGTCGTTAGCGATCAGACTGTGGGATCCGGTTAATTGCGCGAGAGAAGCCTCTTTTTTAAAGAGGACTGTACCCGTTGGCGCAGTAGCGGTCTGAATCGGTAACTGTACGACTAATGGAACTGTTAAATTCTTTGCTCTGACCGGTGTCTGTGGCATACAGGTGTCAGCGATGACTTCCAGCGTAATACTCTGAAGTAAAATAAGTAATATTATGGAGAGAAACTTTTTCATTTTATTTAATGACAATCCAGTAAGAGTAACGTAATAGGTAGTGAATTATCAGTCACATCAATTTTGAATGGGGTGGAGCACGTCTGTTTATCGCCCCATTTGAAATTGATGACACCCTCTTCCGGTACGGCATTTAAATAGACTTGCCCCTGATCGCCCACATAATACGTGTCGTCGCTTCCCTCTATTCGTGCTCGCGTACCAAACGGTAAGTATTCACCTTTATATTTGATCGTCATCACCGCTTTTCGGCCGATGATAGCTTTGAAGTTTGCCAGCACAACGGCATCTTTGGTCGGTGTGACTTGCGTAGATGTACTCGCGAAATCGACGTTCTTACTGGCTCTTGTATCGATATTTAAGGCGTTTCGGTGATAACTACGCAGATCCGGGACAATGGCGTATCCTCGAGAATCCGTTAACGTATTTTGGCCACCCTCAAGGGCGACATCCGCTGCACCGGGAATGGCGACAAGTGCCATGCTACCGTTCGAATATCGTCCCGCAGTGATGCCGTGTCGGTGTGCAATGACATTGCCAGACGCATTCCAGCTAATAGACTGATTTTTATCAGCATTCCATGTCACATCCAGATCGCCGTAACGGCCCTGATAACTTAATCCCGCTGAACCACTTTTCGTGTCTTCCTCGTCCTTTTGTGAAGCGTAGGAGAGTTGCGTATTCCAATTCAGATCCTGACGATCGCCGACTTTTCCTGTCACTCCAAGCTGGTTGGATACATCGCTTTTCAGTGTGGACATCGTTGTGAGGCTAACCATCGGCTGCGATTTCGGGAAAAGCTCACTAAAGGGAACCGAAACGGTCAGTGCGAGCTGTTTATCCCACTCTGCTGCGCTATCTTCACGGGTCATACTGTAAGCAAGAGAGAAGCTGGCGATTTTAAATGAGCCATTCCAACCCAACTGCCACATCCGTGAAATGGTGTTGTCAGTATTTTCAGAGCGGCTGACCGTCGCATAAAAACTATGTTCTTCAGTTAAAGACTGGTTAATTGTCAGGTTATATTCACGACGTTTGCGCGTGTCTTGATACTCGTCGTTGCTATTTGCCCAGTCGCTAAACGATTGATAGTCATGTTCATAAAAGCGACTATCCATCTGAATTTGTGTATCAGTTTCGGGGATGCTATTGCGGTAAGTGAGCCGTACCATTTCTCCCCGAGTTTGATCGACATTGTCATGTCGGCCTTTACTGGTCGTCATGTCAACGGCCACGCCACCGGCGCGGTGCAAGTCAAACCCTAGCCCAAGGCTAAACGCGAGGAATTTTTCATGAAATTGACTGCCCCCATAGAGGGTAGTATTGAGCGGAAGCCCCAAAGAGAGGGTTGATTGCAACACTTCCGGCTTCTTCTCAACGCCGCTTGAGCCCGACAGGTATTTTCCCGCGGACAGGCTGTATTTCATCTGGCCTGTGCGAAGCAGCTGCGGCACATTGGAATATGCGACAGTACTGTGCGTTTCTGAGCCATCAGCCTCTGTGATGGTTACGTCAAGTTTGCCGCCGTTTGAAACAGAGGATAGATCGGTAATGACAAAGGGACCCGCAGGAACGGAGCGTTGATAAATAATGTTTCCATTTTCTCTGACAGTCACCCGCGCGTTGCTCTTCGCAATACCGCGAATCATTGGAGCGAACCCTGTGAGCTGGTCTGGCGTCATATCATCATCTGAACTTAGTTGAACACCTCGGATGAGCAAGCCATCGAAAATATCTCCCGGCGTGCTGGCGTCACCCAGCGTGAGCTCACCTTTCAAAGCGCGAACCGCTGTCTCAACATAGTTGCTAATGTTTTTCCAGCCTTCTTCCTTACTGACGGTAGAATTATTGCGGTAACGCCAACGCCCAATATTGATGCCGTTTGTCAGGTTGGCGTAGAGCGAATCAGATGTCGTATCATCGTGCTTAATGTATTGCTGACCTGAGAGTTGATACATAGTCAGTAATGCAGGGATCCCATCGTCCCATTCTTCCTGAGGCACGCCTTGTAATGACTCATCTCTCAATACGGTCTGAGGAAGTGCGATCTCGAGTTTTAGCTTTGAAAAATCGAAGTTAGTTTTTGCACCTGGAATTTGCTCTTCAATAGAGACACAGCCTCCTTTCAGCGCATTATCCTCTGCTCCCGATTTGAGCTTACTCATATCGACCCCCAGTTTTTTGTAGACCTCAAATGAGAGGCAAGCAACCAGTTGTTTATCGTTGTTTGCCTCAAACCGAACACTACTTACCAATACGCTTTTACCGTTAACATCAATATGTACAGAATAGGTTCCCGGAGGCTGGAATCCCTGACTGAGAAGTGCGGTGTCATTAATTACCGAACTTCCATTAACTGATTGTAATAATCCAGGGTCAAAATGTTCACCCGCCCAGGATGAGTGAGAACACACTGCTGAAACGGCAAAAGGCATTAACCAGGTAAATTTAAAACAGCGCATACATCCATCTAGTTAATTAAAAACGCTGCGTAAAGGTATTAGATGCAATACCGAAATCGTTAAGTGCATTCCATTCAACGTTAGAACCGCCAGCAGGTTCATGTTTCAACTTAAAAGACTTGCTACCAAATGGTGGAATAACAGTATTGTTATCAACAACAGAAACTGGGATGTTTTCTTTGTCACAAGCGATATTATTTAATACAAGATAAAACGGTGAATCATTTTTAGCTGTAATAGTATTTCCCGTATGCGTCCAATGGAGATCTTTCATTGCTACACCTGGATCTCCTTTTACTGCAGATGGGCGGAAGAAGAATTTAATCCGATTGTTAATTGCTAGCACCATACGGCTTTCAGCCTTTGATTCCTCATCATTAAGACCAGGCACTCCTTTGACATCTAACCAGTAAAGACTTTCGCGATCTTTAGGAAGGCCATTACCTAAATACATAATACGAATAACGTTATCACTGTGCGGAGCCAGGCGAAATAATGGAGGCGTAACAACAAAAGGT
The DNA here is from genome assembly GCF_056032945.1 of Lelliottia sp. RD5. Lineage (NCBI taxonomy): Bacteria > Pseudomonadati > Pseudomonadota > Gammaproteobacteria > Enterobacterales > Enterobacteriaceae > Lelliottia > Lelliottia sp. RD5. The sequence goes on along the minus strand of NZ_JBVYHQ010000007.1, from coordinate 109,837 downwards.
AAATCCTTTTTGACCGTACTGTCACCCGCATCCAGCCATGATTGAATTAGATAAGCGCGCTCCTCGGTACTGTGAACCGTAAGAGAGGCATCTCCTTCACTTTCTTTATAGACAAGGCGATCTACATTAAGCGTTAATGATGCATGAGATACTGTTGACCATAAAAAAGTTGCAAGCAGTGATACGAGAAGTGTTTGTTTCATTTTAAACTCGGTGTTCTTAAAAATTAGTTTTACGAAGAGATTAGAGATTTTCTAACTGAACTGTTAATGACGCCTGAACATCGCCTCTGGAAGGCGTTGCACCCGCAAGTTTGACCGTACGGAAATAAATCGGATAAACATTGGAGAAATCTATCCACCATTCAGAAGAAATCGTTTTGGTAAGATCTATTGCGGACCCACGTGCATCATAGACGCCAATTCCAACACCTTTAGCTGATGTAGTATTATTAGAGCTATTTAGCAGCGTATCGTGAGCAGTTGGATCGGTAGAAGCAATAAATTTTAAGTTTGTTTTGTTGCATTTTTCTCCGTTCAGATGGATACCAATAGAATCGAGTTTTAACGGTTCTGCATCACTTCCCTGAACAGGTAATTCACTCACTTTTACATCTTTGATAGTAATACTTGAAGCACTCAGTGAGAGATCGCAAGTTGATTCAGTATCATTTACTGTTCCTGCCACCTGTAGAGTTGCTGAAACATCGTTTGGTGCTTCTTGTGCATAGACGGAGGCACAAGTCGAAAGACAAATTGCAGTAAGTAATGTGATTTTAAGATTCATTCTTCATCTCCATTGAATTGCCCAACCCCAAAAATGAGTAACAGTAATTACTCTTATAAATATAATGCCAGGATAGGGGGATGGATAGCGTAGAGAGTTCTAAATTTACACTTAAAACGTTCGGTGGTTAGATAAATTGATATTATTTGATTTAAGAATGTATTGTTTATTTATAAATCAATGCGCGGGAATTATATGTTAGTCAATAATATGCCTGAATTATCAATCAAGCATTGGAGTAGCGTTCGGTTTCGGGCATCCAGCGCTCAATCAACGCTGCCGCTTGGTCGGGGTAACGCTCATGGATGTGGCGTGCAAGTCTTTGCACTTCCGGGATCATTGCCTGATCCCGTATCAGGTCTGCGACCTTAAATTCCGCATTCCCCGTCTGACGCGTTCCTAATAACTCGCCTGGCCCGCGGATCTCAAGATCTTTCTGCGCAATGACAAAACCGTCATTGCTGTCGCGCAGTACTTGCAATCGCAACTGCGCCGTTTTGGACAGCGGTGATTTGAACAACAGCACACAATGTGACGCCACCGCACCACGTCCTACGCGGCCTCTCAGCTGATGAAGCTGAGCAAGCCCTAAACGTTCCGGATTTTCAATGATCATCAGACTGGCATTCGGTACATCCACACCGACTTCGATAACCGTAGTGGCAACCAGTAAATGCAGCTCACCTTGTTTGAAATCCTGCATGACCTGTTGTTTTTCCGATGATTTCATACGGCCATGCACTAACCCGACGTTGAGTTCAGGGAGAGCCAGCTTAAGTTCTTCCCATGTTGCTTCCGCAGCCTGAGCTTCCAGTAAATCGGATTCTTCAATGAGCGTGCAGACCCAGTAAGCCTGACGACCTTCCTGGATGCAGGCGTTTCGCACACGATCGACAATCTCGCTCCGTCTGGTGTCAGGAATAGCGACGGTAGTCACCGGCGTGCGGCCCGGTGGTAGTTCATCAATGGTTGACGTATCCAGATCGGCATAGGCTGTCATTGCCAGGGTGCGCGGAATAGGCGTGGCCGTCATTATTAACTGATGCGGATGAAACCCTTGCTGAAGCCCTTTTTCCCACAGCGCCAGACGCTGATGCACCCCGAATCGGTGCTGCTCATCGATAATGACCAGGGCGAGACTGTTAAATTTCACCTGTTCCTGAAAAATGGCATGGGTTCCGACAATCATCTGCACCTGTCCGCTCGCGATGGCGTCTTGCTGTGCCAGTCGCGCTTTACCCTTTTGTTTGCCCGCCAACCAACCTACTTCAATCCCAAGCGGCGCGAACCAGTTTCGGAAGTTATTGGCGTGTTGTTCCGCCAGCAGTTCCGTTGGTGCCATTAATGCGACTTGCTTGCCATGCGCTATTGCACGTAAGGCTGCCAGTGCCGCTACCAGCGTTTTACCGGAACCAACATCGCCCTGCACCAGACGCATCATGGGAATATCTAACGCTACATCACGTTCTATCTCCGCCGTGACTCTCGCCTGCGCATTTGTAGGTTTGAATGGCAGTGATGCCAGAAGTTTATGTTTAAGATCGTCACTGGCAGCGAGCGGTAGTGCGTGGAAACGCTGTGCTCCTGCACGAAGTGCCAACATGCTCAGGTTATGTGCCAGTAATTCCTCGAGGATTAATCTCCGTTGCGCGGGATGTTTTCCACTTTCCAGGTCAGCAAGCTGTAAAGAGGGCGGGGGGCGATGCAGGGTACGAATCGCTTCAGGCAGACTCATCATTCCTTGCGCCAGTTCAGGTGGCAGCAGTTCAGTAATGGCGCAGGTATCTAACAGCTCAAGTGCTTGATCGGTAAGTTTGCGCAGCGTCGCCTGTTTAATTCCTTCAGTCGTTGGATAAACGGGCGTTAGCGTTTCTTGTAATTCCGGGGTACTGAGGTCGCCTTGTACGCGATACTCCGGGTGGATCATCTCAGCGCCGAATTTGCCCCGTTTTGCTTCGCCATAGGCCAGCACTCGTCGCCCCGCAGCAAGACCGTTTTTCATGGCTGCACTGAAATTGAAAAAACGCATGGTGAGGATGCCGGAGCCATCGCTGATTTGGCAGGTCATCATTCGACGGCCACCAAAGGTGACGTTACAGTTCAGGATTTCACCTTCAACCGTGGCATAAATTCCGGGAAGGAGATCACCGATGGCATAAAGCTGAGTGCGGTCTTCGTAACGTAAGGGGAGGTGAAGCAGGAGATCTTGCACGGTGTGCAGACCGATTTTAGCGAGTTTGCTGCTTTGCGCCGCGCCAACACCAGTGAGTGAATTCAGCGGGATAGCATCCAGCAGGCGGCCCTTCATGATTTATCCTGCGTACTGCATTGTGGACCACCACTCGGCATCCGCTTCGATTTCGCCCTGCGCGTTAACATGGGGGTAAGGCAATTGCTTTTGCTTTGCTACGCGGGCGAGCACCGGATATCCGCCTTCAAACAGCAATCGCTGCTGTTCTTCTTCTGGCAGCATGCTGTTTTTACGTTCGTACATACCTGCATTCTGACGCTGGCGCTGTGCCTCATACAAAATTAACGCGGAGGCAACCGACACATTCAGGGACTGCACCATGCCGATCATCGGGATAATAATATCGCGATCGGCGAGATCCAGCGCTTCCTGGGTGATCCCGGTTTTCTCTTGTCCCATTAAAATACAGGTCGGGTGGGTGTAATCGATCTCGCGAAAATCAACCGCTTTATCAGAAAGATGGGTTGCCAGGATTTGCATTCCGGCCGCTTTCAACTGCGCAACAGCCTCTGAAATCGTCGGATGCGTTTTGACCGTCACCCAACTGTTGCTGCCGGCTGCACTGGACGCCATGGTACGTAGGCGATTGCCTGGCCAGACCGCGTGAACTTCATGTACACCCACGGCATCAGCGGTACGCACAATGGCAGAGACGTTATGAGGTTTGTGGACCTGCTCCATACAGACCGTCAGATCGGGCTGACGTCTGGCGAGCATCTCACAGATACGAGCATAACGCTGTGAATTCATCAGGTTAGTTACGGTTACGGGTGACTTTAATGACGTCTGGCATGACGCGAATTTTACGCATGATGTTTGCCAGATGCACACGGTCACGGGCTGTCAGACGAATAAAGGCGCTGTAAACGCGGCCATCTTTTTCTTCTGTATTCAGGCTTTGAATGTTGGAAGAAGCCGTGTTGATTGCTGCCGTCAGGTTAGCCAGCGCACCCTGGTGGTTGAACATATCCACCTTAATTTCGGTGATGAACTCCTGCTCGGTCTCTTTATCCCACTCGACGGCCATAAACTTCTCAGGCTCTTTCTGATAGCCACGGATGTTACGGCAGGATTCGTGGTGGATGACCAGACCTTTGCCCGGACTCACGTGCGCAATGATTGGATCGCCAGGAATCGGTCGACAGCATTTCGCAAAGGTAATCAGTACACCGTCTGCGCCTTTGATCGGTAAATGACCGTGGCCCTGCGTGGTTGACTGCACAGAGGAGGCGTCGCCTTGCTGCAGGTTTTTCGCCACGACAACACTCATGGCATTACCGAGACCAATTTCTGCGAGCAGATCGTCCAGTGCAGCGAGCTTCATGCGCTCAAGTTCACGTTGGATATTCTCCGGCGGGATCTCGGCAAGCTTACGGCTGCCACCCAACGCATGGTTGAGCAAACGGCGACCCAGGCTGACGGAGTCATCACGCTTGAGGTTTTTCAACAACTGACGAATTTTGGCGCGTGCCTTGGAGCTCACGACAAAATTCAACCACGCCGCGTTTGGACGTGCACCCGGTGCGGTAATGATTTCTACCGTCTGGCCGCTGGTGAGCGGTTGTGAAAGCGGATACGGCTGGCGGTCTACGCGTGCGCCAACGCAGGCATGACCAATATCGGTATGCACGGCATAAGCGAAGTCGACCGGCGTAGCGCCTGCGGGCAGTTCGACAATTCGCCCTTCTGGTGTGAAAACGTAAATCTCATCCGGGAAGAGATCGGATTTAACGCTCTCAATAAATTCAAACGAGCTGCCGGCGCTTTGTTGTAGCTCCAGTAAACTTTGCATCCAGCGCTGCGCGCGGATTTGCGCGGTCGTGCTGGTCTCACCGTGCTCTTTATAAGCCCAGTGCGCTGCAACACCCATTTCCGCCATTTGATCCATGTCTTCGGTGCGAATTTGCACTTCAACCGGTACGCCGTGTGGACCAATCATGGAGGTATGCAAAGATTGATAGCCGTTCGCTTTTGGAATGGCGATGTAATCTTTAACACGACCTGGGCGCGGTTTGTAAAGGCTGTGCATCTGACCGAGAACACGGTAGCAAGTGTCCGAGTCATGGACGATAACGCGAAACGCGTAGATATCCATGATTGAGTGAAAACGCTGCTCTTTGAGCACCATTTTGCAGTAAATAGAGTACAGGTGCTTTTCGCGGCCGCTGACGCGGCACGGTATTCCCGCTTCCTGTAAACGTCCCTCAATTTCAGAGAGGATCTTTTGAATCATCTCTTTACGGTTGCCACGCGCGGCTTTAACGACTTCTTTAATCACACGATAGCGGTTTGGGTATAACGCTTCAAAACCCAGCTCTTCAAGCTCAGTTTTAATGTGATGGATACCTAAACGGTGCGCCAGTGGGCTATAGATTTCGAGCGTTTCGCGGGCAATGCGGCGACGTTTATCCGGGCGCAATGAGCCCAGCGTGCGCATATTGTGGGTACGGTCAGCCAGTTTGATAAGGATGACGCGGATATCCTGCACCATCGCCATGATCATCTTGCGGAAGTTTTCGGCTTGCGCCTCTTTCTTGTCGCGGAATTTCAGCTTATCAAGCTTAGAGACCCCTTCCACCAGTTCGGCAACGCTTTTGCCAAACAACTGTTCCATATCCTGGTAGGTGGCGGGGGTATCTTCGATCACGTCATGCAGAAGCGCAGCCATTAGCGTTTCGTAGTCGAGTTTCATCTCGGCCAGAATACAGGCCACCGCTACCGGGTGCGTGATATAGGGTTCACCGCTTGAACGTGTTTGGCCCTCGTGAGCGTCACGTGCAACGAGATACGCCTGCTGAAGACGTTTGATTTGGTCTTCTGGCAGGTAGTGTTGAATCAGCTGATTCAGGCTTTCAAACAGATACAAGGGCGACCCGCAGGTTTAATTAACGACGGCCTTCAGCAATGGCGGTTACGGCCTGCAGTTCTGCGGCTTCCTGCTCTTGCTGCTCCTGGCGCTCACGTACGTCGAGGATCTGATTGGTGATCAGACCTTCTTCGATTTCGCGCAATGCGATAACGGTGGTTTTATCGTTTTCTTCTGGTACCAGTGGATCTTTGCCGCCGGACTGCATCTGACGAGCGCGACGCGCGGCGACCAGTACCAGGTCAAAACGGTTACCAATTTTCTCTACAGCGTCCTGAACAGTTACGCGTGCCATACTTATAGTGCTCCACAGATGAAGAAATGACTGGGCATGATACTGAATGTGGGTTCAGTCTGCCAACAGTTTGGTGATTAAAGCGTCATGTCGCTGCTTCTGGCGGCTCATACGCAGTCGTTCGGCGCGAATAATAGTCTTAAGATCGCCAAGAGCGGTATCAAAATCATCATTCACAATCAGGTAATCATATTCAGCGTAATGGCTCATTTCCGCAACGGCCTGTGCCATACGTTTCGCAATAACGTCTTCGCTATCCTGACCACGTCCGCGAAGACGGCGGTCCAACTCTTCTTTCGACGGCGGTAGTATAAAAATACTGCGAGCCTGCGGCATCTTACTACGGATTTGCTGGGCGCCTTGCCAGTCGATGTCTAAGAACACATTAACGCCAGTTGCCAGAACCTGCTCGATAGTTTCTCGAGAGGTACCATAGTAGTTACCGAAGACTTCTGCGTGTTCAAGAAACGCATCTCTGCTAATCATCGTTCTAAATTCATCATGACTGACAAAGAAATAATGTTCACCGTCCACTTCACCAGGCCGCGGCTGACGCGTGGTGTGAGATACCGACACTTGCGTATCGTACAACGGTTGGGTTTTTAACAGTGCCTGAATCAGGCTGGATTTACCCGCGCCACTTGGAGCAGAAACAATATAAAGCGTGCCTTGAGCCATGAGAGTCTTTCGTATGTGTTAGCGATTAAGTCCTACATACGGGCTTATTATACACGTCGCCACGGTGTGACGTAGTCTTTGTCACACTTTTTCCCCTGGATTGTTGATTTTTGCGTGGCGTTTTCCAATTTTGTTGTCCCTTTGCAGCCAAAAAAATATTACATGGAAAGCTCCTCGGAAAGGGCATTTTTGCGGGTAGTCAGACCCAAATCGGACCGTTATAACTTCCCCAAACCAGGGAGGATTAACGATGTGGAAATGGGCTGGCGTAGTCATGATGGTGTGGAGTAGCTATGGAATAGCGGTATGCCCTGCGTGGTCGCATGCCAAAGCAGAACAACAAATTGCGGGGTTAAACGCTCAGATTGCTCGCTGGAATGATGCTTACTGGCAAGAAGGTAAAAGCGACGTGAGCGATGAGGTTTATGATCAATTGAATACCAGGCTAAAGCAGTGGCAGCAGTGCTTTAATCATGAGCATGTGAAAGAGGATATTCCTCACACCAACGGAACACTACGACACCCTTTTGCACATACGGGTGTGCACAAGGTGGCTGATAAAGAAGAGTTGCGTCAGTGGATGCACTCACGACGCGATTTGTGGGTGCAACCTAAAGTCGATGGTGTGGCAGTCACATTGGTTTATCGCAAAGGGAAGTTGGCGCAGGCGATCAGTCGTGGCGACGGAGTGAAAGGTGAAGACTGGACCGCAAGAGTACAAGCAATCCCCTCTATTCCTTTAAGCGTGCAGGGCGTGCTTTCGGAAAGCGTTCTTCAAGGAGAAATTTTTTTACTGCGTGAAGGGCATATTCAGCAGCAGATGGGAGGGATGAATGCCAGAGCTAAAGCAGCGGGAATGATGATGCGCCTGAATGACAAGAGGGATCTGGATAATCTCGGTGTCTTTATTTGGGCATGGCCTGATGGTCCGCAGTCTATGCCGCAACGTCTTTCTGAGCTCACAAAAGCCGGTTTTAACCTGACAGCACGGTACACGCGAGCAGTGAGCACGGCAGATGAGGTTGAAAAAAACAGAAAGGAATGGCTGACGTCACCTCTTCCTTTTGTGACTGACGGCATTATAGTTCGATCCTCGGTTGAGCCAATCGGTGAGCATTGGTTACCGGGAGAAGGGGATTGGGTCGTCGCGTGGAAGTACTCGCCTATTTCACAGGTAGCGGAAGTTAACGCTATTCAATTTGCGATTGGGCGTACGGGTAAGATTTCTGTTGTGGCCACACTGGAATCGATACAATTGGATGATAAACGTGTGAAGCGCGTTAACCTCGGTTCTGTGAGCCGTTGGCAGGCTCTGGATATTGCGCCGGGTGATCAGGTACTGGTGAGTCTTGCCGGGCAGGGTATCCCGCGAGTGGATAAAGTCGTATGGCGTGGAAGCGATCGAAAAAAGCCAGTGCCGCCTGCATCGCACTATCACCCACTCACTTGTTTTTATGCTTCACCAGAATGTCTGGAGCAATTTTTTGCCCGCCTGGTATGGCTCAGCTCAAAGCCGGTTCTCGATATGGAAGGGTTGGGTGATTCCAACTGGCGACTGTTACATCAGACTTATCATTTTGAACATATTTTTTCCTGGCTGGCTTTAACGCAGGAACAAATAGAAAAGACACCTGGTTTGAATCCAGGACGACGTTTACAGCTATGGCATCGTTTCGAGTTTGCTCGCCATCAGCCTTTCAAGCGATGGATAAATGCGCTTGGCATACCCTTACCGCAAGTCGCAGCCAAAGCATTGAGCGTTCATTCCTGGCGCCAATTACAAGACAAAAATGCGGGCAGTTGGAGCCAGCTCCCGGGTATCGGCGCAGAAAAGGCACGAAAGTTGGTAGAGTTTGTACACGATCCGCAGATCACGCGTCTTGCGACCTGGCTCGGTGAACAAGGTATTGACGGGTTTTAAAGTGAACCTGTCGAAAACCTAGTGTGAGTCATGGGTGTAATGAAATACGGGAAGCCCCAATTTTAAGCGTAGCGCGAGCATCCGCGCGGTAAAACCGAAGAGTAACGTCGCGATGACAACGACATCGAGACTTGAGACATAATGTTGCAAAGCGATGTACAACACCGCCGAAGCAAAAGAAATGCCGGCATACAGTTCTTTCTGAAACACGAGTGGAATGCGTTTACAGAACATATCACGGAGAACACCGCCAAAAACACCCGTCACAACGGCGGCGATTGAGGCAATGATCGGTCCTTCCCCCATATCAAGGGCAATTTGCGCGCCGATAATAGAAAAGACCACTAATCCCACGGCATCCAAAATGAGGAATAAACGTCGCAAATGGGGCATCACCGGGGCGGCAATCGTAGTTAACACCGCGGCAACCGCAACGATCACGACGTACTCGGGATGTTTGACCCAGCCCAGCGGATAATGACCTAGCAGTATGTCGCGAACGGAGCCGCCGCCCAAGGCGGTTGCTGTGGCGATAATAATGACGCCGAAAGTATCCATGCGACGGCGTCCAGCAGCCAGCGCTCCTGTCATGGCTTCAGCAGTAATACCGACCAAATATAATATGTGTAGCAGCATCTCTTCCCCCAGATTGAGCGCGCTAGGGTAACGTTTTGCACAACACATCACGATTTAGATTTTTTATGCCCGACAGCTCAAGGGATACTTTTACTCATATATTTTTGCTGCTATCAGTGCCTATGGAAAGGTTTGTGGGGTTTCAGGCATTAGTTTTTTTCATGACTGTATGTTTGTTTCCGATCACCCTTTTCATCGCACATCCCACATCGCACATCGCACATCGCACATAGCAAGACGGATGGTAGGCAAGGGTTAACCTGAAGAGGTTTTAGAGGTATTTGAGTCATCCTTACTGCGTGAGACACAAAAAAAGCCATTTTATAATGGCTTTTTTTATTCAGGATCGGGAGGAAATGGGGTTACTCTATATTCTGAATCTGCTCGCGCATTTGCTCAATAAGCACTTTTAATTCAATGGCTGACGTAGTGACTTCGGCGTTGATGGATTTAGATGCCAGCGTGTTCGATTCGCGGTTAAATTCCTGCATCATAAAGTCTAGGCGACGGCCAACAGCTTCTTTCTTCTTCAGAATATTGTACGTCTCTTTAACATGAGCTTCGAGTCGATCAAGCTCTTCCGCGACGTCAACACGCTGAGCCATCAGCACTAACTCTTGCTCAAGGCGGGTGTTTTCCAGCTGAACTTCGGCATCTTCCAGTTTGGCAATCAGGCGTTCGCGTTGCCACTGCAGGACTTCGGGCATATGAGCACGTACTTTGACGACTTCTGCACTCACACCTTCGAGACGCTGTTCAATCATCGCTTTTAATGCCTGACCTTCAGTCTCGCGCGCCTCAATAAAATCATCCAGAGCGCCGTCCAGCGCACCGAGGATTTCGGTGGTGATCGCGTCCAAATCCTGCTCTCCAGCGGCCATAACGCCAGGCCAACGAAGGATATCAACCGGGTTGATTTCACCTTCGTCGCTCTGCATTTTGACCCAGTTCGCGGCATTTACCAGCTGTTTAGCCAGTTTTTCATTGAGGATCAGCTCCCCCTGGGCGCTCGCATCGGGTTCAAAACGCAGGTTACATTCAACCTTACCGCGCGTCAGTCGAGCACGAATGCGCTCACGCACGACCGGCTCAAGGCTGCGAAACTGTTCTGGCATACGGAAATAAGTTTCCAGATAGCGCTGGTTCACCGAGCGCATTTCCCAGGTAGCGCTACCCCAGCTACCTTTGATTTCACGCCGGGCGTAGGCGGTCATACTGCGTATCATAGACATTCCCGTTTTTAGAGGAGAGATGGGGGATTATAGCTTTCGTGGCTTTCACAGGATAGGAATAAGCGACTTTAATCCGTATAATGCGCAGCCACATTCGTTTCAAGCCGGAGATATCATCATGCGTCCATCAGGCCGTAGCGCCAATCAGGTGCGTCCCGTCACCCTGACCCGTAACTATACAAAACACGCTGAAGGTTCCGTGCTTGTTGCATTTGGCGACACTAAAGTACTGTGCACTGCCTCTATTGAAGAGGGCGTACCGCGCTTTCTGAAAGGCCAGGGCCAGGGCTGGATCACGGCTGAATACGGTATGTTGCCGCGCGCAACGCATACCCGTAACGCCCGCGAAGCGGCAAAAGGCAAGCAGGGCGGTCGTACCATGGAAATCCAGCGTTTGATCGCTCGCGCGCTTCGTGCGGCTGTCGACCTGAAAGTGCTGGGCGAATTCACCATTACCCTGGACTGCGATGTGATTCAGGCTGATGGCGGTACGCGCACGGCATCCATTACTGGTGCATGCGTTGCACTGGCCGATGCGCTGAACAAGCTGATTGCTGCCGGTAAGTTGAAAAAGAACCCGATGAAGGGAATGGTTGCAGCTGTCTCTGTAGGTATCGTAAACGGCGAAGCGCTTTGCGATCTGGAATACGTTGAAGACTCCGCAGCCGAAACTGACATGAATGTGGTGATGACCGAAGACGGTCGTATCATTGAAGTGCAGGGCACGGCAGAGGGCGAGCCGTTTACTCACGAAGAGCTTCTTACCTTGCTGGCGTTAGCCCGAGGGGGAATCGAATCTATTGTCACGACGCAGAAAGCGGCGTTAGAAGATTGATGTAAGGGCGACGTTGTCGCCCTTTTTTTTGTCCGTAGAAAAGTCTTGAGGAGCAAATCCATGAAACCCTATCAGCGCCAGTTTATTGAGTTTGCGCTTAACAAGCAGGTACTTAAGTTTGGCGAATTTACGCTGAAATCCGGGCGTAAAAGCCCCTATTTCTTCAACGCCGGGCTGTTTAATACTGGGCGCGATCTGGCTTTATTAGGCCGTTTTTACGCCGAAGCGCTTGTGGATTCCGGGATTGATTTCGACCTGCTGTTTGGTCCTGCGTATAAGGGTATCCCGATTGCGACCACCACGGCAGTTGCGCTGGCGGAACATCACGATCGCGATGTTCCGTACTGCTTCAACCGCAAAGAGGCTAAAACCCACGGTGAAGGCGGCAATCTGGTTGGCAGTGAATTGCAGGGGCGAATTATGCTGGTGGATGACGTGATCACCGCAGGCACGGCAATCCGTGAGTCGATGGAAATTATTCAGGCCAATGGCGCTTCGCTTGCTGGCGTATTGATTTCTCTCGATCGCCAGGAGCGTGGCCGTGGCGAGATTTCAGCCATTCAGGAAGTTGAGCGTGATTATGGCTGCGACGTGATTTCAATTATTACGTTGAAAGACCTGATTGCCTACCTGGAAGAGAAACCTGAGATGGCGGATCATCTGGCTTCGGTGCGTGCGTATCGGGAAGAGTTTGGCGTTTAAGGCATTTGCCCGGTCGCGTGATGCTGACCGGGCTTCAACGCGTTTACTGCAATTGCGCAGCCACGAGCGGCCAACGGGTGTCGAAATCATCCGTTGGGCGATATTTAAATTCACTGCGTACAAAGCGAGAAAGCATTCCTTCGCAGAATGCTAACAGCTGCCCCGCCAACACATTTTCATCCGTGGTGTAGCCTTCACCTTCACGCATTTTCTTTTCACGCAGAACCTGGCGCAACTGGGCTTCAATGCGTTCGAAAAGCTGATTGATGCGTCCCTGAAGCTTGTCCTGCTCAAACATTAGCGCATGCCCTGTCATAATTCGCGTCAGGCCGGGATTGCGTTCACCGAAACCAAGAATCAGTAAAACAATCAATCGCAAGCGGGCGGTGGTGTCTTTTTCGTCTTTAAGAATCAGATTGATACGGGTAATGAGGCTGTCTTCGATAAACTCGATGAGGCTATCAAACATCCGCGTTTTGCTGGGGAAATGACGATACAGCGCCGCTTCTGATACGCCGACAGAGGCCGCCAGTTTTGCGGTAGTGATGCGTTGACTGCCATCGCTGGATTCAAGCATCAGCGCCAGAGATTGAAGTATTTCTTCGCGACGGTTCCTTTTCGCGGTTTGTTTTTCTGCCATGTTACAAAATACCCCTGAAAATAAGCGCCTGTCCGGCTGGCATCCACACAGCGACCGCAAACACGCGTTTGCGGTGTGTTATTGCATTATTACGCTGTGAGGTGCGTATCGTTGGGCTTATTTGCGCCCAGAGTGGCCGAAGCCGCCTTCGCCACGGTCGGTGGCATCAAAATCGTCTACCAGATTAAATTCAGCCTGAACAACAGGCACAAAGACCATCTGCGCGATACGTTCGCCCGGCTCAATCGTGAAGCTGTCCTGGCCACGGTTCCATACAGAGACCATCAGTTGACCCTGGTAGTCGGAATCAATGAGCCCGACCAGATTGCCCAGCACAATACCATGCTTATGACCAAGACCAGAGCGAGGCAAAATCACCGCTGCCAGTGAAGGGTCTGCAACGTGAATCGCCAGACCTGTCGGGATCAGCGTGGTGGCGCCTGGCGCCAGCGCGACGGCGTCATCGAGACAGGCTCGCAGGTCAAGACCGGCGGAGCCGGAGGTGGCATAGGTTGGCAGCGGAAATTGCTGGCCAACGCGCGGGTCCAGAATCTTAACGTCGATTTTTTTCATCATAACGGGTAACGATCTCGTCCAGTAATTGTTGGCCCAGGAGTTCCTTGCGCTCAAGCGGTAAGACTTTATCTCCATCCTGCCAGAAAAGGTGTAATGCGTTGCTGTCGCTGTTAAATCCTTGTGTCGCCAGCGAAACATCGTTCGCGCAAATCAAATCGAGATTTTTGCGGGTCCGTTTTTGCCGGGCATATTCTTCCACATTATTTGTTTCGGCGGCAAACCCAACGATGTAAGGTCGATGGCTTTTTAGTGCGGCAACACCGGCAACGATGTCAGGATTTTTCACCATTTTTATCGTTAATTCATCGCCTTGCTTTTTAATCTTGGCATCAGAAATGGTCTCGGCGCGGTAATCGGCGACGGCCGCGCAGCCGATAAATATTTGCTGCATCTGTGCGTGCGCTTGAACGGCTGCTTCCATTTCCAGTGCGGTAGTAACATCAATGCGTTGCACGAAAGGTGGCGTGGCTAAAGAGACCGGCCCGCTGACCAGCGTGACGTTTGCTCCGCGTTTTGCTGCTGCCGCGGCAATGGCAAACCCCATCTTGCCGGAACTGTGGTTCGTGATGTATCGCACGGGATCCAAGGGTTCGCGTGTCGGACCGGCAGTAATCATGATGTTGAGATGTTGCAGATCGTTGACAGGCGCAAAATGCGTGGCGGCCATATCGACAATGGCAAGCGGATCGAGCATGCGTCCTGGACCCACATCCCCACATGCCTGACTCCCGCTATCTGGACCCCAAATGAGCAACCCGCGAGAGGCCAGAATCTCAAGGTTATGCTGGGTCGCGGCATTGCGGTACATCTGCTGGTTCATCGCTGGCACGACGGCGACAGGTGCGGGTGTAGCCAGACAAATCGTTGAAACCAGATCGTTGGCCATGCCTGCCGCAACGCGTGCGATTAAATCCGCCGTTGCGGGAGCGAGGATAACCAGATCTGCCCATTTGCCCAGTTCAATATGGCCCATTGCGGCTTCAGCGGCCGGATCGAGCAGGCTATCGGATACCGGATACCCTGAAACGGCTTGTAGGCTCAACGGGGTAATAAACGCTTTGCCGCCTTCCGTTATCGCGACCCGCACCTCTGCCCCGCGATCTCGCAAGCGGCGCACCAGCTCTGGCGCTTTATACGCGGCGATGCCGCCGCTCACGCCAAGAACGATTTTTTTGCCAGCCAGGCTCATCATGATTCTTTCCTGTTGGGTTTATCCAGAGGGAAACATTTTATCACAATACGAAAATCGACGTAAAAATGTGCGCGGTCCACTTTGCGAGGCGTTACGCAAGAACGAAAAGTCCCCGTCGAGTAGTGAGAATTCCTGTGTCAGCATAACGAAAGCAAAACAGGAGACGGGACATGGATGATGAGTTGGCGCTCTTGCCGCGGGAGAAAATGCTGAATTTTGGTATCACATCACTGACGGATGCCGAGCTACTGGCACTTTTTTTGCGTACCGGTACATCAGGAAAGAGCGTGTTTATATTAGCGCAGGAACTGTTACATCATTTTGGATCGCTACATGGGTTATTGAACGCCGATCTGGACGAATTTCGGTATGTCGAAGGGATCGGGCTGGCTAAATTTGCGCAGCTTAAGGGCATTGCCGAGCTTGCCCGACGCTATCATAGCGTGCGGGTACTTGGCGATAATCCGCTGTTAAGTCCTGAAATGACAAAAGATTTTCTACAGAGTCAGCTCTCTGATGCAGAACGTGAAATCTTCATGGTGATCTTTCTCGATAATCAACATCGGGTGGTGAAACATAGCCGCATGTTTTCGGGAACATTGCGTCATGTTGAGGTTCATCCGCGAGAAATTGTGCGAGAAGCGATAAAAGTGAATGCAGCCGCCGTGATCCTCGCGCATAATCACCCCTCTGGTTGCGCTGAACCGAGTAAAGCCGACAAAGAGATCACCGAACGTATCATCAAATGCTGTCAATTCATGGACATTCGTGTACTTGACCATTTTATTGTGGGACGTGGAGAGTATGTTTCTTTAGCTGAACGTGGTTGGATTTAGACCTTTTCTCGCGATCCATCGGGATCTTTGTCTGTTCGGGACTTGAGCACATCGTCGAGTCAGCGTATACTACGCCACCTTTGAGAATCTCGGGTTTGGCATTTGGGCCTGGCAATCGAGTGTTCACTTAGAACCGCGATGACCGGGCTGTAAAGCCTGACGAGGCGCCGATACCCCATACGAAGCTCGAGCTAATTTGATTTTTGGAGAATAGACATGTCCCGAGTCTGCCAAGTTACTGGCAAGCGTCCGGTGACCGGTAACAACCGTTCCCACGCACTGAACGCGACTAAACGCCGTTTCCTGCCGAACCTGCACTCTCACCGTTTTTGGGTTGAGAGCGAGAAGCGTTTTGTCACCCTGCGTGTATCTGCTAAAGGTATGCGTGTTATTGATAAGAAAGGCATCGATACAGTTCTGTCCGAACTGCGTGCCCGTGGCGAAAAGTACTAAGTACTTAAAGAGGAAATAAATCATGGCTAAAGGTATTCGTGAGAAAATCAAGCTGGTTTCTTCTGCTGGTACTGGTCACTTCTACACCACCACGAAGAACAAGCGTACTAAACCGGAAAAACTGGAACTGAAAAAATTCGATCCAGTTGTCCGTCAGCACGTTTTATACAAAGAAGCTAAAATCAAATAATTTTAGATTCCTTGTAAAGAAAAACCCCGCAATCGCGGGGTTTTTTGCATTCTGCGTTTCTCAATGTCTGTGTCTCTCAATGGAGGAAACATGCCTGAATTACCTGAGGTAGAAACCAGCCGTCGCGGTATCGAGCCGCATCTGGTGGGCGCGACCATTCTTCATGCTGTCGTGCGTAACGGTCGTCTTCGCTGGCCCGTTTCCAATGAGATACATACCCTGAGCGATAAGCCGGTTCTGAGCGTGCAGCGCCGCGCAAAATACCTGCTGCTGGAGCTGCCCGACGGCTGGATAATCATCCATCTTGGGATGTCCGGGAGTTTGCGTATCCTCAGTGAAGAGTTACCTGCCGAAAAACACGATCACGTGGATTTGGTCATGAGTAACGGCAAAGTGCTGCGCTATACCGACCCTAGACGCTTTGGCGCATGGTTGTGGACTAAAGAGCTTGAGGGGCACAACGTGCTGGCGCATCTCGGCCCAGAGCCGCTGAGCGAAGCATTTAACGCTGACTACCTGAAAGCGCGGTGCGCCAAAAAGAAAACGCCGATCAAACCCTGGCTGATGGATAACAAGCTGGTGGTGGGGGTTGGGAATATCTATGCCAGCGAGTCGCTTTTTGCGGCAGGGATTCACCCTGACAGGCTCGCATCGTCACTCTCAGAGCACGAGTGCGAGATATTGGTGAAAGTCATCAAAGCCGTTTTACTGCGCTCAATCGAGCAGGGCGGGACGACGCTGAAGGATTTCCTGCAAAGTGACGGTAAGCCGGGGTATTTTGCGCAGGAACTGCAGGTGTATGGCCGTAAAGGCGAGCCGTGCAGAGTGTGCGGCACTCCCATCGTTGCGTCGAAACATGCGCAGCGTGCGACGTTTTACTGCCGCCAGTGTCAGAAATAAATTATTTGAGCTTTTCCATCAACGCCTGGTGAACGTTCGCAGGCAGAAAATGCGCCACATCCCCCGCGTGGCGCGCCACTTCTTTCACCAGTGATGACGAAATAAACGACCACTCTTTTGACGGCATCAGGAAGACGCTTTCCAGTTCCGGCATCAGATGACGGTTCATGTGTGCCAGCTGCATCTCGTATTCAAAATCAGCTACGGCACGCAATCCGCGAATCAGAATATTGGCTTGCTGTGCGCGTGCGAAATTGGCCATCAGATCGCTAAAGCCCATGACTTCAACATTCGGCAGGTGCTGAAGCGCGGAAGTGGCGAGCGCGACGCGTTCATCTAAATCGAACATGGGTTTTTTGCTGGGACTGGCAGCAATCGCCAGAATCACGCGATCAAACATGCTGGCAGCACGCGTAATGATATCAATATGACCGTTAGTGATGGGATCGAAGGTACCCGGATAAATCGCTTTTGTGCTCATGGCTCACGTTTCTCTGAGTAGCCGCGGTTTAACGCCCACAGCTCGGTATATTTGTTGAAAGTATACTGTGCATTCACCACTGCCAGTAACCAGCCCTGTTTGCCATCCAGGACACCGCCGCGCAGCAGCAGTGTTTTCAAAAACGCACCTATCGTATGCGCAAAAATTCCCGTCAGAGAGGCCTTTTTACCGCGCTGATGGCGCTCTTGTGCCCAGGCCGTGGCGTAGTTGAGTTGCTTGCGCTGGAAGCTCGCAAAATCCCGGCAGGTGAGATGCAGCAGATCGCCGCTTAGCGTCGTCACCTGAGCCTGAGGACAATCCAGAGCTTCATGAACCAGATTGGCGTTGTACTGATAGCGATCGCGCTCGTAAAGACGCATCACGCGGTCGGGATACCAGCCGCTGTGACGCATAAAGCGGCCCAGGAAATAATTCCGGCGCGCAATGCTGTACACAACGCCAGGCTTCGGCGACATCAGTACGGTTTGTATGGCCTGCTGGAGTTCCGGCGTGATGCGCTCGTCAGTGTCGATCATCAGCACGTAGTCGCCAGTAGCAAAAGATTGCGCGCGCTGACGCTGAATGCCATAGCCCTGCCAGTCGGTATCGATGAACACGTTCACGCCTGTGGCACGGGCGATTTCAACCGTATTGTCCACACTGCCCGAATCCAGCAGGACAATTTCGTCAGCCCAGGCAACAGACGCGAGGCAGTCCGGAAGCAGGTCGGCAGCGTTTTTGGCGATCATCACGACCGACAGACGCGTTGACATTAATGACTCCGCTGCGGCAAGTAAGGTTGAAGAAGTTGCAGCAGACGGGTCAATGCGCCCTGATTCTGATGCAGCACCTCCACGGCATGGCGACCGTACCACAAACGGTAATCTTCATCGGTGAGCAGGGTTGATACCTCCTTCACCACGGAGTCCGCATCGTTTACGGTAATCAAGCCGTCGGCTTGCTGCAATTTGGCGCAGATATCTTTGAAGTTAAACGTGTGGGGCCCCATCAGCACAGGAATGGCATGTGCGGCAGGCTCCAGCGGATTGTGTCCGCCGCGTTCGACCAGGCTGCCGCCCACGAACGCCAGATCGGCAATGCCGTAGAGCAGCATCAGTTCGCCCATCGTGTCGCCAATCACCACCTGAGTGCTACCCGATGGGATCTCACCGCTGCTGCGCAGCGTGAAGCTAAATCCGCCTTTCTGCACCAATTCACGGGCATCCTTAAAGCGTTCGGGATGACGCGGAACCAGAATCAGCAGTAAATCCGGGAAAGTTTCGAGCAGTTTGCGATGCGCCTGCAGAATAATCTCTTCTTCGCCATCGTGGGTGCTGGTTGCGATCCACACTTGACGGCGGGGTGCCCACTGGCGGCGTAACGTGAGGGCACGCGCCGCGAGTTCTGGCGTGACGGAAATATCAAACTTTAGGCTGCCGGTTACGGCGAGCTGATTGCGTTTCAGCCCCAGGGAGATAAAGCGCGCGGCATCTTCTTCGTTTTGGGCAGCGATCAGCGTAATTTTGGACAGCAGGCGACGCATAAATTTACCCAGCTTGCCATAGCCTTTCGCGGAGCGTTCAGACAGGCGAGCATTCGCCACCACCAGCGGAATTTTGCGGGCATGCAGGGCGGAAATCATGTTTGGCCAAAGTTCGGTTTCCATCACAATCACCAGCTTTGGACGCACGGTGTTGAGGAAGCGGTTCATGGCGCAGGGTAAATCATAAGGCAGGTAAACGTGATGCACGTCTTTGCCAAATGCCGACAGCGCGCGTTCAGAACCCGTAGGGGTCATGGTGGTGACGGTAATCGGCAAATAGGGATAACGGTGGCGCAGTGCGCGGACCAGCGGGATGGCCGCCAGTGTTTCACCGACGGATACGGAATGCAGCAGAATACCGTCTGGCACAACTTTATTACGACAGTAGCCATAACGTTCAGCCCAACGTTTTCGATACGCAGGCGCTTTACGGCTACGAAGCAGCAGTCTTAGCCACACCAGCGGCTGAATAATGTAGAGCAGAGCGGTATACAACAATTCCAAGCGATTATCCGTTTTTCAGTTTCAGCGGGCAAATTCTAAGCATTTAGGCCGTTTAAAGCTATCTCTTTGGCATTTTAGCTCACTTGTCTGCCTGCGTTACGTTCATTCAACGATAAAAAAACGGGCAGTGTTTGCCCGTTTGATGACTTGCAGATTAACGCTCTGCTTCAGGGAGCGCATTTAAGTGGTAGGTCACACGCTCCGACAGACCACGAATATCGCCGCCCGTGATGAAGAAGCTGTCATCTTTCTGATTCGGGTTGCTGACAGAATAGCCCAGCATTTTGTTGATAAGCGTCGCAACCTGATAGTGGTTCAGCGGGACTTGCGGGCTGATCGCATTCATTGAATACGCCGGGTCGTTGCTGAAATAGAGGAATGGCACCTGAGCAATTGGCATTTCCACAACCGAATGACCAAACAGTCCGCCGTCGCCCACGCGCTCTCCGTGATCCGAGGTAATGAACACCAGCACCGGCAGTTTGGATTTCGCCATCGTCGTGCGGATGGCGGACGCCAGTTCTTTATCGTACAAACGCACGGCATCGTCGTACTCATTTTTCTTCTGCTCAACGTCATTACTCAGGCGCGGCGTCGAGAATTTCGCAAATCCCTGCGGGATATTTCGCTCATAAGGGATATGCGGTGCACGGCTGTTCAGCACCATCAGGAACGGTTTGTTCCAGTCCAGCGTGGCTTTCTCGACCGATGGCGTGAGTACCACGTCCGCGCCCACATCCGGAGCCGGGCGAATTTGCGTGTCTTCCCACAGGTCAATGTCGTGGATACCGATCCAGTTGCTCAATCCTTCCAGACCTTGCGCTGAGATAAATGCGGTTTGATAACCCTGTTTTTTCGCATTCGCAAAGATATTGGTCGACCTGGATTTATACGCGCCGTAGTTATCCGGCTCGCGCAGATTATTCACCAGCATAGGAATGGCGACACGCGTTGACACAGCGTTAGATACCACCAGACGACCCGTACCCTGATACTGCTTCATAAGGGCTTTCAGCTCTGGCGTGGTATCGCGCTCGTAGCCCAGCGCACTGACGTGATGCGGGTTGAGGCTTTCGCCAATCGCCAGGATGATGGAGTATTTGCCTGCATGTGATCCCTCAACCGGCGTCACCTTATAAGGTTCGTAATGGGTCACGCTCTGGTTTTCGCCAGACAGGGCTTCCGGGATCAGACGAATGGCGCTAAAGCTCATGGCTGACAGACCGTTGCGCAGTAAAGAGTGGCGCAGGTCTGGGTTGAACTTGTACATCTGACCATCGATGGCCTTGTAAAACTGGCCGGCAAACATAACAACGATGGCGAGCAGGCAGGGCATCGCCAGCCCTTTATGCCACTGAGGTGCCATGCGACGGGTGAAGACCAGTGCAAACACGACTGCCAGGACCATGATCGCGAAGTAAATCCCCAGCGATCCGAGACTGTCGGTAATTCCGCTGGCAATGTCTTTCGTTTCGACAAACGCAAGCCAGACTTCGCTTGGGCCGTAGAACTGACCATAAAACTGGTAATAGATCGCTTCTGATATCTGCACAATAAACGTGACGGCCAGCAGAAGGCGCGTGACGAAGAAACGTGCACTGACGGCGGCCAGCAGCGAGATGATCAGATACAGCGAGATATCGCCGGCTTTAGGTTGATAGACATGGTCTTTTAACAGGATGATGATTTCAGAAAGTGAAAACAGCACCAGGAAAGCTAGCGTCAACACCACTGTCCGCAGGATATTGCGGCGTAGTGTGAGTGATGATTGTGCAGATGTTTTGAACATGTTCAGACTCAGTCTAACTCAGAACTTTTTAGTCAGCGGACGAATTGCTTTACCAAAACCAAAGCGCAGTGCGCGAACCAGCGTGGGGCGATTGTGCAATCCTTTCCGCCAGATATCCTCAAACAGGGCAAACCAGCGAGCAGCAACCGCCTCACGGGAATAAACCTGTAAACGTTTTTCTCCCTGTTCACGCATTTGGCGATACAGCTCAGGAGAATTCTTCAGACGCATAATCGCCTCAAAGGCTTCGTCAGGATTTTTGGCAATCAGATAATCCAGATCGCTTTCACGGATAGCGCGGTAAGACGGTTCGTCATCACACACCATCACGGTTTTGCCCAGCCAGTTATTAATTAATTTGCTGGCGGGTTTGCGCGCAAGCTTGTGGTCGTGCGATTTGCGGAAACTGATGCAAACATCCACGTCCTGATAGTTCGTCCAATTATCAAATGAAATGCGCAGGTCAATTCCCTGCTCAGCCAGTCGTTGTTTAAAATCACCTTCACGGTATTCCTGCGGAAAGCTGTCAACACGGCCGAAAAACGCCACGGTTTTCACCGTTTCATCGGTACGTTCACGTGGTTTAACGCCAGGCTGCGGCCAGTAAGGCACGAAAATGCGGTTACTGTGCCCGTCAACTTCAGGATTCTGGTCAACGACAATATCGGCACCCACAACCGGAGGGCGATCGGCACGCGCAACGACGGTAAATCCGCGCCACGGTTTAACGCGAGAGCCGAAATCATCATTGTGCATCAGGTTGATAGCATCCGGCCGGCATTCAGAGCCAAACGAACATTCAATATCGTCGCCGTAATAATGTTTCAACGCCAGCGTGGTTTGAAACGTCCAGCCGCCACGTCCACCGCAATAGAAACGTTCAGGGATATCATCCGGATTAACGCGGTTATCCAGCAGCGTCTGAAAATCTGCGTAGTTTTTCGCGATGAAGTCTGCGCGGGAAACCGCGTGGAGTTTGAGTTTGCTCATATTGTCCGTTAGCCGAGAATTTTTTTAAGACGGAAATAGCGACGTCCTAAACGCCAGCGCTGGCGGAAACCGCGCGCGTTGCGCCAGATCATAGACCAGATACCGCGCTCAAAAAGCTCGCGGGTGATCTCACGCTTTTTCGCCATATCGTCGATATTGTTGATGCTGTGCAGAATGCCTAAGCCTTCTTTCGCAATTTGCCACTGGCAAGCGGGTACGCGTTTCACCAAATCGGGATGGCGTTTATTGATGGCATCCAGCATTTCCAAAATTTTCATATAATGGCGAGAGGAGCGCATGCGGGTATCGTCGGTACCAGGCGTGTGCGAAACCGATGCCGAGTGAATCAGATAATCGTAAAACACTTCATCGATATACTGCACGCGTTTGGCGGTGAGCAACACTTCAGTCGTCCACGGGATGTCCTGATGACGCAGGCCGTGTTCAAAGGTAAAGCCCTGCTCTTTGATGAAGGCGTGACGGTAGATATTGAGCCAGGTGACGTGCAGGAACTTGCGCGATTCCAGCGCCATTTGCAGCCAGGTTGGGCCATCCAGGACACCCGTTGACGTCAGCTTGTCAGAGGGGAAAATCTTTTTCGACGGACGCCCGTCATCGTAAATATAGGTGCCGTTACAGGTGGCGACATCAAGATTGCCAGCAAGCGCTATCTCCAGCAGGCGAGGGTACATTCCCGGATAAATAACATCATCAATATCCGGGAACGCCACATATTGACCTTTCGCGACAGCAAGTCCCGCGTTGCGAGCCGCTGATACGCCGCCATTAGCCTGATCGATAACGTTATAATCACTAAATTCGCTGGCGTAGCGGGCGATAATCTCAGAAGAACCGTCGGTGGAACCATCATTAACAACGATCAGTTCCAGGCTTTCCAGGTTCTGCTTCTTAATGCTGTCAAAAAAGGCGCTCAGAAAGGATTCGCCGTTGTATACAGCGATAATGAGGCTTAATTGCGGCGCGTCAGACATGCTTACTCCGTCTTTTTTACGCCAGGGCGTTGACCCTGGCGCAGGTGATACATCATCAGGAAATTTTCTTATGATCCTGAAGAGGGCGTAGCGCACACATACCAATGAGCAGCCCGGTCAACATCATGTATTGCTCCAGGTAATGGTCTTTCAGATTGTGATCGACCATCGTTCTGGAGAAAAATCCGATCGTAAACAGCAGAAGGAACAGGCCAATCATCGTATTGCCATGGCGGAATTCGCGCCAGCCGATGTACCAGCAACCCGCCAGCAAAATCAACCAGCCCGCAATACCGGCAATACCATTCTGAATACCAAACTCAATCAAGCCGTAGTGGCTGTGTGGAATGTTAATTCGGTTATCCTGCGTATCGCGACGCAGCACGTAACGGAAGGCTTCTTTGCGAGGGCCCATACCTGCCGGGTGTTCCGCAACCAATTTCCAGCCCTGATGGAAGAAGCTGGCACGACAACCGTTTGAATGGTCCATTGGTTGGCCCATGTCGTTAAGTGGTCTTATCCCTTTTGCTCTGTTATAGCAGAAGCTGTTAAACGGCGCATTCCAGCCGGTAACTGCATCACTTTCAAGGTTTTGCCAACGTGGATCCGTTTTCCACGACGCGTAGCCGAGTAACGCGGAAGCCGCGAAAATCCCGAGCAGAATGGTACCCGTTAATACCACGCGGCTGCGGCGCATGCTGTGAAAACTCAGCAAAATGAAGGTAGAAAACAAGCTGCCTACCAGCCCAATGGTTCCCCAGCGGGTATCAACCAGCGCGGTGCAAAGCAAATTACACAGCAGCATAAAAGCGAGGAAGGGGGTGTTAAGGCGCATAAAGCGCTGATGCAGTAAGCCACGCGCCAGCAGTTCGGCAAGAATGAAGCCAGTGATCATATTGACCTGGAAGCTCATGCGCGTGCGATTGAAGACAATCCGCGTTTCACCCCAGTGGATCACGCCGTCGCGCCAGTAGAGCCAAACCGTATCCAATAAATGGACGCAAACCACCCCCCAGAAGAAGAGAACGATCAGGGTAAAATAGCGGGCTGCTGATATAGAGGGGAATTTATCCTGAATGGCCGGTAATAATACCAGTCCTGCGCAGAACAGTAATACCGGGCGAAGCCATTGCCCATCCCAGGTAGAGAACATCTCTTTTATATCGGGAGCGACAAAAAATCCGTTGATCAAAATGAAGAACGTTAATACCCATACAACAATAAGAACAAACTTAATTTTGCTTAAATCCAGCCTCTGTTTGGCCTGAGCAGAGCTAAAGAACAGCCCGAGTGCAACCACAATAATGGGATAGATGAGACCATTACGGTGGAAAGGAAGCTGGTCATTAGGAATCGGCCACATAAAACACAACGCCAGTACAGCCAGTACTAAAAGGCCCGTCAGGATGTTACGAATATTTGTCATATTTATGATAATGGTTAAGAATTTCGGCGTTTAAACGGGTTATTTAACAGTGGTGTACGTTAATTCCACGGATATCCGGAGGGAATAAAAGTCAGAGAAAATTACCACAGAAGCCCTAACTACAGAAGGACAATGTTTGTAAGCAAGAATAATCTGCTCATTTTTAGGTGAGCCTGACTTTGTACATTCTGCAGCTGACAGCGTATATAATGCCTTGATTAGGCAGGTTTCAGCCCATCAACAGGAAATTTATGCATATAGTTCACACTGAAGCAGATGGCGGCAAAGGCGGGCAACCATTACGTATTATTAATGAGTCGCTCGGGCTGATTCAGCGCGGCCATCAGGTGACCATTCTCTGCCCGGAAAGCGCGCCGTTGCACGCTCTGGCACAAGATGCCGGGCTGACAGTCGTGACCATGCCGCTCAGACGTAAAAACCTCAAAAATCTGCAATCACTGCGTCACTGGCTCAAAAGCCATCGCCAATCTATTGATGTCATCAATAGTCACAATTCAGCCGATACCTGGCTGGTGGCACTCGCGAATCTCACGCTTTCGAATCCGGTCCCGCTGGTGCGAACGCGTCATGCATCGGGTGTACCGCGTAATAACTGGACAACACGTTGGCTGTTTCGCAAAGCCTGTGCGCACATCGTCACTACCGGCGAAGCGCTCCGCCATCAGGTGGCGGATATCGGCGTCCCGCTGGCGCAAAGCACGTCGGTGCCGAGCGGCGTCGATACGCAACGCTTTCATCCCGCTGATAAACACGATGCCAGAGCGCATTGTGGCCTCTCGCAGGATGATTTTTGGCTCGGCGTGGTTTCGCATCTGCGTCCGAACAAAGGCCATAGCGTGTTGCTGCGTGCGTTGGCAAAGATCGACAATCCACGTATTAAGCTGGCGATTGTCGGTGAAGGCCCGCATAAGGCGACGCTGGAACAAGAAATTGTGGCGCTGGGATTACAGCAGCGCGTGGTGATGGCAGGGCATCGCAGCGATCCTGAGCGATGGTTCCCGGCGTTTGATATCGCCCTGAGTCCCTCGCACGACATGGAAGGCGTTCCGCAGGGCGTGTTGCAGTCCCTGGCATCGCGGATAGCTACCATTGCCACCGACGCGGGGGGCACCGCAGATGCGGTGATTAATGGTAAAACTGGGATTTTGATTGCTCAACGTGATGAATCTGCGCTGCAAGACGCAATCGTCAAACTGTATGACGATGCAAATCTTCGCGAGCAACTGGCGCAGCAAGGATTCGATTACCTTTGCGCCCATTTCACTCGCGAGTGCATGCTGGATGCGATGGAGAACGTCTTTTCTGATGCGGCTCAGCGCAGCACGTCGCGATAAAGCGCCTGCAACTCTTTAGCCATACGCTCCAGGGTGTAGGGTTCTGCGGTGGCGCGTGCCGCCGCAGAGTAGTTAACGCCCTGTTCACGGCCTTGTAGCCATTCACCGATCGCCTGCTGATAACCTTTGCTATCCAGCGCGTCACGCACCCAGCCGTTCACGCCTTCCTCAACCCACTCTGCCGCGCCACAGCCGTGGCTGGTTAATAGCGGCAATCCGCAGGCCAGCGCTTCCACGCAGACATTTGGGAAGGGATCGTAGAGTGTCGGTAAAATCAGGGCGTCAGCTGTGCCGTAAACCTGACGCACATCCGCTACCGGCCCCAGAAAACGTACGCGCGAAGCCACGCCCAGAGTTGCCGCCAGCTTTTCGAATTTGCGTGCATGTTTATCGCGACCCGCGATCAGCAGCCAGACATCGGGATGCGGCACAATGGCGCGAAGCGCCGTCGCAACGCCTTTACGGCTAAAGCCTGAGCCCACGTACGCCAGCACCGGTGCAGCTAGCGGAATGCCCAGCACCTCACGCTGCGAAAACGCGCGCACGTCCGGGCTAAAATGCGTGGTATCAACACCGTTATAGATAACCGTCAGCTTATCGTCAGGCAAGGCGAAACGGCGGGCTATGTCATCGCGCACCATCTTCGAATTACAGATCACTTTTCGCAGTTGCGGATGGGTAAACATCTGCGCTTCTGCCTGCAAAATGTAGCGGTGATAGCGGCTTAATGACTGCGCCCAGCGCGCCAGCGGCGACAAAATGCGGCTGTACTGCTCAAGCCAGGTGGCATGCACACCGTCACCCGCACGGAATATCGTGGCGCCAGGAATACGCTCATGGCTCTGAACGATGTCGAACCTGGCAAACTCTGCGGCGGCGGCCTCAGCAAAACCCGATTCGCGGCCGAGACGATTGCGAAACGGCGGATTCACCGTCAGCGTCTGCCAGCCAGCGGCGTCTTCCCACTGGCGAGCGATGAGCGTGACATCCAGCGCGGTGTCCTGCGCCAGCACGTTGAGCGCGCGCGAGACAAAACGCTCTGCGCCGCCGTTGGGATTGTAAGTCTGTCGAACGATTGCCAGCTTCATGGAAGGGTTTCCAGCAGCATCGTATCGATCGCGCTCAAGACCTGCTGCGGGGTAATCGCCGTGATGCAGTCGGAAACGCCTCCGTCACCGCAGCCCGCTTTACCGCAAGGCTGGCAGGTAAATCCGGCGGTAATCACGCGATAATTCACGCCCCACGGTGCCCATTTGATTGCACCGGTCGGGCCAAAGATGGCAACGGTTGGGGTGCCAACGGCGCTGGCGAGATGCATCGGCATGGAGTCCACGCCAAAGTAAACGCGCGCGTGTTTCATCAGCGCACCAAGCTCTTTCAGATTGAGTTGCCCGCTTAAATCAAACACCGGGTGAGTAAGCGCAGCACGCAACTCATCCATGTAAGCTGACTCTTCTTTTGACGGCGCTGCGGAAAGAATGATCGGCAGCCCGCGTGATGCGAGATTATTGATCGTCGCCGCCAGCTTGTTGATTTCCCAGGCCTTGAACATCCAACGTGACGTCGGATGCACCAAAATATACGATTTAGAGGTCAGCCCGAATCCCGCCAGTTTCTCGGCGATAGACGCTTCCGCCGCATCGCCGGGGACAAACAGCGTGTGTTTATCTTCATCACATTGCGGGTGAATGCCGATGCGACGCAGCGCGTCGAGGTTCACTTCCACCATATGACGGCTGTTGTCCTGAATAGCGGGATACAGCGTCGTAAATGATTTGACCCAGCGACGGCGCGCCAGCCCGCTGCGTTTGTCCGGTTTGAAACCCACGGATACGCGCGGTTTTAAACGACGCGCCAGACGCGCACCGTGCCAGTGTTCGGTCAGGTTAATCAGCACATCGTACTGGCGGCCTTTGAGGGTATTCACCAGCGCGCGATACAGACGGAATTGCTCAAACCAGCCTTTTTTGCGCCAGTTGCGGCCTATCGTATGCACCTGATCAATATGGGGATGGCTGGTGAGCATCGCCTGGGTGTCGTCATACACCAGTGCGTCAACTTCGACGTCTGGCCAGTTTTTTTTCAATACGGTAAAGACCGGAGAGGTCAGCAAAACGTCACCGTGGTGACGCAGCTTGATGATCAGCACGCGCTTGGGTGGGCGCTCCGCTGAGAAAAATTCAGACATAGGCTCTCTCTGCTGCCAGCAAAGGCTCTAATTGCGCATAAACCGCAGCGGCATTGAGCGTGCTCAACTGCGAAGAATTTTCCGGGCGGCAGACATATTGATTTTTTCCGTAGCCGCCAATAAGACCCGGATCCGTTGGGCCGTAAAGCGTAATATTAGGACGATCCAGCGCAGCCGTCAGGTGGCTGAGACCGGTATCAACCGACACTACCGCCGTTGCGCCCGCTAACGCCTGCGCCACCCCATCCAGCTTCATGCGAGGCAGAACGTCAACGTAGTCAAAGCCGTCTGCCAGACGTTTGGCGCGCGCCTCTTCATGCGGTGCGCCCCAGGGAAGTTTGATGCGTACATCGGATTCGCCGAGCAAACCAATCAGCTCACGCCAGTGTGATTCCGGCCAATGTTTATCGTCACGCGTAGTGGCGTGGAGGAAAATTAAGTAAGGCTGGCTGTCTTGCGAAGCGCCACGCAGGAAATGCTGCGAAATAGCGTAATCACCCTGCGCTTCCGGTTTTTGATAACCCAGGCTTTTGGCAAACAGCTCGCGCGTGCGTTCGACGGCGTGCTGCTGCTTGCTGATGCGGTGACGGCGGTTATAGAACAGGCTGGCCAGCGGCTCGCGCGCGCTTTGCCAGTCCATGCCGTGCTTCACACCGTGTGCCAGACGTGTCACCAGCGCGGCGCTTTTCACCAGCCCCTGTGCGTCGATAATTGCATCGTACTGCTGAGCCTGTATCGTATCGCGAAAGGCTTGGCGTTCGGCTTTCACCGGAGCAGAAAACCAGGCTTTACGCCAGCGGCGAATCGCCACCGGGATCACGCGGTCGACCGCTTCATGCCAGCCAGGGATCTGCGCGAAGCCTTCTTCCACGACCCAGTCAAAACGAATGCCAGGGATGGCGCGCATCGCATCCGTCAGCGATGGCAGGGAGTGCAATACGTCGCCCATTGAGGAGGTTTTAACGATCAGGACCCGCATTCGTTATCCTTCTTCGCTCAACAGCAGCTCGTTGAGTTCGTCCAGGACGCGCTGCGGCGTAATGTCGATCAGGCTCTGATGATAGCCTTCGGCGGCATCACCTTTTCGCACTTTGTGATAGCCGGTGATCAGGCGGATGACGCGAGCTTTGTGCGACAGCGGCGGCGTGAAATCCGGGCTGCTTGGGCCATACAGCGCGACCAGCGGGCGATTGAGCGCCGCTGCAACGTGCATCAGACCTGAATCATTCGTCACCACCGCTTTACAGGCGGCCAGTAAAATCACCGCCTGTTCAAGCTGCGTTTCGCCGGCCAGATTCCGACACCAGGCCTGTTGTTCATTGCTCAGGGTCGCGAGGATTTCGTTGCCCGCTTCGTGATCTTTCGCCGAGCCGAACAGCACAATCTGATAGCCTTCGTCGATCAGCTGTTTGGCTAATTCGGCGTAGTGATAGTGCGGCCAGCGTTTTGCCGGACCGAATTCTGCGCCAGGGCAGAAACCAATCATCGGGCGTTCGGAAGAGAGATTAAAGGCATTGCAGGTTTGCGATTTTTCGCCTTCGTGCACCTGCAACTGCGGCCACAGCAGCGGCTGCGGTAAATCTTTCGCCGTGCGCATCACGCCTTTATCGTACGCCAGAGCAACATAGCGCTCGACCATCAGCGGCCAGGCGTCTTTATCCAGCACGCGCGCGTCATTTAGCAAACCGTAGCGCATCTCGCCACGCCAGCCGGTACGGTGCGGCACGCCTGCAAAGAAGGGCACGAGGGCAGATTTAAAGGAGTTAGGCAGCACGTAAGCGCGGTCATAGCGTTTTGCACTCAGAATGTGACCCAGCTTGCGGCGTTGACCAATCTCCAGCGCCCCGTGGCCGAGTGGCATTGGGATCGCTTCGTTCACTTCCGGCATGCGCGATAAAAGCGGACGGCACCACGCAGGTGCCATCACATCAATTATCGCCTGGGGATAGCGCGCCTTGAGCGTGCGATAAAGACTTTGCGACATCATCATGTCGCCCACCCATGACGGGCCGATCACCAGTATTCTCATTCACTTCATCCTTCAAGCTGTCTCTGCGTTGGCTGCCTTTGTTTACCCCAGACACACCGTTATTCAATGCGTCTGGGATTCACTCAGTTGCGGTTCAGCCAGGCCATATATTCCGCTACGCCTTCGGCGACAGTCTTAAATGGCTTGTCATAACCGGCAGCACGCAGGTTGGTCAGATCAGCCTGAGTGAATGCCTGATAACGGCCTTTCAGTTTTTCCGGGAATGGAATGTACTCGAGGCTGTCTTTTTTATGGAAGGCCAGCGCTGCGTCAGCCACGGCCTGGAAGGATTCTGCGCGGCCTGTGCCCAGGTTAAAGATGCCGGATACGCCGTTTTCCCAGAACCACAGATTGACCGCTGCCACGTCGCCCACGTAGACGAAATCGCGCTTAAAGCCGTCGCTGCCTTCGAACAGTTTCGGGGTTTCGCCGTTGTTCAACTGGGTATTCAGATGGAAAGCAACGCTCGCCATGCTGCCTTTGTGGCCTTCGCGCGGACCATAGACGTTGAAATAGCGGAAGCCAACGATTTGGGAGTTCGCTTCTGGCAGAATTTGACGCACATATTCGTCGAACAGGAATTTGGAATAGCCGTACACGTTCAGCGGCTGCTCGTATTCGCGGGATTCGATAAAGTCAGACGTGCGGCCGCCGTAGGTGGCAGCAGAAGAGGCATACAGGAACGGAATTTCGTGTTCCAGGCAGTAGTGCAGCACTTCTTTTGAGTACTGATAGTTATTATCCATCATGTACTTGCCGTCCCACTCTGTTGTGGAAGAGCACGCGCCTTCATGGAAGATGGCGTCGATTTCGCCGAACTCTTCACCCGCCATAAGCTGGATCAGAAAATCTTCTTTATCCATGTAGTCGGCAATATTCAGATCCACCAGGTTCGCGAACTTGGTGCCATCTTTCAAATTGTCCACCACCAGAATGTCGGTGATGCCTTTGTCATTCAGGGCTTTGATAATATTGCTGCCGATAAAGCCTGCGCCGCCGGTAACGATGATCATAACGGTAACCTTTGAAGTGTGGAGTCTGGGGACAATCCCGGACGCTAATATCTTTATCATATCATCACAATGCCCTGTCTTCAGCCATTCACCGATATGCACTTCATCCTTCAAGCTGCCTCTACGGTGGCTGCGCTTAGAAACCCCGGTCACAGAGTTATCTATGCTCCCGGGGATTTCTTCGCTTGCCGCCTTGTTGCAACTTGCATGATTTTGTTTATATGCAATAAATGCTACACGTGATTTATGCTGCAAAAACGAGAACTCATGATGCGTCATCTCGTATCGACGTATAGCTTTGGGTAATATGTGCCGAAATTTGCCGAGTCTGGAGAATTGCAATGCGTGGTGATTTTTACAAACAGTTAGACAGCGACCTGGAAACCGCTCGCGCGGAAGGGTTGTTCAAAGAAGAACGTATTATCACTTCTGCGCAGCAGGCGGATATCACCGTCGCTGATGGCAGCCATGTGATCAACTTTTGCGCGAACAACTACTTAGGTCTTGCGAATCACCCTGAGCTGATTGCTGCCGCCAAAAAGGGGATGGACACTCACGGCTTCGGAATGGCCTCTGTGCGCTTTATCTGCGGTACGCAGGACAGCCACAAAGTGCTTGAGAAGAAGCTGGCCGATTTCCTCGGCATGGAAGATGCGATTCTCTACTCTTCCTGTTTTGATGCTAACGGCGGCCTGTTCGAAACGCTGCTGGGCGCGGAAGACGCGATTATCTCCGATGCCCTGAACCACGCGTCCATCATCGACGGCGTGCGTTTGTGTAAAGCGAAGCGTTTCCGCTACGCCAACAACGATATGCAGGAGCTGGAAGCGCGTCTGAAAGAGGCCCGTGAAGCGGGTGCGCGTCATGTGCTGATCGCCACCGACGGTGTGTTCTCGATGGACGGTGTGATCGCCAACCTGAAAGGCGTGTGCGATTTGGCAGATAAATACGACGCGCTGGTGATGGTCGATGACTCTCACGCGGTCGGCTTTGTTGGCGAAAACGGTCGCGGTTCCCACGAATACTGTGACGTGATGGGCCGCGTAGACATCATCACCGGTACGCTGGGCAAAGCGCTTGGCGGTGCTTCCGGCGGCTACACCGCTGCACGCAAGGAAGTGGTGGAGTGGCTGCGCCAGCGCTCGCGTCCGTATCTGTTCTCCAACTCCCTGGCGCCAGCGATTGTTTCTGCGTCCATCAAAGTATTGGAAATGGTCGAGTCCGGCGCTGAACTGCGCGATCGTCTGTGGTCCAACGCCCGTCTGTTCCGCGAAAAAATGAGCGCGGCGGGCTTTACGCTGGCGGGTGCCGATCACGCGATTATCCCCGTAATGCTGGGCGATGCGGTTGTAGCGCAGAACTTCGCGCGTGAGCTGCAAAAAGAGGGCATTTACGTCACCGGATTCTTCTTCCCGGTGGTGCCAAAAGGTCAGGCGCGTATCCGCACCCAGATGTCTGCGGCGCATTCACCTGAACAAATCGAGCGTGCGGTTGAAGCCTTTATCCGCATCGGCAAACAACTGGGCGTAATTGCCTAAGGACGTGTGATGAAAGCGTTATCCAAACTGAAAGCCGAAGAAGGGATTTGGATGACCGACGTGCCGGAGCCGGAAGTCGGTCATAACGATCTGCTGATCAAAATTCGCAAAACCGCGATTTGCGGCACTGACGTGCATATCTATAACTGGGACGAATGGTCACAAAAAACCATTCCCGTGCCAATGGTTGTGGGCCACGAATATGTCGGTGAAGTGGTTGGCATTGGCCAGGAAGTGAAAGGTTTCAAAATTGGCGATCGCGTTTCAGGCGAAGGCCACATCACCTGCGGGCATTGCCGTAACTGCCGTGGCGGACGCACGCATTTGTGCCGTAACACCGTGGGCGTGGGCGTGAACCGTCCGGGCTGTTTCGCAGAATATCTGGTGATCCCGGCGTTTAACGCCTTCAAGATCCCGGACAATATTTCTGACGATCTGGCTTCTATCTTCGATCCGTTTGGTAATGCGGTTCACACGGCGTTGTCATTCGATTTGGTCGGCGAAGACGTGCTGGTGTCCGGCGCTGGCCCAATCGGCATTATGGCCGCCGCCGTGGCGAAACACGTTGGTGCACGTAACGTGGTGATCACCGACGTTAACGAATACCGCCTGTCGCTGGCGCGTAAAATGGGTGTCACCCGCGCGGTGGACGTCTCTAAAGAGAACCTGAACGACGTAATGGCTGAGCTGGGCATGACCGAGGGCTTCGACGTCGGTTTGGAAATGTCCGGCGCGCCGCCTGCGTTCCGCTCTATGCTGGATACCATGAACCACGGCGGACGTATCGCCATGCTGGGAATTCCGCCGTCAGATATGTCGATCGACTGGAATAAAGTTATCTTTAAGGGTTTGTTCATCAAAGGCATTTATGGCCGTGAGATGTTTGAAACCTGGTACAAGATGGCGGCACTGATCCAGTCTGGTCTGGATCTGACGCCGATCATTACTCACCATTTCGGAATTGATCATTTCCAGAAAGGCTTTGATGCGATGCGCTCGGGCCAGTCAGGAAAAGTCATTCTGAGCTGGGATTAAAAAAGAGAGCGCCTGCGGGCGCTTTTTCTCGACCCATTCACACTTCTGGCATCCGCAATCGGATTATTTCCACTATTCCTTCGCTTTTTTACCCACACGCTTATAAAGTTTGTTTAACATTCGTTTACTTTTACAGCGCCTATGCTCAAGCTTACCGTTTGTTTATTGACCTGTAATTCCGCGCGTTTGCTTCGCGAAGTCATGCCTCCGTTACTGACCGTGGCGGACGAATTTATCGTGGTGGATTCCGGAAGTACCGATTCGACTCTGGCAATTTGTCGAGAGTACGGCCTTTCCGTTCACCATCATCCTTACGCTATGCACGGCGCGCAGATGAATTATGCGATTGATTTGGCAACGCATGATTGGGTGCTGTGCATGGACAGCGATGAAATCATGGATGCCGAAACGGTCGATTTCATTCTGGCACTGAAAGCGGGCGAAGCGCCTGCGGCCAACAGTGCCTGGCGTATCGCACGTTACTGGTATGTATTGGGTGAAGAAGTGCGAACGATTTACCCCATTTCCTCGCCGGATTATCCGGTGCGCCTGTTCAATCGCACGCGGGCGCGATTCAATTACCGTCCGGTCGATGACAAAGTTGAAGGCAATCTGCAGACCACCAAAATGCCGGGACGCGTGCGGCATGACACGTTTTACACGCTTCATGAAGTCTTTAATAAGCTGAATAGCTACACGTCGCGGCTGGTGAAATACCAGAAAGTGAGGCCGTCTATCGGACGCGGGGTGATCAGCGCCACGGGTGCATTTTTCAAATGGTATCTGTTCAGCGGCGCATGGCAACAAGGCAAAGTGGGGGTCGTGACGGGGCTGTACGCGGTCTCATACAGTTTTTTGAAATATTTTAAGGCCTGGTATCTGGATCAGGATAAAGAACAAGAAGAGTCCACGGCAGAAAAGCCCGTGGACTCTCATCTCATCGAATGATGGCGGACAGCAATGAATTACGCCTTTTTCCCCCAACCTTGCCACTGATGCTGGACATATTTCACCAGCGAGCTTTGGCCCACGCTTTCACCGATCACCGAGAAGAACCGGGTGGCATACACAGGTTCCAGCGGCTGTTTCGGCTTGCAGAGGGTCACACCCTTAAACGGATTTCGCGGTTTTGTCGCCGGGTTTGTGCCAGGCGGCGATGACGTGTCTGGCCGTGAGGTATCTACTTGCGGCTCATTCAGCAGATCGCTCGGCCGGACCAGCGTGATATCCGATGGCAGTGATGGCAGCATTTGCTGCAAGACGCGCACGGTGGACGGATGGGGATGCCCAATCGCGATAGCCGACCCGTTGCGGCGTGCGAGCTGAACCGCACGATTGAACTGAGCGCGAATATCCGCGTCGTTCTGCGTGTCATCCAAGAAGACTTTGCGCTTAATTACCTTTACACCGGTGCCCTGCGAAGCACGCAGAGCCTGGCTATTGCCAATGGTCATGCTGTCGAGGAAATAGAGATTGTAGCGCTCCAGCGCCTGCATCACTTTTTGCATGCCGAACAGGCTGGACGTCATCGCGCTGCCCATGTGGTTGTTCAGCCCAACCGCAAAGGGAACTTTGCCATAAGCATCGCGAATAATGCGCTCGATCTCGCTGCTGCTCATGTCCGGGCGTAAGGTGTCTTTTTCCAGCGGTTGTTTACTGAGGGGAGCCATTGGCAGGTGGATCAGCACTTCGTGCCCGCTGTTGTGAGCTTTGGTCGCCATTTCGCGCGCATGTGGGGCATTGGGTAACACGGCAACGGAGACGGCAGTGGGCATCGCCAGCACCTGATTTTCGTTGTGCGGGCGATAACCGAAATCATCAATGACGATGGCAAGTTTGCCTGCGTAAACCGGTGAAGCCAGCGCCAGTGCGCTGACGACGGATAAAACAAGACGACGAAATTGAAGCAAAACTTATCTTCCCAACCACGGCTGTGGATTGACCGCCTGACCCTGGCGACGAATTTCGAAATAGAGTGACGGGCGGCCCTGACCGCCACTGCTGCCCACAAGGGCGATGGGTTGTCCGGCACGGACCTGTGTGCCTACGCTGACCAATGCGCTCTGGTTGTAGCCGTAAAGACTCATGTCGCCTTTGCCGTGTTCAACGACCACGACTAGACCGTAGCCCTGCAGCCAGTCGGCGAGGATCACGCGGCCATCGGCGATGGCTTTGACTTCGCTACCTTCGGAGGCACCAATAACGATACCCTTCCAACGTAGCTCACCCTGCAACTGTTCGCCATAGCGATGCAGAATCGAACCGCGAACGGGCCAGAACGCTTGTCCGCGTGGGGCACCGAGTCCGCCGGTACGCGAGATAAGCGAACGCTCGCTTTCGGTCGGTTTATAGGTTGAACCTTTACGCGATGCTTCTTGCTGGCGATCTTTTACGGCCTGCGCTTCACGCGCCTCTTTTTCGGCACGCGCTTTGGCTGCTGCTTCGGCACGTGCAATGCTGTTGCGCAGTTTTGATTCGTTGGCACGCATTTCACCCAGCTGCGTCTGACCTTCCTGGATCGATGATTCCAGACCGGAAAGCGTTTTCTTACGCTCGTTCCGCGCCTGTTCCAGCTTCGCCTGTTGCGCCTGCTGATCGTAAAGCAGGGTCTGCTGCTGGGTTTGCTTCTCTTCAAGCTCCGCTTTCTGGGTGTTGACCTCTTCGCGCGTCTGCTTAAGCTGCGCGATGGTCTCCTGGCGAGCCTGGTTAAGATAACCAAAATAGGCCTGCAAGCGCTGGCCGCGCTGGCTCTCTTCACCGCTGAGAATCAACTGAATACCGGTATGCTCACCCTGACGGAATGCCGCATCCAACTGGGCCGCAAGATTACGTTCCTGAGCGTCGCGCTGGCGTTCAAGTTTGGCAATCGACGCATTCATTTCATCGATTTGCTTATTGAGCAGTGAAAGGGTGTTTTGTGTTTCGCGTAATTTCCGCGCGGCGGCGGAGATGGCTTCTTCCTGCTGCTTTAGTTGCGCAAGCAGTGAAGCGCGTTGCTGTTGCTGCTGGCGAACCGCGCGCTCTTTCGCGGCGATATCGGCCTGAATCGATTTGAGCTGATCGCGATCGTCAGCGTGGGCGGATGTGGCGCACAACAATACGCCAGCGCTAAGCGCGCTGGCGTAAAGCAAAGGCCTGACTGAAAACCGTAGCGGCTTCACGACCCATGTGATTGAAAAAATCGCCTTTCCCCTCATGGGGAAGGATTATTCCACGATGAACAGCGGCTTGCCAGTCATCTCTTTCGGGATTTCCATCCCCATCAGCGTCAACATGGTTGGTGCGATGTCAGAAAGCTTACCGCCTTCCACCGCTTTCAGAGATTTCTCACCCACATAAATCAGCGGAACAGGCAGGTTTGTGTGCGCCGTATGCGCCTGACCGGTCGACGGATCGCGCATCTGCTCAGCGTTACCGTGATCGGCGGTGATCAGCAACTGACCGCCGACGGCTTCAACGGCTTTAGCAACTTGCTCAACGCAGTGATCCAGCGTTTCAACCGCTTTCACTGCCGCTTCCATCACGCCGGTATGGCCGACCATATCGCCGTTCGGATAGTTACAGATAATGGTGTCGTATTTGCCGCTTGTGATTGCCGCGACCAGTTTTTCAGTCAGCTCAGCAGAGCTCATTTCTGGCTGCAGATCGTAAGTCGCCACTTTCGGGGAGTTAATCAGAATGCGGTCTTCGCCTTTGAACGGCTCTTCTACGCCGCCGTTAAAGAAGAACGTCACGTGCGCGTATTTCTCGGTTTCGGAAATGCGCAGCTGCGTTTTGTCGTGCTTCGCCATCCACTCGCCCAGGGTGTTAGCCAGTGACGCTGGTGGATATGCGCAGGGTACTTTGATGTCAGCGGCGTATTCGGTCAGCATAATGAAGTCGAGGTTCACCACTTTCTTGCGGGCGAAACCGTCAAAATCGGCATTCACGAATGCACGGGTGATTTCACGCGCACGGTCGGCACGGAAGTTCATGAAGATCAGCGCATCGCCGTCTTCCATCGCTGCGTCAGCCTGGCCTTCGGCACGGATCACGGTCGCTTTCACGAATTCGTCGTTTTCATCACGCGCGTAAGCGGCGTCCAGACCGGCAACGGCGGTATCAAACTGGAACTCACCTTTTGCCATAGTCATCAGATCATACGCTTGCTCAACGCGATCCCAGCGGTTATCGCGGTCCATCGCGTAGTAACGGCCAATGATCGAGGCAACGCGGCCTTTGCCCAGCTCGGCAAATTTGTCTTCAAAGGTCTGCAGTGACGATTTGGCGCTGCGCGGCGGGGTGTCGCGACCGTCCAGGAAAGCATGCAGGTAGATTTTTTCTGCGCCGCGTTCCGCTGCCATTTCGACCATCGCGAGGATGTGATCTTCGTGGCTATGAACGCCGCCCGCAGAGAGCAGACCCATAATGTGAACCGCTTTGCCTGCGTTCACGGCTTTATCGACAGCACCGGTCAGCGTAGGGTTGGAGAAGAACGTGCGTTCTTTAATCTCAACATCCAGACGGGTCAGATCCTGATAAACAATACGGCCCGCACCCAGGTTGACGTGTCCGACTTCGGAATTGCCCATCTGGCGATCTGGCAGACCCACTTCCAGGCCGGACGCATCAATCAGGGTATGCGGACGTTGTGCCCACAGCGCATCCATTACCGGAGTTTTTGCGTTGAAAATGGCATTATCCTGGCTGTCTTCGCGATAGCCATAACCATCCAGAATCACCAGTACCATAGGTTTTTTAGAAACCGACATTGCGACATCCTCATGCTCAAGAGACAAAAAATTTGCGTAATTTTACTACAGCTGAATCGATAAAGTAGCCTCGGAAGATCAAAGAAAACGCAGGGGCAGGGGCCATGAAGGCGCTTTTGCACTATTTTTTTCGTGGCATGCCGCAGAAAATGGATTAGCTTATTCCCGCTGGCTGTATTTGCCACACCGCACAGGTATACTCCTGTCCTGGTTTTTTTAATCACTACGTCGGGAGTTGTTACCCCCCATGCAAGAAATTATGCAATTTGTTAGCCGCCATCCGGTACTGAGTATCGCGTGGATTGGTTTACTGGCAGCTGTGCTGTTCACCACGTTCAAAGGCCTTACCTCTAAAGTGAAGGTTATCACTCGTGGCGAAGCAACGCGTCTTATCAATAAAGAAGACGCTGTGGTTGTGGATCTGCGTCAGCGTGATGATTTCCGTAAAGGTCATATTGCAGGTTCTATCAATCTGCTGCCTGCTGAAATCAAAGCAAATAATGTTGGTGAACTGGACAAGCATAAAGCGCAGCCGATTATCGTTGTCGACGGTACCGGTATGCAGGCGCAAGATCCGGCCAGCGCGCTGATCAAGGCGGGTTTTGAAAAGGTCTATGTGCTGAAAGACGGCGTCTCCGGCTGGAGCGGCGAGAATCTGCCTTTAGTTCGCGGTAAATAAGAGGAACGACGTTATGGCCAATATCGAAATGTACACCAAAGCGACCTGCCCGTTCTGCCATCGCGCGAAAGCGCTGCTGAGCAGCAAAGGCGTCACCTTTCAGGAACTGCCTATCGATGGCGACGCGGCAAAACGTGAAGAGATGATCAAACGTAGTGGCCGTACGACGGTTCCGCAGATTTTTATTGATGCGCAGCACATTGGCGGCTGTGATGACTTGTATGCGCTTGATGCACGTGGTGGGCTTGATCCCCTGCTGTAATAGCGTTTTAGGACAATTAAAAAGGGTATTTCCATGTCAGAACAAAACAACAACGAAATGAGTTTCCAGATTCAGCGCATCTACACCAAGGATGTCTCTTTCGAAGCGCCAAATGCGCCGCATGTTTTCCAGAAAGATTGGCAGCCAGAGGTTAAACTTGATCTTGATACTGCGTCTACCCAACTGGCAGACGACGTGTATGAAGTTGTACTGCGCGTGACCGTCACCGCTGCGCTGGGTGAAGAAACGGCATTCCTGTGTGAAGTACAGCAGGGTGGTATCTTCTCCGTTGGCGGTATTGAAGGTAATCAGCTGGCGCATTGCCTGGGTGCATACTGCCCGAACATTCTGTTCCCGTATGCTCGCGAATGCATCACCAGCCTGGTTTCACGCGGTACATTCCCGCAACTGAACCTTGCGCCAGTTAACTTTGATGCGCTGTTCATGAACTATCTGCAGCAGCAAGCTGGCGAAGGTACTGAAGAACATCAGGATGCCTGATGAGTACAGTTAATGCGTCAATGACTGTGATCGGTGCCGGCTCGTACGGCACCGCTCTTGCTATTACCCTGGCAAGAAATGGTCACGAGGTGGTGCTTTGGGGCCACGATCCCAAACATATCGCGACGTTACAGCACGATCGCTGCAATATTGCGTTCCTTCCTGATGTTCCTTTCCCTGATTCGCTGCACTTAGAGAGCGATCTCGCCACGGCGCTTGCTGCCAGCCGCAATATCTTAGTTGTCGTGCCAAGCCATGTGTTTGGTCAGGTGCTGCACCAGATCAAGCCGCTGATGCGTGCTGATGCGCGCATTGTGTGGGCAACGAAAGGGCTGGAAGCGGAAACGGGACGTCTGTTGCAGGATGTGGCCCGTGAAGTGCTGGGTGATGATATTCCGCTGGCGGTGATCTCCGGACCAACGTTTGCCAAAGAGCTGGCCGCTGGCCTGCCGACGGCAATCTCTCTGGCTTCAACCGATCAAACCTTCTCCGACGATCTTCAGCATTTGCTGCACTGTGGCAAAAGCTTCCGCGTCTACAGCAACCCGGATTTTATCGGTGTACAGCTGGGCGGTGCGGTGAAGAACGTTATCGCGATCGGCGCGGGTATGTCTGACGGTATCGGCTTTGGCGCGAATGCGCGTACGGCACTGATCACCCGTGGACTGACCGAGATGTCGCGTCTTGGCGAAGCATTAGGTGCCGATCCCGCAACCTTTATGGGGATGGCTGGCTTGGGCGATCTGGTGCTGACCTGTACCGACAACCAGTCTCGTAACCGGCGCTTCGGCATGATGCTCGGACAGGGCATGGATGTGATGGGCGCGCAGGAAAAGATTGGTCAGGTGGTCGAAGGCTATCGCAATACCAAAGAAGTTCGGGAATTGGCGCACCGTTTTGGTGTCGAAATGCCAATAACCGAGGAAATTTATCAGGTATTGTATTGCGGAAAAAATGCGCGCGAGGCAGCATTGACCTTATTAGGTCGCTCACGCAAGGAAGAGCGCAGCAGTAGCTAATAGGGAACCGTTGTCGCCCAACGACACGGCCAGCATAGACTGGCCGGTCGTCTAATTACGCCTGGAGTATGCAATGCCGTGTGAAGAACTGGATATCGTCTGGAACAATATTAAAGCCGAAGCCCGGGCTTTAGCCGACTGCGAGCCCATGCTGGCCAGTTTTTATCACGCGACGTTACTCAAGCATGAAAATCTCGGCAGCGCTCTGAGCTATATGCTCGCGAACAAACTCGCTTCTTCAATCATGCCCGCCATTGCCATCCGCGAAGTCGTTGAAGAGGCGTATGCCGCCGATCCCGAAATGATCGCCTCTGCTGCCTGCGATATTCAGGCCGTGCGAACGCGCGACCCGGCAGTGGATAAATACTCCACGCCGCTGCTGTATCTCAAAGGTTTTCATGCTTTACAGGCCTATCGCATCGGCCACTGGCTGTGGAACGAAGGCCGCCGTGCGCTGGCTATTTTCCTGCAAAATCAGGTGTCCGTGACATTCCAGGTGGATATCCACCCGGCAGCGAAAATTGGTCGCGGCATCATGCTTGACCACGCCACCGGTATTGTCGTCGGTGAGACGGCGGTTATCGAAGATGACGTGTCAATTCTGCAATCCGTGACCCTTGGCGGTACGGGCAAAACCAGTGGCGATCGCCATCCCAAAATTCGCGAAGGCGTGATGATTGGCGCGGGCGCGAAAATTCTCGGCAACATTGAAGTCGGACGCGGTGCGAAAATTGGCGCAGGCTCGGTTGTGCTTCAACCTGTTCCGCCGCACACCACCGCCGCGGGTGTGCCAGCGCGCATCGTGGGCAAACCCGAGAGCGATAAACCGGCGATGGATATGGATCAGCATTTCAACGGCATTCACCATACCTTTGAGTATGGTGACGGTATCTAGCTTCTGAGCATGGCGCCGGCATATCCCAGCTGGCGCCAGGCTTCATACACCACGACCGACACCGCGTTAGACAAGTTCATGCTGCGGCTATCCGGCATCATTGGAATACGGATTTTTTGCTCAGCGGGCAGGACATCCAGAATAGTGGCTGGCAGGCCACGCGTCTCCGGACCAAACATCAGATAATCGCCTTCCTGATAACTCACTGCGCTGTGCGCCGGTGTGCCTTTGGTCGTCAGCGCAAACATGCGCTGCGGATTTTCCGCTTCCACAAAGGCCGCGTAATCGTGATGGCGAACGACGGCCGTAAATTCATGATAATCCAGTCCCGCGCGGCGCAGGCGTTTGTCGTCCCACGTAAAGCCCATCGGCTCAATAATATGCAGACGAAAACCGGTATTGGCACACAGGCGAATGATATTGCCGGTATTAGGCGGAATTTCTGGTTCGAATAGTACGATGTTAAGCATGCTGTCCCCTGAGCCTATCCCGTTAGGCTATTTTATTTGCCATTTTGGACGTTGGCAGTGCTCACCTTTCTCGCGTACCGTGTGTTCGCTCCGGGTGTTCCGCGCTGTCCGCGTCCAAACTGTCTGCAACAATCAACGCCAACTGGATTAGGCTCTGAAAATGCGGGGGCAGGATAGCAGAATCTGCCTCTTTTCTCCCTCTCCCTGTGGGAGAGGGGGTGAGGGCAACAGACGACCACAATACCTTACGCCGCACTCCCCTGCGCGAGCGGTGCCAGCGCCGCAGGAACTCGGCTCAACTCCTGTACCAGCGAGTCTTTGCTGATTTCACTGATGGTCTTCGCGCCCGTCAGGGTCATCGCCACTTTCATCTCTTTCTCGATCAGATTCAGCAGATTGGCCACACCAGCCTGGCCGTGCGTCGCCAGCG
Source organism: Lelliottia sp. RD5 (assembly GCF_056032945.1). NCBI lineage: Bacteria > Pseudomonadati > Pseudomonadota > Gammaproteobacteria > Enterobacterales > Enterobacteriaceae > Lelliottia > Lelliottia sp. RD5. The sequence goes on along the minus strand of NZ_JBVYHQ010000007.1, from coordinate 66,958 downwards.
CGTACAGATACGCCCGCCCCAGCAGCACGCTGTCTGCGCCCAACGCAATCATGCGCACCACGTCCAGTCCGTTACGAATGCCGCTGTCGGCCAGGATCGCAATATCCCCTTTCACCGCATCGGCAATCGCAGGCAGGGCACGTGCAGAAGAAAGCACGCCGTCCAGCTGTCGTCCACCGTGGTTCGACACCACAATCCCATCCGCGCCAAAGCGCACCGCGTCACGGGCATCTTCCGGATCGAGGATCCCTTTGATCACCATCGGGCCATCCCAAAATTCGCGGATCCACTCCAGGTCTTTCCATGAAATCGACGGATCGAAGTTATTCGCCAGCCAGCCGATGTAATCCTCAAGACCGGTCGGTTTCCCGAGATAGGCCGAGATATTCCCCAGATCGTGCGGACGGCCGTTAACGCCGACATCCCACGCCCATTGCGGATGCGTCACCGCCTGCCAGTAACGGCGCATCGCCGCATTTGCGCCGCTCATTCCGGAGTGCGCATCACGATAACGTGCGCCCGGCGTCGGCATATCGACGGTAAACACCAGCGTGGAACAGCCCGCCGCTTTGGCGCGTTCCAGCGCGTTACGCATGAAGCCGCGGTCACGCAGCACGTACAGCTGGAACCACATTGGGCGCTTGATGGTGGGGGCGACTTCTTCAATCGGGCAAACGGACACAGTTGAAAGGGTAAATGGGATCCCTTTCGCATCAGCCGCAGCCGCAGCCTGGACCTCACCACGGCGCGCATACATACCGCACAACCCAACGGGCGCAAGGGCTACGGGCATCGACAGCGTCTCGTTGAAGAGCGTTGTCTCAAGGCTCAGATCTGACATATTTTTCAGCACGCGCTGGCGCAGAGCCACCTCTGACAAATCTTGCACGTTGCGACGCAGGGTGTATTCCGAATAGGCACCGCCGTCGATGTAATGGAACAGGAACGGGGGCAGGATGCGCTGCGCCGCTGCGCGATAGTCACTGGCTGCGGAAATAATCATGTGTTGTTCTCCCTGGACATATCATGATCGCCGGGCAGGCGTGTAATGCGTGCCTGTCGGGCCTGATCTTCATCGAATCGTTTAATGGTGGTATGTACGAAGCCCAGATGCGCCATCATCGCCTTGCGTGCGGCTTCGGCGTCACCGGCAAGAATGGCGTTCAGCACCGCTTCGTGTTGTTCAGTCAACTGTGCGAAAACCGGCGGCACCAGATACATGCGCTGCCGACTCTGCTTAACGGACGATTGCAGCAGATCGAAAAATCCGCGCATGGTTTGCAGCAGCACGACGTTGTGTGAGGCCTCAGCAATCGCCAGATGAAAGCGGACGTCTGCCTGCGAGGCGATATCCGGGTCACTGCTTTGCGTGGCTTCAAAGCAGGCTTTGAGCTTCTCTTTATCGCTGTCCGTAGCGCGCATCGCGGCGTGCCAGGCGGTACTGGTTTCAATCGCGTGACGCGCTTCCAGGATGTCGAAACTGTAATCGGGATCGTTCTCCATCAGCGTCTTCAGCGGCTGGACGATGTTTTGTTCGGACCAGTCGTCGTGTTGGCAGCGCACAAACGTCCCGCCGCCACGACGGCTCAGCAGTACCCCTTCGCTGGTCAGCGTCGCCAGCGCTTCGCGCAGTGAATTACGCGACACGCCTAGCTGGGCGGCCAACTGGCGTTCGGCGGGCAATTTCATGCCCGCTTCCAGCTGTTGTTCTGCAATCAGCGCCCGCACGCGAGAGGCGATCTCGTCGGACAAGCGTTTTGGCATCACTATCATGGAATCATCCAGGTTAAGACGTAAGCCTGCAGCGTGGTGATGACGCCGACCATGCAGGTGAAAATCAGGCTGTGTTTAACGGTAAAGCGGAACAGATCCGACTCTTTACCGACCAGTCCCACCGCGGCACAGGCAATGGCGATAGACTGCGGCGAAATCATTTTTCCCGTCACGCCACCTGTGGTGTTGGCGGCGACTAAGAGCACGTCCGACACGCCAATCTGCTGGGCAGCGGTCGCCTGCAATGCGGCAAACAGTGCGTTTGAGGACGTATCCGATCCGGTCAGAAACACTCCCAGCCAGCCGAGGAAAGGCGAGAAAAAGGTAAACGCGTGGCCGGTGTGGGCGAGCGCTAAAGCCAGCGTCGATGACAGGCCGGAATAGTTCGAGATAAACGCGAACGCCAGCACCATCCCGATGGAGTAAATTGGCAGCGCCAGTTCCTTCAGCGTGCTGGCGAAAGTTTGTATCGCCGCGGCTGGCTTCATACGCAGCCACACGATAGAAAGGATCGCCGCAAACAAAATCGCCGTGCCGGTGGCGGAGAACCAGTCAAATTTATACACCGCAGCATACGGCGTGGCGTCGTGAACCACTGGCGGCATGCGCGCCACCATTTTGTCGAGGAACGGCACGGAGATATTGATCACCATGTCATACAGCGCACCGCCTGGGGCGAACAGCGCCTTAAACGGCGGAACGCTCCACAGGGTGACGGTGGCCGTCAGGAACAGGAACGGCGACCAGGCGCGGATAATTTGCCCAACGGTATAGTTTGTCCGTGCCAGCGTTTGATCGACTTGCGACGCGCCCATATCGCCAAAGCGGAAGATGCGCACCGGCTGCCAGCGTCGCAGGAACAGAGTCAGACACACTAATGACACCAGCGACGAGATAATGTCCGGCAGTTCCGGGCCTATGAAGTTCGAACTGAGATACTGCGCGATGGCGAACGAGCCACCCGCAACCATCACCGCAGGCCAGGTCTCTTTCACCCCGCGCCAGCCGTCCATAATCGCCATGATCCAGAACAGCACGATAATGGTCAGGAACGGTAGCTGGCGGCCCACCATCTGGCCGATTTCAAAGCTGTCCAGGCCGGTGACCTGTCCGGCAACCAGAATCGGGATGCCCATCGCGCCAAACGCCACCGGTGCAGTGTTAACGATCAGGCACAGGCCTGCAGCGTACAGCGGATTAAAGCCCAACCCTACCAGCAGTGCAGCGGTAATCGCCACCGGCGCGCCAAATCCGGCGGCCCCTTCGAGGAACGCCCCGAAGCAGAAGCCGACGATCAGCATTTGCAGGCGTTGGTCCGGGGTAATGGACAAAATCGACGAGCGGATAATGTCAAACTGACCGGTTTTAACCGAGATTTTATAGACAAATACCGCGGCAATGATGATCCACGCAATGGGCCACAGGCCGTAGAAAAAGCCGTAAACGACGGATGCCAGCGCATGGTCGACCGGCATTTTGTAGAACAACAGTGCTACCGCGAGCGCGATCGCAACGGTATACGTTGCGGCCAGATAGCCTTTCAGCTTGAGTTTAATCAGCGCGAAGAAAAAGAACAGGATCGGTAGCGATGCGATCAGGCTAGACAACCAGATATTTCCGGCCGGGTCGTAATTTTGTTGCCAGAGGCTCATGCAGGTCTCCTGAGGACCACGCTTCACGTCACACGGGTGAGTCTATGCTCATTTCGCGTCACAATAAGTGTAAAATTGGTCCTGCCAATAGTGTGATGTAGGGTGAATGACAATGAATGGTTAATCAAATGTTATGGATGAGCAATGAGTTTGTGAGTAAGAATAATGGAAATGTGAACCAGGAAGGCGCTGTCAGGCATATTGGTTGGGCCAATTTTTCGATGGGTGTTTTGAGGCTTTCACTTCTTGGCCTGAGGGCAAAAAGTCAACGTATTGGCAAGAAAGAGCATTCAAGAATCGTAGCGTAGAATTCAAGGTATAAAATTATGAAACGCCATTCACTCGGAAAACTATTTTTTCATCAGTAATAGGTTTTGAACATCACCAGATAATATTCAAAACCTATTACTGCTAATAAAACGGATTCATCTGCCTGATTTTCAGTTGATAAATCTTACAAATAGATACGTCTAATAACATGTTAATCCCCTTTGATGCCGAAGTTTTATCCTTATCTAAAATTGGAATTATTAGTGATGTGTTCCGAAAAATAAACCCCATAACATATCTACCATGTGATTTTTACTAAGAAATACAATTAATTTTATTGAGGAGAAATTTGCATGTTAAATCGAAAGGTTATTCTATCTGGTTTACTGTCCTTATTTATTACCGGTACCGTGAATGCCGGTGTAAATCCTACCGATCAATCAGCAACGTTGAACATCTCAGGTTCTGTCACTGACAGCGAGGTCGCCGGATGCTCTGTGGGCGTTATTGGTGGTAACACCATTTTACTTGAATCTATGGATGATACCGATCTTCTTAATCAAGATGAAAACGGTACGCATATGACGATTGTTCCACTGCATATTTATGGCGTGAAGAACCTGTCGGATTGCTATGATGTTATTCAGAATGGCCGCCTGGCGTTAAGATTAACAGGGCAGGGCGACAATGCCACTGGCACCGTTTTACAAAATTCCGGCACTGCGACCGGTGTGGGTATCGGGATATATAATTACGACACAACCAAACCCGTTTTAATTAATAACGGTAACCTGGAAATTAAAAAAGATGGCACTGCTAATTTAGGTTTGCAATCGGTTAAACTGTCGGGTCAAAGTGCAACTGCGGGTTCTATGAAAGGAACGTTGACCGTTGAAATCGAACGTTTGTAAAAACGTTCTCTCTTCATTCTTCGGATTCCTGTAAATCATAAACGATGGCGGGGATCTGAAGATAAGAGCCGCTGCTCACGTAAAGTGGTGCGTTTTATAGAAGAAAGCAACCAGGCCTGATTCGGCACTCTTCCGGACTCAGGCCTTGTCGTTTGTGCATAGCGGCCACAGGGGTGTTTTCTCTCAGCATCCCTCACGGGGAGGGAGAAATAAAAAGCCAACACCTTTTTAAGTGTGAGAGGGGCAACAGGCTAACAATGCCCCTCTCACATCCGAAGAGGGAAAATCAGAACGCAGTTTTACAGAACCCAGTCATCTCTTGCAGGCCCATTTCACGACCCAGCTCAGTCATCGGGTGTACAACGACCAGGCCGCGCGCGCTTTTCTTCAGCTTGCCCATGTCGGCTTGTTCTTTTTTGGTGATCGCACGGCGATGCGGCATGCCCATCAGCTTTTGCGCTTCTTTGCTCAGCTTATGGCCTTTAACGGCACGCAGGCGCTCGATTTCGCCTTCGAGTTTCTCTTTCTCTTTTTCAAGCTCTGCATATTTTTCGGCAGATTCAACAAGAGACATATCAGCCTGCTGGTGGCGGATCAGATCCAGACGGTCACTCAGGCGTTTAATTTCGTTCTTTTCGACTTCTTTCATCACATATAGCTCTAAAAACGGGGGAATTACAGGAAGGATACACCAATGTGGGCGGTCTTACTTCTGAAACGCTTTCTTTAAGCTGATTCGGGAAATCAGCTCAGTCAGGGAAAGGACCATCGTTGACCGCATAACCTGTTGATAACGAAGCTTTTGCATCGCATACAATTCAGGATCGCTATTATCGAAATGCGGAGCAGGCGGCAGCGCTGTGACGCAATGTAACTCGCCGAAGGGCCCAAGAATTTCGTCATCGGTAAAAGCATATTCATTGCCGTCGTGATTTAACTCTTCGCGCAACGCCATGAGCAATTCAGCATCTTCATATTCATGCCTGCTGAGCACGCCAAGACCATAAATCAGCTTCAGGCGTACTGACAAATCGCCCAGCGGTCCGTCTCCGTCCAGTAACGGTTCTACAGCATATTTTACCGCGTAGTCGTCTTTGCGAAACACCTGAAGAACCAGAATATTGACTGCCTCGGTGAGTAACTCGACGGCAGCAATCAGGAAACTTCGTACGGTTTTGCCAGCATTCAGACGCTCAAGCACACGATTTTCAAAGGCCTGGGTTTGTTCCATTATTGCCTGCATATCTGACAATCTATCCATCGGGCGCAGGGCGACCTGCGCCAGAACCTGCATCATTATTTCGTCGCGTTGTATGCGTTAACCGCCTCCAGCACTACGTCACTCTTCGCTTCAAGGCCAGAAAGCTGCGCCAGCGCTTCTTGCGGGCCTTTGGTATCAATCAGTTCTGCCAGCTCAATTGCCTGCGGATCTTGCTCACTGCGATAATGCATCGCGGCGGCGATACCTTTCACTAAATTGGCGTGTGGCAAGCCGTATTCCAGCGTGCCCAGCAGAGGTTTGATCAGACGGTCGCCCGCGCTGAGTTTACGCAGCGGCTGGCGGCCAACGCGCTCAACATCATCTTTCAGATACGGGTTTTCAAAACGACCGAGGATTTTCTGAATGTATGCCGCGTGTTTCTCAGCATCAAAACCGTAGCGTTTGATCAGAACCGCGCCGCTCTCGTCCATTGCACCTTTTACCACAGCACGGATTTTCTCATCGAGAATCGCATCACGAATGGTTTGATGACCGGCCAATTTTCCGAGGTACGCGGTTATAGCATGCCCCGTGTTCAGCGTGAAGAGTTTGCGTTCGACAAAGGCCATCAGGTTATCCGTCAATTCCATGCCAGGAATAGCCGGCAGCGCGCCTTTGAACTGGGTTTTATCGACGATCCACTCGCTGAAGGTTTCAACGGTCACTTCCAGCGGATCGTTGGTCGCAGATTCGGATGGGGGAACGATGCGGTCAACGGCAGAATCCACAAAACCGACGTGCTCTTCAACCCAGGCTTTATCTTCATCAGCCACGGCGGCCAGAACGTGGCCTTTTAGTTGAGTGGTACCGCGTACCATGTTTTCGCAGGCGATGATGTTCAGCGGAGTGTTGTTACCTTGCGCTTTGCGTTTTGCGAGGCCTTTTGCGACGGCAGGAGCGATGCGCTCAAGCACCACTGGGCCAACGGCGGTGGTCACCAGATCAACGCTTGCGATCAGGTCAACCACATCGTCGCCAATGCTACTAACAGCGTTTACGCCTGAGACGGTTTCAACCTGTTCGTTTTCGCCGACAACGTGAACATCGTAGCTATGACGGGCATTCAGGGCATCGAGCACCACCTGATTTACATCGGCGAATGTCAGCGTAATGCCTGCGTCTGCCAGCAGTTTGCCGATAAAGCCACGACCAATATTACCTGCGCCAAAATGTAATGCTTTCATCGTATTAACCTTCATCAATGTTTTTACCCGAGAGGGCTGGGGTGAGGCTTTTCCCTCACCCTAACCCTCTCCCCAAAGGGAGAGGGGGATAGGCCTTATTTGTTCAGCAGAGCCAGCACTTCTTCAACGCTGGTGGTCTGTGACAGACGTTCGATAACGGTTTCATCATCCAGCGCGTTTGTCAGGCTGGTAATCACCTGGATGTGCTCGTTGTTGCGAGCGGCGATCCCAATCACCAGACGGGCGATATCGTCTTCTTCTTCGCCAAAGCGCACGCCATCAGGATACTGACAGAACACCACGCCGGTTTTCAATACGCGGTCTTTCGCTTCAACCGTACCGTGCGGAACCGCAATGGATTCGCCCAGATAGGTTGGGGTCAGCTTTTCACGTTCCAGCATGGCATCAACGTATTCTGGCTCAACGTAGCCGCCTTTTACCAGTTGCTCACCGGCAAAGCGAATCGCTTCTTCTTTGTGGCTCGCCGTGCGGCCCAGGAAGATGTTCTCCGCACCCAGTTTGAACAGGTGGCTGTCGTTCGCATCAAAACTGTCTTTCAGGCTATCACGAACTTTCACTTCGTTGTCGGTGTGGCGCTGCGCGGCAACCAGACGTTCTGTCAGGCTGGAGTACAGACCGCTATCCAGGAAGTTGGTCAGCGAAATATGCTGTGCCTGCGGAACCTGACGCATAGCGCGTTCAGTCAGATCGCGGTGCGTGATGACCAGATCAACGTCCCCTGGCAGGCTGTTAATGGCGCTGTTGGTCACGGAGATGTGGGTCAGACCCGCATCCTGGACTTTTTTGCGCAGCACACCGGCGCCCATGGCGCTGGAACCCATACCCGCATCGCAAGCCACGATGATTTTACGCACATGGCTCAGGTCGTTAGACACGTCGCCAGCAGACAGCGGCGTTGCAACGCCTTTGGATTCGGACTTCATATCATGCATGCGACGGGTCGCTGCTTCGATATCATCTTCTTCTTTCACTTTGCTGGTTTTCAGCAAGATGGCAGACACTACGAAGGAGACCGCCATTGCAGCACAAATCGCTGCGATGTTTGCGAAGTAAGCGCCTTTTGGCGTCATCGCCAGTACCGCCAGGATAGAACCTGGAGACGCGGGAGAAACCAGACCACCACCCAACACGCTCAGAGTGAACACACCCGTCATACCGCCGAGGATAACGGCCAGGATCAGACGTGGGTTCATCAGCACGTATGGGAAGTAAATTTCGTGGATACCACCCAGGAAGTGGATGATTGCCGCGCCGCCTGCAGACTGTTTAGCACTGCCGCGACCAAAGAACATATACGCCAGCAGAACACCCATACCCGGACCTGGGTTTGCTTCAATCAGGAAGAAGATGGACTTGCCGAGTTCATGAGACTGCTGAATACCCAGCGGCGAGAAGATACCGTGGTTAATTGCGTTGTTGAGGAACAGGATTTTCGCCGGTTCAACAAAGATGGACGCCAGCGGCAGCATGTCGTGAACGACCATGAAGTTAACGCCAGCAGCCAGCACTTTTGACAGCACTTCAACCGCAGGGCCAATGCCGAGGAACGCCAGAATCGCCAGGATCATACCGATGATGCCAGCGGAGAAGTTGTTCACCAGCATTTCGAAACCGGATTTGATTTTGCCATCAACCCAGACGTCGAATTTCTTAATCGCCCAGCCGCCCAGCGGACCAGCGATCATTGCACCAAGGAACATCGGCATATCCGCGCCGACGATCACGCCCATGGTCGTAATTGCACCGACCACGCCACCACGATCACCGCCGACCAAACGACCACCGGTAAAACCGATGAGCAGTGGCAACAGATAGGTAATCATTGGGCCAACAAGCTTCGCCAGGGTTTCGCTTGGCAACCATCCTGTTGGAATGAACAAAGCGGTGATGATACCCCACGCGATAAACGCGCCGATATTTGGCATCACCATGTTGCTGAGGAAACGACCAAAGCTTTGTACTTTGATCTTGAAATCGGATGACATAAAACACCCCTTCTTATGTTTACGCTTAGGCTTTCAGCCCGAGGTTTATCGTTAATGTGCGGCGGCAGAGGTTGCTGAGCCCTGTTCTGTTGCTGTGAAATCTGGCACCGAATCGTTCAACTGTCCAGACAGCGAAAATTTATGTGATATACGTCACGCAAATATAGGGGGTGCGGATAAGATTGAAGTGATCGTCGTCACAAAATGAGAGTATGAAAAAAATACAATGGAGAGAAAAGTAGCGTATCAGGCATGTTAATGTGAAGTTGATCACATTTTACAGCTGAGTGTTTGTCTCGTTATTGTGATTGAATTCACAAAATATTTTTATGCGGATTTCTCTGGATGTGATCGGCGGCAAACTCTGTATCGCCATCCAAATCCAGGACGAGGTCACACGAAAAGCTAAACTCATTTCATATTTTAGTTTATGGCGAAAAGTAAGAACCTGGATTACGCTCATTATGTAAACTTAAGTATATTTATTCTTCATGATATATTTTGTCACGTTTATAAACTTGCATGGAGATATAATAAAAAATCATACTCCTCCGCTCTGAAATATAAGCGCATAAGAATGTGCTTAAAACAAATTAATTTGGTTGCTTACCATTTAATTATTTTAATGAGTTGACGTTGTTTTGAGTGAGGCAAATATGTTTTTAAACTATTTTGCGCTGGGTGTATTGATTTTCGTTTTCCTTGTTATTTTCTATGGAGTCATTGCCATCCACGACATCCCTTATTTGATGGCAAAAAAGCGTAATCATCCCCACGCTGATGCAATCCATACGGCGGGCTGGGTCAGTCTGTTTACACTCCACATTATCTGGCCGTTCCTGTGGATTTGGGCCACGTTGTACCAGCCTGAGCGCGGATGGGGTATGCAAAACCACACGGTGCCAGGCCCGCAGCAACCGGATATTGATGCCCTGTCAAAACGCATTGCCGCACTGGAACAGCAGCTTGCTGCCGCGCCAACTCCCGCTGATAAAACGCCTGCAGATAAAAATATGGCGGAGGGCTAAGTATGGACCTGCTCATTATTTTGACTTACGTGGCGTTTGCGTGGGCAATATTTAAAATATTTCGCATACCGGTTAATCAATGGACGCTGTCTACTGCTGCATTAGGCGGGGTATTTATTGTCGCAGGTTTGATTTTATTAATGAACTACAACCATCCGTATACGTTCACGGCACAGAAAGCAGTCATTTCTATTCCGATTACCCCGCAGGTCACTGGGGTAGTAAGTGAAGTGACGGATAAAAATAATCAGCTCATTAAAAAAGGCGATGTGTTATTTAAACTAGACCCGGTGCGCTATCAGGCCAGAGTCGACAGACTCAAAGCGGATTTGGTGACGGCGACACACAATATTGATGTCCTGAAAGCGCAGCTTTCTGAAGCCGAAGCCAATACGACACGCGTGTCAGCCGAACGCGACAGGCTTTATAAAGATTTCCAGCGCTATCTGAAGGGCAGCCAGGCGAAGGTCAATCCCTTCTCAGAAAGCGACATTGATAACGCGCGGCAAAACTATCTGGCGCAGGATGCGATGGTCAAAGCGTCCATTGCGGATCAAGCGCAAATCAAAAGTCAGTTAGACAGCATGGTTAACGGCGAACAATCGCAAATTGTCTCGCTACGCGCTCAGCTGACGGAAGCCAACTACAATCTCGAACAAACCGTGGTGCGCGCGCCCAGCAACGGCTATGTCACTCAGGTGCTGATCCGTCCGGGGACGTATGCTGCCGCGCTGCCGTTACGTCCGGTGATGGTGTTTATTCCAGAGCAGAAACGTCTCATCGTGGCGCAGTTCCGCCAGAACTCGTTACTGCGCTTGAAACCGGGTGACGAAGCCGAAGTGGTATTCAACGCGCTGCCGGGCCAGGTTTTCAGCGGTAAGCTCACCAGCATTTTGCCGGTTGTACCGGGTGGCTCTTATCAGGCTCAAGGTGCGCTGCAATCTTTAACGGTGACTCCAGGTATGGATGGGGTGATTGGCACGATTGAGCTTGAGCCAAATGCGGATGTCGAAGCGCTGCCGGACGGCATCTATGCGCAAGTGGCCGTCTATTCCGACCATTTCTCCCACGTCTCGGTGATGCGAAAAGTGCTGCTGCGCATGACCAGCTGGATGCATTACCTCTACCTCGATCATTAAGATTCTGCCTTTTTTCGTTGCCTGATCCATACTTACCCTTTTGGGAGCATCAAGGATCAGGCAATGAAACTCATCGGCAGCTACACCAGCCCATTCGTGCGTAAAATTTCGGTTCTCCTGTTGGAAAAGGGCATCACGTTCGAGTTTGTGAATGAACAGCCTTACAACGCAGAGAATGGCGTGGCGCAGTATAACCCGTTGGGTAAAGTTCCAGCGCTGGTCACCGATGATGGCGAATACTGGTTTGACTCTCCGATTATTGCGGAATATATCGAACTGCTCGGCATTGCGCCTGCGATGGTGCCGCGAGAACCGAAAGCCGCGCTCGCCGTGAGGCAAATCGAAGCGCTGGCGGATGGCATTATGGATGCGGCGCTGGCGTCCGTGCGCGAGCAAGCCCGCCCTGCGGCGCAGCAATCCGAAACTGAGCTGTTGCGTCAGCGGGAAAAAATCAGCCGCAGTCTTGACTGGTGCGAACAGCTGCTGCATGACGGCCGTATTAAAACTGATACGCTGAATTTGGCCACGATTGCCATTGCCTGCGCGGTGGGTTATCTCAATTTCCGCCATGTTTCGCCTGGCTGGTGCGTAGAACGTCCGCTGCTGGTCAAACTCGCTGAAACGCTCTTCCAGCGCGAAAGTTTTGCGCGTACAGAACCGCCGAAGGCTTGATGCGGGTTATAACACTTCTCCTCTTTACCCTGTACAATCCCTTTAGACATTGACTCCCTCTCCCGTCGGGAGGGGGATAAATACCCCATTTCCAGGCATGACAATGACGACTCATCATTCTCTCTACAGCCAGATACCTGCGTCCGATCGCCTGCTGCGTGATCCTCGTTTCACTCCCCTTCTTGAACAGTTCGGACATACTCGCGCCGTCGCGTTATTACGTGTGTTACAGGATGAAGCCCGCCAGCATATTCAGGCTGAAAATGCACTGCCGCAGTGGTGTGCCGACTGGCCGCTGGAGGTAGAAAAGCGACTGAAGGCGAAATCGCAGAGCGCATTGCGCCCGGTCATTAATCTCACTGGGACCGTACTTCACACCAATTTAGGTCGTGCGCAACAGGCTGAAGAGGCGATTGAGGCTGTTACCCAGGCGATGCGTTCGCCCGTGACGCTGGAATACGATCTGGATGGCGCAGGCCGTGGTCATCGCGACCGGGCGTTGGCGGATCTGCTGTGCCAGATTACGGGCGCGGAAGATGCCTGCGTCGTGAATAACAACGCGGCGGCAGTGCTGCTGATGCTGGCGGCGACCGCAAGCGGAAAAGAGGTTGTGGTGTCGCGCGGTGAGCTAGTGGAGATTGGCGGGGCGTTTCGCATTCCGGATGTGATGCGCCAGGCCGGTTGCACGCTGCATGAAGTGGGAACGACAAACCGGACGCATGCGAAAGACTATCGCGCTGCGGTAAATGAAAACACCGCGCTGTTGATGAAAGTTCACACCAGTAATTATCAGATTGACGGTTTTACCAAAACCGTTGAAGAGGCGGAACTGGCAGAGATCGGCCGCGAGCTGAACGTGCCGGTGATTGCCGATCTGGGCAGCGGTTCGCTGGTGGATCTCAGTCTGTACGGCTTGCCGAAAGAGCCGATGCCGCAGGAGATGATCGCCGCAGGCGTCAGCCTGGTCAGTTTTTCAGGCGATAAGCTGCTGGGCGGTCCGCAGGCGGGCATTATCGTTGGCAAACGCGAGCTGATTGAAAAGCTACAGCAGCATCCGCTAAAGCGCGCGCTTCGCGCCGATAAAATGACGCTGGCGGCGCTTGAAGCCACGCTGCAACTGTATCTCCATCCAGAAAAACTGGCGGAACGGCTACCCACGTTGCGATTGCTGTCGCGTGATGCGGCGTCTATTCGTGCTCAGGCCGAGTTATTGCGCGCAAAAATCGCTGCGCATTTCGTGGCGTTTGATGTGCATGTCGAATCCTGTCAGTCGCAGATTGGCAGCGGATCGTTACCGGTTGATCGCCTGCCGAGTGCGGCACTGACGTTTACGCCACGCGACGGGCGCGGTAGCCAGCTCGAAGCGCTGTCATCTCGCTGGCGGGCCTTGTCTACGCCGATTATTGGCCGCATCTATGACGGACGGCTGTGGCTGGATCTGCGCTGCCTTGAAGATGAAGAACAGTTTCTGGAGATGTTGCTGAAATGATTATTGCCACTGCCGGTCATGTTGACCACGGGAAAACCACGCTGCTGCAGGCCATCACGGGTGTGAATGCCGATCGCTTGCCCGAAGAGAAAAAACGCGGCATGACCATCGATCTGGGATATGCCTACTGGCCGCAGCCTGATGGCCGGGTGCTGGGTTTTATCGATGTCCCTGGGCACGAGAAATTTCTCTCGAATATGCTGGCAGGCGTTGGCGGAATCGACCATGCACTGCTGGTGGTGGCCTGTGATGACGGCGTGATGGCGCAAACGCGCGAACATCTGACCATATTGCACTTGACCGGAAATCCGCAGCTCACGGTTGCGCTGACGAAAGCGGATCGCGTCGATGAGAGCCGTATTGATGAAGTACGCCAACAGCTTCAGGCGATATTACAGGAATACGGTTTTGCCAATGCGCCCATTTTTGTCACGGTCGCTACAGAAGGGCGGGGAATCGACGAACTTCGCGCACATCTTCAGCAGCTTTCCTCGCGTGAGCAAACCCGCGATCATCGCTTCCGTTTAGCGATTGACCGCGCCTTTACCGTGAAAGGGGCTGGACTGGTCGTCACCGGTACGGCGCTGAGCGGTGAAGTGAAAGTGGGGGACAGCCTGTGGCTGACGGGCGTCAACAAACCGATGCGTGTTAGGGGTCTGCACGCGCAGAATCAGCCATCTGAACAGGCACATGCCGGGCAGCGTATCGCGCTGAACATTGCGGGCGATGCCGAAAAAGAACAGCTCAACCGCGGCGACTGGCTGCTGTCCGACGCCCCACCGGAACCGTCCGAGCGCGTGATTGTTTCTCTGCAAACCCATACGCCGCTGACACAGTGGCAGCCGCTGCACATCCACCATGCCGCCAGCCACGTTACGGGCCGCGTTTCTCTGCTGGAAAACGATCTGGCAGAGCTGGTATTCGATACGCCGCTTTGCCTTGCTGATAATGACCGACTGGTGCTGCGCGATATCTCCGCGCGGACCACGCTGGCGGGGGCACGCGTGGTGACGTTAAACCCACCGCGTCGCGGCAAACGTAAAGCTGAATATCTGCAATGGCTGACGGCGCTCGCGCTGACAGAGACTGATAGCGCTGCGCTGTCGGTTCACCTTGAGCGTGGTGCGGTAAATCTTGCTGATTTTGCCTGGGCGCGCCAACTGAGTGACGACGGGCTGCACCGATTGTCGCAGCAGCCCGATTTTATCCAGGCGGGTAATAATTTACTGAATGCGACTGTCGCCGCGCGCTGGCAGCGTAAAGTGCTGACAACGCTTGCGACTTACCACGAACAGCATCAGGACGAGCCGGGGCCTGGGCGCGAACGGCTGCGCCGTATGGCTCTGCCGATGGAAGATGACGCGCTGGTTCTGCTGTTGATTGAAAAAATGCGTGAAAGCGGCGTCATTCAAAGCCACCACGGTTGGCTGCATCTGCCGGATCACAAAGCGGGCTTTACGCCTGAACAAGACGCGATATGGCAAAAAGCGGCGCCGTTATTTGGTGATGAACCCTGGTGGGTGCGCGATCTGGCCCAGAAAACGGGGACAGAAGAGCAGTTAATGCGCCAGGTATTGCGCCATTCAGCCCAGCAGGGGCTGATTACCGCGATCGTGAAAGATCGCTACTACCGCAACGATCGGATCGTGACGTTTGCTAATTTGATTCGCGAGTTGGATCAGGAAAAGGGATCGACCTGTGCGGCTGACTTCCGCGATCGGCTTAATGTCGGGCGTAAGCTGGCGATTCAAATTCTGGAATATTTTAACCGGATTGGTTTTACGCGTCGTCGTGGTAATGATCATCTATTACGGGATTCGTTATTATTTCCTGAGATAACATCATTCCATAATACAAATTAACAAAAAGATAAGTTTATATACTAAATAATATATTTCGCAGGCTTAAAAATAAAAAGTCTGCGAATATCTACGCAATATTACCGTTCTGATCATGTTTTTATATTCTCATTTTTGTATTCTGCCTTGAACTCTAACACCTTCGAGGTATTACTATGGCAGCATCCGTATTTTATATTCCTTCGGTGAATATTATAGGCCCTGATTCATTAGTTAGCGCAATGGATACTATGCGCGATTACGGCTGGCGTCGCGCCCTGGTTGTGACTGACGCGGTTTTAAAAAAAATGGGGATGGTTGCCGATATTCAAAACGCGCTTCAGGAACGCGATATTGTTAGCGTTGTATTTGATGGCACGCACCCTAATCCAACCACTGCTAATGTCGCTGCCGGGCTGAAAATATTAAAAGAAAATCACTGTGATTGCGTTATTTCGCTCGGCGGTGGTTCTCCACATGATTGCGCGAAAGGCATTGCGCTGGTCGCGGCAAACGGTGGGGATATTCGTGACTATGAGGGCGTCGATCGCTCGGCAAAACCGCAGTTACCCATGATTGCGATTAATACGACGGCCGGCACGGCATCCGAAATGACCCGTTTCTGCATCATTACCGATGAAGTGCGTCACATTAAAATGGCCATTGTCGATAAACACGTCACGCCTGTTTTATCCGTGAATGACTCTTCGCTGATGGTTGGCATGCCGAAATCCCTGACGGCCGCAACCGGCATGGATGCGTTGACCCACGCGATAGAAGCTTATGTTTCCACGGCAGCCACGCCAATTACCGACGCTTGCGCATTAAAAGCGATGACGATGATCGCCGAGAACCTGGCGCACGCGGTAGAAGATGGCAGCAACGCTGCCGCCCGTGAAGCAATGGCCTACGCGCAATTCCTCGCGGGTATGGCGTTTAACAATGCGTCTCTCGGGTATGTGCATGCGATGGCGCATCAGCTGGGCGGTTTTTACGATCTGCCGCACGGCGTGTGCAATGCGATACTGTTGCCACACGTGCAGACGTTTAACTGCAAAGTGGCGGCCTCGCGCCTGCGTGATTGCGCCCAGGCGATGGGTGTTGATGTCAGTCAAATGACAGCAGAGCAGGGCGCACAGGCGTGTATCGCAGAGATTCGCTCTCTGGCGCGTCAGGTGAATATCCCGGCCGGATTGCGTGACCTCAACGTGAAGGAAGCGGACTTCCCGATTCTGGCGACCAACGCGCTAAAAGACGCCTGTGGATTTACTAATCCAGTCCAGGCCACGCATGACGAAATTATGGCGATTTATCGTGCGGCGATGTAATCCGTGATTCCTGTCGTAAAGCTGTAAGCGGCTGGCAAAAAAATCGCCAGTCGTGACTACCCTTGTTAGACACCAACAGCAAGGAGACGGTCATGACGAATAATCCTCCCTCAACGCGTTTGCAGCCTGGCGAGTATGGTTATCCCCTCAAGTTAAAACCCCGTTACGACAACTTCATAGGCGGCGGCTGGGTTGCTCCCGTCGACGGCGAATATTACTCAAACCTGACGCCTGTCACTGGGCAACCGCTGTGCGAAATCGCCAGTTCAGGCAAAAAAGATATCGATCTGGCGCTGGATGCGGCGCATAAAGCGAAAGAGAAGTGGGGACATACCTCGGTTCAGGATCGCGCCGCCATTCTGTTGAAAATTGCCGATCGGATGGAGCAAAACCTCGAGCTGCTGGCAGCGGCTGAAACCTGGGATAACGGCAAACCGATCCGCGAAACCACCGGCGCGGACGTACCGCTGGCTATCGACCACTTCCGTTATTTTGCCTCCTGTATTCGTGCTCAGGAAGGGGGAATCAGCGAAGTAGACAGTGAAACGGTTGCCTACCACTTCCACGAGCCGCTGGGTGTCGTGGGGCAGATTATTCCATGGAACTTCCCGCTGCTGATGGCAAGCTGGAAAATGGCACCCGCGCTGGCGGCGGGCAACTGCGTGATCCTCAAACCGGCGCGCTTAACGCCGCTGTCCGTATTGCTGCTGATGGAAATCATCGGCGACCTGGTTCCGCCGGGTGTGATTAACGTTGTGAACGGGGCGGGCGGCGAAATCGGTGAATATCTGGCGACGTCTAAGCGCATCGCGAAAGTCGCGTTCACAGGCTCCACGGAAGTGGGCCAACAAATCATGCAGTATGCGACTCAAAATATCATTCCGGTCACGCTGGAGTTGGGTGGTAAATCGCCGAACATTTTCTTTGCCGATGTCATGGATGAAGAGGACGCTTTCTTCGACAAAGCGCTGGAAGGGTTTGCGCTGTTTGCCTTTAACCAGGGCGAGGTGTGCACCTGTCCAAGCCGTGCGCTGGTGCAGGAATCCATTTATGAACGCTTTATGGAACGGGCTATTCGTCGGGTGGAATCTATCCGCAGCGGTAATCCTCTGGACAGCGTCACGCAGATGGGGGCGCAGGTTTCTCAGGGACAGCTTGAGACCATCCTCAATTACATTGATATCGGTAAAAAAGAGGGCGCAGATATTCTGACGGGTGGGCGTCGAAAAATGCTTGAAGGCGACCTGAAAGATGGCTTTTACCTTGAGCCAACCATTCTGTTTGGCAAAAATGATATGCGCGTTTTCCAGGAGGAAATATTCGGTCCGGTGCTGGCAGTGACAACGTTTAAAACCATGGAGGATGCGCTGGAGTTGGCCAACGATACGCAATATGGCCTTGGGGCGGGCGTCTGGAGCCGCAACGGTAATCTGGCGTATAAAATGGGGCGCGGAATTCAGGCCGGACGCGTCTGGACAAACTGCTATCACGCCTATCCGGCTCATGCCGCATTTGGCGGATATAAGCAGTCGGGGATTGGGCGCGAAACGCATAAGATGATGCTGAATCATTACCAGCAAACGAAATGTCTGCTGGTCAGCTATTCTGATAAGCCGTTGGGATTGTTCTAATTATCTGGTGAAGGCCGTCCCTGGGCGGCCTGAGAAATATGCGTGCGTAAGCTGTTCAGAACGCCGTCAAGCACGTACTGGACACGCCACGGTTGATACTCTCGCTTACGGAAAATGGCGGTGAGATCGAGCCACCACTCCTCCCGATGCGGGAAGCAGGGAACCAGCGTTCCTTTATTGATCTCCTGCTGCAGGCTTTCTTTCGGCGCGAAGACAATACCTAAATTATTACGCGCTAATTCCAACGCGGTTTGCGTATTATCACAAATATAATTTCCGGTAACTTTGTAGTCGCGTATTTCATTGCTGTCATAAACACAAAATCGCCAAATATTAGCATTATCGACCAGCATTGAATCAATCAAAATACAGGAGTGATGAATTAAATCGTCTGGCCCTTGAATGGGGTGTTGCTTTAAATAGGCTTCAGTGGCGAACGCGGTCACAGAATATTTTGTCAGTACGCTGGCAACTAAATTTTCGTCTTTAGGTTGTGCATAGGTAATTAATATATCGCAATCATCCGGAAAGGACACGCCTTCGGCAAATTCGTTGCGATCAAGATTGTAGGTTTTCAACGCGAGATGAATATCCCCTATATCTTCAATCTCATGTACGACGTGACGCGCAAGATAGGTGATGATTCCGGTAGGGGCATAAATTGTTACGCGGCCGCTCTTTTCGTGTTTGTAATCGGCAATAAAATTAATGAGTTGGCTATTTTTATCCAGTGAAGCATTGACATAGGGCACCAACGCTTCCCCGAACTGAGTCAGCGCCAGCTGTCGCGTTGTCCGTTCGAATACTTTCAGCCCAACACGCATTTCAAAATCGGAAAGATATTTACTGACATTTGCCTGCGCCATGCCTAACAGGGCGGCGGCATCTCCGATACTGTGTGTTGCAGCAATGACGGAAATGATCTTTAACTCACGCAGTTTAATCTGTAAATCATTCATCGTGAAAAGCCATTTATATGATTTTGTATATAATATTATACTATTTGCGCCATTGCATAGATAAATTTGTAACCATTATTATTCGCCTGCTATTTGGCATTTAATGGATTACAGGGAATGAATATCAAAAAGAATTTACTTATCGTCGCGGCATTATTTTCTGCATCTTCAGCCATGGCCAGTGATTTTTCACTGGGTGCGGGGGCGGTATTTAATGAATCGGCTTATAAAGGGTATAACGAGAAAGTTTTAGGAGTTCCTTTAATCAGTTATGAAGGCGATAATTTCTATGTGCGTCAATTTACGGCGGGTTGGGCATTCTGGAAAGATAGCAAAAATGAATTAAGCCTGACGGCTTCATGGATGCCACTGCACTTCGATCCGGATGACAATGACGACCACGCCATGGCAAAACTCGATGAACGTAAAGCCTCTGCGATGCTGGGAGGTGCTTATTACCGTCATGAAAAATGGGGCAGCATGAAGTTTGCTGTCGCGGCGGACGCCATGGATGAAAGCGGTGGTGTGGTCGGCGAAATATCGTATTTCAAGCCGATTCGCATGGACTACCTGACTCTGATTCCATCGGTTGGCGTTCTGTATTATGACGAAAGCTTCAACGATTACTACTACGGTGTTTCAGGTAAAGAGTCACACCGCAGCGGCATGGAACGCTACTCCGCCGGAGATAGCTGGAACCCATACGTGGCTCTGGTTGCCAAATATGAGCTGACGGATACCTTTATCCTGAATGCCAGCGCCGCCTATACCGTATTACCTGATGACGTGAAGAACAGCCCAATGATTGACAAGCAAGACAGTCTCGCGCTGATGACTGGCTTGAGCTGGCGTTTCTAAGCCCCCTGCATTTGCCCTCAAGGATGAGGGCAATCCCACACTCTACCCGGTGGTGCTGTACCTACCCGGCCTGCGAAATACAGCCTGGGTATGTTTAGCGCCACCGGGTTTATTAAGTTGGCTTAAGAGGTCTGTTGAATGCTCATATCTAGTTTTGTTTACATTAATTGGGATTCTGTACTGATGAAAGTGGACGTTTACGAATCTCAAGGCAGCGGAAAGATAATATAAAGCGTATTAGCCTTTCTGACGCCGAAAACATCATTCAAAATGAGTAGTTTGGGAAGTGTTATTTAATTTCCTTACTATATATACAAGCTGGCAGTAGCTTTTAAAATATCTGCAAAAGAATAGATGTCATCTACCGTGCCTATAGGATGACGTGTCTCATTTTTCTCTATATCAAATAACCCTATGTATTTTTGCGATCTGTTAAAGTGCAGTCGGCAGATTGGCTTGCGATTATTATCATCAACAAGTATGCCAAAGTAACTTTTTGTGTCACGTTGAGTAATTCGAGATGCATCCAATACAGTCCTTGTGATCGCTTTGACTACATGATACCCCTCAAGTTCCTCGAGAGTTGTGACCACATCGCTATCATCTTTTTGAGTGTCTTCGTCTTCAGGTAATGCTTCACTTTGTGGCTCTGCGCTAATCGACGGAATTCCAGTGATAGCTGATTTCAATCTTTCGTTAATCTGATCGTTAATATATTGGCTTGCAGCTTTTTTTGTTAGATTTAGGAAAGACTCTCTCACTTTTTGCGTCAATATTCCATCATATACCCTTGAGGCAAAAAATTTTACAAAATCATCTTCTGGATTGTTTAGTTGTGTGTGAATGATTTTCTTAATTTGGCTGACGTATTTTAACTCGCCTGCTGCATTTATTATTGACTCAAGGTCAAAAGAAGCTTTAGTGAGTTTATTTAACTCAGGGATAATGTTTTCATCAATATCTAATAGATCAATTTCTAAAAAATGTTTCTCATCCATTTTATTCGGCGCATCCAAGTCCGTATAAAAGCGGTAGATTTGTCCATTAGTCAAAATGGATATTCGTGCATTAGTAACATGGAAGTATCTAAATAACTGTGAGGCATGATTAATATTCAGGGGTTCTCCTATTTTTTTGCATTCTATAAGTATTTGTACCTCATTGTTTTTAATTATCGCATAATCAATCTTCTCACCTTTTTTTGTTCCCACATCACAAACAAATTCAGGGGTAACCTCGGAAGGATCAAAAACATCATAACCGAGAACGTTATGAATAAATGGCATAACAAATGCTGTTTTTGTTGCTTCTTCAGTAGTAATAGCATTGAGTTGTTGTTTTATTTTAACAGATAAAACGTTGAGTCTCTCAGTAAAGTCCATTCTAAACCCTCAAGATTAGTTGTGTGATAAATGAGATATCATTAAATTTTATTTTTTTCAATAAGGTGTCCTGATGTTTTAGTTTTAATAAATGATTCCGAGGCAATGATCACAATTACGAATTAACAATAAAAATGTACTTACAAAGATAGATACATAAATAATGTTATATATGTAGATGATCACCATGCAGAATGTATCGCCTAAATCTCTTTATAACCTTGACTGGGCGGGCTGTGGACTGTGCCGCTACTGTGATTATTTCCACATAATTGAAATGATTAACATCACAGTGCTCAATTAAATCTCTGGCAAACGACCGTAAACGATGGCAGAAACCACAAATCTGATGCCTTCCCCGTTTAGGATCAAAGCACCCTGTCGTGCTTTTCGGGCACTCTGGTTTTTTTACCTGTTGCGCGGAGTAGGGGATGAACCGGTTTATCGTGGCGAATTCGGAAAAATGCATCGGCTGCCGCACGTGTGAGGTGGCCTGCGTCGTGGCACATCAGCAAGAACAGGACTGCGCGCAGCTTTCAGCAGAGGCTTTTCTCCCGCGAATCCAGGTGGTGAAAGGGGATACCTTTTCGACAGCGGTGACCTGCCATCATTGTGAAGATGCGCCATGTGGCAATGTTTGCCCAACGGGTGCCATTCGGCGTGAGCAGGGCAGAATAGCGGTGGATCAGCGCCAGTGTATTGGATGTAAAAGCTGCGTGATCGCGTGTCCGTTTGGCGCGATGCGTGTCGTGGTGAATCACCACCGTGCACAGGCGATCAAATGTGATTTATGTCATCACAGGACACAAGGACCAGCCTGTGTAGAGGCCTGCCCAACACATGCGCTCTCTTGTGTCGACGTCGCCCAACTGCGTTCTGAGAGATTACAGTAAGTTATTGAAGTTCCACGTCGCCGTTAGGCTGTAGCGCCAGTCGCGGTTGCTACTGTCTGACGGAATGTTTCCGACGGGACGCGCCGCTTCCACTGTTGGCAGAAAGAGAAAACGCGAGCAGGACCGCGACAGCAATAACGCTGATGCGGCTGACGTTATTAGATAGCATCACTTAATAAAATGCCGAGCGACGTATCAGCGAGCATATGTTTTATTTTTTGGGTTGGTTAAGGCCTATAACAATATCAACGGGCAGAAAAAATATATTGTTAGCAAGATGATGGAGATATGCTTGTGGGAATAACCGTCATTTTTCAAAAGCATTATTTGATCGATGCAGCGTAAGTAAAATCAACCATTTTTTAAGTTAATCATGGATATAAGGTGTTATAGGATTAAAGTATTTTATTTTCAACATGAGACCACAAAAAAATAAGGCACTTCAGTTGAAGCGCCTTATGTATGTGCGACTATTTTTCACTCCAGGCGATTTCAATTTCTTCAGCAAGAATTTTAACACCGGCCTCGATCTTTTCTGGGTCCGGGACGTAATTCATACGCATGCACTGGTGAGTGTGCGGCCATGGCTTATCCAGCCCAGGGAAAAAGTAATCGCCGGGCACCATCAATACACCGCGTTTTTTCAGGCGCTGATACAGCAGTTCGGTTGAAATCGGCAGATCTTTAAACCATAACCAAAGGAAAATGGCCCCTTCGGGTTTATGAATAAGACAACGATCTTCGGGAAGATAGCGGCGAATTGTCGCAATCGTTTCGTGAACGCGCTGATAGTAGAACGGCTTAATCACATCATTTGACAGGCGCAGCAGATCGTTACGCTTGATCATTTCACTCATCATTGCTGGGCCAATACCACCAGGTGCGAGGCTAATAATCCCGTTCATGTTGGTAATAGCGGAGATGATTTTTTCATTTGCAATAATAATGCCGCAGCGGCTGCCCGGCAGGCCAAGTTTAGACAGGCTCATGCAAAGGACGATATTCGGGTTCCACAGCGGGCGCGCTTCGCTAAAGATAATGCCCGGGAATGGCACGCCATAAGCATTATCGATCACCAGCGGAATGCCGTGCTGATTCGCCAACACATCCAGCTTCATCAGCTCTTCGTCTGTGATGACGTTGCCCGTTGGGTTGGTCGGTCGCGACACACAAATCATGCCGGTCTCTTCACCAATGTGCAGATGTTCAAAATCGACGTGATACTTGAACTGGCCTTCCGGCAGCAACTCTATATTGGGGCGTGCTGAGACAAACAGGTCCTCTTCCAGCCCGGAATCGGCATAGCCAATGTATTCAGGGGTCAGTGGGAAAAGCACTTTCCGGGTCGTACCGTCTGCGCGTCGTCCTGCGAAAAGATTAAACAAGTAGAAAAATGCGCTCTGGCTGCCATTTGTCAGTGCAATATTCTGTGGTTCGATATCCCAACCCAGTTCATCGCGCAGCATATTTGCCAGAAGCGACAGCAGCTCGGTTTTTCCCTGCGGGCCATCATAATTGCAAAGTGCATCAGCGGCTTTGCCGTTTTGCAGCATCTCCGTCAGCAGGTCCTGAAAATATTCATTCATGGCCGGGATTTGCGCCGGGTTTCCGCCGCCGAGCATGATGGCGCCCGGTGTGCGCAGGCCGTCGTTGAGATCCTCCATCAGGCGGGTAATGCCTGAATGGCGGGTGAATTTATCGCCGAACAGTGAAAAGGTCATAGCAGGTGATCTATCGTACTTATTCTAAGAGTGCGTCACCATAACGCTACAAATGCGCAGGTGCAAATCGTGAAAGGCGAAGCGGATTATTGTTTTGTGCTATGGATTTCTGGTTGGGTGGTCGATTATTCCAGGTGGGTCTCCGCTCTTTTGGGGAGCGGAGACGGAGCGGTTTACTGATTTCCCGCCCACACCACCATCACTTTGTCGGTCTGGTGTTGCCGGGTAAAACCATAGCCCTGTTTCATGGATAGCGTGGTTTGAGTGCCTGCGCCAATGGCGGGATGACGGGCGCGGAACTGCCCCAATATTTGCCAGTGAGCGACCGTTTGCGCCTGGCTGCCGGACACCGCTTGCCAGTTCATATCGGAGCGTGTCCCCTGAAGCGGATCGGAACCGGTCGGGCCAAACGGGCGTTCAGATTCGTCGCCATAGTAGAGTTGTACGGCACCTGGCGCGAGCAACAGCAGTTCGGCTGCACGCTGGCCACCTTCGCGGAACAAGCGCGTGTCGTGAGAAGAGAGATAGCTCAGGACGTTGAAACCCTGCAGTTTTTCGGCCATTTGTTGCCAGGTCAGGTCCATATCAGCCAGACAATTCACCGCTTTTGCTGCTTGTTCCTGATAATCAAAATTGATCATGGCGTCGAAACCATGGCGATAATAGTCGCTTTGCATCACGCCGTGACCCCAGGATTCGCCTGTCATCCAGAACGGAGCGTCATCGAGCTTTTGCTCTGGATTGGCTGTTTTCCAGTCTTTCAGCGCCGCAGTAGCCTGTTCTTTCAGCTGTTGCCAGCCCGCCATTTCGACATGTTTAGCGGTATCCACGCGAAAACCATCAATGCCGTAATCGCGAACCCATTGACTCAGCCAATGGGTTAAATAATCGCGCGGGGTATAACCAGCGATGGCTTTGGCGTGCGTGTCCGGCTTATGCCGATAGAAATTAGGCAGACCGGAAGGCGCAGCGGATTCCGTTTTGAGATCGGGTAAGAAGGCCAGCGACATGGTCAGATCATCGAAACCGGGGTTGTCGTAATCGCCAATGTCGGTGCGGATCCATTTTTTACCCCACCAGTTTTCCCATCCCGCTTTGTCGCTAAAATTAATGTAATCATTAAAGCTGTGCCAGCTTTGCCCCGCGCCTGGCTTCCAGTCGGTCCAGCGCTCGCCCAGCGTTTTTTTCAATTCATCACCCTGGACATACAACGCGCCGAACTGATATTCCTGCATATCCGCAAGGGTGGCGTAGCCGGTGTGATTCATGACCACATCAAAAAGAATGCGTATCCCGCGCTTGTGTGCCTCGTCGACCAGATGGCGTAAATCGTCCTCCTGGCCCATGTTCGCGTCGAGTCGTGTCCAGTCCTGCGTGTAGTAGCCGTGATAGGCGTAATGTGGGAAATCGCCCTTGGTTCCGCCGCCGACCCAGCCATGAATTTGCTCTAACGGCGAGCTTATCCAGAGCGCGTTGACGCCCAGATTTTGCAAATAATCCAGTTTAGTGGTGAGCCCTTTGAGATCGCCGCCGTGGAAAGTCCCAATCTCCTGCATACCGTCTTTGTGTCGGCCATAGCTGTTGTCGTTTGACGGATCCCCGTTTACAAAACGATCCGTCAGGACGAAATAAACGGTGGCGTTTTGCCAGCTAAAGGGCGCTGTTTTTTCAGTTTCGGCGCGCTCAAGCAGCAGTAGGCCATTGCTGTTGGCTGCAGGCTGAAGTGTGATTATACCTTGCTGCACCATAGCGGTTTGCTTGCTGTAGAAGTCTCGTACGACGGAGCCTTCCGGGAATGTATTCGTTACGTCAAGGGTGAGGGGCTTGCCGTCCCATTTAGGACATTGTCGAGTGACGTCCGTGACAGGTTTGTCGGTTACACTTTGCACGGTAAGCATCAGCGTAGGTGTGCCAGAGCGCGTATCAATGCGCATTTGGTAATCCCCTTCGCGGAATAAGCGCCATTGCGGTGGGGTTCCTTCGCACGGTTTAAGCGAGAGCATTTCGTTGAGTTTTACGGCTTCGGTTGGCTGCCAGCACGCATTGTCAAAACTGAGCGTAAGAGGACGCGTACCCTTCGCGAGCGTTGCATGGCCTGTGAAAAGTCCGGTTCCTTCTGCTTTAAACGTAGAGAAATCCGGGGATGACCAGCCAGCGTTTGCCATCGCGGGTAAGAGCAAGAGGGCTAAAGCGGAGCGTTTCATTCCTTTTTCCTGTTGTGGCAATTTTAACCAGTGTGCCACCAGGCGTATGTGCAGGACTCATCCCCAGACGCGATCTTTCAGGTGGAGGGGTAAGGATGAGTGATCTCGCGCAAAATTAGGCTGTTATCTGCGATATCGCACACAAATTTGCAGGAATGATGCTTATATGAGCAAGTTTCAGGTGACATAGTTTCGGAATTAGACTATTTCTTTGGATGCTCTTAAAGGTTATTTTTGCTATGATTTGAGATTCCGCTCTCAATTTTGTGAAAAAAATAAAGGGTTGGAACATAAATATCCGACCAGGAGACCTAATGATATCGACTCCCATACGACGATTTGGGGCTACGATACTCATGTTGCTCACCGTGACTTTTTCAGGTGAGGTGCTTGCTAAAACGCACACGGATACAACGAGTAAGAAAGCCCACGTCATAAAGACGACGACAACAAGCAGTAAGAGTAAGGTTAGCAGTAAGAAAGAGTATTCTCGCAATAGTGTTAAGAGTAGTTCACTGCCTGATTTGCGAAAATACCCTTCCGGGACACCAAGAAAAAAAGCGTTTCTCCGGACGGTAATGCCTTATATTACAAGCCAAAATTCTGCGATTACCGCGGATCGTAACTGGCTGATCTCAAAACAGTACGCTAGCCGCTGGTCGCCGACCGAGCGTACGCGTCTGAAAGAGATCGCTAAACGCTACAATGTGAGCTGGAACGGTAATACTCGTCGTGTTCCGTGGAACTCACTGCTTGAACGCGTAGACATTATTCCAGGCAGCATGGTGGCAACAATGGCTGCTGCGGAGAGTGGTTGGGGGACATCAAAACTGGCCCGCACCAACAATAATCTCTTCGGCATGAAGTGCACCAAAGGCCGCTGTACCAACGCGCCTGGCAAGGTGAAAGGGTATTCGCAGTTCGAATCGGTGAAAGATTCAGTGAATGCCTACGTGGTGAATCTGAACACGCATCCGGCGTACGCTTCATTCCGTAAATCACGCGCTCAGCTGCGTAAAGCCGATCAGGAAGTGACGGCGAGCACGATGATTCACAAGCTGAAAGGTTATTCCACCCAGGGACAGAGCTACAACAATTACTTGTTTGCGATGTACCAGGATAACCAGCGTTTGATTGCCGCCCATATGTAATCCAGTAATCCATAAAAAAGGCCTTCCATCGGAAGGCCTTTTTCTTTACTCAGCCAGCGCTAAATCAGCACCTCGCTGTACCGCTCCCGATACTCTTTCGGCGTGGTGTCATAATCTTTTTTAAACACCGAATAGAAATACTGTAACGATGGATAGCCGCACATCTGCGAAATTTCGTTGATCGACAGCGACGTCGACACTAACAGGCTGCGGGCTTTTTCCAGTTTCTCGGCGTGAATGACCGCATGAATCGTTTCCCCGACCTCTTCTTTGAATCGCTTCTCCAGATTCGAGCGAGAAATGCCCACGGCATCCAGCACCTGATCCACTTTGATACCCTTGCAGGCATGGTTACGGATGTAGTGCATCGCCTGGATCACCGCAGGATCGTTTAAAGAGCGGTAATCGGTAGACCGTCGTTCCACCACGCGGACAGGCGGCACCAGCAGACGCTGCAGCGGCAGGGTTTCGTTATCCAGCAATCGGTGAAGTAATTTCGCGGCCTGATAGCCCATCTGACGCGTTCCCTGCGCGACCGATGACAGCGCGACGCGTGACAAATAACGAGTAAGTTCTTCGTTATCGATGCCAATGACGCACAGTTTTTCAGGAACCGGAATGTGCAAATGGTCGCACACCTGAAGGACATGACGCGCACGCGCGTCTGTGACCGCAATAATACCCGTTTGCGGTGGCAACGTTTGCAGCCAGTCGGCCAGACGGTTTTGCGCGTGTTGCCAGTTTTCAGGTGCGGTCTCCAGCCCTTGATAAACGACGCCACGATACTTTTCCTGGGCCACAATCTGACAAAAAGCGTGTTCACGCTCCATCGCCCATCGCTTACCGCTGGACGCTGGCAAACCATAAAAGGCAAAGCGGTGAACGCCCTTTTCTTTTAAATGCAAAAATGCGCTTTCGACCAGCGCGTAGTTATCGGTCGCGATGTAATGTACCGGCGGATATTTTTCGGGCAAGTGGTAAGAACCGCCGACGCCCACAATGGGGACGTCGACATCGACAAGCATTTTTTGGATATCGGGGTCATCAAAATCTGCGATAACCCCGTCACCTAACCAGTCTTTAATTGTCTCGATGCTGGCACGAAAATCTTCTTCTATGAAGATGTCCCATTCGGATTGCGACGCCTGCAAATATTCACCCACGCCCTCCACGACCTGGCGGTCATAGGCTTTGTTGGCATTGAATAACAACGTAATGCGGTGACGCTTCTCAAACATGGCTTATCTTTCCCAAATTTGTGATTCTCAGGCCCGTCGCTTGGTTGCGGAGTCCATCCAGACCGCCAACAACAGGATGGCGCCCTTAACGATATACTGCCAGAAGGTCGGCACGTCCATCATACTCATTCCGTTATCCAGCGACGCCATAATAAATGCGCCCATCACGGCCCCGGCAACGCTACCGATCCCGCCTGCGAGGCTGGTTCCACCGATGACACAGGCTGCGATGGCATCCAGCTCGGCGATATTCCCGGCTGACGGCGAACCGGCCCCCAAACGTGAACTCAGAATGAGCCCAGCAATCGCTACCATCAGGCCATTGATCGCAAACACCGCCAGCTTAGTCCGTTCGACGTTAATACCTGACAGACGTGCCGCTTCGATGTTGCCGCCGATGGCGTAGATACGGCGACCAAAAGCAGTGCGAGTGGCC
Organism: Lelliottia sp. RD5; assembly: GCF_056032945.1. Classification (NCBI taxonomy): domain Bacteria; kingdom Pseudomonadati; phylum Pseudomonadota; class Gammaproteobacteria; order Enterobacterales; family Enterobacteriaceae; genus Lelliottia; species Lelliottia sp. RD5. Next base: position 37,934 of record NZ_JBVYHQ010000007.1, on the reverse strand, counting down.
ATAAACATACCTGCCAGTAACAGCAGCGTCAGTATCAACACGGGCGTTGGCACCCCACGATAATCATTCAGCAACCAGATCGCGCCCAGCACAATGACCGCCGTTAATGCCTGGCGTCCGACGACAGAAGTTGATGCGGGTGCGGCCAGTCCCAGCGCTTCACGGCGCATCCGCGCACGCCATTGCCAGGCGATAAACGCCATGAGACCGATGGCACCGAACGTAAAGCCAAGACCGTCAGAGAGGTAGCTTTGCCCAATTTGCGACATGGACGCGCTGGTGGGGGATACGGTTGTGCCATTGGTAATCCCAATCAGAATCCCGCGAAATGCCAGCATCCCCGCGAGGGTGACGATAAAGGACGGTACTTTGCGGTACGCGACCCACCAGCCGTTCCAGGTGCCGAGCAGCAGACCCAGCACAAGCGTTACGACGATGGTGAGCGGTAACGGCCAGCCTAGCCAGACGTCAAAGATGGCGGCAACGCCACCCAGCAGTCCCATCATCGAGCCCACTGAGAGGTCAATCTCAGCAGAGATAATGACGAAGACCATGCCGACGGCCAGAATGCCGGTAATTGCGGTCTGACGCAGCAGGTTGGAGATGTTACGTGCGCTCAAATATGAGCCGTCGGTCATCCAGGTGAAGAACAGCATGATGGCGATAATGGCCGCGATCATGACGAAAACCTGTAAATTGAGCGCCTTGAGCCCCGAAAACACACCGGGCGTGTGAACAGGGACTTTAAGATCAGACGGGTTGCTTTTCGACATGGCGTTCGCTCCTCAGGGCGGCTTCCATCACCTGTTCTTGCGTCAGGTTTTGGTTGTTCAAATTGGCTTTCAGTTTGCCTTCGTGCATCACAAGAACGCGATCGCTCAGGCCGAGAACTTCAGGTAGCTCAGACGAAATCACAATGACGGCAATGCCCTGCTGTACAAGCTGGTTAATCAGTTTGTAGATTTCGTATTTCGCACCGATATCGATCCCGCGAGTGGGTTCATCAAGAATCAGGATGCGAGGATTGAGCAGCAGGCAGCGGGCCAGAATGGCTTTCTGCTGATTGCCGCCGCTCAGTCGGCCAATCGCCAGTTCAGGCGAAGAGGTTTTGACCTTGAGGCGAGCGAGGGACTGGAGAATACATTGCTGTTCGGCAGCATCGTCCAGGCTGCTCAGCGGACCGGAAAACTGGTCAAGCGCAGCCAGCGTGATATTTTTGCCGACAGCCATTACCGGCACGATGCCGTCTTTTTTACGGTCTTCCGGCACCATCGCAATACCAAGCGCAATCGCCTGCTGACAGTTAGCGATCTGCACCGGTTGGCCGTCGATAAAAATTTTGCCCTCCCAGCGCCCGGGCCATACGCCGAATAGACACTGCACGGCTTCGGTACGCCCGGCGCCGACCAGCCCCGCAATCCCGAGGATTTCCCCGCGGCGCAGTGAGAAAGAGACATCGTTAACGCGTTTAATATGGCGATTGACCGGATGCCAGGCGGTGAGATTTTCAACGCGCAATATTTCATCACCCGTGGCGTGGGGTTCGTTCGGATAAAGGGCGGTGAGTTCGCGGCCCACCATCATTGTGATAATGTCATCTTCGCTCATGCCTGCTGCGTCGCGGGTGCCAATGTGCTGTCCGTCGCGGATAACACAGATGGTGTCCGATATCGCTTTAACCTCGTTAAGCTTGTGCGAAATATAAACGCAGGCAATGCCGTGGTTTTGCAGGTCGCGGATGATGTTTAACAGCACCGCGGTTTCCTGTTCGGTAAGGGATGCGGTCGGCTCATCAAGAATCAACAGGCGCACCTGTTTATTGAGTGCTTTGGCGATTTCAACGAGCTGTTGCTGGCCTAACCCCAAATCGCCAACACGCGTGTCGGGTGAGATAGCAAGGCTGACCTGCGCCAGCAGTTTTTCACAACGCAGCGTCATGGTGTCGTAATCCAGCACCCCGCGACGCGAAAGCTCAGCGCCGAGAAAAATATTCTCCAGCACGGTTAAATTCTTCACCAGCGCGAGTTCCTGGTGAATGATGGCAATACCTTTCCGCTCGGTATCGCGAATATGAGTCGCCTGCAGCGTCTCTCCGGCAAAAACGATTTCGCCCTCGTAACTTCCGTGCGGATAGATACCGCACAGCACTTTCATCAGCGTGGATTTTCCAGAGCCATTTTCACCACACAGCGAGACGATTTCGCCGGGATTCAAGCGCAGGCTCACATTGTCGACGGCTTTCACCGCGCCAAAAGCTTTGGTGATGCTTTTCATTTCCAGTAGATAAGACATAACTGCTCCACAAGACCCGAAGGAATACCCGTACAAGTCGGCATGCCCCTGCAGAACAGGGGCATAGCTGGATTACAATTGGCTCTTACTGTGGAAACCGTCTTTCACAACGGTGGCATCAATGTTGTCTTTGGTGACTTCAATCGGCGTCAACAGACGGGCGGGGACGTCTTTCAGACCGTTATTTAATGAGGAATCTGCCTTTGGCTGTTGACCATTACCCAACTCAACGGCAATTTCAGCTGCCGTATTGGCGAGTTCAGTGATCGGCTTATATACCGTCATGGTTTGGGTGCCATTAAGAATACGTTTTACGCCAGCCAAGTCGGCATCTTGTCCTGAGATAGCGACTTTACCTGCCAGGCCTTGTGCGCTAAGGGCCTGAATTGCCCCACCGGCTGTTGCATCGTTTGACGCGACGACTGCATCAATTTTGTTGTTGTTAGCGGTTAAAGCGTTTTCCATAATTTTGAGGGCGTTTTCTGGCAGCCAGCCGTCAGCCCATTGGTCGCCTACGATTTTAATTTTGCCGTCATCAATATACGGCTTGAGCACTTTCATTTGCCCTTCGCGGAACAATTTGGCGTTGTTATCAACAGGTGAGCCACCCATTAGGAAGTAATTCCCTTCAGGCACTTTTTTGATCAGACTTTGCGCCTGAATTTCACCGACTTTTTCGTTATCAAAGGAAATATAAAAATCGATATCGGCATTATTAATCATACGGTCATACGCCAAAACTTTAATGCCTTCTTGTTTGGCTTCTTTCACAACATTACTTAACACCTGACCGTTGTAAGGAATAATAACCAGCACATCAACGCCGCGGTTAATCATATTTTCGATTTGCGACATTTGTGTTTCTTCATTGCCGTTAGCCGATTGAACAAAAACAGATGCGCCAAGAGATTCTGCTTTTTTAACAAAAATATCGCGATCTTTTTGCCAGCGCTCAAGACGCAGGTCGTCGATAGCCATTCCGATTTTGACTTCTTTCGCATGGCCCGCAACGCTTGTCAGCAGCAGCGAAGCGCAGATTGTAAGGCACAGGTTTCTTATCTTCATAATTATTATTACCTTTTTCTGTAGGGTAGAGATTCAGAGAGAAAAGGATGATTCTTGTCAGATACGCAGCAAATTCTTAACGGGGAGCGACAAACTAGCAATTATAGATTTTTATCTTCTCATTACGATATTTGGTTTATTTGCGAATTTATGACCGTGATCTGATTTTAAAATGCATAACTTATTCATTACACAACATTCTGGAATAATCGCTGAGGAATCGTTTGCTTGCGTATTATTTTTTTTGGGAGCCAGCGCACGTTTGAGCATTCTCTCAATGCCAGTGTGAAATAACGTAATTGAGCAAATCACAATGAATATTCACTATTAGTTTTAGTATCGGTTATTCGCCGCACCTCTTGATTATGGAGTTAAATATGCAAGCTTATTTCGACCAACTCGATCGTGTTCGTTACGAAGGCCCGAAATCCACTAATCCTCTCGCATTTCGTCATTACAATCCCGACGAGCTGGTGCTGGGTAAGCGCATGGAAGATCACCTGCGTTTTGCTGCCTGCTACTGGCATACCTTCTGCTGGAACGGTGCGGATATGTTCGGCGTAGGCTCTTTTGACCGTCCGTGGCAGCAACCCGGCGAAGCGCTGGAGCTGGCGAAGCGCAAAGCGGATGTCGCGTTTGAATTCTTCCACAAGCTGAATGTGCCGTATTACTGCTTCCACGATGTCGATGTTTCCCCGGAAGGCGCCTCGCTGAAAGAGTATCTGAATAACTTTGCCCAGATGGTCGATTACCTGGGAGAAAAACAACAGCAAAGCGGCGTCAAACTGCTGTGGGGCACGGCGAACTGCTTTACCAATCCTCGCTACGGCGCGGGTGCGGCGACCAATCCGGATCCAGAAGTGTTTAGCTGGGCGGCAACGCAGGTCGTGACCGCGATGAATGCCACGCATAAACTCGGCGGTGAAAACTATGTTCTGTGGGGTGGCCGCGAAGGCTACGAAACCCTGCTTAATACCGATCTGCGCCAGGAGCGTGAACAAATCGGCCGCTTCATGCAGATGGTTGTGGAGCACAAACACAAAATTGGTTTCCGTGGCACGTTGCTCATTGAGCCTAAACCGCAGGAACCGACTAAACATCAGTACGATTATGACGTGGCGACCGTCTACGGCTTCCTCAAACAATTTGGTCTGGAAAAAGAGATCAAAGTGAATATCGAAGCGAACCACGCGACGCTGGCGGGGCACTCTTTCCATCACGAAATTGCGTCTGCTATCGCGCTAGGTATCTTTGGCTCTGTCGATGCCAACCGTGGCGATCCGCAGTTGGGCTGGGATACTGACCAGTTCCCAATCAGTGTCGAAGAAAATGCGCTGGTGATGTACGAAATTATCAAAGCGGGCGGCTTTACCACTGGCGGCCTGAACTTTGACGCCAAAGTACGCCGTCAAAGTACGGATAAATACGATCTGTTCTATGGACATATTGGCGCAATGGACACCATGGCGCTGGCGCTGAAAGTGGCGGCCCGCATGATTGAAGATGGCGAGCTGGATAAACGCGTTGCGAAGCGGTATGCCGGCTGGAACAGTGAGCTGGGCCAGCAAATTTTGAAAGGCCAGTTATCGCTTGCTGAGATAGCGAAGTACGCTGAACAGCACAGCCTGGCACCGAGCCATCAGAGCGGTCATCAGGAACTGCTTGAAAACCTGGTGAATCACTACCTGTTCGATAAGTAATCAGCATTGCCCGGTACCCCATTACCGGGCTTCTCTTTTAAGGAGTCACCGCATGTATATCGGGATTGATCTTGGCACGTCGGGTGTGAAAGCCATCCTGTTAAACGAACAGGGCGATGTGTTGGCTACGCAAACTGAAAAGCTGCACGTCTCGCGCCCACACCCGCTATGGTCTGAGCAGGATCCTGAAGAGTGGTGGCAAGCGACGGATCGCGCGATAAAAGCGCTGGGCGAACAGCACAGCTTACGGAATGTGAAAGCGCTGGGCATTGCCGGGCAAATGCACGGCGCGACGCTGCTGGATAAAGAGCATCGCGTTCTGCGTCCGGCGATTTTGTGGAACGACGGTCGCTGCGCTGAAGAGTGCGCCATTCTCGAAGAACGCGTGCCGACTTCTCGCGAGATCACCGGCAACCTGATGATGCCGGGCTTCACTGCGCCAAAACTGCTGTGGGTGCAACGTCATGAGCCTGAGATTTTCCGTCAGGTCGCAAAAGTGCTTCTGCCAAAAGATTATCTGCGTTTTCGTATGACCGGTGACTTTGCCAGCGATATGTCGGACGCGGCAGGCACCATGTGGCTGGATGTTGCTCAGCGCGACTGGAGCGAAGCGATGCTCGCCGCCTGTCAGCTTACGCGTCAGCATATGCCTGCCCTTTTCGAAGGCAGTGAAATGACGGGAACATTACAATCGTCCCTTGCCGAGCGCTGGAATATGCCTGCGGTGCCGCTTGTTGCGGGTGGCGGGGATAATGCGGCGGGTGCCGTCGGCGTTGGAATGGTTGATGCTGGTCAGGCAATGTTATCGCTGGGTACATCGGGCGTCTATTTTGCCGTGAGCGACGGTTATCGTAGCAATCCAGAAAATGCCGTTCACAGCTTCTGCCATGCGTTACCGGGTAAATGGCATTTGATGTCGGTGATGCTGAGTGCCGCTTCATGCCTGGATTGGGCTGCGAAGCTCACGGGTTTTGGCGATGTACTAGCGCTGATCGCCGCTGCACAACAGGCTGATGAAAGTGCCGGTGCCGTCTGGTTTCTGCCGTATCTTTCGGGCGAACGTACCCCGCACAACAACCCGCAGGCGAAAGGCGTTTTCTTTGGCTTAACGCATCAGCACGGTCCGGCGGAACTGGCGCGCGCAGTGCTGGAAGGCGTGGGTTTTGCGTTAGCAGATGGCATGGATGTGGTGCACGATTGCGGACTGAAGCCCCACAGCATTACGCTGATTGGTGGAGGCGCGCGCAGCAGCTACTGGCGGCAGATGTTGGCCGATATCAGTGGATTACAGCTGGACTACCGCACCGGTGGCGATGTGGGGCCCGCGTTGGGGGCCGCGCGTCTGGCGCAAATTGCAATGAATCCAGCAAAACCGCTCGCACAGCTGTTGCCACCATTACCCCTGGAGCAAGAGCATCACCCGGATTCCGTGCGTCATGCGCATTACGCTCAACAGCGCGACGTGTTCCGCAAAATCTATCAGCAGCTTCGGCCATTGATGTCGTGATCCCACGTTGTCCCGATGCGGCGTGAGGATGTCCTTTTTTGGTCTTCTCGTCCGTGCGTCTCCTCGTCAGTATAGGGTTACACCCACTGGCGAGGAGAATCACCATGTCACGTACCGCGTTAATCAACATCGATACTCAGCAGTCATTCCATCACCGTGAATACTGGCAGGAAAAAGGTTTCGCTGAGTTCCAGCAGGCGATGCTGGGGCTTATCGAAGGTTGTGAATCTCATGGCATCCCCGTTGTTGATATCTTTCACGTAGACGATACCGGGCCGTTCTCATTGGAAAGCGGTTTCGTTGAGCCAATGTCCTTTTTACGTCATCAGCCTGCGGTCGTTTTCCAGAAACATGTCCATAATGCCTTTACCGATACCGGCCTTGATCATTGGCTGCGTGAGCGGGATATTAATCATCTGATCATTTGCGGTCTTCGGACGGAACAGTGCTGCGAAACCACGGCGCGAGTCGCGTCCGATTTAGGCTATGCCGTCACTTTTGTCAGTGAAGCCACGCTGACATTCCCGATGACGCACAAGGGCATTACGCTGGATACCGATGACCTTCGCCATCGGACTGAAACGGTGCTGGATGGGCGTTTTGCTGAAATCAAAACCGTAGCGGAGACGCTGGAGTCACTTTGATGAGTACCGATGTCTGGTTTGTGATGTTGCCGGGAGTGTTGTCGTTGGACATGACCGGCCCGGCCGAAACCTTTGCGCTGGCGGGCGATGCGTTTCGCCTGCATTTCGTTGGCCCGCAACCAGAAGTGCTGACATCCATTGGCCTGACGATGAGCGGTATCCAACCGTTACCGGAAGCTCTGCCGGCGGGGAGCCTGCTGATTTTGTCGGGCGTCAGCGATTCCAGCCATCAGTTTTCCACACCTCAGGCGCTAAGCATTCAGCATTGGCTGATGCGCCTGCAGCCCGAGATCCATCGGCATCATATTACCGTGATGTGCGTCTGCTCCGGCGCGCTGCTGGCGGCGAAATCAGGTCTGCTTGATGGAAAACAGTGCACCACCCACCACGACGTCATTGGCCGTCTTCGTGCCGCAGCGCCAGGCGCATTGGTCAAAGAGAATCGTATTTTTGTGCAGGACCAAAACATCTGGACCAGCGCGGGGATTACGTCGGGAATCGATCTGGCGTTGCATATGATTAACCGCCTGTGTGGGCCAGAAAAGGCCCTGGCGGTGGCGCGCGAAATGGTGGTCTGGTTCCGGCGTTCAGGAGACGATCCGCAGCTTTCGCCGTGGCTGCGTTACCGCAATCATCTGCATCCGGCCATTCATCGTGCTCAAGATGCGCTGACGGCGGAGCCGCAAAGGGGCTGGCAACTGGCTGATATCGCGGATCTGGCGCACGTTAGCCCACGCCATTTAACCCGACTTTTTCAGGCACATTTAGGCATTAGCGTGCGCGATTATCTTGAACAGCTGCGGCTGGCGGTTGCTGAGCAGTGGCTAGTGCAAGGACGCGGTGTTGAACACGCGGCCACGGCTGCGGGATTTTCGTCCCCGCGTCAGTTTCATCGCGCCAGACAGCGTATCGCTAGCTGACAAAGCGGCGCGTATCGACTCGCTGTAACAGCATCGACAGGAGCAGGCTAATCAGTAATGTAGCGGTGAAAATCCATACGATGTCCAACAGCGGCCAGCTTTTAAACTCAACACCTCGCGTGCGCAGGGCGTGGATCACCAGCGCGTGAAAACCGTAAATCCCCAGCGAATGACGTGAAATCAACCCCAGCACCGGGAGTGGTCGCGCGTTTAACGTGTTCTTGACCAGCGTGAGCAGAGAAACCGCGCAGATAAACACCATTGGACCGCAGTACACATACCAGGTATCGGCAAAATTCCCACGCCAGCGCAACTCATGTAATGTCCCACGAGAAATCACAAAAACTGCGGTGATAAATAGTGCGGCACAGAGCCACGTCAGCCATGATTTGCGCGTGTCCATCATGCCGATTGCGCGCCCGAGCAGGCCGTAAATCACGTAGTAAAAGGTGTCACCATTGATATAAAGGTTTATGGGCAGCCACTCAAAACCGCCTATCTTTTGCGAGACAGTATTCGGGTTGGCGAGTACGCCAATGACGATCATGAGCGCCAACAGCATTTTACCCCCCACGTTTTTTACCTGAATCAGCGGTGAGACCAGATAAATCACGACGATGGCGAAGAAAAACCACAGGTGATAGAAAACGGGCTTTTGCAGTAAATTTCTGAGCGACAGTTCGCCGTTGATTGATGTAAAAAGGGTGATATAGAGGAGCGCAATGGCACTGTAAAACAGCAAACAAAGCCCGATGCGCAAAAAATGACGCGGCTGCGCGCTGCGCTCGCCAAAGAAGAGAAAACCAGAAATCATGAAAAACAGCGGAACGCTGACGCGGGACGCCGAGTTCAGAATATTCGCGACGTCCCAGTTTACCGGGCTGATACTGTGGGCATTAGTGATATACCAGGTGGTGGTGTGAATCATCACGACCATCAAACAGGCTATTCCTCGCAAATTATCAATCCAGTTAATTTTTGACTGCATCAGTTCCTCTGTTTATGCGGTAAATATGTTCTGACTCGTATTGTGTTCCAGCCTCTCACTGGATAAATCTGAGTTTGAATTATCGGACTTGTGTGAACATCGCGCTATTCGCAGAATGCGGGTCGATCAGCTATAAAAGCTTTACGATTAAAAATAACAGCCAGAAACCACGGCGGTAATAAAAATGATGATGAAGCGTGCTGCGTCACTGATTGTGATTGTTATGCTTGCAGGATGTGGTTCACAAGAAGAAGCACCGGCGCAAAGAGCGCAAAAAAGTAAAGTCAGCCCAGAACGCTCATTAAATATGGAGCAATTGTGCAAGGACCAGGCAGCACATCGGTACAACACGGGCGCGCAAAAAATTGACGTGGCCGGGTTCGAGCAATTTCAGGGCAGCTATGAAATGCGTGGGTATACCACGCGTAAAGAGAGCTTTGTCTGTTCTTTTGATGCGGAAGGGCAGTTTTTACATCTCTCTATGCGTTAACGCGCCTGCGTTCTTGCTGACCAGTGCGCTTGCTGCACTGGCTTGACGCCTTATTTCCCAATTTTCCCTAAACAAACCCGTTTCATACTGTATATCTTGCAGTCAGCGGGTATACTGATCGCTTCCATTCAAAACACACGTATCCAGCACGAAATACTATGCAAAAGTTTGATACCAAGACCTTCCAGGGCCTGATCCTGACTTTACAGGATTACTGGGCTCGTCAGGGCTGCACCATCGTTCAACCTTTGGACATGGAAGTTGGCGCCGGCACTTCACACCCTATGACCAGCTTACGTGCGTTGGGGCCAGAACCCATGGCAACGGCCTATGTGCAGCCATCTCGCCGTCCGACCGATGGTCGTTATGGCGAAAACCCAAACCGCTTACAGCACTATTATCAGTTCCAGGTGGTGATTAAACCTTCCCCGGACAATATTCAGGAACTGTATCTCGGCTCCCTGAAAGAGCTTGGCGTGGACCCGACCATTCACGATATTCGCTTCGTGGAAGATAACTGGGAAAACCCAACGCTGGGTGCCTGGGGTCTCGGCTGGGAAGTGTGGCTGAACGGCATGGAAGTGACGCAGTTCACTTACTTCCAGCAGGTTGGCGGTCTGGAATGTAAACCGATCACAGGTGAAATCACCTACGGTCTGGAACGTCTGGCCATGTACATTCAGGGCGTAGACAGCGTTTACGACCTGGTCTGGAGCGACGGCCCGCTGGGTAAAACCACGTACGGCGACGTGTTCCATCAGAACGAAGTGGAGCAATCCACCTATAACTTCGAATACGCGGATGTGGACTTCCTGTTCACCTGCTTCGAGCAGTACGAGAAAGAAGCGCAGCAATTGCTGGCGCTGGAAACCCCACTGCCGCTGCCAGCCTACGAGCGTATTTTGAAGGCCGCCCACAGCTTCAACCTGCTGGATGCCCGTAAAGCCATCTCCGTGACTGAACGTCAGCGCTACATTTTGCGTATTCGCACGCTGACCAAAGCCGTTGCAGAAGCTTACTACGCGTCCCGTGAAGCCCTTGGCTTCCCGATGTGCAACCGAAATAAATAAGAGGCGGCCATGTCTGATAAAACTTTCCTGGTGGAAATCGGCACTGAAGAGCTGCCACCAAAAGCCCTGCGCAGCCTTGCGGAATCCTTTGCTGCGAACGTAACCGCTGAGCTGGATAACGCTGGCCTGACGCACGGTAAAATCGAATGGTTTGCTGCACCGCGCCGCCTGGCGCTGAAAGTGGCGAATCTGGCGGCTTCTCAGGCGGATCGCGAAGTTGAAAAACGCGGCCCGGCGATTGCCCAGGCGTTTGACGCTGAAGGGAAACCGAGCAAAGCGGCGGAAGGCTGGGCACGTGGTTGCGGTATCACCGTTGACCAGGCCGAGCGTCTGACAACCGATAAAGGCGAATGGCTCCTGTATCGCGCGCACGTTAAAGGCGAAAGCGCAGAGGCGCTGCTGCCAAACATGATTGCAACGTCGCTGGCGAAGCTGCCTATTCCTAAACTGATGCGCTGGGGTGCGTCCGACGTACACTTTGTGCGTCCGGTTCACACGGTGACCCTGCTGCTGGGCGATACCGTTATTCCGGCAACGATTTTGGGTATTCAGTCCGATCGCGTGATTCGCGGCCATCGCTTTATGGGCGAGCCGGAATTCACCATCGACAATGCCGATCAGTATCCGCAAATCCTGCTTGAGCGCGGTAAAGTCATTGCGGATTACGAACTGCGTAAAGCAAAAATCAAAGCGGACGCTGAAGAGGCGGCGAGCAAAATCGGTGGCAACGCCGATCTGAGCGAAAGCCTGCTGGAAGAGGTGACCTCTCTGGTCGAGTGGCCAGTGGTTCTGACGGCGAAGTTTGAAGAGAAATTCCTCGCGGTTCCGGCTGAAGCGCTGGTTTACACCATGAAGGGTGACCAGAAGTACTTCCCGGTTTACGCGGATGACGGCAAACTGCTGCCGAACTTTATCTTCGTGGCGAACATCGAATCCAAAGATCCGATTCAGATTATCTCCGGTAACGAAAAAGTGGTGCGCCCGCGTCTGGCGGATGCAGAGTTCTTCTTTAATACCGACCGCAAAAAGCGTCTGGAAGATCACCTGCCGCGTCTGCAAACCGTTCTGTTCCAGCAACAGTTGGGTACGCTGCGCGACAAGACTGACCGTATCGCGGAGCTGTCCGGCTGGATCGCCCGTGAAATCGGTGCCGACGTGAATCACGCTACCCGCGCAGGTCTGCTGTCCAAATGCGACCTGATGACCAACATGGTGTTCGAGTTTACCGACACCCAGGGCGTGATGGGTATGCACTATGCCCGTCATGACGGCGAAGCCGAAGATGTGGCCGTTGCGTTGAACGAACAGTATCAGCCGCGCTTTGCGGGTGATGATCTGCCGTCTAACCCTGTTGCGTGTGCCGTCGCGATTGCCGACAAAATGGACACCCTCGCGGGTATCTTCGGTATCGGCCAGCATCCGAAAGGCGATAAAGATCCGTTTGCGCTGCGTCGTGCTGCACTGGGTGTGCTGCGTATCATCGTTGAGAAGAACCTGAATCTGGATCTGCAGACCCTCACCGAAGAAGCGGTGCGTCTGTACGGTGACAAGCTGACCAACGCGAAAGTGGTGGATGATGTTATCGACTTTATGCTGGGTCGCTTCCGCGCCTGGTATCAGGACGAAGGTTATACCGTCGACACTATTCAGGCTGTTCTGGCGCGTCGTCCAACCCGTCCGGCAGATTTTGATGCGCGCATGAAGGCGGTTTCGCATTTCCGTACGCTGGAAGCCGCGTCAGCGCTGGCTGCGGCCAACAAACGCGTATCCAACATTCTGGCGAAATCCGATGAAACGCTGAACGAGCGTGTTAACGCTGCGACCCTGAAAGAGCCCGAAGAAATTGCGCTGGCGCTGCAGGTTGTGGTGCTGCGTGACAAGCTGGAGCCATTCTTCGCTGAAGGCCGTTATCAGGAAGCGCTGGTGGAACTGGCTGAACTGCGTGAAGTGATTGATGCCTTCTTCGAGAAAGTGATGGTAAATGTTGAAGATAAAGAGCTTCGCATTAACCGTCTCTCTATGCTCGAAAAATTGCGCGAGTTATTCCTGCGCGTGGCGGATATTTCGCTACTGCAGTAATTCATGTCACGTTAAAAAACCCGCCTCTGATGGCGGGTTTTTTTATGGCCCCTTATTCGATCGCGATCAAACCGATCTCGGTTTTTAGCCAGCGCAGTGCTTTCAGTGTGTCGGCAAAGTAGTCGATCAGCTCGCAGAGTAAGTCTTCCATCACGATAGCCGATTTTGGCTGAAGTGAACCGTTTATCAGTAGCTGGGTGATTTCCTGGTGGTAGCGTCCCAATTGTGTCGCATCAGGTTTAAAGGCTGGCGTGCGAGAAGGTAGGTCTTCTACGGTCAGATTCTCTTTTAAATATTCGGGAATGGGATCGAGGAGTGTCTGTTGCAGCAGTTCCAGACAGGTGGAAAGTCGTGCGCAAAGCGCCATTTATGTTCGGAATCTTCACTCTCGACTAACGCCTCTGTGAAGCGTTCACAGTTATCAGTCAGCTCGATAAATTCGGTGCCATGGTTGAAGGGAAGGGTGAATAACGAGTGAGTCGCAGATATAACAATAAACCTCAGTGAGTTGCGTTTTAACCACCACCAGAGGTTCCAATCTCATAGCGGCGGAACCGAACAGGGTTGGAACTACTGGCCTCACTGACACCAGCGCGCTTTACAGCGCCCCCGCCCGGCCCACCATTGAGATGTAGCAGGCCGCACGACACAAAAAAGCGGTGTCGCCAGTGAAGTGAGTCAGGGTTCCAATCCTGACACCTGATTTTGCAGGTGTGGGGAGAACATACTGCTGACTGAAGCGGGCGACAATCGATATTGTCTATGCAGATGAAGATCTTACCATTTCTGGAAAGATGCTCGCAAAATTTAGCGCGTTAGGGATGAAAAATAGAAAGGCTTTTAAACACAAACCCCCGCAATTGCGGGGGCGATACGAATCTATCTTTAAAGACTATGCGCTTAGCGTTGGGGCCGCCTGTATCAGACGCATCAGCTTTAACTCGGTCATAGAGGGTTTAACACGTTTTGATTCCCACTCTTGCACCGTCGCCACGCTGACACCCATTTCTCTTGCAAAATCAATAGTCTTCAGTCCTGTCCCTTTGCGCAATCGCTCAAATTCTGTAAAGGGATTGGATTTTTGGGACAGGGTTACTGTTTGCGACAGATCCTTAAAAACGATTTGTTCCAGGCTGGTTAACAGCTCAAACATTGTATCTTTAGATTCCATTAAGAACTCCTCATAAATCACACCGCAGGATCATGAACTTCATAGAGCTTGTTAAGAATAGACTGTAAAGGAGGCAACGGATCGTCACGGGCGTGATTAATTGTGCGGTAAGTATTGCCTTACTCGTTTCAGCAAAGCGGATAGTTATGCTAATTACCTGATTAATCATAAGCAGGCTTCGTATGGTATTTTTTTGTAAATCGTCAGAAAGAAACCGGCAATAGCCGTTTTGCATGAAAAGAGTATCTTGCGCGGCGTACCTGGACTATTCTTGTCCACGTCAGGCACGCCAGTGCCAGTATGTGCTTTTTTGGGTGAAAGGAGTAATAAAATGGCGACAGGAAAGTCCTGCTCTCGCTGGTTCGCGCCTGTTGCGGCGTTGTTGATGGTAGTTAGCCTGAGCGGGTGTTTTGATAAAGAAGGCGATCAGCGTAAAGCGTTTATCGATTTTCTTCAGAATAACGTGATGCGCAGTGGTGAGCATTTACCAACGCTGACTGCGGATCAGAAAAAACAGTTTGGCCCCTTCGTTTCCGATTACGCCATCCTTTATGGTTATTCACAACAAGTGAATCAGGCAATGGATTCTGGCCTTCGTCCCGTTGTGGATAGCGTCAATGCGATTCGCGTCCCGCAGGATTACATGACCCAGCGCGAGCCTCTTCGCCAGTCTAACGGTGCGCTTGGCGTGCTGAGCCAGCAGTTGCAGAATGCAAAAATGCAGGCAGATGCGGCGCGATCCGCACTGAAGCAAGGCGAAGATCTGAAGCCTGTATTCGATAAAGTGTACGAGAAAGTGGTGACTAAACCCTCAGATGCGATGCAGCCGTTGATTCCGGCCGCGCAGATATTTAGTCAGCAACTGGTCCAGGTGGGTGATTTTATCTCTCAGCAGGGAACCCAGGTGAGCTTTGTCTCTAACGGCATCCAGTTCCCGACGTCTCAGCAAGCCAGCCAGTACAACACGCTGATTGGGCCGCTAGCCTCGCAGCACCAGGCCTTCAGCCAGGCATGGAGTTCGGCAGTGACCGCGACGGAATAACATAAAAAACCCGCTGAGAAGCGGGTTTTTTATGATTGTTGAAAATAAAACTTGTCATCTCCACCCCACTTATGGTTTTATAGCTTCGTCGGTTTGTTACACAGACCTAAAGCAGTTTAGTTAAGTAAGTAGTCCAGATGAGTTATCCAAAGATACCCTTCGTAGTGACCCTTCCTTCATCGCTTAAAAATCTGTAACACATTCCATCATCGCGCCGGAAGGCAAAACAAATATTTAAAAGGTAAAATCTATGTCTGGTAAAATGACTGGTCTGGTAAAATGGTTCAACGCTGATAAAGGTTTCGGCTTCATCACTCCTGACGATGGCTCTAAAGATGTATTCGTACACTTCTCTGCTATCCAGAACGAAGGCTACAAATCTTTGGACGAAGGCCAGAAAGTTTCCTTCACCATCGAAAGCGGCGCTAAAGGCCCAGCAGCTGGTAACGTTGTAAGCCTGTAAGCTTCCAACTCAGCAGCAAAGAATTTTAAAACCCGCCTCTGGCGGGTTTTTTCGTTTCAGGCATTAACCTGCGGATTCACACAGTTTTTCTCAACGTTTCCGTTGAGTGCGTTGATCAGATTATCCACAGCCGTTGCGGCCATATTGTAGCGGGTTTCATGCGTAGCAGACCCAATGTGCGGCAGGGCAACGACATTCGGCAATGTCAGCAGCGGGGAATCAACCGGCAGCGGCTCTTGCTCAAACACGTCCAGACCGGCAGCATGGATCTCACCGTTCTGCAGCGCCTCAATCAACGCCTTCTCATCCACCACGGGCCCGCGCCCGGCATTAATGAAAATCGCCGACTTCTTCATTTTCTCAAATTCTGCTTTACCGATCAGATGATGCGTCTCATCCGTCAGCGGCAGGATCAGGCAAACATAGTCAGCTTCCTGTAGCAGCGTCTCTAATTCGCAGTAACGTGCGTTGAAACGCTCTTCCGCTTCTCTGTGATGGCGGCGGGCGTTGTACAGAATCGGCATGTTGAAACCGAAATGCGCGCGCTGGGCTAACGCCAGTCCAATGCGGCCCATCCCCACGATCCCCAGCGTTTTGCCATGCACGTCCACACCAAACCAGTCGGGACCAATACTTTTCGTCCATTCGCCCGCTTTTACACGTTCAGCAACTTCTACCACACGGCGCGCCGTGCTTAGGACCAACGCCATCAGCGTATCTGCGACCGTTTCGGTCAGCGCATAAGGCGTGTGCATGAGCAGGATTTTGCGTGCGTTTAAGGCATCGACATCAAAATTGTCGTAACCGACTGAAATGGTGGACGTCGCACGAAGCTTCGGCATTTTTTCCAGCAATGCGGTATCCACTTTTTCGCTTGATCCCAACAATCCTGCTGCGCTGGCGAATACGTCAGCATGCTCTGCGACGGTCTCCGGATTAAGATTCTTCACCTGGGTGACGGTGAAGTGTTCTTCAAGACGTTTTTGCAGATCCTCGGGCAGTGCTTTATACAAAATGACGGACGGCTTCATGCTAATCTCCGTTGATGTTAAAGGGTTCAGGCGTGGCGTGCGCCAGCAGGGACGTGTTGATTATTAGCAGGCTTAACAATCAAAGTAAGCCACACTGAAGCGAAAAGTGCCACCCCCATAAAAATGTACGAGGCGGACGGGCTGCCGGTCGTACCGTTCAGATAACCCACAAACCACGAGCCGAAGAACGATCCCAGCGCGCCCATACTGTTGATGAGCGCCATCGCGCCGCCCGCAACGTTACGCGGCAGCATCTCGGGAATGATGGCGAAGAAAGGACCGTAAGGCGCGTACATCGCGGCTCCTGCGATGACCAGCAGGGTATAAGAAATCCAGAAGTGATCGGGTCCTACTGCCCATGAACCTATAAACGCGAATGCGGCAATCAGCAGCAGCGGCCAAACGAAAAGCTTACGGTTTTGCAGTTTGTCCGATGCCCAGGACACCACAATCATCGCAATAGTCGCCGCCAGATAAGGCACGGATGACAGCCAGCCCACTTCGACCATGCCGAGGTTTTCTCCGCCGCTGCGAATGATGGACGGCAGCCACAGCACAAATCCGTATACACCAATACTCCACGTGAAGTACTGCATGCAAAGGAGCACCACGTTGCGGGAGCGGAATGCTTCGCCGTAGTTACGTACCGGTTTCAGCCCCTGTTGCTCTTTCTCCAGTTCCGCCTGAAGCGCGGCTTTTTCGCTTTCGGAGAGCCATGTCGCCTGCGACGGTTTATCTTTTACCAGCACCCACCAGCAGAAGGCCCAGATAATCGCGGGGATCCCTTCAATGATGAACATATGACGCCAGCCGAATGACTGAATCAGGTAGCCAGAGACGACGGACATCCACAGTACCGTGACCGGGTTACCGAGGATCAGGAAAGTATTGGCGCGCGAACGTTCGGATTTGGTAAACCAGTTGCTGATGTAAATCAGCATCGCAGGCATCACGGCGGCTTCTACCACGCCAAGAATAAACCGAATGGCGGCCAGCGCCGGAATATTGTTGACCATACCGGTGAGCGATGCACAGGCTCCCCACAAAATCAGACACACGAAGATCAGTTTGCGCACGCTGCGGCGTTCGGCATATATCGCGCCTGGGATCTGGAAGAAGAAATAGCCCAGGAAGAACAACGCGCCGAGCAGGGAAGAGACCCCTTTGGTGATCCCCAGATCTTCGGTGATCCCCGCGGCGGAAGCGAAACTGAAATTCGCGCGATCGAGATACGCCAGGCTGTACGTGATAAACACGATCGGCATGATGTACCACCAGCGTTTGACTGCATTGGTCGATTTGTTCATAGACTTGCCTCTGTTGTTGAGGTGACTTCCGCCGCTGTATGTAGGGTACGCGGGGCTGTGTTTTTAATTCGCGGTTGCGAGGATTGATTCCCCTAAGGCTTCCCGCGTCGGTAATCCTTCGCTATCGCCCTGAACCTGAATGGCGAGCGAGCCAATTTTGTTACCGCGTGCGACGGCCTGCGGTAACGTTTTCCCTTCGAGTAGGGCGCTGATCACGCCAACAGCGAAACCATCGCCAGCGCCGACGGTATCGACAACATTCTCGACTTTCATCGCGGCAACCGTCCCTTTTTCACCCTTTTCTGTCTTGAACCATGCACCCTCGGCTCCCGTTTTCAGCACCACGGCTTTCACACCTTGATTTAGATAAAAATCGGCGATCCCTTCTGGGGATGATTCTCCGGTCAAAATCATCCCTTCTTTTATACCAGGCAAAACCCAGTCAGCCTGGAAGGCGAGGTGATTGAGCTGATTAATCATCTCGGCCTCGCTTTTCCACAGCACTGGACGCAGATTGGGATCGAATGAAATCGTCTTACCCTGAGCTTTCATGGTGCTGGCCGCGTGATCGAGTAGCTCATACGAACTGCTCGACAATGCCGCCGCCACTCCGCTCAAATGCAGGTGGCGTGCTGACGAGAAGTACGCAGAGTGATAATCGGCAAGGGAAAGATGACTGGCCGCCGATCCTTTGCGGAAATACTCCACGATGGGATCGGTTCCATTTTCAACTTTAGACTTTAGCTGGAAACCTGTGGCGAAACGGCTGTCGAGCGTGACGCCAGCCGCGTCGATCCCCTCTTTTTTGAGCGAATCTACGACAAATTGACCGAAGCTGTCGTTGCCTACGCGGCTGACCCAGCCGACGTTCATACCCAGGCGCGCCAGTCCGGTCGCCACGTTGAGTTCTGCGCCTGCCACACGTTTGATAAAGTGTTCAACAGCGCTTAACGTACCCGTTTCGGTGGCAACGAACATCGCCATTGCTTCACCGATGGTGATGACGTCCAAAGTCTTAGACATGGCGTGACTCCTCGCGCAGCAGATTGACGTAATGGCGGGTCACTGCGGCTAAATCCGGACCCTCCAGTGGGAATTCAATCCCGCGCGGTGCATCTGCGGGAAGTTGATCCAGAAGCGCCATCCAGCGCGCATCGGCGTTATCCGGCGCGATAGCGCGGTAGTGTTGATTGTGCGGGATGGCCGCTTTGACGTGGATATAGCTCACGGCAGGGGCGAGAAGACGAGCGGCTTCTTCAGGCGAATCGCCCACCCACAACCAGTTGCCCGTATCGAACGTCAGCGTGACGGGCAATTGCATCACCCGACAGGCCGCTTTGAATCGCTGCATCGGTGCCAGTTGGCCACAGTCGGTTTGATCGTTTTCAACCACCAGCGCCATGCCGCTGTCATTGAGTAATTCACGTAATGCTTCCAGCGACGCCTTATCGCGGAAATGGCCCAAAGAAACCTTTAACCACAAGGCATTTAACGCGTTGGCTTCGGCAAGATAACCTGGCAGATCCGGGTTAAGCGTCCCATCGGGCATTAGCAATGCGGCTGGTGCTGAGTAACAGGCCAGCAAGCCAAGCAGCTCGATAGATTGGGCCAGCATGGGAAGGGTTTGCAGCTCTTGCTCGCTGAAGAGTTCGCGACGTATTTCGACACCATCTGCGCCACCCGCTGCGATGACGGGCAGGATGGCCCGCTGGCCGCCTGCCTGACGTACCTGATCCGCACCGTATGCCGCGGTCACGACGATAATTTTTCTGCCCATTGGCTGACTCCCATTCGTAGCTGATAGTTATCACGCTAGATGGAACCGGTTCCAAAGAAAAGCCCAGGTTGTTGAATTTATGATCGCCATCACGAAGGGAATTTAGCGGGAAGTCGAACCGCGTACGATCAGCTCGCCAGAGAAAACCTGCTCGCGAACGGCGTCCGTCATGCCTTCAATACGGCGAACCACCTGTTCTACTGCGGCATAGCCTATCTGCCAGGTCGGCTGTTTAAGCGTGGTGATTCCTACGCCTGCCAGCTCTGCCCATTCCAGTTCGTCAAAGCCTAGCAGGCCAATATCGCTACCCCAGTGGAGGCCAATGCGTTTGAGGGATCGCGCCACCTGGAGCGTGAGTGCCCCGTTGGCAGAAATCACGGCTTTACGCATCCCGCGATGGCGGGTGTGAAATTGACGTAGCGCGTTATCCATCTGGTCGGCTTCATGCAGCGGAATTTCGATATTCTCGGCGATCACGCCGGGATAGCGCGCCAGAGTTGCACGAAAAGCGCTGAGGCGATCGCGACGGGTATTGACCATCCCCAACGGTTCGCTCATAAACAAAATCGCTTCAAAACCTTGCTCGATGAGGTGTTCCGTGGCGGTCGTGGCGGCTTGAGTGTTATCCAGTCCGACAACATCGCAGGCAAATTCCGGTATTTTACGGTCAATGAGTACCATCGGAAGCGCGGACTGCTGCAGACGATTAAGCCCCTCTTCGCGCATACCCACGGCATTGACCACGATACCTTCCACCTGATAGCTGCGCAGCAGATCGAGGTAGTGCAATTCCTGATTCAGCTCGTTATTCGTATTACAGACCAGCGGCGTAAAGCCTTTTTCACGACACGCAGCTTCGATGCCGCTCAGCACATTGACGGAGTAGGGGTTGGTGATATCGGCGATAATCAGGCCGATGAGGCGGGTACGGCCATGCTTTAGCCCGCGAGCCATGAGGCTTGGGCGATAGTCGAGTTCAGCAATAGCATGTTCGATACGGGCCAGCAGCGCGTCGGAAAGCAGATGTTTCTCGCCATTCAGATAGCGTGAAATACTGGTTTTACCGGTTTTTGCAGCTTTCGCCACGTCGCTGATGGTGGACCGTGTTGATTTGCTCATCGCTGATTTCTCTGAATTAAGTGAGAACACCTTAACGTGAAAATCAGCGATGGCAAGTGCTTCATATCGGATGATACAGGCGGCAGATGCCCTCATCCGACCCTCTCCCAGAGGAAGAGGGGAGCACAAAAACTTACTGAATCGGGCTGAGGGTGATTTCGACCCGACGGTTCTGGGCTTTGCCTTCTGCCGTGCTGTTGCTGGCGATTGGATTTGCCGGCCCCATCCCGCTAGTGCGGATG
Organism: Lelliottia sp. RD5; assembly: GCF_056032945.1. Classification (NCBI taxonomy): domain Bacteria; kingdom Pseudomonadati; phylum Pseudomonadota; class Gammaproteobacteria; order Enterobacterales; family Enterobacteriaceae; genus Lelliottia; species Lelliottia sp. RD5. Next base: position 17,027 of record NZ_JBVYHQ010000007.1, on the reverse strand, counting down.
CGGTTGGCCGCCACGCCCTGAGTGATCAGGGAGCTGGCAACGGAGTCCGCGCGCTGCTGAGACAGACGCATATTCAGATCCTGGCTGCCGGTGCTGTCGGTATAGCCGATCACATTGACTGCGGTTTTACTGTACTCTTTCAGGACCATCGCGACGCCCGTCAGGGTGTTCGCCCCGGCAGGTTTCAGCGTGGCACTGCTGCTGTCAAAGGTCACATTGCTCGGCATGTTTAAAATGATGTTGTCGCCATTTCGCGTCACGCTCACGCCGGTTCCCTGCATTTTGTCACGCAGTTTTGCTTCCTGAACATCCATGTAATAACCGGCACCGCCACCCAGCGCCGCTCCCGCCGCTGCACCGATCAGCGCGCCTTTGCCGCGATCTTTCTTCGATGAGGAGAGCACGCCAACACCCGCGCCAACTAATGAGCCGATACCTGCGCCAATGCCGGATTTACCCGCTTCACGCTCGCCGGTGTAAGGGTTTGTTGTGCAGCCAGAAACCGCCAGTGCGCCACTCACCAGAGCGGCAATAACCAATACGCGTTTATTCATCTTATTTCCTTAATCCTTTTTATTCTTTGCCACGACGGACGTGGCGGTTGATTATGACGCCCAGTTATGCAGAAAATTCCGGGGATAACTCTGAAATTTGTGTCAAACCATAAACGGCTTCAAAGAAGGCCGTGAAACCTGCAACAGGCAGCCCAGGAGCGCACGCTTTGACCACCTCAATAAAAACCATTCTGACCGCAGCCCACTGGGGGCCTATGCTGGTTGAAACCGACGGCGAGAACGTGCTGTCTTCACGCGGGGCGCTGCCCACCGATCATCCCAATTCATTACAAACTGCGGTGCGCGATCAGGTGCACAGTAAAACCCGTGTGCGCTGGCCGATGGTGCGTAAAGGTTTTTTAGCGTCGCCGGATAATCCGCAGGGCGTGCGTGGGCAAGATGAATTTGTACGCGTGAGCTGGGACGATGCGCTGGCGCTCATCCACGGGCAACACAAACGCATCCGCGACAGCTACGGCGCGTCGTCTATCTTTGCCGGGTCTTACGGCTGGCGCTCCAACGGCGTGCTGCATAAAGCGGCGACGCTGTTGCAACGCTATATGAGCCTGGCGGGCGGCTACACGGGGCATCTGGGTGATTATTCAACCGGTGCGGCCCAGGCGATCATGCCGTATGTCGTGGGGGGCAATGAGGTGTATCAGCAGCAAACCAGCTGGCCGCTGGTGCTGGAACATACGGACGTCGTGGTGTTGTGGAGCGCCAACCCGCTTAACACGCTGAAGATTGCGTGGAATGCCAGCGATGAGCAGGGCATTGCCTATTTTGATGCGCTGCGTAAAAGCGGTAAGCGGTTGATCTGCATCGATCCTATGCGTTCTGAAACGCTCGATTTTCTTGGGGACAGCGCCGAGTGGATCGCGCCGCATATGGGCACCGATGTCGCGATGATGCTGGGTGTGGCGTATACGCTGGTGGAAAACGGTTGGCATGACGCTGAATTCCTGGCGCGCTGTACAAGCGGTTTCGACACCTTTACGCAATATCTGACCGGTAAATCTGACGGAGTGGCGAAAACCGCTGAATGGGCTGCCGAGATTTGTGGCGTTGATGCCGCTAAAATTCGCGAACTGGCGGCGTTATTCCATCAAAACACCACCATGTTGATGTCGGGCTGGGGAATGCAGCGTCAGCAGTTTGGCGAGCAAAAGCACTGGATGCTGGTGACGCTTGCCGCGATGCTTGGCCAGATTGGTACGCCGGGCGGCGGTTTTGGCCTGTCGTATCACTTTGCCAACGGCGGGAATCCGACACGCCGCGCGGCGGTGCTGGCCTCGATGCAGGGTTCTGTGCAAAACGGGATTGATGCGGTCGATAAAATTCCGGTTGCTCGTATCGTTGAAGCGCTGGAAAACCCAGGCGGTTTTTATCAGCACAACGGCATGGATCGGCATTTCCCGGATATCCGTTTTGTCTGGTGGGCGGGCGGCGCAAACTTTACCCATCATCAGGATACCAACCGCCTGATTCGTGCGTGGCAGAAACCAGAGCTGGTGGTCATTTCAGAGTGCTTCTGGACCGCAGCGGCGAAGCACGCTGATATTGTGCTGCCAGCGACCACCTCATTTGAGCGTAACGATCTGACCATGACTGGCGATTACAGCAATCAGCACATGGTGCCGATGAAGCGTGTGGTTCCGCCGCGTGACGAAGCGCGTGACGATTTTGAGGTGTTTGCAGCATTGAGCGAGCTGTGGGAGCCGGGCGGTCGCGAGCGCTTCACGGAAGGCAAAACGGATCTGGAATGGCTCGAGACGTTTTACCAGATTGCCGGGCAGCGCGGTCAATCACAGGGCGTAACGTTGCCGCCGTTTGCAGAGTTCTGGCAAGAGAATGCTATTTTTGAAATGCCGGAGAGCGAACAGAACGCGCAGTTTGTCCGTTTTGCTGATTTCCGCCGTGACCCGCAGAGTCACCCGCTAAAAACGGAAAGTGGCAAAATCGAGATCTATTCACAGCGTATCGCCAGCTTTAACTATACCGATTGCCCACCCCATCCGATGTGGCTTGAGCCCGATGAGTGGCACGGTAACGCGCAGCCGAAGCAGCTACAGGTGCTGTCCGCGCATCCGGCACATCGTCTGCACAGCCAGCTTAACTATTCGTCACTGCGTGAACAGTACGCCGTGGCGGGACGTGAGCCGATCACCTTGCATCCGGATGACGCCAACGCGCGTGGAATTGCCGACGGTGATGTGGTACGGGTCTGGAACACGCGCGGACAGGTGCTCGCGGGAGCCGTGGTCAGTACGGGGATTAAACCTGGTGTGATCTGTATTCACCAGGGCGCGTGGCCCGATCTGGATCGCGATGAAGGCGGAATTTGTAAAAACGGCGCGGTGAACGTGTTAACCAAAGATCTCCCCAGCTCGAAGCTGGGGAATGGTTGCGCGGGAAATACGGCGCTCGCCTGGGTGGAGAAATATCAGGGACCGGAACTTACGCTGACGGCGTTTGATCCGCCTGCCAGCTCATAATCCACGTCGGGTGTTGCGTCTCTTCCTGCCAGGCGCTGTCTTCAATGCGAAAACCCTGAGCATGGTAGAAATTCACCGCCCGACTGTTTTTCTGGTAAACCTCAAGACTTAAGGACGGGTACGTCTGCTGAACATGCTGAATCAGCGCGTGCCCGATCCCTTTCCCCAGATGGGGCGTGGCGACAAATAGCGCGCCGATGAACTGAAACTGCATGACGCTGATAAAGCCTCTGATTTCACCAGACTCTTCCCAAACCCACGTTTCCGCTGACGGCAGATAAGCATCACGGACCAGCGCTTCGCTTTCAACCCAGTACTGCGCATCGATAAACGGATGCGCATCGGTGGTGCTTTCCAGCCATAAACTCAGCAGCGGCGCGGTGTTCTCACTTTGCCATTTGCGAATCATGTTGTCCTCCAGGATGGCAGAAGCAGCCCGTCACATGATCGTTAACCAGGCCGCACGCTTGCATGAAAGAGTAGCAAATTGTGGTGCCAACAAACTTGAATCCACGTTTTTTCAACGCTTTAGAAAGGGCATCGGATGCAGGCGTGGATGTGTCGATTTCAGCCAGCGTCGCGGACTGGGTGATTTTCGGGGTATGGTCGACAAACGACCAGACAAAATCTGAAAAAGGCTCGCCGTTTTCTTCCATTGCCAGGTATGCACGCGCGTTGCCGATAATGGCTTGAATCTTACCGCGATGACGGATGATACCGGCGTCCAGCACCAGTCTTTCGACATCTTCTTCCGTCATCGCGGCAACGCGTACCGGGTCGAAATGATGGAAGGCGTTACGGTAATTTTCCCGTTTTTTCAAGACGGTAATCCACGATAATCCCGCCTGTTGCCCCTCCAGGCAGATCATCTCAAAGAGATTCTTGCCGTCTTTTTCCGGCACGCCCCACTCTTTATCGTGATAATCGATATAAAGCTGATCCTGGCTTACCCATCCGCAACGTTGCATAGGTTATTTCCCTTATTGATTGTGAATCCGCAAAAATTCAGCCAACCTGGCTTGACGTGAGTGTTAAAAAGACAATATTTAATTAAGGGTTATGCCCTCATATCTCTTCTTAAACAATGACAAATATCGCCGAACTCGGCTCTCTCTGGAGTCGCTTTGATGATGATAAAAAAAATCAGTGGTCGCCATGCTGTTTCTGGCCTGGTGGGTGTATCAGTCTGTTTGTTTTTTTGTAGCACAGCCTCTGCCTGGCAACAGGAATATATCGTTTCAGATGCGCAAAGTCATACGACAGAACGCTATACATGGGACGCCGATCACCAACCGCGCTATGACGATATTCTTGCGGAGCGAATTCGTTCTTCGCAGAACGTACCGGGACTGGCCCTCAATATGCCGGATAATTACCCGGCGGAATCGGCGAGCACCCTGAGCGTGGGGTTGAATATGCCGGTCACCCGCAATACCACAACCGGGCCTGTGGCGGCGTGGCACTACGATGGTTCAACGCAAATGATGTACAACGAGTTTGGTGATAACGGCAGTTCAACGTCGCTCACCGATCCGCTCTGGCACGCCAGCGTTAGCACGCTTGGCTGGCGGGTGGATACGCGCGTGGGTGATTTACGGCCCTGGGCGCAGGTGAGCTATAACCAGCAGTTTGGTGATAACCAATGGAAATCGCAGTCCGGGATGAGCCGACTGCCTACATCATTGCAGTATGACAACTGGATGGACGTGACGGTGGGGGCAGACGTGCTGCTTTATCCCCATCTGGCGGCGTATGCGTCGTTATCCCAGGCGGAAAGTACGATGACAGGCGAAGACTATCTTTATACCCTGGGGGTGAGTGCGAGATTCTAAAATTATTATTTCCGGTAACGCTTCCATAACATCTTGAACACAATAACAGCAAGCCCTGTGGCGATAGCAGTCACTAACAAAGGCGCGTTGCGAAATCTGGCAAGGTCATTCATTCCTGATTTCAGGCATTTCATTCCGTCTCTACTGCATTTCATGCCGTTTCTCCCCTGGCAATAAAGGGATTTGTATATCGTTGTCTGCAGCGAATTCCCTTAATTTCTCTTGCAGGACAACTGCCATGAACACATCAACCTATAACCGCACTCGTTGGCTGACACTCTTCGGCACCATCGTGACGCAATTTGCGTTGGGATCGGTTTATACCTGGAGCCTGTTTAACAGCGCGCTGTCCGACAAACTGGGAGCACCGGTCAGTCAGGTGGCATTTTCCTTCGGCTTGCTGAGCCTGGGGTTAGCGCTTTCGTCTTCCGTCGCAGGCAAATTGCAGGAGCGTTTCGGTGTGAAGCGCGTGACTATGGCCTCCGGTATTATGCTGGGTGTGGGCTTTTTCCTGACTGCGCATTCTAATAGCCTGATGATGCTATGGCTCAGTGCGGGCGTGCTGGTTGGCCTGGCGGACGGTGCGGGCTATCTGTTGACGCTGTCCAACTGCGTGAAATGGTTCCCGGAGCGTAAAGGCTTAATCTCCGCATTCTCAATCGGTTCTTACGGCTTGGGCAGCCTTGGTTTTAAATTTATCGACTCGCATTTACTGGAATCTGTTGGTCTGGAAAAGACATTCATGATCTGGGGCGCAATTGTGCTGGTGATGATTCTTTTCGGTGCCACGCTGATGAAAGATGCGCCTCAGCAGGCAGTCAAAACGGTGAATGGCGTGGTGGAAAATGACTTCACGCTGGCGCAGTCCATGCGTCAACCGCAGTACTGGATGTTGGCCGTGATGTTCCTGACCGCCTGTATGAGTGGCCTGTATGTCATCGGTGTGGCGAAAGATATTGCTCAGGGAATGGTGAAACTGGATGTGGCAACCGCAGCCAATGCAGTGACGGTGATTTCCATTGCTAACCTGTCAGGCCGACTGGTGCTGGGTATCCTGTCTGACAAAATCTCGCGTATCCGTGTCATTACCATGGGACAGGTCGTGTCGTTGGTTGGTATGGCCGCGCTGCTGTTCGCGCCGCTGAATGAAATGACCTTCTTTGCCGCTATCGCCTGCGTTGCCTTTAACTTTGGCGGCACCATTACCGTCTTCCCTTCACTGGTGAGCGAATTCTTTGGCCTGAACAATCTGGCGAAGAATTACGGCGTGATTTATTTAGGGTTTGGGATCGGCAGCATTTGCGGTTCGCTTATCGCGTCGCTGTTTGGCGGCTTCTATGTGACCTTCTGCGTGATATTTGCCTTACTGATTATTTCGCTGGCGCTGTCGACGACGATTCGCCAACCGCAGCGCGAAGTCTATAGTGAGGCGCATGCGTAAACAAACAACGAAAAAGGCCGGGTTTCCGGCCTTTTTTAGCGATGAAATCTAAGGAAAACTTAAGGTTGGATACCTTTAGTTTGTTTTTTTGTAAATATCCGCTTCAATCACACACTCTCCTGCCACTTTTTTCCATCGTTGTGGTCTACTTACCACGCTTTAGACATTTCTGATAATGGATTCCTGAGCGCATATATAGTCTGTTCACTTTTCATATGAAGTGAAGCGGGGTTACTCTCCCTTTTTCCGGGTTGAATGCATGAAATACATCAAATCGATGACACAACAAAAGCTGAGCTTTTTGCTGGCGTTGTACATCGGCCTGTTTATGAATGGTGCTGTTTTTTTCCGTCGGTTTGATGGTTACGCACAAGATTTTACTGTCTGGAAAGGAATCTCCGGAGTGGTTGAACTGGTCGCTACCGTTCTGGTGACGTTCTTCCTGTTACGCCTGCTCTCACTATTTGGTCGACGCATGTGGCGTGTGCTCGCCTCGCTGGTGGTCGTGTTCTCTGCGGGTGCCAGTTATTACATGACTTTCATGAACGTGGTCATTGGCTACGGCATTATTGCCTCGGTCATGACGACGGATATTGACCTCTCGAAAGAGGTGGTGGGCCTGCACTTTATTCTCTGGTTGGTGTGCGTGAGCGCGCTGCCGCTGCTGTTCATCTGGAGCAACCGCTGCCGCTATACTTTGCTTCGGCAAATGCGCACACCTGGGCAACGCATCCGAAGCGTTACGCTGGTGGTGCTGGCGGGATTGATGGTTTGGGGGCCGATTCGCCTGCTGGATGTGAAGCAAAAATACGATGAGCGTACCTCTGGCGTAGATATGCCGAGCTACGGCGGCGTCGTGGCTAACTCCTATCTTCCTTCTAACTGGATATCGGCGCTGGGCCTTTACGCCTGGGCGCAGGTCGACGAATCATCTGATAATAAATCGTTAAAGAATCCCGCCAAATTGTTTACATACCAGGCGCCTAAAGACATCGATGATACCTATTTTATCTTTATTATCGGTGAAACGACGCGCTGGGATCACATGGGCATTCTTGGCTACGATCGTGACACGACACCAAAACTGTCGCAGGAAAAGAACCTGATTGCCTATCGTGGATATTCCTGTGATACCGCCACTAAACTCTCGTTGCGCTGCATGTTTGTGCGCGAAGGCGGGGCGGATGATAACCCTCAGCGTACGCTGAAAGAGCAAAACGTCTTCTCGGTTCTGCGCCAGCTTGGGTTTACGTCCGATCTTTACGCCATGCAGAGCGAAATGTGGTTCTACAGCAACACCATGGCGCAGAACATTGCTTATCGCGAGCAAATCGGTGCCGAGCCGCGTAACCGCGGTAAGAGCGTGGATGACATGCTGCTGATTGACGAAATGAAGAACTCGTTGAATGGCAATCCTGATGGCAAGCACATGATTATCTTGCATACCAAGGGATCACACTTCAACTATACGCAGCGTTATCCGCGTAATTTCGCCAAATGGACGCCGGAGTGCGTAGGTGTGGATAAAGACTGCACCAAAGACGAGCTGGTTAACTCGTTTGATAATTCGGTGCTGTATGTCGATCATTTCATTGATAGCGTAATTGATCAGGTGCGCGATAAGAAAGCCATTGTGTTCTATGCCGCCGACCATGGTGAGTCAATCAATGAGTTTGAGCACTTGCACGGAACCCCGCGTAAAATGGCACCGCCAGAGCAGTTCCGCGTGCCGATGATGGTCTGGATGTCAGATAAATATCTGGAGAACCCGGATAAAGCGAAAATGTTCGCTCAGCTGAAACAAGAGGCAGAAATGAAGGTGCCGCGCCGCCACGTTGAGCTGTACGACACGATTATGGGTTGCCTCGGTTATACCTCGCCGAATGGCGGGATTAACGAAAATAACAACTGGTGTCATATCCCTGATAGTGCAACAAAAGCCACGCAATAACCGGTCTGGCGAGTTTATCGCCAATCGAATGGCTTTTTCATGATAAGGGATTGACGGGAGCGCACCCCAGCAGTAAGATGCGCTCCGCATTCGGCGAGTAGCGCAGCTTGGTAGCGCAACTGGTTTGGGACCAGTGGGTCGGAGGTTCGAATCCTCTCTCGCCGACCACATTTAAAAAAGGGCTAACCGTAAGGTTGGCCCTTTTTGCATTCTGCGAACGTAAAAGGATGAGAACCTCCGAAGGAGGTTTGACTCGCGCGAAGCGAGAGAACGTTGCTTCAGCAACGGCCCGAAGGGCGAGCCGCGAAGCGGCAAGTCATCCTCTCTCGCCGACCACATTTAAAAAAGGGCTAACCGCAAGGTTGGCCCTTTTTGCATTCTGCGAATGGAAAAGCATTAGCCAAATGTGAAACTCACCCTCAAGCGAGGTTTTGCGTTAGGGACTTACCTATGGCAACCTGTCAAAACAGACCTTACCTCTCGTTTACCCCTGCCTGTTAACGATTTTGTGACATAATCCATTGTATTTTTTTATATATAGATTGATCTTTTTTCGCGTTGCTTATGGATAACCTCAGCATTTTCCGCTGTGCGTTTTAACGTTCATGGCATTAAGTGCTCAGATAATCGCCATTCTGTAAGAAAATTTACGCGATATGAATAAATGTTAATCACTGATTGTTGCGAAATATGAAGAGGTTTGTGCTGCAAGATGGCGAGTAGCATAAATTTCCCTGCTGAAAATAGATGCCTGGAGTTTTTTTAATCTTTGTTTGCCGTTTCTCACCCTCAACGTAAATCCCCGCCACCTGTATTGACGTTTTCACATTCTGTTGACAGATTGTAGGGCACGAGGGGCATTTCAGGGACGATCTGCGCTGCAACTCTGTCGCTCTTCTGAAAGGATTCTCCATCCCTTATAACGCCTTCGGGCATCACCGACCGGACCGGGTAAATAATAAATAAAGGTCAGGCGGCGTAACACAACAAAGCAAAACATCACATTGGAGCAGAATAATGAGTATTTCCTTGAAGAAGTCAGGGATGCTGAAGCTTGGTCTGAGCCTGGTTGCTCTGACCGTCGCGGCAAGCGTAAATGCGAAAACCCTGGTTTACTGTTCTGAAGGCTCGCCGGAAGGCTTTAACCCACAGCTCTTCACCTCGGGTACCACGTACGACGCAAGCTCTGTGCCTATCTATAACCGTCTGGTTGAATTCAAAATCGGTACCACGGAAGTTATTCCGGGTCTGGCGGAGAAATGGGAAGTCAGCGAAGACGGCAAAACCTATACCTTCCACCTGCGTCAGGGCGTGAAGTGGCAGGATAGCAAAGATTTTAAACCCACTCGCGATCTGACTGCCGACGACATTGTGTTCTCATTTGATCGTCAGAAAAATGCCCAGAACCCGTACCATAAAGTGTCTGGCGGCAGCTACGAATACTTCGAAGGTATGGGTCTGCCAGACCTGATTACCGAAGTGAAAAAAGTTGACGATAAAACCGTTCAGTTTGTTCTGAGCCGTCCGGAAGCACCATTCCTGGCTGACCTGGCAATGGACTTCGCGTCTATTCTGTCGAAAGAATATGCGGATAACATGCTGAAAGCGGGCACGCCGGAAAAAGTGGATCTGAATCCAATCGGTACCGGTCCGTTCCAGCTGCTGCAATACCAGAAAGACTCGCGCATTCTGTACAAAGCGTTCGAAGGTTACTGGGGTACTAAGCCGCAGATCGACCGTCTGGTCTTCTCCATCACGCCTGACGCCTCTGTGCGTTACGCAAAACTGCAGAAAAACGAATGCCAGGTTATGCCATACCCGAACCCGGCTGATATCGCGCGTATGAAGCAGGACAAAAACATCAACCTGCTGGAGCAGGCGGGCCTGAACGTAGGCTACCTGTCCTTCAACACCGAGAAGAAACCGTTTGATGACGTGAAAGTGCGTCAGGCGCTGACTTACGCGGTAAACAAAGAAGCCATCATCAAGGCGGTTTATCAGGGTGCTGGCGTTGCCGCGAAAAACCTGATTCCACCAACCATGTGGGGTTATAACGACGACGTTAAGGATTACACTTACGACGTTGAGAAAGCGAAAGCACTGCTGAAAGAAGCGGGTCAGGATAAAGGCTTTACCGTTGAGCTGTGGGCGATGCCTGTACAGCGTCCATACAACCCGAACGCTCGCCGTATGGCTGAGATGGTTCAGGCTGACTGGGCTAAAATCGGCGTTCAGGCCAAAATCGTGACCTACGAGTGGGGCGAGTATCTGAAGCGTGCTAAAGCCGGTGAGCACCAGGCGGTGATGATGGGTTGGACCGGGGACAATGGGGATCCGGATAACTTCTTCGCGACCCTGTTCAGCTGTGATGCAGCAAAACAAGGCTCCAACTACTCTCGCTGGTGCTACAAGCCGTTTGAAGATCTGATTCAGCCGGCGCGTGCGACCGACGACCACAACAAGCGTATCGAACTGTACAAACAGGCTCAGGTAGTGATGCATGACCAGGCTCCGGCGCTGATCGTGGCTCACTCCACCGTGTACGAGCCAGTGCGTAAAGAAGTGAAAGGCTACGTGGTAGATCCACTGGGCAAACACCACTTCGAAAACGTATCGGTTGAATAATAAGTAGGGTGTCCCCCTCTCCTGATGGGAGAGGGTCGGGGTGAGAGGGATTTAACCGTTCCTCTCACCCTTATCGTCTCCCAAGAGGAGAGGATATTTACATTTGTGAGCAATAAAGACGTCACGCTTTTGATGGTGCGTCATTACAGAGAATCCGGGTTATGTTGCAGTTCATCCTCCGACGTCTGGGACTTGTCATCCCCACGTTTATCGGTATCACCCTTCTCACTTTTGCCTTCGTCCATATGATCCCCGGCGACCCGGTAATGATTATGGCAGGTGAGCGTGGTATCTCCCCTGAACGCCATGCGCAGCTGTTGGCCGAACTCGGCCTGAACAAGCCGCTGTGGCAGCAGTACCTCAATTACATTTGGGGCGTGCTGCACGGTGATTTAGGGATTTCGCTGAAAAGCCGTCTTCCTGTGTGGGACGAGTTTGTGCCGCGTTTTAAAGCGACGCTTGAACTCGGTGTCTGCGCCATGATGTTTGCCGTCGCTGTCGGTATTCCAGTCGGCGTACTGGCTGCCGTGAAGCGTGGCTCTATTTTCGATCACACCGCCGTTGGCCTCGCGCTGACCGGTTATTCCATGCCTATCTTCTGGTGGGGCATGATGATGATCATGTTGGTCTCAGTCCAATGGAACCTGACACCGGTTTCCGGGCGCGTCAGCGATATGGTCTTCCTGGATGATTCGAATCCGCTTACCGGTTTTATGCTGATCGACACCGCCATCTGGGGTGACGAGGGCAACTTCATTGATGCCGTCGCGCATATGATTTTGCCTGCGATAGTGCTGGGAACCATTCCACTGGCGGTCATCGTGCGTATGACGCGTTCTTCCATGCTGGAAGTGCTGGGCGAGGATTATATCCGCACCGCTCGCGCCAAAGGGTTGACCCGTATGCGCGTCATCATCGTTCACGCCTTACGTAACGCGATGCTGCCCGTGGTGACCGTTATCGGTCTGCAGGTGGGGACGTTGCTCGCAGGGGCGATTTTGACCGAAACCATTTTCTCCTGGCCTGGCCTGGGGCGCTGGCTGATCGATGCGCTGCAACGCCGTGACTATCCGGTAGTGCAGGGCGGCGTGTTGCTGGTGGCGACGATGATTATCCTCGTCAACCTGCTGGTCGATCTGCTTTACGGCGTGGTGAACCCGCGTATTCGTCATAAGAAGTAAGGGGCCATCATGTCACAAGTTACTCAAAATAAAGTTATTGCTGCCCCGGTGCCTATGACGCCGCTGCAGGAGTTCTGGCACTACTTCAAGCGTAACAAAGGCGCGGTGGTCGGTTTGGTGTATGTCATCATCATGCTGATCATTGCGGTTTTCGCGAATTTCCTGGCACCGTATAACCCGGCGGACCAGTTCCGGGACGTGCTGCTTTCTCCGCCAGCCTGGCAGGACGGCGGGACGTTTGCGCATCTTCTGGGAACGGATGATGTGGGCCGTGATGTGCTATCTCGCCTGATGTACGGTGCACGTTTGTCGCTGCTGGTTGGCTGTCTGGTGGTGGTACTGTCGCTGATTCTGGGCGTTATCCTCGGGCTGATTGCCGGTTACTTCGGTGGTCTGATCGACAACATCATCATGCGTGTCGTTGATATCATGCTGGCGCTGCCAAGTCTGTTGCTAGCCCTGGTGCTGGTGGCGGTGTTCGGGCCCTCGATAGGCAACGCCGCGCTGGCGCTGACGTTCGTCGCGTTACCGCACTATGTGCGATTAACCCGAGCGGCGGTGCTGGTCGAAGTGAACCGCGATTACGTAACCGCGTCTCGCGTTGCGGGCGCGGGCGCGCTGCGTCAGATGTTCATCAATATTCTCCCAAACTGCCTTGCACCGCTGATCGTTCAGGCGTCGCTTGGTTTCTCTAACGCCATTCTCGATATGGCTGCTCTTGGCTTCCTGGGCATGGGTGCGCAACCGCCAACACCGGAGTGGGGCACCATGCTCGCCGATGTGTTGCAGTTCGCGCAAAGCGCCTGGTGGGTCGTCACCTTCCCGGGTCTGGCGATTCTGCTCACGGTGCTGGCATTTAACCTGATGGGTGATGGTCTGCGTGATGCACTTGACCCCAAACTGAAGCAGTAAGAGGCACGAGATGGCGTTATTAAATGTAGATAAATTATCGGTGCACTTCGGTGACGTTGGCTCCGAATTTCGTGCCGTAGACCGTATCAGCTACAGCGTGAATCAAGGTGAAGTGGTCGGTATTGTGGGGGAGTCTGGTTCCGGTAAATCGGTCAGCTCGCTGGCGATCATGGGACTGATTGACTATCCAGGCCGCGTGATGGCGGAAAGCCTTGAGTTTAACGGTCAGGACCTGAAGCGTATCTCCGAGAAGCAGCGCCGCCAGTTGGTGGGTGCCGAAGTGGCGATGATCTTCCAGGACCCAATGACCAGCCTGAACCCTTGTTACACCGTCGGTTTCCAGATTATGGAAGCGATTAAAGTGCATCAAGGCGGCAATAAGAAAACCCGTCTTCAGCGTGCGATTGACCTGCTCACGCAGGTGGGAATTCCCGATCCGGCCTCACGTCTGGATGTCTATCCGCATCAGCTTTCGGGCGGTATGAGCCAGCGCGTAATGATCGCCATGGCGATTGCGTGTCGACCAAAACTGCTGATTGCCGATGAACCTACGACGGCACTGGATGTGACCATTCAGGCGCAAATCATTGAACTTCTGCTGGAGTTACAGCAGAAAGAGAATATGGCGCTGGTTCTGATTACGCATGATTTGGCACTGGTCGCGGAAGCCGCGCACAAGATCATCGTGATGTACGCCGGGCAGGTGGTGGAAACCGGAAGCGCGAACGCGATTTTCCGCGCACCGCGTCACCCGTATACGCAGGCGCTATTGCGTGCGCTGCCGGAGTTTGCTCAGGATAAAGCGCGTCTGGCATCACTGCCGGGCGTCGTTCCGGGCAAATATGACCGCCCGACGGGTTGCCTGCTGAATCCGCGCTGTCCGTATGCGACGGATAAATGCCGTGCCGAAGAGCCAGAACTCTTTACCCTGAACGATGGTCGTCAGTCTAAATGTCATTACCCACTCGATGATGCCGGGAGGCCTACACTATGAGTACGCAAGAGGCCGCCAAACAACAACTTTTGTTGCAGGCCATCGACCTGAAAAAGTATTACCCGGTGAAGAAGGGGCTTTTTGCCCCTGAACGCCTGGTCAAAGCATTGGACGGGGTGTCGTTTACCCTTGAACGCGGCAAAACGCTGGCCGTGGTGGGTGAGTCCGGCTGTGGTAAATCAACGCTGGGCCGTCTGCTGACGATGATTGAGGTACCTACCGGTGGCGAACTCTATTATCAGGGCCAGGATCTGCTCAAGCATGACCCGCTAGCGCAGAAACTGCGTCGGCAAAAAATCCAGATCGTGTTCCAGAACCCGTACGGTTCTTTGAACCCACGTAAAAAAGTGGGACAGATTCTGGAAGAGCCGCTGCAAATTAACAGCACGCTCAATAAAGAGCAGCGCCGCGAAAAAGCGTTGGCGATGATGGCGAAAGTGGGGCTCAAAACGGAGCATTACGATCGTTATCCGCATATGTTCTCAGGTGGACAGCGCCAGCGTATCGCGATTGCACGTGGTTTGATGTTAGATCCAGATGTGGTGATTGCGGACGAACCCGTTTCTGCACTCGACGTGTCCGTACGTGCGCAGGTGCTGAACCTGATGATGGATTTGCAGCAGGATCTGGGGTTGTCATATGTGTTCATCTCCCATGACCTGTCTGTGGTTGAGCATATCGCCGATGAAGTGATGGTGATGTATCTGGGCCGTTGCGTGGAGAAGGGGACGAAAGATCAGATCTTCAATAATCCTCGACATCCGTATACGCAGGCGCTTCTCTCGGCAACGCCGCGTCTGAATCCGGATGACCGTCGCGAGCGTATCAAGCTGACCGGCGAGTTACCAAGCCCGTTGAATCCGCCGCCGGGCTGCGCTTTCAACGCCCGTTGCCGTCGTCGCTTTGGGCCGTGCACGCAGTTGCAGCCACAGTTGAAAGAGTATGGTGGTCAGCTGGTTGCCTGCTTTGCGGTCGACCAGGATGAAAACGCTGAGAAACCGCACCCATAATGCGTAAACAAAAAAACCGGCGATAATCGCCGGTTTTTTTATGTCTGCACGTTTGCTATTTCCGCAACCGCACTTGGTCAACGGCGTGATTCTCACTCTTGGTCAGAATCAGGCTGGCTCGCTCACGTGTCGGCAGGATGTTCTCTTTCAGGTTCACGTAGTTGATCTCATTCCAGAGCGCGGTGGCGACATTAACGGCCTCGTCTTCGGAAAGCTGGGCGTAGTTATGGAAGTAAGAATCAGGATCGGTGAATGCCCCTTCGCGGAACTTCAGGAAGCGGTTGATATACCAGTTTTGCAGCAGATTTTCGGGAGCGTCGACATAGATAGAGAAATCGACGAAATCGGAGACAAAGACATGGTGCGGGTCATGGGGATAATCCATGCCGCTTTGCAAAACATTTAACCCTTCCAGAATCAGAATATCTGGCTGGGCCACGGTTTTATCGCCATCGGGGATACGATCGTAAATAAGATGAGAGTAAACCGGTGCCGTGACGTTTGGCGCGCCAGACTTCAAATCGGAAACGAATTTCACCAGACGGTGCATATCATAAGAAAGCGGAAAACCTTTCTTCTTCATTAGACCGCGTTCTTTTAACACCTCGTTCGGGTGCAGAAAGCCGTCAGTCGTTATTAACTCCACGCTGCGATGTTCTGGCCAGCGGCTCAGCAATGCCTGTAAGACGCGTGCGGTGGTGCTTTTACCTACCGCCACGCTGCCCGCAATACTGATGATATAAGGAATGCGTTGCCCGTTGGTACCGAGGAACTGTTCCAGTACGGCCTGGCGGCGCAGGTTGGAGCTTATATAGAAGTTAAGCAAGCGGGACAGTGGCAGATAAATCTCGGCAACTTCTTCCAGCGACAGATCTTCGTTTATCCCTTTTAAACGCGCGATCTCACCTTCCGTGAGCGTCATGGGAACCGAATCACGCAGGGCGGCCCACTGGCTGCGGTTAAATTGAAGATAAGGTGTCATTAACGATTGCTCTTTTTTGCTCATAAGCAGGCTTCAGTGAACCATTTATCTGCACATTTACGAACTGTCACAGGTAATAGCCCATCACTTAGTAGTTAATTTTGGACAATGGGCAGGAGGTTAACACCAGATGACGCGAATAATAAGAAAAAATATGGGCGAGTGATGCTTAACGCGGAGGGCATCACGGTACGCTTTCACAGTGTATTTGGGCTCGATATGCTGAATATTTAGCCTGCTTTGCATGAAATAACAGCGTTTTTCCCTGTTTGCGCACAAAATGTGAGCGAATGAACAATTTATGCAATTTTTTAGTTGCATGACTGCCCATGTCTCCATAAAATGCGCGCTACTTGATGCCGACTTAGCTCAGTAGGTAGAGCAACTGACTTGTAATCAGTAGGTCACCAGTTCGATTCCGGTAGTCGGCACCATCAAGTCCGGTGGGGTTCCCGAGCGGCCAAAGGGAGCAGACTGTAAATCTGCCGTCACAGACTTCGAAGGTTCGAATCCTTCCCCCACCACCACTTTCTGGCAGCGTAATCGCCGCCTGAGCTGGCTAAAACATTAATCAGCTCAAACATAAAAAGAGAGAAATCTCTTTTTTGTTACAGAAAGAACTGGGTAGCCGAGTTTCAGGATGCGGGCATCGTATAATGGCTATTACCTCAGCCTTCCAAGCTGATGATGCGGGTTCGATTCCCGCTGCCCGCTCCAAGACGTGCTGATATGGCTCAGTTGGTAGAGCGCACCCTTGGTAAGGGTGAGGTCCCCAGTTCGACTCTGGGTATCAGCACCACTTCACTTCTCCCTCCCGTTTCTCTCTGTTAACTTTTAAAAAACATTCAACAGTTCAGGCATTTTGCCTGGTTGATGTGGTGATATCACCGATTTATCCGTGTCTTAGAGGGACAATCGATGTCTAAAGAAAAGTTTGAACGTACAAAACCGCACGTTAACGTCGGTACTATCGGCCACGTTGACCATGGTAAAACAACGCTGACTGCTGCAATCACTACCGTTCTGGCAAAAACCTACGGTGGTTCTGCG
>NZ_JBVYHQ010000006.1:0-270514 GCF_056032945.1 Lelliottia sp. RD5 | reverse complement strand
TTGTTTGTGTGAAGTGATTCACATCCGCCGTGTCGATGGAGGCGCATTATAGGGAGCTTCTGAGGAATGACAAGCGGAAAAATACAATTTTATTTCAACCGCTCACTTTTTCATCGTTACGCTTATTTTTACGACTTTTTTAACGCTTTTGGCAGATCTGCAAGGCTATTAATGACCAGATCGGCTGCACTTTCAGCTTCTGATGTCACTGGCTTACCTGTACGAACTAACACTTTTGTTCCTACGCCAGCCGCTGCCGCTGCCTGCATATCTTCCAGTTTATCACCCACCATATAAGAAGCAGCCATATCAATGTGCAGGAACTCTTGCGCAGAAAGAAACATTCCGGGATGCGGTTTACGGCAGTCACACGTCTGACGATATTCTTCTACTGTGCCTTGCGGATGATGAGGACAATAATAGATACCATCCAGTTCGACATCACGATCCGCCAGCGACCAGTCCATCCATTCGGTCAGTGTTTCGAATTGAGCCTCGGTAAATTTGCCCCGGGCGATACCAGACTGATTAGTCACCACCACCAGCGCATAGCCCATTCCTTTAAGTTCGCGCATGGCATCAATGGCGCCGTCAATAAACTCGAACTCATCGATCTCATGCACATAACCGTGATCGACATTAATAGTGCCATCACGATCGAGAAATATTGCGGGTACTAATTTTGACACTGGCTTGCTCCTGAAAAAGGCATGTACGGTTAGTATCTCATGTTTCACGACGCAAGAAAGTGCTCATCTCGCACAGCCACATTGATTTAGACGTCTGGATGCCTTAACATCCATTTTGTTTACGGTAGACACCCGTATCTGGCAGAAGAAAATGCCACGGCTAACTTAAATACGATAAAAATAATCCAATGATTAAACTTTCCAATATCACCAAAGTGTTCCAGCAAGGAACCCGAACCATCCAGGCGCTGAATAATGTCAGCCTGCATGTTCCGGCTGGACAGATTTATGGCGTGATTGGCGCATCAGGTGCAGGTAAAAGCACGCTTATCCGTTGCGTTAATCTGCTCGAACGCCCAACCGAAGGTAGCGTCCAGGTTGGCGGCCAGGAGTTGACTCAACTTTCCGAGACGGAATTAACCAAATCACGCCGCCAGATCGGCATGATCTTCCAGCACTTTAACCTGCTGGCTTCCCGAACCGTATTTGGTAACGTCGCGTTGCCACTTGAGCTGGACAATACCCCGAAAGAAGAAATCAAACGTCGCGTGACGGAGCTATTGGATCTGGTGGGTCTTAGCGACAAGCATGATAGCTATGCCGCCAACCTGTCTGGTGGTCAGAAGCAGCGTGTGGCTATCGCCCGTGCGCTGGCGAGCAACCCCAAAGTTCTGCTGTGTGACGAAGCCACCAGCGCACTTGATCCCGCCACTACCCGTTCAATACTCGAATTACTGAAAGACATTAACCGCCGTCTGGGGCTGACTATTCTTCTTATTACGCATGAGATGGATGTGGTTAAGCGCATTTGCGACTGCGTAGCGGTGATCAGCAATGGCGAATTGATCGAGCAAGATACCGTGAGTGAAGTCTTCTCACATCCAAAAACGCCGCTGGCCCAGCAGTTTATTCAGTCAACATTGCATCTGGATATCCCTGAAGATTACCTGGCGCGTTTAAAAGCAGAACCTGCAGATGCCAGCGTCCCGATGTTGCGTATGGAATTTACGGGGCAATCGGTCGATGCTCCGCTGCTTTCCGAAACTGCACGCCGCTTTAATGTGAACAACAACATTATCAGTGCGCAGATGGATTATGCCGGGGGCGTGAAGTTCGGCATCATGCTGACAGAAATGCACGGTACACAGCAAGAAACGCAAGCCGCCATTGCCTGGCTGCAAGAACACCATGTAAAAGTAGAGGTACTGGGTTATGTCTGAGCCGATGATGTGGCTGCTGGTTCGCGGCGTATGGGAAACGCTGGCAATGACCTTCGTCTCTGGTTTTTTTGGCTTTGTAATTGGTCTGCCGGTCGGCGTCCTGCTTTACGTCACTCGTCCAGGACAAATTATCGAGAATGCCAAACTCTATCGCACACTGTCTGCGCTGGTGAATATCTTCCGTTCGATTCCATTTATTATCCTGCTGGTATGGATGATTCCCTTCACGCGCATCATCGTAGGCACATCGATTGGTCTGCAGGCGGCAATCGTTCCGCTCACCGTCGGCGCGGCTCCTTTTATTGCACGTATGGTTGAAAACGCCCTGCTGGAGATTCCTACAGGGCTGATCGAAGCGTCACGCGCAATGGGCGCAACGCCGATGCAGATCGTACGTAAAGTGTTGTTACCCGAAGCACTGCCAGGCCTGGTCAATGCCGCCACTATTACGCTGATTACGTTGGTGGGATATTCCGCGATGGGCGGAGCCGTCGGTGCGGGCGGTTTGGGCCAGATCGGCTATCAATATGGCTATATTGGATATAACGCTACCGTGATGAATACGGTTCTGGTATTGCTGGTTGTGCTGGTTTATCTCATTCAATTCTCGGGCGATCGAATCGTCCGGGCAGTGACTCACAAATAACGTTACACAACGCAAACTCGACGAATTAAGGAAATAACATGACGTTTAAATTAAAGACCTTTGCCGCAGTCGGCGCGCTGATTGGATCTCTGGCTCTGGTAGGTTGTGGTCAGGACGAAAAAGACCCAAACCACATTAAAGTGGGCGTCATCGTTGGCGCAGAACAGCAAGTTGCTGAAGCGGCGCAAAAAGTAGCAAAAGAAAAATACGGCCTGGACGTTGAACTGGTGACATTTAATGATTACGTTCTGCCAAACGAAGCGCTGAGCAAAGGCGACATTGATGTCAACGCCTTCCAGCACAAACCGTATCTTGATCAGCAGATTAAAGATCGTGGTTACAAACTGGTTTCCGTCGGCAATACGTTTGTATACCCCATTGCTGGCTACTCTAAAAAAATCAAATCTCTGGAAGAGCTGCAGCCAGGCTCGCAGGTCGCAGTCCCGAATGATCCAACCAACCTTGGCCGTTCCCTGCTGCTGCTGCAGAAAGTGGGCTTGATCAAACTGAAAGACGGCGTGGGTTTACTGCCAACAGTGCTTGATGTTGCTGAGAATCCAAAAAATCTGAAGATTGTTGAACTGGAAGCGCCACAGCTCCCACGCTCGCTTGACGATGCGCAAATTGCGCTGGCGGTGATTAACACCACTTACGCCAGCCAGATTGGCCTGACGCCAGCAAAAGACGGTATCTTCGTAGAAGATAAAGACTCTCCTTACGTCAACATGATCGTTAGCCGCGAAGATAATAAGGACGCGGAAAACGTGAAAAAATTCGTTCAGGCTTATCAGTCTGAAGAAGTTTACCAGGAAGCCAATAAAGTGTTTAACGGCGGCGCTGTTAAAGGCTGGTAATCTTACCTTTATGTAATATCATCAGGACGGGCGAAAGCCCGTCTTGTCATTTATACAGGCAACTGCTTCAATAACTGACGATTTGATTATTCATTGAGGAAATATTATGCGGGCTTTACCGATCTGTCTTTTAGCACTCATGCTGAGCGGCTGTTCAATGCTAAGCAGATCTCCTGTTGAACCTGTGAAAAGCACTGCAACTCCGCCAAAAGTGGAACCAGCCAAACCGAAGGCACCGCGTCCGGCGCCGGTAAAAATTTACACCAATGCCGAAGCTCTCATTGGTAAGCCATTCCGTGATTTGGGCGAAGTCACCGGCGAATCATGCCAGGCCAGCAATCAGGATTCGCCGCCAAATATCCCGACAGCGCGCAAGCGTCTGCAGATCAACGCAGCCAAAATGAAGGCTAACGCCGTACTGCTGCATAGCTGTGAAGTCACCAGCGGCACGCCGGGATGCTATCGCCAGGCCGTGTGCATGGGCAGCGCCCTTAACGTATCGGCTAAATGAGTGCATTTAAGTTCGAGCAGATAGGTGTTATTCGCTCGCCTTATAAAGAGAAGTTTGCCGTTCCGCGTCAACCGGGTCTGGTCAAAAGCTATGGCGGTGAACTTCACTTAACTGCGCCGTATAATCAGGCCGATGCAGTTCGTGGGCTAGAGGTATTCAGCCATCTGTGGGTTCTGTTCATCTTTCATCAAACGATGGATGGAGGCTGGCGCCCTACCGTTCGCCCTCCCCGGCTGGGTGGAAATGCAAGAATGGGTGTTTTCGCTACGCGCTCGACATTCCGACCCAACCCCATCGGCATGTCGCTCGTTGAACTAAAGGGTATCTGCTGCCAAAAAGATCAGGTGATTCTCGAACTCGGGAGCCTGGACCTGGTAGACGGAACGCCGGTTGTGGATATCAAACCGTATCTGCCCTTCGCCGAAGCGCTTCCCGATGCCGTGGCGAGCTATGCCCAGCAGGCGCCTGTGGCAGATATGCCTGTTGGCTTCACTGCCGATGTCTTCTTAGAGCTTCAGCGGCTTGAAAAGCGGTATCCTCGACTGAAAGATTTTATCGTCGACGTTCTGGCTCAGGATCCGCGTCCTGCTTATCGAAAGGAAGAAGAGGTAGGGAAAAACTACGCCGTCTGGCTGCTGGATTTTAACGTTCGCTGGCGTGTAACCGAAGCGGGCTTTGAAGTGTTTGCACTGGAAGTGCGCTAATTTTATTGTCCTCTCTTTTGGCATCTTTGCCACACTGGTAAACTAAACCACTTTTTTTGTGTCAGGTTGACGAATCAGCCTGGTCCAATCGTCGAAATGGAACCGTAACAACATGCGTACTAGCCAATATCTGCTCTCCACACTGAAGGAGACACCAGCCGACGCCGAAGTCATCAGCCACCAGTTGATGCTCCGCGCCGGGATGATCCGCAAGCTGGCCTCTGGGTTGTACACCTGGTTGCCGACCGGTCTGCGCGTCCTGAAAAAAGTCGAAAACATCGTGCGTGAAGAGATGAACAACGCCGGCGCGATCGAGGTGTCTATGCCTGTGGTTCAGCCTGCTGACCTGTGGGTAGAAAGTGGTCGCTGGGAGCAGTACGGCCCTGAACTGCTGCGTTTTGTTGATCGCGGCGAACGTTCGTTTGTGCTCGGCCCAACGCATGAAGAAGTCATCACGGATCTGATCCGCAACGAGCTGAATTCCTACAAACAGCTGCCGCTGAACTTCTTCCAGATCCAGACAAAGTTCCGTGACGAAGTGCGTCCACGTTTCGGCGTTATGCGTTCTCGCGAATTCCTGATGAAAGACTCTTACTCTTTCCATACTTCTCAGGAATCTCTGCAAGAGACGTATGACAAGATGTATGAAGCGTATAGCAAAATCTTCTCCCGTATGGGGCTGGATTTCCGCGCTGTGCAGGCGGACACCGGCTCTATCGGTGGCAGCGCTTCCCATGAATTCCAGGTTCTGGCACAGAGCGGCGAAGACGATGTGATCTTCTCAGATACCTCAGACTACGCTGCTAACATCGAATTTGCAGAAGCGCTGGCACCATCAGCACCACGCGCGGCTGCATCTGAAGAGATGAAGCTGGTCGATACGCCAAACGCAAAAACCATCGCTGAGCTGGTTGAGCAGTTCAATCTGCCAATCGAAAAAACGGTGAAAACCTTGCTGGTTAAAGCCGTTGAAGATAGCGCTTATCCGCTGGTAGCACTGCTGGTGCGTGGCGATCACGAACTGAATGAAGTCAAAGCAGAGAAACTGGCGCAGGTTGCCAGCCCGCTGACTTTCGCGACCGAAGCTGAAATTCGCGCAGTGATCAACGCAGGTCCAGGATCTCTGGGTCCAGTGAACATGCCTATTCCAGTGGTTATCGACCGTACCGTAGCCGCGATGAGTGATTTCTCCGCTGGCGCGAACATCGATGGTCAACATTACTTTGGTATCAACTGGGATCGTGACGTTGCGACGCCAGAAGTGGCTGATATCCGTAACGTGGTTGCAGGCGACCCAAGCCCTGACGGCCAGGGTACGTTGATGATCAAACGCGGCATCGAAGTGGGTCACATCTTCCAGCTAGGCACCAAATATTCCGAGGCGCTTAACGCTTCTGTTCAGGGCGAAGATGGTCGTAACCAGATCCTGACGATGGGTTGTTATGGTATCGGGGTCACGCGCGTTGTGGCTGCTGCGATTGAGCAGAACCACGACGAACGTGGCATCGTATGGCCAGATAATCTGGCACCGTTCCAGGTGGCCATCCTGCCGATGAACATGCACAAATCTTACCGTGTGCAGGAGCTGGCGGAGAAGCTGTACAGCGAGCTGCGCGCCCAGGGTATTGAAGTGCTGATGGACGACCGTAAAGAACGTCCAGGTGTGATGTTTGCTGATATGGAACTGATCGGCATCCCGCACACCGTGGTTATCGGCGATCGTAACCTCGACAGCGACGACATTGAGTACAAATACCGTCGTAGCGGTGAGAAGCAGATGATCAAGACCGGCGACATTCTTGATTACCTTGTGAAAGCCATCAAAGGCTAAACCGTCAGGCGACAAAAAGCCCCGCTAATGCGGGGCTTTTTTTTATCAGCGTTGAAATCCGTTTATTTCGTTTCGCAGTCTTTACCCACCACAAACGTAGCGGATTTATCCGTCACCAGCGTTTTAACCATCTCGCCGCTATCCGGATTAGGTTCCAGAGTGAAGTGGCCATCCACGGTCAAGAGAACTGGTTTACTGTCATTTCCACGCGCCACGGCATAATCACGTTCCAGTTGCGCATTGTTGGCGACACTGACTTTCTTGCCCGTCGCACAGTCGGTAAAGACCGCAGCGTCCGCCATATAAAAATACATGCCGCGCATCGGCATCGGAGTCGATGGCAAGGCCACTTTTACCGGTGCCAGCGTATAATTGAACTGAGATTCAATCGGAAGACCTTCACGATCAAGCATCTCCATTCCTTCGCCCTTCGGGCGGAAATAGGTTTTCTCACCTTCAGCATCCGTCAGAATCAGCTTTTCGGCTGTGCGCTCCCACTTACCGTAAGTCGCGAAAGATGACGGTTCTTTTGCGCCTTGATAGCGCTGATTCATTACCCATGAACCGTCCTTTTCCAGGAACAGCGTGGTTTCAATGCCTTCGCAGTCGGCGCAGGGTAAAACACCGCGCCAGCTCTGCTGCATCGGCTTCAGCGCTTCCGACTCCGTCGGGTGCGGCGCCTGCGTTTCAGTACGATTGTTACAACCAATAAGTGCAAAGAGCGTAGAGGCTGCGAGCACTGACAATATCGCTGTTTTCACGATGAATTCCTTATAAATTGGGTGTCCCGGTTCGTTAATCAGAAGACCGTCGAATTTTACCGCGCAGTGACTTCACTGTGGACTTTTGCGCTTTCGATGACAACCGGCGCTCTTTTGACGCGCGCGTTGGTCGGGTTGCCCGACGGCTTTTCTGCACGACGGTTAATTCTTTGATCAGCGCGACCAGGCGCGCAAGCGCGGCTTCGCGATTTAACTCCTGGCTGCGATACTCCTGCGCCTTAATAATGATCACGCCATCACTGGTGATGAGGTGATGACTGGCCGCAAGCAAAGCCTCTTTATAAGACTCTGGCAGGCTAGAGGCCCGAATGTCAAAGCGCAGATGGATAGCTGTTGAGGCTTTATTGACATGTTGCCCACCCGCGCCCTGCGCACGAATCGCCGTGATCTCAAGCTCGCTGTCAGGAATGCTAACGGTGCGGGACAACGCGATCATGACGGGGACTGCCACGCGGTGAGATGTATTTCCAGATTATTCTGTGAATCAGACAACCAGATCGCCCCATCCTGAATCGTCGCCTGTAAAGTCATTGTTCTTCCTGCAAAATCACTCAACTGTGCCAGCTGTTCATCATCCAGATACCAGACAGAAAGATGCGAATACTGCGCGCATTTTCGTTGGTTTTGCTGCCACCAAATCTCAGCTGCACGCTGATTATAAGCAAATATCGCCACCTCTGCGGACTGCGTGCAGGCTTTCTTAATGCGACGTTCATCAGGCAGACCGAGTTCGATCCACAAATCGATGCCAAGATGATCGTTCTTTAGCCACGCTTCTGGCTCTTCTTCGGCACTTAATCCCCGCGTGAACTGCAACCGATCGTTGGCATATTTAATCCACGCCAGCAGGCGCAGCATCATGCGTTCCTGGGTTTCTGAAGGGTGACGCGCCAGCGTTAGCGACGCATCAAGAAACTGGTTGCGGTCAAGATCGGCTACATTAACCACCGCTTTATAAATTGTCGCTTTCAGCGCCATGAGTAAACTCCATTCTTATAAGGCGGTCATTGTAGCGAAATTATGGCCAAAAGACTGTTGTGAGTGGGCGAAAGTCCACAATATCAAGGCGCTGATATTGCCAGGATGAGTATGTTATAGTCACCTTGATAAACCGTGTTTATCTTCGTAGGCTTAAATATCTCACAGTAACGTCAGTGCGCTGGCAGGAGGGGATGTGGAAATTTATTGTGAGTTAATTCGCAAAAGGTATGCGGAAATCGCCAGCGGAGATCTGGGTTATGTCCCGGATGCGTTGGGCTGTGTGTTGAAAGTGCTGAATGAAGTCGCGACGGATGACAGCCTTTCAGAATCGATCAGGGAAAAAGCGGCGTATGCTGCTGCGAATTTACTGGTGAGCGATTATGTCAATGAATGATACCTATCAACCCATCAACTGTGATGACTATGACAACCTGGAGCTTGCCTGCCAGAACCATTTGATCCTGGCGCTAGCGTTAAAAGATGGCGAAGAGCTGAAGGCAAAAGCCCGCGATCTGGTTATGCGTAAGAACGTTGAATACCTTGTCGTCGAAGACGCGGGCGCAACGCGTGAGTTTCGTCTCGATAAAATTGCCAGCTTCAGTCATCCGGACATCGGCACCGTTGTGGTGAGCGAATCCTGAATGTCCCTAACGGGCAGTCCACTGCCCGTTACGCTTTCCACTCCAGCTGCACGCCCTTTTCTGCCCAACCTTCCTGCGTAACAAAAACACCCGCAGCGGCAATCAGCGTTTCGCCA
This sequence comes from Lelliottia sp. RD5, assembly GCF_056032945.1. Lineage (NCBI taxonomy): Bacteria > Pseudomonadati > Pseudomonadota > Gammaproteobacteria > Enterobacterales > Enterobacteriaceae > Lelliottia > Lelliottia sp. RD5. Next base: position 261,539 of record NZ_JBVYHQ010000006.1, on the reverse strand, counting down.
TAAAACAGCAGCGGCGTGGTATCGCGTAACCAGGGAGGAATGTTGTACTCCTGCCAGATTTTCTTCAGTTTTCGTCCGCCGTGACGCCCTACAATATGCAGTATTCCGCTGGCTTTGAAACGGATCGTGACCTGTTCATCCGGGTTCGGCAGGCGAATATGGCCGCCCTCCACAAAAGAAACGCTACCCAGAGACAACATCAGAGGCTCAGAAGGATCGCGCCACTCGATAATCTGGTCAGCCATCGAAGGCTGGCATTTCACCCACCAAAGCTCTCCTTTGAAGCGCCGAACCTCGAAGCCACCGAGATGCAAACGCGGCGTGGCATCTTCACGAGCTAAAGCAACCTCTTCCCAGATACGGTTTAACATTGTGCGCGAAGGCATTTGCGCATCATGAGCGGCGAGCCAGCGGCGTAGTAGCGCAGCCCGACGCACGACGCTCATCGCTTCAAGAGGTTCAATTTTTAGCGCACCTTCCGTCGAGATCACACTGGCTAACTCTTCAGTCAGCAGCTCATCCAGCAGGCTCTCTTGCTCAGCACACAACGCCGTACTTCTCGCCGTCGCATCTGCAAAATGCGGCCAACGTTCCGAGAGTAGCGGCAATACGCGCAATCGCAGGAAATTACGATCGTAGCTATCGTCCTGGTTACTTTCGTCCTCAATCCAGCAGAGGTTATAGTCCTTTGCCCACGTTTCTAGCGAGGTGCGCGTTTCCCCCAGAAGTGGGCGAATCAACTGCGTGCCTGCAAATTCAGTGCGCACAGGCATAGCGGACAACCCCGCCGGGCCGCTTCCCCGTTTAAGTGCCAGTAAAAACGTCTCACACTGATCGTCGAGATGCTGCGCCGTGACGAGCGCCTCCCCCGCTTGAAGCACTTTTTCGAACGCTAAATAGCGCGCTTTTCGCGCCTGCGCTTCGGTACCCAAACCCTCATCATGAAGCGTCACACGTTCAACGATCAGCGGAATATGCCACGCTTCACAGAGCGATTCGCAGTGCGCAACCCAGCGGTCGGCATTTGAACTTAAACCATGATGCACATGAATGGCACGAATCTGAACATCAGGTTCCTGCTCGCGCCAGAGCCTTAATCGATGAAGTAAAACGGTCGAATCCAGCCCACCGCTAAATCCCACCAGCAACTGGCGGTACGGAGAAACAGACTGAGCGATTACGGATGAGGTCATAAGAGGTCTTATAGAGAGCCAATGCCCGGAAAATTACCGAGCATTGACTCTGATGGCAAGCATTACTGCTGGTAGAGCTCCAGCGGCAAGCCATCCGGATCGTTAAAAAACGTAAAACGTTTGTCGGTAAACGGGTCGATGCGAATCGATTCACACGTCACGCCGTGTGCTTCAAGGTGTTCTGTGGCCCGATCGATATCGTCCACGCTGAACGCGAGATGGCGAAGCCCACAAGCTTCGGGGCGCGACGGACGGGCAGGCGGAAAAGGAAATGAGAACAGTTCGATCACATAGTGTCCGTTAAGCGCCAGGTCACCCTTCCACGAGTCACGCTCAGAGCGATAGGCTTCGCTCAACAGCGTAAACCCAAGAACGTCGCAATAAAATGCCTTACTTTTGGCGTAGTCCGAAGCAATAATCGCAATATGGTGAACCTGTTTTAAACCCAGCATAGCGTCTCCTTTTTATCATGCCTGCACGTTACAACTGAAAACCCTACACACGCAAGGGATCAACTCTCTTTTAAGACTCGTACCCGGTATACGCCGTTCTCATCGCGTTTTGCACCGTGAATGTCCGTCTCAAAGCCAGGATAATGGCGACCGATGGAACAGAGCATCAGCAGAAAATCGAGCACCGAACGGCTTTGCTCGGTGATCATTTCTCCCGGCATCAGAAGCGGGACGCCCGGTGGATAGGGGAGGACCATATTGGCGGATACGCGCCCAATGAGATTTTCCAGCTCAATGGTTTCCACTTCACCTTTGACCTGCTGCTGCCAGGCCTTGTGCGGTGTGAGCTTCATTTCAGGTAACACATCAAATGCCTGGAGCATCAGCCGAGGAAGATCGTGCTGGCGGATCAGCTTATGGATCCCTTGCGCCAGATCCTGAATACGCATATTCCGATAATAATCGGGATCTTCGGCATACAGATCCGGGAGCATATTTTTGACCCGCAGATTGAGATCGTATGCGCGCTTAAATTCCATTAGTCCGCGCAACAGGCCCATCGCTCGGGTTTTATCAATACCGATGCTAAACAGGAAAAGCAGATTGTAAGGCCCGGTTTTCTCCACCACAACGCCGCGTTCGTCGAGAAATTTTGCCACCAGCGCAGCCGGAATCCCTTCATCACTCATGATTCCCTGTTCATCCATCCCCGGCGTCAGAATGGTGACTTTGACCGGATCAAGAAACATATGATCCGCGTCAGCGTCTCTGAAACCATGCCAGCTCTCGCCAGGCGCGACAGACCAGCATTCCGCTTCATCGATCTCTTCCGGTTGCCAGATATCGAAGAACCAGCCGTCAGCTTCATCTTTCAGGCGCTGAACTTCTTTACGAAAATGAAGCGCCCGCTCCACCGAGCGATTAATCAGGCGTTTACCCGGATTACCGCGCAGCATAGCCGCTGCCGTTTCAATTGATGCGACTAATGGATAACTCGGCGAGGTGGTGGTGTGCATCATATAAGCTTCGTTGAACGTCTCTTCGTCGTATTCACCCTTAATATGGATTAACGATGCCTGAGATAAAGCGGCCAGCATTTTGTGCGTCGATTGCGTCTCGAAGAAGACTTTGCCCGGCACCCGATCGCCGCTCATACCGCTTTTACCGGCATAAATCGGATGGAAATTGGTATAGGGTACCCATGCAGAATCGAAATGAATCGACGGCACATCGAGGGTCTGCTTGATCCAGTTGGTGTTATACAACAGGCCATCATACGTCGAGTTAGTAATCACCGTGTGAACCGGCCAGCTTGCATCAGGAACAGCGGCAACTTTATGTTCTATGGCGCTCCGGGAGAATTCACGGCGAGGGATCCCGCCCAGAATCCCCAGCGCATTTCGCGTTGGCGAGAGCCAGATCGGCACAACATCACTCATCATCAATAAATGCGCCAGTGACTTGTGGCAGTTACGGTCAATCAACAGCGTACTGCCAGCGGGGGCGGCATACATCCCGACAATCTTGTTTGAAGTCGACGTGCCGTTTGTCACCATATAACTCTGCTCCGCACCAAAAGTACGCGCGATGTACTCTTCGGCCTCGAGGTGCGGGCCGGTGTGATCAAGCAGTGAGCCAAGTTCCGTCACCGAAATCGACACGTCGGCTTTGAGCGTATTCCCACCAAAAAAATCGTAAAACAGGCAACCCACCGGGCTTTTCTGGTAAGCGGTTCCCGCCATATGCCCCGGCGTGCAAAATGTGTATTTGCCTTCCTGAACGTAGGTGAAAAGCGCGCGCGTAAACGGCGGGGTAATATTGTCGAGGTATTCGCGAGTGTATTGCTGAATGCGGGTCGCAATATCTTCTGCAGCGCCCAATGCGTATTCAAAAAACCACAGCGCCATACGCATATCGTGGGCACTGACGTCCATCGTCGAATGCGTGTTGATGAAAGCGTACAGCGGCAGGTATTCATTCAGCTGATTGATATCGCTGCACAGTTCGAGATCGTACTCATCCCAGTCAAAAATCACGCCACAGATACGTGGATTGTGCTCGATAAACTTCAGCAGATCGGCATTGTTGTGCGGCCAGATAAGTTGATATCCACGCGCCTGCAACGCCTGCTCCAGCTCCTTGATGGGCTCATCTTTATAAAAGACGCCGTGCGGCCCCATAATGGCAATGATGTTCACGGTCTACCTCCTTGAAAAACATTCGATAAGGATAGTTAAGTTAAACGGCAGACATAAAAAAAGCCGCAACAATGTGCGGCTTTAAGACAAATGTGACGCTTATGCGTAACCGTAGTTCATCAGACGTTGATAGCGACGGTTGAGCAAATCTTCTTTGCTCAGCACATCGAGATCGGCCAGATCGGCCAGCAACTGCGCTTTAAGGGAAGCGGCGATCACTTCCGGCTTACGGTGCGCACCGCCCAGTGGCTCAGGGATCACAGTGTCGATCAGTTTCAATTCTTTCAGACGCGGCGCAGTGATACCCATCGCTTCTGCGGCCAACGGCGCTTTATCGGCGCTTTTCCACAGAATAGACGCACAGCCTTCAGGAGAGATAACGGAATAGGTGCTGTATTGCAGCATATTCACTTTATCACCCACGCCGATCGCCAGTGCACCACCGGAACCGCCTTCACCAATCACAGTACAGATTACCGGTACCGTCAGGCGAGACATTTCACGCAGGTTACGAGCGATGGCTTCAGACTGGCCGCGTTCTTCTGCACCGACACCCGGGTATGCACCCGGTGTGTCGATAAAGGTCACGATCGGCATGTTGAAACGCTCAGCCATTTCCATCAGGCGCAGTGCCTTACGGTAACCTTCTGGCGCTGGCATACCAAAGTTGCGACGGATTTTCTCTTTGGTCTCACGGCCCTTCTGATGACCAATAATCATCACCGGGCGACCATCAAGACGCGCTATGCCGCCGACAATGGCTTTGTCGTCAGCATAAGCGCGATCGCCTGCCAGTTCGTCAAATTCATCAAACGCCAGGCGGACATAATCCAGGGTGTACGGACGCTGTGGATGACGTGCCAACTGGGCAATCTGCCATGCGCCGAGATCGGCAAAGATTTTGCGCGTCAGTTCTACGCTTTTTTCACGCAGACGATGCACTTCTTCGTCGATGTTAATATCCAGTTTTTCATCCTGACGGCTCACCGCGGTCAGAGAATCGATTTTCGCTTCCAGCTCCGCAATCGGCTGTTCGAAATCAAGGAAATTCAGACTCATAGTATTCCTGTATTAGTCAAACTCCAGTTCCACCTGCTCCGAACCAATAAGGCCACGGAGATCGTTGAGTAAACGATCGCTCGGAGAGACACGCCACGTTGCACCAAAGCGCAACCGCGCGCGTGCATCCGCCCTCTGATAATAGAGATGTACTGGAATGGTCCCCGAACGATGGGGTTCCAGAGACTGACGGAGTCGGTTTAAAAGCTGGTCATCAATTTGCCTGTCCGTCAGCGAGATAGCAAGCCCGCGAGCATATTTTTCCCGGGCTTCGTCAATATCCATCACTTCACGGGCCATCATTTTAAGCCCGCCGCTGAAGTCATCAAAGCTGACCTGTCCGCTGACGATAAGTATGCGGTCGTTTTCCAGCAAATGCTGGTATTTTTCCAGCGCTTCGGTGAATAACATCACCTCCAGCCGCCCGGAACGGTCATCCAACGTACAGATACCGATGCGATTACCGCGCTTGGTGACCATAACCCGCGCTGCAATGACGAGCCCCGCTGCCGTGGTCATTTTACCACGTTCAGTTGGATGCATGTCTTTTAGCCTGTTGCCTCCGACATAGCGCTCAATTTCTTTCAGATACTGGTTGATCGGGTGTCCCGTCAGGTACAAGCCTAACGTTTCACGCTCCCCTTCCAGCACCGTGTGTTCTGGCCACGGCTGGCAGTTGGCATACGATTGTTCAATTTGCTCTGGCTCATCGGCCAGCACACCAAACATATCGGCCTGACCAATTGCTTCCGCTTTTGCGTGCTGATCGGCCGCTTTCAACGCCTCACCGAGAGAATTCATCAGCGCTGCGCGATGCGGGCCGAGGCGATCAAATGCCCCTGACATGATCAGTTTTTCCAGCACACGACGGTTCAGCTTTTTGGTGTCAGTCCGCGCACATAAGTCGAAAAGCTCACGGAAATAGCCGCCATTATTACGCGCTTCCAGAATCGCTTCGATAGGGCCTTCGCCCACACCTTTGATAGCCCCAATGCCGTAAACAATTTCACCGTCATCGTTAACGTGGAAATGGTACATCCCGGCATTGATATCTGGCGGCAGGATTTTCAGCCCCATTCGCCAGCATTCATCCACCAGGCCCACCACCTTCTCGGTGTTATCCATGTCGGCAGTCATCACGGCCGCCATAAATTCTGCCGGGTAGTGCGCTTTCAACCACAGCGTTTGATAGGACACCAGGGCGTAAGCCGCTGAGTGCGATTTGTTAAATCCGTAACCCGCGAATTTCTCTACCAGGTCAAAGATTTTTATCGCCAGTTCACCATCAATGCCGTTTTTCTTCGCGCCATCCTCAAAGGTGCCGCGCTGCTTGGCCATCTCTTCCGGTTTTTTCTTACCCATCGCACGACGCAACATATCAGCGCCGCCAAGGGTATATCCCGAAAGCTCCTGAGCAATCTGCATAACCTGTTCCTGATACAGGATAATGCCGTAGGTAGGCTCAAGCACCGGTTTCAGGCAATCATGCTGCCACTGCACATCAGGGTAGGAAATCTCTTCACGTCCGTGCTTACGGTCAATAAAGTTATCAACCATGCCCGACTGTAATGGGCCAGGACGGAACAATGCCACAAGTGCGATCATGTCTTCAAAGCAGTCAGGCTGTAGACGTTTAATCAAGTCTTTCATGCCGCGCGATTCAAGCTGGAATACCGCTGTGGTTTCCGAGCGCTGCAGCATGTCGAAACTTTTTTTGTCATCAAGCGGAATCGCAGCGATGTCAATCGGCTCCAGGCCCTGTTTGGCCCGACGCGGGTTGATCATCTTCAACGCCCAGTCAATGATAGTGAGTGTTCGCAAACCAAGGAAGTCAAACTTCACCAGGCCAGCGTACTCCACGTCATTCTTGTCGAACTGTGTAACAGGATGCTGACCTGATTCATCACAATATAACGGCGCAAAATCGGTAATTTTAGTCGGCGCGATAACCACGCCACCGGCGTGTTTACCGGCGTTACGCGTGACGCCTTCAAGCTTGCGCGCCATGTCGATAAGTGCTTTAACTTCTTCGTCTGCTTCGTAGATTTCCGGCAGTTGTGGCTCGGCTTCAAACGCTTTTGCCAGCGTCATGCCCGGATCGGGCGGCACCAGTTTCGAGATGCGATCCACAAAGCCATACGGATGCCCCAGCACACGGCCCACGTCACGGATAACCGCTTTTGCCGCCATCGTCCCGAAAGTAATGATCTGTGATACAGCATCACGCCCGTACATTTCTGCAACGTGATCAATAACCTGGTCGCGTTTCTCCATGCAGAAGTCAACGTCGAAGTCAGGCATAGAGACACGTTCCGGGTTAAGGAAACGTTCGAACAGCAGGTCGAATTCCAGCGGGTCAAGGTCGGTAATTTTCAACGCGTAAGCCACAAGCGAACCCGCACCCGAACCACGGCCAGGCCCCACCGGCACGCCGTTGTCCTTCGACCACTGGATAAATTCCATCACGATCAGGAAGTAGCCAGGGAACCCCATCTGGTTGATAACCTGTAGTTCAATGTCCAGGCGCTCATCGTAAGGCGGGCGCTTCTCGAGGCGTACCGCTTCATCCGGGAACAAAAACTCCAGACGATCTTCCAGACCTTCTTTCGATTTGAGAACCAGAAAATCTTCCGTACTCATCTCGCCGGTTGGGAACTGCGGCAAGAAATATTCACCTAAACGGACGGTAACGTTGCAACGCCTTGCAATTTCCACACTGTTTTCCAGCGCTTCCGGAATATCAGCAAACAGCTCGCACATCTCATCTTCAGAGCGCATATATTGCTGCGTGGAATAGTGGCGCGGGCGTTTTGGATCGTCGAGCGTAAAGCCGTCATGAATGGCAACACGAATTTCGTGCGCATCAAAGTCTTCAGCGTTAATAAACCGTACATCATTGGTCGCGACGACCGGCAGACCGTGCTGTTCAGCAAGCGCGACTGCCGCATGCAGATAGTTTTCTTCATCGGGACGGCCCGTGCGAATCAGCTCCAGATAAAAACGATCCGGGAAGTGTTCTTCATAAAACGCCACGCACTGCTCAACCAGAATATTGTTGCCGCGTATCAGACTTTTACCGACATCACCCATTCGACCGCCAGAAATCAGCAGCAAACCTTCATTGAGTTCAACAAGCCAGTCCCTGTCGATCCATGGCCCCGCCGCGCCATAGCCCCGCTGATAGGCACGGGAAATCAGCAACGTCAGATTTTGATAGCCTGTATTGTTCATCGCCAGAACGGAAATTTGCGTCATTTCATCGCCGAGCAACTCGCTCTGAACGTGAAAATCCGCACCGATAATCGGCTTAAGGCCCGCGCCATGCGCCGCGCCATAGAACTTAACCAGACCACACAGGTTGGTGAAATCCGTGATCGCCAGCGCAGGCATGCCAAGAGCCGCTGCCTTTTTTACCAGCGGCCCGGTCTTCGCCAGCCCATCAATCATGGAGTAGTCGCTATGCACCCGCAGGTGTACGAAACGTGGTTCAGCCATCTTCAGATTCCGCGTGACTTAGTTGCTTACGTATTGATTCAGCACACCAGTCCCAGTGCGCGTTTCACCGGACCAAAACTGCGTCGATGATGTTCAGTTGGGCCATGCTCAGACAGTCTCTCCAGATGGAAAGCGGTTGGATATCCCTTGTGCTGGGCGAAACCATACTGAGGATATGAAAGATCCAGCGCCGCCATTTCGGCATCGCGTGTCACTTTGGCAATGATGGACGCTGCGCTGATCTCGGCCACACGGCTATCCCCTTTCACCACCGCCAATGAGCGCATCGGCAGTGCAGGACAGCGATTACCGTCGATCAGCACATATTCTGGTACGATTTTCAGCCCGGCGACAGCCCGCTGCATCGCCAACATGGTGGCGTGAAGAATGTTCAGCTCGTCAATCTCTTCGGGCTCTGCGCGGCCTAAACTCCATGCTAGTGCTTTTTCTTTGATTTCATCATAGAGCGCCAGACGGCGTTTTTCAGACAGTTTCTTCGAATCATTCAGCCCTACAATCGGGCGAGCTGGGTCCAGAATGACCGCTGCAGTGACAACGGCACCCACCAATGGCCCGCGTCCGACCTCATCCACACCCGCAACAAGGTGCGTATGTGGGTAAACAAACTCTAGCATTGCGCTAACTCCATCACGGCATCTGCTGCTTGCTCATCGGCGTTACAGCGGATCTGCTGATGCAGTTCACGGAAGGTGTCGTGCATTTGATGACGGGTTTTACCGTCTGCCAGTAAGGGCAACAGCGCATCGGCTAATGCCTGAGGCTGACACTCATCCTGCAACAGCTCTTTGACTAACTCTCGGCCTGCCAACAGATTAGGCAATGAAACATAATCCGTTTTGACCAGGCGCTTCGCCAGCCAGAAGGTAAATGGCTTCATGCGATAACCCACAACCATTGGGCATTTTGCCAACATGCATTCCAGCGCAGCCGTTCCGGACGCCAGCAATGCGGCATCACTCGCCACCATGGCTTCACGTCCTTTGCCATCCAGAAGGTGAATGTGCAGGTCAGGCGCGACTTCCGCTTTGATGCGCTCAAACTGCTCACGGCGTTTGGCATTCACGAGCGGCACAACCACTTCCAGATCGGGATATGTCTGGCGAAGAATTTGCGCGGTCTTCAGGAAATCAGCGCTAAGCATTTCGACTTCTGCGCCACGGCTACCCGGCAAAAGAGCCAGACAGTGAGCGTCATGCGGGATGCCAAGAGTATCTCGTGCAGCATTTTTATCCGGATCAAGCGGCATGGCATCGGCCATGGTATGCCCGATAAAACGGCATGGCACATTGAATCTGTCATAAAACGCTTTTTCGAAAGGCAGAAAAGCCAGCACCATATCGGTGGATCTGCCTATTTTGAAAACACGTTTCTGTCGCCATGCCCAGACGGACGGGCTGACGTAGTGAACAGTTTTAATACCCTGTTTTTTCAGGTTGCCTTCGAGGGTGATATTGAAATCAGGCGCATCAATGCCAACAAAGACATCGGGCTTAAGATCGGTAAAACGACGCGTGAGATCGGCTCGAATATGCAGCAAACGGCGTAAACGCCCCAGCACTTCAACAATGCCCATTACCGCGAGCTCTTCCATTTCGTACCAGGCCTCACAGCCCTCGGCCTGCATCAGCGGGCCAGCAACGCCCACAAAGCGAGCATTCGGTACACGAGCCTTGAGTGCCCGGATGAGACCTGCACCAAGAATATCGCCGGAGGTTTCTCCGGCGACCAGGGCAATCGTTAATGGACGGTTATCGACCATTAACGAATCAGACCTCGAGTCGAGCGTTCAAAGAACTCTGTGAACGCTTTGACCTCTGGGTACTGTTCTGCCAGCGCAGCCACTTCTGGCTTAGCCTCTTCGAGCGTTTTGCCGCTACGGTACATCAGTTTGTACGCGTTGCGGATCGCTGTAATTGCTTCGCGGCTAAAGCCACGACGCTTGAGGCCTTCAATGTTAACGCCAAAAGGTGTGGCGTGGTTACCCTGAGCAATCACATACGGTGGAACGTCTTGCGCGACACCGGAGCAACCGCCGACCATGACGTGCGCACCAATAATGCAGAACTGATGGACTGCCGTCATGCCGCCAATGATCGCGAAATCATCAACCGATACGTGCCCCGCCAGCGTTGCGTTGTTGGCGAGGATACAACGGCTACCCACTGTACAGTCGTGCGCAATATGCGCATTGACCATAAAGAGGTTGTCGCTGCCCACCTTCGTCAATCCACCACCCTGTACTGTGCCACGATGAATGGTGACGCTTTCGCGAATGCGGTTACGATCGCCGATTTCCAGACGGGTCGGCTCACCAGCATACTTCAGATCCTGGTTGACTTCGCCGATGGAGGCGAACTGATAGATCTCATTATCGCGACCCATGGTCGTATGACCATTCACGACGACGTGAGATTTCAGTACGGTACCCTCACCAATTACGACATGGGGTCCAACAATACAGAATGGGCCAATGTGAGCGTTAGCACCAATAATGGCACCCTCTTCCACAATGGCAGTTGGATGAATAAAGGCGGTTTTATCAATCACGTATCAGGCCTCCCGGCTACGCGCACACATCATGGTAGCTTCACAAACCACTTTGCCGTCAACTAAAGCAACGCCTTTGAAGCGCGTCAGTCCACGGCGCGTTTTTTCAAAAGTCACTTCCATGATCATCTGATCACCAGGTACGACTGGGCGCTTAAAGCGCGCTTCATCAATACCCGCGAAGTAATACAACTCACCAGGCTCAAGTTTACCCACGCTTTTAAACGCGAGAATACCCGTTGCCTGTGCCATGGCTTCCAGGATCAAAACACCCGGGAAGATAGGCTTACCAGGGAAATGTCCCTGGAAGAATGGCTCATTTACTGAAACATTTTTCACTGCGCGCAGAAAACGACCTTCTTCAAAATCCAGCACACGATCTACCAGCAAAAACGGGTAGCGGTGCGGCAGAAGTTCTAAAATCTCTTCAATATGCAGAGTATGAGTGTCGGTAGTCAAAATACTCTTCCTGTCAAAATGTACTGAATAGCAATAATAACACGGCCTGCCGGATTATAAGAAAGCCGACAGGCCGGGAAATTTAGCGTTAAAGGATGAACGCTTAGTCTTGTTGATTGATTTTGCGCTCAATAGACTTGAGGCGCTTACTCATATCATCAATATTCATCACCAGAGCTGCGGTTTTACGCCACATCTTATTCGGTTGCAGCGGAATACCGGAGGAGTAAACACCAGGTTCAGTGATAGGACGCATCACCATACCCATGCCCGTCACCGTGACTTTGTCGCATATTTCCATATGCCCATTGATCACGCTGGCTCCACCGATCATGCAGTAGCGGCCAATTTTCAAGCTGCCTGCCATGATTACGCCGCCCGCAACTGCGGTATTGTCGCCAATCACGACGTTATGCGCAATCTGACATTGGTTATCGATGATAACACCGTTACCAATAAGGGTGTCGTCGAGCGCACCGCGGTCGATCGTCGTACATGCACCGATCTCAACACGATCGCCGATAATCACGCGACCTAGCTGAGGGATCTTGATCCAATTACCACGATCGTTAGCATAGCCAAAACCATCCGAACCGATTACGGTACCGGACTGGATCAGGCAGTTTTCGCCAATCTCAATTTCATGATAAACGGTGACATTGGCCCACAAGCGGGTGCCTGCACCAATTTTAGTGTGTTTGCCAACGAAGCAACCCGCACCGATCACCACGTTATCACCCAAAACAACATCGGACTCGATAACGGCGTTCGCACCAATTGATACGTTGCTACCCAGCGTTGCCGTTGAATCGATCGCTGCACTTGGTGCAATGTTCTGTGCCGGCTGCGGCGTGGTATCCAAAATCTGAGCCATGCGCGCGTAAGTCAGGTAGGGATTTTTCACTACCAGCGCTGCGCCTGTGGCAAAAGGAAGGTCGTCCTGTGTTAATACCACAGCAGACGCCTGGCATTGGGTCAGGTGTTCACGGTATTTAGGGCTTACGATGAACGTAATATTGCCTGTTTTAGCAGATTGCATGGACGCAACAGCGGTGATGACGATATCGCCATCACCGTGTAATTCTGCATCCAACTGCTGAGCTAGATCAGCCAGTCGAATAGAAGGCATTACTTATTTAACCTGTTTCAGTACATCTGCAGTGATGTCTTTAACATCTTTGCTATTGAAAGCAACGGCATTCGCGTCAACAACCAGATCGATACTCTGATCGGCCGCTACGGATTTCACCGCAGACTGGATACGAGTGACCAGTTTGCCACGTTCTTCGTTAGAGCGACGCTGACGATCCTGCTCGAAAGCCTGCGCTTTCTGGGAGAAGGTCTGGCGCTGTGCCATCACGTCTTTTTCCAGCTTGCTGCGATCGCTTGCTTTCATGGTAGAACCATCACGCTGCAGACGCTGCATTTTGGACTGAAGGTCGCTTTCCATACCTTGCAGCTCGCTAGCACGGCCTTTGAATTCATTTTCCAGCGTTGCAGAAACACCGGTTTTCTGTGCAACTTGCTGGAACAGATTGCCCATGTTGACGATTGCAATTTTGTCCGCTGCCTGAGCAGAAGTCACCATCGCCAAACCAAGACCTGCCGCTAATAACCACTTTTTCACAATAAACTCCTTACCATCCCATTGGCACCCAAAGGTACCGTTCTTTGCGTGGCAAGGCGATCGTCTATTCGATCGCCGGTTGTCAGCGCTACACTGCAAACGCATTCCATTGCTGCGGATTATTACCAGGTTTTACCAATGTTAAACTGGAACTGCTCCGCTTTGTCTCCATCGTATTTCTTAAACGGTTGGGCGTAAGAGAAGACCAACGGCCCCAACGGTGACATCCATTGTAATGCGATACCTGCAGACATGCGAATGTTGCTCGGATCGCTATAGTCTGGCACACCAGCTGCTTTCATCTGCGCAGTGTTTTCCCAGTTGGTATCCCATACCGTACCCGCATCCCAGAAGAACGAAGTACGTACAGAGTTCGCATACTTGTCACTGATAAACGGCGTAGGTGTGATTATTTCCAGGCTGGCGACACCCATGGCGTTACCGCCTACTGCGTCATCAGAACTACATACTTCACTGGAAGATGTCTTATTACAGTTATCTTTGTCGTTACCGCCGTAATACACCGCTTTCGGACCAATGTTATTGGACTGGAAGCCACGCACTGTGCTGGAACCGCCGGCATAGAAGTTTTCGTAGAATGGCAGCTCTTTGCTACCTAAACCGTCACCATAACCCCAACGCGTACGACCCAGAACCACCCATTTATGATCGTCATCGATCGGGAAATAGGATGCGGTATCAAGCGTCAATTTATAGAACTCGTTGTCGGAACCCGGCACGGTGACTTTACCGTTCAGGTTGACGCGAGAACCTTCCGTCGGGAAGAAACCACGGTCAAGACGGTTATACGTCCAGCCATAGTTAAAGGTGAAATCATCTGCAGCAAAGCCGTTATTGTCGCTGGATTTACTTGCTGTTTGACCGATTGAGTCCAGATAACGCCACATCGCCACCTGCGGTTGCATATTGGACAGGTCGTTATGCACGTATCCTAAGCCAGCACGCAGGGTGTTATATTCGTTAATCGGGAAGCCAAGCGTTCCATCTAAACCATAGCTTTTGTTGGTATAGGAAGACAGATCCGCATCGTCAGCTTTAAAGTCGTTATAGAAAATACGACCGCCAAGACTCACACCATCAACAGTAAAGTAAGGGTTAGTCACCGAGAATTCAGAGTACGTCTGGTAATCGTTTTTGGTTCCGTTGATACCAACGGAATAGCCAGTACCTAACCAGTTATCCTGCTGAACGCCAACCTGGAAGCTCACGCCACTTTCTGTGCCGTAACCGACACCAAAGTTGAAGCTACCGGTGTTACGCTCTTTGACCTTGTAAACAACGTCTACCTGATCAGGACTGCCCGCAACACGCTGGGTATCCGTATCAACCGTTTCGAAATAGCCCAGACGGTTCAGACGCTCTTTACCCTGATCGACCAGGTCGCTACCTAACCACGCGCCTTCCATCTGACGCATTTCGCGACGCAGTACGGAGTCTTTAGAGGTATCGTTACCTTCAAAGCGAATTTTACGCACGTAGAAACGGTTGCCCGCATCAACGTTTACGCGAAGTTTAACGGTTTTGTCCGTATCATTGATCTCAGGCTGCGTTTGTACGCGCGGATAAGCATAACCGTAACGGCCGAGCAGCTTTTTAATGCCGTCTTCCATTTTGGTCACTTTTGCGCCGCTATACAGCTCACCCGGCTGAAGTTTAGTCAGGCTCTCAATTTCTGCAGAATGACCCGCCAGGTTTCCACTGACTTCAACACCTGAAAGCTTATATTGATCGCCTTCAGTGATGTTTACCGTAATGTAGATACCTTTCTTGTCCGGAGTCAGACTGACCTGAGTCGAGTCGATATTGAAACGGGCGTAACCACGATCCAGATAGTAGCTACGGAGGGTTTCAAGGTCGCCGGCCAGCTTTTGCTTCTGATATTTACGATCGCCAACCACGTTCCACCACGGCACTTCGTCGCGGAGCTGGAACGTAGAGATCAGTTCGTCCGTGCTGAACGCGTGGTTACCCACGATATTGATCTGCTGGATTTTCGCGGAAACGCCTTCCTGGAAGACGAGCTTCAGATCGACACGGTTACGCGGCAGCGGTGTGACAACGGCTTTTACGCTCGCGCTGTATTTGCCGACGCTATAGTAGAAATCTTCCAGTCCTTTTTCGATATCAGACAGGGTGGTGCGGTCAAGAGATTCCCCGACACGAACACCCGATGCTTCAAGGTTTTGCTTGAGCATATCGTCTTTAACCGACTTATTACCGGAGAAAGTGATGCTGGCAATCGTTGGGCGTTCCTTCACCTGTACCAGCAGCGTATCACCATCGCGAAGGACGCGGACATCCTCAAAGTTGCCAGTGGCAAACAATGCGCGAATGGTATTACTGATATCTTCATCATTAACCGTGTCGCCCTGGCGAACTGGCATGCTGAGGAGGGCCGCACCAACGGCGACACGCTGAAGACCTTCGAAATGAATATCCTTCACTACGAAACCTTCAGCACCGTATACGGTCGCGCTGCTAAACAGCAGCGACGCTATGAGCAACTTTTTCATCGCCATCGTTATTATGCGTTCTTCCTAACACTCTCTCTTACAACCGAGAGAAATCATTGAAAAGTGCAAGCCCCATTAACAGCACCAGCAATATCGAGCCAATGCGATAACTAAAGTCTTGAACTCGCTCGGATACTGGTCCGCCTTTTAGCTTTTCAATCGCTAAAAACAGCAGGTGCCCCCCATCTAAAACGGGAAGCGGGAACAGGTTGATTATCCCGAGGTTCACGCTTATGAGCGCGAGAAACATGAGATAGTAAATCACCCCGAATTCCGCTGACATCCCAGCCCCTTGGGCGATAGAAATCGGCCCACTGAGGTTGTTCAGTTTTACGTCACCAGTTATCAATTTCCCCAACATAGTGACCGTAAGCTTCATCAATTGCCATGTTTTATCCGTGGCTTCAACGATTGCGCTAAACGGCCCATACTGGCGTATTGTCTTGTACTCATCAGGCAACGGGATCACTTTTGGCACTACGCCAGCAAACCCCTCAGCCTTGCCACCGCCCGGTTTGGTATCCGGAATCAGCGTCAAAGAGAGCGGACTCCCCTGCCTTTCAACTTCCAGCGCTAACGGTGTGCCGGGATTATCGCGCACCAGATTAACAAAGGTCATCCATTGCGTTAAAGGCTGACCATCGACTTTAACGATCCTGTCGCCCGCTTGCAAACCTGCTTTACGTGCTGCTGAATCATCCTGCACTTCGGCTAACACTGGCTCAATCTGCGCACCACGCGGACGAATACCCAGCGCAGCAACGGGATCTTCTTTGTCTGGCTCAAAAGCCCACTGACGCAAATCAAGAATTTTTTCCTGACGCTGACTCTCACCCACTGGCGAGACGCTAACTAAGGCTTTTTCATCGCCAATCTTAGAGACCAACTGCAGCCTAACGGCATCCCAATCAGGGGTTTCGATGCCATCGATCGCTTTAAGTTCCATGCCTGGCGTAATTTGCGCTGTTGCTGCGATGGAGTTGGCGGTAATTTCACCAACAACCGGGCGAACACCAGGGACACCGATGATAAACACCAGCCAATAAGCGAAGACAGCAAAGATGAAATTGGCTACCGGGCCGGCAGCGATGATAGCGGCGCGTTGGCTCACTGTTTTGTTGTTGAACGCGTAGTGTCGCATTTCAGGCGCAACAGATTCTACGCGTTCATCAAGCATTTTGACGTAGCCGCCAAGAGGGATCAGCGCGATGACAAACTCAGTGCCATGGCGATCGGTACGGCGCCATAACGATTTACCAAAGCCAATAGAGAAACGCTCGACCCGCACTCCGCAGCGCCGGGCAACCCAGAAATGGCCAAATTCATGCACGGTAATCAGTACACCCAGTGCAACTATGAACGCCGCCAGATTCCAGAGAATGCTCAGCATAAAACCTTCCGTTAAATCGTCCCGAATACCAGTAACAACAGGCATGCAAACACAGGAACCGCAGCCGTCAGGCTATCAATACGGTCCAGTATTCCACCATGTCCTGGAATGAGGTGACCGCTGTCTTTAATCCCTGCTTCACGCTTGAACATACTTTCGGTCAAATCACCTAATACGGATGCCAACGCAGCAAAGATAGAGCACACCAGCAACGTTGTCGGTGCAACTTCCAGATTTGCCCATACACCATATCCCCAGGAGATAATCGCTGCTGTAAACAGACCGCCGATGAACCCCTGCCAGGTCTTACCAGGCGAAACTTTTGGTGCCAGTTTATGTTTGCCAAACAGTTTACCAAACATATAGGCACCAGAGTCAGCACCCCAGACGAGAATCATGACATAAAGCAGCCACAACGCACCGCTGTAGTGGTTTTCGTCATAATGCCAGGCGCGCAACACGAGCATACCCCAGAAAAATGGAATAATAGTGAGCAGGCCGAAAATCAGACGTAGCGTTTTAGAGTTGCGCCAGATAGCTGCAGACTCGGGATAGAAAAGAACCAGCAGCAACGCGCCAATCCACCACCCCAGTGAGGCCCATAGCGAACCTGCCACCAGCGGCTGATGAATATCGTGATGATACTCGGGCAACATAAACAGCATCAGGGCCAATAACAGGCCACAGAGCACCGCCAGCCATACTCGCTGAGTGCGCGAGGTAAAGCCGCTAAGCTGTCCCCATTCCCACGCGGCGAGCATACACACCACCAGCGTGACAATAGCAAATCCCACCGGGGGCAGTAAAAACAGCGCCGCAATGACGATGGGTATTAATACAAAAGCGGAAATCAGGCGATACTTCAGCAAAAGCTACCCCCATCAGACTTTTTCGGCGCCTGGCTCAGTACCGCCGAAGCGACGCTCACGATTGGCAAAGGCATAAAGCGCACCTTCAAAGTCTTGTTCATCAAAATCGGGCCAGAGCACATCCGTAAAGTAAAGTTCGGCATAGGCAATTTGCCAAAGCAAAAAGTTACTAATGCGGTGTTCTCCCCCTGTCCTAATTACCAAATCCACGGGTGCGAGTTCATTCATGCAGATTTGCTGACCCAGCGTCTCTTCATCAATTTGGTCGGGTCTTAACAGCCCTTCCTGAACTTGCTCGGCGAGATGCCGAACGCCCTGGATAATATCCCAGCGTCCGCCGTAGTTCGCAGCGATATTGAGCGTCAGACCTGTATTATTTTCGGTCACCGCTTCCGCTTTGCGAATACGTTCCTGCAAACGTGAGTTAAAACGACTGGTATCGCCAATAATGCGCAAGCGAACGTTGTGGCGGTGGAGGCTTTTGACTTCGCTGTCGAGCGCCCACACAAACAACTCCATCAACGCAGTCACTTCCTGCGGAGGTCGATTCCAGTTTTCACTGCTAAAAGCATAGAGCGTTAACGCATCAATGCCGTTATTGGCGGCAAATGAAACGGCGCGACGAACAGATTTCGCCCCAGCTTTATGCCCAAAGGCTCGTATCTTCCCTTGTCTTTTCGCCCAGCGGCCGTTGCCATCCATAATGATTGCTACATGACGACAGCCATGAGCTGGCAAGTTTTCGCTTATTGGTTGATTCGCAGACAACATAACGCGTTTTTAGTCCCTGAAAGGATTTTACGGTACTCAGGAATACTGAAGCCATTACATAAAAAAGCCGTGTCTAACCACGGCTTACCTGACCACTTAAAGCCAAATACCTGCGATCAGGTGGCGCAGACTATATCACTGAAGCCTAACGCTAACAAACAACACAAGCACGAGTCGGTGGATTATCACCAGCTTGCGAGATGCGTCACCGCTTTACGCGCAGCCATACGAGCCTGTAAATCGACGGCCAGCACCTCCTCAACGCTCTGCGGTTCCCGTAAATCCATCTTTTCAAGAACCGATAGATTGAGCGCCGCAATATCCGTAAAGCGGATCTGCTGTTTCAGAAATGCTTCAACCGTAATTTCGTTGGCTGCGTTCAGTGCTGTCGTTGCCGCTTGTCCCTGATCAAAAGCATTCATCGCCAGCTTCAGACAAGGGTAACGGTCGTAGTCAGGTTCGCTGAAGGTGAGTGCACTCAGCTTGCAGAAATCGAGTGGCTTTGCCCCCGACATCACACGGTTTGGCCACGCCATCGAATGCGCGATTGGCGTGCGCATATCCGGTTCACCCAACTGCGCAATTACGCTGCCATCCTGATAGCGCACCATGGAGTGGATCACCGACTGCGGGTGAATCAACACTTCCATCTGTTTTGCGGACGCGTTAAACAGCCAGCGAGCTTCAATGTATTCCAGACCTTTATTCATCATGGTGGCCGAGTCGACAGAGATTTTTCGCCCCATTGACCAGTTCGGATGACGGCATGCCTGATCGGGCGTCATTGAGACCAGTTCAGACAAAGGCGTTTCACGGAACGGGCCACCAGACCCGGTGAGCAAAACTGACACAACGCCATTTTGCTCAAGGGAAGCGTACCCCAGGTTTTCCTGGAAAGGTTGCGGTAAACTCTGAAAAATCGCGTTATGTTCGCTATCTACCGGTAAAAGTCGCGCCCCCCGCTGTTTTACGGCGTCCATAAAGAGGCGTCCGCATGTTACTAACGCTTCTTTATTTGCCAGTAAAACGGTTTTCCCCGCGTCAATTGCTGCGAGCGTAGGCAAAAGGCCTGCCGCGCCAACAATCGCCGCCATCACCTGATCGACGTCATCCAGCGCAGCCATATCACAAGCGGCTTGTCGCCCGCTCATGACTTCCGTAGCACTTCCCTGCCCCGCCAGCAACACTTTAACCTGGCGAGCACTTTCCTCGTCATCCATCACCGCATAACGGGGAGAAAACTCAAGACATTGTTCAACCATGCGCTGCACGTTCTTCCCGGCCACAAGGGCGGTCACCGTGTATTCTTCAGGGTTATGGCGAACAACGTCGAGAGTGCTGCAACCAATCGAGCCGGTCGAGCCGAGGAGAGTTAAATGCTTCATGAGATGCCCGGGAGATAGTTAAACCATATAAAAGCAAAACGCCGCCAGCAAAGTCACATGGACTTTCTGAACGGCGTTTATCAGATTACGACAGAAATCAGAACTGCATCAGTTCCGCTTCTTTATCTGCCAGCGCCGCATCAAGTTTTTTGATGGCTGCGTCAGTCAGTTTCTGCACGTCGTCCTGAGAACGGCGATCGTCATCTTCGCTGATTTCTTTATCTTTCAGCAGTGCTTTCACTTTGTCGTTCGCATCACGACGGACGTTACGTACGGCAACGCGCGCGCCTTCTGCTTCACCACGAACCACTTTGATCAGCTCTTTACGACGTTCTTCAGTCAGCGCTGGAAGCGGAACGCGAATGTCTGTACCTGCTGAGCTTGGGTTCAAACCCAAATCAGAAGCCATAATCGCTTTTTCAACAGCCGGACCCAAAGAACGGTCAAAGACGTTGATTTTCAGCGTACGGGTATCTTCTACCGTGACGCTCGCCAGCTGACGCAGAGGGGTTGGCGTACCGTAATATTCTACGATAATGCCATCCAGCAGGCTTGGAGAAGCGCGGCCAGTGCGCACTTTGCTAATTTGGTTTTTGAAGGCTTCTACGCATTTTTCCATGCGCACTTCAGCATCTTTTCTGATATCGCTAATCACGTTACGAATCCTTGAAAACTTGTTTCAGGCAGACTATCCGCCAACACAGCCGCTATAGGTGTGCTAAGTATAGTCGCGTTTAAATCATGACAACGCCTGAGGCGTGTCGAGGTAAGAAATCACTACAAAGTAAAGCGGAATCTTACCTGTATTTATCGTCAACGGAAATTATTCCGTGATCAAAGTGCCTTCTTTTTCACCCATCACTACGCGACGCAGTGCTCCGGGCTTATTCATGTTGAAAACACGAATCGGTAATTTGTGGTCACGAGCCAGCGTAAAGGCAGCAAGATCCATGACTTTCAGCTCTTGATCCAGCACTTCGTTGTAGCTCAGCTGTTCGTACATCGTTGCGGAAGGATCTTTTGCTGGATCGGCGGTAAACACGCCATCCACTTTGGTTGCTTTCAATACTACGTCGGCTTCGATTTCAATACCGCGCAGACAGGCTGCTGAGTCGGTCGTAAAGAACGGATTACCGGTACCCGCGGAAAGAATTACCACGCGGTTATTGCGCAGCAGGCTGATCGCTTCTGCCCAGCTGTAGTTATCGCACACGCCGTTCAGCGGAATAGCTGACATCAGGCGAGCGTTCACATAGGCGCGATGAAGTGCATCACGCATTGCCAGGCCATTCATCACGGTAGCCAGCATACCCATGTGGTCACCCACAACACGGTTCATACCCGCTTTCGCCAGACCAGCGCCACGGAAAAGATTACCACCGCCAATTACCACGCCAACCTGGATACCCAGTTCAACCAGTTCTTTGATTTCCTGTGCCATGCGGTCAAGAATGCTTGCATCGATACCGAAGCCTTCTGTTCCCTGCAGCGCTTCGCCACTAAGCTTAAGCAGAATGCGTTTGTACACGGGTTTTGCATTGGTAGCCATGTTTCTTTCCTGAGACTGTCAACGATTGAGATGGGGGTTAATTCTGGCGACATAGTACGTCGCTTATCAGTGCAGAAACTACGGGTTTCTGTCTGATTTTTACATGACGGGCAAAAAGAAGCCGCCCTCAGGCGGCTCCTTCGCAATCCTTAAGACTGCTTGGACATTGCAGCAACTTCTGCTGCGAAGTCAGTTTCGACTTTCTCGATGCCTTCGCCCACTTCGAAGCGGATGAAACCAGTCACGTCAGCATTGTGCTCTTTCAGCAGCTGAGCAACAGACTTGGTTGGATCCATAACGAATGGCTGACCCGTCAGAGAAACTTCGCCGGTGAATTTCTTCATGCGGCCTTCAACCATTTTCTCTGCGATTTCTTTCGGCTTGCCAGACTGCATAGCGATGTCGAGCTGAACCTGGTACTCTTTTTCTACCACTTCAGCAGACACGTCTTCTGGCTTAACGAATTCTGGTTTGCTTGCAGCGATGTGCATAGCCAGCTGTTTAACCAGCTCTTCGTCAGCGCCTTTAGCAGCAACCAGAACACCGATACGTGCACCGTGCTGGTAAGAACCCAGTACGTCGCCTTCGATGGAAGCAACACGACGGATGTTGATGTTCTCACCGATTTTAGCAACCAGCGCAACACGCTCTTCTTCGAACTGTGCTTTCAGAACGTCAACGTCAGTGATTTTGCCAGCGATAGCAGCGTCCAGAACTTTGTTAGCAAATGCCTGGAAACCACCGTCTTTTGCTACGAAGTCAGTCTGGCAGTTAACTTCCAGAATGATGCCGTAGGTGCCGTCGATTTTGGTCAGGATTACGCCGTCAGCAGCAACGTTGCCTGCTTTTTTCGCCGCTTTGATCGCGCCGGATTTACGCATGTTTTCGATTGCCAGCTCGATGTCGCCGTTAGCTTCAACCAATGCTTTTTTGCAATCCATCATGCCTGCGCCAGTACGTTCGCGCAGCTCTTTTACCAGGGATGCGGTAATTTCAGCCATTCTTAAATCCTCGGGAGATGACCGGCTCGGTTCATGGAACCAAACAGGTTTAAAAGTGAAAAAGGGGCCATTAAGAGGCCCCTATCCATACACGGTACTAATAAGGGGTAGAACCTTATTATTCAGCTTCTACGAAGCTTTCTTCCGCTTGAGAAGCCAGATCCTGAGAACGGCCTTCACGTACGGTTGCCGCTACAGCACCCAGGTACAGAGTAACAGCACGGATTGCATCGTCGTTACCCGGGATAACGAAGTCAACACCGTCCGGATCGGAGTTGGTATCAACGATAGCAAATACCGGGATACCCAGGTTGTTGGCTTCTTTAATTGCGATGTGCTCGTGGTCAGCATCGATAACGAACAGAGCGTCTGGCAGACCACCCATGTCTTTGATACCGCCCAGGCTGTTTTCCAGCTTGGCCAGCTCACGAGTGCGCATCAGGGCTTCTTTTTTGGTCAGCTTATCGAAAGTACCGTCCTGAGACTGGATTTCCAGATCTTTCAGGCGCTTGATGGACTGACGAACAGTTTTCCAGTTAGTCAGCATACCGCCCAACCAGCGATGGTTCACGAAGAACTGGTCGCAGTTGTTAGCAGCATCTTTCACAGCTTCGCTTGCAGCGCGTTTAGTACCAACAAACAGAATCTTACCTTTACGGGAAGAGATCTTGCTCAGCTCAGCCAGGGCTTCGTTGAACATTGGTACAGTTTTCTCAAGGTTGATGATGTGAACTTTGTTACGCGCGCCGAAGATGAAAGGCTTCATTTTCGGGTTCCAGTAACGGGTCTGGTGACCAAAGTGAACACCAGCCTTGAGCATGTCGCGCATGGAAACAGTTGCCATGGTAAAAACCTCTATAGTAAATGTTGGGGTTATGCCTCCACGTATCCCATATTACCGACCCCTAGGGGCACCCCGGAATATGTGCCGATACGTGTGTGTAATTACACAAAGTGAGATTTGTCGCTTCAGGTCCATCTTGTGTATACGAAATGGATCGGAAGTCCGGCGCGCTTTATACCACAAAACACCGGCAGAAACCAATAATTGTTGGCCTGATGTGCTGTTACTGATTCTCAATTTGGCAGCAAGTGCGAGGGACTGATACCATTGACAACACAAAGACTAGTATCGTCGAAAAAATCGACACTGATGGACAGATTACATGGCTATCTCTATTAAGACCCCTGAAGAAATTGAAAAAATGCGCGTCGCCGGTCGTCTGGCCGCTGAAGTGCTGGAAATGATCGAGCCGTTCATTAAACCGGGCGTCAGCACCGGCGAGCTGGATCGCATCTGTAATGACTATATCGTTAATGAGCAGCACGCGGTTTCCGCTTGCCTGGGCTACCACGGCTTTCCGAAATCCGTCTGTATCTCTATTAATGAAGTCGTCTGCCACGGCATCCCGGATGATGAGAAACTGTTGAAGGACGGTGATATCGTCAACATCGACGTGACCGTCATTAAAGATGAATATCACGGCGACACCTCAAAAATGTTTATCGTCGGCAAGCCCACCATTCTGGGCGAGCGCCTGTGTCGTGTGACGCAAGAAAGCCTCTATCTGGCGTTGAAGATGGTGAAACCAGGCATTCGTCTGCGTACCCTCGGTGCCGCCATTCAGAAATTTGTCGAAGCGGAAGGTTTTTCCGTGGTTCGAGAATACTGCGGTCACGGCATTGGTCGCGTCTTCCACGAAGAACCGCAGGTTCTGCACTACGATGCAGACGATGGCGGCGTGGTGCTGCAAAAAGGCATGACCTTTACTATCGAACCGATGGTGAACTCCGGCGACTACCGCATCCGCACCATGAAAGATGGCTGGACGGTAAAAACCAAAGACAGAAGCTTGTCTGCGCAGTACGAGCATACTATTGTGGTCACAGACAACGGCTGCGAAATTATGACGTTGCGAAAGGATGACACCATCCCGGCGATACTCTCGCACAACGAATAATAAGAAGCCGGCGAATGCCGGCTTTTTTAATGGCGATAGCTTTTACTTATGGGTGACGTAGATGAATAACCTTTTACCCGAACAGTATGCCAACACGGCACTCCCCACCCTGCCCGATCAGCCGGACAACCCGGGAGTGTGGCCTCAGCGTGAGCTGACGTGTGCGGATATCAAAGCGCACATTGAGGTATTTCAGCGTTGGCTGGGTAAAGCCTTTGACGAAGGCATTTCTGCGGAAGCGCTCATTGAAGCGCGCACCGAATTTATCGACCAAATGCTGCAACGGCTGTGGATTGATTATGGCTTTGGGCAAATCAGCGACGTCGCGCTGGTCGCTGTCGGAGGGTACGGACGCGGTGAGTTACACCCGTTGTCCGACATCGATCTGCTCGTCCTGAGCCGTAAAAAGCTGTCGGACGAACAGGCGCAAAAAATTGGCGAGCTGCTGACGCTGCTGTGGGACGTCAAGCTGGAAGTGGGCCACAGCGTTCGCACGCTTGAAGAGTGTCTGCTCGAAGGGCTATCCGATCTGACCGTCGCCACCAATCTGATCGAAACACGTTTGCTGATTGGCGACGTCGCATTGTTTCTTGAACTGCAGAAGCACATTTTCAGCGAAGGTTTCTGGCCTTCCGAAAAATTCTTTGCCGCCAAGGTCGAAGAACAAAATGTGCGCCACCAGCGCTATCACGGCACCAGCTATAATCTTGAGCCAGATATCAAAAGCAGCCCGGGTGGGTTGCGCGACATCCACACGCTTCAGTGGGTTGCCCGTCGCCATTTTGGCGCGACATCCCTTGATGAGATGGTCGGCTTTGGCTTTTTAACCGAAGCCGAACGCAACGAGCTGAACGAATGCCTGCATCTGCTATGGCGGATTCGTTTTGCGTTGCATCTTGAAGTCACCCGCTATGACAACCGTCTGCTGTTCGACAGGCAGTTGAGCGTCGCCCAGCGCCTGAACTACAGCGGTGAAGGCAACGAGCCGGTTGAACATATGATGAAGGATTTCTTCCGCGTCACCCGTCGCGTGAGTGAACTTAATCAGATGCTATTGCAGCTTTTCGATGAAGCGATCCTGGCGCTGACGCCGGATGAAAAGCCGCGCCCGATCGATGACGAATTCCAGCTGCGCGGTACGTTGATCGACCTGCGCGACGAAACGCTGTTTATGCGCGAGCCAGAAGCGATCCTGCGCATGTTTTACACCATGGTTCGCAACAGCACGATCACCGGGATCTACTCCACGACGCTGCGCCATTTGCGTCACGCACGCCGCCATCTGAAACAGCCACTTTGCTACATACCGGAAGCACGCTCGCTCTTTCTGAGCATGCTGCGCCATCCTGGCGCGGTCAAACGTGGTCTTTTACCGATGCACCGCCACAGCGTGTTATGGGCCTATATGCCCCAGTGGTCGCACATTGTCGGTCAGATGCAGTTTGACCTTTTTCATGCCTATACGGTGGATGAACATACCATTCGCGTGATGCTGAAACTCGAAAGTTTCGCGAATGAAGAAACCCGTTCCATGCATCCGCTATGTGTGGATCTGTGGCCGCGCCTCAGCCACCCGGAGCTGATCCTGATCGCTGCCCTATTCCACGATATCGCCAAAGGGCGCGGCGGCGATCACTCCGTGCTCGGCGCGCAGGACGTGCTGAAATTTGCCGAGCTGCACGGCCTCAACTCACGAGAAACCCAGCTGGTGGCGTGGCTTGTGCGTCATCATCTGTTAATGTCCGTGACCGCACAGCGCCGCGATATTCAGGATCCGGAAGTCATCAAGCAGTTCGCCGAAATCGTCCAGACGGAAAACCGGCTGCGTTTTCTGGTGTGTCTCACCGTGGCAGATATCTGCGCCACCAACGAAACGCTGTGGAACAGCTGGAAGCAAAGCCTGTTGCGCGAACTCTATTTTGCCACTGAAAAGCAGCTGCGCCGTGGGATGCAAAACACGCCCGATATGCGGGAACGTGTGCGTCACCACCAGCTTCAGGCATTGGCACTGCTGCGCATGGACAACATTGATGAAGAGGCCCTTCATCAGATCTGGTCGCGCTGTCGGGCGAACTATTTTGTGCGTCACAGCCCGCATCAGCTCGCCTGGCATGCCCGCCATCTTCTCGACCACGATCTGTCGAAGCCGATGATCCTGTTGAGTCCACAGGCCACACGCGGCGGGACGGAAATTTTCATCTGGAGCCCTGACAGAGCCTATCTGTTTGCTGCGGTGTGCGCTGAGCTGGACAGGCGAAATCTCAGCGTGCACGACGCGCAGATTTTCACCACGCGCGACGGCATGGCGATGGACACCTTTATCGTACTGGAGCCAGACGGAAGTCCTCTTTCTGCCGATCGCCATGAAGCCATTCGTTTTGGTCTGGAGCAGGCCATTACTCAGCACAGCTGGCAGCCGCCGCAACCGCGTCGCCAACCGGCAAAACTGCGCCATTTTACCGTCGATACCGAGGTCAATTTCCTGCCGACTCATACCGATCGTAAATCGTTCCTCGAACTGATCGCCCTCGACCAGCCGGGACTGCTCGCACGCGTTGGTCAGGTCTTTGCCGACCTGGGAATTTCCCTGCATGGCGCCAGAATTACAACCATTGGCGAGCGAGTAGAAGATTTATTCATAATCGCTACTGCCGACAGGCGTGCGCTTAATAATGAGCTGCAACTTGAGGTGCAACAACGGTTGACAGCGGCCCTCAATCCAAACGATAAAGGGTGACGTGTTTTTTAGTGAAATGGAAAGTGTAAACAATGCAGCAGTTACAGAACGTTATTGAGTCCGCCTTTGAGCGTCGCGCCGATATTACTCCGGCAAATGTGGATACCGTAACCCGCGAAGCGGTTAATCAGGTGATTTCTCTGCTTGATTCCGGCGCGCTGCGTGTAGCAGAAAAAATTGACGGCCAGTGGGTCACGCATCAGTGGCTGAAAAAAGCCGTGCTGCTCTCTTTCCGTATTAACGATAACCAGGTTATCGACGGTGCGGAAAGCCGCTACTTCGATAAAGTCCCGATGAAATTCGCTGATTATGACGAAGCGCGTTTCGTGAAAGAAGGTTTCCGCGTCGTGCCGCCTGCGGCCGTTCGCCAGGGTGCATTTATTGCACGCAATACCGTGCTGATGCCGTCTTATGTGAACATCGGTGCTTACGTTGACGAAGGCTCAATGGTGGATACCTGGGCGACCGTAGGTTCATGCGCCCAGATTGGTAAAAACGTTCACCTGTCCGGCGGCGTCGGAATCGGTGGCGTTCTCGAGCCGTTGCAGGCCAATCCAACCATCATTGAAGACAACTGCTTCATTGGCGCACGTTCTGAAGTGGTTGAGGGCGTGATCGTTGAAGAAGGCTCCGTGATTTCCATGGGCGTTTATATCGGTCAGAGCACCCGTATTTACGATCGTGAAACGGGCGAAGTACATTATGGTCGCGTACCAGCAGGTTCCGTTGTCGTTTCCGGTAACCTGCCGTCGAAAGACGGTAAGTACAGCCTGTATTGCGCGGTTATCGTGAAAAAAGTCGATGCCAAAACCCGCAGTAAAGTTGGTATTAACGAATTGCTGCGTACCATCGATTAATCAGGTACAACAAAAAGCGGGGCTACCCCGCTTTTTTTACATCTGAAGGTGGCGAAAATAGATTTTTTCGTTAATTATTCATGGGTTATGTTGAGATCAAGGGTACCGCTATGTACGATAATCTGAAAAGTCTGGGCATTACCAATCCTGATGAAATTGATCGTTATAGCCTCCGCCAGGAAGCGAACAACGATATTTTGAAAATCTATTTTCACAAGGACAAAGGAGAGTTTTTCGCGAAAAGCGTGAAGTTCAAATACCCGCGTCAACGTAAAACCGTCGTCGCTGATGGTGTCGGCCAGGGGTATAAAGAAGTTCAGGAAATCAGCCCCAACCTGCGCTACGTGATCGATGAACTCGATCAGATCTGCCAGCGCGACCGCACCGAAGTCGATCTGAAACGTAAGATCCTCGATGACCTTCGTCACCTTGAAAGCGTTGTGACGCACAAGATCAGCGAAATCGAAGCCGATCTTGAGAAATTGACCCGCAATAAGTAAAAAACAAAGCGGCAACCTTGCGTTGCCGTTTTTCGTTTTTTCTCCTTCTGCCCGTGGGTGAGAGCATCAGCGTGCACTCTACATCATCTCTGTTCATCCAGCTGCAACGCGACGTAAAGCAGCAGCCTGTCGTCGAAATTGCCCAAATCGAGCCCGGTTAATTCCGAAATACGGTTCAGACGGTATTCCAGCGTATTCCGGTGAATAAACAGTGCCTTAGACGTCGCCAGCGGCTGGACGTTATGGCGAAACCATGCCTGCAACGTCCGGCGCAGTAACCCATTGTTATCCATTGCCTTCAGGCGCACTAATGGCCGCGCCAGCTCGTTGGCCTGCCAGCCACCGCGCAAGCTGTCGAGCAGCACCGGGAGCATCAGATCCTGATAAAAATATCCCCTGCTTTCCGGCATGCGCTGTTTCCCCACCATCATGGTGGTGCGCGCCGTTCGCCATGAACGCGCGATGCTCCCGGGACCGGTAAAATAGTTGCCCAGCGCGACGCGAAAACGCAGTTGCCCGTTCTCTTTCATTCGCGCAATTAACTGCTCAACCCGACGGCGGTGATCTTCTGCATCCCAGCGGCCAAACTGATTCAGCGCAGGCTTGAGCACCACCATTTCTGTCAATGAGACGATTGCGACCAGGTTATTACGCTCCGGGGTCGCTAGCGCGTTTTGCAGCTGTTGTAATTCCGCCATCGCGCTGTCCACGCCTAGCTGGCCGCTATCGACTTCGATAACAGCCACAACGCGTGGTTGATTGAGATCGATACCCAGACGCTGCGCCCATTCGGTCAGCGCAGGGGTGTGCTCTTCGGCCTGAATCAGGTTCATCACCAGCTCTTCGCGCAGGCGACTGTCCTGCGCCAGAAGATGCATCAGACGCGATTGTTCCAACATCATCTCGGCGGTCATGCACACCAGCTCACCGTATTTGCGCAAAGATTCAGGCTCACCCGTCAGGCCAATTACGCCAACGATTTCCCCTTCCAGACGCAGCGGCAGATTGATGCCCTGACGCACACCATGCAGATGCCGCGCGACGGCATCGTCAATATCAACGACGCGTCCCTGGGAAAGCACCAGCAGCGCGCCTTCGTGCAATTCACCAATACGCTCCCGATCGCCGCTGCCGATGATTCGCCCACGGGCATCCATTACGTTGATATTGGTATCGATGATGCGCATGGTGCGCGCCACGATTTCCTGCGCCATTTTGGTATCGAGATGCCAGCCAGCCATGTAATCCTCCCGTGAGCAGAGCTCAAGCATAGGGAAGTTCAATAACGGCTGCATTGTGCGAATGCACAAAGTCAGGGAAAGAAATATGGACTTGTGGGAAGGGTCACAGAAAAGGAGACGCTCCAGCCTGAAGTCAGGCTGGAGCGGAGGAGATTACTGCATCAACAGGTACAGAGTGGTGTCACCACGCTGGATATTCAGCGCCAGCACGTTAGGTTTGCTGTCGAGAATTTTGCGCAGCTCAGCAATGTTTTTCACCGGCTGCTGGTTAGCGCCAATAATCACATCGCCTTTTTTCAGGCCGATACGGGCCGCTGGAGAGCCAGCTTTAACGTTGCTCACGACCACACCTTTATCAGCTCCTTTGTTGCTCATATCCGCACCTTCAATACCGCTGAAGATAGAGCTGGAATCGACCTGAGTCTGGCTGCTCTGCTGCAGTTCAAGATTCACGCTGACGGGTTTACCATCGCGCAGCAGACCCAACGTCACTTTGCTGCCCACCGGCATTGAGCCGACTTCAGCGCGCAGCGCCGCAAAGCTGCTGATTGGCTTACCGTTCAGGGTGGTGATCACATCACCCGCCTTGATACCGGCTTTCGCTGCAGAGGAGTTTGGCATCACCTGGCTAACAAAGGCCCCGCGCTGCGCGTCAACTTTCATTGCCTTCGCCAGTTCGGAGTTCAGTTCCGTGCCCAGAATACCCAGTTCACCGCGTTTGACCTGGCCGAATTCAACCATCTGGCTGGTCAGGTTTTTCACCATGTTACTTGGGATCGCAAAGCCGATACCGATGTTGCCGCCGTCCGGTGCCAGAATCGCGGTGTTGATACCGATCAGCTCACCGTTCAGGTTAACCAGCGCACCGCCGGAGTTACCGCGGTTAATGGCCGCATCCGTCTGGATAAAGTTTTCGTAGTTTTCCGCATTCAGGCCGCTACGGCCCAGTGCAGAAACGATACCGGATGTCACCGTTTCACCCAGACCAAACGGGTTACCGATGGCGACGGTGTAATCGCCGACGCGCAGGGCATCGGAATCAGCCAGCTTAATGGCCGTCAGGTTTTTTGGATCCTGAATCTGAATCAGAGCGATATCAGAGCGCGGGTCTTTACCCACCACTTTGGCATCAAATTTACGGCCATCGCTCAGCTGTACTTTGATGGTGCTGGCATTGTCCACAACGTGGTTATTGGTGACGACATAGCCTTTCGCCGCGTCAATGATCACGCCCGATCCCAGCGCCATGAATTTTTGCTGCTGACCGCCGCCATTGCCGCCAGGGCTGTCATCGCCCGCGCCACCGCCCTGACAGAACGGTGAACTCTGGAATGGCGAACCGTCCTGACAGAACGGAGAATTATCGCCAAAGAACTGCTGGAAGTTACGCGGCATGCGCGGCGTATTAACGGTTGTGCTCCCCTCAACGTTAATACTCACCACCGATGGCATCACTTTTTCAAGCATCGGGGCCAGGCTTGGCATCTGCTGCGCGGTTGTGGCCGAAGACGCGGTCTCGGCTGCGCTTGCAGAAAGGGGAGACAACGCTAAACCTAAACTCAAAGCGAGTGCACTCATTGCTAATGTTGTTTTTTTCATGTTCTCAATCTCGATTAACAGATTACGCAAAATTGCTGTGTACATCAGATTCGTTTTCAGCGCCTAAGTTCCGGGATTAAGTTTCTGGAAAAAGTAAAAATTTATTGGCCGTCTTTACAAAACTCATCAGTTATTCCACAGCCATCAGACGACGGTATTCATCCCATGCATACAAATCTGTCATCCCGCTGATATAGTCCTGAATAAGCCGACAGCGATAATAATATTCCATCACTGGCCACTGTGCAGAGGTGCGATCAATTTTACTCACGGCTTCGACATAGGCAAGACGATGACGGGTCGAGAGTTTATGTAATAGTCGTGTTTCAATCGGCAGGCGTTTCACGCGATCTGTTTCTACAAGTTCAGTAAATTCCTCTACGGATAATTTCAGCAGCGGCTGATAAATATCCAGCAGACCGCTGATCACGCGGTAGCCTTGTAATTCCAGCTGTTCGACATCTGGGTGGCTAAAGACATGACGAATAGCGACATTTTTATATAACTCAAGAAGTTGACTGAAACTGCTGTCGTCCTCAAGCAACGCATGATTAAACTCACCGGAGAAAATTGCGGGCAAGTTATCGATAAAACGCGCAGCGGAATACGGTACCAGTTTATTTAACGTGTTGACGCGCAAATACATAAAAAACTGATCTTCAGTGCTGCGACTGAGGGTATTCGAGCGCGATTTATCCCAGGCATTTTCCACAACCTGAGAAAATAATGAGCCTTTTTCGTGGGTGCCCCAGGCATCATAAAGATGCTGATAAAGTTCCTCGACGCTGAATATTCTTTTCTCAACGGCGTCTTCCAGATCGGCCACGCAATAGGAAATGTCATCGGCAGCTTCCATAATCCAGGTCAATGGAAAACGGCCGTGAGGCGTCAGTGACAGTTCCTTACGCAGTCGTTCAATATAGGCCTCTTCAGACAAATAATAGCCGGGCTTTTTCATTAAATAACTGTGGGACGCAGGCGGCTCGCCCATCCACCATGCCGGACGGGTGTATTTCAGGATGCAACCCACCTGCGCCCAGGTCAAATTCATCCGCATCAGGGAGTGCACCAGCCTGATTCCTTGCGCATTGCCTTCAAACTGACACAGATCCTGACGCACTTTGCGCCGCAGAACGTTTAATGGTTCTTCGCCTTCGCGCAACCGTAAATCCCGTACGATGCAGCGATCGTCGCTTTGCGGTTGGCTGGCAGCGTCCAACGGGAACAAGCGCTGTTTAAACCAGTCGTTAATCGCCGCCTCACCAAAATGACCAAACGGCGGATTGCCGATGTCGTGCATCAGACACGCCATCTCAACGATGCTCTCGAACGGGCCGGTCAACTCATCCAGACCGTACGTTTCCAGCAGACGCTGCTCTTTAAGGCGACTTAAAATTTCTTTGGCGATGTAGCGTCCCACCTGCTGAACTTCCATCGAATGGGTCAGACGCGTGCGGACGGCAGCGTTACGCTCGAGCGGGAACACCTGGGTTTTTTGCTGTAAGCGGCGGATGGCAGGAGAGTTAATGATGCGCCCACGATCGCTTTCGAAGATCCGCAGGATCTCATGCTCGCTCTTGCTCCCCTGTGGGGATCGGAATCGACGATGCCAGTTAATTTTGTTGCGAAAATCGATTGGTGCCATGTGCTCCCCCGCGTGAGAATGCGTTTCCCCTTAAGCGCATGATAGACTATGCATCTTAACAAGGCACATCGCGAGTAAATCTATGAAAATCGGCATTATTGGTGCAATGGAAGAAGAAGTTACGCTGCTGCGTGACAAAATTGAGAACTGTCAGACTCTGTCTCTGGGCGGCTGTGAAATCTATACCGGCCAGTTGAACGGGACTGACGTGGCTCTGCTGAAATCAGGCATCGGTAAAGTCGCTGCCGCGCTGGGCGCGACGCTACTGCTGGAGCGCTGCAAACCTGACGTGATCATCAACACCGGTTCTGCGGGCGGTCTGGCGCCAACCCTGAAAGTGGGCGACATCGTCGTTTCTGATGAAGCACGCTATCACGACGCCGATGTGACCGCATTTGGCTACGAATACGGCCAGCTTCCGGGCTGCCCGGCCGGTTTTAAAGCCGACGACAAATTGATTGCTGCCGCTGAAAGCTGCATCGCGGAACTGAACCTCAACGCCGTACGCGGCCTGATTGTCAGCGGCGACGCTTTCATCAACGGTTCCGTAGGCCTGGCAAAAATCCGTCACAACTTCCCGAATGCCATTGCTGTTGAAATGGAAGCGACGGCTATTGCGCACGTGTGCCATAACTTTAGCGTGCCGTTCGTCGTCGTTCGCGCCATCTCTGACGTGGCCGATCAGCAGTCCCATCTGAGCTTTGACGAGTTCCTGACCGTTGCCGCTAAGCAGTCCACGATTATGGTGGAAACCCTGGTGCAGAAACTGGCGCGTGGCTAAGTTTTTAGGGGCGCTGGTCGCCCTGTGTCTGCTCTCACCGGCGTGGCTTCTGGCTGCGCCGCGTGTGATTACCCTCTCCCCTGCCAATACTGAGCTGGCCTTTGCCGCGGGGATCACGCCCGTCGCAGTCAGCAGTTTTTCTGACTATCCTCCCGAAGCAAAAAAACTCGAGCAGATCTCGACCTGGCAAGGTATGAACCTTGAACGCATCGTCGCGCTGAAGCCGGATTTGGTCCTCGCGTGGCGCGGCGGAAACGCAGAGCGGCAGGTCAATCAACTCACGTCACTCGGCATAAACGTGCTGTGGATTGATGCCATCAGTATTGAGCAGGTCGCTCAGGCGCTACAGGATCTTGCGCCTTACAGCCCGACGCCTCAAAAAGCCAGACAGGCCGCGCAACAGTTGCTGAAAGACTACGCGGATCTGAAAGCCCGCTATGACACACCCGTCAAAAAACGCGTGTTCCTTCAGTTTGGCAATCAGCCACTGTTTACCACCGGAAAGGGCTCGATTCAAAACCAGGTGCTGGAAGTCTGCGGCGGCGAAAATATCTTTGCGGCGAGCCGCGTTCCCTGGCCGCAGGTGAGCCGTGAACAGGTGCTGGCGCGTCAGCCGCAGGCCATCGTCGTGGCAGGCAATGCGAGCGAGATCCCTAAAATTGAACAATTCTGGCAAAGCCAGCTAAAAATTCCGGTTATCGCCCTGCACAGTGACTGGTTTGAACGCGCAAGCCCGCGTATTATCCTCGCCGCAAAACAACTCTGCTCTGCGTTGTCGCAGAGCCATTAATATAGCCCCTGGTCATTTTAGGACTCGACGATGCTCGTTTATTGGCTGGATATCCTGGGAACCGCCGTCTTTGCCATCTCTGGCGTGCTGCTCGCAGGCAAACTGCGCATGGACCCGTTTGGCGTGCTGGTGCTCGGTGTGGTGACTGCGGTGGGCGGCGGGACGATCCGCGATATGGCGCTCGATCACGGTCCGGTGTTTTGGGTGAGAGATCCCACCGATCTGGTGGTGGCGATGGTCACCTGCCTGCTAACCATCGTGCTGGTACGTCAGCCTCGCCGTTTACCCAAGTGGATCCTCCCGGTGCTGGATGCCGTCGGATTGGCGGTGTTTGTCGGGATCGGCGTTAACAAGGCGTTTATGGCGGGCACGGGTCCGATGGTCGCAATCTGCATGGGCGTATTGACGGGCGTCGGCGGCGGTATTATCCGCGATATTCTTGCGCGTGAAGTGCCAATGATATTGCGTACCGAAATCTACGCCACCGCCTGCATTATCGGCGGAATCGTTCACGCCACAGCGTTTTATACTTTTGGCGTAGAGCTGGAAACCGCAGCGATGATCGGCATGGTGGTGACGCTGGCGATTCGTCTGGCGGCGATACGCTGGCACTTAAAATTGCCGACGTTTGCGCTTGATGAAAATGGAAGGTAAAGCAAACGGCAACCCCGTTGCCGTTTTTTAATGTTTTCTCCCGCTCTCCGTGGGAGAGAGCCAGGGTGAGGGCATCAGACCGCACGTCGTAAAAGCAAACGGCAACCTAAGGGTTGCCGTTTTAGTCTTTGCCCCCCGCCGTGCGGGAGAGCGCTGGGATCAGGACATCAGAAAGCCCTGCCCTTTAAACCATTAGATGCTGAAGGAAGAACCGCAGCCGCAGGTGCTTTTCGCGTTCGGGTTCGTCACGACAAAGCGCGAACCTTCCAGACCTTCGGTGTAATCCACCGCGCCGCCCACCAGATATTGCAGGCTCATCGGATCAACGACCAGCGCAACGCCCTGCTTCTCGATGGTCATATCCCCATCGTTGATTTTATCGTCGAAGGTAAAACCGTACTGGAAGCCGCTGCAACCGCCGCCTGTAATATAAACTCGCAGTTTCAGCTCCGGATTATTTTCATCGGCAATCAGGACTTTCACTTTTTTGGCTGCTGCTTCAGTAAATTGCAACGGCAGCGCTACGTCATCACTCATTTTTTGCTCCCATGAATACTGCTATTGAGTAAAAATCACCCAATTCATATTTTCATTATCTAATACCCTGGTAATTCATTCAAGTATTCTGCTTCACGGCAAGCTCAGCCTCCTGCTTCGCCAGGGTGCGGGCAAGAATCGTGGAGTATAGCGGCTTTCCGCCCAGGAATTGGGCTAATAGTGTCGCGCCGAGGCAGGTAATGATCATTGGCAAAATGAGCTGATAATTGTCCGTCATTTCCAGAACCAGCAAAATGCCGGTCAACGGTGCCCGCAAAGACGCGGCCAGCAGCGCCCCCATTCCGGCGATGGCAAACGTACCGGCTTCAAGGTGATAAGCCGGGAAACCCACCGCCGCCGCCATGCCAAACGCCGTACCGAGCAGCGTCCCTAGCGCCAGCATAGGCGCAAAAATCCCGCCCGGGGCACCGGAAGAAAAGCACAGCAGCGTGGTGATCACGCGAGTGAAAAAGAGAAACAGCAGCATCCCGATGCTGAAATTCCCCGCCGCCGCGATGGGAATCAGGCTGAATCCGCCGCCGGAGGTCTCGGGTTCGATGACCCCCAACACGCCGCACATCCCGCCGAGCAACCCGCCCACCAGCACCCACTTTGTCATATTGCCGCCGTGAATACGCTGGAACAGATCCTGAGTGCGCAGTATCAGCGTGTTAAATAGCGGTCCGATAACGCCAAAAATCATGCCCAGAATCAGATACAGCCAGAGCGTATTAACCGGCGCATTGGTGAATTTCCCCACCTCAATCACTGCGCCTTCGCCGTTGAAAATGCGAAACACGATGCTCGACATGATCACGCCCGTGAAGACCGCTTTGATCGAAATAAGGTTGTAGCGAAACTGCGGGCGCATCTCTTCGATAATAAACAAGATCCCCGCCAGCGGCGCGTTAAACGCGGCGGACAAACCTGCGGCAGCCCCCGTCGCGAGCAGCGTGTGCTGCGCTTCGCCGCTGCGCATACGGAAAATATCCGCCACCATACGCCCGATATTCCCGCCCAGCTGCACCGTTGGGCCTTCGCGTCCTAACACCATTCCCGCGCCGAGCGTACCCATCCCGCCAAGGAATTTGACCGGGATAACACGCCACCAGCGAACCGGGCGCAACTCTTCCAGCGCGCCTTCGATTTCCGGTATTCCGGAACCGCCCGCTTCCGGCGCGAATTTACGCACCAGAAAATAGCCTACCATCGCCAGCAACGCCGACAGCCCAAACGCCAGCGGCCACACAAGCCACGGGTTTTCTGCCGTCGCTGCCAACGTGCCGATACGCCAGTTGAGTATCGCATTAACGGCTTTTTCGAATGCAATACCCACCAGTCCTGCGAGCGTACCGACGACCGCCGCCATAATCAGGATCATCAGCGGCGTTTTATCACGATTGAGCAGGCGTCGAACGCTTATCCGGCGGCGCGCGCGCGCCAATTGTTGTTCTTCAAATGAGGAATTGTTTGCAGTCATCACCAATTCTTATATTGATCATACAAATATTTAAGGGGATTTTAATGCGCCTGACACCGCGCGTCGCCTGAAAAATCCTTAACCTTTGTTCTGTATCATTTGGGCAAAAATTTTATAACCATCCGCGAATCACTTAGAATAGCTGGCTTACCCTTTTTCTACGAACCAGGAACACGCTATGAGCAAGTCTGAAAACCTGTACAGCGCTGCACGTGAGCTTATCCCGGGCGGCGTAAACTCTCCCGTTCGCGCCTTTACCGGCGTCGGTGGAACGCCGCTGTTTATTGAACGTGCAGACGGTGCGTTTCTGTACGATGTCGATGGCAAAGCCTATATCGATTATGTCGGTTCCTGGGGTCCAATGGTGCTCGGGCACAACCACCCCACCATCCGCAACGCAGTCATTGAAGCCGCACAGCGCGGGTTAAGTTTCGGCGCGCCTACCGAAATGGAAGTCAAGATGGCGGAACTGGTGACGGAACTGGTCCCGACGATGGATATGGTGCGTATGGTGAACTCCGGCACGGAGGCGACCATGAGCGCCATCCGTCTGGCGCGTGGTTTTACCGGACGCGACAAAATCATCAAATTTGAAGGCTGCTATCACGGCCACGCTGACTGTCTGCTGGTCAAAGCCGGTTCTGGCGCACTGACGCTCGGCCAGCCGAACTCGCCGGGCGTACCGGCAGATTTCGCTAAGCACACGCTCACCTGCACTTATAACGACCTCGACACCGTTCGCGCGGCGTTTGAGCAGTATCCGCAAGAGGTTGCCTGCATCATCGTTGAGCCTGTCGCGGGCAACATGAACTGTATTCCACCGCAACCAGAGTTTCTGCCGGGCCTGCGCGCGCTGTGTGACGAATTCGGCGCGCTGCTGATTATCGACGAAGTGATGACCGGTTTCCGCGTCGCGCTGGCGGGCGCGCAATCTTATTACGATGTAGTGCCTGACCTGACCTGCCTTGGCAAAATTATCGGCGGCGGTATGCCGGTGGGCGCATTTGGTGGGCGCAAAGATGTGATGGAAGCCCTGGCACCAACCGGTCCGGTTTACCAGGCCGGTACGCTGTCCGGTAACCCTATCGCCATGGCCGCTGGTTTTGCCTGTCTGACCGAAGTCGCGCAGCCTGGCATTCACGAAACCCTGACCGATCTGACCACGCAACTGGCTAACGGCCTGCTGGAAGCGGCGGAAGAAACGGGCGTTCCGCTGGTGGTGAACCACGTTGGCGGCATGTTCGGGATCTTCTTCACCGATGCGAAAACCGTGACCTGCTATCAGGACGTGTTGAAATGCGACGTTGAGCGCTTCAAGCGTTTCTTCCATCTGATGCTGGAAGAAGGTGTGTATCTGGCGCCATCAGCGTTCGAAGCGGGCTTTATGTCCGTCGCGCACAGCGTGGAAGATATCAATAAAACCATCGACGCAGCGCGTAAGGTGTTTGCGAAGCTTTGATGCGTGCGACCTGATGCCCTCTCCCACAGGAGAGGGCGAAAACACTAAAAAAGGCAACCGAGGTTGCCTTTTTGCATTTATTACCGACTCTGCTTTCTCAACAGATAAATAAAGTACGGCGCGCCGATAAAGGTCGATAGCAGTCCTGCCGGGATCTGATATGGGAACAGCACCATTCTGCCCAGCCAGTCCGCGATGACCAGTATCATCCCACCCGTTAGCGCCGACATCACGATAAACGGCATCGTGCGACGGAAGCCCATCATGCGCGCAATATGCGGTGCCATCAGGCCAATAAAACTCAACGGACCGATTGTCATGGTCGCGACCGCCGTCAGACAAGCCGCCAGCAACAGCAGTCCCACGCGCGACGGCGTCAGCGCGACGCCCACGGCACGCGCGGTTTCACCGCCCAGCGGCAAAATGGTCATCCAGCGACGACACAGCGGCGTCACCGCCAGCAGCAACAGCATCGCGATGCCGGAATGCATCACCTGAGCGCCCGTGGCGTTATATGTTGAACCTGAAATCCACGTCAGGATCTGCGCCATGCGCGGATCGCCGCTGGCCTGCAGCATCATCAGCAGCATGGTAAACGCGGTACTCAGCGCCATCCCCGCCAGCAGCATGCGATGCGGCGAGAAACCGCCGCGCCCCGCCGCGATCATGATAATGAAAAGCGTGGCCGCCGCGCCGAGACTGCCCGCCGGCATCAGCCAGCCAAAGGCATCGCCCGGTACAAAGAACAGCATCAACACCACGCCAAACGCCGCGCCGGAGCTGATCCCCAGCACTTCCGGGCTCGCCATCGGGTTGCCGGTTAAGCGCTGAATAATACAGCCCGCCACAGCCAGCATGACGCCCGCAATCAGAGCGGAGGAGATTCGCGGCCAGCGCCACTGCGCCAGGTCGTTGAGGAGTGTTCCGCTTGCCCAATGCCAGCCGCTGGCATCGCGTCCCAGAGACAGCGCCAGCCAGCAGATGAGAACCAGCACGCCGACACCCGCCAGGGAAAACCACAGGATGTGCTGGCGCTCGGCATACACTTTGTCCCCGGCATCCATCGCCGGCGCACTCATGCTGCGAAGACGCGGCAGCAGCCAGAGCAGAAGCGGCGCGCCAATCAGCGCCGTGACGGACCCGGTCGAAACTTCCATCCAGACGCGCGCCAGCCAGAGAATAATTTGGTCGGAAAGCCAGAGGATCAGCGCCCCAATCAGAGGAGCCAATATCAGGCGCGCCAGCAATCGGCGCGCACCGAGCATTTTCGCCAGCAGAGGCGCAAACAGCCCGATAAAGCCGATAATCCCCACAGCATTGACCAGCAGCGCGCTGAGCACGATCGCCAGCGTCAAAGCCCCCAGACGTGCCAGCGACAGCGCCAGGCCGAGATTGCGCGCCACGCCGTCATCCAGCCCCATCAGCGTCAACGGACGCAGCAGCAGCAAGGTCAGCAGCACGCCGCCGAGCAACTGCGGCCACAGGCGCTGCACGATGCTCCAGTCGGTTTGCGTCAGCGTTCCAGTGCTCCAGAGGAACATGCTTTGCAGCTGATCGTGATGAAACAGCACCAGCAGCTGATTGATCGCCCCGCAGTACAGACTGACCACCAGGCCCGCCAAAATCAGCGTGACCGGAGAGAGGCGTTTACCCCAGGCGACGCCAAACACCAGCGCCCCCACGATGCATGCGCCCGCCAGCGCGGCAAACTGGCTGGTTAACGCGCCAGGCAGCGCCCAGAGCGTGGTGATCGTGATCCCAAGCTGCGCGCCGGTGGCGACGCCAAGCGTGGTTGGCTCCGCCAGCGGATTACGCAAGACCTGCTGGAAAAGCACGCCGACAAGACCCAGACCTGCGCCAACCAGCAGCGAAATCGCCAGCCGCGGCAGCAGACTGTAGTGGAAAATCATCTGCTGGATATTGTCGATATCCGGAACGGAAATCGCCTGACCCCACTGCCCACGCGGCAGCGCAATCGACAGATTTACCCCCGTCAGAAGCAGCGCGGCAATGAAAACGACGCCGAGCAGGAGCGCCGGGAAAAGCGCGAAACGTGATTTCATGCTTTGCCTCCGATCGCACCGTCAAGCACGCGGGCGAAGTGCATCGCAGAGAGCGTCGCGCCGTAGAACCACACCGCTGGCACACGCTGGAAACGCTGTTCACGTACAAACGGCATGGCCTGCCACAGCGGCGTCGCCATCAGGGTTTGCATTTCACGCTCATTACCATGATCAAAACAGAGCACGTCAACATCGCGGAACTGCGCAAGACGATCGATACCGATCGCAGTACTGCCCCAGAACGTCATCTCGCCTTCCCAGGCATTCGGAATCCCGTAACGATCGAGCACTTCCTGGAACAGGCAGTTTTTGCCAAACACCAGCATATGCCGCGCGTCCAGTAGCGTGACCATCAGCAACGGCCGATCGCCACGATGCGCAAAGCGCGGTTTTAAGGCGTCGATAACCTTGTCGAAATGATCGAGATGCTCTTTTGCCACCGCCTCTACATCCAGAAGCTGCGCCATTTCAGAGAGGGAGTGACGCGCCATGGTCAGCGGTTTTTTACCGTCGCTGAACGAGAAACCGCGGCCCGGCGCGATGCGCGCCAGCGTCTCCGCAGACGGGCCGTAGCCCGCAGACCAGACTAAATAGGACGGCTTCATCTGGGTCAGTAACTCAAGATTGGGTTCGGTGCGCAAACCAATATCAATCACCGAGTCCGGGATTTTTGGCTCGTTGACCCACAGGTTATAGTTGGGAATATCCGCCACACCGTAGGGCGTGATACCCAGCGCCAACATCAGCTCAACCGGCAGCCACTCCAGCGCCACAATTCGGTGCGGGTTGATGGCGGCGGCGCGGGCGGTGCCCATTTTTAGCAGCAGTGGCGAAAGCGCCATGGCCGTCAGTAAGCGACGGCGACTAATCATAGAATCCCGCATCAGTAGACAAAGCTCACCGGTGCAGCGCCGGCCGGATGCGGCAGAATGCCCATCGGAATGCCGTAAATCAGCTCCAGCGTTTCGCTGCGCATCAGCTCAGATGGTGTGCCCTGGGCGATCATTTCCCCGCCGCGCAGCGCCACAAGATAGTCGCAGTAGCGCGCGGCCATGTTGATGTCATGCAGAACGGCAATCACCGTCAGCCCTTTTTGCTGGCTGAGACGATGGATTAACGCCAGGACATCCACCTGGTGCGCGATATCCAGCGCGGAGGTCGGTTCATCGAGCAGCAGACAGTCGCTGTCCTGCGCCACCAGCATTGCGATCCACGCCCGCTGACGCTCACCGCCGGACAAACTATCGACCAGGCGATGCGCGAGCGGTTTTAAGCCGACCAGCGCGATCGCCTCGTCCACTTTTTCTCTGTCGGCCACGCCAAAACGCCCGAGCGCACCGTGCCACGGATAACGCCCTATCGCCACCAGCTCGCGCACGGTCATCCCTTCAGCCTGCGGCAGTTGCTGCGGTAGATAGGCAACTTTGCGGGCAAACGCCTTGCTGTTCCAGCTGTCGAGCGGCTGTCCATCAAGCAGGATATCCCCTTCTGATGGCGGCTGATGGCGACCCAGCATTTTGAGCAATGTGGATTTACCCGAACCGTTGTGGCCGATAAGGCCGGTCACTTTGCCAACAGGGAACGTCAGGGAGAGCGGATGCAGCAAGGTGCGTCCGGGCACGCGGAAGGAGGTGTTATCGAGCGTAAAGGTGGTATCGGATTGCGAGTTTTTATCCTGCATGGTGGCCAACTTAAATAAAAAGGGCACGGCGAACCGTGCCCAAAAGGAGATTAGAAGCGGAAGGTCGCAGTGGCGACAACCTGACGTCCTGCACCCCAGTAGCATGCGTATTCGCTGTAGCAACTGGAGACATACTCACGGTCAAAGATGTTGTTCACGTTAACGCCGACCGAAGAACCAGGCAGTCCAAAGCGCGCCAGATCGTATTTCACGGTCGCATCCGCCAGCGCATAGCCCGCCACGTTAAATGACTGGTACGCTTTTGGAGAGGCGGCTGAATAGTAAGAAACCGTGTTACCAATGTAACGGGTCCCTGCACCCACGGTCAGACCGCTCAGCGCCGTTTCGTGGAAGGTGTAATCCGCCCACAATGAGGCCATGTTACGTGGCACTTCCGCCGGACGACGGCCTTCATACCAGGTATCGTGCGTATATTCTGCATCAGTGTAGCTATAGGATGCCGTCACGTTGACATTGGCATTCACCGCTGCTTTGGCTTCCAGTTCAAAGCCACGTGAGCGAATTTCACCGCCCTGCACGCTAAAGCCGCTGGTCGGGTTCGCCGGATCGGCAGTCAGGTTGTTGTTTTTGGTAAGCTGGTAGACCGCCGCCGTGACAACAACAGGCAGATCTTTAGGTACATATTTCACGCCCGCTTCGTACTGCTTGCCGCGCGCCGGATCGAACGGTTTACCGCCTTGGGTGGTACCCGAGATCGGTTCGAATGACTCGCTGTAGTTAAAGTACGGCGTGATGCCGTTATCGAACAGGTAGTTAATACCGCCGCGCCAGGTGAATGCCCGATCGTTAATTTCTGCGGTAGTGCCGGAGGTACGGGTCAGCGCGGAG
Source organism: Lelliottia sp. RD5 (assembly GCF_056032945.1). Taxonomy (NCBI): domain Bacteria; kingdom Pseudomonadati; phylum Pseudomonadota; class Gammaproteobacteria; order Enterobacterales; family Enterobacteriaceae; genus Lelliottia; species Lelliottia sp. RD5. The sequence continues at coordinate 218,155 of NZ_JBVYHQ010000006.1, read as the reverse complement.
GTTTTGGCGAAATCATAGCGACCACCCATTGTGAGCACCCACTTATCCCATTCTGCCTGGTCTTGCGCATACAGGCCAGTTTGCTCCTGACGATTAAGCACTTTGTACAGGTAGTAAACGTCAACATTCGGATTACCATACGCAGGCTTGGTCATACTGATCGGATCGGCAGTGCCATAGTCTGCATTAATGTCATTGCGCATACGCAGATAATCAACCCCCGTTAACAGGGTATGATCGACGGCACCGGTCGCAAATTTAGACTGCAGCTGGGTATCCACTGTGAATGAGTTCAGATCTTCATCAGAACGCACGTAGGCACGGCTGATCTGTGCCGGGGCGATATAGCCATTACCGTAGACCGAGCGGTAAAGGGTGTTAATTTTGGCGTAACGCAGGTTTTGACGCACGGTAAAGGTGTCGTCAAATTCATGCGCGAAGCTGTAGCCCACCATCTTCTGGCGACGGGAGATCTTATTGTCTTCCTCGCCTTCGTTAAAATCGGTCGGCAGCTTGTGCGCTTTTCCGTTGGCGTCATAGTAAGGCACAACGGTACCTTCCCGCGGCAGCCAGCCGTAATAGCCCGCATCCGGGTCGCTTTGGAAGTTGCTCAGGAAAGTGAAATCGGTTTTATCGTCAGGACGCCAGCTAAAGGAAGGCGCAATGGCATAGCGGGTGGATTTGACCATCTCCTGCTGCGCATTTTCACTTCGGCCCAGACCGGTCAGGCGGTATGACCACACGCCGTCATCGTCAATCGCATCGCTGAAATCAAACCCGGTTTGCCACAGGTTATCGGTGCCCATCTTGAACTGAATTTCTTTCAGCGGCTCGGTGGTCGGGCGCTTGCTGACCATGCTGACGACGCCGCCCGGATGGCTTTTTCCGTACAGGACGGACGTTGGGCCACGCAGCAGTTCAACACGTTCAAGGAAATACGGGTCCATGGACGCTTCAGAGTAGTTATCACCTTGCAGCTTCATCCCATCCAGATACTGGTTGGTATTCACAGTGCTGGAGGTTGTGAAGCCACGAATAGACACCACGTCGTACGTCGTGGATGCACCGCGAGTGGCAAAGACGCTTGGCGTATAGGCCAGGGCCTGCTTAACCGTACCCGGCTGTTTCATGTCCATTTCTTCACGCGTGACCACGGAAATAGACTGCGGGGTTTTCTCAATAGGCGTATCGGTTTTCGTCGCCGTTGCCGTGCGTTTTGCCGCAATCGTCGGCGCAGGCCCCCACGGGCTCTCCTGTGCAGCCGGAGCGGCCGTGACGGTAATGGTTTCTTCTTTTTTTGGGGTTTCAGCCGCATGAGCGTATGCAGACATGCCGGCAACCGCTGTGGCTACAACGACTGCGATTTTACGCAGCGAAGCATTCATTGGCTGAGCAGTTTTAAGCGCCATTGGTATATCTCTGATGAAAGAGTGAATGATAACGTAAACGAGAATTATTATTATGACCGCAGAATAATAGGCGAAACGCTGGCGGCATAGCAAGCAATATGCGCCCCTACAAGAATTGAGGGTTTAAGAATTAAACAAGTAGAAACGCGGGGTTAAACTGAGATGAAAACCAGGTTAGAAGAATGTATGACGGAAGTGAAAAATCCCCCTCACTGCGGAGGGGGATGAAGGAGACTAGTTGCTGCCGAACATATCTTTGATCCAGCCTGCGACGCCGTCGCTGTCTTTCTTCTCATTCTGCTGCGGCGGCTGTTGTTGCTGCGGCTGCTGCTGAGGTTGAGAAGACTGTTCAAACGGATTGCCCGTCGGTTGCTGCGTTGGGTTTTGCTGGCACAGCGAATCCGGATCGGTCGTCCAGACAGGCAAGGTACGCACCCCGCCGCCACAAACGAAGTTACCGGAATCATCCACGCCCATATCGACGATATCTTCTGGCGCCGTCAGGTTCAGCGGAACCGGAGACTGATTAGCCAGATAGCGCTGATAAATTGACATCGCCCCGCTGGCACCGTACAGCTTGGTCGGCTGGTTGTTATCGCGGCCAACCCAGGTGATCACCACTTCACGCCCGTCAATCCCTGCAAACCAGGTATCGACGTTGTTGTTGGTGGTCCCGGTTTTACCCGCCAGATGCAGACCCGGATATTTCGCGCCAAGCTGGCGACCCGTACCGCGCTGCACAACCTGCTGCATCGTCCACAGCGTCATATACGCGGCCTGCGCAGGCACCGCGCGCTCCGCCTGCGGGAAGCTCTGATACAGCACCGAGCCGTCTTCAGCGATAACCGAACGCAGAGAAGAGAGCTGAGCGCGGTTACCGCCGCTGGCGATCGTCTGGAATGCCTGCGCCACTTCGATTGGCGTTAGGTTCAACGCGCCCAGGATCATCGCCGGCACCGGATGCAGCTGATCTTTCGCTACCCCCAGCTTCTGCCAGGTGTCCGTAATCGCAGGCAGACCCAGCGCCATACCGAGGTTAACCGTCGGCACGTTCATGGAACGGGTTAGCGCATCCACCAGCATCACCTGACCGCTGAACTGTTTATCATCGTTCTGCGGCGACCACACCTGGCCGTTAGGCTGGCGCAGGGCAATCGGTGCATCGGCAATCCAGGTGTTCAGTCGATACTGATTCGGCTGGCTCAGCGCGGTCAGATAGGTCGCTGGTTTTGCCAGAGAACCAATTGAACGACGCGCCTGCATCGCACGGTTGTAGCCCGCGTATTGCGGTTCAGCACCGCCGACCATCGCACGAACTTCACCGGAATTACGATCGACCACCACCATCGCGGTTTCCAGATCGCTCAGCTTACGCTGCTTTTTCAGCACCGGAATGCCGTCAACTGCGGCTTTCTCAGCGGCGTCCTGCGCGACCGAGTCGAACGTGGTAAAGATCTTCACGCCGGAGAGATCTTTCACCTTATCGCCAAGCTTGGTTTGCAGCTCCTGACGCACCATCTGCATAAACGCAGGCTGCGGAGAGATCACCCCACCGCGCGGCTGAACGCCCAGCGGACGCGCACTCAGCATCTCGTAAAGTTCCTGATCGATAACCTGCTGCTGTTGCAGCAAACGCAGGACCAGATTACGACGCTCAAGCGCCAGCTTCGGGTTGCGCCACGGGTTATAGATTGACGCGCCTTTCACCATGCCCACCAGCAACGCTTGCTGATCGAGGCTCAGTTCCTCTACCGGACGACCAAAGTAATACAGGCTCGCCAGCGGGAAGCCGCGGATCTCGTTATCACCGCTCTGACCGAGATACACCTCGTTCATATACAGCTCAAGAATACGATCTTTGCTGTAGCGGGCATCCATCAGCACGGCCATGTACGCTTCGTTGGCCTTGCGCCAGTAAGAGCGCTCGCTGGAGAGGAACAGGTTTTTAACCAGCTGCTGCGTCAGGGTACTCGCCCCCTGCACCGTGCGTCCGGCCGTCAGGTTCGCCAGCACCGCACGACCGATGGAGTACAAACTCACGCCGTCGTGTTCGTAGAAATGACGGTCTTCCGTCGCCAGCAGCGTATCGACCAGCAGATCCGGGAAGCCGTTACGCGCCACAAACAGGCGCTGCTCGCCGTTTGGTGAAGAGAGCATGGTGATCAGGCGCGGATCGAGACGGAAGAAACCGAACTGGCGGTTGCTTTCCAGGTTCTCGATTGTTTCGAGACGATCGCCGTCAAAGGTCAGACGCGCACGCACCTGCCCTTCTTTACTGTCCGGGAAATCAAACGGACGACGGATCATCTCGATGCTTTTCGCCTGCACGGTAAACTCGCCGGGACGCGTCATCTTCGTCACCTGACGATACTGTGTCGCTTCCAGCAGTTTGACCATTTCGTTCTTGCTGATGGACATATCTGGCTCAAGGTTCACCATGCGGCCATATACCGCCGCCGGTAACTGCCAGACTTTACCGTCGATACGGCTGCGGATCTTTTGATCCAGGTACACACCGTAAATCGCCATCAGGGCAACAAATACAATAAACAGCTTCAGCAGCAGCCAGAACCAGCCGCGTCGTCCACGAGGCTTCCGCCCTTTGCCTTTACCTTTACGCGGCATGGGTTCTTGATCCTCATCATCGTCTTCATAGTCATCGTCATAATCCTCATCACTGAGGCGACGACGGCTCACTTTTTCCTTCGCCGGACGCGCAGGTTTACCCTTACGTCCAATTGGCTCGCGGTCATTCCCCGCCATGCTTTTTCTCCGCAACTGTCAGGCGCAAAGGCCCGATTCTCTTTTCTTCCACCAGGCGGTGAAAGAAGAAATCTCTCAAAAATAAACACCTAAACTTTTCAATGGCAAAAGTCTTGCGTGTTTTCCCCCTCTCCCTGAGGAAGAGGGCCGGGGTGAGGGTTTCACACTGCACTCCCCACTTCGGTTACGAATATTTTTTCGTCCGTCTCGTCGGTGCTGTGTTTGCCGGATCGTCCGGCCAGACATGCTTTGGGTACCGCCCTTTCATCTCTTTTTGCACTTCGCGATAGCTTCCGGCCCAGAACGCGCTTAAATCACGCGTAATTTGCAGCGGACGATGCGCAGGTGATAATAGCTCAAGTACCAGCGGAACACGCCCTTCTGCAATGGATGGCGTGGCGGACTCACCAAACATCTCCTGCATCCGCACGGCCAGCGCCGGTGAATTATCTTGATGATAACGAATGGCTATCCGGCTTCCGGTCGGCACAGTGTAATGCCCAGGAAGCTCTCTATCCAGACGTTGGCGCAATGACCAGTCGAGTAAATTCTGTAACGCTGTCTTAACATCCAGAGATTTAAGCGCTTTGAGCGAATGCACACCGCGCATTTCGGGCAATAACCACGTCTCCAGTGAGGCCAGCAGCGTTTCATCATCAACCGCAGGCCAGTCATCTTCCGGCAACCACTGCGCCGCGCAGTGTAAACGCAGTCGATACTGTTCAGCCTCCGGCGTCCAGCTCAGGACGTTCAGGCCTTTATCACGAATACCGTTCAGCATCGCCTGGTGCAATTCGTCTTCTGACGGCTTTGCCAGCGGTTTAACACTTACCGTGAGTCGACCAATCTGGCTGCGGCGAAACGCCTTTAAGGTGCCCTGCGCGTCATCCCACTCAACGGTATCAGACTGCTGCAAAAGTTGCGGGCAACGGCGCGTTAACGCATCAATATCCACTGCCACCGCCTGCAAAATACGCGCATCGGGCGACTGACTGCCCTGCAACAGCAGCGGCGCGATGAGCCACTCATGCCGCGTCAGCGCATCGTCGCTGTCCAGCATCGCACCCATTCCATTTGCAAGCTGATAGCGCCCGTCCAGGCCGCGCCGACGGGCAATCCTGTCGGGAAAAGCCTGCGCCAGCAGTTCGGTGATTTTATCGCTGTCCAGCGTCCCGCCCCGGCTGTTAAGCCGCTGACAAAGCCGCTGCGCGCGCTGCTGCCAGTTCGGCTGATGACGGGAGAACGCCGAAGCCAGATCGCTGCTCGCCCCGCGCGGCGGCTCCTCCAGAATGGCGGCAAGTTTTGCTGCCGTGGCAATCTCATCATCGCCGTTCGCGACAATCAGCATCGCCGCCAGGCGCGGATCGTTACCCAGTGCAGCCATTTTCTGGCCTGCTGGCGTTAACCGATCGCCGTCCAGAGCACCCAGTTGCGTTAACAATTGCCGCGCCGCCGTCAGATTCACCACCGGCGGCCGATCGAGCCAGCAGAGCTGCGCCGGATCGGGGCATCCCCACTGCAACAGTTCCATGAGCAATCCTGAAAGATCGCTTTGCAAAATTTCTGGCGTACTTTGCGCGGCGGCGCGCTCGGCCTGTTCCGCGCTGGTGAGATGCAGACAGATCCCCGCCTCCAGACGCCCGGCGCGACCCGCACGCTGCGTCATGGAAGCCTGGCTGATACGCTGCGTCACCAGTTTGGTCAGTCCGGTGCGCGGATCAAAACTTGCCACCCGCTCCTGCGCCGTATCGACCACCAGACGGATGCCTTCAATGGTTAAGCTGGTCTCGGCGATATTGGTCGCCAGCACCACTTTTCGCTGGCCGACGAACGGCGGAAGTATCGCCTTGCGCTGTTCATTCAGAGAAAGTGCGCCGTACAGCGGACACAGCACAACATCGCTGCCCACGCGCGCAGTCAGTTTCTCCTGAACGCGCTGGATTTCGCCCACGCCGGGTAAAAACAGCAGTAATGATCCGGATTCGTGGCGCAACAGCTCAGCCGTCGCGATAGCAACCGCTTCATCGAAGCGCTGATGGGCGGGCAACGTTTGATAGCGACGTTCAACCGGAAACGCACGCCCTTCAGAGGAAATGACCGGCGCATCGGGCAGGATCTGTCGCAGCCGTTCGTTGTCGAGCGTGGCGGACATGATCAGCAGCTTGAGATCCTCACGCAGCCCTTGCTGCACGTCGAGCAGCAGCGCCAGCGCCAGATCGGCTTGCAGGCTGCGCTCATGAAATTCATCAAGGATCACCAGCCCCACACCGTTCAGCTCGGGATCGTTTTGCAGCATCCGGGTCAGGATCCCTTCCGTCACCACTTCCAGCCGCGTCGTCGCACCGACGCAGGTTTCCGCGCGCATACGATAACCCACGGTTTCGCCGGGCTTTTCACCGAGCAGTTCGGCCAGGCGTTGCGCCACATTGCGCGCCGCCAGCCTGCGCGGTTCCAGCAGAATGATTTTCCCGGAAATATCGCCCTCTTTGAGGATCTGTAGCGGCAGCCACGTCGATTTACCCGCCCCGGTAGGCGCGTTCAGCAGGACGTGAGGGGCATGGCGTAAGGCGGCAAGAAGCTCGGGAAGTACGGCGGCGACCGGCAATGAGGACACTAACTGCTCCAGAGGGTTAACATTCGTCGGCGTACATTGTAGCATCGGCGCATATCATTACCGAGTCCCCCGTATGTCTGAGTCGAAACGCCTGTTTTTCGCTATTGAACCGCCCGCCAAAATACAGCGGCAAATCGTTCGCTGGCGCGCTGAACATTTCCAGCCGGACGCCGGACATCCGGTTGCCGCGGCGAATTTACATCTCACGCTGGCTTTTTTGGGTGACGTCAGCGCGGATAAACAACAGGCGCTGGCTAAACTGGCCGGACGTATCCTTCAGCCGGGTTTTACCCTGAATCTCGATGACGCCGGTCAGTGGTTGCGTTCCCGCGTCGTGTGGCTGGGAACGCGTCAGCCGCCGCGTGGATTACTGCAGTTGGCCAATCTTTTGCGAGCGCAAGCCGCGCGCAGCGGGTGCTATCAAAGCCCGCAGCCGTTTCATCCTCATATCACCCTGTTGCGAAACACCCGCCATGCCGTCGCCATCCCGCCACCGGGCTTTCACTGGACGTTTTCGGTCACAGAATTCGTCCTTTACGAATCAGTTTTCTCAAACGGACGCACCCGATATACGCCGCTTCAGCGCTTTGCGTTAAGCGAACAACCAAGGATTTCCGATGAAGTTTAGCCCCGCCCTGCAATCCGCCACGCTTATCCAGCGCTATAAACGTTTTCTGGCGGATGTCGTGACGCCTGCGGGTGAACATTTGACGCTACACTGCCCGAATACTGGGGCGATGACCGGGTGCGCAACCCCCGGCGATACGGTGTGGTACTCCACGTCAGAAAATCTGAAACGCAAATATGCGCACACCTGGGAAATCACCGAGACCCAGCAAGGGGCGTTTATTTGTGTGAATACCCAACGCGCGAATCAACTGGTTAAAGAAGCCATCACCACCAATACGATCCCGGCGTTAACTGGCTACGCTTCCCTTAAAGGCGAAGTGAAATATGGCGAGGAAGGCAGCAGAATTGATTTTATGTTGCAGGCGGACGATCGCCCTGAGTGCTATATTGAAGTCAAATCAGTGACGTTAGCAGACAGGGATAATGGCTACTTTCCGGATGCGGTGACGCTACGCGGCCAAAAGCATCTGCGAGAGTTAATGACTGTTGCGGCGACGGGGAAGCGCGCCGTATTGTTGTTTGCGGTTTTGCATTCAGCCATTGAACGATTTTCCCCGGCCCGTCATATTGACCCGAAGTACGCACAATTGTTGAATGAGGCACAAAAGCAGGGGGTAGAAATTTTAGCTTATAAAGCTGAACTTTCTGCCGATAATATGACTCTGAAGTCCACTCTCCCCGTTGTGTTATAAGGGGTTAGAAGATGGCGATTTGGTGTTCTGGCCGCGTGCGCAAATACGCTTTTCCTCACAGGCTTGTCAAGTGTTACGTTTAGATAATTGCCTTACGGAAAAGCATCTGCTATTTATAGCGACCTGATTTTTCCCCCACACGGGGATCGATAGTGCGTGTTAAGGAGAAGCAACATGCAAGAAGGGCAAAACCGTAAAACATCGTCCCTGAGTATTCTCGCCATCGCTGGGGTGGAGCCATATCAAGAGAAGCCGGGCGAAGAGTATATGAACGAAGCCCAGCTGTCTCACTTCAAGCGTATTCTTGAAGCATGGCGTAATCAACTTAGGGATGAAGTCGATCGCACCGTTACCCACATGCAGGACGAAGCAGCAAACTTCCCGGACCCGGTTGACCGTGCCGCTCAGGAAGAAGAGTTCAGCCTCGAACTGCGTAACCGTGACCGCGAGCGCAAGCTGATCAAGAAGATTGAGAAGACGCTGAAGAAGGTTGAAGACGAAGATTTCGGCTTCTGCGAATCCTGCGGTGTAGAAATTGGTATTCGTCGCCTTGAAGCGCGTCCGACTGCCGATCTGTGCATCGACTGCAAAACGCTGGCTGAAATCCGCGAAAAGCAAATGGCCGGTTAATTCCAGCCCTGTTATCACGATCATAAAGGCGGGAGTCTCTCCCGCCTTGTTACTTTTTGTCTGCCGTGAATATGCCTCAATCAGACTATATCGGGCGCTTTGCGCCATCCCCCTCCGGTGAATTGCACTTCGGATCGCTTATTGCCGCACTGGGCAGTTACCTGCAAGCGCGGGCGAATAACGGCATCTGGCGCGTTCGCATCGAAGATATTGATCCTCCGCGTGAAGTTCCCGGTGCTGCAAAAACCATTCTGCATCAGCTGGAACATTATGGCCTGAACTGGGACGGCGACGTTCTCTGGCAATCCCAGCGACATGACGCTTATCGCGAACACCTGGCGTGGCTGCACTCAAAAGGTTTGTCATATTACTGCACCTGTACCCGCGCACGTATTCAGAGCGCTGGCGGCGTGTACGATGGTCATTGCCGACACCTGAATCACGGTCCCGAAAACGCCGCCGTCCGTTTACTGCAACATTCACCCGTGACCCATTTTAACGATTTGCTGCTCGGCGAGATTCACGCCGATAAACGCCTGGCGAATGAAGATTTTATTATTCACCGACGTGATGGTTTATTTGCGTATAACCTCGCCGTGGTAGTGGATGACCATTTCCAGGGCGTGACGGAAATTGTGCGCGGCGCCGATCTGATTGAGCCGACGGTGCGTCAAATTTCACTGTATAAACTCTTCGGCTGGAGCGTTCCGGGTTATATCCATTTGCCGCTGGCGTTAAATGCGCAAGGGAATAAACTCTCGAAACAGAACCACGCACCTGCGTTGCCAAATGGCGATCCACGACCTGTTTTGATCGACGCGCTGCGATTTCTGAATCAGAATGTCACAAGCGAATGGCAGGATTTACGTCTTGATGAATTACTGAAAATATCCATTGATAATTGGGTGCTATCGGCGGTGCCTAAAATCCAGCATTCTCAAACGCATCTTGCTGAGCTATGATTAGCCGCTTTTTTCATAACAAAACACACTACGAGGTGTACTATTTTTACTCGAGTTGCTAATTTTTGCCGTAAGGTGCTAAGCCGCGATGAAAGCGTAGCGAATGACGCTATTGCTCAATCCCATATGTCGGTTATTCCGCGTGAGCAGCACACTATTTCCCGCAAAGATATCAGTGAAAATGCCCTCAAGGTGCTCTATCGTCTGAATAAAGCAGGCTATGAGGCCTATCTCGTGGGCGGTGGGGTTCGCGATTTACTGCTCGGCCAAAAACCGAAAGATTTTGACGTGACGACCAGCGCCACGCCTGAACAGGTGCGCAAGTTATTCCGTAACTGTCGCCTGGTGGGCCGTCGATTCCGTCTCGCTCACGTCATGTTTGGCCCAGAAATCATCGAGGTGGCGACGTTCCGTGGTCATCACGAAGCGGGCGCGCCAGCGGATCGTACCACCTCGCAGCGCGGCCAGAACGGCATGCTGCTGCGCGACAACATTTTTGGTTCTATCGAAGAAGACGCCCAGCGTCGCGATTTCACCATCAACAGCCTTTACTACAGCGTGGCCGATTTTTCGGTGCGTGATTTCGTGGGCGGCGTAAAGGATCTGAAAGAGGGCGTGATTCGTCTGATTGGTAATCCTGAAACGCGCTACCGCGAAGATCCGGTGCGCATGCTGCGCGCCGTGCGTTTCGCCGCCAAGCTGAACATGCAGATCAGCGCCGAAACGGCAGAGCCGATCCCGCGACTGGCGACGCTCATCAACGATGTGCCTCCTGCGCGTCTGTTTGAAGAAGTGCTGAAATTACTGCAGGCGGGTTATGGTTACGAAACCTATAAACTGCTGCGTGAAAATAGCCTGTTCCAGCCGCTGTTTCCGTCCATCGTTCGCTACTTTACCGAAAGCGGTGATAGCCCGATGGAGCGCATCATTGCTCAGGTGCTGAAAAACACAGACACCCGCATTCACAATGATATGCGCGTCAATCCGGCATTCCTGTTTGCGGCGATGTTCTGGTATCCACTACTGGAAACCGCGCAGAAAATTGCCCAGGAAAGCGGGCTGGCCTATTACGATGCCTTTGCGCTTGCCGCGAATGATGTGCTCGACGAGGCCTGCCGTACTCTGGCGATCCCGAAACGCATCACTACGCTGGTTCGTGATATCTGGCAGTTGCAGTTGCGTATGTCTCGCCGTCAGGGCAAGCGCGCCTGGAAGCTGATGGAGCATCCAAAATTCCGCGCGGCGTACGATCTGCTGGCGCTGCGTGCTGAGATTGAAAACAATAAAGAGCTGCAAAGTCTGGTGCAGTGGTGGGGCGAGTTCCAGGTCTCAGCACCGCCGGAACAAAAAGGGATGCTCACGAATCTCGACGAAGAGCCCGAACCGCGCCGTCGTCATCGCCGCCCACGCAAGCGCGCACCGCGCCAGGGCAGTGCATGACCCTCGCTTACATCGCCATCGGCAGCAATCTGGCCTCTCCATTGGATCAGGTGAATGCTGCCGTTCAGGCGCTGGCTGATATCAAACAGAGCCGCGTGATGGCGGTTTCTGCGTATTACCGCACGCCGCCGCTGGGCCCACAGGATCAACCCGATTATCTGAACGCCGCCGTGGTGCTGGACACCGCGCTTGACGCCGAAACGCTGCTGGATAATACCCAGCGCATTGAGCTACAACAGGGGCGTGTCCGTAAAGATGAACGCTGGGGACCGCGCACGCTGGATCTCGACATCATGCTTTTTGGCGATGAGATCATCCAGACCGAACGCCTGACCGTTCCGCATTACGACATGAAAAATCGTGGTTTTATGCTCTGGCCGCTGCTTGAAGTCGCCCCCGCCCTCACCTTCCCCGATGGCACCTCGTTACAGGCCGTATTGCAGCAGCTTAACGCCAAAAAACCCGCGCTCTGGTAATCCTCTTTTCTGCCGATTTTCTCTCCCTGATTTGTGATTAATCGGTTGCCTAAAATCATTGTTCCCCCGAATGTTACTGTTAGAATGCGCAAAGAATCGCTTTGGGCCATCAGGAAACATTATGAAACCAACCACCATCTCCTTACTGCAGAAATGCAAACAGGAAAAAAAACGCTTCGCCACGATCACGGCCTACGACTTCAGTTTTGCAAAACTGTTTGCTGAAGAAGGGATAAACGTCATGCTGGTCGGCGATTCGTTAGGGATGACGGTACAAGGACATGATTCCACTCTGCCAGTGACGGTAGACGACATTGCTTATCACACTCGCGCCGTTCGTCGCGGGGCACCTCACTGCCTGCTGCTGTCTGATTTGCCGTTTATGGGTTACGCCACGCCAGAGCAGGCATTTGAAAATGCTGCTACCGTGATGCGCGCGGGTGCTAACATGGTCAAAATTGAAGGCGGTGCGTGGCTGGTTGATACCGTCAAAATGCTGACCGAACGCGCCGTGCCCGTGTGCGGACATCTGGGGCTCACGCCGCAGTCGGTGAATATCTTTGGTGGCTACAAAGTTCAGGGCCGCGGTGATGCGGGACAGATCCTGCTTGATGATGCCCTGGCGCTGGAAGCCGCGGGTATTCAGCTGTTAGTGCTGGAATGCGTGCCCGTTGAGCTGGCAAAACGCGTGACCGACGCGCTCACGATCCCGGTCATCGGGATTGGTGCAGGTAACGTCACCGACGGGCAGATTCTGGTGATGCATGATGCCTTTGGCATTACCGGCGGCCACATTCCCAAATTCGCGAAGAATTTCCTCAGTGAAGCGGGCGACATGCGCGCCGCAGTCAGGCAGTATATTGCCGACGTCGAATCCGGTGTTTACCCGGGTGAAGAACACAGTTTCCATTAAGGAGTCTCGTTGTGCTAATCATTGAAACCCTGCCGCTGTTGCGCCAGCACATTCGTCGCCTGCGTCAGGAAGGTAAACGCATCGCCCTGGTGCCAACCATGGGCAATCTCCACGACGGCCATATGAAACTGGTCGACGAAGCAAGAGCCCGTGCTGATGTGGTCGTGGTCAGTATTTTCGTCAACCCGATGCAGTTCGACCGTGCCGACGATCTGGCGCGCTATCCGCGCACGCTGCAGGAAGATTGCGAAAAGCTCAAAAAACGCCACGTTGATTTCGTCTTCTCCCCTGCGCCTTCGGATATCTACCCGCAGGGGACAGAGGGCGCAACCTATGTCGACGTTCCGGGGATTTCGACCATGCTTGAGGGCGCCAGCCGCCCGGGGCATTTCCGTGGCGTATCAACGATTGTCAGCAAGCTGTTCAACCTGGTCCAGCCGGATATCGCCTGCTTCGGCGAGAAAGATTTTCAGCAGCTGGCGCTGATCCGCAAAATGGTGGCCGATATGGGCTACGACATTGAGATCGTGGGCGTGCCGATTGTTCGCGCCAAAGACGGGCTGGCGCTCAGCTCGCGTAATGGTTATCTGACTGCCGACCAGCGTAAAATCGCGCCGGGTCTGTGCAAAGTGATGAACGCGATGGCGGAACAGCTGAAGGCTAAAGAGCTATCAACAGAAGAGATTGTCGCGCTGGCCGAGCAAGAGTTGAACGACAAAGGTTTGCGCGCCGACGATATCCAAATCCGTGACGCCGATACGCTGCTGGAGCTTTCAGACACCAGCAAACGCGCGGTGATTCTGGTCGCAGCATGGCTCGGTCAGGCGCGCCTGATCGACAATAAAGTGGTTGAGCTGACGCAGTAGACACCGACTAAAAATCGGGCAATACTGCGCCGATATTTGCCTGGGAAATATCCCTTCACCCTGCCCTCTCGACCTTGAAAGGGTAAAGCATGATGATTAAAGGTAGACGTAATGATTCGCAAAATGCTGCAAGGTAAGCTTCACCGCGTAAAAGTCACTCAGGCCGATCTGCACTATGAAGGCTCTTGTGCGATTGACCAGGATTTTCTCGACGCAGCCGGAATTCTTGAAAACGAAGCGATTGATATCTGGAACGTCACTAACGGCAACCGCTTCTCAACCTATGCGATTGCAGGCGAGCGCGGCTCCAAAATTATCTCTGTCAACGGTGCGGCCGCACACTGCGCGTCCGTGGGTGACATTGTGATCATCGCCAGCTTTGTCATGATGTCTGACGAAGAAGCGCGTCGCTGGCAGCCGAAAGTGGCCTATTTCGAAGGCGACAATGAAATGAAACGTACGGCAAAAGCCATTCCCGTTCAGGTTGCCTGATTTACCCTTGCGGCTGATTACTGATCAGCCGCGACATGGTCTCTAACGAATCCGTCCTCAGAATATATAAACGTTTCAGTAAGAACGGATTATCTCCCGGTTTCACCTTCCCTTTCACCGTCGTCACCGCCAAATGAAAACCCGCATCGTTAGCCGCTTTCACCGCTTTATCATCATAGCCGCCGAACGGATACGAGAGATACAGAACGCGAGGGTTGAACTGTGCCAGCGCGCGTCGTGAGCGTTCAAAATCGAACAAAATGACGTGGTAGCTGCGGCTCAATAAAATTGGGTGTTTATTGGCATCTACACGATGTAAGAAATGGGTGTGAGACTGAATATCAAACACATCCTGAATCTCTTTCAGTTCCGATACGCTCATGAACTGCAGCGATTTCGGGTCCCATTTCTGGGGATGGCCTTTAATGCGCGATGAAATAATAAATGCCGTCGCCTTGAAGCCGTACTCCTTCAGGATCGGCCAGGCGTAGCGGCTGACCGACTTCAGACCATCGTCGAACGTAATCACCACCGCACGTGCCGGGAGGTTCATTTTGTTACGCACATAACCTTCGAGCTGGTACATCGTCAACGTGGTATAGCCCTGATCGCGCAGCCAGGTCATCTGGTTATTGAATGCACGCACGCTGGTGGTGGTTGAGGTGTGGCGAAAGCGGGTATTCTCTTCATCATGCAAAATATGGTGATACGTGATAACCGGAATGCCGCTGTCTTCCTGCGCATCCAGACTGCTCACCCACGCCAGCCGATTGCCGATGCGGATTTGAAACCAGGTTTGGTTCAGGCGGTCTTTAAGTTTATTCAGAATGGGGTAGCGCAGATTGTCACTGAGCGTCCCGAAAGGCGCACTGCCGTTGTTTGGGGCGTTATACACCGGAGTGTCTTTCCAGGTGATTAAATTCTGATTGCTCAGGGGCTTATTCAGATCGCCGAGGCTATCTTCAACGCGCTGTTTGCCCTGCACGTTTTCGAGATGGCCTTTATCGATAAATCCGGTCCCAAAGCCAAAACGAAATTCGTAGTAATCAGCATTGGTCGGGACCACGGCAATAATCTGTCCTGCACGAACGTTGCCGACGTTAACGACATTATTCCCCACCTGCGCCCAGATGGCCGCATCTTCGGTGGTTTGCATGTACTGAGCGGGTAAGCCTTGCTGGCTTAATAAACTGGCAGAAACGCCGCCGGATACCAGCAGCAAAAGCAGGAAAATGATACGCGTGAGCATGAGGTTTGTGTCGAAGCGGAAAACTGGCGTTATTGTAACAAAAGCGGCATCAATACCAATGTTTAATTCTTATACAGGTCGTGCAGCAGGACAAAAGGCGGGTTTTTCTGTTGCTGATGCCACAGGCTGCTTACACCGGGGATCTCCTGTCCGACAATCATATCGCGAAATTCACCGCTGCTAAGCGTTTCCCGTAGCGGATACATCATTTCGAGTAGCTCATAATTAATGCCGGAAATGACTTCGCAATTTTCATGCTTATGGCTCAACAATGCGGCCGCACGATAGGGCGCCGCACCGGATTTGTCGGTGAGGAAAATCACGCCCTCGCCCGTATCCGTTTGATGCTGAGCATCACACATCATACGACTGAGCATATTAGTGCTCAGCCCAGGCCAGTAGTTGACCGCCAGACATTTTGGCAGCGGACCAAAATTCTTCTCCAGGCGTTCGAGAATAGCCTGAGCGTTGTCATCATGACAGGTAATCACCCAACCCAGCATAGCGTCTCTCCTTAGCAGGCGAGTAGTTTAGCGGAGTGACGATGAGTTTACGGTGATAACAGTCAAGAAAATGTCCCGGCAGACTCAGTACTGCCGGGATAGTGAGCTTAGCTGCGCAGACCGCGCCCACGCTGGATCAGATACCAACACAAAATGTAGAAAGCGATAATAAACACGCCCAGCACCGCGACAGTAGTGAACAGCGGCACGTCCGTGATACCGAGGAAACCAAAGCGGAAGCCGCTGATCATGTAAACAATCGGGTTCAGGTGCGACAGGGCCTGCCAGAATGGCGGCAGCAGCGTCAGCGAATAGAACACCCCGCCGAGATAGGTCAGCGGCGTTAACACGAAGGTGGGGATCAGGCTGATATCATCAAACGTGGTCGCAAATACGGCATTCAAGAGACCCGCTAACGAGAACAGAATCGCCGTCATCAGCAACGTTAACGCAACGAACAACCACGAATGTACCTGGAACGGCACAAAGAACAGTGAAATGGCCGTCACCAGAATGCCAACACACAGGCCACGCGCCACACCACCGCCGACATATCCGGCGATAATCACGTGCGTAGGAACCGGCGCGACCAGCAACTCTTCAATGTTTCGCTGGAATTTGGCGCTAAAGAACGACGACGCCACGTTCGCGTACGCGTTGGTGATCACCGCCATCATGATTAAACCTGGGACAATGAATTGCATGTAGGTGAAACCATGCATTTCGCCAATACGGGAACCAATCAGATTACCGAAGATGATGAAATACAGCGTCATGGTGATCACGGGCGGGACCAGCGTCTGGATCCAGATGCGCATAAAGCGGTTAATTTCTTTCGCCCAGATACTTTTCAGCGCCACCCAGTAAAGATGCGTCATGCCTGCTCTCCTCTTTTATCATGGACCAGCGAGACGAACAGTTCTTCCAGTCGGTTGGCTTTGTTTCGCATACTCAATACCTGCACGCCTTGCGCGCTCAACTGTGAAAACACGCTGTTAATACCCTGCTCACGCAGAACTTCCACTTCCAGCGTCGACGTATCCACCAGACGATACTGGTAGCCTTCCAGCGTTGGCAGCGGGCTTTTCGATGCCAGATCGAGGATGAAGGTTTCCGACTTCAGCTTGGAGAGCAGATTCTTCATCGAGGTATTTTCCACCAGTTCACCGTGCTGGATGATACCGATGTTACGACAGAGCATTTCGGCTTCTTCAAGGTAGTGCGTTGTCAGAATGATCGTGGTGCCTTTGTCGTTTAAATCCTTCAAAAATCCCCACATTGAGCGGCGAAGTTCGATATCCACGCCCGCAGTTGGCTCATCAAGGATCAGCAGCTTGGGTTCGTGCATCAGCGCACGAGCGATCATCAAACGACGCTTCATCCCGCCGGATAACATGCGCGCACGTTCGTCGCGTTTTTCCCACAGATCGAGCTGTTTTAGATACTTTTCGCTACGCGCGACCGCGTCATGGCGCTCAACGCCGTAGTACCCCGCCTGATTAACCACAATCTGCTGCACGGTTTCAAAGGGGTTGAAGTTAAACTCCTGCGGCACCAGCCCCAGTTGGCGTTTGGCGTTGACCACGTCTTTTTCCAGGTCATACCCAAACACCGCGACTTTGCCGGAAGATTTGTTTACCAGCGAGCTGATAATACCGATGGTGGTGGATTTCCCCGCGCCGTTCGGCCCCAGCAGGGCATAAAAATCCCCGGCCTCCACTTTCAGATCGATCCCGCGTAGCGCCTGGACGCCGCCCGGATAGACTTTTTTAAGCTGCTCAAGCTCCAGTGCAATTGTCATGAAATAAGCTTACCTATAGTTCTGACACACGTTGTGTGGTTTCAATAAAAGTCGAGTTACCCTATATTAGCGCAACGCTATTACTCGGTTACAGGTCGTTAACCTCTATGAATGACATAGATACACTCATCAGCAACAATGCACTATGGTCAAAAATGCTGATAGAAGAGGATCCGGGATTTTTCGAAAAACTGGCGCAAGCGCAGAATCCGCGCTTTCTATGGATTGGATGTTCCGACAGCCGCGTCCCGGCAGAACGCCTGACAGGTCTTGAACCCGGCGAACTGTTCGTTCACCGTAACGTTGCAAACCTGGTGATTCACACCGATCTCAACTGCCTGTCCGTTGTTCAGTACGCCGTGGACGTTCTGGAAGTTGAACATATTATTATTTGCGGCCACTACGGCTGCGGTGGCGTACAGGCAGCAATCGAAAATCCGGAACTGGGTTTGATCGATAACTGGCTACTGCACATTCGCGATATCTGGTTCAAACATAGTTCACTGCTGGGCGAAATGCCGCAGGAACGTCGTCTGGACACGCTATGTGAACTTAACGTGATGGAACAAGTGTACAACTTAGGACACTCGACCATTATGCGTTCAGCGTGGAAGCGCGGGCAGAAGGTGTCAGTTCATGGCTGGGCATACGGTATTCATGACGGGTTGCTGCGCAATCTGGAAGTCACCGCGACTAACCGCGAAACGCTTGAACAACGCTATCGTCAGGGTGTGTCTAACCTGACAAAAAAACACGTCAATCATAAATAAGTGTGCAAAAACCGGGCGTGACCCGGCTTTTACTTTTCTTCGTTTACTCGTCCAGCAACACGACTTTGCCGACATACGGCAGATGGCGATAGCGCTGCGCATAATCAATGCCGTAACCCACCACGAACTCATCCGGAATCGAGAAGCCGATAAATTCCACCGGAACGTCGACTTCACGACGCGAGGGTTTATCCAGCAGGGTGCAAATCGCCAGCGATTTTGGCCCACGCAGGCTCAGGATTTCGCGCACTTTAGACAGGGTGTTACCGGAGTCGATGATGTCCTCAACGATTAACACATCTTTGCCACGAATATCTTCATCCAGGTCTTTCAGGATTTTCACATCACGCGTGGTAGACATGCCGCTGCCGTAGCTGGAGGCGGTCATAAAATCGACTTCGTGGGACACCTGCACTTCGCGGCACAGGTCTGCCATGAACATGAAGGAGCCGCGCAGCAGACCCACCAGCACCATTTCGCTGCCGCTGTCCTGATAACGCTCGGTGATTTGACGACCCAGTTCAGCGATACGCGCTTTGATCTCCGCTTCCGGGATCATCACTTCAACAGTATGTTTCATTTTACTAACCGTATGATTTTAAAACCAATCTATCAATGGGGATGCCCTGGCGTCCGGCATTGATTCACAAGCCCTGCAGTATACCAGCAAATGGATTGGCCTGGCGCATGAGTTGTTAAAAGCTCAATTTGTGATTCCGATCACACTTGTTAATACCTATAATTAATTGCTATCAAAATTTTAACAAAACTGAAGAGTACTTTTCTATGGCTGAAACAAAAGTTCAACAGTCGCGTCTACTGGTGACATTAACAGCAGCGTTCGCAGCGTTTTGCGCACTCTATCTGTTAATCGGTGGCGTCTGGCTGGTCGCATTAGGCGGCTCCTGGTATTACCCGATTGCGGGCCTGGTTATGGTTGGCGTAACCGTTCTGCTCTTAAAGGGTAAACGATCCGCACTGTGGCTCTATGCTGCACTGCTTCTTGTCACAATGATTTGGGGAGTCTGGGAAGTTGGCTTCGACTTCTGGGCGCTGACACCGCGCAGCGACATCCTGGTCTTCTTTGGGATTTGGCTGATCCTGCCGTTCGTCTGGCGTCGCCTGAGGGTTCCTTCCAGCGGTGCGGTTACCGCGCTGGTGGTGTCCCTGCTGATTACGGGCGGCATGCTAACCTGGGCTGGATTTAACGATCCGCAGGAAGTGAAAGGCACGCTGAGCGCAGATTCCACACCCGCGGCGGCAATCTCTGACGTTGCAGACGGTGACTGGCCGGCTTATGGCCGCAACCAGGAAGGCCAACGTTATTCTCCGCTGAAGCAAATCAACGCCGATAACGTTAAAAACCTGAAGGAAGCCTGGGTGTTCCGCACCGGCGACCTGAAGCAGCCAAACGATCCGGGCGAACTGACCAACGAAGTGACGCCGATCAAAGTGGGCAACATGCTTTACCTGTGTACCGCGCACCAGCGTCTGTTCGCGCTTGATGCCGCTACCGGTAAAGAGAAATGGCACTTCGACCCGCAGCTTAATTCTAATCCGTCGTTCCAGCACATTACCTGCCGTGGCGTGTCCTATCACGAAGCCCGTGCGGATAATGCCAGCCCGGAAGTGGTGGCCGATTGCCCGCGTCGCATCATGCTGCCGGTCAACGATGGCCGACTGTTCGCCATTAACGCCGAAACCGGCAAGCTGTGCGAAACCTTTGGCAACAAAGGCATTCTGAATCTGCAGACCAATATGCCGGATACCACGCCGGGTCTGTATGAACCGACCTCCCCGCCGATTATCACCGATAAAACGATTGTGATCGCCGGTTCGGTCACGGATAACTTCTCGACTCGCGAAACGTCCGGTGTGATCCGTGGTTTCGACGTTAACACGGGCAAACTGCTGTGGGCCTTCGATCCGGGCGCGAAAGATCCTAACGCGATTCCGGCGGATGAACACACGTTCACCTTCAACTCGCCGAACTCCTGGGCACCTGCGGCGTATGACGCGAAGCTGGACCTGGTGTATCTGCCGATGGGTGTGACCACCCCGGATATCTGGGGCGGTAACCGTACCCCAGAGCAGGAACGTTACGCCAGCGCCATCGTGGCGCTGAATGCAACGACCGGGAAACTGGCCTGGAGCTATCAGACCGTACACCACGACCTGTGGGATATGGATATGCCGTCCCAGCCGACGCTTGCAGATATCACCGTTAACGGCAAAACCGTTCCGGTGATTTATGCCCCGGCGAAAACCGGCAACATCTTTGTGCTTGACCGTACCAACGGCAAACTGGTGGTTCCGGCGCCGGAAAAACCGGTTCCGCAAGGTGCAGCCAAAGGCGATTACGTCACTAAAACGCAGCCTTTCTCGGATCTGAGCTTCCGTCCGAAGAAAGACCTGACTGGTGCCGATATGTGGGGCGCCACCATGTTCGACCAGCTGGTGTGCCGCGTGATGTTCCATCAGCTGCGCTATGAAGGCATCTTCACGCCGCCGTCTGAGCAGGGCACGCTAGTGTTCCCGGGGAACCTGGGGATGTTCGAATGGGGCGGTATTTCAGTTGATCCTAACCGTCAGGTAGCGATCGCTAACCCGATGGCGTTGCCGTTCGTCTCTAAGCTGATCCCACGCGGTCCGGGTAATCCGATGGAACAGCCGAAAGACGCGAAAGGTAGCGGTACAGAAGCGGGTATTCAGCCGCAGTACGGCGTACCGTTTGGCGTGACGCTGAACCCGTTCCTGTCACCGTTTGGCCTGCCGTGTAAACAGCCTGCATGGGGTTATATTTCCGCGCTGGATCTGAAAACCAATCAGGTTGTGTGGAAAAAACGTATTGGTACGCCACAGGACAGCATGCCGTTCCCGATGCCGATTCCAGTGCCGTTCAATATGGGTATGCCGATGCTGGGTGGCCCGATTTCCACCGCGGGTAACGTCCTGTTCATCGCGGCGACCGCAGATAACTACCTGCGTGCATACAACATGAGCAACGGTGAAAAACTGTGGCAAGGCCGTCTGCCTGCGGGTGGACAAGCGACGCCGATGACCTATGAAGTGGATGGCAAGCAGTATGTTGTTATCTCTGCGGGCGGTCACGGTTCGTTTGGTACTAAGATGGGCGACTACATTGTCGCGTACGCTCTGCCTGACGATGTGAAATAAAAGCAAAAAGGCAACTTCGGTTGCCTTTTTTAATGTCTGTTCCCTCTCCCGCGGGAGAGGGCCAGGGTGAGGGCATCAGGCGACGCGGGTCTACACCGTAAACCCGAGCATCATTCCCGTATCTTCATGCTCCAGTAGATGGCAGTGCGCCATATAGGCGAATTCCTTCGGCGCGTCGTGCTCGAATTTCACCAGTACCTCACTCACGCCACCTTCCACGCGAACCGTATCTTTCCAGCCCGTACGATGGACCGCTGGCGCTTTACCGTTCTCTGATAAAATGCGGAACTGCGTACCGTGAATGTGGAACGGATGCAGCATCATGTCGCCTTCACCCGATATCACCCAGCGCTCATACTGCCCTTTCGCGGCAGCAAACATCGGCGTATCCATATCAAAGGCCTTGCCGTTAATGCGGTTAGCGTTGTGGAAATCAAATTTATGATCGCCGTGATTCATCCCGCCTATCTTCCCATGGTCCATCTTGCCGTGGTCCATATTCATATGGCCCATCATTTGTCCGTGCTGCATCCCGGCCATCGCCTGGTCGCCGTATTTATTCATCAGCGCCTGCATGCCCATCATGTCGAGCATCGGATCCATAGAGAGCTGGAGTTTACGCTGCGTTAATCCCTCCAGGGACGGCAGCGCAGGCATGGCGGCGAGCGTGTCTGGCATTTCGCCAGAAGCCGTGATCAGCAGTGGCTGAATGCGCAAAACGGGATGCGGTTTATCGAACGGTGCGACGGCCATGCCCATCTGGCTTACGGGCAGCGTGAGGAGATCAAACGGCTTGCCATCGCTGATATCCACCAGCACTTCAAAACGCTCGCCCATCAGCATCGGCAGTTCACTGACCTTCACCGGCTCGGCCAACAGCCCACCATCGCTGGCTATCACGTACATCGGACGCCGATCGCTGGTGGCAAAATTGAGTGAACGCGCGTTACACCCGTTAAGCAATCGCAGCCGTAGCCAGCCTTTCGGGGCGGCGTGTTGCGGATAAATCGCGCCGTTGGTCAGAAGCGTGTCGCCAAACCAGCCCACCGCCGCCGTCATCACATCCAGTTGATAATCGATTTGCCCGTCAGCACTGAATTTTTTGTCCTGCACGATGACCGGCACATCGTCGATGCCCCACTGTTTTGGCAGGCGCAACAAGCGGCTTTCGTCATCCTCAATCAATACCAGCCCCGCCAGCCCCATCGCCACCTGATGGCCGGTTTTACCGTGCTGATGCGGATGGAACCAACAGGTCGCTGCGCGCTGGTCAGGCGTAAACGTCACCGTGCGCTGGCCGCCCGGTTTGATAATGCCCTGCGGCCCACCGTCAACGTCGCCCGGAACCTCAAGGCCATGCCAGTGCAACGTCGTCTCTTCGGCAAGCGTGTTATGAATATTAACCGTGACCTCTTTGCCTCTGCGCAATTGAAGGGCAGGCCCAAGCAAATTGCCGTTATATCCCCATGTGGTGGCGTTATGGGGGCCAAAGGCAGATTTTCCTGACTGAACGACGAGCTGAATGCGGCTGCGCGCATCTGCGACCAATAAATCAGGGATCGGTAATGCGGGTCTGTCGACGGCAAAAGCAGCGCGACTCCAGAGCGGTAATGCGCTGGCAGCCCCCAACACAGCTGAATATTTCAAAAAATCACGACGTTGCATGTTCATTCCTTTTTTCCTGCAGGCGATATTTTGAGCTTAAACCCTCCCCTAACCGGAAGGTCAAGTAAAGTGGCAATAATAAAGGTCGTCTCGCTGGTCGCAAATATGCTAACGTTAAATTTCCGTGATGCAGTGGTAGAAGCAATGAAGACGTTTTTCAGGACAATTTTGTTCGGCAGCCTGATGGCTATGTGTGCGAACAGTTATGCGCTAAGTGAAAATGAAGCGGAAGATATGGCCGATTTAACGGCGGTTTTTGTTTTCCTGAAAAACGATTGCGGTTACCAGAATTTACCCAATGGGCAGATTCGTCGCGCACTGGTCTTTTTTGCCCAGCAGAATCAATGGGATCTCAGCAACTACGATAGCTTTGACATGAAGGCGCTCGGTGAAGACAGTTACCGCGATTTAAGCGGCATTGGCATTCCTGTCGCGAAAAAATGCAAAGCGCTGGCCCGCGATTCGCTCAGCCTGCTCGCCTACGTCAAATAATCTTCCCGACGCCCCTTTGTTGAAATAATGGCCGTGCTTGCGCGGTTCTTGTTCGCTATGATGTTGCGCCCATATTGCGTGGGTGTAATAGATATTAACAAAGGAGGGTTCAGCTCATGACCGATAAAACAGTGTGGCACGAAACGCTGCATGACCAGTTTGGTCAGTACTTTGCCGTGGATAACGTGCTCTATCATGAGAAAACCGATCATCAGGATTTGATCATTTTCGAGAACGCTGCATTTGGCCGCGTGATGGCGCTGGATGGCGTAGTGCAAACGACCGAACGTGATGAGTTTATTTATCATGAAATGATGACCCATGTGCCGTTACTGGCGCACGGACACGCAAAACATGTGCTGATTATCGGCGGTGGCGACGGCGCAATGCTGCGCGAAGTGTCTCGCCATAAATCTATCGAAACGATCACGATGGTGGAAATCGACGCGGGTGTCGTCTCGTTCTGCCGCCAGTACCTGCCCAGTCACAATGCAGGCAGCTATGACGATCCGCGCTTTACGCTGGTGATCGACGACGGCGTCAACTTTGTGAATCAGACCGATCAAACGTTTGACGTGATCATCTCCGATTGCACCGATCCGATTGGCCCTGGCGCCACGCTCTTCACTTCGTCATTTTACGAAGGCTGCAAACGCTGCCTGAACCCTGGCGGGATTTTCGTTGCCCAGAACGGCGTCTGCTTCCTGCAACAGGACGAAGCGATCGACAGCCATCGTAAACTGAGCCATTACTTCGGTGATGTCAGTTTCTATCAGGCTGCGATTCCTACCTATTACGGCGGGATTATGACCTTCGCGTGGGCGACGGATAACGACGTTTTACGCCATCTCTCCACCGAGATCATTGCTGCACGCTTTCATCAGACCCACCTGAAATGCCGTTACTACAATCCGGCCGTCCACACGGCAGCGTTCGCCTTGCCGCAATATTTGCAAGACGCACTGTCCTCTAAGGAGGTGAGCTAAATTGAAAAAACTGAAACTGCATGGCTTTAACAATCTGACGAAAAGCCTGAGTTTTTGTATTTACGATATCTGCTACGTTAAAACCGCAGAAGAGCGCGATGGTTATATCGCCTATATCGATGAACTCTACAATGCCAACCGTCTGACCGAAATTCTGTCAGAAACCTGCTCCATCATCGGAGCCAATATTCTGAACATTGCGCGTCAGGATTATGAGCCGCAGGGCGCGAGCGTCACGATTCTGGTGAGCGAAGAGCCTGTGGATCCACAGCTTATCGATCCGACCGAACATCCAGGTCCTCTGCCAGAAGCGGTGGTGGCCCATCTCGATAAAAGCCACATCTGCGTGCATACCTATCCGGAGAGCCATCCGGAAGCCGGGCTGTGCACTTTCCGCGCCGATATCGAAGTGTCGACCTGCGGCGTGATTTCACCACTCAATGCGCTGAATTATCTTATCCACCAGCTTGAATCCGATATCGTGACGATTGATTATCGCGTGCGCGGTTTTACCCGTGATATCAATGGCATGAAGTATTTTATCGATCATGAAATTAACTCGATTCAGAACTTTATGTCTGAGGACATGAAGGGGCTGTACGACATGATGGACGTGAACGTGTATCAGGAAAATATCTTCCACACCAAGATGTTGCTTAAGGAGTTCGACCTTAAGCACTACATGTTCCATACCCAGCCAGAAGACTTAAGCGAAGAAGAGCGAAAGGTCATCACCGACCTGCTCTGGAAAGAGATGCGCGAAATCTACTACGGCCGCAATATTCCGGCCGTGTAAAACACGCCAGGAGCAAGGATGCTCCGGTGGATCACTTCTGTTGCATAAACTCACGGTAGGCTTTCACGACCTGTAAAAAGTCCTCAACGCCGCACAGCGAGAAACTCTCCTCATCGTAATAGCTCATACCCTCTTCCATTTCGTCGCCCGAGATTTCCATCTGGTTGGCGCGCACCATGACTTCTTCACCGTCCATCCATAACGTGTATTCATGTCCAATACGTTGCCAGGACCGTTCGCTGCCTTTTATCGTGCGTGCCGCTTGTTCCACTTCATCGAGCAACGCGAGGTTTTCTTTGACCTCTTCGTTAAACCAGTGCCCGACCACTTCGTGGCCCATCGACATACGCACTTTCACCACACCGGTGATATCGCGTAAGAATTCGTAATCCATTGTATTTTCCTCTGCAAAGCCAATAGCGTAATTATCGCAGCAGAGAGGAAGAAAAAAAGCGGAACGCGCGGGAGGAATGAAAATAAAAAGGTGAGAGCACGACGTTGCGGTCTGATGCCCTCACCTCTGCCCTCTCTCATGGGAGAGGGTTCAAACATTTAAACCGTCTGCGAAGGGACGGTTTTGCTGTTTATACTGCCGTCTGGAAAATCACGCCGTCCGCTTTCTCGGTGTACTGAGAGAGCTTATCGAAGTTCAGATAACGGTAGGTATCCACCGCCGTCTTATCTACCTGCGCCACGAAGGTTTGGTACTCTTCCGGCGTTGGCAGTTTGCCAATCAGCGCCGCAACCGCCGCCAGTTCCGCAGAGGCCAGGAAGACGTTCGCGCCCGTCCCTAAACGGTTCGGGAAGTTACGGGTCGACGTAGAAACCACCGTCGCACCGTCAGCTACACGCGCCTGGTTGCCCATACACAGAGAGCAGCCAGGGATTTCGATACGCGCACCGCTCTTACCAAACACGCTGTAGTAACCTTCTTCGGTCAGCTGTGCGGCATCCATACGGGTTGGCGGAGCCACCCACAGACGCGTTGGCAGCTGGCCTTTATGCGTATCCAACAGCTTGCCAGCAGCGCGGAAGTGGCCGATGTTGGTCATGCAGGAACCGATAAACACTTCGTCGATCTTTTCGCCCTGCACGGCAGACAGCGGACGCGCGTCATCAGGATCGTTTGGTGCGCACAGGATTGGTTCTTTGATATCCGCCAGATCGATGTCGATCACTGCAGCATATTCTGCATCAGCATCGGCTTCGAGCAGCTGCGGATCCGCCAGCCATTTTTCCATGCCCTGGACGCGACGCTCCAGCGTACGACGATCGCCGTAGCCTTCTGCGATCATCCACTTCAGCAGCACGATATTTGAGGTGAGATACTCAATAATCGGTTCCTGATTGAGCTTGATGGTACAGCCCGCAGCAGAACGCTCAGCGGAAGCATCGGTCAGTTCGAACGCCTGCTCCACTTTCAGATCTGGCAGGCCTTCAATCTCAAGGATACGGCCAGAGAAGATATTGATTTTGCCTTTCTTCTCAACGGTCAACAGACCCTGTTTGATCGCATACAGCGGGATCGCATGCACCAGATCGCGCAGCGTAATGCCCGGCTGCATTTTGCCTTTAAAGCGCACCAGAACGGATTCCGGCATATCCAACGGCATCACGCCCGTTGCGGCCGCAAACGCCACCAGACCAGAACCCGCCGGGAAGGAGATGCCAATCGGGAAACGGGTATGGGAGTCACCGCCGGTGCCGACGGTATCCGGCAGCAGCATACGGTTCAGCCACGAGTGGATAACACCATCGCCAGGGCGCAGTGAGACGCCGCCACGGTTCATGATGAAGTCAGGCAGCGTGTGGTGCGTGGTCACATCGACCGGTTTTGGATACGCAGCCGTATGACAGAACGACTGCATGACCAGATCGGAAGAGAAGCCCAGGCACGCCAGATCTTTCAGCTCATCACGGGTCATCGGGCCGGTGGTGTCCTGAGAACCCACAGACGTCATCTTCGGCTCGCAGTAAGCACCAGGACGCACGCCCGTCACGCCACAGGCGCGACCCACCATTTTTTGCGCCAGAGAATAGCCGCGATCGCTTTCCGCCACGTCTTTCGCCTGACGGAAAATGTCGCTGTGCGGCAGACCCAAGGCTTCGCGCGCTTTGGTCGTCAAGCCACGGCCGATAATCAGCGGAATACGACCACCTGCACGAACTTCATCGACCAGAACGTCGGTTTTCAGTTCAAACGTTGCCAGCAGCTCGTTGGTTTCGTGGTTACGTACTTCGCCTTTGAACGGGTAAACGTCAATCACGTCGCCCATGTTCAGGTTATTAACGTCTACCTCGATTGGCAGTGCGCCTGCATCTTCCATGGTGTTAAAGAAGATAGGGGCAATTTTGCCGCCGAGGCACAGGCCGCCGCCGCGCTTGTTCGGGACATGAGGGATATCATCGCCCATGAACCACAGCACGGAGTTGGTCGCAGATTTACGTGAAGAGCCGGTTCCGACGACGTCACCGACATAGGCCAGCGGGAAACCTTTTTTGGCTAACTCTTCAATTTGCGTGATCGGCCCAACCGCACCAGGCTGATCCGGCACAATCCCTTCGCGGGCATTTTTCAGCATTGCCAGGGCGTGCAGAGGGATATCCGGGCGAGACCAGGCATCCGGTGCTGGAGACAGATCATCAGTGTTCGTTTCGCCAGTCACTTTGAATACGGTGACGGTCATTTTTTCTGCCAGCGCTGGACGGTTCAGGAACCATTCAGCATCAGCCCATGACTGCATAACCTGTTTTGCGTAGCGGTTACCCGCTTTCGCTTTTTCTTCAACGTCGTAGAAGTTGTCGAACATCAGCAACGTTTGGGAAAGCGCTTTGGCGGCAATCGGTGCCAGCGTTTCACTTTCCAGCGCGTCAATCAGCGGATGAATGTTATAGCCGCCCTGCATGGTGCCGAGCAGTTCAATCGCTTTTTCAGGGGTGACCAGTGGGGAGGTTGCTTCGCTTTTCGCAATCGCAGCAAGAAAACCGGCTTTCACGTAGGCTGCTTCATCTACGCCAGGCGGTACACGGTTGATCAGCAAATCTAACAGGAATTCTTCTTCGCCCGCAGGCGGATTCTTCAGCAGCTCGACGAGCGCGGCCATTTGGGTTGCATCTAAAGGTTTCGGTACAATTCCCTCGGCGGCACGTTCTGCTACGTGCTTACGGTATTCTTCTAGCACGACGGTTCTCCTCGCTCTCATTATCATAATGCGGCATACACGTTGTGTATCCAGGCTTATCTTCACGCTCCTGTGAGACAGCAGTTTGTAGGGTAAATGCCCGATACCGCGTCGGGCAGCATAGCAGGATTTCTGCACAGTGTTAATGTGTTTACAAAAAAGCAACATTAAATAGTTTGCTGAATCGTTAAGGATGGTATAGCGGGGAGAGAGGACAACTTTCAGAGGTAAAACTTGCCTTTTGAAATTCAAACGCCGTTTAGCTATCACGTATAATTTGTGTAATAAATGCTCACACTCTTTATCCGTACACTTCGGGTGGTTTCCCAAGATTCGTCAAAACGTAAAAACACGGGTGAATATACTCGCGGCAACAAGAACGCCAATCGACACTGCTTACGCTGGAGTCACACTATGAAGTTGCCCTTTAAGCCACACCTGATTGTGCTGTTATGCAGTGCCGGGCTGTTAGCCGCGTCCGGCGTCATGTTTGTGAAAAGCCGCGCGCCGGAGAGCGTATCCACGCCGTCAGTAGCAACGCCACCCGCAGCGCCACAACCCGCGGCCCAGCCCCCCGTAGCAGTCGTTGCACCAACCTACACCGCCGCGCAAATCGATCAGTGGACTGCCC
Organism: Lelliottia sp. RD5; assembly: GCF_056032945.1. NCBI lineage: Bacteria > Pseudomonadati > Pseudomonadota > Gammaproteobacteria > Enterobacterales > Enterobacteriaceae > Lelliottia > Lelliottia sp. RD5. Next base: position 189,016 of record NZ_JBVYHQ010000006.1, on the reverse strand, counting down.
CTATCGCGCTGTATCCTGACGCGCTGCTGTCGCAAATCCTTATGGCATCCACGTATCCGGCGAACGTCATCCAGGCCGCACAGTGGTCGCAGGATAATCCCAAAATGCAGGGTGATGCGGCTATTCAGGCGGTGAGTGGTCAACCGTGGGATCCGAGCGTCAAATCGCTGGTCGCCTTTCCACAGCTGATGTCGCTGATGGGTGAAAACCCGCCATGGGTCCAGAATCTCGGCGACGCATTCCTCGCACAGCCCAAAGACGTGATGGATTCTGTGCAACGCTTACGTTTGCTGGCGCAGCAGACAGGTGCGCTGCAATCGACGCCGCAGCAAACGGTGACGACCGAAAAGAAAAAGGAACCTGCTCAGACTGCCAATGCCACTTCAAACGCGACCGTGACGGCAACCAATCCCACGGTGATCAAGATCGAATCCGCCGATCCACAGGTGGTGTACGTCCCGACGTATAATCCCGCCACGGTCTACGGGACCTGGCCCAACGCCAGCTATCCGCCGGTCTACCTGCCGCCCTCACCCGGTGAGCAATTTACGGATAGCCTGGTGAAAGGCCTGGGCTTCAGCCTGGGAGTAGCAACAACCTACGCGATTTTCAGCAATATCGACTGGGATGACGACGATGACTGGGATCATCACCACCACGATAACGATTACGACCGAAACGGCGGTTATAACCGTAACGGCAATAACAACATCAATATCAACGTCGATAACTTCAATAAAATCAGCGGGGATCGTTTAACAGACGCCCATCGCAGCTGGCAGCATAACCCGGCCTATCGTGACGGTGTGCCCTATCCGACCACCCCGCTCAATAACCGTTTTCATCCCACCAACACGGCGACAGGGTTGAGCGGCACACAGCAAAAACCAGTAAATCGCGATAGCCAACGGCAGGCGGCGCTGGCCCAGGTACAAAAATCGACGGGCAAAACGCTATCTCAAACGCAGCGCCCTGCGACAAAAGATGCGCAGCGTCAGGCGTCGAGCGCTCAGCTCAAACAGATTTCACAGCGCAATAATTATCGCGGGTACGACAACACCAAACCCCAGACCACGCAAAGAGCGGCCAATAAAGCGCAGCGTGAGAATCGTCAGACAACTTCTCAGCGTCAGGAAAAACGTGTTTCGCCAACCCTCCAGCAGCGAAACACGCAACCTCGCGCGAATGCCTTAAGTGGAAACGATAGTCGCTCAGGGAACTGGCAGTCGCAACAGCAGCGCGGATCGCAAAGCCGCCAAATGGCCTCTCGCCCCCATCAACCGGCGAGACAAATGCCTGCTGGCCGGACTGAACATCGTGAACTTCGTCATCGCTAAGGGAATCGACATGAAAAAGAAAATACTCGGTGGAATGATACTGTTGATGGTTTCCACTTTTGCGATCGCACAACAGCACTTCAGCACGCCCGAGCAGGCGACCGACGCATTGGCAAAAGCTATCAGCGAGCAAAATGAAGGCGAAATGAAGAACTTGCTTGGGGATGACTGGCGCAATTTCTTGCCGCCTGAAGGGGTCGACCCTGACGCCGTGGACCGTTTTGTACGTGACTGGAAGGTGAGCCACTCGACGGTCATTGCGGGCGATATCGCGCATCTGGTGGTGGGCGAGAGCAGCTGGCAATTGCCTATCCCCGTCGTGAAAGGGGCATCCGGCTGGCAGTTTGATATGCGCAAGGCAGCCGATGAGATCCTGACGCGTGAGATTGGTCGCAACGAGCTGGCCGCTATCGAAGCGCTTCACGCTTACGTTGATGCCCAGCAAAGCTATTACGCGCTCAACCAAACCTTTGCACAGAAAATCATCAGTTCAGAAGGAAAGAAAGATGGCCTCTACTGGCCTGCCGCCCCTGGCGAAGCCCCCAGCCCGCTTGGCCCGGCGTTTAGCCCACAGGTGCCGGGCACGGGCTATCACGGCTATCGGTTTCGCATTTTACCTGACAAAAACAACGGTTTTGCGATGATCGCCTGGCCCGTCAGCTACGGTCAGACAGGGGTGATGAGTTTTGTGATTAACCAGGATGACAACGTTTATCAGGCCAATCTGGGCGAGGAAACGCAGCGAAGAGCAGAGGCGACAGTTGTGTACCCTCAGGCTAAAAACTGGCAGCTTGTGACACCCTAGATAACGCGGGGGGGAATTGTGTTTGCCGGGTCAACCAAGGTGTCCCGGCAAACAGCAACGGAGATTACAGAATGTTAGCGACGGATTTCGCCAGTTGAGCTTCCAGAACCGGCTTCGCTTCTTCGAACTTCAAGTTCACTTTGTTCGCGTTTGAAACAACACGCGTTTGATATTTCGCGCGATCGCCTTGTTCAGAGCTGGTCTGCAATTTCACACCAGAGGTGCCTTGACGCAGGGCGGCAATATTGTCGGTTGTCACCTTCGCTTTGCTACGCTCAGAAATCTGCAGGTCAGTCACCATGGTATAGTTCACGTCTTCAACCATTGCATCTGCAGCCATGCCAATCAGACCTGCGGCCAGACCCACACCCAGTGCAGCACCGGAAGAACTGCTGTTGTAGGCCGTGATCCCTGCACCCAGCGCAGCACCGACCGCAGCACCTTCGTAGCCGGTTTTCAGGTAGCCCTGAGTCTCGCGCAGGTCCATTTTATTCGCTTTAAGCACGTTTGCCTGAACCCAGTAGTAAGCACTTTCTGGGGAGTTGGTCACTTTGTACCCTTTCGCGCTCAGATCGTTAGCCAGCAGCGTTTGCAGGTTACTCATGTCTTTATCAGAGGTATTTTTTACCTGAATATAAACAGTTTTCTCACTGGACGGCTCAAGCCAGATGGTCTCGCTCATCTGGGTTTTCACTTCCAGATTACGTTTTTTCACAGCGGTAGTCATCGCGCCGCACCCTGTCAACGTCAGCGCTGCCGCGACTAAACCAATCACAGCCACTTTTTTCAAAGACATTTTTTTTCCTTTTTGTGTAATAAAGAGTCCAGAACTTAATAACCGCGCAGCCATTAGCCACACAATGGTGAAAAAGTTATCGGCAGATCACGGTAAACTTTTAATAAAAACATCAATGAAATAGCTACTAAATCGGGTAGTTTTCAGGCAAAAAAAAACGCCTCCGGAGAGGCGTTTTCATCGCTGCAAGAAGATTATTTCTTCTTGGCTTTCGCGTTCGGCAGGTCGGTGATGCTACCTTCAAACACTTCAGCCGCCAGGCCCACTGACTCGTGCAGAGTCGGGTGCGCGTGGATGGTCAGCGCGATGTCTTCAGCGTCACAGCCCATTTCGATAGCCAGACCGATTTCACCTAGCAGTTCGCCGCCGTTGGTGCCAACAATTGCACCGCCGATAACACGGTGAGTCTCTTTGTCGAAGATCAGTTTGGTCACGCCGTCTGCGCAATCAGAAGCGATAGCACGGCCAGAAGCAGCCCACGGGAAGGTGGCGGTTTCGTAGCTAATGCCTTTTTCTTTCGCTTCTTTCTCGGTCAGACCCACCCAGGCAACTTCTGGCTCGGTGTACGCGATCGATGGGATCACTTTCGGATCGAAGTAGTGCTTCATGCCCGCGATAACTTCAGCGGCAACGTGGCCTTCGTGAACACCTTTGTGCGCCAGCATTGGCTGACCGACGATGTCGCCGATTGCAAAGATGTGCGGCACGTTGGTGCGCAGCTGTTTGTCCACACGGATAAAGCCACGGTCGTCAACTTCTACGCCCGCTGCGCCCGCATCGAGATTCTTACCGTTCGGCACACGGCCGATAGCAACCAGCACCGCGTCGTAACGCTGCGCTTCGCCAGGGGCTTTTTTGCCTTCCATGGAAACGTAAATACCGTCTTCTTTTGCTTCAACGGCAGTCACTTTGGTTTCCAGCATCAGGTTGAATTTCTTGCTGATGCGTTTGGTGAAGACTTTAACGATGTCTTTGTCCGCAGCCGGGATAACCTGGTCGAACATTTCAACCACGTCAATCTCTGAACCCAGCGCGTGATAAACGGTCGCCATTTCCAGACCGATGATACCGCCACCCATAACCAGCAAACGCTTAGGTACGGATTTCAGCTCCAGCGCATCGGTGGAATCCCACACGCGTGGATCTTCATGTGGAATGAACGGCAGTTCAATCGGACGGGAACCCGCCGCGATGATCGCGTTGTCAAAGTTGATCACGGTTTTGCCGTTTTCGCCTTCAACTTCCAGGGTGTTTGCCCCGGTGAATTTACCCAGACCGTTAACCACTTTCACTTTACGGCCTTTCGCCATACCAGCCAGACCGCCGGTCAGTTGGGTGATAACTTTTTCTTTCCAGGTACGAATCTTGTCGATATCGGTTTTCGGCTCGCCGAAGACGATACCGTGATCAGCCAGCGCTTTGGCTTCTTCGATAACTTTTGCAACGTGCAGCAGCGCTTTTGAAGGGATACAGCCGACGTTCAGACAAACACCACCAAGGGTGCTGTAACGTTCTACGATGACGGTTTCCAGACCTAAATCCGCTGCGCGGAATGCTGCGGAGTAACCTGCTGGGCCTGCCCCAAGTACCACGACCTGAGTTTTGATTTCTGTGCTCATCATGACCTCTTAATTTATACCCGTCGTCCACCGGGTCGTTCTATCCGCCCGCAGTTTACAAAATTGTTAACAATTTTGAAACAACAAACGGCTCACGAAATATCGCTTTCGCCAGTAACCTCACAACCTTCATGAGATTAGAAGACAAAAAGCCGGCCGATTGGCCGGCTTTTCGATTACATCACCAGGCGGCGAATGTCGCTCAAGGTGTTGTTGATGATGGTGATAAAGCGCGCACCATCAGCCCCATCGATCACGCGGTGGTCGAAGGAAAGAGAGATTGGCATCATCAGACGCGGCACGAACTCTTTACCATTCCACACAGGTTCCATCGCGGATTTGGAAACCCCGAGGATTGCCACTTCCGGCGCGTTAACGATCGGTGCGAAGTGGGTTGTACCCAGGCCGCCGATGCTGGAGATAGTGAAGCAACCGCCCTGCATTTCGCCGGCAGTCAGCTTACCATCACGCGCTTTCTTGGAAATCACGGTCAGTTCACGGGACAGCTCAGTAATGCTCTTCTTGTTCACGTCTTTGAAGACTGGAACAACCAGACCATTTGGCGTATCAACCGCAACACCGATGTTGATGTATTTTTTCAGCGTCAGACGCTGCGCGTCTTCAGACAGAGAGCTGTTGAAACGTGGCATCTGCTCAAGCGCCGCAGCAACCGCTTTCATGATGAAGACCACTGGCGTGAATTTCACATCCAGACGGCGCTTCTCAGCTTCTGCGTTCTGCTGTTTACGGAACGCTTCCAGATCGGTGATATCGGTTTTGTCGAAGTGCGTAACGTGCGGGATCATTACCCAGTTACGGCTCAGGTTCGCGCCAGAGATTTTCTGGATACGGCCCAGCTCAACTTCTTCGATTTCGCCAAACTTGCTGTAGTCGATCTTCGGCCATGGCAGCATGCCTGGCAGACCGCCGCCGGATGCAGCAGCAGGTGCAGCTTCAGCACGTTTCACCGCGTCTTTTACGTAAGTCTGAACGTCTTCGCGCAGGATACGACCTTTACGGCCAGTGCCTTTCACTTTCGCCAGGTTTACGCCGAACTCGCGCGCCAGACGGCGAATCAGCGGAGTGGCGTGAACGTAAGCGTCGTTTTCAGCGAACTCAGATTTGCCTTCTGCTTTTGCAGCAGGGGCCGCAGCAGGTTTAGCAGCCTGAGCCGGTGCAGCAGCAGGTGCTGGCGCAGCAGCCGGAGCCGCCGCAGGCGCAGCGCCTTCCACTTCGAAGACCATAATCAGAGAACCGGTAGACACTTTGTCGCCAGCGCTGATTTTAATTTCTTTCACGGTACCTGCGAACGGAGCCGGGACTTCCATAGAGGCTTTGTCGCCTTCTACGGTGATCAGTGACTGTTCAGCGGCAACTTTGTCGCCCACTTTCACCATCACTTCAGTCACTTCAACTTCGTCACCGCCGATATCCGGCACGTTAACGTCTTTCGCGCCAGAAGCCGCTGGTGCAGCCGCAGCTGGGGCCGCTTCTGCTTTAGCCGGAGCCGCAGCAGGTGCGCTACCCGCGACTTCGAAGACCATAATCAGAGAACCGGTAGACACTTTGTCGCCGGTATTGATTTTGATCTCTTTGACCACGCCTGCGAACGGCGCCGGAACTTCCATAGAGGCTTTGTCGCCTTCTACAGTAATCAGGGACTGTTCAGCCGCAACGGTGTCGCCGACTTTAACCATGATCTCAGTGACTTCAACTTCGTCGCCGCCGATATCCGGTACGTTAACCTCTTTTGCAGCCGCGGCTGCTGGTGCCGCAGCTGGAGCTGCCGCTTCTTTCTTCTCTTCCTGCGCAGGTGCAGCAGCTGCTGCACCGTCGGCGGAATCGAAAATCATGATCAGTTTGCCCGTCTCGGTTTTATCGCCAACGGAGACTTTGATCTCTTTAACGATGCCAGCCTGTGGAGACGGGACTTCCATAGAGGCTTTGTCGCCTTCTACGGTGATCAGCGACTGTTCAGCTTCAACTTTGTCGCCTACTTTGACCAGGATCTCGGTGATTTCAACTTCATCAGCCCCGATGTCCGGTACATTGATTTCGATAGCCATTATTCTTTTACCTCTTACGCCAGACGCGGGTTAACTTTATCTGCATCGATGTTGAATTTGGTAATTGCTTCCGCAACCACTTTCTTATCGATTTCGCCACGTTTAGCCAGTTCGCCCAGCGCTGCAACCACCACATAAGAAGCATCAACTTCGAAGTGGTGACGCAGGTTTTCACGGCTGTCGGAGCGACCGAAGCCATCGGTACCCAGTACGCGGTAATCATCAGCCGGTACGTAAGTACGAACCTGCTCGGCGAACAGTTTCATATAGTCAGTAGATGCCACTGCCGGCGCGTCGTTCATCACCTGAGCAATGTACGGAACGCGCGGAGTTTCCAGTGGGTGCAGCATGTTCCAGCGCTCACAATCCTGGCCATCACGCGCCAGTTCAGTGAAGGAGGTCACGCTGTACACGTCGGAACCGACACCGTAGTCGTTCGCCAGGATCTGCGCTGCTTCACGAACGTGACGCAGGATAGAACCGGAGCCCAACAGCTGAACTTTACCTTTGCTACCCGCAACGGTTTCGAGTTTGTAGATACCTTTACGGATACCTTCCTCAGCACCTTCCGGCATCGCCGGCATGTGGTAGTTTTCGTTCAGCGTGGTGATGTAGTAGTAAACGTTCTCTTGCGCTTCACCGTACATACGAACCAGACCGTCATGCATGATGACTGCCACTTCGTACGCGTAAGACGGGTCATAAGAGATACAGTTCGGGATAGTCAGAGACTGAATGTGGCTGTGGCCATCTTCGTGCTGCAGACCTTCGCCGTTCAGTGTCGTACGACCGGAAGTACCACCGACCAGGAAGCCGCGAGCCTGTTGGTCGCCAGCCTGCCAGCACAGGTCACCGATACGCTGGAAACCGAACATAGAATAGTAGATGTAGAACGGAATCATCGGCAGGTTGTTGGTGCTGTAAGATGTTGCAGCAGCCAGCCAGGATGCGCCTGCGCCCAGCTCGTTGATACCTTCCTGCAGAATCTGACCTTTCTCGTCTTCTTTGTAGTATGCAACCTGCTCACGGTCCTGCGGGGTGTACTGCTGGCCGTTCGGGCTGTAAATACCAATCTGACGGAACAGACCTTCCATACCGAAAGTACGCGCTTCATCGGCGATGATTGGAACCAGACGATCTTTGATCGACTTGTTTTTCAGCATCACGTTCAGGGCACGAACGAAAGCGATAGTGGTAGAGATCTCTTTGTTCTGCTCTTCCAGCAGCTGGGAGAAATCTTCCAGAGCAGGCAGTTCCAGAGTCTCAGTGAAGTTCACCTGACGGGACGGCAGGTAGCCGTTCAGTTTCTGACGCTGTGCGTGCAGATAGGTGTGTTCTTCAGAGCCTTCCGGGAAGGTGATGTAAGACAGGTTTTCTACCTGCTCATCGGTCACTGGCACGTTGAAACGATCGCGGACGTAACGAACGCCGTCCATGTTCATTTTCTTCACCTGGTGCGCGATGTTTTTACCTTCGGCGGTGTCACCCATGCCATAACCTTTAACGGTATGCGCCAGGATAACAGTTGCTTTGCCTTTGGTGTCTTGTGCGTTTTTCAGTGCTGCGTAGACTTTCTTCGGATCGTGACCACCACGGTTCAGTGCCCAGATCTGATCGTCAGACCAGTCGGCAACCAGCGCTGCGGTTTCAGGATATTTACCGAAGAAGTGCTCACGAACGTAGGCACCGTTTTTGGATTTGAAGGTCTGATAATCGCCGTCAACAGTTTCCTGCATCAGCTGCATCAGTTTACCGCTGGTGTCTTTACGCAGCAGCTCATCCCAACGACCGCCCCACATCACTTTAACCACGTTCCAGCCAGCACCCGCGAAGATGCCTTCCAGTTCGTTGATGATCTTGCCGTTGCCGGTTACCGGACCATCCAGACGCTGCAGGTTACAGTTGATGATGAAGCACAGGTTGTCCAGCTTCTCACGGGTTGCGATAGTGATCGCACCTTTAGATTCTGGCTCATCCATTTCGCCGTCGCCCAGGAAGGCGTAAACGGTCTGCTGAGAGGTGTCTTTCAGGCCACGGTGTTCCAGATATTTCAGGAATTTAGCCTGGTAGATCGCACCGATTGGACCCAGACCCATAGAAACGGTCGGGAACTGCCAGAATTCTGGCATCAGTTTCGGGTGCGGATAAGAGGACAGACCTTTACCGTGAACTTCCTGACGGAAGTTGTTCATCTGCTCTTCAGTCAGACGACCTTCCAGGAACGCACGTGCGTAGACGCCCGGAGAGATGTGGCCCTGGAAGTACACCAGGTCGCCGCCGTCTTTCTCGGTGCGTGCGCGGAAGAAGTGGTTAAAGCACACTTCATAAACGGTCGCAGAAGACTGGAAGGAAGCCATGTGGCCGCCCAGTTCCAGGTCTTTCTTGGATGCGCGCAGAACGGTCATGATCGCGTTCCAGCGAATTGCAGAACGGATACGGCGTTCCAGATCCAGATTGCCCGGGTATTCCGGTTCGTCTTCAACGGCAATCGTGTTTACGTAGTTGCTAGCCCCTGCACCTGCTGCTACTTTCACGCCGCCTTTGCGGGCTTCTGAAAGCAACTCATTAATCAGATACTGAGCACGCTCAACACCTTCTTCACGGATGACCGATTCGATCGCTTGTAGCCAGTCGCGAGTTTCGATCGGATCCACGTCATTTTGGAGACGTTCTGACATGGGGGTATTCCTTATCTATCTAATACGTTGATTTGTCTGGAACCTGTCCCATTGGGCTTTCTGTTCTTCATCTTTCAGGCTGTCGCTTTGTTGGCGGCATTTGCTCACCGCTGCGATACAACTCAAACTATTTCGAACGACAAAAGCACAATAAGACAGGTTCTGCGTTTAGTTGCCGCGCTCTAAAAAAGGCGCTTAATCCTTTCTTTGCTGTATGCGACGCAGTGAACGTTCGCGACGCGATTGTTCACGGCTGCGGTCCAGCAAGATTTCCTCAATGAAAGCCAGGTGGCGGTGCGACGCTTCACGCGCATGCTCCGGTTCCCCGGCCATTATCGCCTCGAATACACGAGTACGATGGTTGCTGACCAGCGGAAGCATTTCCCGGCGGGCATACAACAATTCAAAATTTTGTCGAACATTCTGGGCCAGCATCGGCTCCATGCAGCGTAGCAGATGGAGGAGTACCACATTGTGAGCCGCTTCGGTGACGGCAATTTGGTACTGGACGACGGCATCGGACTCGGCGTCGAGATCGCCTGACTCTTGTGCCCGTTCAATGGCCTGATGAAGCTCGCGAATACGTTCACGGTCTTCATCATTGCTGCGCAGTGCCGCGTAATAAGCAGCGATACCTTCAAGCGCGTGACGGGTTTCAAGCAGGTCAAACTGGGATTCTGGGTGGTCAGACAGAAGCTCTACCAACGGATCGCTGAAGCTCTGCCACAGGCTGTTTTGAACAAAAGTTCCGCCGCCCTGGCGACGAAGCAGCAAGCCCTTGGCTTCGAGACGTTGAATCGCCTCACGCAGAGAGGGACGGGAAACATCGAACTGTTTAGCCAGTTCGCGTTCAGGCGGGAGTTTTTCACCGGGGCGCAGAGTCCCTTCGAGGATCAAAAACTCCAGCTGCTGCTCAATCACATCGGATAGTTTTGGTTGGCGAATTTTGCTGTAGGCCATATTCCCTGTCTTACGCCTTTTTGCCCGGAGTCAATTGGTCTTACCAATTTAATATTCGTATCGGTAAAGTAACAAAGTATTCACCTTCTGTCCATCGTGGTTTTGATTGAAATCAGTAAACCCGGCACATTTTAACAACCTTACAGAAATAACGTTTCAGAAATGTAACTTTGCACAAATGAATTGATTACCCATAAAGAGGCAGTTTTAACTTTAATGAAACGCGAAATACGCCATTTGAACCGATTCACCATGACAAATAATGAATTTTTACCCCCCTAATGAAGCATTTTTATTCTATACCCAGATAAAAGGGGTTACCGGCAGCAACTTACAATTGCTTTCTTTTTATTCAACTCGTCATCGACCCTTTATAAAGCAGGTGCATTCGCGAGCGCTTACCACTATTCTGACGCTTAAGGAAGATGCCTTCCGTTTTTTAGGTCATTTGAACCGTAACGAAATAAATACATGAAATGGAATTTCATAATTACACACGCCATAGCGTGAACATAACAACCACACACGAGGTTTCACATAATGGAAGGTCAACAGCATGGCGATCAGCTGAAGCGCGGCCTTAAAAACCGCCATATTCAGCTTATTGCTTTGGGTGGCGCTATCGGCACCGGCCTGTTTCTGGGCAGCGCATCCGTTATTCAGTCAGCAGGCCCAGGCATTATTCTCGGCTACGCTATCGCCGGTTTTATCGCGTTCTTAATCATGCGTCAGTTAGGCGAAATGGTCGTTGAAGAGCCGGTAGCTGGCTCCTTCAGCCACTTTGCCTATAAATACTGGGGCGGCTTTGCCGGCTTCGCGTCAGGCTGGAACTATTGGGTGCTGTACGTTTTGGTCGCGATGGCAGAACTCACCGCCGTCGGGAAATATATTCAGTTCTGGTATCCGGAAATCCCAACCTGGGCTTCCGCGGCAGTCTTCTTTGTGCTGATCAACGCCATCAACCTGACCAACGTCAAAGTGTTCGGTGAGATGGAGTTCTGGTTCGCGATTATCAAAGTGATCGCCGTGGTAGCAATGATCCTCTTCGGCGGCTGGTTACTGTTCAGCGGCAACGGCGGCCCTCAAGCCACCGTACGCAACCTGTGGGAGCAAGGCGGTTTCCTGCCTCACGGCATGACCGGTCTGGTGATGATGATGGCGATCATTATGTTCTCGTTTGGCGGCCTTGAGCTGGTGGGTATCACCGCCGCAGAAGCCGATAACCCGGAGCAGAGCATCCCGAAAGCCACCAACCAGGTTATCTACCGTATTCTGATTTTCTATGTGGGTTCGCTGGCCGTTCTGCTCTCTTTACTGCCATGGACGCGCGTAACCGCTGACACCAGCCCGTTTGTGCTTATCTTCCATGAGCTGGGCGACACCTTCGTGGCAAACGCTCTGAACGTCGTGGTGCTGACTGCAGCGCTGTCCGTTTATAACAGCTGCGTGTACTGCAACAGCCGCATGCTGTTTGGTCTGGCTCAACAGGGTAACGCACCAAAAGCGCTGCTGAATCTGGACAAGCGTGGCGTGCCGGTGAACACCATTCTGGTTTCAGCGGTGGTCACCGCCCTTTGCGTACTGATTAACTATCTGGCCCCGGAATCAGCGTTCGGTCTGCTGATGGCGCTGGTTGTCTCTGCGCTTGTCATCAACTGGGCGATGATAAGCCTCGCGCACATCAAGTTCCGTCGTGCTAAGCAATTGCAGGGTGTGAAAACGCGCTTCCCAGCCCTGTTCTATCCTATCGGTAACTGGGTTTGCCTGGCGTTTATGGCGGCGGTGCTGGTGATCATGCTGATAACACCGGGTATGGCAATCTCCGTTTATCTGATCCCGGTTTGGGTCGTGATTCTGGGTATTGGCTACCTGTTCAAACAGAAAAACGCGAAAACTGTTAAAGCCCATTAATCTCGTCTGACTCAGTGCCCGGCCTCGGGCACTGAGCGTGTTACCTCCCTCACAAATTCTCACCCACAGCGATTTCATCCATATCACCGCCTTTATCTTGCTACGCAAATATTCATTTGCCAGCAAATAATTCTCTCCATACTGCAATTCGGAGAGCTGTCGATGAATAACAATAAACTGTCAGTCAAAGAAAAGATCGGCTATGGGATGGGCGACGCGGGATGCAACATCATCTTCGGCGCCATCATGTTGTTTGTTAACTATTTTTACACGGATATCTTTGGACTCGCACCGGCACTGGTCGGCGTTTTACTGCTGTCGGTACGCGTCATCGATGCCATTACTGACCCGATCATGGGCGCGATTGCGGATCGTACCCGCAGTAAATATGGCCGATTTCGTCCATGGCTGCTATGGATTGCCTTCCCCTACGCGCTGTTCAGTGTGCTGATGTTTACGACGCCAGAGTGGACGTACAACAGCAAAGTTATCTATGCTTTTGTCACTTATTTCCTGCTGTCACTCACCTATACCGCCATCAATATTCCTTACTGCTCGTTAGGCAGCGTGATCACCAACGATCCTAAAGAGCGCGTGGCGTGCCAGTCCTATCGCTTCGTGATGGTAGGTATTGCCACCCTGCTGCTGTCGTTAACCTTGCTGCCGATGGTGGAGTACTTCGGCGGGGATAACAAAGCCAAGGGCTACCAGATGGCGATGACGGTGCTGGCGCTTATCGGCACCTGTATGTTCCTGTTCAGCTTCGCGACCGTGCGGGAGCGTATTCGCCCGGCGGTTCAAACCAACGACGAACTGAAAAACGATCTGAAAGACGCGTGGAAAAACGATCAGTGGGTGCGCATCTTACTGCTGACATTGTGTAACGTCTGCCCGGGCTTTATCCGCATGGCGGCGACAATGTATTACGTCACCTGGGTTATGGGGCAAAGTACCCACTTTGCGACGCTGTTTATCAGCCTGGGTGTCGTCGGGATGATGCTCGGAAGCATGCTGGCGAAAGTCCTGACCGACCGCTGGTGTAAACTGAAAGTGTTCTTCTGGACCAACATCGCGCTCGCAATTTTCTCCTGCGCGTTTTATTTCTTCGATCCCAAAGCCACGACGACGATTGTCGCGCTCTACTTCCTGCTGAACATTCTGCATCAGATCCCTTCCCCGCTGCACTGGTCGCTCATGGCGGATGTGGACGATTACGGCGAGTGGAAAACCGGCAAACGCATCACCGGGATCAGCTTCTCCGGCAACATTTTCTTCCTGAAGTTGGGGCTGGCGATTGCCGGTGCGATGGTGGGCTTTCTGCTCTCCTGGTACGGCTATGACGCCGGTGCAAAAGCGCAAAGCGCCGAGGCAATCAACGGAATCGTATTACTCTTTACCGTGATTCCGGGCGTCGGCTATCTGCTCACTGCGGGTGTGGTACGCCTGTTGAAAGTGGACCGTGAAACGATGAAGCAAATTCAGGAAGACCTTGAGAAGCGTCGCACCAACTATCGCGAACTGAGCGACTATCAGGAACTGAAAACGGCTGAGACAAAATAAGGAAGCCCCATGCGTAACTGGCCAAATCCCTTTATCGAACAACGTGCCGACCCGTATATTTTGCATCACGAGGGGCAATATTATTTCATTGCCTCGGTACCAGAATACGACAGGCTGGCCCTTCGCCGCGCCGACTCGCTGGAAGGATTGCGCAGCGCAGAAGAAATTGCGGTGTGGCACAAACCGGACACCGGCCCGATGAGTGAGCTCATTTGGGCTCCGGAACTGCATCACATTGATGGAAAGTGGTACATCTATTTTGCTGCGACGCACACGCAAGCGCTGGATAAGTTGGGTATGTTCCAGCACCGGATGTTTGCACTCGAAGGTACAGGCGGCGATCCGCTTAATGCACAGTGGGTCGAGAAAGGACAAATCAAAACCCCGTTTGATACCTTTGCGCTCGACGCCACCACCTTTGTTCATCACGGCAAACGCTGGTATCTGTGGGCACAAAAAGCCCCGGATATCTCGGGTAATTCCAATCTGTATCTATGCGAAATGGAAAATCCCTGGACGCTGAAAGGCGATCCCGTGATGCTGAGTAAACCGGAGTATGACTGGGAATGCCGTGGATTTTGGGTTAACGAAGGGCCGGCGGTTTTAGTGCACGACAACAAACTGTTTATCAGCTATTCCGCCAGTGCGACGGATGAGAACTACTGCATGGGGCTGCTGTGGATAGACATGAATGCCGATCCTAAAAACCCGCAAAACTGGCACAAAGCGCCGCGTCCCGTATTCACCACCAGCTATGAAAATCGCCAGTACGGGCCGGGGCATAACAGCTTCACGCAGACGCCAGACGGCGAAGATGTGCTGGTGTATCACGCGAGAAATTACACTGAAATTGAAGGCGATCCGCTGTACGATCCCAACCGTCATACCCGTCTGAAATTGGTATGTTGGAACGAAAACGGAATGCCCGATTTTGGCATCCCGCCCGCCGATACGCTTTAATTGACGCGGTACGCTGGGTTAAACCAGCGTACCGTAGATGGTCAGCAGTGCCACCAGCACCACAATCACAAATGACGTTTTCTTCGCCATCGACACCGCCGCTTTTGGGGTCTCGACTTTATCCGTATGCGGTTCGCGCGCGAGTGAGAATTGCGCCAGGCGGGTTAGCACCTGATATTGCGACGTATGGCGATCGGCAAGGGACGCAAACCACGCCGGAAGCGCTTTCTCTCCGTGACCGATCAACGCATACACTACCCCCACCAGACGCACCGGCAGCCAGTCCAGCACATGAAGAATACCGTCGATACCGGATTGCAAACGTTCATGCGGCGTCAGGTAGCGGGCAAGCCATGTCTGCCAGGCGCGTAAAAATGCATAGCCCATCAGTAATACTGGGCCCCACGCCCCGCCCGCCACAAACCAGAACAGCGGCGCCAGATAATAACGGAAGTTGATCCACAGCAGAGCGTTTTGCAGCTCGCGTAAATAATCGCGTTCGTTGCAATCGGGCGGTACGCCATGGATCAGCGTCAGCTCGCTCGCCATCGCGCCACGCGCATGGCTGTCATCACGGGAAGCCGCTTTCAGGTAGGCGTGATAGTGCAAGCGCACTTTCCCCGCACCGATACACAGCACGCCGAGCAGGATCCACACCACCAAAAGCGGAACGTTGAAAAATAGCCCATAAAGCGCGCGCAATAGCAGGTAAACCACCCCCATGACGACAGCCGTCATCAGGATCGTGCGCAACATTGAAAAGTGCTTAATCCGACGGAACAGCACTTCCATCCGGTGATCCAAATGCCAGTGTTCGCCCAGTTTGAACAACCGTTCGGCGATCATCACCAGCAGCATGGTGAACAACGTCATGTCATCTCCTTGTCTGACGAAGCGGTAAGCATGGCGCGAAACCTGGACCAGTCAAAAGCCGGTCCTGGATCGGTTTTTCTCACCGGTGCGATATCGCTATGCCCAGTGATGTTGTCGGAAATTGCCGGATAGCGCGCGATCAATTCTCGCGTCAGCGTACACAGTGCCTGGTACTGCGCATCGGTGTAAGGCGTGGTATCGGTGCCTTCCAGCTCAATACCAATCGAAAAATCATTGCACCGCTCGCGTCCATGATATGACGACACACCGGCGTGCCAGGCGCGCTTATCAAAAGGAACATACTGGACGATTTCACCGTCGCGGCGAATCAGACAATGGGCCGAAACGCGCAGATGCGCGATCTCAGCAAAAAAGGGATGAGCGTTGGGATCGATTGTTCCAGTGAATAATGCATCTATCCACGGACCACCAAATTCGCCTGGCGGCAGGCTAATGTTATGGACCACCAGCAGTGAGGGCGACTCGTCCTCCGGGCGGCAATCATGGTGCGGCGAAGGTACATGCCGCGCGTCCACCAGCCATCCGTTTTGTAACTGCATGCTGGCTCTCCTTATATATGGTGCTGATACTCGGTTCAGAGTAGCATGTTTCAATCTTATGATTCGTTACCAATTTGGAGTTTTATCATGCCGCCTCGCCGTTACAACCCCGACCACCGACGTGACGCGCTTCTGGAACGTATTAACCTCGATATCCCGGAAAGCGTGGCTCAAGCGCTACGCGAAGATTTGGGTGGTGAGGTGAATGCAGATAACGATATTACCGCACAATTGTTGCCAAAAGAGACACGCTCGCACGCGGTGATCATCACCCGTGAGGACGGCATATTTTGCGGTAAACGCTGGGTAGAAGAAGTCTTCACTCAGCTGGCTGGCGATGACGTAAACGTGACGTGGCATGTGGAAGACGGCGACAGCATCACAGCGAATCAGCCTCTTTTTGAACTCGAAGGCCCTTCCCGCGTGCTGCTGACAGGTGAGCGCACCGCGTTAAACTTTGTCCAGACGCTGTCCGGCGTGGCAAGTGAAGTTCGCCGTTACGTTGACTTGCTGGCAGGCACAAAAACGCAGCTGCTGGATACCCGTAAAACGCTGCCAGGCCTGCGCACAGCGCTGAAATATGCGGTATTGTGCGGCGGCGGCGCCAACCATCGATTGGGTTTATCCGATGCGTTTCTGATTAAAGAGAATCACATTATTGCCTCTGGGTCCGTGCGTCAGGCCGTCGAAAAAGCTTTCTGGCTGCATCCGGATGTTCCGGTCGAAGTGGAGGTTGAAAGCCTGGAAGAGCTTGATGCTGCCATCAAAGCCGGTGCTGACATCATCATGCTGGATAACTTCGAAACGGAACAAATGCGCGAAGCGGTAAAACGGACCAATGGCAAGGCGCAGCTTGAAGTCTCGGGTAATGTCACGCAGGAAACCCTCCGCGCGTTTGCAGAAACAGGCGTGGATTTTATCTCCGTCGGCGCACTGACCAAGCACGTGCAGGCGCTTGACCTCTCCATGCGTTTCAAATAGTTCAGCATTTTGATCCTCTCCTGCGGGAGAGGATCAAAACAAGTTCACGATGCCGCTCGCATAATTTTTACATCCCGATGTAACCACCGCGAATTCTCCTGAATCCCCCTTCACGATCCGTTTTTTGCCGCTCGTTTCTCCTTTTCTGAACTGCCACATTTGCTCCACTTATTTAAGGAGCAGATATGAACAGACAAAAAGGATTTACGCTCATTGAGCTAATGGTGGTCATCGGCATTATTGCCATTCTCAGCGCCATCGGCGTGCCCGCATACCAAAACTATCTTCGCAAAGCGGCACTTACGGACATGCTGCAAACCTTTGTCCCCTATCGCACGGCAGTCGAGCTTTGCGCTCTCGATCATGGCGGTGTCGAGACGTGTGATGCCAGCGTAAACGGTATCCCCTCGCCCACCACCACACGGTATGTCTCCGCAATGAGCGTCGCGAAAGGCACGGTTGGGTTAACCGGCCAGGAAAGTCTCAACGGGCTGGAAGTCGTCATGACGCCAATCTGGGACAATGGCAACGGCATCACCGGCTGGACGCGCAACTGTAATATCAGCGATGACAGTGCGCTCAAACAGGCCTGTGAAGATGTCTTCCGCTTTGATAACAATTGAGGAAGCGAATGATGAATTCGGAACAACTGGTCATGCTGTGCCATCGCCATCATGCGCTTATTCTCAGTAGTGACGCTGAAATGGTGAGTATTGCCGTAGTGGGTACACCTGCAGCGGAAATGATGGAGGCCCTGCGCTTCGCCACACAAAAACGGATTGATATTCAATGCTGGACGGCAGAGCGCATGGAAAAGCATCAGCAGATGTCTTCGTCATCGCATTTGCCCACCATTTCGCAGGATACAAGCCCGGCGGCGGATATTCTTAACCGAACGCTGTTACAGGCACTCAGCCAGCGAGCCTCCGACATCCACGTGGAGCCCGCCGGAAGTGCCTGGCAAATCCGCCTGCGCATCGACGGCGTGTTATATCCGCAGCCCCCGCTGACTGCGGCGACAGGTACCACCCTGATTGCCCGATTAAAGGTGCTAGGTAATCTGGATATCGCGGAGCGGCGGTTACCGCAGGATGGTCAGTTTACCGTTGAGTTGTCGGGAGTCTCGGTCTCTTTTCGCATCGCTACGCTACCTTGTCGCGGCGGAGAAAAAATTGTGCTGCGTCTTTTACATCAGGTGCAGCAGGCGCTTGAGCTTGAGGCATTAGGTATGACGGCCGCCCAGCGTGCCCTTTTCGAGCAAGCGCTCCAGCAACCGCAGGGATTACTTTTAGTGACCGGTCCGACGGGTAGCGGCAAAACCGTCACGCTCTACAGCGCGCTTCAAGCCCGTAATACACAAGACGTAAATCTGTGCAGCGTAGAGGATCCCATTGAGATCCCTCTCGCCGGGCTGAATCAAACACAAATCAACCCACGTGCGGGCTTAACCTTTCAAAGTGTATTACGGGCGCTTTTACGCCAGGATCCTGACATCATCATGGTAGGAGAAATCCGCGACGGCGAAACGGCAGAGATTGCCCTCAATGCCGCCCAGACAGGTCATTTGGTGCTCTCAACGTTACATACCAACTCCACCATTGAGACGCTGATACGGCTTCAGCAGATGGGCGTTGCACGCTGGATGGTTTCCTCTGCGCTTACGCTAGTGATCGCGCAACGGCTAGTCCGCCGCCTTTGTCCTCATTGTACGAAAGAGACCCATCAGGAAACACTCATCCCGCACAACGTCTGGCCGCGACAGCTTCCCCACTGGCAAGCGGCGGGGTGCGATCGTTGTTATCACGGGTTTTACGGCCGCGTTGCCCTGTTCGAAGTACTGGCCATTAATAGCGATATCCGCCAGGCCATTGCCGGGGGTGCCTCCGTTGAAGAGGTCGAAATCAAGGCAAAAAACACCGGCATGACAACGCTGTTCGAACATGGCTGCATGGCCGTCGAGAAAGGACAAACTACCTTTGAAGAATTAATCCGCGTGTTGGGGTTACCGAATGGCAGCTAACCATCTTTGGCGCTGGCGCGCGATGACTGCCGAGGGCGAACTTCAACAAGGGACGCTATTAGCCCCTGACCGCCAGGCGGCTTTGATCCGATTATCACTTAAAGCACTTTACCCACTTCAGCTCGCGCGCAGTCCTCTGCGCCAGCAATGGCAGGCTCAACATTGCTACGAAGTATTTCGACAGCTGGCCACCCTGCTGCAGGCTGGCCTCACGCTTGCCTATAGTCTGCAAATGTTGGCTGAGCAGCATCCCGTTAAACAGTGGCAGGCGCTGCTTAACAACCTTGCTGACGATCTCAGTGAAGGCTGTGCTTTCTCCGATGCCTTAAAAAAATGGCCGGAAGTATTTAGCCCGCTTTATGTCTCCATGATGAAAACCGGGGAACTGACGGGCAAGCTTGAGGAATGTTGCCGGCAGTTAGCACAGCAACAAAAATTGCAGCAACAGCTGAGCGCGAAGGTGAAAAAAGCACTGCGCTATCCGACGATCATACTCGCACTGGCTGTGGTCGTGGTACTCGCGATGGTGACGTTTGTCCTGCCGGAATTTGCCGCCATTTATAAAACATTTAATACACCGCTTCCGATGCTGACGCAGTGGGTGATGGGTTTTGCGACTTTCGTACGCCAGCAAGCTGTTGCTCTCATCCTTGCGCTATTTTTACCCGCCATCGTGATGCGTTGCCTACGGCATCATCTCGGCTGGCAGCGATTCTGTCAGCGCTCTTTACTGCGCCTCCCAATTATGGGATCGCTGGCTCGTGGACAAAAACTCAGTCAGATCTTTACCGTGCTGTCGCTGACCCAGCAAGCGGGCATCGCATTTTTACAGGGGCTGGAAAGTTCTCAAGAGTCCGTTCAGGGGGTGTACTGGCAGGAGGTCCTGAAAGGTGTCAGGGATCGCGTCACGCAGGGGGACCCTATATGGTCGTCATTAACGAAAGCAGGGATCTTCACGCCCTTATGCATCCAGCTTGTACGAACGGGAGAGGTATCCGGTTCCCTTGATAGCATGCTGACCAATCTTGCCCGCCATCATAATGAACAAACCTTCCAGCAGGCCGATGATCTCGCCTCGCTGTTAGAACCCTTACTGCTCATTGTGACAGGGTTAATTATCGGAACGCTGGTGGTGGCGATGTATCTGCCTATTTTCCATTTGGGAGATGCGATGAGTGCAGGATAAAGCTGGCACACGAGTGTGCGCCAGCGAAGCAATTACAAGCTGTTGAAAATGCGGTTTTCCTGTTCCTGAACGCGAATAAACGTTGTACGTTTAGTCAGCTCTTTCAGTCGCGATGCCCCTACATAGGTACAGGCAGAACGCAGTCCACCCATAACATCGCGGGCGGTATTTTCAACAGGGCCACGCAGCGGCAGCTTCACGGTTTTCCCCTCTGCGGCACGATACTGCGCAACACCACCGACGTGGCGGTTCATTGCCGATTCAGAGCTCATGCCGTAGAAGAGCATAAATTTCTCGCCGTTTTCTTCAACGACTGTGCCACCGCTCTCTTCATGACCGGCCAGCATCCCGCCCAACATCACGAAATCAGCGCCGCCACCAAAGGCTTTAGCAACATCGCCAGGCATGGTGCAGCCACCGTCGCTAATGATCTGACCACCAAGGCCGTGAGCGGCATCAGCACATTCAATTACGGCGGACAGCTGAGGATAGCCAACGCCCGTTTTGACGCGCGTAGTACAGACGGAGCCCGGGCCGATGCCGACTTTCACAATATCCGCGCCAGCCAGAATCAACTCTTCGCACATCTCACCGGTCACGACATTGCCTGCGATGATGGTTTTGTCAGGCCATGCTTCACGTGCTTTGCTAACAAACTGCACGAAATGCTCGGAATACCCGTTTGCCACGTCGATACAGAGGAAATTCAGTGCCGGGTTCGCAATCAGAATTTGTTTGGTTTTCTCGAAATCAGTATCAGATGTACCGGTTGAGACCATCACATGCTTGAGCACATCTTCGGAAGCTGAAGCGGCAAAGGCATTCCATTCTTCAACGCTGTAATGTTTATGCACTGCGGTGAGGATCTCGAACGACGCCAACGCCGTTGCCATCGCGAAGGTACCCACGGTATCCATATTGGCGGCAATGATAGGAACACCAGACCAGGTCTGACCGGAATGTTTAAAGGTGAATTGGCGTTCGAGTTCAACGTCTGAGCGACTTTTCAGCGTAGAGCGTTTAGGGCGGATAAGAACGTCTTTGAAACCTAACTTCAGATCTTCTTCGATACGCATGTGGGGATTCCTGGGGTTAGAGGCAAAAATGTGTAAAGCACAACTCCAGTGACGTTATCATACGCACTAATACGTGCTCCGCAAGACTGCGAATTTCTCTTTTTTTACGCTACAATCCTATAAATTTACCTGGTATAAAGCGGGTAATCAGAGGCAGAGCCACGCCACTGTAATTTTAAACTATAAGCCAATGATTTTAATGATGAATAATTCCCAGGATTTTGTTTAATGGGGTACATTGTTGCGTTAACGGGCGGCATCGGGAGTGGTAAAAGCACTGTTGCTGACGCTTTCTCACGCTTGGGTATCGTGATTGTTGATGCTGACATCATTGCCCGACAGGTAGTTGAGCCTCAAACCCCCGGCTTAAGAGCCATTGAAGCGCATTTCGGTAAGGACATCATCAACAGTGACGGCACTCTGAACAGGCGTTTGCTGCGGGAGCGCATTTTTTCTCGACCCGAAGAAAAAACCTGGCTCAATGCACTTCTTCACCCCATGATTCACCAGGAAACTCAACGACAGATATCTGCGGCCACGTCACCCTATGTTTTGTGGGTGATCCCATTGCTCGTCGAAAATCAGCTTCAGCATAAAGCCAACAGAATTCTGGTCATCGATGTTTTACCCGAAACACAGCTTCAGCGAACGATGTTGCGCGATAACGTCACACGCCAACATGCTGAACAAATTCTTGCTGCGCAGGCAACGCGTGAAGCGCGACTTGCCGTCGCAGATGACGTTATTGATAATAACGGCGCACCCGAAACAATTGCATCGGATGTTGCCCGCCTGCACGCACATTATTTGGCATATGCCGCGCAGGCCGCAGCACAGGACAAAACACAATGAGTTCTCATATCCTTTTTGAACACCCGCTGAATGAGAAAATGCGCACCTGGTTGCGTATCGAATTTCTCATTCAGCAGATGTCTTTCCATCTTCCGATCTCCGAGCACGCGACCGCGCTGCATTTTTTCCGCAACGTTGGCGATCTGCTGGATGTCATTGAACGGGGTGATGTTCGCACTGAGTTGCTCAAAGAACTCGAACGCCAGCAACGAAAATTGCAGGGTTGGGCTGAAGTCCCGGGCGTAGATCGGAACCGTATCGATTCAATCCGTCTGAAACTGAAGCAAAGCAGCAGTATTTTGATGGCCGCCCCTCGCGTTGGGCAATTTCTGCGAGAAGATCGGCTAATAGGGCTGGTACGCCAGCGTCTGAGCATTCCGGGTGGGTGCTGTAGTTTTGACCTGCCGACATTACACATCTGGCTGCATATGCCGCAAGAACAGCGTGATACACAGGTAAAAAACTGGATGGGAAGTCTTGAGCCCATGAATCAGGCGCTGACCCTGATACTCGACCTGGTTCGCAATTCAGCACCGTTTCGCAAGCAAACGAGCCTGAACGGTTTTTATCAGGATAATGGCGATGATGCCGACCTGCTGCGCCTGCAGCTATCACTCGGCGATCAGCTTTATCCACAAATTTCAGGCCATAAAAGCCGCTTTGCGATTCGATTTATGCCGCTGGATAGCGAGAACGGAAGCGTGCCGGAACGTCTCGATTTTGAACTGGCTTGCTGCTAAGGAGTGCCAATGTCTGAAGTAATCACCGTTAATTGCCCAACCTGTGGCAAAGCTGTTGTCTGGGGCGAAATCAGTCCGTTTCGCCCGTTTTGCTGTAAACGCTGTCAGCTCATCGATCTGGGTGAATGGGCGGCAGAAGAGAAACGTATCCCGAGCGAGGGCAATCTGTCAGATAGTGATGACTGGAGCGAAGAACAGAAGTAATTATGTTCTCCGCTGGGCCTGCTGACGGTTCGATTAGCAGGCCTTCATACCCTGAATCAGTCTGGTAATAATGGGTTCATTGGCTGGCGGGAATTTGTCAGCCTCCAGTTCGCCTTGCTCTACCCACATCCCGAATTGCCCCTCTTTACCCCAGGGTTCACCTTCCCAGCGCTCAACCATAAAGAACCACAGCGTGATATGACGATCCGGGAACTGATACTCGAGTTTATCGAATAATGTCGCGTTGCACGGTGTAATCCCAACCTCTTCCTGAAGCTCACGAGCCAACGCCTCTTCGGGCGTTTCACCCGCTTCTATTTTACCGCCAGGAAACTCCAGTTTATTTGCCATGTGGGCATCAGCCGCCCGCTGGGTAATAAAGAGTTGATTTAACGGATTGCGAATAATTCCGACGGCTATTTGCAGTATTTTCATAATGTTATGTCCATAAAAAAGGCGCAGAGATCTGCGCCTTTTCGATTTACTCTGTGCTTA
This sequence comes from Lelliottia sp. RD5, assembly GCF_056032945.1. NCBI lineage: Bacteria > Pseudomonadati > Pseudomonadota > Gammaproteobacteria > Enterobacterales > Enterobacteriaceae > Lelliottia > Lelliottia sp. RD5. The sequence continues at coordinate 165,337 of NZ_JBVYHQ010000006.1, read as the reverse complement.
GCTTAAACGGCCGTGGCACGACTTATATTTTTTACCGGAGCCACAAGGACACGGATCGTTACGACCCACTTTGCGATCGCCCGTTTGGGCAGCGATTGCCTCAGCCGCTTCATTTTCGTCAGTTTGGTGACTCAGCTGTTGCATCTGCGCCAGACGCTCAGCTTCCTCACGACGCTGCTGCTCCATTGCTTCAACTTCTTCCGGCATGCGAACCTGTACTTTGCCCAGGGTGCTGATCACTTCGTATTTCAGTGATTCGAGCATCGTCGCAAACATCGCGAAGGATTCACGTTTGTATTCTTGTTTAGGATCTTTTTGCGCGTAACCACGCAGGTGAATACCCTGACGCAGGTAGTCCATCGCCGCCAGATGCTCTTTCCACAGGGAATCCAGCGTTTGCAACATCACGCCTTTCTCGAAGTGGCGCATCATCTCGGTGCCGACGACTTCTTCTTTACGCTTATAAACTTCAATCGCGTTTTCAAGAATACGCTCGCGCAAGGTTTCTTCATGCAGCTCCGGCTCTTTGTCCAGCCACTCTTTGACCGGCAGTTCGAGATCGAAGTCATTTTTCAGACGTTCTTGCAGACCTTCGACGTCCCACATTTCTTCCAGTGATTGTGGCGGAATGTAGGCATCGATCGTTGCTTTGAACACATCTTCGCGAATGCTGTTGATGGTTTCGCTCACATCAGTTACATCCAGCAGTTCGTTACGCTGAGTGTAGATTGCACGACGCTGATCGTTAGCAACATCATCATATTCAAGCAGCTGCTTACGGATATCGAAGTTGCGGCTCTCTACTTTGCGCTGCGCATTGGCAATCGCTTTAGTCACCCATGGGTGTTCGATGGCCTCGCCTGGTTTCATACCCAGCTTACGCATCATGCCTGACACACGGTCAGAAGCAAAAATACGCATCAACGCATCTTCCATAGACAGATAGAAGCGTGAAGAACCGGCATCACCCTGACGACCCGCACGACCACGAAGCTGGTTATCGATACGGCGAGATTCGTGACGCTCAGTACCGATGATATGCAGACCACCGGAAGCCAGGACGGCATCGTGACGCACCTGCCAGTCAGCTTTAATTTGTGCAATCTGCTCAGGCGTTGGGTTTTCAATCTCAGCCAACTCTGACTGCCAGCTACCACCCAGCACGATATCGGTACCACGACCCGCCATGTTGGTCGCGATGGTCACTGCTGCCGGGTAACCCGCCTGTGCAACGATATCCGCTTCTTTAGCGTGGAATTTGGCGTTAAGAACGTTGTGCTTAATCCCTGCTTTTTCCAGTTCACGAGAAACCACTTCGGACTTCTCGATGGAAATCGTACCCACCAGAACCGGCTGGCCTGCTGCGGTACGCTCGCGGATATCTTCGATAATCGCCTGAATTTTTTCCGCTTCGGTCATGTACACCAGATCCGGCATATCTTTACGGATCATTGGACGGTTAGTCGGAACAACCACGGTGTCCAGTTTGTAGATGGAGCTGAACTCAAACGCTTCGGTGTCAGCAGTACCGGTCATACCTGCCAGTTTTTCATACAGGCGGAAATAGTTCTGGAAAGTGATAGAAGCCAGCGTCTGGTTTTCGTTCTGAATATCCACGCCTTCTTTGGCTTCAACCGCCTGGTGCAGACCATCAGACCAACGACGCCCCTGCATGGTACGGCCAGTGTGTTCATCAACGATGATAACTTCACCGTCTTTGACGATGTAATCCACATCACGGGTAAACAGCGCGTGCGCACGCAGTGCAGCGGTCACATGGTGCATCAGCATGATATTGGTTGGGGAGTACAGCGACTCACCCTCTTCCATGATGCCTTGCTCGACCAAAAGCTCTTCGATCTGAATCAGACCGCGCTCAGTGAGGTTCACCTGACGTGCTTTTTCATCCACGGAGAAGTGGCCTTCGCCCTGGAATGTGTCGGAATCTTCTTTTTCCTGACGAATCAAATGTGGAATGATTTTGTCGACTTTGCGGTACATGTCCGAGCTATCTTCCGCCGGACCAGAAATGATAAGCGGGGTACGCGCTTCATCGATCAGAATGGAGTCCACCTCATCGACCAACGCATAATGCAGTTTACGCTGTACACGTTCTTCTGGGCTAAACGCCATGTTGTCGCGCAGGTAGTCAAAGCCGTATTCGTTATTGGTACCGTAGGTAATATCCGCGCCGTAGGCTTCACGCTTAGCCGGTGCAGGTAAACCAGACATGTTGATGCCAACGGACATGCCCAGGAATTCGAATAACGGACGGTTGTTTTCCGCATCACGCTGCGCCAGATAGTCGTTGACGGTTACGACGTGTACGCCCTTGCCGGACAGTGCGTTCAGATAGGCAGGCAGGGTTGCAGTCAGGGTTTTACCTTCACCAGTACGCATTTCAGCGATGCAACGTTCGTTCAGCACCATACCGCCGAGCAGCTGCACATCAAAGTGACGCATGCCAAACACACGCTTACTCGCTTCGCGAACCACGGCGAATGCTTCTGGAATCAGGCTTTCTACTGTTTCACCTTTCTCCAGACGTGCACGGAACTCAACGGTTTTTGCTTTCAGTTCGTCGTCGGAGAGTTTTTCCATCTCCGGTTCCATGGCATTGATGACGGTGACGGCTTTGCGCATGCGGCGCAGGGTACGATCGTTACGACTACCAAAAACTTTGGTTAATAATTTGATTAACATAATAAATTCTCACACGCCCCATGATGGGCAGATAAATTAAAGTATCGAAAAACGGTTAATTTAGCTGAGGCGTTGAGGTCCGGCGCGGATGCCCTGTACCTGGCTAATCCAGGCAGAGACGGAGAAAGTAGCGTGGGGGATAAAAACGATATTTGTTTGCTGACGGACAATGACAGGCGGCTTACTTTCCTGAGTCAGCAAAGCATTTAGCGTATCCAGCAATGCCAGATGCTGCGCCTGTACAGGCAGCGACTCTTCTGCAACAGGCAATGTCTGAGGTGCCATCGCAAAAGAGAGATGACGAATGACAGTACGGATTGCATGCTGATGCCAGTAATCGACAGTGAAATTTGGACGACGAGAAGCTTCTAACAACGCGAGATTTGTAAAATTGACTCGCGTGGATAAATCGTGTCGAGCTGTGGTGGTCTTGGCGGGGGTGGACGTCTCAGCATTTGCGCTGAGCACAGGCAAGCCGAAGCCCGCCGCAACCATCCCAAATAAGAGATGCGGCCAGAAGTAACGTCTGCCAAATTGTCGCCAGCGCGTTAGAATCCCGCTCAATTAATCCACCATCGCATGATAAGCCTTGAGTGGCTTACATAAATTTTTTTTAGCGTCCAGATATTACCATTAAAGCTCGAACACAGCAGCAGGAATGACGTATTACAGCAGGTAAAAACGGTCAAGAATGCAGCGAACGCACGAACATAGTGTGCTCTGGCAGGGTAAACATCAGGCAGGAAAATCACGACATAACTGTAGAAACAAAAACGACTGGTCTTCCTGGCCGGAGAGAGTACCAGGTTAACCAGTCGATTTTACGAAACGGCTTTTACCGTTACGCCAGGACCGTGTTCGGCGCTTTGAATGCCAGAGGCAATTCAGCTTCGTCTTCGAAGGTCACATATTCCCAGGCTTCCTGTTTTGCCAGGACGGCTTGCAATAATTTATTATTCAGTGCGTGACCGGATTTAAACGCGGTAAATGCACCGATAATATTGTGACCACACATGAACAGGTCGCCAATCGCATCCAGCATTTTGTGACGAACGAATTCATCTTCAAAACGCAGGCCGTCTTCGTTCAGTACGCGATAATCGTCAACAACGATGGCACAATCGAAGCTGCCGCCCAGGCACAGGCCACGGGACTGCAGATATTCGATATCACGCATGAAACCAAAAGTACGGGCACGACTGATTTGACGCATAAACGCATCAGCAGAGAAGTTCATCGCGTAGCGCTGGGTACTGGCATCAATCGCTGGATGGTTAAAGTCGATGGTAAAGTCCAACGAAAAACCATTAAACGGTTTGAATTCAGCCCACTTGTCGCCATCTTCAACGCGAACCGTCTCTTTGATACGAACAAATTTCTTCGCACAGTTCAGTTCTTCGATGCCAGCGTCCAGCAACAAATAAACGAACGGAGCAGCACTACCATCCATGATCGGAATCTCTGGCGCATCGACTTCAATAACGATGTTGTCGATACCCAGACCCGCGAGGGCGGCGTTCAAGTGCTCTACGGTAGAAATCCGCACGTCATGCTCATTGACCAGACAGGTACAAAGCATAGTATCACGCACAGATTTGGCATCGGCCGGGAAATCTACCGGTGGATTCAAGTCGGTGCGACGATAGATGACCCCGGTATTGGCCGACGCAGGGCGCAACGTCAGTGTGACTTTTTTGCCGGTATGTAAACCGACACCAGTCGCCTGAACGATACGTTTAAGTGTCCTTTGTTTGATCATCGTATAATCTCGCCAAATTACTTATCCAACCGAGAGTGTATATCACTAACGGATGGCCAGTTTAGCACAAAGAGCGAAAATCCCCAAATTCCAGCCAATTCTTAGTCAGCTTGCTTGCGCAGGAACGCTGGGATATCCAGATAATCCGGTTCTTTCGCTGTTTGCGGCGTATTATCGTTAACCACTTTAGCGGCTGGTTTCTGCTCTTGAGTCAGCGGAGCCATACCATGCTGCTGGTAACGATCCATGACAGGCTGCTGAGTCTGTTTGTTCGTCACGAGGGTAATTTCTGGACGTTTGTCCATGCCAATACCGGTTGCAACAACAGTCACACGCAGTTCGTCGTTCATTTCCGGGTCAAGGGAAGTACCGATAACCACAGTCGCATTATCTGACGCGAACGCACGGATGGTGTTACCCACCGTTTCGAACTCATCAAGACGCAGGTCAAAGCCAGCGGTAATGTTGACAAGAACGCCACGCGCACCCGACAAATCGATATCTTCCAGCAGCGGGGAAGAGATGGCCATTTCAGCCGCTTCTTCTGCACGGTCTTCACCGCTCGCCACGCCAGAACCCATCATCGCGTAGCCCATTTCGGACATCACGGTGCGCACGTCTGCAAAGTCAACGTTCATCAGGCCTGGGCGCGTAATCAGTTCAGCGATCCCCTGGACTGCGCCTTTCAGCACGTCATTTGCTGCACCAAAGGCGTCAAGTAGAGAAATGCCGCGACCCAAGACTTTCAGCAGTTTGTCGTTTGGAATGGTGATCAGAGAGTCCACATGTTTGGACAACTCGGTGATACCCTGTTCCGCGAATGCCATGCGCTTCTTGCCTTCAAAATTGAAAGGCTTAGTCACAACAGCAACGGTCAGAATACCTAAATCTTTAGCAACCTCAGCGACAACAGGTGCTGCACCAGTACCGGTACCACCGCCCATGCCCGCTGCAATAAACACCATGTCCGCGCCATCAAGCGCAGCACGCAGTGCTTCTCGGTCTTCTTCAGCTGCATTACGACCCACTTCTGGGTTAGCGCCAGCGCCCAGACCTTTGGTGATACCACCACCGATCTGAATAGTCTGGCCTACAGCCGTTTTGCGTAATGCCTGTGCGTCGGTGTTGACTGCAAAGAATTCAACGCCTTCAATGCGCTCACGCACCATATGCTCAACAGCGTTACCGCCGCCGCCACCGACGCCGATGACTTTAATCACCGCGTCGTTGGTTAATTCCATTGGTTCAAACATGGTTTCTCTCCGTTTTTACACTTCATCCTTCACGCTGTAAAAACGTTTTGAAGGACTTCGCGTATGTGCCTGTCGCCTGAGACCGCTAATTTTCTCCGGTCTCTTTAAAAAATCAAAATTCTTTTCGCAGCCAGGAATTGAGTCGTTTGACCCACGACCCGACTGAGGTACGTTTTTCCACTTCCGCTTCACCACTCAAATGGGACTCTTTCCCGTAGTGAAGCAGCCCCACAGCCGTTGAATAATACGGCTCCTGAGCATAATCCGTTAAACCGGTAATATTCAGCGGTGCACCAATACGAACTTGTGTATGGAACACCCGCTGCGCGCAGGCCGCTAGACCTTCAATTTGCGCTGCGCCGCCGGTTAATACAATCCCCGCCGCAAGATGATGCTTCACACCCTGCTGACGAAGCTGTTCTTGTAACTGTAAAATCTCTTCGTTGACGAGGTTAAGCAGCTCTGTGTAACGCGGCTCAATCACCTCAGCCAGGGTCTGCCGTTGCAGACTACGCGGCGGACGCCCGCCCACGCTTGGCACTTCAACGCTCTCATCTTTGCCCACGATAGAGCCCAATGCGCAACCGTGACGGACTTTGATCGCCTCTGCATCGCTCGGTGGCGTACCAAAGGCGTAAGCAATATCACTTGTCACGACGTTCCCAGCGTACGGGATCACTTTGGTATGACGCAAGGCACCACCAGTGTACACGGCGATATCCATTGTTCCACCGCCAATATCGACCACACAAACGCCCAGTTCGCGTTCATCTTCCGTCAGGACCGAATAACTGGCTGCCAGTCCTGCAAAAATAAGTTGGTCTACTTTCAGGCCACAACGTTCAACAGCTTTAACGATGTTTTTCGCCATATCGTTGTGACAGGTGATCAAATGCACTTTTGCCTGCATACGCACACCGGAAAGACCGACGGGGTTTTTAATACCCTCTTGATAATCGATCGCATATTCCTGCGGGATCACATGCAGCACACGATGCTCATCGCGCACGCGCACCGACTTTGCCGTGTGCACAACATTCTCAACGTCTTCTTGCGTCACTTCTTCTTCGGAAATCGGCACCATCCCAATTTCGTTCTGGCAGCTTATATGCTTACCAGAAAGCGCAAGATAAACGGAGGAGATCTGGCAATCTGCCATTAACTCTGCCTGATCGATAGCACGCTGTACGCATTTCACCACCGACTCAAGGTCGTTTACCCCACCTTTATCCATACCACGGGAAGGGCAACTGCCCACGCCAATGATATTGACCATACCGTCGGGCAGAACTTCCCCTACTAAAGCGGCAACCTTCGCGGTGCCAATCTCTAGTCCAACTACCAGTTTTCTGTCCGTCGCCTTGATCATTGTTGTTCTGCCTGTACCTGTGCCTGATTCTGTTGCTGATTAGGTTCCTCAACCGGAGCCGGCACCCAGCCGACTGCTGCGCCTGAGTCGTAGCGCAAATCAACGTAGCTTATCCGTTTGCCGTCTGTCTGCGCCTGCTGCTGTAAAACGGGGTAAAGTTCTACAAAACGCGCCAAACGCTTCATCGTGTCACCGCGACCAAGATTAAGCTTAATCCCATTCGTTAACGTCAGTTGCCACGAGCGACGAGCGGTCATTGCTGCATCTTTTAACGTAAATCTGTCTTTCGCCAGCACCTGACCCATCTCACGAAAACCTTGCAGGACTTCGTTTTCGCTGCCTTCCGGGCCATACAGCATCGGTAAACTTTGCTTGCTAACACGATCGGCCGGGACGCTGAACGAATTTCCGTCTACGTCAACCATATGCTGATCATTCCAACGCGCTATCGGCACAAATTCAACCAGATGAATCTTCAATTCATCAGGCCATTGCTTTCTTACGCTCGCCTGTTTTATCCATGGCAGACGTTCAATCTGACTCTGAATGATATTGACATCCTGAGTCATGAAGGTCCCAGGCGATCCCAAAGCCAGAATTGACTGGCGAATATCATCGTTGCGCGTGTAATGCCGCTCCCCGGTCACCACCAGTTTTGACAGAGGTAACCGCTGCGCATCTTCCATCCAGCCCAACACCATCCAGCCGCTGATAAACACGGTACACAGCACACCCAGCAGGAAAATAATCCCTGCAAGACGCGTTCCATTACTCCGCCCTGAAGAAGAATATTCCTCTTCTTCTTCACGTTCACGGTTCCGCGTGTTCAATGCAGCCTGAGACATATCAGCCCGCCTGGTCCAGAATACGAACCACTAATTGCGAGAAGCTCATACCGGCCTGACGTGCAGCCATTGGCACCAGACTGTGGCTGGTCATACCCGGGGAGGTATTGGCTTCCAGCAGATAAAATTGACCGTCGCTGTCCTGCATCACATCGATACGCCCCCAGCCACGGCAACCCAAAACAGTCCAGGCTTTGAGCACCAGGGCCTTTAATTCTTCTTCACGTTCTGCTTCCAGACCACTTGGGCAGAAATATTGCGTCTCATCAGAGAGATACTTCGCTTCATAATCATAGAAGGTTCCAGCCGGTTGGATGCGAATTGACGGTAAAATTTCTTCACCAAGCATCGCCACGGTAAATTCTGGACCGCCTAGCCATTTTTCAATCAGAACTTCTTCATCATGTTGAAAAGCCAATGCTAAAGCAGATGTTAAATCATCAGCTTTAGCAACTTTCGACATGCCGACGCTTGAGCCTTCACGGCTGGGCTTTACAATAACCGGTAACGCCAGCTGTTCAATACGCTGATTAACGCTAACTTCCAGTCCTGATTCGAACTCGCGACGCGTGACTGCAACCCACGGTGCAACAGGCAAACCCGCCCCCTGCCACAGCAATTTACTGCGCAACTTATCCATGGAAATTGCGGAGGCCATCACACCGCTACCGGTATAAGGCATACCGATTAAGTCCAGCAAGCCTTGCAACGTGCCGTCTTCACCACCGCGACCATGTAACGCGATAAAGGCTTTATCAAAGCCCATCTCTTTCAAACGCGTTACATCAATTTCTTTCGGATCAACCGGATGGGCATTAACGCCACCTTCACGAAGTCCAGCCAAAACGGCTGCGCCGGAATTGAGCGAGACGTCACGTTCCGCAGAGGTGCCACCCATCAGGACTGCAATCTTATCAGCCATGGTGTTCATCCCCTGAGGTTTGCGGCTTCAGTTTGATTTCAGATAAGTTACGCGCGATTTTGCCGATATTTCCCGCACCCTGTATCAAAATCAAATCGTTACCCGTTAATACCTGCGCCAGCATCTCAGCGGCCTGAGCAGGATCGGAAACCAAAATCGGGTCAACTTTACCGCGACCGCGAATCGTGCGGCACAATGACCGGCTATCCGCGCCCGGAATCGGCGCTTCGCCTGCAGGATAGACATCCAGCATCAGTAGTGCGTCCACCTGGCAAAGCACATTGGCGAAATCGTCATACAGATCGCGCGTACGGGTATAACGGTGCGGCTGGAAAAGCATGACCAAATTTTTATCCGGCCAGCCCGCACGGGCTGCCTTGATCGTCGCATCCACTTCCGTCGGATGGTGACCGTAGTCATCGACCAGCATCGCCGTGCCGGATTTACCGTTTACGGGCTCCAGCGGGTATTCACCCAGGAAGTCGAAACGACGCCCGGTCCCCTGGAAGCTCTCAAGCGCGCGTAAAATATCGTCGTCTTCAATGCCTTCTTCTGTTGCCACCGCAACAGCGGCAGCGGCATTCAACGCATTGTGGCGACCCGGCGCATTCAGCGTCACATGCAATAATTCTTTATCCTGACGCGCCAGGGTGAAATGCCCTTGTGCGCCGGTTTGCGTGTAGTTTTCGACACGTACGTCAGCGTCTTCACTGAAACCATAAGTCGTTGTCTGACGCCCGACGCGCGGCAAAAGCTCGCGAATCACCGGATCGTCAACACACATTACCGCACGACCATAAAACGGCAGATTGTGCAGAAAGTTTATGAATGTCTGTTTTAAATTTTCAAAGTCGCCCTGGTAAGTGTCCATATGGTCGGCTTCGATATTGGTGACAATCGCCACCATCGGTTGCAGATGCAGGAACGACGCATCGCTCTCATCCGCTTCTGCAATCAGATAACGGCTGTGGCCCAAACGAGCGTGCACGCCTGCCGCTTTGACCAGACCGCCATTGACGAAAGTTGGATCAAGGCCAGCCTCCGCATAAATACTGGATACCATCGCCGTGGTCGTCGTTTTGCCATGCGTACCCGCAACCGCAATTCCGTGACGAAAACGCATCAGTTCTGCCAGCATTTCTGCACGGCGAATCACCGGGATGCGCGCTTCATGTGCCGCTACAATTTCAGGGTTATCAGATGAGATCGCACTAGAGACCACGACCACACTCGCATCGCGTACGTTTTCCGGGCGATGGTTGAAATAAATTGTCGCCCCAAGCGACGCCAACTGTTGCGTAACGGGGTTCGGTGCCAGATCGGAACCACTGATCTGATAGCCTTCGTTAGCCAGAACTTCGGCAATACCGCCCATACCTGCGCCGCCAATGCCAACGAAGTGGATGTGCCGGACGCGACGCATCTCGGGCACGATTGAACGCAGTTTCGCCAGTTGTTGTGTATTCATTCTCTAACCGCCATCGATACTTCTTAAAATTCGCGCAACGCAAAACGCGCTACAAGGGTTAAGCCTTTGCTGCCAGGCTCACTTCATTTGCCACCCGTTCGGTCGCATCAGGAATCGCTGCCGCGCGCGCGCGTTCAGCCATTTCCAGCAATGTGTCTCGATTCCAGCCCGCCAGAGTGGTGGCGACCGCTTCTGCGGTAAACTGCGGCTGTTCAAAAATTTTGGCGGCGCCGGCTTTTTCGAGCGGCAACGCATTCCAGTACTGCTGACGATCCTTGTGCTGGAAAGGCACAAACACCGCTGGCAAACCTGCCGCGGCAATTTCACTCACCGTCAGCGCGCCAGAACGACACACCACGACATCCGCCCAGGCATATGCCGCGGCCATGTCATCAATGAATTCAGTGACTTTATGCTGAGGTTGACCCGCTTCAGCATAAGCCTGTTCCACGGTTTGCTGCGCCCCTTTGCCGCTTTGATGCCAGATAGTCACGGCATCACGCAGCTTTGCAGCCACCTGCGGAAGCGTCTGGTTCAATACCCGCGCGCCTTGCGAGCCGCCGATAACCAACACGCGAACCGGGCCGTCACGTCCCATAAGACGTTCCTGCGGGAGAGGCAAAGCCAACACGTCAACACGCACTGGATTCCCCACAACATCCGCATTCGGAAATGCTCCAGGAAAAGCCTGCATCACTTTGGTGGCGATTTTCGCCAGCCATTTGTTGGTCAGTCCGGCGATGCCGTTTTGCTCATGCAGAATAACCGGAATACCCAGCGACCATGCCGCGAGACCGCCAGGACCGGAGACATAACCGCCCATACCCAAAACAGCATCAGGCTTAAACCGCTTCATGATGGCGCGCGCCTGTCGCCAGGCATTAAAGATGCGCACCGGCGCGAGCAACATCGCTTTGATGCCTTTGCCGCGCAGGCCTGAAATGCGGATAAAGTCGATCTCAATACCGTGTTTTGGTACCAGATCCGCTTCCATACGATCGGCGGTTCCTAGCCAGCGCACTTGCCAGCCCTGATCCATTAAATGGTGCGCGACCGCCAGTCCCGGGAACACATGTCCGCCGGTACCGCCCGCCATCACCATTAACCGCTTCGGTTGATTCATCGTGAACCTCGTGTAAACGCCTGGGCTTTTTCCAGACGCGTCTCATAATCTATGCGCAACAAAAACATAATGGCGGTCGACATAATCAACAGGCTCGAACCACCGTAGCTGATCAACGGCAACGTCAGGCCCTTAGTCGGCAGCATACCGGCTGCTGCGCCAACGTTGACCAATGCCTGGAAGCTAAACCAGATACCAATTGAGCAGGCCAGGAAACCGGAGAAGCGATGATCGATTTCCAGCGCTTTTCGGCCAATCGACATGGCGCGGAAAGCGACGAAGAATACCATTAAAAGTGCCAATACCACACCGATATAACCCAGCTCCTCCCCGATGATGGAGAAGATAAAGTCGGTATGAGCCTCGGGCAGATACTCCAGTTTTTGTACGGAATTACCTAAACCCTGCCCCCAGATTTCGCCACGGCCAAAGGCCATTAACGATTGGGTCAGCTGGTAGCCACTGCCAAACGGATCTTCCCACGGGTTCCAGAAAGAGGTCACGCGGCGGATACGATACGGTTCGGCGAGGATCAGCAGCACGACCGCCGAGATTCCCATGCCGATGATGGCGATAAACTGCCACAGTTTTGCACCCGCCAGGAAGAGCATCGCCAGCGTCGTAACGAACAACACCACGACAGTACCGAGATCCGGCTGCGCCAGCAGTAAAATCGCCAGTACCAGAATCACACCCATCGGCTTTAAGAAGCCGCGCAGGTTGTTACGCACCTCATCAACCTTGCGCACAAGGTAGTTTGCGAGATAGCAGAACAGCGACAGCTTGGTAAATTCAGCAGGCTGAATACGCAGCGGGCCAAAGGCAATCCAGCGCGATGCACCGTTGACCGAACTCCCCACCACCAGCACGATCAGCAGCATAATAATCGAGGCGATCAGCATGGCGGTGCTGTGGCGCTGCCAAAATTCCATTGGCAAACGCAGCGTGATCAACGCCAGGCAGAACGCCAGAATAATGTACAAACCATCACGTTTAGCGAACAGGAAGGGATCGTTTGCCAGACGCTGTCCAACCGGCATGGAGGCGGAGGTCACCATGATAAAACCGATCGCAGCCAGCCCCAGCGTCAGCCAGAGCAGCATACGGTCATACATAATCAGGCTATCGGAATCTTTATCCCGGGAGGCCATCACCCAGCCCTTCAATGCCGCAAAGAGCCACGCCAGGATCCCAAATCCAGGCAGGCGCGGTATTTTCAGGCGAGGGAGAGATAAACGCATCAGCCTAACTCCTTCGCCAGGCGGGCGAAGAGATCGCCACGCTGTTCGAAATTCTTAAACTGATCGAGACTCGCGCAGGCTGGAGACAGCAGCACCATATCGCCCGGCTGAACATTCGGTGCAATCAGGCGAATCGCCTGTTCCAATGTTTCGGTTTGTGTCGCGATGTCCGGGCGTAACGCGGCCAGCTCAGCACCGTCACGGCCAAAGCAGTACACGCGGATGTTATCGCCTGACAGATAGGGCTTGAGAGATGAGAAGTCCGCCGATTTACCGTCGCCGCCGAGCAGCAGATACAACGTGCCATCGACGCGTAATCCGTTCAGCGCGGCTTCTGTGCTGCCGACGTTAGTGGCTTTAGAGTCGTTAATCCAGCGAACGCCGTTATGCTCAAGCGCCAGTTGGAAGCGATGCGCCAGGCCAGTAAACGTGGTCAATGCTTTCAGACTTGATGCACGCGGTAGACCCGCAGCGTCTGCCAGCGCCAGCGCCGCCAGCGCATTGGTGTAGTTATGTTGTCCAGAAAGTTTCATCTCTTTCACGTTCAACACTTTCTCACCTTTCACACGCAGCCAGGTTTCGCCTTGCTGATGATTCAGGTGATAGTCACCCATATTGATGCCAAAGCTCACGCAACGTTCGTCCGCACCACGCACCGGCATGGTCAGCGCATCGTCGGCGTTCACTACGCACACTTTGGCATTTTCATAGACGCGCAGTTTGGCCGCACGATATTGCTGTAAGCCAAACGGGTAACGGTCCATGTGATCTTCAGTCACGTTCAGGATCGTCGCAGCAACGGCGTGCAAACTCGACGTGGTCTCCAGTTGGAAGCTAGAGAGTTCCAGCACGTACAATTCACGTTCCTGATCCAGCAGCATCAGTGCAGGTAAACCGATATTGCCGCCGACCCCCACGTTCATGCCCGCGGCTTTCGCCATTTCACCCACCAGCGTGGTGACGGTGCTTTTGCCGTTGGAGCCAGTGATAGCGATAATCGGTGCCTGCGCTTCGCGGCAGAACAACTCAATATCGCCAACAATCTCGACGCCCGCATCGGCTGCGGCACTTAACGAAGGGTGCGCCAGAGCAAACCCCGGGCTTGCCACAATCAAATCGGCGGCCAGTAGCCAGTCATCATTCAGACCACCAAGGTGGCGTTCAACCTCTTCCGGAAGTTTATCCAGACCCGGCGGTGAAACACGCGTATCCATCACACGCGGCGTCACGCCCCGTCCGAGGAAAAAGTCCACGCAGGAAAGCCCCGTCAGGCCTAACCCGATGATAACGACTTTTTTACCCTGGTAATCTGCCATGATTAACGCACCTTCAGTGTTGCGAGGCCAATCAGCACCAGCATCAGCGAAATAATCCAGAAGCGCACAATCACGCGCGGCTCCGGCCAGCCTTTCAGTTCATAGTGGTGATGAATCGGTGCCATACGGAAGATGCGCTGACCGCGCAGCTTGAAGGAACCGACCTGTAAAATCACCGAAAGCGTTTCGACAACAAATACACCACCCATGATCACCAGCAAGAACTCCTGACGCAGCAACACGGCGATAATGCCCAGCGCGCCGCCCAGCGCCAGCGAACCGACGTCACCCATAAAGACCTGAGCCGGATAGGTGTTAAACCACAGGAAGCCAAGCCCCGCGCCGACAATCGCCGTACAGACGATCACCAGTTCACCGGCGTGGCGCAGATAAGGAATGTGTAAGTAATTGGCAAAGTTCATGTTACCGGTCGCCCACGCCACCAGCGCAAAGCCACCTGCGACAAAGACGGTTGGCATGATCGCCAGGCCGTCGAGGCCGTCGGTCAGGTTCACAGCATTGCCGGTGCCCACAATCACGAAATACGCCAGCAGGATGTAGAACAATCCAAGCTGTGGCATCACGTCTTTAAAGAACGGGACAACCAGCTCAGTTGCCGGTGTGTCTTTACCCGCTAGATAAAGCGCGAACGCCACGCCCAGCGCAATCACCGACATCCAGAAGTATTTCCACCGGGCGATAAGGCCTTTGGTGTCTTTACGCACCACTTTGCGGTAATCATCAACGAAACCAATAATGCCGTAACCAATCAGCACAGTGAGTACACACCAGACGTACGGGTTGGACGGGTAAGCCCACAGCAATACGGATACCACAATCGCGGTGAGGATCATGATCCCGCCCATTGTTGGCGTACCGCGTTTGCTGAAGTGTGATTCTGGGCCGTCGTTACGGACAACCTGGCCGAAAGAGAGTTTTTGCAGACGGGCAATCATGCGCGGGCCCATCCACAACGAGATGAACAGTGCAGTCAGCAGGCTGACGATGGCGCGAAACGTCAGATAAGAAAAGACGTTAAAGCCTGAGTAATATTTGACCAAATGTTCGGCCAGCCAAACTAACATGTTCCGTTCTCCTGTAATGCGTGCACAACCTCTTCCATGGCGGCACTACGTGAACCTTTCACTAAAACAGTCACAATTTGATGCTCTGTAACTAACTCTTTCAAACGTATAATCAGCGCAGTTTTATTAGCAAAATGTTCACCGACGCCGCTCGCCTGGCTGATGGCCTGGCTTAAAATTCCTGCACTTAATACGCAATCAATACCGGATGCTTTTGCCGCTTCGCCCACCTGCACATGGCACGCTTCGCTCTCGTCACCCAGCTCAGCCATATCGCCTACAACCATCACACGATAGCCTGGCATTTCTGACAGCACCTGTACCGCGGCGGTCATGGAGCCGACGTTAGCGTTGTAAGAGTCATCCAGCAGCAGCTTGTTTTCAGCCAGTTGGATGGGGAACAAACGTCCTGGCACGGCCTTGAGGTTTAACAGCCCCGCTTTGATTGCATCGTGCGTTGCGCCAACGGCCATCGACAGTGCCGCAGCAGCCAGTGCATTCGCAATATTGTGACGACCCGGCAGAGGCAACAGCACGTCCACATCGCCCGTTGGGGTCTTTAAGGTAAATTCCGTGCCGTGTGAGGTCACATGGATATTTGTCGCGGAAAAATCGCTGTTCGCAGCATTTGGCGAGAACCGCCAGGTTTTACGCGAGCCAATGGTGCTTTGCCAGTTCAGCCAGTCATTGTTATCGGCATTCATAATGGCAATGCCGTTCTCCGGCAGGCCGCTATAAATTTCACCTTTCGCTTTTGCCACGCCTTCCAGCGAGCCAAATCCTTCAAGATGCGCTGCCGCGAGGTTATTGACTAATGCCGCTTCCGGACGCGTCAAATCAACAGTCCAGGCAATTTCACCCTGGTGATTGGCGCCGAGTTCAATCACGGCGTATTGATGTTCATGCGTCAAACGCAGCAGCGTCATTGGCACGCCGATGTCGTTATTCAGATTGCCGGCAGTGTAAAGCGTATTGCCACATTGGCTGAGGATCGCAGCCGTCATCTCTTTGACAGAGGTTTTACCGGAAGAGCCCGTCAGCGCCACAACGCGCGCGGGGACCTGCTGGCGAACCCAGGCCGCCAGCTCACCAAACGCCTGGCGCGTGTCTTTCACCACCAACTGCGGCAGATCGATGTCCAATTTACGACTCACCAGTAACGCACCAGCGCCGTTCTCTTTTGCTTGATCGGCAAAATCATGCGCATCAAAGCGCTCGCCTTTCAGCGCGACGAACAAACAGCCCGGCGTAATTTTACGGGTATCCGTCGTCACCGCATCAACAGTCAGATCCGGCCCCTGCAGCTCGCCATTCAGCACCGTAGCAGCCTGGCGTAGCGTAATGCTAATCATGCCAACGCTCCCAGCAGACGCGCAGCCGTCACACGGTCGGAATAATCCAGACGATGTGCACCGACAATTTGATAGTCTTCATGACCTTTGCCAGCCAGCAGCACAACGTCATTTTCTTTGGCCTGCATAATCGCATTGGTGACCGCTTCAGCGCGGCCTTCAACCACTCGAGCGTGCCCCGCATCCATCATGCCGGCGAGGATATCGTTGATAATGGCGCGCGGTTCTTCCGTACGCGGGTTGTCATCGGTCACGACAGGAATATCCGCGAACTGTTCAGCAATCGCCCCCATAAGTGGGCGCTTACCTTTGTCGCGATCGCCACCACAGCCGAAAACGCACCACAGCTTACCGGTACAGTGCAGACGCGCGGCCTGGAGCGCTTTTTCCAGCGCATCCGGGGTATGGGCGTAATCAACCACCACCGTCGGTTTGCCCGGCGCGGTAAAGACCTCCATCCGCCCACAAACAGGCTGCAAGCGTGCGGCCGTATTCACCAGCTCGGCCAGTGGATAATCCAACGCCAGGAGCGTGGCCAGCGCCAGCAACAGATTGCTGACGTTAAATGCGCCCATCAAACGGCTCTCGATTTCGCCTTCGCCCCATGAAGAAGCAAAGCGAATCGTTGCGCCGCTGTCGTGATAATTCACGTCCGTCGCCTTCAGCCAGCGGCCATGGCAGTTCGGATTGATATGGTCTTCCATTGAAACCGCAACTGCATCTGGCAATTTTGCCAGCCAACGGCGGCCCACTTCGTCATCGGCGTTGATGATCGCCTGACCGCAGTGATGCGTGGAATAGAGCAGCCATTTTGCTGCTTCGTAATTTTCCATGTCCCCGTGATAATCGAGGTGGTCGCGACTCAGGTTGGTAAACACAGACGCCGCAAACTTCAGCGCTGAAACGCGATGTTGCACCAAACCATGTGAAGAGACCTCCATGGCGGCAAACGTCGCACCCTGCCCTGCGAGGCCGGAAAGGACATGTTGCACATCAACCGCTGAACCGGTGGTGTTCTCCGTTGGATTGACTTTACCCAGCAGACCATTGCCCACCGTGCCCATCACCGCGCCCGTTTCACCCAACAACTGGGCCCACTGCGCCATCAACTGCGTGGTGGTGGTTTTGCCGTTGGTCCCGGTGACGCCAACCAATCGCAACTGGTCAGACGGTTCATGATAAAAACGTCCCGCCAGGGCGGAAAGACGCTCATTCAACTGACTGAGGTAGATGACCGGCACGCCGTGCATTTCGCGGATTTCACCGTCGGTTGCGTCATCTTTTGCCTCAGCAATAATGGCAGCTACACCTTGCGCAATCGCCTGCGGGATATATCGACGCCCGTCCGCCTGATGACCGACTACCGCAACGAAAAGATCGCCCGACGCAGCCACACGGCTGTCGAGTACCATCTCTCGCAGTGCCCGCGCAGGTACGTTTTGCACCCACGGAGCAAGAAGGTCGCGCAAATTACGATCTGCCACCTGTTCCCTCGCCTTGATTAGTTACAAATTCACTTTTTTCGCCCGTCGACAGCGCATCTGGTTCGATATTCATGGTACGCAGAACACCGCCCATGATGGCACCGAACACCGGCGCGGAGACGGCGCCACCGTAGTATTTACCCGCCTGTGGATCGTTAATGACGACCACCAGCGCAAATCGGGGATTGCTTGCAGGCGCAACGCCTGCGGTGTAAGCAATGTATTTATTGATGTAGCGACCGTCCGGCCCCACTTTTTTCGCTGTACCGGTTTTGATGGCGATGCGATAGCCTTTGATCGCTGCTTTCACGCCGCCGCCGCCAGGCAGCGCCACGCTTTCCATCATATGTACCACGGTACGAACGGTGGATTCCGAGAAGATACGCTCGCCCGGAACAGGTGGATCAACTTTGGTGATCGACAGGGGACGATAAACGCCATAGCTGCCGATCGTTGCATAGACTCGCGCCAACTGTAACGGTGTTACCATTAGCCCGTAGCCGAAAGAGAAGGTGGCCCTCTCTATGTCAGACCACCGTTGTTTTTGAGGATATAAGCCACTGCGTTCTCCGACCAACCCCAAATTGGTCGCCTTTCCCAGCCCAAAACGTGAGTAAGTTTCTACTAACGCTGAGGACGGCATCGCTAACGCCAGTTTAGAAACACCGACGTTACTCGACTTCTGCAAAACCCCGGTCAGGGTCAATTCGCTGTAACGCGCCACGTCTTTGATTTCGTGGCCGTTAATTCGGTAAGGAATGGTATTTAGAACGGTATTTTCATTAACGATGCCACGCTGCAGCGCGGTCATTACCACCATCGGTTTCACAGTCGAACCCGGTTCGAACACGTCGGTGATGGTACGGTTACGCATGATATCTTTCTGCGTACCGGTAAGATTATTCGGGTTATAAGACGGGCTGTTCGCCATCGCCAGAACTTCGCCGGTGCTGACGTCCACGAGCACGGCGCTGCCAGATTCGGCTTTGTTAAACGCCACCGCATTATTCAGTTCACGATAAACCAGCGCCTGCAAACGTTCGTCAATACTCAGCGCGAGGTTGTGCGCCGCCTGACTGTCCGTTGAAGAGATATCCTCAATGACGCGGCCGTAACGGTCTTTACGTACCACACGCTCGCCTGGTTGTCCGGTCAGCCATTTATCAAAGCTTTTTTCGACCCCTTCAATACCCTGGCTATCGACGTTGGTAAAGCCAATGAGGTGAGCGGTCACTTCTCCTGACGGATAATAGCGGCGTGACTCTTCACGCAGATGAATCCCCGGCAGTTTTAGTTTCTTAATGTAATCGGCCATATCAGGGTTCACCTGACGCGCCAGATAGATAAAACGCCCTTTCGGGTTAGCATTGACGCGCGCGGCCATTTGATCGAGCGGCATTTTCAACGCATCGGCAAGCGCTTTCCAGCGGTTATCCAGCGTGACGCCACCAGCATCATGCAGTTCTTTTGGATCGGCCCAGATCGCTTTAACGGGTACGCTCACCGCCAACGGGCGACCAGAACGGTCAGTGATCAAACCGCGCGAAGTGGACACTTCCTGCACGCGCAGGGAACGCATATCCCCCTGTCGCACCAGCATGTCCGGCGCGATAATCTGTAACCACGCTGCGCGACCGAGCAACAGACACAGCGCCAGTAAAATACAGCCACAAAGCAACGCAAAACGCCAACTCACAAAGTTGGCCTGTTCTTCCTGACGTTTCGGTTTTTGCGTTTTCGCCGCTGCTCTCATGCGTCGCGTGTTCCCTTATTTTTGTACTACAATATTTTCCTGCGAAGGATCAACATGCTGCAGCTGCAGCTTTTCCGTTGCGATCCGTTCAACCCGGCTGTGATCGCCGAGCGCATTTTCTTCAAGAATCAGGTTTCGCCATTCGATATCCAGCGCATCACGCTCGAGCACCATCTGCTCGCGCTGCGCGGTCAGTAAACGGGTATGGTGTGCGGTTGTAACGACCGTCACGGCCGTCACAATAATGCAAATGAACAAGCAGAGTGGCAGCTTCCCAAACCGCAAAAGATCGTCGCCGATCACGCCAGGCAAGGCATGGCGCTCGTTGCTTCCTAACGATCCTTTAACTTTGCTTAGGGTCTCTGTCACTCTGCTGATCATGCGTTCGTCCTTTCTGCGATGCGCAGCACTGAACTACGGGCGCGTGGATTCTCTGCCACCTCTTCTTCGCCCGGCATCATCTTGCCTAGTACTCGCAAATAACGGCCGCCCAGTTTACTGAGTTGCTGTTCCGTCATCGGCAACCCTGCTGGAACCTGAGGACCGCGGCTTTGTTCGCGCATAAAACGCTTCACAATACGGTCTTCCAGCGAATGGAAGCTGATAATGGATAACCGCCCACCTGGGGCCAGCACGCCGAGCGAGCTTTTTAGCGCCAGCTCTATTTCCTCCAGTTCACTGTTGACCCAAATGCGGACCGCCTGGAAGGTACGGGTCGCGGGATGTTTGAATTTGTCTTTAACCGGCGTTGCCGCCGTCACCACTTCTGCCAGCTCTTTCGTGCGTGTCATCGGCTCAATACGATTACGCTCAACGATGCCGCGCGCGATACGTTTACCAAAACGCTCTTCGCCAAAGGTTTTAATCACCCAGGCAATATCGGCTTCTTCAGCATTCAGCAGCCATTCGGCAGCGGATTGACCACGCGTTGGGTCCATACGCATATCCAGCGGGCCATCACGCATGAAAGAAAATCCGCGTTCTGCATCATCAAGCTGTGGTGATGAAACGCCAAGATCGAGAAGAATCCCGTCGATCTTGCCCGTGAGATCGCGCTCGCTAACGTAGTCAGCCAGCGCGGAGAAAGGCCCATGAACAAATGAAAAGCGTGGATCATCGATAGTCTTCGCAACGGCAATTGCCTGCGGATCGCGATCGATTGCCAATAAGCGACCTTCCGCTCCCAGTTGGGAGAGGATCAGACGCGAGTGACCACCGCGACCAAATGTGCCATCAATATAGATGCCATCAGGACGAATATTCAGACCGTTTACGGCCTCGTCCAACAGCACCGATGTATGTTTATAATTTTCCGTCATATTTATAGAGACAAGTCCTGCAATCGATCCGATAACACACCGGAATCAGATTGTTCAGCGTCGATATCTTCCTTGACCTGTTGATACCAGGTCGTTTCATCCCACAGTTCAAACTTGTTGAACTGCCCGACCAGCATCACTTCTTTTGTTAGACCAGCATGTTGTCGCAACACAGGCGCAATGAGTAAGCGCCCCGAGTTATCCATCTGACACTCACTGGCATGACCCAACAACAACCGCTGCACGCGGCGTTCCTGCGGGTTCATGCTCGACAGTCGCGACAGCTTTTGCTCGATAATTTCCCATTCGGGTAAGGTGTAAAGCAGCAGGCAGGGGTGGTTGATATCAATGGTGCACACCATTTGACCTGACGCGTTTTCGATCAGTTGGTCGCGGTATCGGGTTGGTACCGATAAACGCCCCTTACTGTCGAGATTGACTAACGTCGCCCCACGGAACATGCCAGCTCCACCCCTTATCGCCACTTTAACCCACAAATTCCCACATAAAGGAGTTTACGGAGCGAAGGAAAAGCTTGTCAAGCCGGGACTGCCGCGTTAAGGGCTCGAAAGCGCCCTATTTACCGACATAACCCAACTTGATTAATAACTGCACAACTTACGAGACAAATTAACGTCATGAATATTTGTAAGAAAAAAATGAATATTCAGAGGAGCGTTAAAATTCACTCTCTATCCATACAGGCAAATATAAAGTGTCAGTTTGCGACGCGGGCGGCATTTTAAGACATATCGTCAGGGGATGACAGCGCCAGATTCAACGCACAAGCCAGAAAGCGCAAGCGGTGGCACTGCAAGTCAGATATGAAAGATAAAAACGGCTGATAATTCAGCGAGGGAATAGTCTTTGTAACAAAACAATACAAAAAATAGTGATAAGCGAACTCTTAATAACCTTAAAAATGCCGCTGAAGGGTGAAAAGGAAATAATAAGAATAGCAGGCTATGGTTCTTAAGGAATTATCCTAAATTTAGTCAGGTTATTATTTCCCGTAATATTCGGAAAAAAACAGGGCTGCTATTGCTGCCCTGATGACTGTTTTAGTGACGGCTTAACACACCGCGACGGTAAAGGTTACGTTTGATACGGGTCAGACCCGGTTTCGGCTTACGAGGTTCATCAAGGCTCGCGAGGACAATTTCCAGCACGCGCTCCGCAACGTCACGATGACGCTGTGCCACGGCAAGCACCGGGCATTGCAGGAAGTCGAGAAGCTCGTTATCACCAAACGTCGCAATGGCCAGCTCAGTCGGCAATTTGCCTTCGCGGCGTAGCGTAACGTCCATCACACCCTGTAGAAGTGCAAACGACGTGGTAAACAGTGCCTGCGGCATCGGGTGCGTCTCAAGCCATTTTTCAAACAGCTGAGCAGCGGCTTCACGCTCGTAGCTATTGGCATAGAGATAATGGACTTCACGCGGATCGTCTTTCCAGGCGGTACGGAATCCCTGCTCACGCAGGAAGCTGACGGACAGCTCGGGTAACGCGCCAAGATAGAGCACGGTTTCCGCTGGGAAGGTGCGCAGTTCCGCAGCCAGCATTTCCGCGTCGTCCTGATCGGCACCGACTACGCTGGTAAAGTGTTCACGATCCAGCGCACGGTCAAGGGCGACAATCGGGAACGAGTCATTCGCCCAACGCTGGTAGAACGGGTGCTCTGGCGGCAAGGAAGTGGATACGATAATCGCATCCACCTGGCGTTGCAGCAGATGCTCAATGCAGCGCATTTCATTATCGGGTTGATCTTCAGAACAGGCGATCAGTAACTGATAACCACGCTGACGCGCCTGGCGTTCAAGATAATTAGCGATACGGGTGTAGCTGGTATTTTCCAGATCCGGAATGACCAGACCAATAGAGCGGGTGCGTCCGGCACGTAAACCGGCGGCGACAGCGTTCGGATGGTAGTTATGCTCACGCACCACCGCCATGACTTTTTCAACGGTTTTATCGCTAACACGGTACTGCTTCGCTTTACCGTTGATCACATAGCTTGCTGTAGTTCGTGACACGCCCGCAAGCCGGGCGATTTCATCCAGTTTCACAATTGCCCCTTAAAAGAAAAAAAGAGTCCATGGCCTTGTCAGGTTTATGGTTATACCTTTTTACATCTAAGCGCAGAATAGTCCTGGCGGCAATAGCTTTTATCTCGCTTACGCTGCGTTTCGATAAAAAAAAGCCTGACTTTGCAGGCCAGGCTTAAAGAGGCGAACTTTTTTACGGCTACCGCATTATTTTATCGCCGCGAGACAACCCCACGATGCCGGAGCGCGCGACCTCAACGATTTTGGCGACATCACGTATCGAAGCAAGGAAGGCATCGAGCTTGTCGCTGGTTCCGGCCAACTGCACCGTATATATAGAAGGGGTGACGTCGATAATCTGCCCACGGAAGATATCCGTGTTGCGTTTGACCTCGTCACGACCGTACCCGCTAGCCTGAATTTTTACCAACATGACTTCGCGCTCAACATACGCGCCCTGCCCTAATTCACTGACTCGCAGCACATCCACCAGCTTGTGTAGCTGCTTTTCAATCTGCTCCAGCACTTTCGCATCGCCAACGGTCTGGATGGTCATGCGGGATAATGTAGGATCGTCAGTCGGGGCCACGGTCAGGCTTTCAATGTTATAGCCGCGCTGGGCAAAGAGTCCAATCACGCGGGAGAGCGCACCAGACTCGTTTTCCAGTAATACAGATAATATCCGGCGCATATCAGGTTCTCTCCGTTTTGCTGAGCCACATTTCATCCATACCGCCGCCGCGAATATGCATCGGATAGACGTGTTCTGTTCCGTCAACGATGACATCGACAAACACCAGGCGGTTATTCCTGACATGCTCGAGCGCCTCGGCAAGCTTCGATTCCAGCTCCGCCGGATCGCTGACACGAATGCCCACGTGACCGTAGGCCTCTGCCACGCGAACAAAATCTGGCAGCGATTTCATGTACGACTGGGAGTGACGACCAGAATAAATCATGTCCTGCCACTGCTTCACCATCCCCAGATAACCGTTATTCAGGTTCAGCACCAGCACGGGCAAATCGTATTGCAGTGCCGTGGAGAGTTCCTGAATGTTCATCTGGATACTTCCGTCGCCCGTCACACAAACGACGATTTCGTCCGGGAGCGCCAGCTTCACGCCCAACGCGGCAGGCAAGCCGAAGCCCATCGTGCCAAGACCGCCGGAATTGATCCAGTGACGAGGCTTATCAAAGGGATAATAGAGCGCCGCAAACATCTGGTGCTGGCCCACATCAGAGGTCACATAGGCTTCCCCCTTGGTTAGACGCCAAATGGTTTCGATAACAGCCTGCGGTTTAATATGTTCGCTTTGCGTGTCGTATTTCAGGCAGTTGCGAGCACGCCACTGCTCAATCTGCTGCCACCAGTCTCGAATATCATCCAGTGGCTGCGTTGGAGTTTCATGCGCCAGCAGTTCGAGCATTTGTTCCAGAACCTGTAGCGCATCTCCGACAATAGGCACATCAGCGGGCACGGTTTTGGAAATAGACGTCGGGTCGATATCAATATGCAACACCGTCGCATTCGGACAGTACTTGGCCAGATTGTTGGTCGTGCGATCGTCGAAACGCACACCAACGGCAAAAATCACATCAGAGTTATGCATCGTCATGTTGGCTTCAAACGTGCCGTGCATGCCCAGCATGCCCAGCGCCTGACGATGTGTTGCCGGAAACGCGCCTAGCCCCATCAATGAGGAGGCAACAGGCAAATTTAATTTTTCGATAAGCTCACGCAGTTGTTCGTGACAATGCGCGTTTACCGCGCCGCCGCCAACGTAGACAACCGGTTTTTTAGCCGCAAGGAGCGTTTGCAATGCCCGCTTAATCTGTCCCTTGTGGCCCTGCGTGGTCGGATTATATGAGCGCATGCTCACCGAATCAGGCCAGACGTAAGGTAATTTATTGGCAGGATTGAGAATATCTTTCGGTAAATCGACCACAACCGGGCCGGGACGACCGCTGGCCGCCAGCCAGAATGCTTTTTTCAGCACCCCCGGAATATCTTCCGTTTGCTTCACCAGAAAACTGTGTTTCACCACCGGGCGGGAGATCCCCACCATGTCGCACTCCTGGAAGGCGTCGTAGCCAATCAGCGAGGTTGCAACCTGTCCGGAAAGGATCACCAGCGGGATGGAATCCATATAGGCGGTAGCAATACCCGTTATCGCGTTGGTAGCGCCTGGACCTGACGTCACCAGCACGACGCCCACTTCCCCAGTGGCACGCGCCAAACCATCAGCCATATGTACAGCGGCCTGCTCGTGGCGCACCAGGACATGATCGATGCCACCTACGGTGTGCAACGCATCATAAATATCGAGGACTGCGCCTCCGGGATAGCCGAATACTTGCTTCACGCCCTGATCGATGAGCGACCGGACGACCATTTCGGCGCCAGACAACATCTCCATGGTTTGCCTCCAGGCTTATTGTTGTTATAGACGAACACAGGAATTCATTTCCTCGTCGTCTTGCTGAGCAGGGCTTCCCCTGTCATAGATTTTTGCAGAGTGGCTTTCACCATAACCGCTCGCCCTAAGGCAGGCAATCGGCAAACCATGGCGTGAAGAAAGGCTAGAAAGCAGAATACACAGGGGATACGTGAGAATTCAGTGAATTCATCTGAGATAAGCTTTTCCGATGATAATTCATCGTCAAAAAAGACGTAGTGTCAGTAAATTATCTATTTTTGAGGGGTAAACAACGTTAAGAAAAAATGCCGACGGGATAAAATTTTGCATTATAAATAAATAGCGGGATAAACCAGATGTTTCACATCGATTTATCCCGAACCGTGTTAACGACGGCAAACACTGGCTAATAGCTCTTCCATCCACTGATGACCTTTATCGCGCCCGGCGGCTTCATGCCAGGAAAGGTAACAGGTACGACTATTTAATTTTAGCGGCAGCGGCATAACTTGCAGATTTAACCTATCTGAGAACTCTTCCGCCAACCAACGAGGAGCAATAGCCACCAGATGCGTCTGTGAAACAATATTTAATACGCTCACCATCGCCATTCCTTGATAAGCCACCTTTGACTGTTTATCGGGTGTATCATACCACGGCTGGCTGAAAGAGGCATATCTGTCGAGCGCGACCACTGCATGTTGCTCTTGATACACATCACTTTCGAGGAGAGGCCCATTTATGCGCGGGTGCGTCCTGCTGGCGACTAATACCATTTCATCATTAAACAGCGGCACGCAAGAAAACTCCGGACGACGGAACTCTTCATAGCCAATCACAAATTCCGTTTCCTGATAACGCAACTGGTGTTCTGTGTTCTGATTAAGTGAAGATTTAAATATCAGATTTATATTCGGTGCAATGGCTTCGACTTTATTATAGATAACCGAAGTTAAATAGTTATCCAGTGGACTGCACACGCAGAGATGAAAAACGCGCTCACTGCTAACAGGCTCAAAACCCGATCCCGGAAGCTCATTTTGCACCAACTGCAATGCCTGCCGTATCGAACCAAAAAGCTGACAGGCCCTTGCTGTAGGCTGAATGCCACGGCCGTATCTGACAAATAATTCATCATTGAACATCAGTTTAAGCCGAGCAACAGCATTACTCACTGCAGGCTGCGACATCCCTAATGACTGCGCCGCGCGAGTAATATTCTGTTCCTGCATAACAGCATCAAAAACAGTTAATAAGTTAAGATCCACCGTCCGTAATTGCGGACGGGTCCCGTCACCCACGTGAGTCCGTTCAATTTTGCTTTCTAACATATCTAACTCCACCGTCACGCTAAACTCCTTTTATCTTTGTGCAGTAATAACCTCTAAAGATATTATTTATCATGCAGATAAAATCAGAGAAAGAGAAAGGTTTAAATTTCGGAATATATAAACACTTACGGCAAATAACGTGAAGATGTAAAGACATACTTAAGCGATAAGTGCCAAAAGTGATAACTAAAACATTAGGATTGGAATGAAACCATAAATCTAATGAATAAACAATAAGCCTTATGATGAACTCATATTTAAGCTTTATTAAACTATTCAATACCATCAATACGTGATAGTTAACAACCCATGATCATTGTGCGATTTTCATTCACCTTAGCCGGACGAGATGAAACCCTAACCTAATGAATTCAATAGAATAAACCCACACTCACAAAACATATCAAGCAATATCGAATTGAAACGAATTATATTAAATTAATTCTTAAAGTTTATTTTGAGTCCAATATTAGACTAATTAATTACCTGCAACGATAAAAACCAGCACAATACGCTAAAATAGAAAACCACATACCTTCATTTCTTTAGGCCGTTTTTCATCGCAGGGGTTGACTTGGATCGGCATATCCAGTACCACTAAAGGCATAACGCATTCATCTGGAGCATGATTCATGATTCGTACCGTTCGTTCTCTCAGCCTACTACTACTAAACGCATCCCATTTGCGCGGTAGGCTGGCGAACGAAATTCAACGTTGAATCGTCTCCAGTAAACAAGAAACCCGCGCCAGTGCGCGGGTTTTTTTATGCTCGTAGCAAGGCGCCCCAGGACAGACAAGGACCAAACCCATGAGCCAGCAAGTTGTTATTTTCGATACCACCTTACGTGACGGTGAACAGGCGTTGCAGGCAAGCCTGAGTGTGAAAGAGAAGCTGCAAATTGCGCTGGCCCTCGAACGTATGGGTGTTGACGTAATGGAGGTAGGTTTCCCTGTCTCTTCACCGGGTGATTTTGAATCCGTACAAACCATCGCGCGCACCATCAAAAATAGCCGCGTCTGTGCTCTGGCCCGTTGTGTTGAGAAAGATATCGACGTTGCAGCAGAGTCGCTGAAGGTGGCCGAAGCCTTCCGCATTCATACCTTTATTGCCACCTCACCGATGCATATCGCCACCAAGCTGCGCAGCACGCTGGAGGAAGTCATCGAACGCGCAGTTTATATGGTCAAACGCGCCCGCAATTATACCGATGACGTCGAGTTCTCATGCGAAGACGCCGGTCGTACCCCCATTGCCGATCTGGCGCGCGTCGTCGAAGCCGCGATAAATGCGGGCGCGAAGACCATCAACATCCCGGACACCGTCGGCTATACCATGCCGTTTGAATTCTCCAACATCATTACCGGCCTGTACGAGCGCG
Organism: Lelliottia sp. RD5; assembly: GCF_056032945.1. Taxonomy (NCBI): domain Bacteria; kingdom Pseudomonadati; phylum Pseudomonadota; class Gammaproteobacteria; order Enterobacterales; family Enterobacteriaceae; genus Lelliottia; species Lelliottia sp. RD5. The sequence continues at coordinate 137,172 of NZ_JBVYHQ010000006.1, read as the reverse complement.
TACCAAACATCGATCAAGCCATTATTTCTGTTCACACCCACGACGATTTAGGCCTGGCCGTCGGCAACGCGATTGCCGCCGTTCATGCAGGTGCCCGTCAGGTAGAAGGTGCGATGAACGGGATTGGCGAGCGTGCGGGGAACTGTTCGCTCGAAGAAGTGATCATGGCGATTAAAGTGCGCAAAGACATTATGAATGTGCAGACCCGCATTAATCACAGCGAAATCTGGCGCACCAGCCAGACCGTCAGCCAGATTTGCAACATGCCGATTCCGGCGAACAAAGCGATTGTTGGCACCGGCGCGTTCGCACACTCCTCCGGTATCCACCAGGACGGCGTGCTGAAGAACCGCGAAAACTACGAAATCATGACGCCGGAGTCGATCGGCCTGAATCAGGTGCAGCTGAACCTGACCTCCCGTTCTGGCCGTGCGGCGGTAAAACATCGCATGGAAGAGATGGGCTACAAAGAGACCGACTACAACATGGATCACCTGTATGACGCGTTCCTGAAACTGGCCGATAAAAAAGGTCAGGTGTTCGATTACGACCTGGAAGCGATCGCGTTTATTAACAAGCAGCAGGAAGAACCTGAACATTTCCGTATGGATTACTTCAGTGTGCAGTCGGGCTCCAGCGATATCGCGACCGCCTCCGTCAAACTGGCCTGCGGCGATGAGGTCAAAGCCGAAGCCGCGAACGGTAACGGCCCGGTAGACGCCATTTATCAGGCAATCAACCGCATCACCGGATACGACGTCGAACTGGTCAAATATGATCTGAGCGCGAAAGGACACGGTAAAGATGCGCTGGGTCAGGTGGACATCGTTGTCACCTATAACGGTCGCCGTTTCCACGGTGTTGGCCTGGCAACAGACATTGTGGAATCGTCCGCTAAAGCCATGGTGCATGTGCTGAACAACATCTGGCGCGCCGCCGAAGTCGAGAAAGAATTACAACGCAAAGCTCAGAATAAAGAGAACAATAAGGAAACCGTGTAATGTCGAAGAACTACCATATTGCTGTGTTGCCGGGCGATGGAATTGGCCCGGAAGTGATGACACAAGCCCTGAAAGTCCTGGAAGCTGTACGCACGCGTTTCGCGATGAAAATCTCGACAAGCCATTATGATGTGGGCGGTATCGCGATTGATAACCACGGCACGCCGCTGCCGAAAGCCACGGTTGAAGGCTGTGAAAACGCGGACGCGGTCCTGTTTGGATCCGTCGGCGGCCCGAAATGGGAACATCTGCCACCCGCTGGACAACCTGAGCGCGGCGCGTTATTGCCACTGCGTAAGCACTTCAAACTGTTCAGCAATCTGCGCCCTGCAAAATTGTATCAGGGCCTGGAAGAGTTTTGCCCGCTGCGTGCCGATATTGCCGCTAACGGCTTCGACATTCTGTGCGTGCGCGAATTAACTGGCGGTATCTACTTCGGTCAGCCAAAAGGGCGCGAAGGCAGCGGTCAGCACGAAAAAGCGTTTGATACCGAGGTGTATCACCGTTTTGAAATCGAACGTATTGCGCGTATTGCGTTTGAGTCTGCGCGCAAACGCCGTCACAAAGTGACCTCCATTGATAAAGCCAACGTCCTGCAGTCCTCTATCTTATGGCGTGAAATCGTCAATGAAATCGCCAACGAGTACCCGGACGTGGAGCTGGCGCACATGTACATCGACAACGCCACCATGCAGTTGATCAAAGACCCGTCGCAGTTTGACGTCCTGCTGTGTTCTAACCTGTTCGGCGATATTCTCTCTGACGAGTGCGCCATGATCACCGGCTCGATGGGCATGCTGCCATCCGCCAGCCTGAACGAAGAAGGTTTTGGTCTGTACGAACCCGCAGGTGGTTCGGCTCCGGATATCGCGGGCAAAAATATTGCCAACCCCATCGCGCAGATTCTGTCACTGGCGCTTCTGCTGCGCTACAGCCTGGATGCAAACGATGCAGCAGATGCGATTGAAAACGCCATTAACCGCGCGTTAGAAGAAGGCATCCGTACCGGCGATTTAGCGCGCGGCACGGCGGCAGTCAGTACCGATGAAATGGGCGATATCATTGCCCGCTATGTCGCAGAGGGGGTGTAATCATGTCCAGGACGTTATACGAAAAATTGTTTGATGCCCACGCCGTGTACGAAGCGTCAAATGAAACCCCGCTGCTGTACATTGACCGCCATCTGGTCCACGAAGTCACCTCTCCACAGGCGTTTGACGGCCTGCGGGCGCATAACCGCCAGGTTCGCCAGCCGGGCAAAACCTTCGCGACCATGGATCACAACGTTTCCACCCAGACCAAAGATATCAATGCGTCTGGCGAAATGGCCCGCATCCAGATGCAGGAGCTGATCAAAAACTGCAACGCGTTCGGCGTTGAACTGTACGACCTGAATCACCCGTATCAGGGCATCGTCCACGTTATGGGCCCGGAACAAGGCATCACGTTGCCGGGCATGACCATCGTCTGCGGCGACTCCCATACCGCCACGCACGGCGCGTTTGGTGCGCTGGCGTTTGGTATTGGCACCTCCGAAGTTGAACACGTTCTGGCGACGCAAACCCTGAAACAGGGCCGCGCGAAGACCATGAAAATCGAAGTCACAGGCCATGCCGCACCGGGTATTACTGCCAAAGATATCGTGCTGGCGATCATCGGTAAAACCGGGAGCGCTGGCGGAACGGGCCATGTTGTCGAGTTCTGTGGCGATGCGATCCGCGAGTTGAGCATGGAAGGTCGCATGACCCTGTGCAATATGGCTATCGAAATGGGTGCGAAAGCGGGCCTGGTTGCGCCAGATGAGATCACATTTAACTATGTGAAAGGACGTCTGCACGCACCGAAAGGCGCCGATTTTGATGAGGCGGTTGAGTACTGGAAAACCCTGCAAACTGACGAAGGCGCAACCTTTGATACCGTCGTCACGCTGCGGGCAGAAGAGATCGCCCCGCAGGTCACCTGGGGAACTAACCCAGGCCAGGTTATCTCCGTGAACGACAATATTCCCGATCCGGCCTCGTTTGCCGATCCGGTTGAGCGCGCCAGCGCCGAAAAAGCACTGGCGTACATGGGCCTGAAACCCGGTATTCCCCTGACCGAAGTGGCGATCGACAAAGTCTTTATCGGCTCTTGCACCAACTCCCGTATCGAAGATTTACGCGCTGCCGCCGAAATTGCCAAAGGCCGCAAAGTGGCGCCTGGCGTGCAGGCGTTAGTCGTCCCAGGCTCTGGCCCGGTGAAAGCGCAGGCGGAAGCAGAAGGTTTAGATAAGATCTTTATCGAAGCCGGTTTTGAGTGGCGTCTGCCGGGCTGTTCCATGTGTCTGGCGATGAACAACGACCGTCTGAATCCGGGTGAACGTTGCGCCTCGACCAGCAACCGTAACTTTGAAGGCCGTCAGGGCCGTGGCGGTCGCACGCATCTGGTCAGCCCGGCGATGGCAGCAGCAGCGGCTGTCACCGGTCATTTCGCCGATATTCGTGTTTTAAAATAAGGAGACAATCATGGCAGAGAAATTTACCCAGCATACAGGCCTGGTTGTCCCTCTGGACGCGGCAAACGTGGATACTGATGCCATTATCCCAAAACAGTTTTTGCAGAAAGTCACCCGCACTGGCTTTGGTGCACACCTGTTTAACGACTGGCGTTTTCTTGACGATCAGGGCCAGCAGCCGAACCCAGAATTCGTGCTGAACTTCCCGGAATTTAAAGGCGCTTCGATTCTGTTGACGCGCGAAAACTTCGGCTGCGGTTCATCGCGTGAGCATGCGCCGTGGGCACTGACGGATTACGGGTTTAAAGTGGTTATCGCGCCGAGTTTCGCCGACATCTTTTACGGCAACAGCTTCAACAACCAGCTGTTACCCGTGACGCTGAGCGACGAGCAGGTCGACGAGATGTTCGCGCTGGTAAAAGCCAATCCGGGCATCACGTTTGAAGTGGATCTGGAAGCGGAAGTCGTCAAAGCGGGCGATAAAACTTACGCCTTTAGTATTGATGCGTTCCGCCGCCATTGCATGATCAACGGTCTGGACAGCATCGGACTGACGCTCCAGCATGAAGATTCTATTGCGGCCTACGAGAACAAACAGCCTGCATTTATGAACTAAAATGAATGGCCCGTGTTAAGCGGGCCATTCATCAGTGTGCAAAACCAGGCTTTAAACTACCCCTTCTCCTTTCACACATCCTTCACCCGGCAGGTGAGCGCCAGCGTTAATAGAGAAATTGCCGCAATCACCCAGTACACCGCAAAATGTCCGTAGCTTTGTACCAGCGCGCCCTGAATCACGCCCGCCAGAATCACCCCGGTTGAAATACTGTTGGTGAAAAGCGTCGTCGCTGACCCTGCTCTTCCAGGCATCAGGTCCTGGAACCACAGCATGCCGATCCCGGCGACAATTCCGATGAAAATCGCGTTAAACAACTGGAGCGCCAGCAGCGCTTCGCGACTGTGAAACATAATTAACCCGAGATAAAACAACACCCCTGCCGCCACAGCCACCACCATCATCCGGCGTTTACCAAAGCGTTTGACGTAATAACCCGCCAGGATCATCGCGGGAATTTCCAGCCCGGCGGCCGTCCCCATCAAGATCCCCGCCAGCTTGTCCGGCAAACCCAGATCGTTACTGATCCACAGCGGCATATCGATGATGTACATGGTGTTGCAAGTCCACATCAGCGTCGAGGCGATAAACAACATGCGCACATTTTTGTTCTGCCAGCCGCTAATCTGCGTCACGGGTTTATCGGTCGCCTGCTCTATCCGGGCAACCGACGGCAGTACGCACGCGATCAGCACCAGACTGATCGCAAAAATCCCCGCCGCGATAGAAAACATCACGGTAAAGCCATAATTCAGCGCGATCATAAACGCCAGCGGCGGGCCGATGACCCACGCTAAGGATAACTGCGCACGCATTACTGAGCTGAACATCACCACTTCTCGTGCCGAGTTATCGGCATACTCGCGCGCCAGGGCAAAGAGCTGTGGCATAGCGGTATTGGCCAGCGATGCCAGCAGCACGCCACAGGTGATAAGCGTCAGATAATGGCGGTTGAACGCGAACAACAGCGCATTACCGATCGCCATCGCACAGCAAAACAAAATCAGCTTGCGGCGATCGCCCTGACTGTCCGAGCGTTTTGCCAGCCACAGGCTCACCAGGATCCCGGCGATGGCGTTGACGGTATAAAAGAGCCCAACCCAAAACGGCTGCGCGCCGACTTCGCGGCTGAGGAACAGGCTCAACGTCGGAGCCTGAAGCGCTCCCGCCACGCCCATCATAAACGCCACCAGCATAAAAGCGGCGTACACCCCATTCAGGCGCCGACCCATCGTCATCAACCAGAGCATGCTCAGATCCTTGTTAAAACGAAAAAACAGAGGGAATAGTAAACGAAAAAAGCCAGCAAAAACATTTTGCTGGCGGGTGATAAGCACCAATACTCAGTCACACATGATCGAGGCAAGTCAGCGATCCGAGGTCGTTTGCGTAACCTCCCACTGCATCAATTCTTCCAGCATTTTCAGCCGCTGCTCGGCGCACTGGCGGGCCAGCCAGGACACTCCTTTTGTCGCTAAAAAGTACTGCTGATAAAACTGACGTGCGGTTGACCTCTTCATCATTCACTCCCTTGCTTCATCGGAAATGATTATTGGCTTAATATAGGGATTAATAAATTGATGATTTTTTGGCAGGAGTTCCCCTTTTATGGCGTCAGGTCGTCTGCAACAACAATTCATCCGCCTCTGGCAATGCTGCGAAGGCCTGGAGCGGGAGACCACGCTCAACGAACTGGCTGAACTCCTGAACTGTTCACGCCGCCATATGCGCACGCTGCTCAACACCATGCAGCAGCAGGGCTGGCTCAACTGGGAAGCCGAAGCCGGGCGCGGTAAACGCTCGCGTTTGACGTTCCTCTATACCGGCCTAGCCCTGCAACAACAGCGCGCCGAGGATCTGCTGGAGCAGGATCGGATTGATCAGCTGGTGCAACTGGTCGGCGATAAGGCTGCGGTGCGTCAAATGCTGGTGTCCCATCTGGGGCGTAGCTTCCGCCAGGGACGCCATATTCTGCGCGTTCTCTACTATCGCCCGATGAAAAATTTGTTACCCGGCAGCGCATTACGTCGATCCGAAACGCACATGGCGAGGCAGATCTTTAGTGGCCTGACGCGCATAAATGAGGAAAACGGGGAACTGGAAGCCGATATTGCTCACCACTGGCAACAGCTTTCGCCCCTGCACTGGCGTTTCTTTTTGCGTCCAGGCATTCATTTTCATCATGGACGTGAGCTGGAAATGGACGATGTTATCGCGTCGCTGCAACGTGCCCGCGAACTGCCGCTCTATTCTCATATCTCGCGCATCCACTCGCCAACGGCCTGGACGCTGGACATCGAACTTTCGCAGCCCGATCAGTGGCTGCCATGGCTGATGGGCTATGTGCCGTCGATGATTTTGCCGCACGAGTGGCAATCGATGCCTCATTTCTCCAGTCAGCCTGTCGGCACGGGCCCTTATGCGGTGACGCGCAACAACAATAATCAACTCAAGATCCGCGCCTTTGATGACTACTTTGGTTATCGCGCACTGATTGACGAAGTGAATGTCTGGGTATTGCCCGACATCAGCGAAGAGTTCAGTCCAGGCCTGACGCTGGAAGGCCCCACCGAAGGCGAAAAAGCCGTTGAGAGCCGACTTGAAGAGGGCTGTTACTACCTGCTGTTTGATGCCCGCACGCATCGCGGAGCCAGTCGAGAGGTGCGCCAGTGGGTGAGCCAAATTCTCGCCCCCGCCAATCTGATTTATCAGGCGGAAGATCAGCACCAGACTTACTGGTTCCCGGCGTATGGGCTGCTTCCTCGCTGGCACCATGCCCGCCCCGGACGCGGCGAGAAACCCGCCGGGCTGGAATCCATCACCCTGACCTATTATCGCGAACACGTTGAGCACCGTTTTATCGCCAGAATCATGAGCAAACTGCTGGCGGCAGAGGGCGTGAAGCTCGAGATTCAGGAAGTGGAATACGATGAGTGGCATCGCGGCGAAGCGGTGAGCGATATCTGGCTCAACAGCGCGAATTTCACCTTGCCGCTCGACTTCTCCCTGTTCTCACATCTGTTTGAAATTCCGCTGATCCAGCACTGTATTGCCCGCGACTGGCAGCAGGACGCCGCGCAATGGCGGGCCGGGGAGATGAATCTCGCCGTCTGGTGCCAGCAGTTGCTGTCGCAGCAGGCGATGGTTCCGCTGATCCACCACTGGCTGATGATCCAGGGGCAGCGCAGTATGCGCGGTTTGAGAATGAACACCTTAGGCTGGTTTGACTTTAAATCAGCCTGGTTTGCACCGCCGGAACCATAACACTTTCGTAATATTCACCAAGTCATTACACTACTGCTGTTCTCAACGGGGTGCTGCATCAATGATGTGCGCTGAGATAATACCCGTCGAACCTGATCCGGATAACGCCGGCGAAGGGATTTGAGGCTGTCGCTCAAAATCCTTTGCCACTCAACTTTGAGGTGCAAAGTGTTAAAAAAAGTTCTCCCCCTGCTGGCGCTGTTTGCGCTGCCTGTTTTTGCCAAGCCCGTGTTAACGGTCTACACCTACGACTCCTTCGCCGCTGACTGGGGCCCTGGACCGGTCGTCAAAAAAGCCTTTGAAGCCGACTGCAACTGCGAGATGAAATTCGTGGCGCTGGAAGACGGCGTCTCGCTGCTGAACCGTCTGCGCATGGAAGGTAAAAACAGCAAAGCCGACGTGGTGCTGGGCCTCGACAATAATCTGCTGGACGCGGCCTCACAAACCAAACTGTTCGCCAAAAGCGGCGTGCCCTCCGAGGCGGTTAACGTTCCCGGCGGCTGGAAAAATGACACGTTCGTGCCGTTCGATTACGGCTACTTCGCGTTTGTGTATGACAAAAACAAACTCAAGAATCCGCCTAAGAGCCTGAAAGAACTCGTTGAAAGCGACCAGAAATGGCGCGTGATTTACCAGGACCCGCGCACCAGCACGCCGGGTCTGGGCCTGCTGCTGTGGATGCAAAAAGTCTACGGTGACAACGCGCCAGAAGCGTGGCAGAAGCTGGCGGCGAAAACCGTTACCGTCACCAAAGGCTGGAGCGAAGCCTACGGCCTGTTCCTCAAAGGCGAAAGCGACCTGGTTCTGAGCTACACCACCTCGCCGGCATATCACTTCATCGAAGAGAAAAAAGACCATTACGCGGCGGCGAATTTCTCTGAGGGGCACTATTTGCAGGTGGAAGTGGCCGCACGTACGGCAGCCAGCAAACAGCCTGAACTGGCTGAAAAGTTCCTGAAATTTATGGTTTCACCGGCATTCCAGAATGCGATCCCGACCGGCAACTGGATGTATCCGGTGACCAACGTGACGCTGCCTGCGGGCTTTGATCAGTTGACCAAACCACAAACGACGCTGGAATTTACCCCGCAGCAGGTTTCCAGCCAGCGCGCAGCATGGATCAGTGAATGGCAACGCGCCGTCAGCCGCTGATCCCCGGCTGGCTGATTCCGGGGCTGATTGCCGCCACGTTAATGGTGGCCGTCAGCCTGGGTGCTTTTCTGGCGCTGTGGTTTAACGCGCCAGAGAGCGATCTCGTCGCGCTTTGGCATGACAGCTATCTGTGGCATGTCGTGCGTTTCTCTTTCTGGCAGGCGTTTCTCTCTGCGCTGATTTCCGTCGTGCCGGCGATTTTTCTGGCTCGCGCCCTGTACCGCCGACGCTTCCCCGGCAGGCAAATCCTGTTGCGCCTTTGCGCCATGACGCTGATTTTACCAGTGCTGGTCGCGGTGTTTGGCATTCTGAGCGTTTACGGCCGCCAGGGGTGGATCGCTTCGCTACTGAGTGTTTTTGGTATCGAGTGGACCTTCTCGCCTTACGGTCTGCAGGGCATTTTACTGGCCCACGTCTTTTTCAATATGCCGATGGCGACGCGACTGTTTTTACAGGCACTGGAAAATATTCCCGGTGAACAGCGCCAGCTCGCCGCACAGCTTGGTATGCGCGGCTGGCCGTTCTTCCGGTTTGTCGAATGGCCGTGGCTGCGCCGCCAGATCCCCCCGGTTGCCGCGTTGATCTTCATGCTCTGTTTCGCCAGCTTTGCAACGGTGCTGTCGCTGGGGGGCGGGCCTCAGGCAACAACCATTGAACTCGCGATATATCAGGCGCTCAGCTTTGACTACGATCCGGGCCGTGCGGCGATCCTGGCGATGGTTCAGATGTTCTGCTGTCTGGGGCTGGTGCTGCTCAGCCAGCGCCTGAGCAAAGCGATCGCGGTGGGTAGCCATCAGGTCAGCGGCTGGCGTGACCCGCAGGATCGCTGGCGCAGCCGGGTTACGGACATCGTACTGATCGCGCTGGCGTTGCTGCTGATGCTCCCGCCATTGCTCGCGGTGGTGGTAGATGGCCTCAATCTGAATGTGATTTCCGTGCTGCAACAGCCTGTACTGTGGCAAGCAACCGGCACCTCGCTGCGCATTGCCATCGGTGCCGGTTTGCTGTGCGTCCTGCTGACAATGATGCTGTTGTGGAGCAGCCGTGAGCTGTACGCGCGTCAGGCCAGAGTCGCCGGACAGGCGCTTGAGCTGAGCGGAATGCTGATTCTGGCGATGCCGGGCATTGTGCTGGCGACCGGTTTCTTCTTACTGTTTAACAGCACTATCGGCCTGCCCGCTCACGCGGACGGCATCGTGATTTTCACCAACGCGCTGATGGCGATCCCCTACGCGCTCAAAGTGCTGGAAAATCCGATGCGCGACGTCAGCGCCCGTTACACTTTGCTTTGTCAGTCACTGGGAATGCACGGCTGGCAGCGGTTGAAAGTGGTCGAACTCCGCGCACTAAAACGCCCGATTGCTCAGGCGTTGGCCTTTGCCAGCGTGCTGTCGATTGGCGATTTCGGCGTCGTGGCGCTGTTTGGCAATGACGATTTCCGCACGCTGCCGTTCTGGCTCTACCAGCAAATAGGCTCCTATCGCAGTCAGGACGGCGCTGTCACGGCGCTGTTGCTTCTGCTGCTGTGCTTTACCTTGTTCACCGTTATCGAAAAACTACCGGGGCGTGATGCTAAAACTGACTGATGTAACCTGGCTTTACCAGCACCTGCCAATGCGTTTTACCCTGACCGCGAAGCAAGGTGAAATGATCGCGATTCTCGGTCCCAGTGGGGCAGGCAAAAGCACCTTGCTCAATCTGATTGCCGGTTTCCTGCCGCCCGCGCGCGGAGAGATGACGATTAACGGTCAAGATCATACTCACACGCCCCCCTCGCAGCGTCCGGTGTCGATGCTGTTTCAGGAAAATAATCTGTTTACCCATCTGACCGTCCGCCAGAACATTGGGCTGGGAATGGATCCGGGGCTGAAACTGACGGAGGGGCAACGTCAAAAATGTGATGCTATTGCACAGCAAATGGGGTTGACGGAATTGAGCGATCGCCTGCCGGGAGAGCTGTCCGGCGGCCAGCGTCAGCGCGTGGCGCTGGCGCGCTGCCTGGTTCGGGAGCAGCCGATTTTACTGCTTGATGAGCCGTTCTCCGCCCTCGATCCCGCGCTGCGACAAGAGATGCTGCAGCTGGTGAAGGACGTGTGTCAACAGAAGCAACTCACCATGCTGATGGTGTCGCACAGCGTGGAAGACGCCGCCAGCATTGCGCCACGAGCGGTGGTGATTGCCGACGGGCGCATCGCCTGGGATGGCGAAACGCAAGCGCTGCTTAGCGGAAACGCCAGCGCCTCAGCGCTGCTGGGGATACATGCGCAGCCGGTTTAGGCACTGAATCGTCTGATGCCCTCACCCCGCCCCTCTCCCACAGGGAGAGGGAGAAAACCCGCCGAGTTGCACCCAGCGAGAAAGAGAAAATCTGCTGACTTGCACACAATGAGAGGGAGAAAATCCGCCGACATGCACACAGGGAGAAGGGTAAAACCGCGATCGAAAAGAAGAAAAATTACCGACTTACCACCTTCAGTAAAATCTCACCGTACACCGGCATGAGCGGATGACGAATCAGCGCCACCAGCGCGACTACCGCAACGCCCAGGAGTAACGGCGCAAGCCAGATCAAACGACTGCGCGGCAAATAGTGCGTCAAACGATCCGTCCCGGCTTTGGCGCTGCGCCATAAACGCCAGCACAGCCAGACGCCCACCCACAGCAATAGCGCGGTCGCTAGCAGCAGCCATTTGAAGTCACCGCTTTGGGCATCAACGGGAATATCGGTCGCCGCACCGGCCAGGATCCCGGGCAGGAAATAGAACGGCGGCCAAAGGACGCAGCCGATGATATTGGGCAGGATAAATTTGGCAACCGGCAGATCCAGCATCCCGGCAACCATTGGCACTAGCGGACGCGTGGGGCCGACAAATCGCCCAACCAAAATGGTAAACATGCTGTGCTGATGCAGGGCATGTTCCGTTTTATCGAGCAACGCCTTGTTCTTTTTCATGAATGACCAACGGTGCAGCGGCTTTTTAAAGCGCCAGCCCAGCCAGAACGACAGCCAGTCTCCCAGCAGACAGCCTATAATTCCGGCCGCCCATGCCTGCCAGAAGTTAACCTCCCCGCTGCCAATCAGGGCACCCAGCCCCGCCATCATGACTGTCCCGGGTAAAATCAATCCCACCAGCGCCAGCGATTCCAGGAAGGCCACCAGCGCGACAGCAATCAGCGAATACGCGACGGATTGAGTAATAAAATGTTCCAGCAATGCCTGCATAACGATTCCGGTCAGATGACGAAGCAGGGATTCTGCGAAGCGCTTCCTGCCGCGTCAAGACAACAATTGTCTGAAGAGTTTACTGGTTACTGCCGGACTTCACCTGTTTGTTTAATTTTTTTTACTATTTATTCACATCCGGCGCGGAATTCGCTGGGGCTGGCACCGGTACATTTTTTGAATACGCGCGAAAAATAGAGCTGATCTTCAAAGCCCACGTTGCGCCCGACGGTGGCGATCGGCATTCGCGTTGTACTGAGCAGCAGTTTGGCCTGACTGATGCGCTGATCCTCTCGCCAGCTCAACACGCTGACGCCAAGCTGCTGGCGAAACAGGTGCGACAGACGCGATGGCGACAGGCAAACGTGCTGGGCGACACCCGCAATATCAAACTGGCTGTCCGCCAGATGGTCACTGATGTACTGGCAGGCGTCGCGCACGCGGTGATCCAGCGGCGGGTTAAGCGATGCGTTGATCGCCTCCATGCGCCGCAGCAGCAGCTGTTCCAGCAGGTTTATCGCCAGCAGTTCCGCGTAACGCCCCCCTACCTGCGCATCAATAATCTGGGCAAACAGTTCGCGAAACTGCGCCTGGTGCGCCTCATCCGGGCGGTAATAACCGGTGTGAGCAAAAATCGCCGGCCACGCCAGCCACTCCTGCCAGTAAGCACGCGGACGGAAATAGACCCACTGGTGATACCACTCTTTGGCATCTGGATGACGTCCGTAGTGATGCACTTCCCCCGGCGGGAACAGCAAAATATCCCCTGGCCGACAGACAAATTGCCGATCGTTATTGTGGATCACCCCTTCGCCACGCACGGTGATATTCAGAATGTACCCCTTCATTCCCAGCGGTCGATCGACAAAAAAGTCGAGATAACCGTCGGCTTCAATGGGGGTCAAACCCGCGACCAGATGGGCGTTGAAGGAGTAACCCGGCAGCAAGGGATCGTTTTGTATTTCGGCCATAAATTGGTGACTCCCAACGGTCAAGAAGGAAACAAATTGTCCATATCGAGAAAAGCGGTCTAAAAACGGGGCGTTAAAAGACGTTCATTGCATCTGCGCGCTTTCCGATCCGCCTTAATTCAGCATTTATCCCAGATTTATCCGCCACTTCAGGCGAAACAGCAGTAACAAAAGTGTCTATAACTACGGCAGAAATGTCCACATTGATTATTTGCACAGCGTCACACTTTCAACCTTAACAGCAATTTAGTCCATAAGATTAGCGGATCCTGCCTGACGATTTTTTCCCTCAATCTCTAATGTTGATTCATACCCGTTTTTTGATGGAGCAACAGAAATGGCAATTGCGATTGGCCTCGATTTTGGAAGTGACTCGGTACGCGCTCTGGCGGTGGAGTGTCGTACGGGGCAGGAAATAGCGACCAGCGTCGAATGGTATCCGCGCTGGCAAGAGGGGCGTTACTGCGATGCGCCAAATAATCAGTTCCGTCATCACCCACGTGATTACATCGAATCGATGGAAGCGGCGATCAAAACCGTGCTGGCCGAGTTGAGTGAAGAACAGCGTGCGCAGATTGTCGGAATCGGTGTGGACAGCACTGGCTCAACGCCTGCGCCTGTTGATGCTGAAGGCCGCGTGCTGGCGCTGCGTCCTGAATTTGCCGACAACCCAAACGCCATGTTCGTGCTGTGGAAAGACCATACCGCGGTCGAAGAAGCCGAAGCCATCACCCGTTTATGCCATCAGCCGGGCAAAGCCGACTACTCGCGCTACATCGGTGGGATTTATTCCAGCGAATGGTTCTGGGCAAAAATCCTGCATGTCACCCGCGCGGACCGCGCCGTGGCGCAAGCTGCTGTCTCCTGGATCGAGCTGTGCGACTGGGTTCCGGCGCTGCTGTCCGGCACCACGCGACCAGAGGATATCCGTCGCGGGCGCTGCAGCGCAGGGCATAAATCGCTCTGGCACGAAAGCTGGGGCGGCCTGCCACCTGCTGCGTTCTTTGATGAGCTCGACCCGATTATCAACCAGAGCCTGAAATACCCGCTCTTTACCGACACCTTCACCGCCGATATCCCGGTAGGCACGCTCAACGAAGAGTGGGCGCAACGCTTGGGTCTGCCACAAAATGTCGCGATTTCCGGCGGCGCGTTCGACTGCCATATGGGTGCCGTTGGCGCTGGCGCGCAGCCGAATACGCTGGTCAAAGTGATCGGCACATCAACCTGCGACATTTTGACCGCCGATAAAGCTACCGTGGGTGACCGCGCGGTGAAAGGCATTTGTGGCCAGGTTGACGGGAGCGTTGTCCCTGATTTTATCGGTCTCGAAGCCGGGCAGTCCGCCTTTGGCGATATCTACGCCTGGTTTGGACGCGTGTTGGGCTGGCCGCTGGATCAACTGGCCGCGACGCATCCGGAACTGAAACCGCACATTGATGCCAGCAAAAAAATGCTGCTCCCGCAGCTCACCGAAGCGTGGGCAAAAAATCCGTCTCTTGATCATCTCCCGGTGGTGCTCGACTGGTTCAACGGTCGGCGTACCCCGTTTGCCAACCAGCGTCTTAAAGGGGTGATCACCGACCTCAACCTGGCAACCGATGCGCCTGCGCTGTTTGGCGGCCTGATTGCGGCGACCGCGTTTGGTGCGCGCGCGATTATGGAGTGCTTCACCGAACAAGGTATCGCCGTAAACGAGGTGATGGCGCTGGGCGGTATCGCCCGTAAAAATCAGGTGATCATGCAGGCCTGCTGCGACGTCCTGAATCGTCCGCTGCAAATTGTCGCCTCCGATCAGTGCTGCGCGCTGGGTGCGGCGATTTTTGCCGCCGTCGCGGCAGGCATTCACGCCGATATCCCGACCGCGCAGCAGCACATGGCGAGCAAAGTTGAAAACACGCTTCAGCCGCGCCCTCAGCAAGCACAACGCTTTGAACAACTTTATCAGCGCTACCTGCAATGGTCGAAAAGCGCTGAACAACACTATCTCCCTGTCGCCGCCCCCGCCAAAAACAGCGCGGAAAAACCGGCAACCCTGACACATTAAGGACACGATAATGACCATTTTTAATAATTATGAAGTGTGGTTTGTGATTGGCAGCCAGCATTTATACGGACCGGAAGCGCTGCGTCAGGTGACTCAACACGCGGAACACGTTGTTAATGCGCTGAACGCAGAAGCTAAACTGCCGTGCAAACTGGTGCTTAAACCGCTCGGCACCACGCCGGACGAAATCACCCACATTTGTCGCGACGCCAATTACGACGATAAATGCGCTGGTATGGTGGTGTGGCTGCACACCTTCTCTCCGGCCAAAATGTGGATTAACGGCCTGACCATCCTCAATAAACCGCTGCTGCAGTTCCATACTCAGTTCAACGCGTCCCTGCCATGGGACAGCATCGATATGGACTTTATGAACCTGAACCAGACCGCGCACGGCGGCCGCGAGTTTGGTTTTATCGGTGCGCGTATGCGCCAGCAGCACGCGGTAGTGACCGGGCACTGGCAGGATCAACACGCGCAGAAACGTATCGGCTCCTGGATGCGTCAGGCCGTATCAAAACAAGATACCCGCCATCTGAAAGTGGTGCGTTTCGGCGATAACATGCGCGAAGTGGCCGTCACCGACGGTGATAAAGTCGCAGCACAGATTAAATTTGGCTTCTCAGTGAATACCTGGGCAGTCGGCGATCTGGTGCAGGTGGTGAATGAAATCAGCGATGGCGATGTGAGCGCGCTGGTTGATGAGTATGAAAGCAGCTATCGCCTGACCGCGGCCGCTCAGGTTAAAGGCGATAAACGCCAGAACGTGTTAGATGCTGCGCGTATTGAGCTGGGCATGAAGCGCTTCCTTGAACAGGGCGGCTTCCATGCGTTCACCACCACGTTTGAAGATCTTCATGGCCTGAAACAACTTCCAGGCCTCGCGGTACAACGTCTGATGCAGCAGGGTTACGGCTTTGCGGGCGAAGGCGACTGGAAAACCGCCGCCCTGCTTCGCATCATGAAGGTGATGTCGACCGGTCTACAGGGCGGCACCTCATTTATGGAGGATTACACCTACCACTTTGAGAACGGCAACGATCTGGTGCTGGGCTCGCACATGCTGGAAGTGTGTCCTTCGATCGCCGTTGAAGAGAAACCGATCCTCGACGTGCAGTATCTGGGCATCGGCGGCAAAGCCGATCCAGCACGCCTGATCTTCAACACCCGTACTGGCCCGGCGATTAACGCCAGCCTCATCGACCTGGGCGATCGTTTCCGCCTGCTGGTGAACTGCGTCGATACCGTCGAAACCCCGCACTCTCTGCCGAAACTGCCGGTGGCAAACGCGCTGTGGAAAGCCCAGCCGGATCTGCCAACGGCGTCCGAAGCGTGGATCGTGGCTGGCGGTGCGCACCACACCGTCTTCAGCCATTCGCTGGATCTGAACGACATGCGCCAGTTCGCTGAACTGCACGACATCGAGCTGACCGTTATCGACAACGATACCCGTCTGCCAGCGTTTAAAGACGCGCTGCGCTGGAACGAAGTGTATTACGGTTCAAAACGTTAACAGGGAACCTTTAGCCTGCCGCAGGGCGGGCTTTTTTTCCTGGAGGGTTGCATGTTAGAAGATCTCAAACGTCAGGTACTCGACGCCAATCTGGCGCTGCCAAAACATAACCTCGTCACGCTGACCTGGGGAAACGTGAGCGCCGTCGATCGTGAAAAAGGCGTGTTTGTCATTAAGCCGTCCGGTGTTGATTACACGGTGATGACCGCAGACGATATGGTGGTCGTCAGTCTCGCGACCGGTGAAGTGGTGGAAGGCAACAAAAAGCCCTCCTCGGATACGCCGACCCATCGCCTGCTGTATCAGTCATTTCCGTCGATTGGCGGCATCGTACATACACACTCTCGCCACGCCACTATCTGGGCCCAGGCCGGGCTTTCTATCCCCGCGACAGGCACCACGCACGCGGACTACTTCTACGGTGCGGTGCCCTGCACGCGTAAAATGACCGACGGCGAAATCAACGGCGAGTACGAGTGGGAAACCGGCAATGTGATTGTCGAAACCTTTGAAAAACAAGGGCTCGATGCTGCCCAGATGCCGGGCGTGCTGGTGCACTCTCACGGCCCGTTCGCGTGGGGCAAAAACGCCGAAGATGCGGTGCATAACGCCATTGTGCTGGAAGAGATCGCCTATATGGGCATCTTCACGCGCCAGTTATCTCCGCAACTGCCGGATATGCAACAAACGCTGCTGGATAAACACTATCTGCGCAAACACGGCGCGAAGGCCTATTACGGCCAGTGATCGTGCCCTCTCCCCGTGAGAGGGCTGCAAAACGCGCGCCAGAACACCTGTATAAAATCCCAGCACAACATCCCTAACCAGGCTATAATCAGGCCTGGTTTTGTTTGATGGGATAACGGCGTGGCGCAGGCGCAAGAAGGCTTTTTACTGACCCGGCACTGGCGGGACACGGCTCAGGGCACCGAGGTCGAATTCTGGCTGGCGACGGATACCGGTCCGCTGAACGTGACGCTGCCGCCGCAGGAGTCCGTGGCGTTTATACCGGAACAGCACGTCGAAAAAACGAAGGACGTGCTGCGCGGTGAAAACGGCTGGCGCATCACGCCGCTGGACCTGAAAGATTTCCACCGTCAGCCCGTTTACGGCCTTTATTGTCGCGCCCATCGCCAACTGATGCGTTTCGAAAAGCTGCTGCGTGAAGCGGGCGTTACCCTGTATGAAGCGGATATCCGCCCGCCTGAACGTTTCCTGATGGAGCGTTTTATCACCGCCCCCGTTTGGGTCGACGGTACCCCGCAGGGCAGCAAGCTCACCAACGCCCGGCTGAAACCCAATCCACATTATCGTCCCCCTTTGAAATGGGTGTCGCTGGATATCGAAACCACGCGCCACGGCGAGCTGTACTGCATCGGGCTGGAAGGCTGCGGGCAACGCATTGTGTATATGCTTGGGCCGCCAAACGGCGATGCCTCCGGGCTGGATTTTGAGCTTGAGTACGTTAACAGCCGCCCGCAATTACTCGAAAAGCTGAATCAGTGGTTTGCCAGACACGATCCCGATGTGCTCATCGGCTGGAACGTGGTGCAGTTTGATTTGCGCGTCCTGCAAAAACACGCCGTACGCTATCGCATTCCGCTGATCCTCGGGCGCGGCAATAGCGAGCTTGAGTGGCGCGAGCACGGTTTCAAAAACGGCGTGTTTTTCGCCCAGGCGAATGGCCGTTTGATCATCGACGGCATCGACGCGCTGAAATCGGCTTTCTGGAGTTTTTCCTCTTTCTCGCTGGAGGCGGTGTCGCGAGAGCTGCTCGGCGAAGGGAAATCGATCGATAATCCGTGGGATCGCATGGACGAGATCGACCGACGCTTTCACGAAGATAAACCGGCGCTGGCCACTTATAACCTGAAAGACTGCGAGCTGGTAACGCGCATTTTCCACAAAACGGAGATTATGCCGTTCCTGTTAGAGCGCGCGACCGTCAACGGTCTGGCGGTCGATCGTCACGGCGGATCGGTCGCCGCGTTTGGTCACCTCTATATTCCTCGTATGCACCGCGCCGGTTACGTCGCCCCCAATCTTGGCGAAGTCCCTCCTCAGGCCAGCCCTGGCGGCTATGTGATGGACTCCAGGCCTGGGCTGTATGACTCGGTTCTGGTGCTGGATTATAAAAGTCTGTATCCGTCGATCATTCGCACGTTCCTGATCGATCCGGTCGGTCTGGTGGAAGGTATGGCGCAGCCCGACGAGGCGCACAGCACCGAAGGATTTTTAGGCGCACGCTTTTCGCGCGAGAAAAACTGCCTGCCAGAAATTGTCAGCCAGATCTGGCACGGCCGCGAAGAAGCCAAACGACACGGCAATAAACCGCTCTCCCAGGCGCTGAAGATCATTATGAATGCTTTTTACGGCGTGCTGGGGACCAGCGCCTGCCGCTTCTTCGATCCGCGTCTGGCCTCGTCGATCACTATGCGTGGACACGAAATTATGCGCCAGACCAAAGCGCTGGTGGAATCGCAGGGCTATGACGTGATTTACGGTGATACCGACTCGACGTTCGTCTGGCTAAAAGGGGCGCACAGCGAAGAGGACGCCGCGAAAATCGGCAAACATCTGGTCTCTTTCGTGAACGAGTGGTGGCATAACCATTTGCAAAAAGAGCGCTTAACCAGCGCGCTGGAACTGGAATTCGAAACCCACTTTTGTCGATTTTTGATGCCGACAATTCGCGGCACTGAACAGGGCAGCAAGAAACGGTATGCAGGGTTAATTCAGGAAGGCAAAGAGCAACGCATGGTATTTAAAGGCCTGGAAACCGTGCGTACCGACTGGACGCCGCTGGCGCAGCAGTTCCAGCAAACGCTGTATCTGCGCGTGTTTCGCAACGAGCCGTATCAGGATTACGTCCGCGAGACGATTGCCAGCCTGATGGCCGGCGAGCTGGACAGCCAACTGGTCTATCGCAAGCGCCTGCGCCGCCCGCTGGAAGAGTACCAGCGTAATGTGCCTCCGCACGTTCGCGCAGCGCGTCTGGCGGATGAGGAAAACGTGCGCCGTGGCCGCGCGCCGCAGTATCAAAATCGGGGGACCATTAAGTACGTGTGGACCACCAGCGGCCCGGAGCCCGTGGATTATCAACAGTCGCCGCTCGACTACGATCACTACCTCACGCGACAGCTTATGCCCGTCGCCGATGGAATTTTACCTTTCGTCGACGATGATTTTGCTACACTCATGACAGGACAACTTGGGCTATTTTGACGCGTGACGAAAACGCCTTCATCCAGTACCATAGCGCCCTTTCCATTCCCGGACCCATTTTTCGATGGCCGTCATTCTGCGACGGCGGTTGAACTATTGCCTGCAATTAAAGATTAGAGCCGAACAACTATGCCTTTTACACTTGGTCAACGCTGGATCAGCGATACAGAAAGCGAACTCGGATTAGGAACGGTAGTGGCGCTGGATGCGCGAATGGTCACTATTATGTTCCCTGCAACCGGTGAAAACCGTCTGTATGCACGCAATGACTCCCCTGTTACCCGTGTCATGTTTAATCCGGGCGACACCGTCACCAGCCATGAAGACTGGCAGCTGAAGATTGAAGACGTAAAAGAAGAAAACGGGCTGCTCGCCTATATCGGAACGCGTTTAGACACCGATGAAGCAGACGTCATGCTGCGCGAAGTAATGCTCGATAGCCGTCTGGTGTTCAGCAAGCCTCAGGATCGCCTGTTCGCCGGCCAGATTGACCGTATGGACCGCTTCGCACTGCGCTATCGCGCACGCAAGTTCCAGAGCGAACAGTACCGCATGCCGTGGAGCGGCCTGCGTGGACAGCGCACCAGTCTGATTCCGCATCAGCTCAACATCGCTCACGACGTAGGGCGTCGTCACGCGCCGCGCGTGCTGCTGGCGGATGAAGTAGGCTTGGGTAAAACCATCGAAGCGGGCATGATTTTGCACCAACAGTTGCTATCTGGTGCCGCGGAACGTGTGCTGATCGTGGTGCCTGAAACCCTGCAACACCAGTGGCTGGTCGAAATGCTGCGCCGCTTTAACCTGCGTTTTTCCCTGTTCGATGACGAGCGTTATGCCGAAGCCCAGCACGACGCTGAGAACCCGTTCGAAACCGAACAACTGGTGATTTGCTCCCTGGACTTTGTGCGTCGCAGCAAGCAGCGCCTTGAGCATCTTTGCGATGCTGAGTGGGATCTGCTGGTCGTCGATGAAGCGCACCATCTGGTCTGGAGCGAAAACGCCCCAAGCCGCGAGTACATGGCGATTGAACAACTGGCGGAACGCGTCCCTGGTATTCTGCTTCTGACGGCAACGCCAGAACAGCTGGGACTGGAAAGCCATTTCGCGCGCTTGCGCCTGCTCGATCCCAACCGTTTCCACGATTTTGACGTGTTTGTTGAAGAACAGCAGAATTACCGTCCGGTGGCCGATGCGGTCGCCCTGCTGCTGGCTGGCAAACATCTTTCCAACGATGAGCTTAATACGTTGAGCGATTTGATTGGTGAACAGGATATTGAGCCGCTTTTGCAGACGGCCAACAGCGATCGTGACGGCGCTGAAGCCGCGCGTCAGGAACTGGTTTCCATGCTGATGGACCGCCACGGCACCAGCCGCGTGCTGTTCCGTAACACCCGTAATGGTGTCAAAGGTTTCCCGAAACGCGAACTGCACACCATCAAACTGCCCCTGCCGACGCAATATCAGACGGCGATTAAAGTTTCTGGAATTATGGGTGCGCGTAAAAGTGCTGAAGAACGCGCTCGCGATATGCTGTATCCGGAGCAGATTTATCAGGAGTTTGAAGGCGATACCGGAACCTGGTGGAACTTCGATCCACGCGTTGAATGGCTGATGGGCTATTTGACCGCGCATCGTTCGCAGAAAGTGCTCGTGATTTGCGCCAAAGCAGCCACCGCGCTACAGCTGGAACAGGTCCTGCGCGAGCGAGAAGGTATTCGCGCGGCGGTGTTCCACGAAGGGATGTCTATCATCGAACGTGACCGCGCGGCGGCATGGTTTGGCGAAGAAGACAGCGGCGCGCAGGTACTGCTGTGTTCCGAAATCGGTTCAGAAGGCCGTAACTTCCAGTTCGCCAGCAAACTGGTGATGTTCGATCTGCCGTTTAACCCGGATCTGCTGGAACAGCGTATTGGCCGTCTGGACCGTATTGGCCAGGCGCATGATATTCAAATCCACGTCCCGTACCTGGAAAATACCGCGCAGTCCGTGCTGGTGCGTTGGTTCCACGAAGGGCTGGATGCGTTTGAACATACCTGCCCGACCGGACGCACCATTTACGATCAGGTGCACAGTGATTTGATTGGCTATCTGGCATCGCCGGAAAATACCGACGGCTTTGACGATCTGATTAAAACCTGTCGCGAAAAACACGATGCGCTGAAAATTCAGTTGGAGCAGGGTCGTGACCGTCTGCTGGAGATCCACTCCAACGGCGGCGAGAAAGCACAAGCCCTGGCAGAAAGCATTGAAGAACAAGATGACGATACCAGCCTGATCAGCTTCGCGATGAACCTGTTTGATATCGTGGGGATTAACCAGGACGACCGTGGCGAAAACATGATTGTTCTGACGCCGTCCGATCACATGCTGGTGCCTGATTTCCCAGGCCTGCCGGAAGATGGTTGCACCATCACCTTTGAGCGTGACGTGGCACTTTCTCGTGAAGATGCGCAGTTCATTACCTGGGAACATCCGCTGATTCGTAACGGCCTGGATCTGATTTTGTCCGGTGATACCGGGAGCAGCACCATTTCGCTGCTGAAAAACAAAGCCCTGCCGGTAGGTACGCTGCTGCTTGAACTGATCTATGTCGTTGAAGCACAGGCACCAAAACAGCTGCAACTTAACCGCTTCCTGCCTGCGACACCGGTACGCCTGATGCTGGACAAAAATGGCACCAATCTGGCGGCTCAGGTGGAGTTTGAGAGCTTTAACCGTCAGCTCAGCGCGGTGAATCGTCATACGGGCAGCAAGCTGGTGAATGCCGTTCAACAGGACGTCCACGCCATATTGCAGCAGGGCGAAGCTCAAATTGAGAAAGCCGCGCGAGCGCTCATCGATTCCGCACGTCGCGAAGCCGATGAAAAACTCTCGGCAGAACTTTCTCGTCTGGAAGCGTTAAGAGCCGTGAACCCGAACATCCGTGACGACGAACTGGCTGCTATCGAAAGCAACCGTCAGCAGGTGCTCGAAAGCCTGGATCAGGCGAGCTGGCGACTGGACGCGCTGCGTCTGATCGTTGTGACGCATCAATAAACGGAGCGCGACATGATCATGGAGACCTACAATCCGCCAATGGACCCCTGGTTGGTCATTCTGTATCAGGATGAGCATATTATGGTGGTCAACAAACCGAGCGGGTTGTTGTCCGTGCCAGGCCGTCTGGAGGAGCACAAAGACAGCGTGATGACCCGCGTACAGCGCGATTATCCGCAGGCAGAATCTGTGCATCGTCTGGATATGGCGACCAGCGGTGTGATTGTCGTGGCTCTGAACAAAGCCGCCGAGCGCGAACTGAAGCGTCAGTTCCGCGAACGCGAGCCAAAGAAACAGTACATCGCGCGAATCTGGGGACATCCGGAAAAAGCGGAAGGGCTGGTAGATTTACCCCTGATCTGTGACTGGCCGAACCGACCAAAGCAAAAAGTGTGCTTTGAGACCGGCAAAGCCGCGCAGACGGAGTATGAAGTGTTGGAGTATGCGCCGGATAACACCGCGCGCATTTTGCTCAAACCGATTACGGGACGTTCGCATCAACTGCGTGTGCACATGCAGGCGCTAGGTCATCCGATTCTGGGGGATCGCTTTTACGCGACACCGGAAGCGCTGGCAATGGCGCCGCGTTTGCAGCTGCATGCTGAGAGGCTGACCATTACCCATCCGGCGTTTGGCACGTCGATGACGTTTAAAACGCCTGCCGACTTTTAATGTCCGCCCGGTTTTGCCGGGCAGACACCGCATTATTTAAAGCCTTTCTGCTCTTTAATCAGCTCGTACGCTTTCTGAATTTCCTGCGCTTTCTGCTTCGCCATCTCCATCATTTCCGGTGGTAACCCTTTAGCAACCAGTTTATCCGGGTGATGCTCGCTCATCTGCTTGCGATAGGCGCGCTTTATGGTGGTCGCATCGTCAGTCGGTTTAACACCTAAAACGTTACAGGCGTCTTCCAGCGTTGGACCACGCTGCGCCTGTTGCCAGCCGCCACCCGCGGATTGCTGCTGTTGCTGATAGCCACCGCCAAACTGCGCGCCGCCCTGCATCATGCGCAAGAACTGATCGAACTGCATACGGGAAATACCCAGCTCTTCAGCAATCACGTACAGTACGTCTCGTTCGTTCGGATGCAGCGAACCGTCGGCGAACGCCGCCTGAATCTGGATTTCCAGAAACATCCTAATCAAATCAAACCGTCCGAAGCAGACGCTACGGAACTGACGCATTTTCTCGCGCAGCGGGTAATTATCCGCTTTACCGATGCGAAAGGCGTTTTGCGCCGCCACACGAGATTCACCGTGCAGACTCATTCGATCCATGAATACGCTAGCGATCTGAATGTCTGCTTCTGTAACCCGCCCCTTCGATTTGGTTAAGTGCCCCATCACCTCAAAAGTGGTGGCGAAAAACAGCGCCTGACGCTCACGCTGGTTGGCAAACATCGCAATCTTGCGACTGCGTGCTTTATCAAACATATGCCCGATAATCAGGCCCAGTAAGACGCCCCAAAACCCTGCGCCCATCAATAATGCGAATGCGACGCCAATTATTTTACCCCAATACTGCATATACTCCCCGTACGGTCATGTTCCTGGTCCGACTCAACTTCATTATCTCAGTGGTCGAGCCACGGTCAATTGAGGGACATCGCCTATAATTTGCATTATCATACTCGCCATTCGATAGCGAGCCTAACACTCTGACTCGCAAACGGGCAGGATTAACGCTGGTACTGCGCTGATGAGTAAGATAGTCTCTGACCGTTTGCCAGCGTAACGCCACTGATGATGGAACACTAAATACAACGTATGAAAAAACGTATCCCCACCCTCCTGGCCACCATGATTGGTGCGGCCCTGTATAGCCAACAGGGGCTAGCCGCCGATCTCGCCTCGCAGTGTATGCTGGGCGTCCCAAGCTACGATCGCCCGCTGGTGCAGGGCGATACGAACAGCTTGCCTGTCACGATTACTGCCGACCATGCGAAGGGTAATTACCCTGATAACGCCACGTTTACGGGCAATGTCGACATTAATCAAGGCAACAGCCGTTTGCAGGCAGATGAAGTTCAACTTCATCAGAAGCAGCCCGAAGGCGCGGCTGCTCCGGTACGCACGGTCGATGCACTGGGCAATGTGCACTATGACGACAATCAGGTCATCCTGAAAGGTCCGAAAGCCTGGTCAAACCTGAATACAAAAGATACTAACGTCTGGGAAGGTGATTACCAGATGGTGGGCCGTCAAGGGCGCGGTAACGCGGACCTTATGAAACAGCGCGGTGAGAACCGCTATACCATTCTGGAAAACGGCTCTTTCACCTCTTGTCTTCCTGGCTCAAATACCTGGAGTGTGGTGGGAAGCGAAGTGATTCACGACCGAGAAGAACAGGTCGCTGAAATCTGGAATGCGCGCTTTAAACTGGGCCCCGTGCCCGTTTTCTATAGCCCTTATTTACAGTTACCGATCGGCGATAAGCGCCGCTCGGGCTTTTTGATCCCGAATGCCAAATACAGCACCACGAACTATTTTGAGTTCTATCTGCCGTATTACTGGAACATTGCGCCCAATATGGACGCCACGATTACGCCGCACTATATTCACAAGCGCGGCAATATTATGTGGGAAAATGAGTTCCGCTACCTGACCCAAGCTGGTGCAGGTCTGATGGAGCTGGATTATCTGCCTTCAGATAAAGTTTATGAAGATGAACACCCTACTGAGGGCGATCGCCACCGTTGGTTGTACTACTGGCAACATGCTGGCGTCATGGATCAGGTGTGGCGCTTCAACGTCAATTACACCAAAGTCAGCGATCCAAACTACTTTAACGACTTTACCTCTAAGTACGGTTCCAGTACCGATGGCTATGCGACGCAGAAATTCAGCGCAGGCTATGCAATTCAAAACTTCAACGCCACGGTATCGTCCAAACAGTTCCAGGTCTTTAGCAACCAGACGCGGAGCACCTACGGTGCAGAACCACAGCTGGACGTTAACTGGTATCAAAATGACGTTGGCCCGTTCGATACCCGCATCTACGGTCAGGCCGTGCATTTTGTTAATACCAATTCAGATATGCCGGAAGCCACGCGTTTACACATTGAGCCGGTAATAAATCTGCCGTGGTCAAACGATTGGGCGAGTCTGGATACCGAAGCCAAGCTGATGGCAACGCATTACCAGCAAAAGAATCTCGATAATTACAACAACACTAATAACGCAGATCTGGAAGAATCCGTAAACCGTACCTTGCCGCAATTCAAAATGGACGGGAAACTGATTTTCGAACGTGATATGAATCTGGCGAGCGGTTATACCCAAACGCTGGAACCGCGTATGCAGTATTTGTATGTGCCTTATCGCGATCAAAGCAACATCAATAACTACGACTCTGCCTTCCTGCAATCGGATTACAGCGGCCTGTTCCGCGACCGTACCTATGGTGGTCTCGACCGTATCGCATCAGCAAACCAGTTGACCTCTGGCGTCACCACCCGCGTATATGATGATGCTGCCGTTGAACGTTTTAACGTTTCTGTGGGTCAAATCTACTACTTCACCGAGTCGCGCACCGGTGATGATGATATCAACTGGGAAAAAGACAACAAAACCGGTTCGCTGGTTTGGGCGGGTGACACTTACTGGCGCATGACCGATCGTTGGGGTCTTCGCGGTGGGGTGCAATACGATACGCGCCTGAATAATGTCTCGACGAGCAGTACTTCCCTTGAATATCGTCGTGATGAAGATCGTTTGGTGCAGTTAACCTACCGTTATGCCAGCCCGGAATATATCCAGGCGACATTGCCGAACTTTACTGCTCAGCAGTATAAAGAAGGTATTTCTCAGGTGGGTGGCTCTGCAAGCTGGCCAATCGCCGATCGCTGGTCTGTCGTGGGAGCGTACTACTTCGATACCAATACCAGCAAGGCAGCTGACCAGATGTTAGGTTTGCAATATAACTCCTGCTGTTATGCCATTCGCGTCGGTTACGAGCGTAAACTTAACGGCTGGGATACCAGCAACAATCAGAGCAAATACGATAACGTGATTGGCTTTAATATCGAGTTGCGCGGCCTGAGTTCCAACTACGGTCTGGGTACTCAGCAGATGCTGCGTTCGAACATTCTGCCGTATCGTAGTTCCTTGTAATGTGCTTGATTTACAACGTAATCCGCTTTGCGGTTAATTGAAATGGAAAAAGTATGAAGAACTGGAAAACGCTGCTGCTCGGTATCGCCATGGTTGCGAATACCAGCTTCGCCGCGCCACAGGTTGTTGATAAAGTCGCCGCCGTTGTAAATAACGGTGTAGTCCTTGAAAGCGACGTGAATGGTATGATGCAATCTGTGAAGCTCAACTCGGGCCAGGCAGGCCAGCAACTTCCCGATGACGCCACGCTGCGTCATCAGATCCTGGAACGTTTGATCATGGATCAAATCATGTTGCAGATGGGCCAGAAAATGGGCGTGAAAGTCACTGACGAGCAGCTCGATCAGGCGATTGCTAACATTTCTAAACAGAACAATATGACGTTAGATCAGATGCGCAGCCGTCTGGCCTATGACGGCATCAGCTATGCGACTTACCGCAATCAGATCCGTAAAGAGATGCTGATCTCAGAAGTACGCAATAACGAAGTGCGTCGCCGCGTCACCATTCTGCCGCAGGAAGTGGATCAGCTGGCGAAGCAGGTGGGTAATCAGAATGATGCCAGCACCGAGCTGAACCTGAGCCACATCCTGATTCCACTGCCGGAAAACCCAACGTCCGATCAGGCCGCTGAAGCTGAAAGCCAGGCGCGTTCTATCGTTGAACAGGCGCGTAACGGCGGTGACTTCGGTAAACTCGCGATTACCTATTCTGCTGACCAGCAGGCGCTGAAAGGCGGCCAGATGGGTTGGGGTCGAATTCAGGAACTGCCTTCTATTTTTGGCCAGGCGCTGAGCACGGCGAAGAAAGGCGACATCGTGGGTCCGATTCGTTCAGGTGTGGGTTTCCACATTCTTAAAGTGAACGACATGCGTGGTCAGAGTCAGAACATCTCCGTAACGGAAGTGCATGCTCGTCATATTCTGCTGAAACCTTCTCCAATCATGACGGACGATCAGGCTCGCGTGAAGCTGGAGCAGATTGCGGCTGATATCAAGAGCGGAAAAACCTCATTCGCTAACGCGGCAAAAGAGTTTTCTCAGGATCCGGGTTCTGCTAACCAGGGCGGTGATCTTGGCTGGGCAGCGGCAGATATCTACGATCCGGCTTTCCGTGATGCGCTTATGAAGCTGAACAAAGGCCAGATGAGCACACCGGTCCACTCGACTTTCGGCTGGCATTTGATTGAACTGCTGGATACGCGCAACGTGGATAAAACCGACGCAGCGCAGAAAGACAGAGCTTACCGTATGCTGTTCAACCGCAAATTCTCTGAAGAAGCGGCAACCTGGATGCAGGAACAACGCGCCAGCGCATACGTAAAAGTACTGAGCAACTAATGCAACCACAGCGTGTTGTCATCACTCCCGGTGAACCCGCCGGGATTGGTCCTGAACTCGTCGTCCAGCTTGCGCAGCGTAGCTGGCCGGTTGAGCTGGTGGTCTGCGCAGACGCAACACTATTACAAGACCGGGCAACTATGCTCGGTCTGCCTTTAAGGCTCTTGACCTATCACGCCGACAAGCCACCTGTTCCGCAGCAGCAAGGCACATTAACGCTTCTCCCGGTTTCGCTTCGCAAACCTGCTACGCCCGGCGTTCTTAGCACCGATAATGGTCATTACGTTGTGGAGACGCTCGCTCGCGCCTGTGATGGGTGTTTGAATGGCGAATTTGCGGCGCTGATTACTGGTCCGGTTCATAAAGGTGTCATTAACGACGCAGGCGTTCCCTTCACCGGGCACACCGAATTCTTCGAAGAGCGCTCGCACAGCGATAACGTGGTCATGATGTTGGCAACGGAAGAGCTGCGCGTTGCACTGGCAACAACGCATTTGCCGCTCAAAGCTATCTCCGACGCCATTACGCCGGCACTACTGCGTGAAATCATTACGATTTTGCATCACGATCTGCGCACCAAATTTGGTATTGCGGATCCGCACGTACTGGTCTGCGGCCTCAATCCACATGCGGGCGAAGGCGGGCATATGGGTACGGAAGAGATCGATACGATCATTCCGGTGCTGAATGAGATGCGCGCGAAAGGGATGAATCTGAGCGGGCCGCTGCCAGCGGATACCCTTTTTCAGCCTAAATATCTTGATAGTGCGGATGCTGTGCTCGCGATGTACCACGATCAGGGCCTGCCCGTGCTAAAATACCAGGGATTTGGCCGTGCAGTGAATATCACACTCGGCTTACCTTTTATTCGAACGTCCGTTGACCACGGTACTGCGCTGGATTTGGCAGGAAAAGGCAAAGCGGATGTCGGCAGTTTTATTACGGCGCTTAATCTCGCCATCAAAATGATTATTAATACTCAATGAATACTAGAGTCCATCAGGGCCACTTAGCCCGCAAACGCTTCGGGCAAAACTTCCTTAACGATCAGTTCGTTATCGAAAGCATCGTGTCAGCCATCAATCCACAAAAAGGCCAGGCGATGGTCGAGATCGGTCCAGGCCTTGCAGCCCTGACTGAGCCCGTAGGCGAACGTCTCGACGAAATGACCGTTATCGAACTGGATCGCGATCTGGCTGCACGTCTGAAAACGCATCCGTTCCTGGGGCCAAAGCTGACCATTTATCAGCAAGACGCCATGACCATGAACTTTGCCGAGCTGTCGGAGAAACTGGGTCAGCCGCTGCGTGTGTTCGGTAACCTGCCGTATAACATCTCCACGCCGCTGATGTTCCATCTGTTTAGCTATACTGATGCCATTGCTGACATGCACTTCATGCTGCAAAAAGAGGTCGTCAACCGACTGGTTGCAGGGCCAAACAGTAAAGCGTATGGTCGATTAAGCGTGATGGCGCAATATTATTGCCAGATCATTCCCGTGCTGGAAGTGCCGCCAACGGCCTTTACGCCAGCGCCGAAAGTGGAATCTGCAGTTGTGCGCCTGGTTCCACACGCTGTCATGCCGCATCCGGTCAAAGAGCTACGCGTGCTGAGTCGCATCACCACAGAAGCGTTTAACCAGCGCCGTAAAACGATTCGCAACAGCCTCGGTAATACCTTTACCGTGGACGTGTTGACTGAATTAGGTATCGACCCGGCCATGCGTGCGGAAAATATTTCCGTTGAGCAGTACTGTAAGTTAGCGAATTACATTAGCGATAACGCGCCGCCAAAGGAGAGCTAAGCCATGATCGATTCGCCCCGCGTATGTGTTCAGGTACAAAGCGTCTATATCGAATCGCAGTCCACGCCGGACGATGAACGTTTTGTTTTTGCTTACACCGTAACCATTCGCAATCTGGGGCGGATGCCTGTGCAACTGCTCGGGCGTTACTGGCTTATCACCAACGGCAATGGCCGCGAAATCGAAGTCCAGGGTGAAGGTGTGGTGGGCGAACAGCCCCACATCGCCCCTGGCGAAGAGTTTCAATACACCAGCGGTGCCGTTATTGAAACACCGATGGGTACCATGCAGGGCCATTATGAAATGGTTGATGTCGACGGCAATACGTTCCGTGTTGCGGTCCCTGTTTTCCGCCTCGCTGTTCCTACATTTATCCATTAAAACATGTCTACATATCTCATTGGCGATGTTCACGGTTGCTACGATGAACTGATCGCGCTGTTAAAGCAGGTGGATTTTACACCAGGACAAGACACCCTCTGGCTGACGGGCGATCTCGTCGCGCGTGGCCCTGGCTCGCTGGACGTGCTCCGATTTGTCAAATCACTGGGCGACAGCGTGCGCCTGGTGTTGGGCAATCACGATCTGCATCTGCTGGCTGTTTTTGCCGGGATCAGCCGCAATAAACCCAAAGATCGCATTACGCCGCTGCTTGAAGCTCCCGATGCTGACGAGCTGATCAACTGGCTGCGTCGACAGCCTTTGTTACAGATTGACGAAGAGAAAAAGCTGGTCATGGCCCACGCCGGGATCACGCCGCAATGGGATCTGCAAACGGCAAAAGAGTGTGCACGCGATGTAGAAGCGGTGCTGGCGAGTGACTCGTACCCGTTTTTCCTGGATGCGATGTATGGCGATATGCCGAATAACTGGAGTCCTGAGTTAAGCGGTGTGGCACGTCTGCGGTTCGTGACCAACGCCTTCACGCGGATGCGCTACTGCTTCCCGAACGGGCAACTGGATATGTACTGTAAAGACACGCCGGAAAACGCCCCTTCACCGCTCAAGCCGTGGTTTGCGATTCCGGGTCCCGTCACCAATGAATACAGCGTGGTGTTTGGCCATTGGGCATCGCTCGAAGGTAAAGGCACGCCAGAGAATATCTACGCGCTGGATACGGGTTGCTGCTGGGGTGGGGATATGACCTGTCTGCGTTGGGAAGACAAAGCCTACTTTATTCAGCCGTCGAATCGGCAACTGGATTTAGGAGAAGGTGAGGCGGTCGCCTCCTGACGGACAAGTTCCCTCTCCCGAGCAGGAGAGGGAGACCAATTTTAGCGACGTTCCAGAACTTCGAAGCAATAGCTGTGTGAGTTCTGCGCATCAGCATCGTGGAATTCGCTGAACACGGATTCCCACTCATCCGGATCGTAGTCCGGGAAATGGGTATCCCCTTCCACTTCCGCATCAATGTGCGTCAAATACAGCTTCTGCGCTTTTGGCAAGAACTGCTCGTACACACGCCCCCCGCCAATCACCATAATTTCGTCGGCGTCGCCACAGGCCGCAATCGCGTCATCGACAGACTTAACCCACTCAACACGATCGTCAGTACCAGGCTGGCTACTGATCACGATGTTTTTACGCCCCGGCAATGGACGACCAATTGACTCCCAGGTCAGGCGGCCCATCACTACCGGCTTGTTTAACGTCGTACGTTTAAACCACGCGAGATCGGCTGGGAGATTCCATGGCATGGCGTTTTCCATACCAATTACGCGATCTACCGCCAGCGCTGCAATCAGACTGATCATTGAAAATTTCCCGGATGCAAAAAATTGCCGCCACTATACGTAAAGCTTAATCTTTCGTCGACTACAGCCAGAGTAAAGAAGCGGAAATTTTTCAATATTGCTGGAAAAGCCACGTCACACCGTCGGTTTACTCTCCGGCTCATCACGTGGATCGCCTGTGTGCTTGCCCTCTTCCGTACCCTGCCAGCCGTGACGCTGGGTCAATGACAGGTGATTACGGTCCTCATTGATGATTTCCGTCAGCATCGCGCTGGTGCGTTTTACCGCCGCGGCGCGGGATGAAGCATCCCCGTCTGCCATCTCCACCATCTCTTCGACCATATCCAGATTGAAACGGCGGAACAGATCGGCGCGTTCCCGCGCTTCGTATGCCCCCAGGCCTAAACCTTCCAGTGCCATGCGCCCGGTTTTGAGCGCCCCCTCAAACGTCTCACGCTCTGGCGTTTCAACGCCCGCCTGACGCAGCTTGATGTAATGATCGACATCGCGGGCTCGCGAAATAATTTTCAGATTCGGGAAATGTTCCTTCGCCAGTTCTGCCAGCTGCAGGTTGGTGAGCGGATCGTCAATCGCATTGATCAACACTTCCGCTTTTGCCGCACCTGCAGACTCAAGCAGATCGACGCGCGTGGCATCGCCGTAAAAGACTTTCATGCCGAATTTACGCAGCGTTTCGATATGGTCAGGATCGTGATCCAAAATCACCATTTTTACGCCGCTGGAGAGCAACAAACGACCGGAGATCTGACCAAAACGACCAAACCCGGCAATGATCACCCGCGGTTGCTCTTCGTCGATTTCATCCGCTTCGCGCTCCTGCTCGCTGCCCGACTGTTCGAGGCGAGTTAGCAGCACCAGCAGAATCGGCGTCACGGCCATCGACAGCGCAACGGCGAGGGTCAACGCTTTCGCCCATTCCGGATCCAGCACGTTTGCCATTTGCGCCGCGCCAAAGACCACGAATGCGAACTCACTTCCCTGCCCCAGCAGCACGGCAAACCAGCGGCGCTGTCTGTTCGGGACGTTCAGTGGGCGAGCAATCAGCCACAGCATCCCCATTTTAATGACCAGGAAACCGACCAGCAGGATGAGGATCCGCAGCGGATGCGTCACCAGCGTGCCAAAGTCTACAGACATGCCGACACCGATGAAGAACAGCCCCAACAGCAAACCTTTGAAAGGCTCGATATCGCTTTCCAGCGCATGACGATATTCGGAGCTTGCCAGCAAAACGCCTGCCAGGAACGCCCCCATCGCCATGGATAAACCCGCCTCTTCGAGAAGCAGGCCAAAGCCAAACACCAGGAAAAGGGCCACGGCGCTGAACACTTCGCGCAGGCCGGAACGCGCGACAAAGCGCAGCAGCGGGCGCGTCACATAACGCCCGAGCAAAATCACCAGCGCCAATGCCCCCGCGACTTTCAGCGCCGATAGCGCAAAGGCACCCAGCGTGGTCGATGAACCGCTTGCCGCCAGGAGCGGGATCATCGCCACCAGCGGGATGGCCGCGATGTCCTGGAACAGCAACACAGAAAAAGTGCTGCGCCCCATCTGGGAAACCGTCAGGTTACGCTCGTTCATCGCCTGCATCGCAATGGCCGTCGACGAAAGCGCCAGCGTCATGCCGATCAGCTCCGCAACTTTCCAGTCCATTCCCAATAAGATGCAAAAACCGCCCAGCAACGCACCGCAGGCAACCATCTGCAACGCCCCACCGCCAAAGACCGAGGCGCGCAGTTTCCACAAACGCCGGGGATCCAACTCCAGACCAATCACGAAGAGCATCAGCACCACGCCGATTTCAGCGAAATGCAAAATCGACTCGGCATCGGTCACCAGGCGGAAACCCCACGGACCGATAATGCAGCCTGCAATCAAGTAGCCGAGCACGGAACCTAAACCGAGCCGCACGGCAACGGGCACGATGAGAGCAGCCGCACCCAAATAGATCAGCGCCTGTATGAGCGTATGGCTATCCATTGTGCGTCTCCTGCCAGTCGAGTAAGCGTTGTTTGTAGTGACGCGCCTGAGCCTGTAGCGTTTCGTCGTCGCAGACAAACGTGCAGTGCATCGCAAAAGGAGGGAGCCATTTCAGCCCGCAGTAAAGCGCGGTCGCCTGGAGCGGTTGCGCCAGTACGTCGAAACCAGGATGAGAGCCAATATCAAAATGCGCTTCGCCACCGCCCGTGGTGACAGCCCAGAGCACACTTTTGCCTTTCAATGCTTGGCCGTTATGCCCATACGCCCAGCCGTGGGAGAAGACTTTGTCGATCCACAATTTCAGCAGCGCGGGCGTGCTGTACCATTGCATTGGATGTTGCCAGACGATCAGATCGGCACGCGAAATCGCCTCCTGCTCGGCGGCGATATCGATATTAAAATCGGGATAGAGTTCGTAAAGAGAGCGTATTTCTACGCCATCGAGCGCTTTTACCTGGTCAAGCATCCGCTTATTGGCGTGCGAATGACGCGGATAAGGGTGCGCATAAATAATTAAGATCATCAATTAGCCTGTTGTTTTACTGCCTCTTTTAACAAAAGAGTGTAGTCAGTAATTCAACAGGCTAATAGTGAATATTATTGACGAGGCAAATGGATAAAACTGACTTAGTTTTTCAGTTCGCCCATCGATTTCACCTGGTCGCGGTTAATCTGCTCGGTTTTGCCGGTTTCCGCATTTTCGTAGGACACCAGTCCGGTGTCGTCATCAACCTGCGGTTTACCATCGGTGACAATCGTTTTGCCGTCGGTCGTTTTCACCGCTTGATTCGATGAACAACCGGCTACGGTAAAGAGCGCTGCGGCTGCAAAAATGGATGTCAGCAAAAGTTTGTTTTTCATGGTGTTCTCCCTGTTGAACGTCATTTCTTACCTTCTGACCCTACACTTTAGCGGCAATATCCGACCGCCAGGAAAAATGCAGAACACTCTGAAGCCGCGCCTTAACGTTTCTGCGGAAAACCGTCTTTATAGATAACTGTTTGTAAAACCTTGCCGTTCGCATCGTAGGTTTTCGCTTCGCCGTTCGCGACGCTATCCTTGAAGGTAATAGTGGTGCGCAGTTTTCCCTCCTGGGTATAGCCCTGAGAAAGCCCTGCTGCCTTACAGTTCACCAGCGGGGTATGCGTTCTTAACGTGCCGTTCGGATAGTAAATATCAATGTATTCATTGAAGCAACGGTTCTTCACCACGGTCTCAAACTTCTTGCCGCCGTTGTCATATTTCTCAATCAGTTTCCCTTCCGGCACGGTTTCCGCCACGTTGATGACTGGCGTGGTGAGCTTTTTCTGCGGCTGAAGATCGTCCTGCAGCCCTTTAGCATAATCAGGCGTCATGCCCATGCCATCAATCGTGTTGGTCACTGAAGAGGCAAAACCCGCACAGCCAGACAGCAGAGAAACCAGAGATATCACGACAAGTGAACGTTTCACGACACACTCCTTTTATTTTGAATGCATAAAAGGTGCGGCTAACGCGCGCGCTACGCAACCGCCAAAAATGGCTGGAAAGGCAATAAAAAACCCGCCGAAGCGGGTTTTGGGATGATTCTGAGACGTGTTACTTCGCGATTTGCGCGTGCATTTCCTGCACTGAAATCACTTTCTCGGTGGCATCCGCATTCAGCGCCATCGCCGTGGCGAAACCGCCGTTCAGGGTGGTGTCGTAATGCACTTTGTACTGCAGCGCACTGCGGCGAATCAGCTTGGAGTCTTCAATCGCCTGACGCCCTTCGGTGGTGTTGATAATGTAGGTGTACTCGCCATTCTTGATACGGTCCTGAATGTGCGGACGGCCTTCATGCACCTTGTTAACCAGACGCGGGTTGATGCCGGCTTCGCCCAGCACGATGGCGGTGCCGTGGGTGGCATCCAGCTCAAAGCCCTGCTTCAACAGCTTCGCTGCCAGGTCCACCACGCGCTCTTTATCGCCTTCGCGAACGGAGAGCAGCGCGCGCCCCTGTTTTCTCATGGTAGAGCTGCTGCCCAGCTGCGCCTTCGCAAATGCTTCTGCGAAAGTGCGGCCCACGCCCATGACTTCACCGGTTGAGCGCATTTCTGGCCCTAACAGCGGGTCAACGCCCGGGAATTTGTTAAACGGCAGCACCACTTCTTTCACCGAGTAGTACGGTGGGATAATTTCTTTCGTTACGCCCTGCTGCGCCAGCGTCTGACCCGCCATCACGCGTGCCGCCACTTTCGCCAGCGGTACGCCGGTGGCCTTAGAGACAAACGGTACGGTACGCGCCGCGCGCGGGTTGACTTCAATCAGATACACTTCGTTATCTTTCACGGCAAACTGCACGTTCATCAGACCGCGAACCTGCAGCTCGAAGGCCAGTTTCTGCACCTGCTGGCGCATCACGTCCTGGATCTCCTGGCTCAGGGTATAAGCCGGAAGAGAACACGCGGAGTCACCGGAGTGAACGCCAGCCTGTTCGATGTGCTCCATGATGCCGCCAATCAGTACGGTTTCGCCGTCGCAGATAGCATCCACATCCACTTCCACCGCATCGTCAAGGAAACGGTCCAGCAGGACTGGCGCATCATTCGAGACGCTGACAGCGGTCTGGAAGTAACGGCGCAGGTCAGCTTCGTCGTAGACGATTTCCATCGCACGGCCGCCCAGCACGTAAGACGGGCGCACCACCAGCGGGTAGCCGATCTCTTTTGCCTTTTCAACGGCCATTTCAATCGCCGTCACCGTGGCGTTTGCAGGCTGTTTCAGCTTCAGACGGTCAACCGCTTTCTGGAAGCGCTCGCGGTCTTCTGCACGGTCAATCGCATCCGGGCTGGTACCGATAACCGGAACGCCAGCGGCTTCCAGTGCACGCGCCAGTTTCAGCGGCGTCTGGCCGCCGTACTGCACGATGACACCTTTTGGCTTCTCGATGCGCACGATTTCCAGCACGTCTTCCAGCGTGACCGGCTCAAAGTACAGGCGGTCAGAGGTATCGTAGTCGGTGGAGACTGTCTCTGGGTTACAGTTGACCATAATGGTTTCGTAACCGTCTTCGCGCAGCGCCAGCGAGGCGTGTACGCAGCAGTAGTCAAACTCAATGCCCTGGCCGATACGGTTTGGACCGCCGCCGAGCACCATAATTTTATCG
Organism: Lelliottia sp. RD5; assembly: GCF_056032945.1. Classification (NCBI taxonomy): domain Bacteria; kingdom Pseudomonadati; phylum Pseudomonadota; class Gammaproteobacteria; order Enterobacterales; family Enterobacteriaceae; genus Lelliottia; species Lelliottia sp. RD5. The sequence goes on along the minus strand of NZ_JBVYHQ010000006.1, from coordinate 100,513 downwards.
CGGTCAACTGACGGGTTCGCTTCGCACTCATCTTCGTACGTGGAGTACATGTACGCCGTGTCGGTCGCGAATTCCGCAGCACAGGTGTCTACACGTTTGTAGACCGGGTGCAGGTTGTACTGGTCGCGCAGCTTACGAATTTCTGATTCACGCACGCCTGCAAGCGTAGCCAGACGCGCATCGGCAAAGCCTTTACGCTTCAGCATGCGCAGGAAGTCCGCGTCGAGTCCGGTGATACCCATTTCCGCAACTTGCTCTTCCAGACGCACCAGCTCTTCAATCTGCACCAGGAACCAGCGGTCGATGTTGGTCAGGTTGAACACGCCATCGACGGACAGGCCCGCGCGGAACGCATCGGCGATGTACCAGATACGCTCGGCACCCGCGTCTTTCAGCTCACGGCGGATTTTGGTCAGCGCTTCAGGGTCATCCAGGCTCACTTTCGGGTCAAAGCCCATCGCGCCTACTTCCAGGCCGCGCAGCGCTTTCTGCAGGGATTCCTGCTGAGTACGACCAATCGCCATCACTTCGCCGACGGATTTCATCTGCGTGGTCAGACGGTCGTTTGCGCCCGCAAATTTCTCGAAGTTAAAGCGAGGAATTTTCGTCACAACGTAGTCAATGGACGGCTCGAATGATGCCGGAGTACGGCCACCGGTGATGTCGTTCATCAGCTCGTCGAGGGTGTAACCCACCGCCAGTTTCGCCGCCACTTTCGCAATCGGGAAGCCAGTTGCTTTGGACGCCAGCGCGGAAGAGCGTGACACGCGCGGGTTCATTTCGATAACAATCAGGCGACCGTTTTTCGGGTTCACGGAGAACTGGACGTTAGAGCCGCCTGTTTCGACGCCGATTTCACGCAGCACCGCCATCGAGGCGTTACGCATGATTTGATATTCTTTGTCGGTCAGGGTCTGCGCAGGCGCCACGGTGATGGAGTCGCCGGTGTGGATGCCCATCGCATCGAAGTTTTCAATCGAGCAGACGATGATGCAGTTGTCGTTTTTATCACGCACCACTTCCATCTCGTACTCTTTCCAGCCAATCAGCGACTCGTCAATCAGCAGCTCTTTGGTTGGGGAGAGATCCAGACCGCGCTCGCAAATCTCTTCGAACTCTTCGCGGTTGTAGGCAATCCCGCCGCCGGTCCCGCCCATGGTGAAGGAAGGACGGATAATGCACGGATAGCCCACGTCAGCGGCAACCGCCAGCGCTTCTTCCATGTTGTGCGCGATGCCGGAACGTGCAGTGTCGAGGCCGATTTTTTTCATTGCCACGTCGAAACGGCGGCGGTCTTCAGCTTTATCAATCGCATCGGCAGTCGCACCAATCATGGTGACGCCAAATTCAGCCAGTACGCCCTGACGCTCAAGCTCCAGCGCACAGTTCAGTGCAGTCTGGCCGCCCATGGTTGGCAGAACCGCATCCGGACGTTCTTTTTCAATGATTTTGCGTACCACTTCCCAGTGAATCGGCTCGATGTAGGTTGCATCGGCCATTTCCGGGTCGGTCATGATCGTCGCCGGGTTGGAGTTCACCAGAATGACGCGGTAACCCTCTTCGCGCAGGGCTTTACACGCCTGCGCGCCGGAGTAGTCGAATTCGCAGGCCTGGCCGATAACGATCGGGCCAGCGCCAAGGATCAGGATGCTTTTTATGTCTGTACGTTTTGGCATGATTCTCTGGGCTCCTGATTATTTAGCGGTCTGACGGTACTGCTCAATAAGGTCGATAAAGTGATCAAACAGCGGCGCGGCATCGTGCGGGCCTGGGCTCGCCTCCGGGTGTCCCTGGAAACTGAACGCGGGCTTATCGGTGCGATGAATACCCTGCAGAGTCTGGTCGAATAGCGATTTGTGCGTTACGCGCAGGTTGGCAGGCATTGACGCCTCATCAACCGCAAAACCATGGTTCTGGGCGGTAATCATCACCGTATCATTATCGATATCTTTCACCGGATGGTTACCGCCGTGGTGACCGAACTTCATCTTGATGGTTTTCGCACCGCTCGCCAGCGCCAACAGCTGATGGCCGAGGCAGATGCCAAATACCGGAATATCGGTTTCAAGGAAGGTTTTGATTGCGTCGATAGCGTAATCGCACGGCGCCGGGTCACCAGGACCGTTTGAGAGGAAAATCCCGTCCGGATTCATCTTCAGCACGTCGTCTGCAGGCGTTTGCGCCGGAACAACCGTCAGGCGGCAGCCGCGATCCACCAGCATGCGCAGAATGTTGCGCTTAGCGCCGTAATCGTACGCGACGACGTGGAACGGCAGCTCATCTTCTTTCTTCGCTTCTGGCAGTTCGCCCGCCAGCGTCCAGCTGCCTTGTGTCCAGCTGTATGCTTCGGAGGTGGTGACTTCTTTTGCCAAATCCATGCCGTTCAGGCCTGGGAAGGCTTTCGCTTTTTCCTGTGCGAGCGCAGCATCCAGGTTGTCCCCGGCAATGATGCAGCCGTTCTGTGCGCCTTTCTCACGCAATAAACGGGTCAACTTACGGGTATCGATATCGGCAATCGCCACGATGTTGTGACGCTTGAGGTAAGAAGAGAGGTCTTCCGTACTGCGGTAGTTACTGGCAATCAGCGGCAGGTCGCGAATAATCAGACCTTGTGCGTGGACCTGGGAAGATTCTGCATCGGCTTCATTGGTGCCGACATTACCGATATGGGGATAAGTAAGAGTGACGATTTGGCGGGAATAGGAAGGATCAGTGAGGATTTCTTGATAACCGGTCATTGAAGTATTGAAAACGACTTCCCCAACCGCCGAACCTGTTGCCCCTATGGCCCGACCGATAAACTGGGTTCCGTCTTCCAGAACCAATAGCGCTGACTTAATCAAAACACCCTCCAAAGAATATTCACTCACTTTATCTGCATATTAATTCACAACAAGGTCATGAAGCAACGCAAATTTGCTGCCAGTGGATTTTCGGCAAACGGCGGCATTCTCGGGATTTGTAGGGGCAATGTCAACTGAAAACGGATATTTTACGTATTCTTTTAGCCACCTGGTGATAACAAAGCGACTTAAGCGATAAAAAGATCAACCAAATCACGGAGGAAAACGTTTGTACACGGAGTTTAATTAATTTCTACAGCTTGCCACGGCAAAAACCAGACCAAATGGTCAAAATTCACAGTAACGCAACACATAAAATGAAGAAATCATATTAAAAAACACATTACACATAGAATTTGAATTGAAATGGTTAAAATAAAAGGGCAATAAATTATTGCCCTGTGTAATCAATTAATTATGACTACAATAACCACATCACGAAGGGTAAATAAACTCATAATTCGTTGAGATTAAGCACATCTCGCATATCAAAAAGGCCGTTTTCTTTCGATTTCAACCACAATGCAGACCGCACAGCGCCGTTGGCGAAGGTCATTCTGCTGGAGGCTTTGTGAGTGATCTCTACTCTCTCACCAATATCGGCGAAAATAGCGGTATGTTCGCCGACGATATCGCCTGCACGCACGGTTGCAAAACCGATTGTCCCCGGCACGCGTTCACCGGTGTGACCTTCACGTGTATAAACCGCACAGTCTTTTAAATCTTTATCGAGTGCATAAGCAATCGCTTCGCCCATCGCCAGAGCCGTTCCGGATGGCGCATCGACTTTATGGCGGTGATGCGCTTCGATAATTTCGATATCCGTATAGTCGCCCATCACTTTGGCTGCTTTTTCCAGCAGTTTGAGCATAACGTTGACACCCACGCTGAAGTTCGCAGCAAAGACAATCGCGATATCCTGAGCGGCGTCTTTAATCGCTTGCTTGCCTGCATCATCAAAACCCGTGGTACCGATGATCATCCCTTTACCGTGCTGGCGACAAAAAGCCAGATGATCCAGCGTGCCTTCCGGGCGTGTAAAATCGATGAACACATCAAAATCAGCTTTAACCGCCTCAAGACTGCTTTGCACCGTAACGCCTGAATGCCCTGCGCCAGCCAGCTCACCCGCATCCGTACCCAAAAGCGTAGAGCCTTCGCGTTCCAGCGCCGCACCCAGCACAACGCCCTCCATCTGCAGCGCAGCCTGAATCAGCTGACGGCCCATACGTCCACCCGCGCCCGCAATCGCGACACGGACCTGTGCATCATGCATAGTTATTCTCTTACGTTAAAAGTATGTAAATCGTTTTCAGATTAACCAGCCTTTGAGAAGGCTGCCATCTAAAACGCCGATAATTAGAATTTTATGATAAACAGGGAGAGATATCAGTAAAAGGCATGATTCGAGCCGGGAGCGGAACACCATCACAGAACGCGATAACTCACGATGAGCTGTCCCTTTTTCTGCTTAACGTTACTTATCTCCACCTCTCCCAGTTTACTGAGATCGGAAATATGGGTACCGCCACATAAATAGGCCGGTAAATCGCCAAACCACACTTTCCTGCGGCCTTCGTCCATTTCCACGTTTCGCATGAGTTTCTCGGATCGCCAGCCATCGATACGTTCTTTGAACATGTCGGCACTGGGTGCAGCACCGTCTTCACCCGGTATGAACGTGATCCGCCCTTCGCCTGGCCAGTGGTGAGCTTTTACCGGACGCCAGCCAAAGCGCTCCCCGGCATAGCCAATCAGATGACCAGCCGTATGCCAGCGGGAATGAAGATCTCTCACGGCGGCATCGATCTGGATATCCACTTCGCCCCTGGCAAGCGAACGCGCCAGAATGTGCACGATATTCTCGCCACGCTGAACAACCTCTTCTACCGTGACCCCTGCTATCCAGCCTTTGTCCGCCGGTTGCCCACCGCCCTGCGGATGGAAAAGGGTTCGATCCAGCTCAATGGCATAGCGACCATCCTGCTCCTCGGTGCAACGCACGATCTGCGCCCGGCCCGCTGTCATATCTTTGATGTAATAAAGACGCTCTGTCATGGTTGTTCTCCTCTTAATCATGACAGTATATTCATTACGTGAACGTTGATAATTAGCCTCTTAAACAATGAACTTTTGCCTGAGAAACACAAATGAAAGCGACATTGCTTCCCGATCTTGCGACTTTTGTTGCCATTGTTGAACACGAGAGCTTTTCTGCTGCTGCCCGAATTATCGGTGCCACGCCGTCCGCAATGAGCCGCTGCGTCTCGCGGCTGGAACAGGAGATGGGCGGCAAACTGCTGCATCGAACCACGCGTAAGCTGGCGCTTACCGAAACCGGGAAATCGGTATATGAACACGCACTGGATATGCTTGAGGCAGCGAAACAAGCACTCGATTCTGGCAGCAGTCTGCAAACCGTTGCGCAAGGAAGGCTGACGCTGAGTGTGCCCAAGGCGGTGGGGCGATTTGTCATTCATCCACTGATCCCGGAATTTCTCAATCGTCATCCGCAAATTGATGTGTGTCTGCGTCTTGAAGACCGCTATATAGATCTGATCGATGACGGTGTGGATCTTGCCTTACGAATCACTAATACACCGTCTCCGGGTCTGTATGGCAAAGCCCTGATGCCCGTGACCCATATAATTGGCGCAACGCCAGAATATCTCCGTCGGGCAGGCATACCGCTGCATCCGCAGGATCTGCGTACGCATAGCTGTATTTCGTTAGGCGAAACCCCTGCCGATTCTCGCTGGAAGTTTTCACTTCATGGGAAAACAGAAACTGTGCAAACGCGTGGACGCTATGCCGCCAACCACACGGGCGTGCGGCTGGATGCGGTAAAACGTCATTTGGGTATTGGTAGCTTACCGCTATTTACCGCTCGTGAAGCGCTGGCGTGTGGGGAGATCGTGCAGATACTGCCGGAATGGGAATTTATCAGTAGCTATTCAGGTGATCTCTGGCTTCTTTGGACACGTAACAAACATATGCCAGCCAGAATGCGAGCGATGATTAACTACCTGAGCGAAAAAATGCCAGTCATTCAGTGACTGGCATTTTGGGTATTTTATTCGACTTCTCGCGCATCGATGCGCAGCTCTTTCGGCACTTCGAAAACGATATTCTCTTCGCGGCCTTCGAGTGGAATGGCATCTCCGCCGCCCAGTTCTTGCAGGCGGGCGATAACGTTCTGCACCAGAATATCCGGCGCGGAAGCGCCAGCAGTGACGCCCACGCAGTTCACGTCTTTAACCCACGCTTCCTGAATATCGGTCGCATCGTCAATCAAAAACGCCGTTTTCCCCATACGCTGCGCCAGTTCGGCCAGACGGTTAGAGTTAGACGAGTTCTTAGAACCGACAACCAGCACCACATCAGCTTGTTCAGCCAACGCGCGTACCGCTTCCTGACGGTTCGTGGTGGCATAGCAAATATCATCTTTGCGCGGCCCGACGATTTTCGGGAATCGCTTACGCAGAGCGTCAATGACGTCTGACGTATCGTCAACGGAGAGCGTGGTTTGGGTCATGAACGACAGCTTAGCGTCGTTTTTCACGTTGAGCGTCAATACGTCTTCCGGCGACTCGACCAGATACATGCCCCCTTCCGGGTTGCTGTATTGACCCATTGTGCCTTCGACTTCCGGATGCCCCGCATGACCAATCAGGATCGATTCTTCACCACGACGGCTGGCGCGGGCGACTTCCATATGGACTTTGGTCACCAGCGGACAGGTCGCGTCAAACACGGTCAGATCGCGACTTTTTGCTTCGTTACGAACCGCCTGAGACACACCGTGCGCGGAGAAAATCAGGATCGTGCCGTCGGGCACTTCGCTGATCTGCTCGATAAAGATCGCGCCGCGCTCACGCAGGCTTTCAACCACATAGCGGTTGTGCACCACTTCGTGACGCACATAAATAGGCGCGCCGTAGATTTCCAGCGCGTTTTCAACAATGCTGATAGCGCGGTCAACGCCGGCGCAAAAACCGCGCGGGTTAGCCAACAGGATCTGCATTTGTTTCCTCCAGTGCCGGATCGATCTCCAGCACTTCAACATCAAAATGAACGGTACGCCCGGCAAGCGGATGGTTGAAATCGACGGTAATGGAATCGCCGTTGATCTCGCGGATCACGCCAGGCATTTCACTGCCATCCATAGCGGTAAAGAGCATAATTGCGCCGATTTCCGGCTCGCCCGCGTCCATAAATTCGCGACGCGAGAAATACTGGATAAGATCCGGCGACGGCACGCCAAACGCAGCATCCGGCTCGAGCGAAAAGGCTTTTTTCTCGCCTTCTTTCAGACCTAAAAGCTGTTGTTCAAGGCCTTCAGAAAGTGAGGTATCTCCGAGGCGAAACAGCGCAGGTTTGCCGTTGTTGCGGGTAGATTCAGCGGTGGAACCATCTTCCATCTTCAGCGTGAAGTGAACCAGGACCGCGCTATTGCTCTGTATGGATTTAGACATGCAAATCGTCCAGTTGTTTTAGCCCGGCGGCATAACGCTCGCCGGGCAATAAAGATTACGCCTGTTTCTTCGCGGCAGCGTTTGGCAAAAAGCCTTCCAGCACAATCATCGCCGCGCCAATGCAAATGGCGCTATCAGCCAGGTTGAACGTCGCGAAGTGCCAGTTGCCGACGTAGAAGTCGATCATATCGACGACAAAGCCGTGCCACAGACGATCGAACAGATTGCCCAGCGCGCCACCAATAATCAGCGCGTAAGCAATGTTGTTCAGCTTCTGACTAGCCTTCGAGCGATACATCATCACGGTCAACACCAGGCAGATACCCAACGCGATACCCGCGAAGAACCAGCGCTGCCAGCCGCCGCTGTCGGCGAGGAAGCTAAACGCCGCGCCGTAGTTACGCGCATAATGCAGATTCAGTGACGGGAACAGCGGTACCGTATCCCCCAGAGAAAAGTTCTGGAGGATCAGGAACTTGCTGCCCAAATCAATAATCAGCACGACGACCACCAGCCATAGCCAGCGCAGTCCTGTTGAACAGAAAGATTTAGTCATCAGGCAAACTTACGTTTTTCGCCATCACCGGCGATGTTAGTAACACAGCGTCCACAGATTTCTGCGTGTTCCGCCACCTGGCCGACATCGGTGGTGTAATGCCAGCAACGCGGACATTTATCACCTTCGGCTTTTGCCAATGCCACTTTCAGCCCTTTGAGCAGTTCGCTCTGCTGAGCATCAGCGGTAGCTTGTGCATAATCGGCAACCTGAGCACCCGAGGTCAACAGGACAAATCGTAATTCATCACCCAGCGCCGTCAGCTTCGCGGCGAGCTCTGGCTCTGCGTACAACGTCACTGCCGCTTCCAGAGAGCCACCGACTTTCTTGTCTGCGCGCGCCTGTTCGATAACCTTGTTCACTTCGCCACGCACTTTCAGCAGCTCGTCCCAGAAGGTATCGTTCATCGCTTCGGTTTCAGCAAGACCAAACAGACCTTCGTACCATTCGCCGGTAAACACGTATTTCTCGCGATCGCCTGGCAGGTAGGCCCAGATTTCATCTGCGGTGAAGGACATGATTGGTGCCATCCAACGAACCAGCGCTTCAGCGATGTGGAACAGCGCGGTCTGGCAGCTGCGACGCGCCACGCTGTCGGCTTTCGCGGTGTACTGACGGTCTTTGATGATGTCGAGGTAGAACGAGCCCATCTCGATGGAGCAGAAACGCATCAGGCGCTGCACCACTTCGTGGAAATCGTAAGTCTCGTAGGCCTTCAGAATATCTTCCTGTGCCGCTTGCGCACAGCCTACTGCCCAACGATCCAGAACAACCATCTCTTCCGGTTTCACCATGTCGGTAACCGGGTTGAACCCGTTCAGGTTGGCGAGCAGGAAGCGCGCGGTGTTACGGATACGACGATAGCTGTCGGCAGCGCGTTTCAGGATCTCATCCGATACCGCCATCTCACCGGTGTAGTCCGTTGATGCCACCCACAGACGCAGAATGTCCGCGCCGAGTTTGTTCATCACGTCCTGCGGAGAAACGGTGTTACCGATGGATTTGGACATTTTACGGCCCTGTCCATCCACGGTGAAACCGTGAGTCAGCACCTGACGGTAAGGCGCTTTGCCTTTCATCGCGGTAGAGATCATCAGAGATGACATGAACCAGCCGCGGTGTTGGTCAGAACCTTCCAGATACATATCGGCAGCGTGACCCGAGAACTCAGGACGCACGTCAACCACGGAAGAGTGGGTTGAGCCAGAGTCGAACCAGACGTCGAGGGTGTCAGGCACTTTCTCGTAGTTGTCGGCGTCAGCGCCCAGGATCTCTTTTGAATCCAGATCCCACCATGCCTGGATGCCGTCGGCTTCAACGCGTTTGGCCACTTCTTCCATCAGTTCCAGGGTATTCGGATGCAGCTCCTGCGTCTCTTTATGCACAAACAGAGACATAGGCACGCCCCAGGTACGCTGACGGGAGATACACCAGTCAGGACGGTTGGCGACCATGGATTCGATACGCGCCTGGCCCCAGTCCGGGATCCACTGCACGCCTTTGATCTCTTTCAGAGACTGCGCACGCAGGCCTTTCTGATCCATGCTGATGAACCACTGCGGGGTCGCACGGAAGATGATCGGCGACTTATGACGCCAACAGCATGGATAGCTGTGCTGCATCTTCTCAACGTGCAACAGCGCACCGCTGGTGCGCAGCATGTCAACGATGATGTCGTTAGCTTTGAAGACGTTGATACCGTCCAGCGCCGGGTAGGTGCCCGGCAGATAAGCGCCGTCCGGGCCAACCGGATTCGCGATTTCCAGACCGTATTTCAGGCTGATATTGTAATCGTCCGGACCGTGGCCACCAGCAGTATGAACCGCACCGGTACCCGCTTCCAGCGTGACGTGATCGCCTAAAATGGCTGGCACGTCAAAATCGAGGAACGGATGTTTAAAGCGCAGCAGTTCAAGCTCAGCACCGTTCACCGTACCCAGCACGGTGTAATCCGTGATGTGCGTACGCTTCAGTACGCTCTCAACCAGATCTTTCGCCAGGATCACCGCCTGCCCTTCAATCTGCACCAGCGCATAATCGAAATCAGCAGAGAGGGAAATGGCGCGGTTAGCAGGCAACGTCCACGGCGTGGTGGTCCAGATAACCAGAGAAATAGGGCCGTTTACGGAAGAGACACCGAATTTGGCTTTAACCGCGTCCGGATCTACAGCGTGGAAAGCCACGTCGATAGAAGGAGACGTTTTGTCGTAGTACTCTACTTCGGCTTCAGCCAGCGCAGAACGGCAGTCAACGCACCAGTGCACAGGCTTCGCACCTTTGTGCAGGTGGCCGTTACCGATGATTTTACCCAGCGCACGAATAATGTTGGCTTCAGTTTTGAAGTCCATGGTCAGGTATGGACGTGACCAGTCGCCCAGCACACCCAGACGGATAAAGTCTTTACGCTGACCATCAACCTGCGCGGCCGCATATTCACGGCATTTTGCGCGGAACTCCGCTGCGGTGAATTTCTCACCCGGCTTGCCGTATTCTTGCTCTACTTTCAGCTCGATCGGCAGACCGTGGCAGTCCCAACCCGGCACATAAGGCGAGTCAAAACCCGTGAGCCCTTTGGACTTCACGATAATGTCTTTCAGAATCTTGTTTACAGAGTGACCAATATGAATGCTGCCATTCGCATAAGGAGGGCCATCATGCAGAATGAAGGATTTTTTGCCTTTCTTAGCGGCACGAATGATGCCGTACAGGTCATCATCGGTCCAACGCGCCAGCATTCCCGGTTCACGCTTGGCGAGATCGCCGCGCATCGGGAACCCTGTTTCCGGCAAATTCAGGGTCGATTTATAGTCACTCATTAGATTCTCGGTTCCGTATTTAAAACTCATTCAGGCGTTAAGCCGGGTTCGATAGCCCAAAATATTCGCGGGCCGTTAACTCATCGCGCGCGATTTGTGCTTTCAGCTCATCAAGCGAAGCAAATCGCTGCTCATTGCGTATTTTTTTACGCAGGATTACATCTATATGGCGACCATAAAGGTCCATTACAACGTCCAGCAGATGTACTTCCAGCTGCTGACGCACACCGGCAACCGTTGGGCGGGTACCAATGTTGGCAACGCCGGGCAAAAGCGTATCGCCAAGCCCGCTGACTTCAACCGCATACACCCCTTTCACCGGGGATACCTGACGACGCAGCGGTACGTTCGCCGTCGGGAAACCTATGGTGCGCCCTAGCGCGTCACCATGCACAACACGGCCTGAAATCGAGAACGGATGCCCTAAGAGGGTCTCCGCCACGTCCAGCTGGTCGTCGGCGAGTGCCAGGCGAACCGCCGTACTGCTCACACGCACGCCGCCTTCACAGAACGTCATGGTGCTGGTGACATCAAAGCCGAATTCCAGACCCGCCTTCTGTAATAACAAGAAATCCCCCTGACGACCAGCGCCAAAGCGGAAATCATCGCCCACGGCAAGAAACTGCACGCCCAGACGTTTGACAAGCAGATCGCCAACGAAAGCCTGCGCCGTAAGCGCAGCAAAACGTTGGTCAAAACGTACGCACAGTACGTAATCCACGCCACACTCTGCCAGATAGCGCAACTTGTCGCGAAGTCGCGTTAAGCGAGCGGGGGCTTTATCACCCGCAAACAGCTCCAGCGGTTGCGGCTCAAAAATCATCACCACAACAGGCAGACCACGGGCCTGGCCCTCTTTACGCAATCCCTGCAACAGCGCCTGATGACCACGATGTACGCCGTCGAAATTACCAATTGTCAGCACGCACCCATGAGGGGCCTGGCTAAGATTATGTATGCCGCGTATCAGCTTCATGACAGGCTCAAGACAGTGAAAATCGCCAAAGTATACCTTGTACAGCGGTTAACGTTAACTGGCGATTGTTCCCTCACTTCAGAAAGCGGCCATGATTTCATGGACCTTATCTTAAGAAGCAAAAAAATCTGCCCGCCAACTGCGTTTTTTGTGCCGAAAGACTGTATTCAAGAGAGACAAGCTGGTAGAATCCTGCGCCATCACTACGTAACGTAGCGTCGCCATTTAAACGGCGCTTATTTGCACAAATCCATTGACAAAAGAAGGTATAGAGGGCATATTCCTCGGCCTTTGAATTGTCCACATAGATCATATTTGGGAGTTGGACTTGGCTAATATCAAATCAGCTAAGAAACGTGCCGTTCAGTCTGAAAAGGCTCGTAAGCACAACGCAAGCCGTCGCTCTATGATGCGTACTTTCATCAAGAAAGTATACGCAGCAATCGAAGCTGGCGACAAAGCTGCAGCGCAGAACGCATTTAACGAAATGCAACCAATCGTGGACCGTCAGGCTGCTAAAGGTCTGATCCACAAAAACAAAGCAGCGCGTCATAAAGCAAACTTGACCGCGCAGATCAGCAAACTGGCTTAATCGCCACTTGTTGTTGCTTGTTTAAAGAACCCGCTTAACGCGGGTTTTTTTATTGGCTTAACGTGATGCTGGCGGAGTAAACAACGCCGAGTAGTCGCGGTTACAGATGCGCTGCACCGCCGGATGTTGAATCATTCGCTCAGCGAATATCGCGTGGTACTCTTCCATCACGTTATCCACTCGTCCAATCTCCGTTACCTTCTCATCGATATAAAGATCGTGCGCGTACAGCGTCGGCGCGACAAAAATAGCGTTATGCGCTTCGCCAAAGGCTTTCATCAGCGCGGCATCATCAAACTCCCCAAGGATCTCCACTTTCAGCCCCTGCGAGTTAAACCAGTTGAGCAGCTTCCGGCCCAGCATCGATCGCCGTCCCGGCACTAACAGCCGTCGCTCTTCAAGACAGGCTGGAAACGGTTTTTCCGGCGGCGGGTTAATGCACCAGAAGCTCACCCCGCATTCACCTATCTTCACCGAGAACAACCCCTCCTGCTGCGTAGAATCAATCGGACAATCGGAAATGATGATATCCAGCTTATGCTGGCTCAACTGCTCCAGCAGCATCTCGTGTGTGGATTCAAAGCAGCGCAGATGGATCTGTTCATCTTCTACCACCGCCGCGTCCAGCACACCGCTTACCAGGCGTTTTGAGAGCGCATCCGCGACGCCGACATCAAAGAGCAAATTCGACTCTTTGCGATAGTTGACGATATCGAGCATTTCCTGGCTCAGCGTGAACATCTTATCGGCATAGCGAAACACCAGTTCGCCAAGCTCGGTTGGCTCAATTCCGCGCCCTTTACGTTTAAACAGCTTCCCTTGCAGACGTTCTTCGAGTGCCTTTATCTGACCGGTAATGGTCTGCGGCGTCAGATATAACGCCTCTGCCGCCCCCACAACGGAACCCTCTTTGTAGACATTCCAGAAGTAGTAAAGATGGTTGTAATTGATATGAGACATCGTATCTTCGCTCCCTGATAGTGTCTTAGGGAAGGGACCCGTGCCCTCCCCCTGCCTGTTATACCGGCTGGACCTGCCCCGACAATTTCACTTTCAATAATGCGTAGCCGACAAACGCCGCCAGCAACGATCCGGTCAGAATACCGAGCTTAGCCCACACGATCAGCTGCGGATCCATTGATGCAAACGCCAGCGTCGAGATGAAAATGGACATCGTGAAGCCAATTCCGCACAGCACGCCCACCGCCATAATCTGTCGGAAAGTCGTCCCCTCCGGTAATGACGCGAGTTTCAGCTTCAGTGCCAGCCAGCAGAACAGGCTTATGCCCAGCGGCTTACCAATAAACAGACCGGCAATAATGCCCATCGGCAGCATGGAGGTCAGCCCTGAAAGCGTCACGCCCTGCAAGGACACGCCCGCATTAGCAAAGGCGAAAAGCGGCAGAATCATAAACGCCACCCATGGATGCAGGACATGTTCCAGCTGACTGGCCGGTGATTGACCGTTCTGTTCCTTGAGCGGTATAAAGAAGCCGATAATCACGCCAGCCAGCGTGGCATGGACACCCGATTTCAATACCGCGGTCCACAGCACCACGCCAACCAAAATGTAGATCCCCGTTCTGCGCACGTTAAAGATGTTCAGCAGCGCCAGCGCAGCGATAGCCCCTGCGGCAACGCTCAGCGACAGAATCGACAGATCGCTGGTGTAGAACAGCGCAATGATCACGATAGCGCCTAGGTCATCGATAATCGCCAGGGCCATCAGGAAGATCTTCAACGCCACCGGAACGCGGCTGCCCAATAGCGCCAGTACGCCAAGCGCAAACGCAATATCCGTTGCTGCGGGAATAGCCCATCCCTGGCGCGCGATAGGATCCTGATAGTTAAATGCCAGATAGAGCAACGCAGGCACGACCATACCGCCAATCGCGGCAATAACTGGAAACGCCGCACGTTGGCGGCTAGCGAGCGATCCCTGAACCAGCTCGCGCTTTACTTCCAGACCCACAAGCAGGAAAAAGACCGCCATCAGCGCGTCGTTAATCCACAGCAGCATGTTCTTGTTGATTTCTAGAACACCCACGCGGAGTTCAACGGGCGTTTCCAGAAAAGCGTGATACAGATCCTGAGTCGCATCCAGGTTAGCGAATAACATCGCGGCCGCAGCGGCGATAATCAAAATAATGCCGCCGGACGCTTCATTACTGAAGAAACGGTGTAGTAATTTCACTTTGGTTCTCTCTTAAAGACGATACTTCGTTAAAACCATCATACCAAGGCCAACAGCTCGGGAAAAACAGATTAATATTGAGTATAAACTCAGTTTTACCGAGCAATATGCACAAAAACAAAAAGCCCGGAATCGCTTCCGGGCTTTGTGATTTACACACCAGCTAACGATTTAGCGGGTCAAATCATCGAAGAACTTTTTCACGCCGTCGAAGAAGCTTTTGGAACGCGGACTGTTATTTTCACCCGTTGGGCCGCCGAAGCTTTCCTGCAACTCTTTTAACAGCTGTTTCTGTTTGTCGTTCAGACCGACTGGCGTTTCAACGACCACACGACACAGCAGGTCACCCTGCGCACCGCCGCGAACCGATTTAACGCCTCTTCCACGCATGCGGAACAGCTTGCCGGTTTGTGTCTCACCAGGGACTTTCAGATTCACACGACCGTCTAAAGTCGGGACTTCAATTTCGCCACCCAGTGCAGCCATCGCAAAGTTAATAGGTACTTCGCAGTACAGGTTATTCCCTTCACGCTCGAAAATCGCGTGCTGTTTTACCTGAACCTGAACGTACAGATCGCCTGCCTGCGCGCCGTGTTCACCCGCTTCACCTTCACCTGCCAGACGAATACGGTCACCGGTGTCAACGCCTGCCGGGATTTTCACGGACAGGGTTTTGGTTTTCTCGATGCGGCCATGACCGTGACACTTGTTGCACGGATCTTTAATCAGCGTACCGCGACCATGACAGTGCGGACACGCTTGCTGCACCGCGAAGAAGCCCTGACGAATCTGGACCTGACCGGAACCATGACAGGTAGGACACGTCTGTGGTTTAGTGCCGACTTTCGCGCCGCTGCCGTGGCAGATATCACACTCTTCCAGCGTAGGAATGCGGATCTCTTTGGTCACACCACGTACTGCTTCTTCCAGCGTCAATTCCATGTTGTAGCGCAGATCTGCACCACGGGACGCGCGCTGGCGTCCACGGCCACCGCCGAAGATATCACCGAAAACATCGCCAAAGATATCGCCAAAATCAGCACCGCCGCCACCAAAGCCGCCGCCACCGTAACCACCACCGCCCATGCCGCCTTGTTCAAACGCGGCATGACCGTACTGATCGTATGCCGCACGCTTCTGCGCATCGGTCAGGATCTCGTAGGCTTCTTTGATCTCTTTAAATTTGGCTTCGGCCTCTTTATCACCCTGATTACGATCCGGGTGAAACTTCATGGCCAGGCGCTTGTACGCCTTCTTGATTTCACGCTCTTCCGCGGTTTTCGGAACGCCTAAAATCTCGTAAAAATCTTGCTTTGCCATTGGTTTTTTCAGCCCCTTAACATGCGAGCACGGGCGGAGAGGAAACCTCTACGCCCGTGCCGATTAATTACCCTGCATCAGGGCGATTACTTTTTGTCTTTAACTTCTTCGAACTCAGCGTCAACAACGTCGTCGTCTTTCGCATTGTTCTGAGAAGCATCAGCGCCTGCTGCACCCGCTTGCTGCTGTGCGTGCTGTTGCTGAGCAATTTCCATCAGCTTCTGGGACGCTTGCGCCAGTTCCTGCATTTTCGCTTCGATATCCGCTTTGTCTTCGCCTTTCAGGGAAGTTTCCAGCGCGCTCAATGCAGTCTCGATAGCGGTTTTATCGTCAGCTGGCAGTTGATCGCCTGCTTCTTCAACCTGCTTACGCGTGCTGTGCAGCAAGTGGTCACCCTGGTTACGGGTCTGAACCAGTTCTTCGAACTTACGGTCAGACTCGGCGTTAGCTTCCGCTTCACGCACCATTTTCTGGATCTCTTCTTCGTTCAGACCAGAAGACGCCTTGATGGTGATCTTCTGCTCTTTACCGCTGTTTTTGTCTTTCGCGGAAACGTGCAGGATACCATCAGCATCGATGTCAAAAGTCACTTCGATCTGAGGCATACCGCGCGGTGCCGGGCTGATACCATCGAGGTTAAACTGGCCCAGATCTTTGTTATCCGCAGCACGTTTACGCTCACCCTGCAGCACATGGATGGTTACCGCAGACTGGTTGTCTTCAGCGGTAGAGAACACCTGGCTGTGCTTGGTCGGGATGGTGGTGTTTTTGCTGATCAGCGCTGTCATCACGCCGCCCATGGTTTCGATACCCAGAGACAGCGGGGTAACGTCCAGCAGCAGTACGTCTTTCACTTCACCGGTCAATACACCACCCTGAACAGCAGCACCGATTGCAACGGCTTCGTCCGGGTTAACGTCTTTACGCGGCTCTTTACCAAAGAATTCAGCCACTTTCTTCTGAACCATTGGCATACGTGTCTGACCACCGACCAGGATAACGTCCTGGATATCAGAGACAGACAGACCCGCATCCTGCAGAGCAACTTTCAGTGGCTCGATAGAACGGTTTACCAGGTCTTCGACCAGGCTTTCCAGTTTCGCACGGGTCACTTTGATGTTCATGTGTTTTGGACCGCTCGCGTCTGCAGTGATGTACGGCAGGTTAACGTCGGTCTGCTGCGCAGAAGAGAGCTCAATTTTCGCTTTTTCTGCGGCTTCTTTCAGGCGCTGCATGGCCAGCGGATCGTTACGCAGGTCAATGCCCTGATCTTTCTTAAATTCGTCAACGAGGTAGTTGATCATACGGCTGTCGAAGTCTTCACCACCCAGGTGGGTATCACCGTTGGTTGCCAGAACTTCGAAGGTTTTTTCGCCGTCAACTTCGTCGATTTCGATAATAGAGATATCGAAAGTACCGCCACCGAGGTCATAAACAGCGATAGTACGGTTGCCAACTTCTTTGTCCAGGCCGTAAGCCAGAGCAGCAGCAGTTGGTTCGTTGATAATACGTTTTACTTCCAGACCCGCGATACGACCGGCATCTTTCGTTGCCTGACGCTGTGCATCGTTGAAGTACGCAGGTACGGTGATAACCGCTTCAGTTACCGGTTCGCCCAGGTAATCTTCAGCCGTTTTCTTCATTTTCTTCAGCACTTCAGCAGAGATCTGCGGTGGTGCCATTTTCTGGCCCTTCACGTCGATCCATGCATCACCGTTGTCTGCACCGATGATTTTGTACGGCATGATGGCTTCATCACGCTGCACTTCTTCGTCCTGGAAGCGGCGACCAATCAGGCGTTTAATCGCAAAAAGCGTGTTTTGCGGGTTTGTCACGGCCTGACGTTTAGCCGGCTGGCCAACCAGAGTTTCACCGTCCTGGGTATACGCAATAATAGAAGGCGTGGTGCGATCGCCTTCGGCGTTCTCCAGCACACGAGCAGTAGTACCATCCATAATCGCTACACAAGAGTTGGTAGTACCCAAGTCGATACCAATAATTTTACCCATCTAAACGTCTCCACTAAAAATTTGTTCATCATGTGGTTGTGAATCTGTAATAAGGGCGAAACGTGCGGTTTCAACTGCCCTGATTTGATTTTTTTCAGCTTCACTCACTGCGGTTGACTACAAGATGGGGTCGTAACCGCATCCATCAAGGGGGAAGCATAAAAAATATTTTAAATTCCCCCTGTTCAGATCATAGACGCCGAGTGTTGCGCCCTTTATGATGCCGCGCCCCGCCAGGGAGAGTTGGCGCGGGTTTAACCACTTCACCATTTAATGATGATTTCTTTTGAGGACTTATGGGCAACACTAAGTTGGCTAATCCGGCTCCGCTGGGCCTGATGGGTTTTGGCATGACCACAATTCTGCTGAACCTGCATAACATCGGTTTCTTCCCGATGGATAGCATTATCCTGGCGATGGGCATTTTTTACGGCGGTATCGCGCAAATCTTCGCGGGCCTGCTGGAATATAAAAAAGGCAATACCTTCGGTTTAACGGCATTCACCTCTTACGGTTCATTCTGGCTGACTCTGGTCGCTATTCTGATCATGCCGAAAATGGGTCTGGCTGACGCGGCCAACGCGCACTTCCTGGGTGTTTACCTGGGTCTGTGGGGCGTCTTCACGCTGTTCATGTTCTTCGGCACTCTGGCGGGCAACCGCGCGCTGCAGTTCGTGTTCCTGAGCCTGACCGTTCTGTTCGCCCTGCTGGCGATTGGTCATCTGGCGGATAACGAAGGTATCGTTCACATTGCAGGCTGGATTGGTCTGGTGTGTGGCGCAAGCGCTATCTACCTGGCAATGGGTGAAGTGCTGAACGAACAGTTTGGCCGTGCCGTACTGCCGATTGGTGAAAAACACTGATCCCCCTTCGTGCCCGCCTCGCGGGCACGAAATCCCCCGCTTTATACTTCTGATTGATATCCTGTTAATGCGCTTTGTGGAACACTGGTTCTCACTCTTTTCTTAAAGATGCTCATATGACGGCGAATGTCCCCTCTCGTTCTTACTGGCTGCAACGCTGGATCGCCTTATTGCTCACCGGCATTTTAGCCGGGCTGGGTGGCATGCTGCTCGCCCTGCTTCTGCACGAGATCCAGCATCTCGTTTACGGCTACAGCCAGAAAGCGCTCATCAGCCCGCAATCTTTTTTAGAAGGCGTGACGGATGCCAGCGCGCAGCGGAGATTTCTCGCCCTGCTGGCTGCGGGCCTCATTGCGGGCTGCGGCTGGTGGCTCCTTGCGCGCTACGGTAAAAAACGCGTCAGTATTAGCGCCGCCGTCAACCAGCCCGATAAACCGATGCCTGGCATCACCACGCTTATTCACGCTCTGCTGCAAATTATCACCGTTGCGATGGGCTCACCGCTGGGCCGCGAAGTTGCACCGCGTGAAGTGGGCGCGTTATTTGCCGGAGGAGTTGCCCGGCGTTTGCACCTGACGCCAGCAGATATCCAACTGATGATTGCCTGCGGTGCAGGCGCGGGGCTGGCGGCGGTGTACAACGTTCCGCTGGCTGGCGCGATTTTCACCCTCGAAGTGCTTTTAATCAGCTTTAGCTGGGAAGCGGCTATTGCCGCTCTGGTGACGTCAGCCCTTGCGGCGTGGGTCGCCACGCTGGGGCTGGGCGATGAACACCAATATCGCTTTACGACCGAAATGGCTGCCAGCTCGCTGGTCTTCTGGGCCGCACTTTCCGGTCCACTGTTTGGGGTTGCCGCCTTTTGGTTTCGCCGCATCACCCAGCGCGCGCGCAGCAAAGTGCGCAGTAACTGGCAAATGCCGGTGTTCAGCCTGGTGGCATTCGCGGCACTCGGCGCGTTATCCATGTGGTTTCCCCAGTTGCCCGGCAACGGCAAAGGCCCGATTCAGCTCACGCTTGCAGGCGACGTCACGCTGAAACTTGCGGCCGCGATTCTGTGTCTCAAAATCTTCGTGATCTGGGCCGTTTTACGCGGCGGTGCGGAAGGGGGATTATTGACGCCCGGCCTCGCCGTTGGCGCACTGCTGGGTTCGCTGCTCTTTATCCTGCTTGGCCGCTTCTTTCCTGGGAGCGATATGGCCAGTTTTGCGCTGACGGGCGCGGCAGGTTTTTTATCGGCATCCATGCAAATGCCCGTTACCGCTATCGCACTCATGATGGAATTCACCCGAATGGACCATAGCTTTCTGGTCCCTGTGACCCTGAGTGCAGCCGGTGCGTACATGACGTTTCGAAAACTCGAAGGTTAATTTTTGTGCGAAACTGCAACCGTAGCTAAACGGCATCTGTGATTCCTGTATTTTCAATTGATAAGCATTATCATCCGGAATATTGTCACCGGCAGCATCCCCGGATATTGGATATCAGGCAGCCTTTGTACAGGAACGTTTTGGGATAAAATACGGTTCTGATGTGTTGCATAAGGTAAGCCAATGAGTTCCATTTTAGCCACCCGGGCTAATCCTGACGGGGCCGCTGTCGCGTCGCATTACAAGAAGATCATCTTGCGGCGCTTTATCCTCGGCGGTGTTCTCCTGCTGCTGATCCTGCTCTCGCTGCTGCTTGATTTTACCCTCGGCCCGTCCGGAATTTCCGTCGCCACGCTTTGGCACACGCTGTTTGATGCCGCCTCCGCTGACGCGGGCACCCGCGTGATCGTCTGGGATTTACGGCTGCCTTTCGCGCTCATGGCGGTGGTCGTCGGTCTGGCGTTGGGTTTAGCCGGTGCCGAGATGCAAACCATCCTGAATAACCCCCTCGCCAGCCCATTTACGCTGGGCGTTTCGTCTGCCGCCTCGTTTGGTGCCGCACTGGCGATCATCCTTGGCGTAGGGATTCCTGGCATTCCCGATCAGTGGTTTATCTCCGTTAACGCTTTTGTTTTTGCACTGATGGCCTGCTTTATTCTCGACGGTATCAGCCGCTGGACGCGCGTTGCCACGTCCGGCGTGGTGCTGTTTGGGATTGCGCTGGTGTTCACGTTCAATGCACTGATTTCGATTCTGCAGTTTGTCGCCAGCGAAGATACCTTACAGGGGCTAGTGTTCTGGACGATGGGCAGCCTGGCACGCGCATCGTGGGACAAACTGGCGATTCTGGTCGTGGTGCTGCTGATTGTCGTCCCGCTCTCGCTCAAAAACGCGTGGAAGCTCACCGCCCTGCGTCTGGGTGAAGATCGCGCCGTCAGCTTTGGCATCAACGTGCGCAAACTACGGCTCACCACCCTGCTGCGCATCAGCATCATTTCGGCTCTGACGGTGGCATTTGTCGGCCCGGTCGGCTTTATCGGTCTTGTCGCCCCGCATATTTCCCGCATGATGTTTGGTGAAGATCACCGCTTTTACCTGCCGGGCAGTATGCTGATCGGCGCGCTGGTGCTTTCCCTGGCCTCCGTGCTGTCTAAAAATATCGTGCCTGGCGTCATCATTCCCGTCGGGATTGTCACGTCACTGGTCGGCGTGCCTTTCTTCCTGAGCATTATTATTCGCCACCGGGGAACGCTCTGATGGACGGTTTACTCGTTACCGATCTGCACACCGGTTATCGCAAAAAGAAAATCATCGACGGGCTTACCACCCCGCTGCTGCCGCGCGGCAAAATCACCGCCCTGCTAGGGCCCAACGGTTCGGGGAAATCAACCCTGCTGCGCGCGCTGGCTGATCTCAATCCGGCACAAGGCAAAATCGCCCTCAACGGTGAGGATCTGATGACCCTGCCACCCGCAAAGCGTGCGCAAAAAGTGGTGTATTTGCCGCAGTCGCTTCCGGCAGGAGTGCATTTGCACGCCCTGGAATCGGTGATCGTTGCGCGTCGCGCCAGCGGCGGCGACACCCACGGCAATGCCGAACAAGAAGCTTATGACATTTTGCATAAACTCGGCGTCTCGCATCTGGCGATGAGCTATCTCGACCAGCTCTCCGGCGGCCAAAAACAGCTGATCGGTTTGGCACAATCGCTGATCCGCCAGCCTGATTTACTCCTGCTGGATGAACCTCTTAGCGCGCTCGACCTCAACTATCAGTTTCACGTTATGGATATCGTTGCCCGTGAAACACGACAGCGCAATATCGTCACCGTCGTGGTGATTCACGACATCAACATTGCGCTGCGCCACGCGCAATATGCGGTGATGTTAAAAAACGGCGCGCTGATTGCCAGCGGTATTCCGGGAGAGGTCGTCACCCCCGCGAATCTGGCGACGGTTTACGGCGTGCAGGGGCGCGTGGAAACGTGTTCGCAAGGGCTACCGCATGTGGTGGTCGATGGGTTAACAACATAAAAATAAAGGAATGACGGGGCAATAATGACAATCAAGAAGGCATTACTCGGCGCAGCGCTGCTGCTCTCGCCGCTGCTGGCGATGGCGCAAGACTGGCCGGTGACGGTGAACGATATTGATAACCGCACGGTGACGATCCCGCAGGCGCCGCAGCGCATCATTTTGCAGGATGGCCGCGATATCCTGACGCTGGCGATGCTTGAGCGCGACAATCCGTTTGCCAACGTCGTGGCGTGGAATAATCTGCCGAAAAAACAGGACACTGAAACCTGGAACGTGCTGAAGCGCAAATGGCCGGAAGCAGAAAAAATCCTCGATATGAAATTCTCCGATCAGGGGAATGTGGATCTTGAAACGGTGATCTCTCGCCAGCCGGACCTGATGATTGCCCAGCTCCGCGCCAAACCGTCGCTGGTGCAGAGCGGCGTATTAGCGAAGCTTGAGGCGCTACACGTCCCCGTGGTCTTTGTGGATTACGAATTGCACCCGGTTGAAAACACCGTTCCGAGCATTGCCCTGCTGGGTAAAGTGTTGGGGCAACGCGAGCGTGCGCAGGCGTATATTGATTTCTATCAGCAGCGTCTCGACAAGATTCACCAGCGCCTGGCTAAAGTTGCGAAAAAACCGCTGGTGTTCATCGAGCCGATCGCAGGCGTTGCCGGGCTGGATAACGGCTGCTGCTTTACCCATGCGCGCAACGGCTGGGGCGGTTTGGTTGAAGCGGCTGGCGGTGTGAATATCGGTTCACAGCTGCTGCCGGGCGCGAGCGGAAATGTCTCGGTTGAAAAGATTATCTCTCTGAACCCCGATTATTACCTGATGACCGGCTCAAAACGCCCGGCCAAAGGCACGGCGATTATTCCGTTTGGCTACAACGTGGCGGAAAGCGATGTTGCTGCGGCCTTTAACGCGCTAGTGTCACGCCAGGGAGTGAGCAGCATTCCGGCCGTGGCGCAAGGGCATACCGGCGCGCTGTATCATCACTTCTATAACAATCCGTACAACATTATTGCCATTGAAGCGTTGAGCAAAATTTTCTACCCAACGCGCTTCAATGACGTCGATCCGCTGGCGGATTATCACGAACTGATTAAAAACTTCACGCAAATCCCGGATGACAACATCATCCTGAGTTTTACCCCTCACTAACTGGCGTATGCGCCATCAGCTGATGGCGCTCACCGCGCAACCAAATCCCTAACGCCAGCCCCATCAGTGACAGTGCCAGCACATACCAGGCCGGAGCCATCGGCGACACGCCCATCAGCAGCGTGACGGCAATCGGCGTCAGACCGCCAAAGATGGCGTAGGAGACGTTGTACGAAAACGAAATGCCGGTGAATCGCACTTCTGCCGGGAACGCGCGTACCATCACGTACGGCACAGCGCCCACGACGCCCACGCAAAGCCCCACCACGCCATAGAGCAGGAAAAGCTGTTCCGGATGGCTCCCAGCAAGGTGATAGAACGCCCAGCTAGATCCCGCCAGTAACAGGCTGCCGACGATAAACGTCAGGCTCGCGCCAAAGCGATCCGCCGCCACACCGGCAATCAAACAGCCAAAGCACAGCATGATGGTCGCGATACTGTTCGCCTGCAGCGTGACTGCGGGGGCAAAGCCGTACTGTTTTTGCAGCCAGACGGGCGACATAAGAATCACCACCACAATCCCGGCGGACAGCAGCCAGGTCAGCAGCATGGAAATCACCACGGCTTTCTTGTGATGCGCCACAACAGATTTCACCGGCAGTTCTTGCGCCAGGGCTTTACGCTGCTGCATTTCAAGGAAGATAGGGGTTTCCTGCAACCAGCGGCGGAGATACATCGCCACCAGACCAAACGCACCACCGAGCAGGAACGGGATACGCCAGCCCCACTCATGCACCGCTTGCGTCGTCATACTGGTGTTAATGAGCGTCGCGACGACGGAGCCGAGCAAAATCCCGACGGTCAGACCCGCGGTTAATGTTCCGCACGCGATCCCGATGCGACGCGCAGGCACATGTTCAGCCACGAAAACCCATGCGCCTGGGACTTCTCCGCCGATCGCCGCGCCCTGCAAAATACGCATCAGCAGCAGCAAAACAGGGGCAAGAATCCCCATCGTGGCGTACGGCGGCAGCAGACCAATGGCCAGCGTTGGCACGGCCATCAGCAGGATGCTGAGAGTAAACATTTTTTTACGCCCGACCAGATCGCCAAAGTGGGCCATGATGATGCCGCCGAGCGGACGCGCCAGATAACCTGCCGCAAAAATGCCGAAGGTCTGAACCTGGCGCAGCCATTCCGGGATATCCGCCGGGAAGAACAGTTCCCCCACAACGGCAGCAAAAAAGACAAAAATGATGAAATCGTAGAACTCCAGCGCGCCGCCAAGGGCAGCCAGCGTAAGCGTTTTGTAGTCCTGACGATTCAGAGGCCGGGTGTAATGTGACATAGCAAACCTTTCCAGCGTTGTTGATTTAATTTTACAGTGATCGTAAAGAAAAAATTACTATACCGTAAATCTATCAACACGCTATTCCAGCTGTAGCTTATGTCACAGATGGGCTAATTTCAGGAGATTGTTTCGCGCCTTGCGCTTTTAGGCCGAAATGCTGCTACCACTTGCGGATCGGTTTCGACGTAGGGTCCATCAAGCAGCTGTATACAATACGGTACACTGGCGAATATCCCCGCGACGACCACTTTGCCATCTTCCGCTTTCACGCCTTCCAGCGTCTCTTTGATCGACTTCGGCTGGCCAGGCAGATTCAGAATCAACGCCTGTTTACGAATCACGCCAACCTGACGGGACAGGATCGCCGTCGGGACAAAGTGCAGGCTGATCTGGCGCATCTGTTCGCCAAACCCTGGCATCTCGCGATCGGCAATCGCCAGCGTTGCATCTGGGGTGACATCCCGGCGCGCCGGGCCCGTTCCGCCCGTGGTCAGCACCAGGTGGCAGCTCATCTCATCCACCAGCTCGCAAAGCGTCTGCTCAATGATCGCCTGCTCATCCGGGATTAAACGCGTCTGGATTTCAAAAGGCGTCGTGAGCGCTGTCGCCAGCCAGGCTTCCAGAGCCGGAATGCCTTTATCTTCGTAAATACCGCTGGAAGCGCGGTCAGAAATCGACACTAAGCCGATGCGTAATGTATTCATATCCATTTCCATTCAAACAATACTGATTAACGGGAATGATACACGCAGAGGGGGAATTCAGACAGGGTATGAAAGAAGTCGCGTGACCGGAGGCCCGGTCACGCAGAATGATTACAGCAGATCGCCGATCATTTTTTCCAGTTTTTCCTGGTCAACAGCAAACTTACGGATACCGTCCGCCAGTTTGTCTACAGCCATTGGATCCTGGTTGTGCTGCCACAGGAACTCGGATTCAGTGATGCGTTCTGGACGCGCTTTCACTTCACCGGTGTAAGACAGTTTACGCTCCAGCGCGCCTTCGCTCTCTGCCAGCTCTTTCAGCAGTGCAGGGGCAATGGTCAGGCGGTCACAGCCAGCCAGCTCGATGATTTCACCCACGTTACGGAAGCTTGCGCCCATAACGACGGTTTCATAGCCGTGCTGTTTGTAGTACTGGTAGATTTCGCTCACGGAAATCACGCCTGGATCTTCCGCTGGTGCGAACTCTTTCTTGTCGGTGTTGGCTTTGTACCAGTCCATGATACGGCCCACGAACGGAGAAATCAGGTACACGCCGGCTTCAGCACAAGCACGCGCCTGAGCGAAGGAGAACAGCAGCGTCAGGTTACAGTTGATGCCTTCTTTTTCCAGCTGTTCTGCAGCGCGAATGCCCTGCCAGGTGGATGCCAGTTTGATCAGAATGCGATCGTTGCTGATGCCAGCATCGTTATACAGTTTGATCAGGTGTTTGGCTTTGGCGATTGACGCGTCGGTGTCGTAGGACAGACGTGCGTCAACTTCGGTAGAAATACGGCCCGGAACCAGTTTCAGGATCTCCAGACCGATGTTTACAGCCAGTTTGTCAGTCGCGTCCACAACCTGCTGCGCACGATCGTTGCTCTGGCCTTTCGCCCAGGTGACAGCTTCGTCGATCAGTTTGCGGTACTCAGGAATCTGTGCGGCGTTAAGAATCAGAGAAGGGTTGGTTGTGGCATCCTGCGGCTGGTACAACTTCATTGCCGCGATATCTCCGGTGTCAGCTACGACAGTGGTGAACTGACGAAGGGAGGTCAATTTATCCGTCATGATAGTCTTTCTCTTTTTACGTGCCCTGGATAATTCACGCCACCGACAGCATGCCAGCAACGGAAAAATGACAGGTTTACTTGTTAGGGGGATGTAACCGGTCTGCCCTGATGATAACACGACGGAATAGCAGCGCAACCGCAGACAGTGCGCTAACGGATAGTATGATAAACTCCGAATATTAACAGCCTGCTAATTAACAACAGGCTCTCGATTTGTACTTACTCAAAATAATTCGTGTTGCAGGAAGGCGGCAAGCGAGCGTATCCCCTGGAGCTTACATTGAGTAAGTGACTGGGGTGAACGAGCGCAGCCAACGCACCTGCGGCTCGAAGTATGACGGGTAAGCAGTGGCATCAACAAGAGGGACGTTAATGCCTGATTTCTTTTCCTTTATCAATGAGGTCCTGTGGGGCTCAGTGATGATCTATTTGCTGCTGGGAGCCGGAATATGGTTCACGGTACGCAGCGGTTTTATTCAATTTCGCTATATTCGCCAGTTTGGCAAAAGTCTGAAAAACAGCGTCACCCCGCAACCCGATGGATTAACCTCTTTTCAGGCGCTCTGCACCAGCCTCGCCGCCCGCGTTGGCAGCGGTAATCTGGCGGGTGTCGCGTTAGCCATTGGCGCAGGCGGCCCGGGTGCCGTGTTCTGGATGTGGGTCACGGCGCTTATCGGAATGGCGACGTCGTTTGCCGAATGCTCGCTGGCGCAGCTCTACAAAGAGCGGGATCGGCACGGTCAGTTTCGCGGTGGCCCGGCCTGGTATATGTCGCGCGGCCTGGGTATGCGCTGGATGGGCGTGCTGTTTTCTGTTTTGCTACTCATCGCTTATGGTCTTATTTTCAACACGGTACAAGCCAACTCGGTGGCGCACGCTCTGCGCTACGCGTTTGATTTCCCGGAATGGATAACCGGCGCGATGCTGGCTGCCGCGACCCTGCTGGTCATCGTGACAGGCATCAAAGGCATTGCGCGCCTGATGCAGTGGCTGGTGCCGGTGATTGCGCTGTTGTGGGTCAGCACCAGTCTGGTCGTTACCGCCATGCATCTTGACCAGCTTCCGGATGTGATCGCCACCATTTTCAAAGCCGCTTTCGGCTGGCGAGAAGCCGCAGCCGGTGCGCTGGGATATACCCTGAGCCAGGCGCTGACGGCGGGTTTTCAGCGCGGCATGTTCTCTAACGAAGCCGGTATGGGTTCCACACCGAATGCCGCTGCCGCAGCGGCCTCATGGCCCCCGCACCCTGCCGCACAAGGTATCGTGCAGATGATTGGCGTATTCGTCGACACCATCATTATCTGCTCCGCCAGCGCCATGATTGTGCTGCTCGCGGGCCCTGTAACGCATACCCGCAGTCCAGAAGGTATTCAGATTGTTCAGCAGGCGCTGGTGAATCTTGCCGGTGGCTGGGGCGCAGGCTTTGTGTCGCTTATCGTGATCCTGTTTTCGTTCAGCTCAATTGTCGCCAATTATATTTATGCTGAAACTAACCTGATTTTTCTGCGTTTTGATTCGCGCAAAGCGTTATGGCTGCTGCGGGTTGGGATCGCGGGAATGGTGCTGGTCGGGTCGATGCTGAGCCTACCGCTGGTCTGGCAACTGGCGGACGTGATTATGGCGCTGATGGCGATCACTAACCTGACGGCCATTTTGCTGCTGTCTCCGGTTGTCGCGCTTATCGCCAGCGACTATTTACGCCAGCGTAAGCTGGGGCTAAAACCGGTGTTTGACGCGGCTCGTTACCCCGACATCAAGTCACAAATTGCGCCGGGCACCTGGGATGATTTGCCACGGCAATAGCAGCCATCGATCAACTGAAGCGGATTTTTTGCTAAAGTCGCACTAAATTTCCTGCAAGGACTGGTTATGCTGATTCTGATTTCACCTGCAAAAACGCTCGATTACCAGAGCCCGCTCGCCACCGAGCGCTATACCCAGCCCGAACTGCTGGAGCATTCACAACAGCTGATTCGCGAGGCGCGCAAACTCTCCGCCCCGCAAATCGGCAAGTTGATGAGCATCAGCGACAAACTCGCCGATCTCAATGCCACCCGTTTCCACGACTGGCAGCCGGATTTCACGCCGAAAAATGCCCGTCAGGCGATCCTCGCGTTCAAAGGTGACGTGTACACCGGCTTGCAGGCCGAAGAATTCAGCGAGGCCGATTTTGATTTCGCCCAGCAGCATCTGCGCATGTTATCGGGTCTGTACGGCGTGCTGCGCCCGCTGGATTTGATGCAGCCGTACCGTCTTGAGATGGGCATCCGCCTGGAAAATGCCAAAGGCAAAGATCTGTACCATTTCTGGGGCGATATCATCACAGAGAAGCTTAACGACGCGCTGAAAGCCCAGGGTGACAATATCGTCATCAACCTGGCATCCGATGAATATTACCGGTCCGTGAAGCCGAAAAAGCTGAATGCGGAGATTATTAAGCCCGTCTTCCTCGACGAGAAAAATGGCAAATTCAAAGTCATCAGCTTCTACGCCAAAAAAGCACGCGGGCTGATGAGCCGTTACATCATTGAAAATCGTCTGACAAAACCTGAGCAACTCGCCGCATTTAACAGTGAAGGCTATTTCTTTGACGGCGAAGCGTCCGAGAAAGGTGAGCTGGTGTTTAAGCGCCACGAGCAGTAATTCAGTCCCTCACCCTAACCCTCTCCCCACAGGGAGAGGGGCTTTTTGCCACGATGCAATACTGAGAAACAATTCAGCGCCCGTTTTCCCTCACGCCCCTTTTAGGGAGAGAGGAAGCAGAACAATCAGCGATGCTTCCAGTCCGGACCGTGTCCACGATCGTCATGATGTTTATCACGGCGATTATCATGACGATCGCGGTGACCGTCATGCGGATGCCAGCGGTTATCTCGCCACTCGTAATGCGATTTCCACCAGTCATTGTCGCGCCAGCGGCCGCCATCCCAGTGGTGACCCCGATCGTCTCGATCGCCAATCTGTAATTTTACGGCGGGTACTAGCGTGATGTCGGCTGCCTGCACAACCGTGGGAGCCACCAGCATCAGTGAAAGTGCAAGCAAAGCAGGTTTCAGTTTAGACATCGGGTACTCCTTCTCATTCTTGCCCAACGCGGGCCGATGAAAGGAGATTACGCGAGGAGTATGCGGGTTGTTATCCTCTGCAATCCTATTCTCTACGTGGGCGCATTTATTGGGAATTCCTGCTTTTTCCCCACACGATCTCTCCTTATTTTCTCCGTATTTGGACATAAAAAAGGCCGGATATCCTCCGGCCTGAATCATCGCGTGATAAAACTATCCGCGCGTCATCATCAGCTTACGCAACGCGGCAAAATCCGCAGGCAAAGAGTGAGACAGCAACGGCAGATCGGCACGGTCCGCCAGCTCTTTTGGCAGCGGCAGCGATTCACCCAGAATCTCATCGACGCTCTCTTTAAATTTCGCCGGATGCGCAGTGCCGAGGAACAGGCCGTATTCACCTGGATTGAGCTGGTCACGCAGCGCGCGGTACGCAATCGCCGCATGCGGCTCAGAGATGTACCCCACCGCTTTCAGCTCGCGCATCGTCGCTTTGGTGGTTTCGTCGGTAACGGCGGCATAACCCAGATCGCTCAGACGCCAGATTTTGCGGCGGAACAGCTCTTCTACACGCGGCCAGTTGTTCGGCTGTGACACATCCATCGCGTTAGAGAGGGTCGCTTTGGTCGCGTTTGGCGTCCATTTGCCGTCTTTCAGGAAACGGGGAACCGTATCATTGGCGTTGGTGGCGGCGATAAAACGCTTGACTGGCAAACCGAGGGATTTCGCCAGCAGACCTGCAGTCAGGTCGCCAAAGTTACCGCTTGGGACGGAGATCACCAGCTGATTACGCGCTTCCTGCGGGAGTTGCGCGACCGCTTCGAAGTAGTAGCAAATCTGCGCCAGCAGGCGGCTGATGTTAATGGAGTTGGCGGAGTTTAAGCCCAGCGCCACTTTCAGCTCTTCGTCATCAAACGCCTGTTTCACCAGCGCCTGACAAGCATCAAAATCACCGTCGATAGCGACGGTTTCAATGTTGCCGCCCAGCGTACAGAACAGTTTTTCCTGCAGCGGGCTGATTTTGCCCTGCGGATAGAGGATCACCACGCGCACGTTTTTCAGACCGTAAAACGCGTGAGCCACAGCCGCGCCAGTGTCACCGGACGTCGCAGTCAGGATAGTTACCGGTTTATCGCCGCTGATGTGCGTCAGCATTTGCGCCATAAAGCGGCCGCCAAAGTCTTTAAACGCTAGCGTTGGGCCGTGGAACAGCTCCAGACAGCCGATATCCGGCTCAACCGATTTTACCGGAGCCGGGAACGCAAACGCCGCGCGAACACGCTCTTCCAGCTCAGCTTGCGGAATTTCATCGCCAATAAATGCGGAGACGATTTTGGCGCTGCGGCTGACAAAATCCTGCTTCAGCATTTCATCGATTTCAGTCAGGCTAAATTCCGGCAAGTCGTGCGGGAAGAACAGCCCCTGATTTTTGCCCAGGCCCTGAGTCACAGCCTGCGCGAAGCTGACCTGTTCGTTATGATCTTTCAGATTGTAGAGTTTCATCAATTATCCCAGTACTCGTGCGCCTGCCGTGTCCAGCCGGCAAATATGAACAAAGCCTTCCTGATTTTGCAGGTAGTTTTTCGCCAGCCAGTCCGCCACGCGCTGCGCGGTATCAGGCTTATCGCATAATGCGAACAGCGTCGGGCCGGAGCCTGAAATGCCGCACGCCTGCGCGCCAATATCCAGCGATGCCTGACGCGCTTCAGTGAAGCCCGGCAAAAGTTTGGTGCGGTACGGCTCAGCGATGACGTCTTTCATCAGTTTCGCCGCCAGCGCAGGCTGACGGGTATAACAGGCGTGAATGAAGCCTGCCAGATGACGACCGTGCGCGATGCAATCCTGACGGCGGTACTGCGCGGGTAAAATCGCACGCGCTTCGGCGGTCGACACTTTAATGCCCGGGTATGCCAGCACCCACAGCCACTCGTCAAAACCAGGCACCTGTTGGCTGATAATGCCGTTCTCTTCGATCATCAGCTGCATACCGCCGAGGAAGCACGGTGCGACATTATCGTAATGAATGCTGCCGGAGATACGCCCTTCCAGCTCGCCCATCAGCGCCAGCAGGCGGTTGTTATTCAACGGTTTGCCGCAATATTCGTTCATCGCCACCAGTGCAGCAACGACTGAACAGGCGCTGGAACCGAGACCGGAACCAATCGGCATGCTTTTTTCAAGCGTCATCGCGACGGGCACGTTCTTGCCAATTTCCTGACAAAAACGCTCCCAGCACTGATAAACAATATTTTCGCGCGGTTCGGGCGGCAGCTTGCTGGCGAAACGGCCCACATTCGTGAGGCTAAAACTGTCGGCGGCGTCAACCGTTACCGTATCGCCCAGCGGCGACCCGTCGACCGGCGCAACCGCCGCACCCAGCACATCAAATCCGACGCTCATATTGGCGCTGGAAGCCGGGGCATAAACTTTGACCATGTTAAACTCCTAACTTCCATGACAGGGTACGGAGCAGATCGGCAAACACGCCCGCTGCAGTGACATCGTTCCCTGCGCCGTAGCCGCGAAGCACAAGCGGCAATGGCTGATAATAGTGGCTGTAAAACGCGAGGGCGTTTTCGCCATTTTTGACTTTGAATAGCGGATCGTTACCGTCCACTTCAGCAATTTTTACGCGGCACACGCCGTCGTCTTCAATATTGCCAACATAGCGCAATACGTTGCCTTCATCACGGGCTTTCGCTACGCGAGCGGCAAAGTCATCGTCAAGCTGCGACAAACGGCCCATAAATGACGCGACATCGCCGCTATCATCAAATCCTGCTGGCAGCACGGGTTCGATAACGATGTCAGAAAGCTCCAGCTCGCGCCCGGTTTCACGCGCGAGGATCAGCAGCTTCCGCGCCACGTCCATACCGGACAGATCGTCACGCGGGTCTGGTTCGGTATAACCAAGCTCACGCGCGGCGCAGGTCGCTTCTGACAGGCTCATGCCTTCATCCAGCTTGCCGAAGATAAACGACAGCGAGCCAGAGAGAATGCCGGAGAAACGCTGCAGTTCATCACCCGCATTCAGCAGGTTTTGCAGGTTCTCGATGACCGGTAAACCCGCACCCACGTTGGTATCGTATAAGAACTTGCGGCGCGATTTGCTGGCGGCGGTGCGCAGCTGATGGTAATAATCCATTGACGAGGTGTTGGCCTTTTTGTTCGGCGTCACCACATGGAAGCCTTCGCGCAGGAAATCAGCGTACTGATCGGCCACCGCCTGATGAGAAGTACAATCGACAATCACTGGGTTAAGCAGGTGATACTCTTTCACCAGACGAATCAGACGACCCAGATTGAACGGCTCTTTGGCTTCAGCCAGCTCTGCCTGCCAGCTTTCCAGATTCAGCCCGTGAACGTTGGTGAGCAGCGCTTTTGAGTTCGCCAGGCCGCACACGCGCAGATCGATATGTTTTTTCTTCAGCCAACCTTGCTGGCGCTTAATTTGTTCCAGTAACGCACCACCCACGCCGCCAACGCCAATCACAAACACTTCGATAACCTGATCGGTGTTGAACAGCATCTGATGGGTAACGCGCACGCCAGTAGTGGCATCGTCGTTACTCACCACCACCGAAATCGAACGCTCGGAAGAGCCCTGCGCAATGGCCACAATATTGATATTGGCGCGAGCCAGTGCAGCAAAGAACTTGGCGGAAATACCGCGCAGAGTGCGCATGCCGTCGCCTACCACGGAGATGATCGCCAGACGTTCCTGAATCGACAGCGGCTCCAGAAGTTCTTCTTTAAGTTCCAGATAGAACTCTTCTTCCAGGGCACGGCGGGCACGCAGGCAATCCGCCTGCGGCACACAGAAGCTGATGCTGTATTCGGAAGAGGATTGAGTGATCAGCACCACCGAAATGCCGTTGCGTGACATCGCAGCAAATACGCGCGCCGCCATGCCGACCATGCCTTTCATGCCGGGTCCGGAAACGCTGAACATCGCCATGTTATTGAGGTTAGAGATGCCTTTGACGGGCAAATCGTCTTCATCATGGCTGGCGCCAATCAGCGTACCCGGCGCTTGCGGATTACCGGTATTTTTGATTAAGCACGGGATCTGGAATTGAGCGATGGGAGAAATTGTACGGGGATGGAGGACTTTAGCGCCGAAATACGACAGTTCCATCGCTTCCTGATACGACATTGATTTCAGCAGTCTTGCGTCCGGCACCTGACGCGGATCGCAGGTATAGACGCCATCGACGTCAGTCCAAATCTCGCAACAATCGGCGCGCAGACAGGCAGCCAGCACGGCGGCTGAATAGTCAGAACCGTTACGGCCCAGCACCACCAGCTCGCCTTTCTCGTTACCGGCGGTAAAGCCCGCCATTAAAATCATGTGATCCGCAGGAATTTTGCTTGCGGCAATGCGGCGCGTGGATTCGGCAATGTCCACGGTAGATTCGAGGTAATGTCCAACGGCCAGCAGTTTTTCGACCGGATCAATCACCGCCACCTTGTGACCGCGCGCTTCGAGGAGGCCAGCCATGATGGCGATAGAGAGCTTTTCGCCACGGCAAATCAGCGCGGCATTGATACTGTCCGGACACTGGCCGAGCAGGCTGATACCGTGCAGAACATGTTTAATTTGAGCGAACTCTTGCTCAACAAATGCTTTTAACGGTGCGAGTGGGAAACCTGGCTGCAAATCAGCCAGCCCCTGAAGCAGTTCGGTGAAAATACGTTCGGCGTCGCTGATGTTCGGAAGGGCATCCTGACCACCGATGGTTTTTTCAATCATCGCCACCAGATGGTTGGTGATTTTTGCCGGGGCAGAAAGCACGGTTGCGACCTGCCCCTGCCTGGCGTTGCTTTCCAGGATATCGGCAACACGCAGAAAACGTTCTGCATTTGCCACTGATGTACCGCCGAACTTCAAGACTCGCATGGTATTACCTCATAATCTTTAGCCGAAAAAAAAGCCCGCACTGTTTAGGTGCGGGCTTTTTTCTGTTTTTCCTGTTACGCGTCAGCCCGCATCGTTACCTGTGGTAATGATGATGGTTGTTGTAATGGTGGTGGTGCTAACGCGATTCATGGATGTTGTGTTCTCTGTCGTTATTATCTGTCTGTCCTGTATCCCTAAGGGTTAAGGGATTCGGTATCCTAAGTCAATAAATTTCTAATTTGATCACAATTTACGCATCTTCTCAGTCACGCTGCTTGCCGTTTATTTTCATCCAGATAAGACCAGACAAAACCCTTATAATCCGACTCATAAACCATATTAAATTAAAATACTAGAATTTTACTCTGCCAATTTTTTTTCAATATCATGAAGCAATCGGTGCAGCATGGCGGTGTCTCGCTGCTCAAGACGCCCTAACCGCTGGTGTAACCACTCCACCATTTTTTGATCGTCCGCGACATTCAGTTGCGACAGAAGCGCGTCTGCGCGAACACGTAACGCACGCAGTTGGTTTTCATCAACGCTGCTCGACGCAGGCGCGGCAGTTTGCATTAAAGATGCTAATTGATAGCAATAGACCATCACCGCCTGGCCCAAATTGAGCGACGGGTAATCCGCGACCATCGGCACGCCGGTCAGAACATCGGCGAGCTCCAGTTCTTCATTTGTGAGGCCCGAATCCTCACGGCCAAACACCAGCGCCGCTTTCGATATCCATTCGCTTTTTTCCGTTAACATCGGCACCAGTTCAGCGGGCGTAGCG
The DNA here is from genome assembly GCF_056032945.1 of Lelliottia sp. RD5. Taxonomy (NCBI): domain Bacteria; kingdom Pseudomonadati; phylum Pseudomonadota; class Gammaproteobacteria; order Enterobacterales; family Enterobacteriaceae; genus Lelliottia; species Lelliottia sp. RD5. The sequence goes on along the minus strand of NZ_JBVYHQ010000006.1, from coordinate 65,515 downwards.
TAGTAATGAAATTTCGCCCGGCTGCGCGCGGTCGTCGCGACGGTGAAGGAAATATCATGCAACGCGTCGGCAAGCGTCGCGTAAGTGGTTATATTATCAATAATTTCACCCGATCCGTGCGCCACCCAGCGCGTGGCAGGTTCAAGGTGTGCTTCGCTCGCCACGATCCGCAAATCGTTGAATCCCATCGTCTTCATCGCGCGCGCGGCGGCGCCAATATTCTCTGCTCTTGCTGGGGAAACCAGCACTATCGACAAGTGCATTTATGTTCTCTTATTAACCAGTTAGCGGGTGAAAGTGTGATCCACCTCAACATATTACGCGGCACGAATTTACAAAATTGCAACACAAATCACCGAAATAACGTTTCACTATAAATTAAAAACGTTAAACTGTTCAGTGGGTGAATTATTGGTAAAAATGTTAACAGATATTGCTTATCCGTATGTTTATTAATGATAATACCTGTATTGATAGCTTTTTCGAATTGGATTCGCGTTGTTTATTAATCAATACCTGCAACTAATTGGTTTATTGAAAATTTGTGACAAAGGCTAGCAATAGGATACGATGATTTCATCAAACTGTTAACGTGCTACAATTGAACTTGATATATGTCAACGAAGCGTAGTTTTATTGGGTGTCCGGTGTCACTTAGCCTGTTATGTTGCTGTTAAAATGGTTAGGATGACAGCCGTTTTTGACACTGTCGGGTCCAGAGGGAAACTACCCACGACCAAGCTAATGATGTTGTTGACGTTGATGGAAAGTGCATCAAGAACGCAATTACGTACTTTAGTCACGTTACGCCGGTCATGTTAATTTGTGACATGCATCAGGCAGGTCAGGGACTTTTGTACTTCCTGTTTCGATTTAGTTGGCAATTTAGGTAGCAAACATGCAGACCCCGCACATTCTTATCGTTGAAGACGAGTTGGTAACACGCAACACGTTAAAGAGCATTTTCGAAGCAGAAGGCTACGATGTCTTTGAAGCGACCGACGGCGCAGAGATGCATCAGATCCTGTCAGAAAATGATATCAATCTGGTCATCATGGACATCAACCTGCCAGGTAAAAACGGCCTTCTTCTGGCACGCGAACTGCGTGAACAGGCGAATGTGGCGTTAATGTTCCTGACGGGCCGTGACAATGAAGTTGATAAAATCCTCGGTCTGGAAATCGGCGCTGATGACTACATCACCAAGCCATTCAACCCGCGTGAATTGACCATTCGTGCACGCAATCTGCTTTCCCGCACCATGAATCTGGGTACGGTGAGCGAAGAGCGCCGTAGCGTCGACAGCTACAAATTTAACGGCTGGGAACTTGATATTAATAGCCGTTCGCTGGTTAGCCCGAACGGTGAACAGTATAAGCTGCCGCGCAGTGAATTCCGCGCCATGCTGCACTTCTGCGAAAATCCGGGCAAGATTCAGTCCCGCGCAGAACTGCTGAAGAAAATGACCGGCCGTGAGCTGAAGCCGCACGACCGTACTGTTGATGTGACTATCCGTCGTATTCGTAAACATTTCGAATCCACGCCGGATACGCCAGAAATCATCGCCACGATCCATGGCGAAGGTTACCGTTTCTGCGGCGATCTGCAGGAATAATCCCGCATTCAACGCAGTAAAAAACGGCGCTTAACGCGCCGTTTTTTTTATTTCCAGATCCGTAAAGCCTCATCATCCGTGTTATTTAGCGAGCCACCGTCTGGTGGATTACGTTTTGACTGTGAAAGCGAATACCAGTCAAAGTGACGCGTCAGATACATCACCGCAAACAATGCAATCGCCAGTACGGCCGACCCCAACAGCAGCGCACTGTCTTCCGAGCGCAGCAAGAACCACATCACCGCATCAAGTCCTAACAGTGCCAGGATAAACACCGCACTGCGCTTCCAGCCTTCAAGCACCGCTTGCAAATACACCCCATTCATCATTGCGCCGACCAGGCTTGCGATAATCCAGGCGGGCGTGAATCCAACGTGTTCTGACAGCGCCAGCAAAACCAGATAAAACAGCACCAGCGACAGCCCAACCAGCAGGTACTGCATTGGGTGAAGACGAAGATGGGTTAAGGTCTCGTAGACAAAAAACGCCATAAACGTCAGGGCGATCAGCAAAATGGCATACTTGATGGCGCGGTCGGTCAGTTGATACTGGTCGGCAGGCGTCGCCACGGTCACGCTAAAAGCTGGAACATGTCGCCACTCAGGCTGATTTTGATCGCCAAACAGGCTCTCAAGATTGTTAGCAAACCAGCTGCTTTTCCACTGCGCCTGGAAACCCGATGCGCTAATTTCGCGCTGAACCGGTAAGTAATCACCCATAAAACCGGGATGCGGCCAGTTACTGCGTAGCGTTAGCTCGCTGTTACGCCCGACCGGGACGACGGAAAAACTGCCCGTCCCGTTAAGGCTCAGCGACATGTCCAGCGCAAGGGTCTTCATCGCGAGGTGATTTTCATTCAGCGGAATATGAATGCCCGGCAATTCGCCCGAAACACCAGAACCGGGTTCAACAGTTAGCGCTTCGCCGTTGATTTTCGAGATACTTACCGCGCCGATCCCGCGCGCATCGCCCACACCGACCACAATAAATGGCTGTCCAAGGGTGATCGTTTCGCCTTTTAAGCGCGTCAGCTTTTCAGTATTAAATTGCGCTTTGAGTTTGAGATCGGTGGTCCAGATTTGTCCGTCATAGATACCGATGCTCCTGGATTGCACCTGCTGATTTCCGTCGATGACCAGGGATTCCGGCAGCACAAAATGCAGATAACTGCGCTTATGTTCGACCTCTTTTTTATCCTCAATTTTGTAGTAAATCTCGGTTACCGGGATGGCGATAAGCGGCCCGGTAAGCTGCTGCGGCCCGCTGGTGCTTTGTCGTAGCGTATCTTCCACGTCGTCGCGATAGCTGGCGCGATCCGAAATCAGGTTACTCACCATAAACAACGGAACGAGCAACAGCAGGATGCACCCAATCAGGGTGCTGACTTTCCAGAACAGGGGGGATTTTTTCATGACCTTCTCCTTTGTGATAAAAGGAGGATAACGAGGCTATGTGCGGTCAGTTTGAAGTTATGTGAAGGGACGGTGAAGTGTCAGTAACGCCGCGACACCGCCTTCTTCGCGGTTACGAAGCTGAATATCGCCGTGGTGCAGACGGGCAACTTCCTGAACGAAGGCCAGACCCAGACCGCTGCTTTTCAGCCCATTTTCACGCGGGAGCGAATAAAAGCGCTCAAAGATGCGGGTATGTGCGTACTCAGGAATACCGCTGCCGCTATCGGTGACGCTCAGTTGCACTTTTTTATGCACCTCACGGGCGGCAAGCTCAATGTGTCCCCCTTCGGGCGTAAAATCGAGCGCATTGTCCAGCAGATTACCGAGCGCATGTTCGAGTAAATCCTCGTCGCCTTCGACTGCCTTTAAACAATTTTTCAAGGTCAGGGTGATATTTTTGGCGGCGAGTAACGCCGCGCGCGCCGCGCTCAAACGTGTAAACAGGGCATCGATATCCACATGGCTCGGCGTGATCTCCACGCGATTCTCCAGCCGCGCCTGCTCGAGGAGCTTCTCAACCAGCGACTGCATGCGTGCATTTTGCACCAGAATATTATCGACAAAACGCGCGGCCACCTGCGGCGGTGGCTGTTCTGCCAGGATTTCAGCCGAACCGCGAATGGCCGCCAGCGGGCTTTTCAATTCGTGGGTCAGCGCGTGAACGTAGTGTTCAATATAATTTTTGCCTTCGAGGCGAATGCGCATGTTTTCCAGCGCCTGTGCGAGCTTACGCAATTCGCTACTTCCCGGATCGGGCAGCGGCAGTGGAGTATCCGTCGTCACCGAATCGGCATAGCGCGACAGCGAACTGATTGAGCGATTTATCCACCACGCTACCACCAGCCCAATCAACAGGGCGATACTCAGTAGCGCCGCGCCAGCCCATAAAATGCGGCGCTCACTGCGATGGATAACCGGCGCCATCGCGCTGTTTGGCTTGCCCACCGACAACACGCCGATAATCTTTCCGTGGTCGATAATCGGTGCGGCGACGTACATCACGGTGCTTTGCGGATCGTCAGGATTAATTTGCGTGCTACGCGCACCATAGTCGCCACGCAGCGTAAGCCAGACATCGTTCCAGCGCGAATAATCTTCGCCGAGCGCTTTGCCGGACGAATCGAACACCACCCTGCCCTGTGCGTCCGTCATGTAAACATGATATTCGTTGCGCACTTTATGGATGCCGCCAATGTTGGCGCGAAACGGACGCTGATGAAGCTGCGAGAAAGCCTGCGCCAGTCGGCCATTATGTGCAGAGCCTGACAGCAAATCGTCACGCCCGACCTGTGCCAGAAGCGTGGCAGTATCAATCAACGTGCCTTCCGTTGCCCTGCGCACGCCTGGCTTCACTTCCTGGACAAATATCGACAGCACAAACCATGCCGCAATCGCCACAATCAGGAAATAGCCCAATAACAACCGCATACCGATGCGCATCAGTATAATCCCAGGCTGTAGCCCATTCCGCGGTGGGTACTGATGGGTGAAAGTTCGGCATTGACGGCGCGCAGCTTGGCACGCAGGGTTTTGATATGGGTATCGACCGTACGATCAAAACTATCGCCCTCATCGCCCCACACTTTGTCCATCAACTGCTGGCGAGAAAAAACGCGGCCAGGCGCGTTCAGAAGGGTTTTCAGCAGTAAAAACTCATACCGTGTGAGCGGCAAAGCGTGACCGCACCAGCTGATGTGCGCCGCAGGCTCGTTAAGTTCAAATTGACCAATACGAACGATGTCAGAAGGCGCAGCGGACTTTTGCATTCGTCGTAGAATGGTTCTGACACGTGCGCACACTTCGCGGGGTGAAAAGGGTTTAGCGACGTAGTCATCCGCCCCCATTTCCAGGCCCAGCAGTTTATCCACTTCATCACTCCGGGCCGTGAGAAACAGCACCGGCAGCGAGGGATGCTGCGCCAGAAGCTGACGACACAGCTCAAAACCGCTGATATCCGGCAGCCCCACGTCAAGAATGGCCAGCGCCGGAGCCTGCCGGCGCGCTTCATCCAGCGCCGGAAGCCCACGCTCAAAGGCTTTCACGGCGAATCCTTCCTGAGAAAGCATATAAATGAGCGTCTCGGCAATGCTACTTTCATCTTCAACCAGCCAAATCAACGGTTGCTGCATCGTGATTCCCTGCATTAACGCCACGGCATAATCGGTACTGCGCTCAGCGCGTTTTTCGGCGATCCTTCGACCACTTTATCCGAGTACGCCAGATAGGCTAACGTATTGCGCTTCGGATCGTAAAAACGCACGACCTGGAGTTTTTTGAACACCAGAGAGGTGCGTTTCTGGAACACGACGTCGCCCTGCGTTTTACCGTTTTTGATTTTGTCGCTTAATTCCACCGGCCCCACCTGCTGGCAGGAAATCGCGGCATCAGCAGTATCTTCGGCCAGACCAAGCCCACCTTTAATGCCGCCCGTTTTAGCGCGACTGATGTAGCACGTGACGTTCTTGACGTCGGGATCGTCAAACGCTTCGACGACAATTTTATGATCCGGGCCAAACACTTTAAATACGGTGTCAACGGAGCCAACTTCTTCTGCGAGCGCGGTGCGCCCGACTAATACCATCAGCGCGGTGAAGATCAATGTCTTGTATTTCATATTGTTACCATTCTTTAAAATTGCATTAAGCGATTATTCAATAATCCAGATAAAAACCTAGCAAGATCACAGGATTATAAAATTCATCCCGATAATGTGCGGCAAAAAGCATGAATGCGCAAAAAAAACACTGAATGCTAAAACATCAAAAAATGCTATTATCCGCTACCCTGTTATCAGGCACCTGCTGTTTTAAGGATGAGGATAGTATATGGATCAGGCTGGAATTATTCGCGATCTGCTTACCTGGCTGGAAGGTCATCTGGACCAGCCATTGTCACTGGATAATGTGGCGGCAAAAGCAGGCTATTCCAAGTGGCATCTGCAAAGGATGTTCAAAGATGTCACCGGTCATGCTATCGGTGCCTACATTCGCGCGCGTCGACTGTCAAAATCTGCCGTCGCTCTGCGCCTGACGGCACGTCCGATTCTGGATATTGCCCTGCAATACCGTTTTGACTCGCAGCAAACGTTCACCCGCGCCTTTAAAAAACAGTTCTCGTTGACGCCTGCGCTCTATCGCCGCTCGCCCGACTGGAGCTCGTTTGGCATGCGTCCGCCGCTGCGTCTGGGTGAATTCGCCATGCCGAAACACGAGTTTATCACCCTGCCAGAAACGCACCTGATCGGCACAACGCAAAGCTACACCTGTTCGCTGGAGCAGATTTCCGAATTCCGTCATCAGATGCGAGTGCAGTTCTGGCGCGATTTCCTGAGCCACGCGCCGGCCATTCCACCACTGCTGTATGGTCTGAACCAGACGCATCCAAGCCAGGAAAAAGACGACGAACAGGAAGTGTTTTACACCACCGCACTCACCCCAGAAATGGCCAATGGCTATATTCAGGGATCGAAACCGGTAGTGATCGAAGGCGGTGACTACGTGATGTTCACCTATGAAGGACTGGGCACCGGCGTTCAGGAATTCATCCTGACCGTTTACGGAACCTGCATGCCAATGCTGAATCTGAACCGCCGTAAAGGTCAGGACATTGAGCGTTACTTTCCGGCCAGCGATGTGAAGCCGGAAGAACGCCCAATCGATCTGCGTATGGAATACCTGGTTCCGATTCGCCGCTAGCGCTGTAGCTCATCCAGCGCAGGGGCGTCCAGATGCGAGATGTCCCCTGCCATTTCCACCACCCAACCAGACGCAAGCCATGGGCTCTCCTGATAGTCGATGCGGGAAATAGAACAGTTGCGCAGACGCAAACGGCGCTCCGCGTAGGCTGGCAATCCAAGAATCGTACTGACCAGGCAACCCAGCGCGATACCGTGACTTACCAGCAGCGGACGACTGCCTTCCGGCAACTTCAGGCAATCTCCCAGAGCCGCCTGCACGCGTACGCTCAGCTCCTGCATGGATTCACCATCAGGAATGCGGCCATCTTCCGTACCGTTCACCAGCGTACGACGCCAGCCCTCTTCCTCGTCAGTCAAAGAATCAACATGGCGCTTTTCCAGCACGCCCATGTCGAGTTCGCGCAGACGCGGATCGAGAATGATGTCGCAACCACAGGCGTCGGCAATAATGCGTGCCGTTTGCTGGGTACGACCGAGATCGCTGGCAATGATGTGCGTGATGCCCAGTGTTCTGGCACGTTCCGCCACTTGCCGCGCTTGTTGCTCACCTTTGGCGGTGAGAGGACTGTCTGACTGCCCTTGAATACGTCGCTCGGCGTTCCACTGCGTTTCACCGTGGCGAACAAGGTAAACCTGTAACATGCTATTTTTCCGTTATACTGCGATGAATTTTTTTTAAACTGAGCTTAATTATGCACCAGGTTGTCTCCGCTACCACCAATCCTGCCAAAATTCAGGCAATTCTAAGAGCATTTGAGGAGATCTTCGGCGAAGGATCCTGCCATATCGATGCTGTCGCCGTCGAGAGCGGTGTCCCTGAACAGCCGTTTGGCAGTGAGGAAACGCGGGCTGGCGCACGAAATCGCGTTATCAATGCAAAAGCGCTGCGCCCTGCAGCCGATTTTTGGGTGGCGATTGAAGCGGGAATTGACGAAGGCGCAACGTTTAGCTGGGTAGTGATTGAAAACCGCGAGCAGCGTGGAGAAGCCCGTTCCGCAACGCTGCCGTTGCCCGCCATCATTCTGGAAAAAGTACGGGCAGGAGAAGCCCTCGGCCCGGTGATGTCACGCTACACCGGCATTGATGAAATTGGCCGCAAAGAGGGAGCCATCGGCGTGTTTACCGCTGGCGCACTGACGCGTTCAAGCGTGTACCATCAGGCTGTTATTCTGGCGTTAAGTCCGTTTCACAACGCGATTTATCGCTGAACGCCCAGCAGTACTGATTCCAGCCATTGACGCAGTTCAACCGGTGCAGATTTCAGGCTGTTAGACCCGCGGGTGATTGTCGCAATGCCCGCGCCCAGCTCGGTTTTCAACTCGCGCTGACTCATCTCACCGCGTAGTAATTCTTCAATAATGCGCACCCGCGTGCCCAACGCTTCACGTTCATCGGGCGTGAGCATCAACTGCATCAGGGGTAAATGCAGATCCTGTTCATAGGACTGGCGAAGCAGCTCCACAAAGCGAAGCCACTCCTGATTACGCTGTTCGGCCATCGCCGATGAATAAGGGGAATTCTGGGTCATGTTATGCCGCCGTTTTTCCATTGTACTCTTTGACGAGTACAGCATAACACAACCCACGCCAATCAGTAACGTCGCTGCCACTCCGCATCGCTCATCAGAGTATCTTTCTGCCCCATGAAGTAGCGGTAGTAGGCGTCATACGCCATCACATTTTTCACATAGCCGCGCGTTTCAGAGAACGGAATGCTCTCGACAAACGCCACGGCGTCAATGCGTCCGGCACTGTTACCCAGCCAGGTGCGCACGCGTCCAGGCCCGGCGTTATACGCTGCCGAGGCGAAAATGCGGTTCTCACCAAACTGCTGATAAACGTACTGCAAATAGCGAGTACCGATATTGATGTTGGTCTCCGGCTCCAGCAGCTGTGAAGGGCTGCTGTAGCCTGGAATATTAAACATCTTCACCGTATGCGTCGCGGTGCCGGGCATGATTTGCATCAGGCCGCTGGCCCCCACCGGAGAGCGTACTTTTGGATTCCAGGCGCTCTCCTGACGGGCAATCGCCATCGCATAACTCTTCGGAATGTCTTTTCCGCTGGTGTAACGATCGAACAGATCTTTGTAGGCCAGCGGGAAACGCTCTTCAAGATGATCCCACAGCTTACCGGCGATCGTCGCCTGCACGCTCAGATCCCACCATCGATTATCAAAGGCATAGCGTGCGAGCTGGGCCTTTTCATCCGTCGTGCGGCTGGTGACCAGATTAGCCCATTCGCTGCGCGCGGTATTATCCATATTCCAGTACATCAGCTCGCGCACGCGCGCCATTTCCGGTCCTTGAACCAGTGCCGGGCTGGCGTTCGCAGGCGCTTTGTCGATTTTAAGCTGATACTCTTCGCCCAGTCGCTGCGCCGCTGCCATCGGATAGAAACCGCGCTGCTGCATCAGAGAATGGAGGATCTCCTTCGCTTCACCTTCGCGGCCGCGCTCCATCAGCAAATCAGCCTGCCAGTAGCGCCATTCGTCTTTCTCTTTCGCATCCATTGGCAGACGTGATAGCCAGGTGTTTAAGCCACGGCGATCGCCTGTGCCCAGCGCCATACGCACCCGACGTTCCACCAGCGAAGTGGAATTTGAGCGCATAATCGCGTCGTCACGCCAGCGCGCTTGCTCATCGGTGACGTCCGTCCCCATCAAACGCCACGCCACGATATCGCGCAGCTCCTGGGTTTGATCGTCATTTAGCTGCTGCACCTGCATCAGTTGCGGGATCATCAACCGGGCATTTTCAACGTCATTGCGTGCCACGCTGCTAAAGGCCACAGCGGCCATCTGGCGGGTAAAATCGGTCGCACCCGTTGAACGGGCAAACGTCATGACAGAATTGGGATCGTTCGCCAGCTGGATCACGGCGGTGGAAATGGTTTGATAGTCGGACGGCATTTGCCCCGCGAGCGTCGTGACCAGGCGCGTATTGCCCGCTTTCATCGCCAGACGGATGCGCTCAAGATAGGCCAGCGGATCCTGTTTACCGGACGCGCGCCATGCGCCAAACAGTGAATCACAGGCATTCGGCTGACTCTTACCCGACAGCCACAGTTCTTTCGCGCCGTTCCACGCCTCTTCGGCCTGGCCGGTATTCCACTTGGCATAGTAGTAGTTACATTGCGCTTCCGTCGTTCCCGGTTTATCCGGGCTGAACGCCAGCAAACCGCGCCAGTCTTCACGTCGCGCCAGCTCGTTCACAAAACGTGATTGCAGCGTGCGGGCGGGCGGCAGCGTTGGGTTTGCCTGTATAAAATTCGCGACGGTGACCGTCGGCTGGTTCATCAGATCGTCAGTGATTTGACGATATTCAAGATACGGGTACAGAGGATAATCTTTCAGCGTGGGCATCAAGGCCTGCACGGTATCCATCTGTTTGCTATCCCACGCCTGCTTGATTTGTGCATAGCGGTTACGTTGTTCATCCAGTGAATCAGCTCGCGCGGCGTTGCTTATCGTCAGCACGCACACGCTGGCAGCCAGCAGACGCCAGACCACCTGTTTGGCTTTTTCCACAAGCTCTCCTTCATATTGTTGATTTCAGTTGTAGCGTCTTGCCACGTCAAAAATGTCATTCACTTATGCTAACCAGGAGTACCACAACGCGCCACGCTGCGGACACTTTTTTACCTTTCTTGCGCGTTTTAACACTCCCGGAGTTCCTGGCTGGGATTAGCCACTGAAAAAGGCTACACTTCGCAGCTGAATTCTATTTTCTCTACTATAAAAGAGGCGAAGTCCACGTGGCTCAATTCGTTTATACCATGCATCGTGTCGGCAAAGTTGTTCCGCCGAAACGTCATATTCTGAAAAATATCTCGCTGAGCTTCTTCCCGGGCGCAAAAATCGGTGTTCTGGGTCTCAACGGTGCCGGTAAGTCCACCCTGCTGCGCATCATGGCGGGCATCGATACCGATATCGAAGGTGAAGCTCGCCCACAGCCTGGTCTTAAAATCGGTTATCTGCCGCAGGAACCGAAGCTAAACCCGGAACACACGGTACGTGAATCCATCGAAGAAGCCGTTTCTGAAGTGGTTAACGCGCTGAAAGGTCTGGATGAGGTGTACGCGAAGTACGCTGAGCCGGACGCTGATTTCGACAAGCTCGCGGCGCAACAGGGTAAATTTGAAGAAATTATCCAGGCGCACGACGGTCACAACCTGAACGTACAGCTGGAGCGTGCGGCCGATGCCCTGCGTCTGCCGGACTGGGACGCGAAAGTTGAAAAACTCTCCGGTGGTGAACGCCGCCGCGTCGCGCTGTGCCGTCTGCTGCTGGAAAAGCCAGACATGCTGCTGCTCGACGAACCAACCAACCACCTGGATGCGGAATCCGTGGCGTGGCTTGAGCGCTTCCTGCACGACTTCGAAGGCACCGTCGTGGCAATCACCCACGACCGTTACTTCCTCGATAACGTAGCAGGCTGGATTCTGGAGCTTGACCGCGGTGAAGGTATTCCGTGGGAAGGCAACTACTCCTCCTGGCTGGAGCAGAAAGATCAGCGCCTGGCGCAGGAAGCTTCTCAGGAAGCGGCTCGTCGTAAGTCGATTGAGAAAGAGCTGGAGTGGGTTCGTCAGGGTGCAAAAGGCCGTCAGTCTAAGGGTAAAGCCCGTCTGGCTCGCTTTGAAGAACTGAACAGTTCCGAATACCAGAAACGTAACGAAACCAACGAACTGTTTATCCCACCAGGAGCACGTCTGGGCGATAAAGTCGTTGAAGTGAACAACCTGCGTAAATCCTACGGCGATCGCCTGCTGATTGACGACCTGAGCTTCTCCGTGCCAAAAGGCGCAATTGTCGGGATCATCGGCCCGAACGGCGCGGGTAAATCAACGCTGTTCCGCATGATGTCCGGTCAGGAACAGCCTGACAGCGGCACGATTACGCTTGGCGAGACCGTGAAACTGGCCTCCGTTGATCAGTTCCGTGATTCAATGGATAACAGCAAAACCGTCTGGGAAGAAGTCTCCGGCGGGCAAGATATCATGCGTATCGGCAACACCGAGATGCCAAGCCGCGCCTACGTTGGCCGCTTCAACTTCAAGGGTGTGGATCAGGGTAAACGCGTCGGCGAACTGTCCGGTGGTGAGCGTGGTCGTCTGCATCTGGCGAAGCTGCTGCAGGTTGGCGGTAACGTGTTGCTGCTCGATGAACCGACCAACGACCTGGACATCGAAACCCTGCGTGCGCTGGAAAACGCCATGCTGGAGTTCCCGGGCTGTGCAATGGTTATCTCGCACGACCGTTGGTTCCTTGACCGCGTAGCGACCCACATTCTGGACTATCAGGATGAAGGTAAAGTGGAGTTCTTCGAAGGAAACTTCACCGAATACGAAGAGTACAAGAAACGCACGCTGGGCGCAGACGCGCTGGAGCCGAAGCGTATCAAGTACAAACGTATCTCCAAGTAAAAAACAAAACGGCAACTTCGGTTGCCGTTTTTAGTCTGTTCTCCCTCTCCCTGTGGGAGAGGGCCGGGGTGAGGGCATCAGACCGCAACGACACTCACCCACTCACATAAAACCGTTTAACCTCGTCATACTGCATCGCAAAATCCACATAGCTCATCAGCGCGGGAGAGTTCAGCTTGCGGCTCGGATATGCCAGCCACAGCTCATTGCCCTCAACGTTCCAGTCCGGTAACACCTGCACCAGCGCGCCATTCTCGCGTTTATCTTCCAGCAAAAAAGCCGGTAACAGCGTAATCCCCGCCCCCGCGATGGCGCTTTCTCGGGCATACACCAGGTTATCGCTGATATGGGTATTATCCGGCAAATGGCGATAGTCTTCGCTTTCCCGGCGCAGCAGCCACTCCGGCCAGGCTTTGTGCGTGATGCAACGATGCTCAACGAGCTGACGCGGGTGTTCCAGCGGCTCACAGCGTGCCAGATAGTCAGGTGACGCGAGCATATAGCGCGGACAGTGGCCAATCATGCGGCCAATCAATGACGAATCTTGCGGCTTACCGGTGCGCAGAGCCACGTCAAAACCGGATTCCACCAGATCAAGCAGATCGTCAGAAATACTGACTTCAAGCGATACATCAGGATACCGCCTCTGAAAATCAGCGTTCAGATGCGCCAGCAGCGTTGCTCCAATCCCCGCAGGACAGGTAATGCGCAGTCGCCCGCTGGGGTTATCGCGCAGGCGCTGAATGGCGTATTCCGCGCGTTCACTCGCCGCCAGCATCTCACGGCAATGCACAAGATAGTGCTCGCCCGCAAACGTCAGGTTGAGCTTGCGCGTGGTGCGATTTAGCAACCGAATTCCCACCTGCTGCTCAAGCTGGCTCACGCGCTGGCTGACGCTGGACTTCGGTAAACCCGCTTTACGCGCGGCGGCAGTAAAGCTGCCCATCTCCGCTACCAGCGCAAACAGGGCCATATCCTGAAGCTGTTTAAACATACTGTTCATCCTGAGCGAACACTTCGTTCTTGATTGTCCATCTTATCACGCGTCTGGTGGCTGAATAGACTAGCCTCAACATAACGTCATTCATGAGGAGCTCACCATGTCAGTTAAAGCCATCGCCGTGAACCCGAACGCACCTTCAACGTTCATTGAAATCATGCAACCCATGCCACAACCGGGTGAACACGATCTGCTGGTCGAAGTGAAAGCGGTCTCCATCAACCCAGTTGATACAAAAGTCCATGCCGGTATCGCGAAAACCGGCCTGAAAACGCCGCGTATTCTGGGATGGGATGCCAGTGGGATCGTCAACGCCGTCGGTACGGGCGTCACTCAATTCAAGCCCGGCGACGAAGTATGGTATGCGGGGGATATCACCCGTCCAGGCAGTAACTCAAGCCACCAGCTTATCGACGCACGAATTGTGGGGCATAAACCGACCCGTCTCGACTGGGCGTCAGCCGCCGCGTTGCCGTTAACCGCCCTGACCGCGTGGGAAGGCTTGTTTGAACGTCTGAACATTCAGGACGCCGGTGCGGACAAGACGCTACTGATCATCGGCGGGGCGGGCGGTGTGGGATCGCTGGCGATCCCGTTTGCGAAGCACAACAGCAACGTTAAGGTGATCGCGACGGCATCTCGCGACGATTCTGCGCAGTGGTGTTACGATCGCGGCGCGGATCGGGTGGTGAATTACCGCGATCTCCAGGGTGAACTGGCGAAACACGACATCAAATTCGTGGATTACATTTTCATTCTCAATGATACCGACGCTCACTGGGCTGCCGTGAGCGATCTGATTGCACCGCAGGGGCATATTTGCAGCATCGTGGAGAACGATCGTCCGCTGGATCAAAACGCGCTGAAGTCAAAATCCGCCGCGCTGCACTGGGAATTTATGTACACCCGCAGCATGTATCAGACCGCAGATATGGCGCGTCAGGGCGAGATTTTAAATGAGGTGGCAAAGCTGGTGGATAACGGCGTGGTGGAGAGTTCACTCAGCGAAACGCTGCACGGTTTAAGCGTCGAGAGCATCACGGAAGCGCACCGCAAAGTGCTGGACGGGCATATGCGCGGGAAAGTGGTGGTGGCGTTCTGAGCGTGATTTTTCCCTCACCCTAACCCTCTCCCAACAGGAGAGGGAACGCACAGGGATATCTTTCCCCCTCTACTCAAGGGACAGGGAATGCTCTGGGATGTCTTTCCCCCTCTCCCAATGGGAGAGGGAACACTCGGGTATCTTTCACTCTCTCTCAGTGGGAGAGGGTTGGGTGAGCGGACTATCCCTGCTCGCCCATCAATCCTTTCACCAGCTCAACGCAGCGCAGGAAGCGGTTGTCATAATCTGACTCTTCCACATGCACAAACTCCACGTTATTTTCGTGCAGCATGTCTACCAGCATGGTCTGGAACTCTTTTCTGTCGACCGAACTGCCCAGGCTGCGCATCCCATCGGCCACCCACGGGGTGTTGTTTTCCAGCAGGATCACCAGGTCAAAGCGGTACTCATCAATCAGCGCTTGTACGAACGGATGCTCACGCCCTTCGTACTTTTTACAAAACGCTTGAGTCGTCACAAAATCAGTGTCCACAAACGCGACTTTATTGGCATATTTGACCGCGAAATCAATGTACTGCGCGTGTCCCAGCGCGATTTTATCGTAATCGGAATACTGGAGCGCCATCTCGTCGCCGCCAAGGTGCGAAAAAACGTAATCACGCCCATATTCCCACGCACTGGTGGTGTTAAAAATATTGGCGAGCTTGTTCACCAGCGTCGACTTACCGCTCGATTCCCCGCCCAGAATCGCCACCGTGCGCACAAAGAACGGCTTCACTTCCGTCGGAATATAGTCCCAGTAGCGGAACGGGTTTTCGCGGATCTGTCCGCCGCTGATATTCATGAAGGTACGCTTAGGATCGATGAGCACCGTTTCAGTGCCCAAATGCTCGCGGAACTGCGGGGCATCAGACTCTTCAGAGGTGTAAATCCAGTTTGGCGTAATCCCCTTCTCTTCCATAAACGCTTTGATGCCGTTGCTCCAGACATCCCAGCCGTGCGGATAGGGCTCCATACCCTCTTCGTTAAAGGCATGAATACGAATGTTTTTCTGATATTTAAAGGTTTGAAGCAGCCAGCGCAGACGATCCGATACGGTCGGCTGCTGTGACATGGCGCTGTCTTCAAACAGCGCACGGTCGCGCGTGTCGTCGTAACCCATGATGATATGAAGCTCATCGACCTGGCTACAGGCGCGTTGAATCAAATAGATATGCCCGGTATGCAGCGGGTAAAACTTGCCGAACACCACGCCGATATTCTTTTGCATCCGCGGGAATTCAAGCCCGAGGAAACGGTGCAGCGCCTCCAACTTTTGCGCGCTGGGGCTTTTTATTTTTGCATTGAGAAGCTGGCTCAAGTAGCCCTTGGTCATGCCGCTCGCTTCGGCCACCTGCTGCAAAGTACAGCCTTTCTGGCGGATCGCGGTTTTGAGATAGTCAAATGATGACACAAGAGCCTCCTGCTAAATGGATTTGCCCGGCCGGACCCAGCCGGGAAATAAAGTATGACGGGGTTAATTATAAGTCGTCAAAGACGCTGAGTGCATCCGAGAGTTTTTTGACGGGGAAAACCTTCATCCCTTCCGGCACTTTTTTCGGCACATTGGCAGCGGGGACAATCGCACGACGGAAGCCGTGTTTAGCCGCTTCAGAAATACGCTCCTGCCCACTCGGAACCGGGCGAATTTCCCCGGCCAGCCCGACTTCACCAAATACCACCAGATCCTGCGGCAACGGTCGGTTGCGTAGACTGGACACCATTGCCAGCAGCAACGCCAGATCGGCACTGGTTTCAGTGACTTTCACACCGCCGACGACGTTCACGAAAACGTCTTGATCCGCCATTTGCAGACCGCCATGACGATGCAACACTGCCAGCAGAATCGCTAATCGGTTTTGCTCCAGACCCACCGCGACGCGGCGTGGATTGCCCATCATCGACTGATCTACCAACGCCTGGATCTCGACCAGCAGCGGACGCGTCCCTTCCCACAGCACCATTACCGAGCTGCCGGAGGTGACTTCTTCACCGCGGCTCAGGAAAATCGCCGACGGGTTGCTGACTTCACGCAGCCCCTGTTCGGTCATGGCAAACACACCCAGCTCATTCACCGCACCGAAACGGTTTTTATGGCTGCGCAGCGTGCGGAATCGGGAATCGGCATCGCCGTCCAGCATCACGGAACAGTCAATACAGTGCTCAAGCACTTTCGGGCCAGCCAGCGAGCCGTCTTTGGTGACATGGCCGACCATCACAATCGCTACGCCGCGCGTTTTGGCAAAGCGCGTCAGATAGGCTGCGGTTTCACGCACTTGGGCCACGCTCCCCGGCGAGGACTGGATGTCCGCCATGTGCATCACCTGAATGGAGTCGATCACCATCAGCTTTGGCTGCTCTTCTTCCGCAATCATGCAGATCTGCTCGATGCTGGTTTCCGAGAGCATATTGAGATTACCGGTCGGCAAACCAAGCCGGTGCGCGCGCATCGCTACCTGCTGCAGGGACTCTTCGCCCGTGACGTACAGGGTTTTCATCTGCTCTGAGAGTCTGCAAAGCGTTTGTAGCAGTAGCGTGGATTTACCCGCCCCCGGATTCCCGCCGATCAGAATCGCACTGCCCGGCACGACACCGCCGCCCAGTACGCGATCAAACTCTTTGAATCCGGTAGAAAAGCGCGGCACTTCGTCCAGGCTAATGTCAGAAAGTTTCTGAACTTTAGAAATGCCTGCATTGCCCGCGTAGCCGCTCAGGCGTTCGTTGCGAGCGACCGTTGGCGAAGCGGCCACACCACGCACTTCAGTGATGGTATTCCACGCCTGGCAGGCGCTGCACTGCCCCTGCCAGCGCGGATAATCCGCACCACATTCATTACAGACAAATGCGCGTTTTGGAGCTTTCGCCATGGTTTACCTCTTTATTTGTGATTCACGCTGCCGGACAGGATGCAAAACACACCCATCAGATCAGCATGACGGATAGTCACTTCCGTCTTTTCGTTCACTTTAGGCTTGGCATGATAAGCGATGCCAAGTCCCGACACCTTGATCATCGGCAGATCGTTCGCCCCGTCGCCAATGGCCACGGTCTGCTCGACAGGAATTTCGTATTTTTCCGCCAGACGCATCAGCGTGTTGGCTTTGTACTGCGCATCCACGATATCGCCGATCACCTGGCCGGTCAGTTTCCCGTCCATGATCTCCAGTTCGTTGGCAACCACTGTCGTCAGGCGCAGCTTGTCGCGCAGATAATCCGCGAAGAACGTAAATCCACCCGATGCGATGGCCACTTTCCAGCCCAGCGTTTCGAGCTTGAGCACCAGTTGCGTCAGGCCCGGCATCAGCGGCAGTTCGTCACGCACCTGGCGCAGAATATTCGCGTCAGCGCCTTTCAGCGTGGCGACGCGCTGCTTCAGGCTGGCGGCAAAATCTAATTCGCCGCGCATTGCGCGTTCGGTCACTTCCGCCACCAGTTCGCCGCTACCGGCCAATTTAGCAAGCTCGTCAATACACTCGATCTGAATAGCGGTGGAATCCATGTCCATCACCAGCAGGCCAGGCGTTTTCAGATGTGGGATTTTGCCCAGCGGGGCGACGTCCAGCCCGGCGTCATGCGCCAGACGGGTTGCGCGCTGCGTCAAAGAACCGGCCAGCCGAAGCACCTGATAATCTTCGATACACCACGCCGCCACAATCACCATCGCGGCACCGAGTTTCGTTTGGTATTGGGTAAGGCGTTGCTTATCCAGTCCGCGCCCGTACAGCAGCCAGCCGCTACGGCCAGCATGGTAATCCAGTGGCATTACCTCATCGCCACTTAAAGAAAGCGGCAATCCTGGCCAGAAAGAGACATCGTCAGGCAGGTCGCACCAGGTAATGTTTGGCATTGAAGCTCCTGTAAATTGGTTCGCGCCGGAAGGTTCCAGGGGGAAAATAACGCATGAGGCTACCTTGTAACCATCACTTCTGGCAACATTAAGCGGTAAATTTTCAGCAGGTGGAATATGGCTCGCGCAAAACTGAAATTCCGGCTTCATCGTGCAGTGATTGTTCTTTCATGTCTCGCACTGCTGGTAGCACTGATGCAAGGGGCGTCCTGGTTTAGCCAGAATCACCAGCGACAGCGTAATCCGCAGCTCGAAGAGTTGGCCCGAACGCTGGCACGCCAGGTCACGATCACTATCGCGCCCGCGATGCGCACCGAAACGCCGGACGATAAACGCATCAGCCAGGTGCTGCGCCAGATTACGGAAAATAGCCGAATTCTGGATGCAGGCGTGTACGACGAGCAAGGCGCGTTAATTGCGCGCACGGGCGAGCACGTTGACGTTCGCGACCGTCTGGCGCTCGACGGCAAAAAAGCGGGCGGCTACTTTAACCAACAAATTGTCGAACCCATTCAGGGCAAAAATGGTCCCCTCGGCTATTTACGCCTGACGCTGGATACTCACACGCTGGCGACCGAGGCCAAACAGGTCGATAACACCACCAATATATTACGCCTGATGCTGCTGCTTTCGCTGGCGATCGGCGTGGTACTGACGCGCACGCTGTTGCAGGGCAAACGCACCCGCTGGCAGCAATCGCCGTTCCTGCTCACCGCCAGCAAATCGGTGCCGGAAGAGGAAGAGAGCGAGAAGAAAGATTAATGGTAAAGTAGGCAAACGATTCGGAAAAGGAAATCTGCCATGACGACGTTACGCCTGCTTATCTCTGACTCTTACGATCCCTGGTTTAATCTCGCGGTGGAAGAGTGCATTTTCTGCCAGATGCCTGCCACCCAACGCGTGTTATTCCTGTGGCGCAACGCCGACACGGTGGTGATTGGGCGGGCGCAGAACCCGTGGAAAGAGTGTAATACGCGACGTATGGAAGAGGATAACGTTCGCCTCGCCCGTCGTAGCAGCGGTGGCGGCGCGGTGTTCCACGATCTCGGCAACACCTGTTTTACCTTTATGGCCGGAAAACCGGAGTACGATAAAACTATCTCCACGGCCATTGTGTTGAAAGCCCTGAACTCACTCGGCGTCAATGCAGAAGCCTCCGGACGCAACGATCTGGTGGTGAAAACCCGCGAAGGCGATCGAAAAGTGTCTGGCTCGGCTTATCGCGAAACCAAAGATCGCGGATTTCACCACGGGACGCTGTTGCTCAATGCTGACTTGAGCCGTCTGGTCAATTACCTCAATCCTGATAAGAAAAAGCTACAGGCTAAGGGGATTACGTCTGTGCGGGGTCGCGTGGCGAATCTGGTGGAGTTAATGCCGGGCATCACTCACGAACAGATCTGCGATGCCATACGCGAAGCGTTCTTTGAACACTACGGCGAGCACGTGGAGGCCGAAATTATCTCGCCGGATAAAACGCCCGATCTGCCGAATTTTGCCGAGACGTTTGCCCGTCAGAGCAGTTGGGAATGGAATTTTGGTCAGGCGCCTGCTTTTTCGCATTTACTGGACGAGCGATTCACCTGGGGCGGCGTGGAGCTGCACTTCGACGTTGAGAGAGGCCATATCACGCGTACGCAGGTGTTTACCGATAGTCTGAATCCGGCACCGCTGGAGGCACTGGCGGCACGTTTGCAGGGCTGTCTGTATCGCGCAGATAGGCTGCAACAGGAGTGTGATGCGCTGTTGGTGGATTTCCCGGAGCAGGAAACGGAGCTGAGAGAACTGTCGGCATGGATTGCTAACGCGGTCAAATAACCGTGCGGTCTGATGCCCTCACCCCAACCCTCTCCCACAGGGAGAGGGAGGAAAGAGGTTTACTCTTTATCCTCCAACAGGGAGAGGAAGAAAGAGAGGCTTACTTTTTATCCTCTCACACGGAGAGGAGGAAAGAGAGACTTACTCTTTATCGCCCAGCAGAACGGATTCCAGCGCGATTTTGATCATGTCGTTGAAGGTGGTCTGACGCTCAGCAGCAGAAGTCTGCTCATGCGTGCGGATGTGGTCAGATACGGTACAGATGGTCAGCGCTTTTGCACCAAACTCAGCCGCAACACCGTAGATGCCAGCCGCTTCCATTTCCACGCCCAGGATGCCGTACTTTTCCATCACGTCGAACATTTCGCCGCCGTCCGGGGAGTAGAACAGGTCAGCTGAGAAGATGTTACCGACGCGCGCGTCAACGCCCAGCGCTTTTGCAGCGTCTACCGCGTTACGCACCATACCGAAGTCAGCAATAGCAGCAAAGTCGTGATCTTTAAAACGCATACGGTTCACTTTGGAATCGGTGCATGCACCCATGCCAATAACCACGTCACGCAGTTTCACGTCCATGCGCACAGCACCGCAAGAACCCACGCGAATGATTTTCTTCACGCCGAAATCGGTGATCAGCTCTTTGGTGTAAATGGAGCAAGACGGGATACCCATGCCGTGACCCATTACGGAGATTTTGCGGCCTTTGTACGTCCCGGTGAAGCCCAGCATGCCACGCACGTTATTCACTTCGCGTACGTCTTCGAGGAAAGTTTCAGCAATGTGCTTAGCGCGCAGCGGATCGCCAGGCATCAGCACTACATCCGCGAAATCGCCCATTTCTGCATTAATATGTGGGGTAGCCATCGTTTTATCCTTTTCAATAAAATGTACGAAGGGCGGGAATCTCCCGCCCAAATCATCACAGCATGTTTTTACCGTAGTCCATCGGTGACGTGCCGAAGTAGCTGGCAATGGTCTGTCCGATATCGGCGAAGGTTTCGCGGTGGCCGAGAGAACCGGGTTTCACTTTTGGGCCGTAAACCAGTACCGGAATGTGCTCGCGGGTATGGTCAGTGCCGGTCCAGCTTGGGTCGCAGCCGTGGTCAGCAGTCAGGATCAGAATGTCATCTTCTCCCACCAGCTCCATCAGCTCAGGCAGACGGCGGTCGAACAGCTCAAGCCCAGCAGCGTAACCGGCGATATCACGACGGTGGCCCCAGGAAGAGTCGAAGTCCACGAAGTTGGTGAAGACGATTGTCTTATCACCCGCGTCTTTCATCTCTTTAACGGTCGCGTCAAACAGCGCATCCAGACCGGTGGCTTTCACTTTTTTGGTGATACCACAGTTAGCGTAGATGTCCGCGATTTTACCCACGGAAACCACCTGGCCATCTTTCTCATCAACCAGTTTCTGCAGTACAGTCGCGGCTGGCGGTTCAACGGCCAGATCGTGACGGTTACCGGTACGCTGGAATTCACCCGGCTTGTTGCCGATAAACGGACGTGCGATAACGCGGCCAATGTTGTAGCCGCCTTCGGTCAGCTCTTCACGCGCGATTTCGCACAGCTCATACAGTCGATCGAGACCGAAAGTCTCTTCGTGACAGGCAATCTGGAACACCGAGTCAGCAGAGGTATAGAAAATCGGCTTGCCGGTTTTCATATGTTCTTCGCCGAGCTGATCCAGAATTACCGTACCTGATGAGTGGCAGTTACCGAGGTAACCCGGCAGATTGCCGCGCTCAACCAGCTTATCCAGCAATTTCTGCGGGAAGCTGTTCTCGTGATCGGAGAAATAACCCCAATCAAACAGCACCGGCACGCCAGCGATTTCCCAGTGACCTGACGGGGTATCTTTCCCGGAAGAGAGCTCGTGAGCCCAGGCGTATGCGCCAACCACTTCCGCGTTCGCATCCATACCCGCGGCCACTTTACCGGTAGAACCTTCATGCGCTTTCACCAGACCCAGACGCGTCAGGTTCGGCAATTTCAACGGGCCTTGACGGCCGATATCCGCTTCACCTTTTGCACAGGCTTCTGCGATGTGACCCATGGTGTCAGAACCTACGTCACCAAAGCGATCCGCATCTTCTGTAGCGCCGATGCCGAATGAGTCCAGCACCATAATAAATGCACGTTTCATCATATTCTCCGTACTCAGTGCTTCATAAAAATTCGATCAGATCAGTATACGACTAATCGGTGATACGACGATAGACCGTTGGTGTGCTTTCTGGCGCTTTGTCATCAAGCGTAATGGCCGCTTTCACCGCTTTCGCCGCTTCCTGCCAGCTGTTTTCGTCTTTCGCATGGATAACGGCTAGCGGACGCTGCCCGTCAACGCTGTCGCCCAGACGCGCCATATCAGTAAAGCCAACGCTGTAATCAATAGTGTCCGACGCCTGACGACGACCGCCGCCCATCGAGACCACTGCCATGCCCAGCGCACGGGTATCCATTGCACTGACAAAGCCTTCTGTATCGGCATACACCGCTTTGCTGAGCATGGCGGTTGGCAGGTATTTCGCATAGTTCTCAACGAAATCGTTCGGGCCTTTTTGCGCCGCAACCATACGGCCAAAGATCTCTGCCGCTTTACCGTTATCCAGCACAGCTTGCAATTTGGCACGCGCTTCGGTGTCGTCTTTGGCCAGCTTGCCGGAAATCAGCATTTCAACGCACAGCGCCATGGTGACGTCGAACAGACGCGGGTTACGGTATTCGCCCGTCAGGAACTGCACCGCCTCGCGGACTTCAACCGCGTTACCGGCGCTCGAGGCCAGCACCTGATTCATGTCCGTCAGCAATGCCGTGGTGCGCACACCCGCGCCGTTGGAAACGCCAACGATCGCTTCAGCCAGTGCCGCAGAGAGCTCAAATGTCGGCATAAATGCACCGCTGCCCACTTTCACGTCCATCACCAGCGCATCCAGCCCTTCGGCCAGTTTTTTGGCCAGGATAGAAGCCGTGATCAGCGGGATGGAATCAACCGTCGCGGTGATGTCGCGGGTCGCGTAAAAACGCTTATCCGCCGGAGCCAGAGAGCTGGTCTGGCCGATAATCGCCACACCAACGTCTTTAATAATTTCGCGAAAACGCGTGTCGTTCGGAAAGATATCGAAACCCGGAATGGCTTCCAGTTTGTCGAGCGTACCGCCCGTGTGACCCAGGCCGCGCCCGGAGATCATTGGGATGTAGCCGCCGCATGCGGCGATCATTGGGCCAAGCATCAGAGAGGTGACATCCCCTACGCCGCCCGTGGAGTGCTTGTCCACGATCGGGCCGTTAAGATTGAGGCTTTTCCAGTCCAGAACGCTACCTGAATCCCGCATCGCCATGGTCAGCGATACACGTTCCGGCATCGACATATCGTGGAAAAAGATGGTCATCGCCAGGGCAGCAATTTGCCCTTCAGAGATGGTGTTGTCGCGAATACCGTTAATAAAGAAACGGATTTCTTCGTCGCTTAATGCATGACCATCACGTTTTTTACGAATAATTTCTTGTGCGAGAAACAAAGTAGCCCCCAGGAATCAGGTTAAATGCGGCGAAACACTATCGCCGCAGGAGTAATATTAGTAGCCGCTTGCGCTCTTACCGTCGCCGTGACCCAGCGTTTTCAACAGGCTAGCCAGCAGGCTGGAAGCGCCAAAACGATAGTGGCGTGAATCGGCCCAGTCTGCGCCGAACAGATCGTCAGCGATCGCCAGGAACTGCTGCGCGTCTTCGGCAGTGCGAACGCCGCCCGCAGGTTTAAAGCCAACGGTTTTAGACACGCCCATATCGCGAATCACTTCCATCATGATGCGTGCGCTTTCTGGCGTGGCGTTGACCGGTACTTTACCGGTGGACGTTTTGATGAAATCTGCACCGGCTTTGATAGAGATTTCAGACGCTTTACGAATCAACGCTTCTTCTTTCAGTTCACCGGTTTCGATGATCACTTTCAGCAGAACGTTTGCCGCCGCACAGGCGTCTTTACAGGCTTTCACCAGATCAAAACCGACCTGCTCGTTACCTGCGATCAGCGCACGGTAAGGGAACACCACGTCAACTTCATCCGCACCGTAAGCAATCGCTGCGCGTGTTTCTGCCAGCGCGATATCGATATCGTCATTGCCATGTGGGAAGTTGGTTACGGTCGCGATGCGCACTTCAGGCGTGCCCTGCGCGTTCAGCGTTTTACGCGCAATGGGGATAAAACGTGGGTAAATGCAGACAGCGGCGGTATTGCCCACTGGCGTTTTCGCCTGATGACACAGCGCGATCACTTTCTCATTCGTGTCGTCATCGTTCAGGGTAGTCAGGTCCATCAGTTTCAACGCGCGCAGGCTGCTTGCGGTTAAATCAGTCATAACAATCTCCAACGGCATCGCCGTATAATTTTTCACCTTGCGGGTATGTGAGTATTCTAACATTCACCCGCACTCACACTTCGACATTCATCACAGTTAATGAAAACTGCATACAAATTTGCATTACTGTAATGAGATCTACTTCAAATTTCAGTCCTGAATCTGCTGACTAAAGCAGCAATCACCCGCTTCTGATCAATAGCTTCAGCGTAATGACTTCCTACAATCGGCCCATCATCCGCAGAATAATAAGGAAGCGACTATGTCCACCTCCGGTCTCGATGCTATGCAACAACGTTGCCAGCAAATTGTGACAAGCCCGGTACTGACGCCTGAGCAAAAACGCCATTTTCTGGCGCTGGAAGCGGAAAACAATCTGCCCTATCCCGGTCTGCCACCCGCGGCGCGTTCAGCGCTGGATGACGGGTTTATCTGCGACATGTTTGAAGGCCATGCGCCTTTCAAACCGCGCTACGTTCTGCCTGATTACGCCAAATTTCTGGCGAACGGGTCAGAATGGCTGGAGCTCGAAGGCGCAAAGGATCTTGATGACGCGCTTTCGCTGCTAACCATTCTTTATCACCATGTTCCTTCCGTCACATCGATGCCGGTGTTTCTGGGCCATCTCGATGCACTGCTACAACCTTATGTTAGAATTCTAACACAAGAAGAAATCGAAAGCAGAATAAAACGCTTCTGGCGTTACCTGGACAGAACGCTGCCTGACGCCTTTATGCATGCCAATATCGGTCCGGAAGATTCGCCTGTGGCACGCGCCATTTTACGCACAGATGCAGACCTGAAGCAGGTTGCACCGAATCTTACCTTTATTTATGATCCGAAAATTACGCCCGACGATCTGCTACTTGAAGTCGCGAAAAATATTTGTGAGTGCAGTAAACCGCATATTTCTAATGGTCCGATGAATGATAGAATTTTCACAAAAGGTCGTTTTGGCGTCGTGAGTTGCTACAACTCGCTGCCGTTGGCCGGCGGTGGCAGCACCCTGGTACGTCTGAATCTGAAAGCCATCGCCGAGCACAGCGAGTCCACAGAGGATTTCTTCGACCGCACGCTGCCGCATTACTGCCAGCAGCAGATCGCCATCATCGATGCCCGCTGTGATTTCCTGTATCAGCAATCCGGCTTCTTTGAGAATAGCTTCCTGGTGAAAGAGGGGCTGATTGATGCCGATCGTTTTGTGCCGATGTTTGGCATGTACAGTCTGGCAGAAGCGGTAAATGTGCTGTGCGAGAAATCGGGCCACCCTGGCCGTTACGGGAAAGATGAGCAAGCCAATGCGCTGGGCTATCGCATCAGCGAACAGCTTGCCCACTTTGTCGAGAATACGCCGGTAAAACATGGCTGGAAGCAGCGCGCCATGCTGCACGCCCAGTCTGGCATCAGCTCTGATTCCGGCACCACGCCGGGGGCACGATTGCCGTACGGCGATGAGCCCGATCCGATCAGCCATTTGCTCGCCGTCGCGCCGCATCATAAACACTATCCTTCCGGGATCAGCGATATTTTGACGCTGGACGAAACCATCAAACGTAACCCGCAGGCGGTTGTTCAGCTGTGTCTCGGCGCGTTTAATGCCGGAATGCGCGAGTTCACCGCTAACGTTGCCGGAAACGATCTGGTGCGCGTCACGGGCTATATGGTGCGTCTGTCGGATCTGGAAAAATATCGCGCCGAAGGTTCACGCACCAATACCACCTGGCTTGGCGAAGAGGCCGCGCGCAATACCCGTATCCTTGAACGTCAGCCACGCGTGATAAGCCATGAACAGCAGATGCGCTTTAGTTAGTCAGGTTATTCCCTTCTCCTGCGTGGATGGGCCGGGCAGCCGCCTGGCTCTGTTCCTGCAGGGCTGCAACCTGCGCTGCAAAACCTGCCACAACCCGTGGACGATAGGCCGCTGCAATGACTGCGGTGACTGCGTCCTCCATTGCCCGCACGATGCGCTGAACATTCAGGCCGGACGGGTCTGGTGGCAGGAGAGCGACTGCCAGAAATGTGATACCTGTTTACACGTGTGTCCGCAGCAGGCCACGCCCATGGCGCAGCGCTTAAGCGTTGAGGACGTGATGGGGCAAATCCGTAAAGTCGCGCCCTTTATCGAAGGGATCACCGTCAGCGGCGGGGAAGCGACGACTCAACTGCCGTTTTTGGTGGCGCTGTTTAGCGCCGTCAAAGCCGACGCCTCGCTGAAGCATCTCACCTGTCTGGTCGACAGCAACGGTTTGCTGAGTGAAACCGGCTGGCAAAAACTGCTTCCGGTTTTTGATGGCGCGATGCTGGATCTGAAAGCCTGGAACAATGAGCATCATCGTTTTCTGACCGGGCGCGAGAATCCGCAGATCAAACACAGCCTCCGCTGGCTGGCTCAACACCAGCGATTAACCGAGCTACGTCTGCTGGTAATCCCCGATCGTTGTGATTATCTGGAACATCTGGGTGCTTTGACGGCCTTTATCCGATCGCTGGGTTCTGTCCCGGTGCGAATCAACGCGTTTCATGCACACGGCGTGTATGGCGAAGCGGCATCGTGGCGTAGCGCCACGGCGGACGATGTGGAACCGCTGGCGCTGGCATTAGAAAAGCATCGGATCACGGTGATCCGCCCAGCGCTCTATTTATAGAGTGATCCCAAAGAGATCGTGAGTATTGCGTAACAGCGCATCAGCGATAACGTCTGCTGGCTCGTTGCGGAGATCGCATAATGTCGTAAAGACGCGCGCGGCCTGCTCCGGACGGTTAGGTTCTCCCTGAAAACCATTGAGGGGCATATCCGGCGCGTCAGTTTCCAGAAGCAACGATGAAAGCGGCAGTTGCGTCATCACATCACGGGTTTTACTGGCACGCGGGTAGGTGATCGTCCCGCCCACACCGATTTTATAACCCAGTGCAATAAAACGCTGTGCCTGCTGAAGGCTTCCGGCGAACCCATGCACCACGCCGGTTCGCGGGAGATCGTGGCGTTTGAGGTGCATCGCCAGCTTATCGTGGGTGCGCCGCGAATGCAGAATCACCGGTAAATCATGCCGTTTGGCCAGTTTCAGCTGGGCATCCAGGATCGTCTGCTGGCGTTCAAACTGCGGATCGTCACGGTACAGATCCAGGCCGATCTCCCCTATCGCCACCAGTTTCTCGCTCCCGGATCGCAGTTTGTCGTCAAGCACATCAATATGTGCGTCCAGATGCTTTTCGATCACAATCGGATGCAGACCCAACGCGGCGTACAGCGCCGTGTGCATTCTGGCCAGATCGAGTACCCGATCGAAATGTGCAGCTTCGATCGCCGGGACGATTATCGCCTGAACACCTGCGCCCGCGGCTTGCTGAATACTTTGCGCTTCATCACCGGTAAACGGTGGAAAATCAAAGTGGCAATGGGTATCAACAAAGCGGAAAGTCACGCCAGATCCTCGTTATCGAACGTTGTGTCGTTAGCATGTGGAGCGTCAATCAGCGGCGTTGCCACAACATCATTCGCGACAGCAGCAGGCGGAACCACTAAGGTTGGCGGCGTGATGATCCGTTTATGGCGCCGTATCGGGGGTTGCTCAGCCAGCATTTTCCCGACCGTTGCCAGGAAATAGCGCCCGCAAAGTCGCCCTGTTTTGTAATCATCGCGAAGGGATGGCAGACGGCTGCCCAGCGCCATACTCAGGAGCGGTTTTGGCGGATAGATCTCAAAAATCCGCAGCTTGCCGGGCGGTTTCTCGATAAAACGCTGCATCGCGCTGTAACTGGATTCATGCTGATGCGCAATGTTCACCAGCGACTGCAGGCTGCTGTCGCCCAGCCAGCGCTCCATCCGTTTAAACCACTGCGGGGTGTAGTACATCTGCGACGGCACGGTGCGGATCACGACGATCGTTTTCGCGCCGCGACGGGCGGCTTCCTGAACCGGGACCGCATCGCTGATCCCGCCATCAAGATAATGAATACCATCCAGCGCCGCGGCAGTACGGTAAAAGCCGGGAATCGCGCTGGAGGCACGAATAATATCCAGCCAGTTCTCCTTTTGCGGCGAGAAATAGCCCGGCGTGTAGTCGTCGCCCCGGCTGGCGCACATCCAAAACTCTTTGCCCGTATCGAACAGGCGCGCAGCAGTATCCATCGCCAGCGGCATCTTGCTGGAAGTGGCATCTAACAGCCAGTCGAGATCGATAAGGTTGCCGCCGCGGACAAAGCGAATCGGATTAAAAAAATCGCGTGAAGTGGTGTAGCGCATGATCACTTTGCGGGCGTAACCAGGTTGGTTGCAGACGTAGGCGGAAAGATTCTGCGCGCCGGCGGACGTCCCGAAAAATTGATCGAACGGGTTAAATTGCGCGCGCATGAACTCATCCAGCACGCCAGCTGTGAAGATGCCCCGCTGCCCACCGCCTTCACACACTATCGCGAGCTGACCGGGACGAAAGGGTTTTAACGCTAACGGCGCAATATTGCCAAGCGTAACGGGAATTCTCTGCCCCACTGCTGCATTCCTGTTCTGATTTTTATCGTAAGGACACAGTAGCGCATTCTATACCCCTTACTCAAACCAGAAAAAGCCAGTCACAAGGACTGGCTTTGGATGTGAGTGTCGATGTCGCTTCGCGTATCGACGGGCTTGTTGCGCTCAGCTAGGGACGACGACGTCCAGTAAACAGGCTGACCAGGAACAGGATAATACCGACGACGAAGACAATTTTTGCCGCGCCAGCTGCTGTACCCGCCAAACCACCAAAGCCCAGAGCGGCGGCAATTAACGCGATAACCAGAAATATGATGCCCCAACGAAACATAGAACTCTCCTTTACCATAGTTAATATCGGCCGCTTAATGTGGGCGCTCAGGACGCCCACCAGCGTTCAGCCAAATGTCGTTTTTATTTCGCTTTCAGATCGTTTTTAACGCTTTTCACGCCATCAACGGCTTTAGCGATAGTTTCGGCACGCTCAACCTGCGCCTGTGAATCAACCGTACCGGAGAGCTGCACCACACCATCGGTGGTTTCCACTTTCACTTTACGTGACGGCACGATGTCATCTGCTAATAGTTTAGCTTTGATTTCGCTAGTGGTTGCCGTATCGCCTGCATAGCCTTTCACTGACTGATCTTTGGCATCACGAACGTGCAGTTTGTCGCTGACTGAGGTGACACCCTCAACGCCTTTCGCCACGGTGACCGCTTGTTCAGCTTGCGCCTGGCTTTCGACAAAGCCACTTAACGTGACCACTTTTTTATCCGTTTTCACGGAGATGTCGGTGCTCTTGATCTTTTCATCATCCACCAGAGCGGCTTTCACTTTTGCTGTGATAGAGCTGTCATCCATGAAATTACCGACTTTATTCATAGAGCTATCGATTTTTTGCCCTGCGGAATCAGCGGTGGATTGCGCTTTGTCCGTGGCGGTGGTTTCTGCCAGTGCAGAACCGCTTACCAGGATGCTACCCAAAGTGACTGCCAGCAAAGTTTTAGAAATCTTCAGTCTTGTCATATTCATCGATGTATTCCTGTAGTTTGCTCGTAATTTGAGCGTCAAACATCCCTTGGACTAGTTATTAGTTTTGCGATTAAACACACGGTCGGGATGAGAGGCTTATCAACACGCATTGAACAGAGCTTTCATCCGCGCCCGGTGCTAAACACTGAGTTAAATATAGATCACAATTTGAGGGCTGCTTTCAGAAACGGCGAAATAATGAGCGATAGAGATGAAAATGCAATGAATTAAGAAAATTCCGCAAGGGATTAATAAAGCAGGGAATTAAGAAGAGCGCGGCGATCGCCGCGCTCTGAGATGGGATTAGTGCTCGCGCGTTTTACGGAACTGAACGTCCGGATAACGCTCCTGAGTGAGGTTCAGGTTAACCATGGTCGGCGCAATGTAGGTGAGGTTATCACCGCCATCCAGTGCCAGCTGGATTTCATTCTTACGCTTAAATTCTTCGAATTTTTTCACGTCAGAACATTCAACCCAGCGTGCGGTGGCAACGTTCACCGATTCGTAAATCGCCTCAACGTTGTACTCGCTTTTCAGACGTGCAACGACCACGTCAAACTGAAGTACACCCACAGCGCCCACGATGAGATCGTTGTTCGAAATAGGACGGAAGACTTGCACCGCACCCTCTTCGGAGAGCTGAACCAGACCTTTCAGCAGCTGTTTTTGCTTGAGCGGATCGCGCAGGCGAATACGGCGGAACAGTTCCGGGGCGAAGTTCGGGATACCCGTAAACTTCATCATTTCGCCCTGGGTGAACGTATCGCCGATCTGGATGGTGCCGTGGTTATGCAGGCCAATGATGTCGCCCGGATACGCCTCTTCAACATGAGAACGGTCACCGGCCATGAAGGTCAACGCGTCGGAGATAACAACGTCTTTGCCGATACGCACCTGGCGCAGCTTCATGCCTTTCTCGTACTTACCTGAGACCACACGCAGGAACGCCACGCGGTCGCGGTGTTTCGGGTCCATGTTGGCCTGAATCTTAAAGACAAAACCGGTGAACTTCTCTTCAGCAGCTTCAACCAGACGGGTGTCGGTTTTACGCGGCATCGGCTGCGGTGCCCACTCGATCAAACCGTCGAGCATATGGTCAACGCCGAAGTTACCCAGCGCAGTACCAAAGAAGACAGGCGTGATTTCACCGGCCAGGAATAGCTCGTGGTCAAATTCGTGCGACGCGCCTTTCACTAGCTCCAGCTCATCGCGCAGCTGCACCACCAGCTCTTCGCCGACGGCCGTTTCCAGTTCAGGATTATCCAAACCTTTTACGATGCGCACTTCCTGAATGGTGTGACCTTTACCGGTCTGGTAGAGATACACTTCGTCTTTATAGAGGTGGTAAACGCCCTTAAACAGCTTGCCGCAACCAATCGGCCAGGTGATCGGCGCGCAGGCGATTTTCAGCTCACGCTCCACTTCGTCCATCACTTCCATCGGGTCACGGATGTCACGGTCAAGTTTGTTCATAAACGTGAGGATCGGCGTGTCGCGCAGACGGGTGACTTCCATCAGCTTACGGGTACGATCTTCTACACCTTTTGCGGCGTCGATCACCATCAAACAGCAGTCAACCGCCGTCAAGGTACGGTAGGTATCTTCTGAGAAGTCTTCGTGGCCCGGGGTGTCCAGCAGGTTCACCAGGCAGTCGTGATACGGAAACTGCATCACGGACGTGGTGATCGAAATACCACGCTGCTTTTCCATCTCCATCCAGTCCGATTTCGCGTGCTGGCTTGAACCACGACCTTTTACCGTACCGGCAGTTTGAATCGCCTGTCCGAATAAAAGCACCTTTTCGGTGATGGTCGTTTTACCGGCATCCGGGTGAGAGATAATGGCAAAAGTACGGCGCTTCGCCACCTCTTGCAGATAAGGGGACAACGTCATAATTGAATCTTCTTATTTAAGCGCGGCAGCTGGCCACGCATCATGGAATACGAAATTGCGGCTATTTTACCCATCAACGGGGGGCAGGCAATCATTGTTTACACAGGAGTTGCTCCAGTTCGTTCAATGATGTGACGGTCCAGGTCGGATGAATGCCGTCAGGTAAGGCGCGGCTGTGCGCATTAAGCCAGACAGTCGCAAGACCAGACTTCATGCCGCCCAGAATATCTGACTCAGCGGTATCGCCCACCATCAGCACGCGTTCACGATCGGGATGACCCGCTTGTTCCAGCGCATAATCAAAAATGCGCGGATCCGGTTTGGGTACGCCTACCTGCTCGGAAATCACTAATGCATCAAAATGATCGCGCAGACCGGTGCGCTCAAGTCGGATCTGCTGCAAGGCCGTAAAACCGTTGGTGATGATCCCCAGCTTCGCTTTGCCTTTCAGCGCATTCAGCAACGACACGGCACCCGGCAGCGGCGCACAGATCTCTGCCATTGCATTAAGAAAGGCCTCATTGAGCGAATCGGGATCGACGTTCAAACGTTCCGACCAGCTTTGAAAACGCTGATGTTGAAGCTGCAACGCGGTGATGGTTCCGTTCTGGTAATCCACCCACAGCGGCTTATTCACCGCCTGATAGTCCTGAAAATCTTCAGCGGTAAAGGTAACGCTATAATCCAAAAACATCCGCTGTAGACCACCAAACGAATCAAACGTAAACAGCGTTTCGTCGGCGTCAAAGAAAATCCAGTCCCATTTCATCGTTACAACCTTTTTTATCCAATCGGCAAAGCCATGATGATGGCGTCTTCGCGCCCGTCTGCAGTGGGGTAATAATTACGGCGAATCGTCGCCTCGTTAAAGCCTAAACTTTCGTAGAGCGCAATAGCGGCGGCGTTAGACGCGCGCACCTCAAGCCAAAGCGTGAAAACGTCTCGCGCTTCCAGCTCGCGAATCAAAAATTCAAGCAGTTCTCTGCCCAAACCTCGGCGCTGAAATGCCGGATCGACAGCGATATTAAACAGCGTTGCCTCATCCAGAACGACCTGCGTAATGGCAAACGCAGCCATCTCGCCGTCAACATCCATGCGGAAATTGAGATAACGCTCGCCCTGATTGCTGGCAAAGGTTTTTTCGCTCCACGGGAAAGCGTGGGCGCGTGTTTCAATCGCGAACGCCGATGCGAGATCAGTCGTCGTGAGGGAAGAAATCGTGTTCATATTCGCAGATTTGTTGCCATAGAGCGCTTCGCGCTGCTGGGTTTGCTTTTAGTTCTTCCAGGGCTGGCGAAGAGAGTCTGCCGCCACGAAGCGTAAGGACTTCTTCAACGCCTAACTGCCAGAAATTACAGTGGCTTTCGGCGGGTAGCATGGCGACACGATCGGGCGTGAGCTGCAACACCTGATCCTGGCTCACCTTCAGCGTGCGTAGCACATCATTGATCAACGTTTCATTCAATGCAGGCAACGCCTCTGCCACCATAACCAGACGAACATGTGCAGGAATTGAGATAGCAATTTCGCCCTGCAACGCCGTCGGGCGACGCAGGGCCCACTGGGTAATACCCAGTTGCTGTAACTGCCAGTCTCGTCGGGATGTCATAGCGAAAACTCCTGTCTGTCAGGCGCGCAAATATAGCAAATATGTCGTATCTGCGCCATCAACCAACTATACTCGCCGCCATAGTTTATTGAGGAACAATTCATGTCTGCATTTACCCCGGCAAGTGAAGTCTTGCTGCGCCACAGTGATGATTTCGAACAAAGCCGTATTCTTTTTGCCGGAGATATGCAGGATGACCTGCCTGGCCGTTTCGAGTGTGCCGCGAGCCGCGCCCATACTCAGCAATACCACCACTGGCAGCTTTTGAGCCGTCAGATGGAAGACCGCGTACGCTTCAGCCTGGTGGCAGAGCAAAGCGATGTCGCCGACTGTGACACCCTGATTTACTACTGGCCGAAGAACAAGCCAGAAGCTCAGTTCCAGCTGATGAACCTGCTTTCTATGCTGCCGGTGGGCTGCGATATTTTTGTCGTGGGTGAAAACCGCAGCGGCGTGCGAAGCGCAGAGCCTATGCTGGCGGAATACGCGACGCTGAACAAAATTGATAGCGCGCGTCGCTGTGGTCTGTACCACGGTCGTCTGGATAAACAGCCGACCTTTGATGCGGAAAAATACTGGGGCGAGTATCAGCTCGATGGTCTGACGATCAAAACCCTCCCAGGCGTATTCAGCCGTGACGGTCTGGACGTGGGCAGTCAACTGCTGCTTTCCACTTTCACGCCACACACCAAAGGTAAAGTGCTGGATGTGGGCTGTGGCGCTGGCGTGCTCTCCGCCGTGCTGGCAAGTCATTCACCGAAAGTCCGTTTAACCCTGAGCGATGTGAGTGCCCCTGCTGTTGAAGCGAGCCGCGCGACCCTCGCCGCTAACGGGCTGGAAGGTGACGTTTTCGCCAGCAACGTGTTCTCTGAAGTCACCGGCCGCTTTGATATCATCATCTCCAACCCACCGTTCCACGATGGTATGGAGACCAGCCTTGAAGCCGCACAGACGTTGATTCGTGGAGCTGTCCGCCACCTTGGCAGCGGCGGTGAACTGCGTATCGTTGCAAACGCCTTCCTGCCTTATCCTAAGCTTCTGGATGAGATTTTCGGCTTCCACGAAGTGTTGGCGCAGACTGGTCGCTTTAAGGTTTACCGTACCGTCATGACGCGTCAGGCGAAAAAGTAATCGCCATCAGCCCGGTAGCGTAATGTCTGCCGGGCGACGTAAATGTCCATTTTTGCAGCAAATAAAACACCCTACACAATTTTCTATTGACGAAAAGCTGAAAACATCTAGAATGCGCCTCCGTGGTTGCAATACTTTTTAAGTATTGATGGTATGCGACGGTGGCGGAATTGGTAGACGCGCTAGCTTCAGGTGTTAGTGTCTTTACGGACGTGGGGGTTCAAGTCCCCCCCCTCGCACCAAAAACCATGTAGATATTGTTCTCACCGGGCGACGGTGGCGGAATTGGTAGACGCGCTAGCTTCAGGTGTTAGTGTTCTTACGGACGTGGGGGTTCAAGTCCCCCCCCTCGCACCAACGAGGCAATATCAAAAATAAGATAACAGTGCGAAGGTGGCGGAATTGGTAGACGCGCTAGCTTCAGGTGTTAGTGTTCTTACGGACGTGGGGGTTCAAGTCCCCCTCTTCGCACCACTTATCTTATCTCCTTCCTGATTTCTCTCTGCTTTCTCAATCATTTTAAACTCATCGTTATTACCAGCATTGCACCAATCAGCGCGACACATGACGGCAACAGCACAAAGTGACGTAATTGCTTATGCCAAATCATTGCTGACGTAATCAGTAAGCCCGATACAATAATCATTTTCCAGACGTCCAGTGAGAGATCGGCAAAGGTCAGTCCAGCAATCAGTAGACCCGGCAGCAACACACCCCATCCACTTCCCAGCGCTTTACTCAACATGGTTCGCCCTCTCAATACGATAATGATAACCAATATCATATGATAGGTTTTCGCATTTGTCAGTCTATGTCGCAACAATCTCATCACCTTTACCTTTCCTGTAATGACAGGAAATGAGGAAGGTGATAAATTGCACACCTGTTAACTACACGTAACTATTTCCTGATTATTAAGTCCCTGATTATTTCTCAGTTTTACATTCAAATCGGCTGCCATTATTTTGATTTAATTAAGAATTAATAAAAACATACCGACATGACATCACAATCCTGGCGCTCATTACGCCACAAGAAATATCAGTTATCGTTACGTTTATTTTTATTCCTGAACGCCGTTTCAGCACTTTTTACTCTGCTGAACCCGCTGTACAACGTGCGTATGCTCACGCTCCCTGTCGTGTTAATTTTTACGCTCAGTGTGGCATTGCTTATCTGGCATTGGAGAAATAAAACCAGGAAGATCAATATTTCAGTGATTTCCCTGACCTTTGGTGGAATATGGGCATGGCATATTGCCTATAAATTTACGCTGGTCACGGAAGATCCTTTTACCTTTCTTTTATTGGGCTTATTAAGCGTTCTATTTATTGGCTCTCTGGCCTTCGCGAGTGATATCAAAGCATTTACGCTCCATTCGCTGCCGACTTTTGTCGTTTGCATGTGGTTTAGCCAGCATGAACACTGGCTGCGGGTCATTTACTCTCTCGCTCTCCCGATGGTTGGGATTGCCATCCATCACGTTATTCAAAAACGTAACGACCGCTTTGCACAACAGCTGTTGTATCGGCTCCTTGAGGAGCGTGAAACGCTTAACGATCTGAGTATGATGGACCCGCTGACAGGTTTGTATAATCGACGTGGATTGCATAATCGCCTGGAAAATCTTCCGACGCTGGAGCAGGGAGAGCATTTCGTCCTGCTGCTGGATATTGATCATTTCAAGGCCTACAACGATCACTACGGTCATATGATGGGCGATCAGGCACTGATTCGGGTTTCCGCCGCCATTCGCGATGCCGTTCGTTCACGGGATATTGTTGCGCGCTTTGGCGGTGAAGAATTTATGGTGCTGTTAACCAGCGTTACCCTCGATCAGGCACGCCAGACCGCGGAACGTATTCGTCAGAAAGTGTACGACCTCAAGATCCCGCACATGTTTAACGAGAGCGTGGCAACCAATGTCACTATCAGTATCGGTATCGCTATTTTTGAGGGCGAAGATATCGAAGGTGCGCTCGGTAAAGCGGATAAAGCGCTGTACGAAGCCAAACACCAAGGGCGCAACAATATCCTTATCAGCCCTGAGCTTCTTGCCGGATAAACTCCATCCCCCTTGTACTGACAAAAGACTTGCGATCGGTTTTATCTATAGTTAGGATTGGCAATCATTATCATTTAGATTCCTATCCTATTCCGATATGGCTACTCATTCCGCACAAGTCATTGATCCCATCATCTGGCGAGCCCGTCTTACCAGCGGGAGCACTGCGCTTGCGGATTCCATACGGGATACGATCACAGAAAACCGTGCCTACCTGCTCGATTTCATCAAATTCGATGAGCCACACCCGCATCAGGCAATGACACTGTCGCAATGGCAACGCCCGTCCGAGATGCAGTCCTTGCTCGCGGCTTACTCCGATCATATTTACCGAAATCAACCCACTCTTGCGCGGGAAAATAAACCGTTACTTTCCCTGTGGGCGCAGTGGTATATCGGTTTGATGGTGCCCCCGCTCATGCAGGCTTTGCTCACTCAGGATATTGCTCTGGATTTATCCCCGGAGCATTTCCACGTCGAGTTCCACGAGACGGGCCGAGCAGCGTGTATCTGGATTGATGTTCATGAGGATCGCGTCGCGACCTTGCAATCGCCGCAGGAACGAATGGAAACGCTGCTAAAGCAAGCGCTTATTCCCGTCGTTGACGCGCTGGAAAAAACGGGTGAGATCAACGGAAAACTCATCTGGAGCAATACCGGCTATTTGATTCACTGGTATCTGAATGAAATGAAACCTTTACTGGGCGATGAAACCCTCGACACGCTACGCCAGTCCTGCTTCTTTGCAAAGCAGCTGTCAGATGGACGGGATAATCCTTTGTTCCGTACCGTCGTTCCACGCGATGGACTGCTTGTCCGTCGAACTTGCTGTCAGCGCTATCGCCTGCCAGATGTACAGCAGTGCGGCGACTGCACGCTGAAATAGGGCGTACATTGCGACGCGTTCTCCCAGAAAAATAGGACAAAACACAAAACGGCAACCTCGGTTGCCGTTTTGCTTTTCACTACGCGACTTGCTGACTCTCTTCCTCTGCACGTAATGCTTCCTCTGCTTCCTGCTGCAGAAGTTGCTTCTCATACACTTTGAAGAATGGGTAATAAATAATCCCCGAGACTAACGCCAGCAGAATGACCAACAGCGCCGCACGGAAATCCCAACCTAACGCCCACGCTGCGCCCACTGGTGCAGGTGCGGTCCATGGCACAACGGAAATAACGCGACCAATAAGATCCAGCTTCATGGCTGCCCATGCAAGCACGGCGTTAACCATGGGTGCCAGCAGGAATGGAATAAAGAACACCGGGTTCATTACAATCGGCGTACCAAAAATTACCGGTTCGTTGATATTGAAAATACTGGGCACGACGCTCAGACGACCAATAGAACGCAGATGCGCAGAACGACTGCGCAAGTAACACAAGACCAGCCCCATTGTCGCGCCCGAGCCGCCAATGACGATGAAGAATGTCCAGAACGCTTCCATGAAAATATGCGGCAGTGGCGCGCTTTGCGCCAGCGCAGACTGGTTCATGCCAAGATTGGTCAGCCAGAACATTTGCAGCATTCCGGAGACAATCGCCGCACCGTGTATCCCGGCAAACCACAGTAAATGCGCTATCAGTACCGCTAGCAGAATGGCAGGCAGAGAATCGGCTGCGGAAACCAACGGCTTGAAGATAGACATGATGGCTTGCGGAATGAGCATATCAAACTGAGACTGGATAAAGAGGCTCAGCGGGTAAAGCGTGAGGACGACAACCAGCACAGGAATCAGAAGATCAAATGAGTTTTTGATCATCGGCGGAACCTGATCCGGAAGACGGATGCCAATATTATGCGCTTTCAGGAAACGCATCATTTCGACGCAGTAGATCGCCACCAGAATCGCTGTAAAAATTCCGGTCCCGCCCAGGCTATCAACCGGCATCGCCCCTTTTGTTTTTGGCGCTGCAACCAGTAAAAACGCCATTAAGGACAGCATCGCGCACATAAACGGGTCAAGCTGATGCGACTTAACGTAGTGCTTGCCCAGGTTATAAGCGATCGCCGCGCAGATGTAGATGGACATAATGCCCATGGTCATATCAAACGGGGTGAGGATTTGCCCTTCAAACTGCTTCGCCATATCCAGCCACGCGCGCGCAAAGCCCCAGGTGGTGTCAGGTGAGAAAGGCGGGTAAGCAAAGACTAATAAGAATGAACCGACAATCATGAATGGCATCGCAGAAATAAATCCATCGCGGATGGCCATCACATGACGCTGGGAGGAGATCCGCCCGGCAATGGGACTGACATAGTTTTCGACAAATCGGAATATCAAATTAAACGCAGCATGGTTGGCAGACATAATGGTTCTCCTGTCAGATGATCAGTTCCGACGCAGACGCGTCATACGGTGTTCCATACATCATTTTCACCACCTTGCTGGGTCATGAACCAGCGACACAACAGGGACAGATTGTTTCATGATTGACTCTTATTATTGGATACAGGGGACGTTACACAGTCAGTATTAATCTCTCTTTCTCGCTCTGCAACCGGTTACTGTAACCGGTTTCCGTGATTGTGAAGGCGATCCAGAAATCGGGTGTCAGGGATATTTGTTACTTAAGAGATATTTACAGAGCATAATTTCTTATGACAGATTACGCAGGATAATTGTCAGGAGATAACAATGAGTTTGCAGTCCGTACAGCAATTTTTTGCTGACAATGCCCCCGATATTGATGTCATTGAGTTGAGCCAGAGCACAGCAACCGTTGCGTTGGCTGCTGCCGCCCATCACGTTGAGCCGGGGCAAATAGCCAAAACGTTATCGCTCAAAGTCAAAAATGAGGTGATTCTTGTCGTGGCGAAAGGCGATGCGCGCCTGGATAACAAAAAGCTGAAAGACACCTTTGGCGCAAAAGCGCGAATGCTCAGCAGCGATGAAGTGGTGACATTAACCGGGCATCCAGTTGGGGGTGTCTGCCCCTTTGGGCTAGAAAATCCGCTGTCTGTTTTTTGTGACATCTCGCTCAAGCAATACGACGAAGTCCTGCCCGCGGCAGGGTCAATCCACAGCGCCGTGCGCATCAAGCCTGAACGAATGGCGGAACTGACGTCGGCTACATGGGTTGATGTTTGCATTTAAACCGTTGCGCCAGGGATCTGGCGCAGGGGGGCCTTCGGTTTTGCACTATGAGTAAAATGGCGCAACCCATAAGGCGAACCGCGGCTTAACCTTCGGTAGATTCCTGAGAATGTCGGCGGCATCGAGAAGCCCAACATCAGAATTCACGCCCAGTTTTAGCATCGCGTTGTATTTATGCGCACGGATAGTTTTGATATTGCGCTCTAGCTGTACTGCAATTTCGGGGATGGAAAGACCCGACGACATGTAGCGCAAAACCGTCCGTTCCGTTGGACTTAACATCCTGGCGTGGCACCCATGCCAGTGGGTAAACGCATTGCTGTTAACTTCTCCCGTTTCACCCAGCAGAGCAATGAGCTGCCTTCGAAGATCGACCAGTGATGACGATTTGCTAATAATCCCGTGAAGGAGAGAGGGCGAAAGTTGGGCGATCAATCTGGCCTCAACCTCATCTCCCGCCAGGATAATGCGTTGTATAGCACCGTGTTTAAACGCAAGTTCGCGCATACAAACCAGACAATTTCGTCGCTCTTCGCGGGCGTCAGAAAGCGAATAGATCACCGAGAAAAAAGGAATATGCGAAAGGGCAGTATTAAAACTCTCAAAATTATTAAACAGATGCAATTGGTATTGGCGAAATGAGGCCATCATAAAAAGATGCGCCAGCCCAACAGCACTCATATTACAGGGATCTACGACAGCAATGTGTCTTCCTGCGGTATTTTTTTCCATTCCTTTGGTTCTCCATAGGCTGAAATTAAGTTTAACTCTCTCATTCCTTGTGAACTGTTGATCCATGCGTACATTTCAGCGTTGCCATGCAACGACAATCGGCGCATCGCACTATTTTTCTGAGCACTGATCGTCTTGTTACTTTTATTCAGTAAGGACGCGATTTGATTAATACCCCAACCTTTACCCAGAAGACGTAATACCTGACGCTCGGAAAGCGTCAACGTCACGGAAGGCTCATGCGCTTTATCAACTACCTGTGGCTCAGGAAGCAACAAGGCCTGACTTATCCGCTCAGCACGCTCGCGCCCTGCACTGAGGGCATCGATCACACCTTCAACTGGCCCCATATCCGACAGGAGCGTGCTCTCGGGACACATCAGCAACTCAATCGCCAGGGGGTACAGAGGCCGGGAGATTAAAAATACCCAGTGAATACCTTTATATTGACTCATTAATAAATAATATTGTTCTAGCGCCCCACGCGGATTAACGTATTCGCCAGAGATATCAGCAATGATGACGGCCGATCTTTTTACCTGCAAGCTTGTTAGTTCGTCTTGCGTTCGACAATAGGTCGTTTCATATTCAGGAAAATGCCTTGCCATCATGCATCCCAACCCCATTTGCACCATGGGGATTTTACTAATCACTATTGCAAATTTGCCCTTGACCGATGACATAGATTCTCCGATTCCTTTCTTCATCTATTATAAAGATATTTAAAGTCCAATTTGAGATATGATAAGGATATTTACCCCGAAATTACAACAGATATTATTTTACAAAGCACTTAATTATCATGACGACCTTAAACTGAATAGTAATATAGTACAAAAAATATATAACTTAATAGCATGGACATGAAATATTAAACAACAGTGGCTAATTAAGAAATTTTATATATAGACTTTTATTATTCACAAAATATATAAAATCTGTTTTACTCCTGTAACTGATTGCACAAATGTTGATCTGACTCAGAGCCAGAGCGCCCGTGGTTTGTGCTAAAAATAGGCATTCCAGACAATCTGGCAGTTCTCATATTTCAGGGTTTCAAATGCAGGCAGATCAGTCGTCACAACGCGCCATCACGCGACTCTGTATTCAGTGCGGTCTATTTCTATTGCAACATGGCGCGGAAAGTGCGCTGGTCGAAGAGCTCTCCACACGGCTGGGATTGGCACTCGGGATGGACAACGTCGAGAGTTCCATCTCTTCAAATGCTATTGTGCTAACCACCATTAAAGATGGGCAGTGCCTCACCTCAACGCGTAAAAATCAGGATCGCGGCATTAATATGCACGTGGTGACGGAAGTTCAGCACATTGTGATCATGGCTGAGCATAAGCTACTGGATCGGGATACCGTCGAAAAACGTTTTCATCAGATCAAACCGCTGCGTTATCCACTCTGGTTAGTGGTCGTGATGGTGGGCCTTTCCTGCGCCTGCTTTTGCAAACTCAATAACGGCGGCTGGGACGGTGCCGTCGTAACATTTTTCGCCAGCGCTATCGCGATGTACGTTCGACAGCTCCTCACCCAGCGACATATGCATCCACAAATTAACTTTTGTATCGCCGCGTTTGTGGCCACGACCGTCTCCGGTTTACTTTTACGCCTGCCCACGTTTGCCAACACGCCAACCATCGCAATGGCGGCCAGCGTGTTGCTTCTGGTACCCGGATTTCCGTTGATTAACTCGGTCGCAGACATGTTCAAAGGGCATATCAATACGGGCCTGGCACGCTGGGCGATTGCAAGTTTACTCACCCTCGCCACCTGCATTGGCGTGGTAATGGCAATGACGCTGTGGGGGCTGCGCGGATGGGCATAATCGAGTTTCTGTTTGCACTGGCGCAAGATATGGCTTTGTCCGCCATTCCCGCCGTGGGGTTTGCCATGGTTTTCAATGTGCCGCATCGCGCCCTTCCCTGGTGTGCACTCTTGGGGGCCATCGGTCACGGATCGCGGATGGTGATGATGACGGCCGGGTTTAACATCGAATGGTCAACGTTCATGGCCTCCATGCTGGTCGGCTGCATCGGAATTCAGTGGTCACGCTGGTATCTGGCGCATCCAAAAGTCTTTACTGTTGCAGCGGTGATCCCCATGTTCCCCGGCATTTCGGCTTATACCGCGATGATCTCGGCGGTTAAAATTAGCCATTTTGGCTACAGCGAACCGCAAATGATCCTTTTGCTGAGCAACTTCCTGAAAGCGTCATCGATTGTCGGCGCGCTCTCCATTGGCCTGTCGATCCCGGGTTTGTGGCTGTACCGCAAGCGCCCACGTGTATGAGATTTGTGTTATCGCGCTGCCATGGTGATAATCCCTGCATTCTGTTTGGCAAGGTAAGGAGAGGAAGTGGCTAACCCTGGCAGCGAATTCCCCGATCACAATGACGATTCCAGTTTGAAGGACAAAATTTTTCAAAGCGCGATCGCCCTGTTTGCTGAATACGGGCTGAACGGTGCGCGCATGGAACAAATTGCCGAGAAAGCCGGTACCACCAAGCGCATGGTGGTCTATCACTATAAAACC
This sequence comes from Lelliottia sp. RD5, assembly GCF_056032945.1. NCBI lineage: Bacteria > Pseudomonadati > Pseudomonadota > Gammaproteobacteria > Enterobacterales > Enterobacteriaceae > Lelliottia > Lelliottia sp. RD5. The sequence continues at coordinate 22,635 of NZ_JBVYHQ010000006.1, read as the reverse complement.
AAAGAAAATCTTTATCTTATGGCGCTTGAGTATGTTTATACCCAGATACGCGCCAGTGAAAAACAGCTCAGTCTGGCGGGCTTACCGCCCGTTGAAGCGCTGGTGCATTTGGTCGAAGCGACATTTGATTATCACGCCGATCATCCCGATTACATCCGAATTATTTGTATGGAAAACATGCAGCGCGGTCGCTTCATGCAGCAGTCCAGCTATTTGCGTCAGGTCAACCGCAGCGCGCTGGATTTACTCGACGCGATCCTGCGTCGCGGCAAAGAAAAACAGCTTTTTAATCAAACCGTTGATGCCCGAGATTTACACCGCCTGATCAGCAGTTTCAGTTTTCACTACGTCGCCAACAGTTACACCTTCACGCTGCTGTTTGAAGACGGTGCAGATGAACAGGCACAACGTCAGCACTATCGCAAAATGGCCGTTCAGGTCGCCCTGCGCTACACCTGCCCATAAAATCGCTTGCAATTAAATCGTGCACTATCTATATTGAACTCATGAAGACGAAAACGACCGACACCAACGCTGCGCTGCTGCTGGATAACCAGCTCTGTTTTGCCCTTTACTCGGCAAACCTGGCGCTCAATAAGCTGTACCGGCAATTGCTGGCGCCGCTTAACCTGACCTACCCCCAGTATCTGGTTATGCTGATTTTGTGGGAGCGGGATGACATCACGGTGTCGGAAATTGGCGAACGTCTGTTTTTGGATTCGGCAACGCTTACCCCGCTGCTGAAGCGACTGGAAAGCGCCGGTTTGATTGTACGCCAACGCTCGCGCCAGGATGAACGCCAGGTTGCAGTTACGCTTAGCGATGAAGGTCGCGCACTGCAACAGCAGGCGCAGGATATTCCTCAGGACGTTGGATGCGCCGCGCAATGTGATACTGAAACCCTGCTCGCACTCAAGCAACAGCTTGAACAACTACGCCAGCAACTCCATCGCGCCTGAAGCTATAGTTAATACGTATTGATTTAACCATATATATCGCACGCTATTTAATAGCACACTTAAAAGTAAGATGAGGAATCTGCCATGTCTTTAGAAAAAGTTGTTTATACCGCCAAAGCCAAAGCTACCGGAGGCCGTGATGGCCGTGCGACCTCTTCTGACGGCGTACTGGACGTCAAACTGGGCGTGCCAAAAGAGATGGGCGGCATGGGGGGTGAAGTTACTAACCCAGAGCAGCTGTTTGCTGCGGGCTACTCTGCCTGCTTCCTGGGCGCGATGAAGTTCGTCTCTAACCGCGACAAAATTGCCCTGCCAAAAGACGCCTTTATCGAAGGTGAAGTGGGTATCGGGCCACTGCCAACCGGTTTTGGTATCGAAGCCAAACTGAATATTCACGTTGAAGGCATGGATCCAGCTGAAGCCAAAAAACTGGTTGATGCTGCACACATCGTTTGTCCATACTCCAACGCGACCCGTGGCAATATCGACGTCACACTGAATATTATCGCGTAATTCTGGTTCGCTACCCTCTCCTCTCTGGAGAGGGTAAAAGCCCCGCACGATCCCCTGCTTCGCCCTTCTTCTCTGTGCTACCATAAGCCCATATCACGCCCGCAGTCATCCAGTAGAGAAAGTGTATGTCCTCCAGAATTTTGACCACCAGCGTCGCTGGAATTGATGCTTTTATGCGCGACCCCCGCGGCGTCCTGAATAACGCCGAAGGCGGAACTATCGCCGTATTTGCCGACAATGCGCCGGCTTTTTACGCGATCACCCCCGATCGTCTGGCCCAGCTTTTGGAAATCGAGGCGCGCCTGTCGCGCCCGGCGAGCGACGTTGCTCTGGACACACAATTCTTTGAAGAACCCGCCCTTTCCCCTATTGCCATCCCGATGGGGAAATTCGCCATGTACGCAGGCTGGCAGCCTGATGCTGATTTCCAGCGGCTGGCAGGTCTGTGGGGCATCGCGCTCGCGCAGCCCGTGACGCCTGAAGAATTGGCCGCATTCGTGGCTTACTGGCAGGCAGAAGGCAAAGTGTTTCATCATGTGCAGTGGCAGCAAAAGTTAGCCCGCAGCGTGCAGATGAATCGCGCCAGCAACGGCGGGCAGCCAAAACGCGATATCAATGCCTTTTCCCAACCGGATTCACAGATCCCACACGGATTCCGAGGTGCTAAATGAAAAATGTCGGCGAGCTAATGAAGCGTCTGCAAAAAATGATGCCAGCCAATGTGAAGCCCGCCTTTACCACCGGCGAAGAACTGCTGGCCTGGCAGAAAGAACAGGGTGAGATTCGCGCTGCGGCACTGGCTCGCGAGAACCGCGCGATGAAAATGCAACGGACGTTTAACCGCTCCGGCATTCGTCCGCTTCACCAGAACTGTTCGTTCGATAACTACAAAGTGGAATCACAGGGGCAAATGAACGCCCTGAATTTATCGCGTCAGTATGTGGACGAGTTTGACGGCAACATCGCTAGCTTTATCTTTTGCGGTAAGCCAGGTACCGGCAAAAACCATCTTGCAGCGGCCATTTGCAATGAACTGCTGCTGCGCGGCAAATCGGTATTAATCATCACCGTCGCAGATATCATGTCGGCCATGAAAGACACCTTCACCAATCGCGAAACCACGGAAGAACAACTGCTTAATGATTTAAGCAATGTCGACTTGCTGGTCATTGACGAAATCGGCGTTCAAACGGAATCTCGCTATGAGAAAGTGATCATTAATCAGATCGTCGATCGCCGCTCCTCATCCAAGCGCCCTACCGGCATGCTGACCAACCACAATATCGACGAAATGACCCGTCTGTTGGGCGAGCGCGTGATGGATCGTATGAAGCTCGGTAATAGTCTGTACGTGATTTTTGACTGGGAAAGCTTCCGCAGTCGCGTGACAGGCAAAGAGTATTAAGACATTTCCAGGAATGGCGCACCTTTCAGCAGTATATACTGGTGCCCGTTCCTGCCCAATCTGGGCCCTTCTCGAGTCAATATCATGAAAAAAAATCGTCTTCTCAGCACCGCTTTCGGCGTCGTTTTGCTCGCTGGCACCGCACACGCCGCCTCATGGCAGGACTCGTTATCCAGCGCAGCCAATGAGCTGACCAAAGGCAGTAGCGCTGAAAGTGGTGGCCTGTCGGCGTCATCTCTCACCAGCCTGTTAGGTAACAGCAATCAGAGCCTGAGCGCAGGCACCATGAACAATGCTGCGGGTATTCTCGGCTATTGTGCAAAAGAGAAACTGGCATCGGTGACGGATACCCAGAACATCAAAAACCAGGTTCTGGGCAAACTGGGCATGGATACGCAAGAGCAGAAAAAAGACACGAACTACATGGACGGTATCCAGGGCCTGCTCAATGCGCAGAACGGCCAACAGCTGAATCTGAGCACCCTGGGTGACTCCGCGCTGGCGAAAAAGGTGAAAACCAAAGCCTGCGATCTGGTGCTAAAACAAGGCGTTAATTTCCTCTCCTGATCCATCCCATTTTCTGCCACAACACGCCGTGTTTGCCAGGTTATCCTTGCGCCGCGGCGTCAGAGTCGGATTTTGCTTACTTGCCAGCCTCTCCTTTCCCTCATAGCGGGATGCGACGGCGTTCAAAATTTCCAATTTCTAAACCAAATCCTAACAACAGCACAATTTAGTGACACTAAAATTGCAGCTGTGTGACTTCGCTATTAAATTGGTTTCCCAAAAAGTCATCGGCTGGCCAGCAAAAAGACTGGCGCTATTGAGGATAATACTGTTGTCAGAGTTTATATCCCTTACCCTTTTCCTGGCTTCCATTGGCATTTACGCGTGGAAAGCGGGCCGTAATACCTGGTGGTTTGTTGCCACGCTTCTGGTATTGGGCATTTTTATCGTTTTGAACATTACCCTGTACGCCAGCGATTATTTTACCGGTGATGGCATCAATGACGCCGTACTTTACACGCTCACCAATAGCCTGACGGGCGCTGGTGTGAGTAAGTACATACTACCAGGCGTAGGTGTCGTTGTGGCGCTGGTTGCGGTGTTTGGGGCGCTTGGGTGGATCCTTCGCCGTCGCCGTCACCATCCGCACCATGTGGGTTACAGTCTGCTGGCATTGATGCTGGCGCTTGGGTCGGTCGATGCCAGCCCGGCGTTTCATCAGGTGACCGAGCTGGTAAAATCCCAGTCGCGCGATGGCGACCCGGATTTCACCGCCTATTACAAAGAGCCCGCCAAAACCATTCCCAATCCAAAACTCAACCTGGTGTATATCTACGGCGAAAGTCTTGAGCGCACCTATTTTGATAACGATGCGTTCCCAAACCTGACGCCAGATCTCGGTGCACTTAAAAACGAAGGGCTGGACTTTAGCCATACCGCGCAACTGCCTGGTACGGATTACACCATTGCCGGCATGGTTGCGTCTCAGTGCGGTATTCCACTGTTTGCACCGTTCGAAGGCAACGCCTCCGCGTCGATGTCGAGTTTCTTCCCGCAGAATATTTGTCTGGGCGATATTCTGAAAAACTCCGGCTACGAAAACTACTTTATGCAGGGCGCAAATCTGCGTTTCGCAGGCAAAGACGTGTTCCTGAAATCCCACGGATTCGAACATCTGTATGGCGCTGAAGAGTTAAAAACCACCGTTGCTGACCCTACTTATCGCAATGACTGGGGGTTTTACGATGACACGGTGCTGGACGAAACCTGGAAAAAATTTGAAGAGCTATCTCAATCCGGTAAGCGCTTTTCTCTGTTTGCGCTGACGGTCGATACGCACCATCCGGACGGTTTTATTTCACGCACCTGCCAGCGCAAACGCTACGACATCAATGGAAAAGCGAATCAGTCATTCAGCGCCGTGACCTGTAGCCAGGAACATATCGCCGCCTTAATCAATAAAATCAAAGCATCGCCGTACTTTAAAAATACGGTCGTCGTGGTCTCTTCCGACCATCTGGCGATGAAAAACAGCGCATGGGATGCGCTGAACAAACAGGACCGCAGCAATTTATTCTTCGTCCTGCGCGGCGACCAGCCTCAGCAGGATGTCATTGCCACCAAACGGAATACCATGGATAACGGCGCCACGGTGCTGGACATCATGGGCGGCGACAACTTTATCGGGCTGGGGCGCAGTACTCTTTCCGGACAGTCGCTGTCAGAAGTGTTCCTGAACATGAAAGAAAAAATTCTGGCGTGGAAGCCGGACGTGATCCGCCTGTGGAATTTCCCGAAAGAGATGAAAGATTTCACCATCGACCAGCAGAAAAACATGATTGCGTTTTCAGGCAGCCAGTTCCGTCTGCCGCTGCTGCTGCGCGTCTCGGACAGCCGCGTCGAACCGCTGCCAGAAAGCGAATATTCTGCCCCGCTGCGCTTCCAGCTTGCTGACTTCGCCCCGCGGGATAACTTTGTCTGGGTCGACCGCTGCTACAAAATGGGCCAGCTCTGGTCACAGCCGTTGTCCCTCTCGACGGACTGGTGCGTATCACAGGGTCAGTTAGGGGGTCAGCAGACGGTACAGCATGTCGATAAAGCGCAGTGGAAAGGCAAAACGGCGTTTAAAGATACGGTGATCGATACCGATCGCTACAAACGTAACGTCGATCTGCTCAAAGTGGTCGATAACGACATTCGCTACAAAGCAGACAGCTTCGTGTTTAACGTGGCCGGTGCGCCGGAAGAAGTGAAGCAGTTTAGCGGGATTTCTCGCCCTGAGTCGTGGGGGCGCTGGTCAAACGCCCAGCTTGGCGACGAAGTTAAAATCGAATATGCCGAGCCGCTGCCCGAGAAATTCGATCTGGTGATCACCGCGAAAGCGTTTGGTCCAAACGCTAATAAACCCATTCCGGTGCGTATTGGCGATACAGAACAGATGCTGACGCTTGGCAATGACGTCACTACCACTACGCTGCATTTCGACAACCCATCGCGCAGCCGTACCGTTGTGATTGTCCCGCCGGAGCCGCAATCGACTAACGAAGGCAATATCCTTGGGCATTCACCGCGTAAACTGGGGATTGGGATGGTCGAAATGAAAGTTGTGCGTAGCGACGGCTAGCGTTAATAAGAAAGCACGAGAAAGGAAAAGCGCCCTGCCTGAACAGGGCGCTTTTTTACATCAGAAGGTTTCCCAGTTTTCACCAGACGTGGTTGCCGCAGCTTTACGTGCTTTCACCGAGGCGACTGGCGTTTTAAGACCCGTCTGTTCGCGCGATTTCATCTGGTCCTGTTGAATACGGAACACCGCAACCGCCTGGGTCAGACGACTCGCCTGCTCTTCCAGTGCCGCAGCAGCAGCAGCAGATTCTTCGACCAGCGAGGCGTTCTGCTGAGTCACACGATCCATCTCAGCAACGGCCAGACCTACCTGGTCGATACCGCGGCTCTGCTCATCAGAGGCAGAGGCGATTTCGCCCATGATATCGGTCACGCGGGTGACCGCATTGACGATTTCACCCATCGTTTCACCGGCGCTTTCTACCAGCGTAGAGCCCAGTTCAACGCGACCCACTGAATCTTCGATCAGGCTCTTGATTTCACGAGCGGCCTGGGCGCTACGCTGTGCCAGATTACGCACTTCGCCAGCAACCACCGCAAACCCACGACCCTGCTCACCCGCACGTGCCGCTTCAACCGCAGCGTTCAGTGCCAGAATGTTGGTCTGGAAAGCGATTCCGTCGATCACGCTGATAATATCAGCAATCTTCTGCGAACTGCCGGCGATGTCACGCATAGTTTGCACCACGTTATCCACCACTTTTCCGCCTTTCTGCGCAGTCTCAGACGCGCTCAGCGCCAGATTGCTCGCCTGACGGGCGTTTTCGGCGTTCTGCTTCACGGTGGCGGTCAGCTGTTCCATGCTGGCAGCGGTCTCTTCCAGAGAAGCGGCTTGCTGCTCAGTACGGGAAGAGAGATCGTTGTTACCGACGGAGATTTCGCTCGCGCCGCTGTAAATCGCATTCGCGCCGTTACGCACATCACCCACAGTACTCACCAGCTCGCTCTGCATATGACGCAGAGTGTCGGCCAGCTGTCCCATTTCGTTAGTGCCTTCGACGTCAATACGCTTCACCAAATCACCGCTGGCGATATGACGAATGCTGTCGATCAGACGGTTCAGCGGAGAGATAAGAGACTGCTTAATGCCCAGCCAGACGCTAACAATCACCACCAGCACGGCGATCAGCACGCTAATCAGCACCCAGATAGCCTGAGTGTAAGAGCTATTGCTGTCTGCGACGGCGGTTTCGTAGAGATGGTCGTTCTGCTGCAGATAATTCACATATTCTTTTTCGAAACCGTCCTGATAGCCCTGCGTCGGCTGATCGAAGAAGTCATTGATTTTACCCGCACCCAAAAGCTGGATCAGCTCGGCTAGCGCACCGTGATAAATATCGTAGTTACGCTTGATTTCCTGAGCAGCAGCATCGCTCTGACGCGGATCGCGCGGCAGGGCCTCGTAGTCGGCCCAGTTTTTTTCCGCCTGCTTAAGGGAAGTCGACGCAATCTGCATCAGATCGTTCACGGTTGCACCGCTACCGATATTGCTCTGATCCATCATGTAACGGATACCCGCGCGGTTCAGGGTATTACGTGTTTGCAGCAATGCAACCCAGCTGCCGTTAAGCGTGGACTGTTGCTGGCGAATAGTTTGAAGAACAGTGAAGTTTTCTTTGTCATGCTTCAGGGCATTAAAGAAAAGACCACCGGATGTCAGTTGTAAAAGGCCGAATATAGCCAAGACCAGCAACAAGCTGGTGACAATCTTGATACGATTTAACATGTTTTCGCTTTCCATCAGACAGATAACAGAATTTTCGGCCTGGATAGTGAAAACTTTAAGGAAATCGTGTTGATGATTTGCGTGACTACACGTCATTTCGCAAAAAAATATTAATGTTTATCCTAAATTGGGCCGTTATATATCCATAAGATAAATTTTTGCTTTGTGGCACTGACATATTCTGTCAGTGCCATTGGCATAATTCAGACCTTTTCATGTCAATAAACGGGAATAAATTATGACAACTCCTGCCCGGAGTCGCTCTGCTGAACGGCTCGTCGATATTCTTATGGAGCTGCATATAAACGGTGTTGTTCACCGCAGCGACCTGATGCAAAAATTTAAAATTACCGAACGAACGGTATATCGCGACCTGAATGCGCTCTCTCCAATTGTCCAGCACGCCGGTAACGGTCAATATCGTTTGATTCACGCCACGCCAAGTTCTCGCGGCCAGGGGTTGCACAACGCCGTGGCTAACCTTCTGAATGCGGATAGTTTTTTTCCCGACAGAGGAGCGACGTTCTGGCAGAACCTGGAAACGCGCGTGGAAGAGAACCATATTCTCATCCTCAACAATGATGCCGAACATACGGTACAAAAGGATATTCGCCTCTATCTGACGGCTATCGAGAAATCGATTAAAAACCGCAATGTTTGCCAGATGACATATAAAGACAAAACGCGATTGGTAAATCCCTACAAATTAATTAACAAAAAAAATATATGGTATTTACAAGCCACCGAAAATGGCAGGTTAAAATCATTTTCGTTGAGCCAAATAAGCTGGTTTGATATTCAGAAAGAGAGTTTTATTCTGGATCCGGACACGCAGGAATTACTGGAAAGAAATCTCGACCCCTGGGTCAGTGAAGAGACTTTCGAGGTGAAAATATTTACCAATAAGAATATCTCCCACTACTTTAAGCGCCGCGATCTGCTGCCTGAGCAAGAAATTGTGGCGGAAAGCCATGACGGGATCACTATCCACTGCCAGGCGGCGCATGAGAACCAGATCCTGCCGCTGATCTTCTACTGGCTGCCCAATATTCAGGTCTTAGAGCCTGAGTGGCTGCGGGTGAAGCTCTTCGAGACGCTCGACGGTTACCTGTCGACCGCCCACGCTGAATCACTGGAAGAAACACTGTGATCTCAATCACATAATACTGACCACTGGCGGCGAGACTTAACCACTCGCCCCTCGCTTTGACCGCTTAACGCCCGCAAACAACCACTCACCGATTTACCGTCCTTTACACGCGCGCAGATCTGGCAAGATCGTCTCAGCATTAATCAATACGTCCTCACAACGAACTCTGACCCCTTTTTACCGTTAAAAAACCAGGTCTAACTATGGATACTAAAAAACTTCTCAAGCACGTACCCTGGGCACTCCTCGGGATCCTCGGTGCGTTCTGTTTGGCCGTTGTTGCATTACGTCGGGGCGAACACGTCAGTGCCCTGTGGATCGTAGTTGCATCGGTCTCTGTCTATCTGGTCGCGTACCGCTATTACAGCTTGTACATCGCGCAAAAGGTCATGAAGCTTGACCCGACGCGTGCCACACCGGCAGTCATTAACAATGACGGCCTGAACTACGTTCCCACCAACCGCTATGTGCTGTTTGGTCACCACTTTGCCGCGATTGCCGGTGCGGGCCCGTTAGTCGGGCCGGTGCTTGCCGCGCAGATGGGTTACTTGCCAGGCACGTTATGGCTGCTCGCAGGCGTTGTGCTGGCGGGTGCGGTGCAGGACTTCATGGTGCTGTTCATCTCGACGCGCCGTAACGGTGCTTCTCTGGGTGAAATGATCAAAGAAGAGATGGGCCGCGTACCGGGCACCATTGCCCTGTTCGGCTGCTTCCTCATCATGATCATCATCCTCGCAGTGCTGGCGTTGATCGTCGTGAAAGCGCTGGCGGAAAGCCCATGGGGCGTCTTCACCGTCTGTTCAACCGTACCGATTGCGCTGTTCATGGGTATCTACATGCGCTTCCTACGCCCAGGGCGTGTCGGCGAAGTGTCGGTCATTGGGATTGTCCTGCTGGTCGCCTCCATTTACTTCGGCGGTATTATTGCGCACGACCCGTACTGGGGCCCGGCGCTGACCTTTAAAGACACCACCATTACCTTTGCCCTGATTGGCTACGCTTTTATCTCCGCGCTGCTGCCGGTCTGGCTGATTCTGGCACCGCGCGATTACCTCGCGACGTTCCTGAAAATCGGCGTGATCGTGGGCCTTGCGATTGGCATCGTGATCATCAACCCGGAACTGAAAATGCCTGCGGTCACGCAGTACATCGACGGCACCGGCCCGCTGTGGAAAGGCGCGATGTTCCCGTTCCTGTTCATTACCATCGCCTGCGGTGCGGTGTCTGGTTTCCACGCGCTGATCGCTTCCGGCACCACGCCGAAGCTGATGGCCAACGAAACCGACGCACGCTTCATTGGTTATGGCGCGATGCTGATGGAATCCTTCGTGGCGATCATGGCGCTGGTGGCAGCGTCTATCATCGAACCGGGTCTGTATTTCGCGATGAACACGCCGCCAGCGGGCCTCGGCATCACCATGCCAAACCTGCATGAGATGGGCGGTGACAACGCCGCGCTGATCATGGCGCAGTTGAAAGACGTTAGCGCCCACGCGGCGGCGACCGTCAGCTCCTGGGGCTTTGTGATCTCGCCTGAGCAGATCATGCAGACCGCGAAAGACATCGGTGAACCGTCCATCCTGAACCGCGCCGGTGGCGCACCTACGCTTGCCGTCGGTATCGCACACGTGTTCCACAAAGTGCTGCCGTGGGCGGATATGGGCTTCTGGTATCACTTCGGGATCCTGTTTGAAGCGCTGTTCATCCTGACCGCGCTGGACGCCGGTACCCGTGCGGGCCGCTTTATGCTGCAAGACTTACTCGGTAACTTCGTGCCGTTCCTGAAGAAAACCGACTCTCTGGTCGCCGGCGTTATGGGTACAGCAGGCTGCGTAGGCTTGTGGGGTTACCTGCTGTATCAAGGTGTTGTGGATCCGCTGGGCGGCGTGAAGAGCCTGTGGCCACTGTTCGGCATCTCTAACCAGATGCTGGCGGCAGTTGCCCTGGTGCTCGGCACGGTTGTTCTGGTGAAAATGAAACGCACCAAATACATCTGGGTGACCGTGGTTCCGGCGATGTGGCTGCTGCTTTGCACCACCTGGGCGCTGGGTCTGAAACTGTTCAGCACCAACCCACAGCTGGAAGGCTTCCTGTATATGGCTAACCAGTACAAAGAGAAAATCGCGGCGGGCAGCGGTGACCTCACGGCTCAACAGATTGCCAACATGAATCATATCGTGGTGAACAACTACACCAACGCCGGTCTGAGCATTCTGTTCCTGGTCGTGGTTTACAGCATCATCTTCTACGGCATCAAAACCTGGATGAAAGTGCGTAACGCTGACGGCCGTACGGATAAAGAAACCCCGTACGTTCCGGTGCCAGAAGGTGGCGTGAAAACCTCTTCACACCACTGATCCGCCATCCTCCCCTCTTCTTTTTGGAGAGGGTTGGGGTAAGGGGAAACATCGCCCGGCAGCCCCTGCCGGGCTTTTTCTATCTGGAAGGTGCAATGTTTGGTAACTTAGGCGAAGCAAAAAAATACCTCGGTCAGGCAGCAAAAATGCTGATTGGCATTCCGGACTATGACAACTACGTTGAACATATGAAGACCAACCATCCGGATAAGCCGTACATGACCTATAACGAATTCTTCCGCGAGCGTCAGGAAGCGCGCTACGGCGGAAGTGGAGAAGGCGGCGTACGCTGCTGCTAAAGGAGACACCATGACACCGATTGCCGTTACCCTCCTCACCGGTTTTCTGGGCGCGGGTAAAACCACCCTGCTGCGCCATATCCTGAACGAACAGCACGGTTTTAAAATCGCCGTCATCGAAAACGAATTTGGCGAAGTCTCCGTTGACGATCAGTTGATTGGCGATCGCGCCACCCAAATTAAAACCCTGACCAACGGCTGTATCTGCTGCACCCGCTCAAGCGAGCTGGAAGACGCGCTGCTCGATCTGCTCGACAGCCGAGATCGCGGCGACATTGAGTTCGACCGCCTGGTGATCGAATGCACCGGCATGGCCGATCCTGGCCCGATTATCCAGACCTTTTTCTCTCACGACATCCTCTGCCAACGCTATCTGCTGGACGGCGTGATCGCCCTGGTTGATGCGGCCCACGCCGACGATCAGATGAACCAGTTCACTATCGCGCAGTCGCAGGTGGGTTATGCCGATCGCATTCTGCTGACCAAAACCGACGTCGCGGGCGACAGCGAAAAGCTGCGCGAACGTCTGACCCGTATCAATGCCCGCGCGCCGATTTACACCGTGACGCACGGCGATATCGATCTGGCTCAACTGTTCAACACCAACGGCTTTATGCTGGAAGAGAACGTCACGTCGAAGCCGCGTTTTCATTTTATCGGTGACAAGCAAAACGACGTGTCATCGATAGTGGTCGAGCTGGATTATCCGGTAGATATCAGCGACGTGTCGCGCGTAATGGAAAACCTGCTGCTGTCATTTGCCGACAAACTGCTGCGCTACAAAGGGATGCTGTGGATTGACGGCGAACCAAACCGCCTGCTGTTCCAGGGCGTGCAGCGCCTCTACAGCGCCGACTGGGACCGCCCGTGGGGCGATGAAACGCCGCACAGCACAATGGTCTTTATCGGGATTCAACTGCCGGAAGATGAAATCCGCGCAGCGTTTGCAGGCTTACGCCACTGACATTGACGCTGTCTATCACGGCATTTTCGGCCAAAGGTTTCAAACCCTGATAGCGGGTTGTGGTCGCGTTTATCTTTATGCTCCACAAAAAAACGGGCGACATCTCTGTCGCCCGCGGTATCACCACACTGAGAGATTATTGGCGAACCACCACCAGCTTCTGGTTCACAAACTCTTTGATTCCCAGATCTGACAGCTCGCGTCCGTAGCCGGAGCGCTTCACGCCGCCAAACGGCAGCTCGGCGGCGGTATCCGTCAGCCAGTTGATGTACACCATCCCGGTTTCAATCCGCGACGCCATTTTCTTCGCGCGTTCAATATCACGGCTAAACACCGCGCCGCCCAGCCCATAGTGTGAATCATTCGCCAGGCTGACCGCCTCGTCGTCATTTTTCACAACATAAACCTGCGCGACAGGACCGAAGAACTCTTCGAAATAGGCCGGGTTATCACGAGAAATATGGGTCAGGATCGTCGGCTCGAAGAAATTACCTTCACGCTGCACAGGTTTGCCACCAAAGTGTAGCTTCGCCCCATTTTTCACCGCCTCGTTCACCTGTTTGGTGAGCGTCTCCAGCGCATCTTTCGATGACAGCGGCCCCAGCGTGGTGCTTTCGTCAAACTGATCGCCCACTTTCACCTTTTTGAACGCATCGGTGAATTTCGCGAGGAATTGATCGGCGATTTTTTCGTGAAGAATAAAACGCTTCGCAGCGGTACACACCTGGCCTGCGTTGGCGAGTCGGGCATTGACGCCGATCTCCACCGCTTTTTCCAGATCGGCATCGTCCAGCACCACGAACACGTCGTTACCGCCCAGCTCGAGCGTTGATTTTTTGATGTGCTTCGCCGCCTGTGCCGCCACCACGCTCCCGGCCTTTTCAGACCCCGTCAGGGCCGCACCCTGGACGCGCGGATCGGCGATAATAGTTGCGACCTGATCCGACAAGATAAACAGATTGGTCCACGCCCCTTCCGGCGCACCCGCTTCGCGCACCAGATGCTCAAAGGCCTCAGCACAATGCGGTACGATACTGGCGTGTTTCGCGATCACCGGATTCCCCGCTGCAAGGTTGGGTGCCAGAACGCGCATCAGCTGATAGAACGGGAAATTCCACGGCTCAACGGCCATCACTACGCCGATGGGATGATGTTCCACCCACGCATCGCCGAGTTCTGTTTTATAGGTCACCGGAGCCAGAAACTGCTTCGCATTATCCGCGTAATAACGCGCGATTTGCGCACAGAGCTTCACCTCGCCACGGCTTTGCTCAATGAGTTTCCCCATCTCCTGGCTGGCAATTTTAGCCAGCTCTTCCGTGCGGCTGTCGATCAGATCGGCCAATTTATGCAGCACGGGAAGCCGCTGGGAAATATCCCCTTTCGCCCATTCGGAATGGTACAGCGCATCGGCGGTTTTTAGCGCCGCTTCAACATCAGCGTCGGTATGAGAGGGATACGCTTTGATAAGCTGGTTGTTAGCAGGATTCACTGTTTGATAAGCCATTTGGGTCTCCTTAATTTACCGCTCAGGGGATTAAGGGTAGTCAAGATGACTGGCTTTTGACGTAAAGTTGGGTATATCCAGAGGTTTCTGATAATGGTCTGGATAACGTTTTTTGCACTTTCCCCACGCTCCGCTCTATCCTTAACCCATGGAAAAATTAGCTGAACTTAAACGCGCTAAGCTGCTGGCGCTGTCGCTGCTGCTGATTGCAGTGGCCACTTTTATTGTCACCCTCTTTCTGCCGCAGACCTTCTGGGTGCGGGGCGTGAAATCCATTGCCGAGGCGGCGATGGTCGGCGCGCTGGCGGACTGGTTTGCGGTGGTTGCGCTGTTTCGTCGCGTGCCGATCCCGTTTATTTCGCGTCATACGGCGATTATCCCGCGCAATAAAGACCGGATTGGCGACAATCTCGGCTTGTTCGTGCAGGAAAAATTTCTGGATACGCAATCATTAGTGGCGCTAATCCGCCGCTACGAACCGGCACAAATGATCGGCAACTGGTTTAGCCAGCCGGACAACGCCCAGCGGGTCGGACAGCATTTAATCCAGGTGATGAGCGGGTTTCTGGAACTCACCGACGACGGACGCATTCAGCGCTTGCTGAAACGCGCGGTGCACAAAGCTATCGATAAAGTCGATTTTACCCAAACCAGCGCGGTGATGCTGGAAAGCATGACCAAAAACAACCGTCACCAGATTTTGCTGGATGCCATCATTTCCAAATTGATTACGCTGATTCAAAAGGAGAGTTCACGCGAATTTATTGCCACGCAAATCGTCCACTGGCTGAAGACGGAACATCCGCGCAAGTCGAAAATGCTGCCAACCGAGTGGCTGGGCGATCAGAGCGCCGAGCTGGTATCGGACGCGGTCAATTCGATTCTTGACGATATCAGCCATGACCGCACCCATCAGATCCGCCAGGCGTTTGACCGCGCCACGCTGAAACTTATCGACAACCTGAAGAACGATCCGGAAATGGCGGCCAAAGGCGAGAACATCAAACACTATCTGAAAAATGACGAGGCGTTTAACCGTTATCTGGGCGAGATGTGGGCCGATCTGCGTGCCTGGCTGAAAGCCGATATGCAAAGCGATGACTCCCGCGTGAAGCAGCGTATCGCTAACGCCGGAAAGTGGTTTGGCGAAACGCTGGTCGCTGACGCCAGCCTGCGCGCCTCTCTGAACGAGCATCTGGAGCAGGCCGCGCATCGCGTGGCGCCGGATTTTGCGACGTTTCTGACGCGCCACATCAGCGACACCGTAAAAAGCTGGGATGCCAAAGACATGTCGCGCCAGATTGAGCTGAATATCGGTAAAGACCTGCAGTTTATCCGCGTCAACGGCACGCTGGTGGGCGGCACCATCGGCCTGATTCTGTTCTTGCTGTCGCAGTTGCCCACCGTGCTGTCACACTACGCGTCTTTTGGTGGCTCGATAACGTAACGCGTCGGTTCAAAACAGTTCAGAATCAGATGCACCAGGAACACCAGCGTCAGCGTGGCCACCAGCGCCACGGTGACGGACACGATGCGGTACAAATCGCTAAACACCAGATCGCCATCCGGATGCATATTCTGACCAAACATAATGCCGATGGTGGTGATACTGGCAAATCCCACGCCAGCGCCGACTTTTTCCATCACGTGCAGACGCGCGCCAAATGCCAGCCCAAGGCCGATCAGCGGCATCATGAGCACCATATGGCTGGTGTGATCGTAGAGCAGCAGCTGCATCACCAGAATGTACAAGCAGCCCAGCACCACGCCGACTACGCGCCAGAGCGAGCTCATCACCGCGCCGCGATAGTGCATTGGGAATAAAATCAACACACCTGCCATCAGCGCCGACAGGGAATCACTTAGATCGCTTATCTGAAAAACGACGAAAATTAGCGTGGCGACCGTTCCGGAAAGCAAGGATTCGTGGCGCACGCGGGCGGCGTTTTTCTCGATCAGTGGCGGCGGCTTGCGCGGCTCAACGTCCGGCAGCAAATAGTGCATCAGCGCGCTCAGACACACCGCCATCACGCTGGCTTCGATATTTGAAAACAACAAGGTGTGCCAGTTGGTGCTGGGATAACTCATAAAGTTCAGCATCACGCTCTGACACACCACGCCCATCGAGCCAAACAGAAACAGCGGCCCCTGGCTCATAAAGCGAAAACGCATGACGTACAGAGCAAATACCACAAGCGTCATGATTACCGGCCATTGCGACAAATAGCCGATGATAATCACCATTTCGATACAGTTTATCGACGCGCTGAAAACAAATTGTTTTGCGACATGACGATTAAACACCGGCACTAGCGACAGCAGCATGATCGGATATACCACGAAAAACACGCCGTAGGTGGTGTTGTAAAAGCTCGAAATGCTCAGGGCAATCATGCCAGCAAAAACGATGCGCAACGTCTGGCGAAAATCATTGGCCGTATAGACAATATTGCCGTGCGGGGTAAACACCCGCGCAAGAGTGTTAATAGACATGATCAATAAACATAATGCAGCAGGCTGACGAGATGAATTTGCAGCCCCGAGAAGAAGCGTGCGAACGGCCCTTCGCTGTTATACAGCTGCACGGTAGCGCGAGCGCCGGTCGGCAGATGTTTTGGCAGCGCTTCGTCCAGCGCGATGTGAATGCGCATACGCTGCGCGTCGCGTACCCAGCGATTAGAGGTTTCCGGCGCAGACAGCTCGCCGTTTACCGCCTCCTGCCCCGCCAGGATCCCGGCATCGCTGCTGGAAACATGTGCGCGGAAAACGCGGCCCGGGAACGCATCAAATACCACGGCGGCGTCGGTCCCCTGATGCGTATGACGTAAACTTTTCTCGCGAAAATCGGCCACGATATCGGTCTGATTGTTCACCAGCGCCAGCGCGGCGGAGCCGGACGACGCGTAAAAGCCGGGACTTAGCTGAACGTTACTCACCGTGCCATCGGCCTGGGCGTAGACTTTCGTCCAGCTCAGATTCAGCTCGGCCTCTTCCAGCGCATTGCGGTATTTTTGCAGCGTCACGTTACGCTTTTCATCCCGCTCGCCGCGCTCAATGCGCAGGTTATGGATGTTGGCGTCCAGATTCGCGACCGACTGCTCGCTGCTCTGCCAGGCGGTGCGAACGTTATCCAGATCCGCCTGCGACACGTTTTGCAGGGCGCTCAGTTTTTGATAACGCTCAAACGTGACTTTATCGTTACGCGCGGTGAGCTGCGCGGTTTTCAAGCTCGCCTGGGCGGCGACAATCTGGGCATCCAGCTGTTGGTTAGCGAGCCGCGCCTGCTCAAGCGCGATTTGTGCGGCTTCGACTTTATTGCGAAACGGCGTGGGATCGAGTTCAAAGAGCACATCGCCCCTTTTCACCTGACTGTTATTGTGAACATGGACCGCCGCCACGTAGCCAGAAACGCGCGCAGAAACCGGCGTCACCACGCGCATCACGGTGGAGTCCGGCGTCAGCGGGATCCAGATATCGGCAACGATAAAGTAGACAAACATCAGCAGGAAAGAGGCAATACTCACCCTTACCCAACGGGCAAACTTTTGTTCAGGAGTCATTTTTAGATCTTGTTATCTTCTTCGCGGATTGTCCGCAAATTGCAGGCGATTTGATTTAATGTTGCGCTGAAAATGTCGAGATGTTCAGGCGCAATATTTTGCGATACGCGAGTCTGAAATTCCTCAATCACACGCGTGAGGGTTTTCAGCACCGCTTTGCCTTCCGGCGTGAGTGTCAGCAGCCGGATGCGCTTGTCATAAGGCGATGTGGTGCGCAGCAGATAGCCCTGCTTTTCCAGCTGTGTAAGCGTGCGCATCAGCGGCGGCAGTTCGATACCCTGCACTTCCGCCAGCTCGCTCACCGATACGTTTTCCCCCAACTGCTCAAGCTGCATCATCACCGTCCAGCTCGACTGAGTTAACCCCGTATCGAGAATGGCGTCGTCAATCACCGCGCGCCACTGACGCACAATCATGGCCATCCGCATACCCATCGGCCTGCGGCAGAACAGATCTTCTTCGCTCATGGGAAATCCTCTCATCACTCGCGGACAAGATAATAGTTATCAGGGTAAGTATCAAGAAACGAAGGGCGAAAGAGCAGGAATTGTGAAAGAGGCGAGAGAGGTGGGCGCGGTTCGCCCTCTCTATGAGGAAAGGGCGATTATCACTAATTGTGCGGACAAGATTTACATAATACCGACTTATTCCAGATTCGCTTTATTCAGTCCATACGCCACATCCATCGCGCCCGGCTCCATGCGCGAAGTGATGCCCAAACGGTTCCAGGCGTTGATCGCCACGATGGCAAAGTTCAGCTCGGAAATCTCAGTATCCGAGAAATGCTCTGACACGCTCCGGTATAACTCATCGCTCACCCCTTCCGGGGTAATTTGCGTCAGCGCTTCGGTGAACGCCAGCGCGGCTTTTTCACGGGCGCTGAACAGCGGCGATTCGCGCCAGACCGTCAGGTGATAAAGACGCAATTCACGTTCACCGGCAATTTTCGCCTCTTTACTGTGCATATCCAGACAGAAAGTACAGCCGTTGAGCTGGGAAACGCGGATGTCGATCAGGTGCTTGAGCGCGGGATCGATGGACGTTTTGCCGATCGCCATGCTCAGGTCGGACAGCGCTTTAGCAAGTGCGGGAGTGGCTTTGTGGTGATTGACGCGAGTGCTCATGGTCTTTCCTCTTTTTTGTGCGGCATGTGTCATGCGATGGAGCAAATTTACGCCGTTAATGGCATAGTAAAAAGATACAAAATCCATAAAAATAGGTAGGACATGAAATCAGGCTATCACGATATTTACACCCGCTATCGCGACAACATTGCGCGTGGCGTGCTGAAGCCTGGCGATAAAGTGCCTGCCATTCGCGTGCTGGCCGAAGAGCTAAAAGTCGCGCGTAAAACGGTCGAAACGGCCTACGCCATTTTAATTGGTGAAGGCTATCTGGTGAGTCAGGGCGCGCGCGGGACGCGGGTCAATCCGGATCTTAATCTCCCTGCCAGCCAGAACGCCCCTCTTGATCAAACAACCGGAAAACTGCCCGAATCACTGATAAGCCAGCGTGAACGCACCGGTTTTCTGCGTCCCGGCATTCCGGCGCTGGACTGTTTTCCGTATAAGAAATGGCTGCTGCTGGCAGGTCAGGCGACGCGCTCGATGCGCCAGGAAGAGATGCTCAGCCCGCCCGTCATGGGCTGGTATCCGCTGCGTCAGGCAATCGCCAGCTACCTGAATATTTCGCGGGGTTTATCCTGTACGGCTGAGCAAGTGCTGATAACCAGCGGTTACAGCGGCAGTCTGCGTCTGATTCTGGATACGCTTGCCAGCCGTAGCGATAAGGTGGTGTTTGAAGATCCGGGCTATTTTATGGGTCAGCAACTGCTTAAACGTCTCGTTCCCCGCCTGCACACCGTGCCGGTAGATCGTTCTGGAATGGATACTGATTATCTGCTGCGCCACCATCGCGACGCACGGTTTGCCATCGTCACGCCTTCGCACCAAAGTCCTCTGGCGGTCACCCTTTCTCTTCCACGCAAGCAGCAGTTGCTCGACTGGGCGAGTCAGAATGACGCGTGGATTATAGAGGATGATTACGACGGCGAATTCCACTACACCCGCAAGGTGCTGCCATCATTGAAAAGTCTGGATCGCCACGATCGGGTGATTTTTATGGGGACGTTTAGCAAAACCGTGATGCCATCATTGCGCATGGGCTACCTGGTAATGCCCGTCAGCACGGTCGCGGCGTTTACCGATTGCGCGGATATCGTCACCAGCGGTCAGCCAGTGTTGACGCAAAAGATCCTCGCGGCTTTTCTCGGCGATGGGCACTTTTTCCGCCATCTCAAAAAGATGCGCGCGCTGTATCAGCAGCGGCGCGACTGGATGATCGCCGCGCTCCATGACGTGTACGGCGCGCGGTTTTTCACTGAGCAAAACGATGGCGGCATGCACATTGTCGCCTTTTTAACCAAAGGCAGTGACGATCGCGAAGTCGCGCGTATCTGGCAGCAGCATCAGCTTCAGGTCAATGCGTTATCCGAATGGTATCGCAGCTCCGGTAAACGTTATGGCCTGGTGATGGGCTATAACAATGTGCGCAGCTATGAAGAAGCGTTAATCCTTTTACGCAAACCGTTAGCTGAAACATTGCGCCTGTTAGAATGAACGCATCTACCCGGGAAATATTTGTAGGTGTGCGAGACCGTACATCTCTTTATACTCTGCGCTCTTTTGTCGATATCGACTTTATTATAAGGACAATAAAATGAAATCAATCCTGGGATTTGATTACCTGCTCACACCGCGCGTATTAGTCTTTTTCTACTGGATCGCCATGCTGTTTATTCTGATTGGCGGCCTGTACTCCATGTTTACCGAACATCTGTTCACCGGCTTTTTCGGCATGATCTTCAGCCTCATTGGCTGTCGCGTGATGTTTGAATTAATTATGGTGGCATTTAAAAATAACGAATATCTGCGCCGCATTGCGGATAACACCAGCAAAACACCTGCAGAATAATATTCAGGCATTTATCTGCCACCGTGCAGATAAATGCCGTTTCCACTCTTTCACGCGTCATAACGGGTTAATCCGACATCCCGCAGCTGTTCGTCACTCATTGCCTGCAAAATACGCCGCGTTTGTTCGCGGTGACGCCATCTTTTAAATGCCCGCCAGATTAAAACGAAGCCAAAAAACGGGCGAGCTGAACGATTTTCGTTAAATTCCATGATGATTTCCTCACGTTGCCAGAGGCCTTATCATCAACGAAACACCCGCCTGCAATACAGATTCAAAAAAAACTTTTCTTTAACATACAGATCCGCTAAAACAGTATCTGAATGCCGTTTTCTGCGGCCATCTGTACTGGTTTGATAATCTGTATGGCAAAAACAAAGGATACAGCATGACGCGCTACCAACATCTGGCCAATCTCCTGGCGGAACGTATTGAACAAGGGCTGTATCGTAACGGCGAGCGTTTACCATCGGTGCGCGCATTGAGCCAGGAACACGGCGTCAGTATAAGTACCATTCAGCAGGCCTATCAGATTCTGGAAAATCTCCAGCTCATTACCCCGCAGCCGCGATCAGGCTATTTTGTCTCACAACGCAAAGCCCAGCCCCCCGTGCCCGCCATGACGCGCCCGGTACAGCGTCCAGTCGATGTAACCCAGTGGGATGAAGTGATGATGCTGCTGGATGCACGTGGCGATCGCGAGATGATCTCTTTTGGCGGCGGTTCGCCGGATCTTACCCAGCCGAGCCTGAAACCACTGTGGCGCGAGATGAGCCGGATTGCACAACATAATCCCTGCGAAATGCTGAGCTACGACATGCTGGAAGGACGACAGGAGCTACGCGAGCAAATCGCACGCCTGATGCTCGACGGCGGTTCGACCGTTTCGGCGGATGAAATTGTCATCACTAACGGTTGTCACGGTGCGCTGTCGATCGCGCTGCTTTCTGTCTGTAAGCCGGGCGATATCGTGGCGGTGGAGTCGCCGTCATTCCACGGCACCATGCAGATGCTACGCGGGTTTGATATCAAAGCCATTGAAATCCCGACCGATCCGCAAACCGGGATCAGCATTGAAGCCCTGGAACTGGCGCTGGAGCAGTGGCCGATTAAAGCGGTGATTCTGGTGCCTAACTGCAACAATCCGCTCGGTTTTATCATGCCGGAAGCGCGCAAACGGCAGGTTCTGGCACTGGCGCAGCGCCACGATATCGTGATTGTCGAAGACGATATCTATGGCGAGCTGGCGGCGGAATATCCGCGTCCGCGCACGATTCACTCTTTCGATATCGACGGCCGCGTGATCCTGTGCAGCTCGTTTACCAAAACTGTTGCGCCTGGGCTGCGCGTGGGCTGGATTGTGCCCGGCCGCTATTATGACCGGGTGATGCACATGAAATATGCGGCGGGCGGGTTTAACGTTCCGGCGACGCAAATGGCGGTCGCCGCGTTTATTCGCGATGGGCACTACCATCGTCATGTGCGGCGTATGCGCCAGATTTATCAGCAAAATATGGAAACATTCACCTGTTGGGTGCGCCAGTATTTTCCGGCGGAGATCTGCGTGACGCGCCCACAAGGGAGTTTTTTACTGTGGGTGGAATTACCGGAACAGGTGGATATGGTCTGCGTCAGCAAACAGCTGTGCGCGCTGAAAATACAGGCCGCCGCGGGATCGCTGTTCTCCGCCTCAGGTAAATATCGCAACTGCCTGCGCATCAACGTTGCTCTGCCGGCAAACGAGAAAAACCGCGAGGCGCTGAAGAAAATGGGCGAGGCGATACACATTGCGATGGAGGAGTAAAGATGTGGCCTGATACCTCAACCGTAGCGCTGGAGGCCGCAGTAATCTTCATTCTGAAGCAATGGAAATGGCTCATTTAACATAGAAAAATTACAGCGATGCTATGGTCCGGCTGTAAATCGTTGAGTCGTTGACCAAAGGCCGGGGCGACGCGCAGGGATGCGCGGAGAGGGCGTGACCTGCATGGATGCAGGATCGCGACCGACCCGAAAGCCGAAGGGAATAAGACGAAAGTACCGCGTAGCGGCGATTTTCTTGCCGGGAGCCGGGATTGTTAAGGGGGCGGCGA